>CAVZTX010000014.1:0-73953 GCA_963778375.1 uncultured Chloroflexia bacterium | reverse complement strand
ATTCCTCATGCAAGGCTTCCCCGTGTTGAATTGATACAGGCGCAGCCGACCCTCGATACGAGTCGGTCCCGGCCAGGATGGTGACGCCTGCTCGATGGAACGCTGTGACGGTCGCTTGAGCATGAGCATAATCGGTACCGGCCCCATGCGTCGGCAGACGTGCTGCGATGCTTGCCAATGTACGCATCGCGATTAACGTTGGCACCGACACAATGGCTCGTGTCGCAATTGATACCGCCAGGCTGTCATCAATGTCTGCATCGAAGGGAGCATGCGTGAGGATGTCTACTCCTGCTTCGGCAGCCATCTTGAGTGCAGTAATGGTGGTGACATGCGCAATCGCTTTAAGCCCTGCCGAATGCGACACCTCGACCAGCGCGGCGATCGTTGTGCTATCCAACGCAGCGGAACCCATGCGCTGAGGGTCCTCCACGATCACTTTGATGTAATCAACCCCTTCTGCAACGCGCTCGGAGACAAAGCGACTCGCGTCCGCAGGGCCGGTCACCGCACTCGAAGCAGGATACCCCATTCTGGTGATCTGTGTGCCTCCTAAGGCACTGGCGACGTTTCCGGCACCACGGATATCGGCGAGCCCTGATCGATGACGCAGTGAGTCGGTTACTACGATTGATTGCGCCCCCATATCCAGCATGGTTGTGCAGCCCCACTGCGTTCCTTGTTCTAGGTCAGCCAGGTTGCTCAAGTGAACATGGGAGTCAATGAAGCCAGGGAGCAGTGTCCCATGCTGACCATCAATCGTTGTATCAGCAGTCGTGGCAGTAGAGATGATCCCGTTTTCAATGACCACCGTGCGTTCCTCGCTCAATGTGTTGCCATCAAACACCTTGACATTCGTGATTGCGATTGCTTCAGACATACGTACAATTTCCTCTTTCTTCCCTTAACCGGAACATATGGTGATTTCAGGAAGGCCAGCGTACCCCCTTCTCTTCGCACAGTCACAGGCGGCCCCTCTCTCGCTCCACATCGGCATGGAGACGGTCACGCGGGCTTCGTCGTCGCATGCACCGTAACGGCCAGCGTCCTCAGACTCCTGATGACGTTGTTCAACTTCCGGGTGCTTGTGCCGAGTTCAAACCGCTCCACGCGTCGTGCCAGTGCACCCAGGATCGCCTGACCCTCTAACCGTGCCAGGCTTGCACCCGCACATGTATGGACACCGAAGCCAAAGCCAAGATGACCTGCCGTGTTGCGAGTCACATCGAAGGTGTCTGCATGCTCCCATTTGCGCTCATCACGATTGGCAGAAGCGAAAAGCACGACGACGCGCGATCCCGCTGGAATTGAGATACCCTCCATGTCGTAGTCGCTCGTTGCCTCACGACTGAAGCTCTGGATCGGGGACTCCAGGCGCACGACCTCCTCGAAGGCATTAGGGATGAGTGAGGGGTTCTCGCGCACTTGATCCCACTGCTCTGGGTAGCAGCCAAACAACCAGATGGCACTGCCAACTGCACTAATCGTGGTATCCAATGACGGTACCAGGTAGGCTGTAAAGAGTTGAGGACACTGTGCCTCCGTGATCCGACCCTCTCTTTGGGCCTCAATGACCCCTGCTCCAAAGCTTCCTGGTTGAAGGTTGCCTGTTTCCGCTATTTGCCTCGCGTAGCCGAAAAGTTCCGGCAGTTTCTTTACCGCGTCTGTGCATCGCTCATTCATGGGACCCATCGCGTTGAACGTCGCCTCTGCCCACTCCAGCAGGTGCTCACGCCCCTCCTGTGGCAAACCGATGAAGTCGGGGACAATGGACAGAGGAAGCGCTTGCGCCAGGTCTTTGACAGCATCGAACGATTGCTGCGTCACCAACTGATCGACAAGCGCTTCGGCTCGCGAATCAATCATCTCCTTGGTGGGACGCAGGGCTCGTAAAGTCATGCGGGAGCCAACCACGTTGCGCAGGAGATCGTGAAGAGGCGGATCAGAAGCCAGTGTATTTCCCCGCATCGCTGTATTGAGGACATCGTTGAGCGCTACACCAGAGGCTGACGAGAACGTCCTCCAGTCTCTGAGCACGGCATAGACAGAATTGTAGTTGGTAACGACCCACGCGTTGTGTCGCTCAAGCCATACCGCTGGCCCAGCTTCACGAAGGCGTCGATAATGCTCGTAGGGTTCGACCAGCACTTCGTCACTGTACAAATCGAGATCTGATGTTGGAATGGACGTTGCCATTGTCACCTCTCTTCTCTCTTGTGGATGAACTGATCTCCTGACGCGCCTTCGCGTGCCATGGAGTGAAATGATTTACACACTTGATTGACGTACACGATAGACGATACCTCCTTGTGACGTCGATTTCCTCCTTGTCGTCTGTGATAGAGTGTTGCCTTGACGGAATACATCTCACCAGCGTCTGCCATCTCGGTTTTTAAGAAATAGATATTCGCTGTTGTTACGTGCGTTGGCTTCTGGACGGGCGTGGGGTCGGTGGGGCGATGACATTAGTAGGGTTCCGTGAGGGCCCTGAACGCCGAGGTCAGCAGTGCCCGGTTCTCCGACGCAGGTGCCTTCTCCTGCTCGAGATGTGAGAGCCTCACGCTAGTCTCGACGACACTCCGCACGCGCTCGAAGCGGCGCATCATGAAGGCGTCCAGGGCCTCGGGCAGTGTCGACGCTTTCGCCACAAACTGGCCAATGGGGTCCGCCGCGAAGTCGGGCGAGGTGCGCATCCATTCTGTCGATTGCGTCCAGTCCCCAAAGTTGTCCACCTGGAGTTCCACGCTGTTGCCATCGGGATCGACGTAGTAGAACGAGAGTGTCATGCCATGATCCAGGGACATGTGTGGCTTGATCCCCAGTTCCTTCAAGCGTGTGTAGGCATCCAGCAGATCATCAATCGTCGCGTACTCAAACGCGATATGATGGATGCCCGTATGAACCAGTTTGTCTGTGTCATCACTCATCCTGGATGATGTGAGGAGTGCCAGGCGGTGGTTTGCGGTATCGTTGGTCAACCAGGCACCGCCTGGAAACTGAAAGACCGTTGTCAGGCCAATGACGGTGGCGTACCAGTCAATCATCTCCTGCAGGCGTATCGTCTTGAGATTGACATGATGCAGAACGGGCATTGCACGAGCACTCCCCTCAAATTCTTGTGACATCGATTTCCTCCTTGTCGTCTGTGACATGATATTACCTAAACGGGATACATTTCTCCAATGCCTCCCACCTCATTCTTGAAAAACACCGTGTTCACTTTTCTTTACACACGCTGGCTTCTTTTTCCGTTCACCGAAGCCCCATCCCCTTTGTGCGTTTGCTTGCATCCTGGACTGGAGTGCCTCGGAAAGAGGCGTATCTGCTCCGACGATCTGCAATGCCATGCGTACTGCTATTGGATCAAATTCTGGTGTCATCTGTCCAAGCACCGTCAGTGCAGTGCGAGCGTAATGGCGCGTTAAAAGATATGCCGCAAGGTACGCATTTCCTTGTGTACACGCGCTGGCAATGGAGCGATGTTCGGCTGCGATGACTTCTGCTGGTCGCTGCATACTCACGATGCGGTAGTACAGACGCCGGTAATATTCGCACTGGTCGGCATAGCTCGCTATCCTCTGACGCATCGAGTCCTCTGCATGAATAACGAGAAGATGATGGAAACGACGGTGCGGTTCTTCCCAGGCATCCAGGTCCTCGCGAGCCGCGGCCTCATCCATTTCAGCAAGCGTTTGCTTGAGGGCTTGTACATCTGCCTGCTCGATGCGTGGAACCGTCAAACGAATACTCAAGGCTTCCAACAGAATACGACTGGCGTACAGAGAGTCGACGATGGCTGGCTCAAAGGAAGGCACTCTCGCGCGTTGATTATGTTCCGCCTCAATCAGTCCTTCTTTCTGAAGCATGCGCAGTGCCTCTCGCAGCGGAATACGGCTGACACCCAGCGACTCGGCCAGCTTGACCTGGGAAAGCATCGAGCCGGGAGGGAACACACCGTTAAGTATCATTGTGCGCAAGCGTGTATAGAGAGGAGCAACTCCGTTTTCTCCATCAAGTCCACTAGTGAACACTTCCGCTTGCAATGGCAGCAGATCATGTGTATCATTCATGCTTTTCGCTTTGTATACTCTTCTTCAATTTTCTCCTCGCTTCACCGGATTACGAAGACGCCCAATGCGCTCAATCTCGACCTCGACCACGTCACCATCCTGTAGGAAGAGAGGAGGCTTACGTTTGAAACCGACACCAGAGGGTGTTCCCGTAGCGATAATGTCGCCAGGTTCTAAGGTCATCAGCGAACTGAGAAAGGCAATAGCCACCGCGACGGAAAAAATCATGTTCGCAGTGCTATCGTGCTGTACTTCTTGCCCGTTCACCCTCGTGATGAGTGTGAGTGTTTGGGGATCGGAAATCTGGGATGCTGGAACAATTCCTGGCCCCATAGGAGCGAAGGTGTCGAGTGCCTTGCCCGCCGTCCATTGGCTCGTCTGGGCTTGTATGTCACGAGCGGTTACATCGTTTATAATACTATACCCCGCTACATACCCAAGCGCCTCTTGTTCAGGAACGGCCTTGCAACGCTTGCCCATGATGACGGCTAACTCCCCCTCATAGTCGATGAGTTTACTCACACTCGGTAAGAGAATTGGACTGGTCGGACCAGTTAAACTGTTACGGAACTTGGCGAAGACCACGGGCACCACAGGTATCTCCTGCTGGGCTTCAGCGGCATGCTCGCGGTAGTTCACACCGAGACATAGAATTTTGTCCGGGTTGGGAACAGGAGGGCCAAGCTCAAGCGTTTCGAGCGAGAGGACTTGGTTCCCCGTGTCGAACTGCTGACTGGCCCACACGCACAGCTCATCAAGCAACGGCAACAGTTCTCGCATTGAAGAGTATGATCTCCCATCGCTTGAGACATAGGCGCTCACATCAACGACCGCCTGATCGCGCATTATTCCAGCGCGCCAGGAGGTATCTGCATCGCTTGGACGGTAACTCACGAGCATCATATCAGAGACTCCTCTCGTATCGCCTTCAACCTACCAGTGAAACACAACACGACAGCTTTGTTGACGGCTACCTTGTTCTATATACAATTTCTCTCTTCTTCCCTACATTACATCATCTTACAAGTCAAGATGAGTTGCTCTCATCTCGATTTTAGAAAACTGTATACAGATTTACTGCCAAGCTCTTGAAAATTCCTTCTAACCTAGTTATACTTACCAAGAGTGTATACAGTTTTCCGCAGTTTGTCAAGATGACCGAGAGAAACACCTCTAACCTGTCACCTTGAGGAGGTACGTAATGAAGCCTACAGAGCATTCTTTATCTGACAGCGACCTGTCGGCCTGGTGTCCTCACTTCGACCACCATGACCCCGCCCTTACACACGACAACGTGTATCAGATCTATGAACATCTTCGACAGGAGTGCCCCGTGGCGCGGTCCGACAGGTATGGTGGTTTTTGGGTCGTCTCTCGGTACGCCGACATCGTTACAGCATTGATGGACCCTGTGACCTTTTCCTCTGCCGAAGGCGTTCATATTCCCCGCCAAGGGGGCCAGATGAAATCGATCCCGATTGACTATGACCCGCCCTCCCATACACAGTACCGGAAAATCTTCAATGATGCGCTGAACTTGCGCCTGATCCGCAGCCATGAACCGGTCATTCGCTCCGTGATCGTCCAACTGCTGGCTCCGCTTGCAGCCAAAGGAGGTGGAGAGCTGGTCAGCGAACTCGCGGTACAACTGCCGATTCGCGTTATCAGTGGAATGCTTGGGCTCAAAGAACACACGACCTCACGCATTCGCACCATTACAGAGCAGTTGTGGATGACCTATGGCAAGGAACGGGACCCGGCTCCGCTGCGCGAGTTGCTTGCGCTCTTGATGGACGAGGTGAATGAGAGGCGCGCTCACCCACGGAACGACCTGATCACTCAGTTCGTCACGACGACAATTGAAGGTCGTCTCCTGACCGACGAGGAACTGTTTTCGATCCTCGCTGGCTTTGTTGTTGCAGGCCATGAGACGACCATGAACGCGACAGGGAACCTTCTGCTCTATCTTGCTGAACGGCCTGGGGAGCAGGTGCGGTTGCGTCAGGACCCGGATCATATTTCCTCGCTCATAGAGGAGAGCTTGCGCTACGATAATCCGACGCATCTCTTTGCCCGGACAGTCACCCGTGAGACGACGCTGAATGGAATCAAGATGAAGCAGGGCGACAAGGTTGCCCTCCTCTATTCCGCCTTCTATCCATCTAGCATGTGTGCAGCACTTGCCGCTGGACCAACCTTTCTCACCGCTGTCGAGGCAACTGTCGCATCTATCGAGGACGAACAGGCTTTATTGCCCTTGAAGCAGGTATCCTGGCTTGCGCCGCTTGATCCTCCAGTAATGCGAGACTGCCTCGTCTTCGAGCAACACCTCCAAAACTCCTTCACTAAAGCCTTGGGGCAAGTTCCTCATGCATATTATGAAATGCCACTCTACTATAAGGGCAATCCTCTCACCCTCATCGGGCATGAGTCAGAAGTTCCTTGGCCCGACTATATTCAGAGAATGGATTATGAATTGGAACTGGGCTTTGTCGTTGGGAGGTCGGGAAAAGATGTGAGACCAGAACAGGCCTCTCGTACCTGCTTGGCGTCACTATCTTGAACGGTTTCAGTGCGCGCGATTACCAGGTGCGCGAAATGGAGGGACTGCTAGGACCAGCGAAAGGCAAGGATTTTGCGACCGCGCTAGGACCCTGGTTTACGACGCTAGACGAACTGGATGTGCATAACTTGACGATGGTGGCATGTGTGAATGGCGAAGAATGGTCGCGTGGATCAAGCGCGAGTATGATGTGGAGCATTGAAGAACTTATCGCCTATATTTCTAAAGCAGAAGGTATTCAGGTCGGGGAATTGATTGGATCGGGAACGGTTGGCTTTGGATGCGGCTTAGAACTGGGGAAAATGGTGCAAGCAGGTGATGTGGTAGAACTCGAAGTTGAGGGTATCGGTGTCTTGCGTAACACGCTTGGAATACCCGCTCCTACAGGGTGGACGCCACACCCCCGTAAAGCAACGATGAGCTAACCTTCCCAGAACAATGTTCATAAAGGTTGAGTCAATTCTGATTGAAGAGGAATATCAAGATACCCAACTTGACATTCCTTTCACCCCCAACATACAATTTGGTATACCCACGTGGGTAAATCAAGGCTTGGCCTTCTTGTCCGCTTCAACAAAGGAGCAATCGTTATGACTCCCGCCACTTTACAGAGCGAAGAAGCTCTGCTCGGTCGTATACGTAAGCAACAACTCGTCGAATTGCTCGATCATATGAGCCCTATCTACCTGGAAGGTATGAAGCGCATTCTGACTGTCTCCGCCGATACCGAATTGATCAGCGCACCCGCTTATTATCATGCCGCCGTCCACGCGCCCTCTTTGAATGCCTTCGGTTCGGCAGTCTCAATCATCCAGGACGAGTTGGGACATGCCCATATTGCCTACCGCCTCCTGCGTGACCTTGGCGTCAATATGGACGAACTGATATTTGAGCGCGAACCCCGTAACTTCAAATACCCGTACGCCTTTGATGTACCGCTAGATAGCTGGATAGAACTGGTTGTCGCCAACGCATTTTATGATCGAGCAGGCTACACCCTGCTTGGCGATGTATATCAGAGTACAACCTTTGGCCCCTGGAAGCGTGCCCTTGTCAAGGTAGACAAGGAAGAAACCTTCCACCTGCGGCACGGAGAACAGTGGATGCGTCGCCTCAATACCGACACCAGTAGCCACGAAGAGCTACAGAAAGCTGTGGACTGGATGTTCCTGCTCACCGTTGAATGGTTCGGCCTTCCCGATGACTTAAAGAAACACGGCGAACAACTCGAATACGGCTTTAAGGGCCATAGCAACGACGAACTGCGCCAGATCTGGATGTCTACGGCAGTACCGTTGTGTAACGAACTGCAACTCAACGTTCCCGCGCACTACGACGAAGCTTCAAAGAAATACGTCATTGATTGCCCCTTCCCCGCGCACTTCGATGCTGAAGCCAAGCGCTGGCTGCTCGAAGAAGGCCCATGCACCTGGGACGATGTAATGAAACGCTGGAAGGCCCGTGGTCCTAAGAACGAAGAATTCGTCGGTATGGTGCAGCGCGGCAAGCGGGAGATGCTGCGATTACTGGAGCAGAATGCATGACGACCACCTATCCATCTTTGCAGACGCATCCATCTACGGATACATCCTGTCCCGCCTTGTGGGATGCTCTGCGTGACGTGACCGACCCGGAAATTCCTATCAGCGTAGTGGATATGGGTCTGATCGTCGATCTCACAGAGCATGATGGCATTGTGAACATCAAACTCACTTTTACCGCGATGGGATGTCCCGCGATGGATTTTATCATGGATGATATTCGTGCCCGCCTGCTTCAGGAACCACGAGTGCGGCGGGTCGATATCGAGATAGTATGGGACCCTGTCTGGACAAAGGCACGCTTGAGCGAGGAGGGCATCGAAATTATGCGCACCTGGGGGATATCTGCATGAAAGGAGGCCAACGATGACCACAACCACAGACAGCCCTACCAGCAGACCTCGGCGTGAAGCCCTTAACGAGAGTTGTGTATGGCAGGTGTATGCACGCCGCAAATTCGAAGAGCCTTTGCACGAAATCGGCAATGTCATGGCCGATGATGTGGAATTGGCAAAGGTCTACGCCCGCAGCATCTATGACGAGTTTGCATGGGTTGAGATGGTTATTGTGCCGCGTGACAGCATTGTGACGGTGATTGCATCATGACTACTACACGTCTTGACCACCCGGCCCTTTTTAACATCCTCTCGTCGTTGGCTGATAACAAACAGGCCATCGGCCGACGTTATGCCTACTGGTGTAATGGCGCTCCCGCCTTAGAAGCTGCCGTTGCTGCTGCCGCTATGACGCAAGACGAATTGGGGCACACGCGCACGCTCTATCCGCTGCTCGAAAACTTCACTCAGTCCGAAGCTGATCCTACCCAGATTGAGCCTATGACCCGCACCTTGCACTACCATCTCGCCTTCCTCGACAACGATTTTCAAGGCTGGTCTGATTTCGTCGCTACGAATTTTCTGCTGGACACTGCGCTGACTGCCTTCTTTGAGGCAGCCCAGAACTCCAGCTACGAGCCGTTGCGTCAACGTTCCCGCAAAATTGTTCAGGAAGAGCGCATCCATGAGATGCACGCGGAAGCTTGGGTACGGCGCCTTGCCAAAGCCGGTGGAGCCGTCCGTTCAACGCTCCTTGCCTCCCTCAATCGTCTTTGGGACGAAACGCTCTGCTGGTTCGGTCCCAACGATGACCCGACCATGCAACAGCTTTACCAGGAGGATATCATTGATGCAACCCCTGACGAACTGCGCAGCCGCTACCTGCAAAAAATTATGCCCACACTCTCAAGCTTAGAGATCGATGTACCTGTATCCTTCAACGCCATGACCAAACAGTGGGAAATCACCCAATCCCTCCCCTGGGACAAGTGGGATACCGTAGGAAGAAGATTTCCGCATGTACTTGGAATATAATGCAGACAAATCGAGAAACGTATATGGTAGGGGCGACCCTTGCGGTCGCCCTGGAATTGAACGCGGTCGCCCTGGAACCTTTGGAACCGAATGCGGTCGCTCTGGAACTGAATACTCTGGATCTGAACGCGGTCGCCTTGAAAGTGCCCCAGGCGGTCATACAATAAACTGTCCATATTGTGGCTCAAGCGACACCGAACTCTTTTCGCTGTTCGGTTCGCAACTACTTACCGTCCAATACTATTGCAACAACTGTCACACACCATTTGAACGCGTCAAAGATGACGATGTTCTAGATGAATATATCTCCAGAAAGGAAGGCCAACCATGACCACAACATCAGAACGAACGCTCATCAACTATACGGCTACCGATGGCGTCGCCGTGATTGAGCTAACAAACCCACCCGCCAACACCTATAGCTATGATATGATGCGCCAGCTTGACGAGGCTATTTTGCAGGCGCGTTTCGATGAAAACGTGCATGTGCTCGTGATTCGCGGCGCGGGCGAAAAATTCTTCTGCTCCGGCGCAGAGATCAGCATGCTCAATTCCGTCACCCCAACCTTCAAATACTATTTTTGCCTGCATGCCAATGAGACGCTCACTCGTCTTGAGCAAACGCCCAAACTGGTAATAGCAGCACTCAACGGTCACACCGTCGGTGGTGGCCTTGAAATTGCCCTTGCCTGCGACATTCGCATCGCACGGCAGAATGCCGGTAAAGTCGGCCTGCCTGAAATCAATCTTGGCGTCCTCCCCGGAACGGGGGGCACGCAGCGCCTCGCCCGTGCTCTGCCCAAAAACAAGGCTATCGAAATGATGACCGAGGGCAAGCTCATCAGCTTTGAAGAAGCCCAGGGCTTGGGTCTCATCAACTACATCTACGAGTCCGAAAACTACTGGGACCAAGTGATGAACTACGCTCGCCAGTTCTGTCCACCCAACAAGGCTTCTAAGACTGTCGGACGCATTAAACGTGCCGTGCAATCCGGTTCCGAGGTCTCCTTCTCTGAGAGCCTCGCAATCGAGCGCGAACTCCAACAACTCTGCTTCCAAAGCGAAGATGCCAAAGAGGGCCTTGCCGCTTACGCAGAGAAACGCAAAGGGAATTTCGCAGGACGGTAGGATGTATGTCCGATGTATATATTCGTCTTCACAAAGACATCCTCTGGCTGATTCTCGATAGACCGCCGCTCAACATCCTATCCGTAGGCATGCTGGATCAACTCACGGCAGCAATGCGTAATGCGATCCAGCATCCACCACGTCTGATCGTCATTACAGGTGCGGGAGAGCGAGCCTTCAGTGCGGGCGTCGATATTCATGACCACCGAGATGGTCGTGAGAAGGAGATGCTGCGTGCCGTCTACGACAATTGCGCCGCATTTGAGGAACTGCGCTCGCACCACATTCCCACCGTTGCCCTTGTCAAGGGCTACGCACTGGGTGGTGGCTGTGAACTGGCAGCGCTATGTGATACCGTCATCGCCCACGAACAGGCCACCTTCGGACTTCCAGAAGTCACCCTTGGCGTTTTCCCTCCCGTGGCCGCGGCCTACTTTCCTCAACTCATTGGATACAACACCACCATGCGACTGATGCTCACCGGCGAAACGATCGAAGCCACCGAAGCGATGCACCTGGGCCTCGTTCACCAGGTCCTTTCCCCTCATACCTTCCTTCCCGATGCCGAAGAACTCCTTACCATGCTCGCTGCCCCCAACATAACCAATGGCGCACGTTCATAATATGTAGGGGCCGAGCAGTCCTGCCTGGGAGGCAGGCAATGAGCGCCCACCGCCGATGTATCGGCTACACGGGAACGAACGATACTTGGATTAATGTGCTAAGTCCCATTATCCCGCCCAATAGGCATCTTTTCTTTAGGTTAAGGAGCACTCATAATGCGTACAGCTTACACCGTCCGACGAAAATCATTGTTGTTGATCGCTTCGCTTGTCACACTGCTCGCCTTCATGCTTGCAGCCTGTGGAACACATACAGGAGCAGGTACTGGTTCCACTCCACCGTCCGCTCCCACAACGGTACAGGGCTATGGCACCTCCAACGGTTGTCCCAGCGATGCCGTCGTCAGCACTGCCCCTGCTGCACCAAACGTGACTGTAAAGCCCAGCGATAACGCCACCACTGTTAATGCCCACGTTGGTAACGTAGTTGAAGTAGATTTACCCTTTGGCGTTGTCTGGTCTGGCCCCACGACCTCACAAGGTGTGCTACAACTACAAACGCCCGCGGGTTATGCATGGAAAGCCAGCAAGATGTGCGTCTGGCGCTTTGTCGCCCAGGGCACCGGCACCTCCCAGGTCACCTTCTACGGTCGAGCCATCTGCAAAAAAGGCCAATTGTGCCCACAATATATCACAAGGCTGCCGTTTACCTTTTCCGTGAAGTGATGATCTAAGCCTTAATCTTCACATTCTTGGCGTCATACAACGGCTCTTTCATCACCGTCGCCCAATATCTAATACCAAACATCTGCACCTCGGCCCGCGTTCCAGGCGCAGCATATTCTAGAGGCAGATAGCCGTAGACAATGCTATGGTGTACGCTATAGCCATAGCCTGCGCTTGTTACGCGCCCCAGTACCCGTTCGTCATCAAGCAGAGGCTCTCCTCCAAGTGCAATAGCCCTCGGATCATCGACGACCAGGCAGCACAGCTTGCGTGATACTCCCTCTGCTTTGATGCGCTCCAGTGCTGCTTTACCCAGGAAATTCCCCTTCGAAAGCTTAACAGCAAAGCCAAGACCCGCCTCATACGGATTGTATTCCGAATGAATGTCCGCACTCCAATAGCGATAGCCCTTCTCCAGGCGCAGTGATTCGATGGCCCGATAGCCCGCGGCTAGCATGCCAAACGGCTGACCAGCTTCCCAGAGCGTATCCCATAACTTCAATCCATACTCCATTGGCGCGTAAATCTCCCAGCCAAGTTCACCAACATAGGTGACGCGTAGGGCCAGCGCCGGAATATCTCCGATTGTCACCGATTGTGCCGTCAGGTAGGGAAAGGCTTCGTTTGAGAAGTCGTTCTCGCTCACCTGCTGCATCACATCGCGTGCTCGCGGCCCCCACACTCCAATACAGCAGCGACTGGAGGTTACGTCATTGACGTAGACCGAGCCATCGCTGGGCATCTTGCTACGAATCCAGGTAAGGTCGTGGTTGCCAAAAGCGGTGCCCGTAATAATCTGGAAGCGGCCAGCAGCAAGTCGTGTGACCGTCAAATCGCATTCAATACCCCCACGCTCATTGAGCATCTGCGTGTAGGTGACTGCCCCTATCGGTTGATCCATCTGATTATCCGTAATGCTCTGCAAAAAGGCTAACGACCCGCTCCCAAACACCTCTAGCTTGCTGAATGAGGTCTCGTCAAACATGCCGACGCGTTCGCGTGTGGCAGTATGTTCGGCACCGATAGCGGGCGACCAGTAGCGGCTGGCCCAACCGTAGGGTACAGGCCAGTTCTGGCCCTCCACCAGAGATTCATTTGAAGCGAACCAGTTTGGTCGCTCCCATCCTGCCTTCTCGCCGAAGACCGTGCCTAGCTTCTCAAGGCGATTGTAGACCGGACTGAGGCGCAGCTTACGTGCGCTACTGCGTTCCTGCATTGGATAGCTGATGTCATAGTAGGTGCTGTAGACCTCGTTGACGCGCGTTGCGATATACCGTCGGCTGGCAGTGTAAGCGCCGAAGCGTCGTATATCCATATGCCACAGATCAAGGCTCGGCTCGCCATCCACGATCCACTCCGCTATCATCTTGCCGACGCCGCCTGAGCCGGAGACCCCATGTGCGCAGAATCCACTGGCTACCCAGAACCCTCCAACCTCTGGTGACTCGCCCAGAATAAACTCCCCATCTGGCGTGAACGACTCCAGCCCGTTAACCCGCTTCACCAATTCAGTATTGCGCAAACGTGGAACGCGCT
Organism: uncultured Chloroflexia bacterium; assembly: GCA_963778375.1. Lineage (GTDB taxonomy): Bacteria > Chloroflexota > Ktedonobacteria > Ktedonobacterales > Ktedonobacteraceae > CAVZTX01. The sequence continues at coordinate 60,456 of CAVZTX010000014.1, read as the reverse complement.
CGACGCATCCCTTTAGAAGACTGTCAAAACGTGGTTCATCGAATTCACGCACCGTTGGGTTCGCGGTATCGGGAATAGCATCAAAATTGAACGCCACTGGATCACGCTCGTATCCACCCAGCACCAGACATTGCCCATCCTGGCGGAAGTAAACCAGCTTATCGGGATCACGTAGATTTGGAACGCTCCCGTTGCCTGCCAGTTCAGGTAGTGGAGCAGTCATCGTATACTGGTGCTGCATTGGAATGAGTGGAATCGAAATGCCAACCATTCGGCCAATACGTGGCGACCAGATACCGGCCGCGACGACCACGATCTCAGTAGCGATGCGGCCGTGAGTGGTTTGAACTCCCTGCACTCGTCCATTTTTTAATTCGATACCCGTGACGCGAGTATACGGATAGAAGCTTGCTCCACGCTGTCGCGCCGTATTTGCCATAGCCTCTGCTAAAATAGGCGCTCGTGCGGAACCATCTGTAGGCAGGTACAAGGCTCCTTCGACCCCATCGAGGCTCATCATAGGGAACAAACGTTGGGCTTCACTCGCGCTGAGTAGCTCTGCCTCCAATCCCACGCCACACGCGAATCCCACCTGGCGTTTGAGTTCTTCCATGCGTTCCTTAGAGGAGGCCAATCGCAAGCTGCCCACGTCAAAGTAGCCAGGCTTGCCATCCACCGAAAGCTGCTTGTAGAGTGCAACGCTATACACCAGCATCTTCGTCAGGCTGACAGAAGAGCGCAGTTGCCCGACTAGCCCAGGTGCATGTGATGTCGTGCCACTAATAAGGGGCCCTTGCTCAAGCACAACAATGTCGCGCCACCCTCGTTCTGTCAAATGATAGGCGATGCTGGAACCAGCGATGCCGCTTCCGATAATGACGACTCTAGCAGAATCTTGCATGGGTCATTCTCCTGTTGAAATCATTATCCCCTAACCTCTTCCAACCATCGTGGAAATCGGAATGTATTCACATTGTGTAGGAAACGGTCGAGATGGTGATGCGCATATTCCCGGTAGTCAAAATCTAGTTCCGAGATGCCCAACTGTAGAAAACCCCAGAACGACTCGCGCAGGTCAGAGCAAAGCCTCATAAGGTGCAAGTGCGCCAGGTCAGCAGGTCGCACCTCACCGAAATAGTAGTGCAGCAATAGCTCACACTGTTCATCATCCAGCGATTGGTTGACCGCGAAGTTGCCCAGGTCAAAGAAGATATCACCCATGCCTGCGTACTCCCAATCCAGAATCCAGATATTGTGCCCATCATCGATGAAATTGCTGGCCAGCAAATCATTGTGACAAGGCTTAAGCTGCCGTGTTGAGCCAATCGCCTGCTCAATCTGCTCCATCAATCCAAATACCTGCGGTAACGTATCGGGGAAAGCAACGCCGTATTGCAAAGCCAGCTTATGATAGTTGCGTACAGTATCAAAAGGTGAAAAGCTACCTGGAAAGGCAGGTCCGGCATGATAGCGCCTTATAGAATTTACTATCCGCCGCAATGTTTCAGGTTGAGCCGCGATTTCTGGAGTGATGCCACTGCCAACGATGAAGCGCGTAACGAGTACATCTTCGGACGCGAGAAAGTGAACAACCTCCGCTCCCACTCCTACCTGGGCTGCAATTGTAGTGCAAACGCTTTCCCGCTCTCTATCGATCCCAAGCAAATGCGTCCCTTTGCCACCAATACGTAGCACGAAGCTTTCTCCCCCAGTATCCACCCGGTAGTTCTGGTTGGTGATGCCGCCAACTAGCGGCGTTACTATAGGGTTGGCTCCGTTAAATTCAGGAATTTGGGCTAGAATGTGCTCAATGCGAGTATCCATCGCTCACTTCACCTGCTTTCGATCTACAGCGTTCTGCCTTAGCATGAGCATACCTTGTGCTTCAGGTTGCGTCAAGCAGGCAGATCATCCATAATTTGCTTATATCACATGTATGGGAAATGACACATGACAGACATTGCCGCAATTGTGCGTTTACTGGTACTCCTCTTACTGATAGCGCTGAGCGTTATCCTGGTAACGAGACGCTTAGCCATCCCCTACACATTAGGCCTCGTAGTTGTGGGCTTGCTGATCAGCATCTTTGGGCTGCTGCCAGACGTTCATCTTACACCAGATTTGGTATTGTTCGTATTTCTACCAGCCCTGCTCTTTGAAGGCTCGTGGTCGATAGAGACAATACACCTGCGCAAGAATTGGCTGCATGTCTTTTTATTAGCAGGTCCTGCGCTGTTGCTCTCATTGGTACTGATAGCCATTCCCCTGCACTTCCTTGGAGGACTGGACTGGCTAACAGCATTTCTGTTAGGCGCTATTCTCTCGCCTACCGACCCTGTAGCGGTGCTTGGCTTATTGCGTCAATCGAAGGTTGACATACGTCTTTCGACGATCATTGAAGGTGAAAGCCTTTTCAATGATGGTGTCGCGGGCTCGCTCTACGTAATTTTTCTTGCAGTTATCCTGCTGTCTATCGAAGGCCATCCTACCGCAGGAATACAGGCATGGTTCACCGGCATAGGGATGTTCTTATTGGAAGCTGGTGGTGGTGCAACTATTGGCCTGCTCTGCGGCTTTCTCGTGAGCCGTTTAGTCAGGCTGATCGACGAACCGCTGATCGAGACCACGATCACCATTGTCACAGCCTACGGAGTGTATCTCCTGGCAGACGAACTGCATACTTCCGGCATACTGGCAGTCATTCTAGCTGCTTTGCTCCTGGGCAGTTATGGACGGCGCACCGGTATGTCAGAGCGTACGCGAGAGGCGGTCGACAACTTCTGGAGCATACTCGCCTTTCTTGCCAATGCCTTGATCTTTCTTCTGGTAGGAGCGGAACTCAATCCCACACGATTTTTCTTTTCCTCGGCAGTCCTCCCTCTCTTGTTGACAGCAGGGCTGGCCGTCGTTGCTGTGTTGCTCTCGCGCTTGGTAGTAGTACTGATATTGCCCAGCATTGCACAACCCCTCATTACGCCTTCTTTATGGCGTCCTGTACGGCGCTCCTGGCGAGTTGTCATCTTCTGGAGCGGCTTGCGAGGTGCTCTCTCACTCGCGTTGGTACTGGCCCTCCCAATAAACATCCCATCTCGAGATGTCTTGATTGCCTCGACCTATGCCGTTGTGTTCTTTACGCTGCTGGTACAGGGGTTCAGCCTGAGATGGATATTGAAGCGTTTGCCTTTGGAGCCTGATGGGAACAAATAACGTCTAACATAAGATATAATAACAGAACTATACTACGTTCAAAACCGCCCAAGGGAAGGATGGGTCAACGCATAATGACAAACTCCACCTCTAACACCAAAAGAACATATACCAGCCGCATTGGATTAATCACCGAATCCCCTAATTTTCCTGGCGACTGGAACGACGTATTGGAAAAGGTCAAGATAGCCGACGAACTCGGCTACGACTCGGTCTGGCTCGGCGAGTCCTGGGGATATGAACTCTTCACCTCTATGGCTGACCTCGTGCGCGTCACAAAGCGTATCAAGATTGGTGCGGGCATCGCCAATATTTACTCGCGTACCCCCGCATTAATCGCCAGCACCGTAGCCACACTTGACGAACGTTCTGATGGTCGCATCCTACTTGGCCTTGGTCCATCAGGTGCTTACGTCATCGAACATTGGCACGGCGTACCCTTTGAAAAACCGGTCAGGCGAACTCGCGAGTATGTCGAGATCATTCGTATGATCCTGCGTGGCGAGAAATTGGTCTATCATGGCGAGATGTTCAATCTCGAACGCGGCTTCAAGCTGCGTTTCACACCTCTCCGTAAGGAAATCCCCATCTATATTGCAGCGATGGGTCCAAAGAACGTGATACAGACCGGAGAAATTGCCGACGGTGTGCTGCCCACCTACTGGCCAGGAAATAAATGGAGTGAACTCCGTGAGCAACTCGACGAGGGTGCGCGCCTGGCTGGCCGGCCTTCCCATAGCGCCGCCATTGCACCCTATATTACCAGCGCTATTCTCAGCGAGAACGCAGACGAGCATGAGCGGGCTGCAGCCCGTATGCTGCTGGCAGGACCCCTTGTCTACTACATTGGGAAAATGGGCGTATTTTACTCACAAATGCTCACCCGCAATGGTTATGGCCGCGAGGTTGAGTTGGTTCAAGAGGGCTGGAAGCAGGGCATGAAGAGTGCCATGGAAGCAGTAACGCCGGAGCTACTCGACGCCGTCTCAATCATCGGCACTCCTCAGGAGGTTGTCAATAAGCTCGATTCCTGGGTCTCCTCGGGCGTTGATGAACCACTGCTATCAATGCCCTCTGGCACGCCAGATGAGGCAGGGGAGCGGTTGGGGGCACTGATGGATATCTTGAAGGGATAACATAGCACCGAATAAACCACATTCCACAGTTTGATTGAGGTTTTTATGGAAATTTATTGTATGAAGTTCGCTTTAGTGGAGGACTCCACACGACGGCAATGGACATATATCTCAATGAATGCCTAGAACATCTTGCGGAAAAGAACCTATCCCGCCTGGCATATTTGTACTGTGCCGTCCTGCGAACCTGATGCGAGCCTCTTGCCATCAGGCGACCAGGCGAGTTGATAGACGCCGCCCAGATGTCCAGAGTAGGTAAAGATGAGCTCTCCCGTGGTGGAATCCCAGACCTGTACAGTTTTATCTGCACTGGAAGATGCGACGTACTTACCATCCGGGGACCAGGCCACATCGATTACCTGAGAAGTGTGGCCGCGATAAATCAAGACATGCGCGCCTGTCAAGGCATCCCAGACTTGCACAGTGCCCTCAATCAATGCGGCTGCCAAACGCTTGCTATTAGGAGACCAACGGGTTGCATAATCCGTCGTAGGGTAGCCACCATATGTATAGGTGAAGATGGAGCGCCAGTCGGCAATTTCCCAAACCTGCACAGCGCTATCTCCTCCAGTAGCAAGATATTTTCCATCAAAGGACCATTCAGCGGTCCACATGGGCGCGACGGAATTGTAGATCCAGATTCTCTTGCCAGTAGTTGCCTCCCAAACCTGCACTGTACGATCCCAGCTTGCAGTTGCGACGCGCGTTCCATCAGGGGACCAGGCTACGTCGTAAATCACTTGCCCTGAAGGATTATGCCCTGTGTATGTCAAAAGCCTGTGTCCAGTACTTGCCTCCCAAACCTGAGTCGTCATTTCAGTACCGGTAGAGGCAATCAGTTTGCCATCCAGCGACCAGGAGATGGCCGTCACCTTTCCGCTATGGCCGGTATATGTTACCAACGTCTGCCCGGTGTTCGCATTCCAGACCTGGACAGTACCATCAAGGCCACCAGAGGCAATACGAAGATCATGCCAGACGACTGCAAATACATCTCCTGAATGACCATGGTAGGTCAGTAAAGTACTACCCAGGGTGCCGGGTTTAGGTATAGTGGTTGATGTGGGGGTAGGAGAAGAGACAATTGTTCGTGTAGCGCCAGGGATGGCGTGGGTAGAAGACGAACTCGCAGAAGAGCAACCAACACTGGCAAATGTGAGAGCGCAACCCACCAGTCCTTTGATCATAGTTCTTCGAGAGAACATTGAGGGCAAAGATTCTGCTTGTTCAGACATGGTCATTACCTGCTGCTGAAAGTCAGTTGTCTATAATGTGTGCTTAATTGTCATGAAGCACTCTTAACATACTCTCTCGTTGCGAACTCATCCGCGTGCTTCAACCGCTTCCCAATTGATGGATGATCGTGAAACAGGAATTCGACGATTGGCGATGGCTCCACTTCGGAGAGATTCTGGTTTGCCAGGCGCGTCATCGCACTTTTGAACGGCTGAATCTTGTGAGTAGATTGCAGCGCATACTCATCAGCCTGATATTCTACGAAGCGACTGTAGCCATTGTTGATCGGCATCACAATCAGCCCAAAAGTTGCTGTCAGCGCTATGAGCAGTGGCAAAGTAGCAGCGTCAGCCAATCCCTGGTAATGCTGTACCGTAACCGCCCAATGCAAAACCACGTTCACCAGATACAGTCCACCGAGCGTCACCACCGACTGGCTGAGTATAAGCTTCCAGATATCATGATGTACATGATGACCCAGTTCATGCGCCAACACAACTTCGATCTCATCAGGCGTATAGCGATCTAGCATCGTATCGCCCACCACAATCCGCCGTGTATTGCCCAACCCCATCAACGCAGCATTAGCAGCAGTCGTCTTGTTGCTCATCTGCATCGTAAACACGCCGCGCACCCTCGTCTTAGCTCGTTCGGCCAATGCCAGCAGCCGCTGCGTCAACTCCCCTTCCGGCATGGGATGAAATTTATAGAAGATCGGGAAGAGCAGCACAGGCGCAAGATTCGCCATCATCACCGAGAAGAACAGCAGCACCACCGCCACCTCAAGCCACCATATCTGCGGCTGCGCAGCCAGCAATCCATACACCAGCTCAATAACCAATCCCTCGAAGACCAAACCCAGTACCAGCCCTTTGAAAAGATCGCCCAGCCAGCTTCCCAGCGTCATCGTCGAAATCCCATACCGATGTGGCAGAACAAACCCACTATAATAACCAATCGGAGCCGTAAGAACCTCATAGCCCACCATTAATATCAAAAAGTACACCAACACCTGCCATGGATACCAACCCGAGATTGGTTGCCAACTCAACCCATGCAAAGCATCCCGCAGCCAGAACTTCAGATCAGTTGCCAGAAAAATGATGATGCCCACTCCTCCTATACCCATGCTTACATATGAAAGGCGTCGGCGTATACCTGCGTATTCCCGTGCTTTTTTCTGGCGATCTGGATCGAGTTCTACTTGTTGCGGCTGTTTGATGTCTATCTCCATGCGATGTGCTCCTGATGTGATGAGTGTTGTTGTAAGAGGTATTATATCATTTTGAGGTGATGGCCTGACAAAGGATCGAGGCCACCATTATTTTAACAGCCATAGGAAAGAACAACAATCAAGCGAGCAACTACGAGGGCGCAGAATGTAATCCATATCTAATTTCTTGACGTATCCCTTAATGGCTAGTTATGCCCTGAAGGGAAAGTCTGAATCACAAGTAAGCAAGAGGCGAAGAGTGAAAGAAGTAGCATGATGCACTGGCAGTCAATCCCTTACGTGTCCCCTGTGGTTGCCTCGGCAGTTATATCTGCCTGGCTTGCATTTTCTGCCTGGCGGCGACGTCCTAAGCCTGGTGCGCTATCTTTCAGTCTACTCATGTTGGCCGTGGCTCAATGGTCGCTTGGGTATGCCTTGGAACTGTTAAGCAGTAATCTCTCCACCAAACTCTTTTGGGATAATTTTGCATGGCTCGGTGCTGTGAGTGTGCCGACTGCCTGGCTAATCTTTACCCTCCAATACAGTGGTCGAACAAAATGGTTGACGCGTCGCAATATTATCATCCTCGCCCTAGAACCACTCATCACACTTCTATTACTCTGGACCAACAGTCAGCACGGTCTGGTCAATAACAGCGTCACATTGAATACCAGTGGTCCATTCTCCTCGCTGGTTTTTACGTATGGTAGTTGGTTCTGGATCAATATCGCGTATTCTTATCTGCTGCTTTTGCTTGGTACCCTCCTGATCTGTTCGCTCATTCAAACGTTTATGCGTACCGCGTCCCTTTATCGGGGACAAATAATCGCTTTACTGATTGCCGTAGCTGTACCATGGATAGGGAATGTTTTGACAACCTTTAAATGGAGTCCATTCCCGCACTTGGACCTCACTCCCTTTACGTTTACTGTCACGGGTATAGCATTGGCATCAAGCCTCTTTCGTTTTCGGCTATTAGACATTCGGCCCGTGGCTCGTGAGGTATTGATTGAGAACATGAACGATGCCGTGCTTGTACTGGACGAGCAGAACCGTATTATTGATCTCAACCCGTCCGCGCAACGTATCTTTGCCAGCGCTGGCCCTGAACTCGTCGGACAGGCATTTACTCACATCTTCTCTCCCTTCCCCAACTTGATCGACCGCTATCGCAGTGTAACCGAGGTTCATGAAGAGATTGTTCTGGGTGAAGGCGAGGCCCAACGCTTTTTTGACCTGCATATCTCGCCCCTCTACCAACGCAATAGGCATCTCACTGTTACCGGTCACCTCGTGTTTATGAGTGATATTACTGAGAGTAAGCAAGCAGAAAGGTCTCTCAAAGAAAGTGAGGAACGCTTCCGCGGAATTTTTCAAGAAGCCCCAATTGGTATGTCGGTTGTTGGTCTGGATGGCAGACTGCTGCAAGTCAACAAAGCGTTCTGTGAGATGTTGGGATACAACGAACAAGAGTTAGGCTCCCGCAGTCTCTCAGCAATTACCCACCCCGATGATATTGGCAAGGACGCCCTTCTTGCTGTACAGACACTGAAAGGAACAATCATCAGCTATAAGGTAGAGAAACGGTACTTGAAAAAGAATGGTGAAACCCTCTGGGCTGATCTTACTGCGACCATGCTGCACAATCAGGATGGGCAACCTATTTATGAATTAGCTATGATCGAGAACATCATCGAGCGTAAAAGGGCTAAGCTGCTCGAAGAGGAGCGCCGCCGTGTTGCCTACGATCTGCATGATGGGCTGGCTCAAGTGACGGCAAGTGTACATCAACACCTGCAGGCCTTCGCCGGTCTGTATCGTCCTCGCTCCCTAGAAGCTCGCCAGGAGTTGGATCGAGCAATGGAACTGGCGCAACTGTCGGTCAGGGAAGCTCGCCGTCTTATTGCTGGATTACGACCCACGGCCCTTGATGACTTTGGGTTGAGCACAGCCCTGAGCCTGCTGGTCAAGTCCTTACGTGCCGAAGGCTGGACGATCACCTACGACGAGACACTCGGCCCAGAACGCCTTCCAACAGCAATTGAAACAACGTTATTTGGGGTAGCGCAGGAGGCCCTGAGTAATGTGCGCAAGCATGCTCATACTTCGCGCGTGAATCTTGCGCTGAAACGTGAGGGCTCAGTGATTCTATTGGAGGTACAGGATTGGGGTCGTGGCTTTGATCCTCTGGCAGAACTTCACGAGCTGAGTTTCGGTGAGCATGTTGGCCTCCGCGAAATGCGAGAACGTGTAGAGCTTGTCGGTGGGCATTTTCGTCTCTCCAGTCGGCCTAATGTTGGCACTCTGGTTGTGGCCGAAGTATCGCTCTCGACATCCGGCGAGAGGAGTGCTTCCTATGAGCAATGATCGGTTATCCGGCAGAAAGTTGGCACGGCTGGTAATCGCTGACGATCACGAGCTAGTCAGAGCAGGCTTGCGCAAGATGCTCAGCGGTCAACCAGGGCTAGAGGTAGTAGGCGAGGCCACAAATGGTCGGGAAGCTCTGGCACTCTGCCAACGTTTGCACCCGGACCTTGCTCTGCTTGACGTGCGCATGCCGGAAATGGATGGGCTGGCCACCTGCCGTGCTATCAAGCAGGAATGTCCAGCGACCAGCGTGATTCTGATTACAATCCACGAAAATCCCGATTACCTCCTGGAGGCACTCAGGGCAGGTACAGCAGGCTACCTGTTCAAGGACGTGACTCAGGATGAGCTCATCTCTGCTGTCTGGCAGGTACTGCGTGGGGAATCAATGTTGGACAAGGAACTCATGATCCGCTTATTCAAGCGCCTAGCTAGCCTCTCGTCCAGTCAAACCGAACTACATTCCGTCGGGCTGTCCCCTCGAGAACTTGAAGTGCTTCAGTTCCTTGTGCGCGGACAGACCAATCGCGAGATTGCTCAGAATTTAATGGTAAGCGTGAGCACCATCAAAATTCATGTTGAACACATCCTCGCCAAACTCGGTGTATCCGACCGTACCCAGGCCGCTGTCCGTGCTATTGAACTTGGCCTGCTTCCTCCTGCATCCAAATATTAAGATATCCCCTTCTTCCTCAATCCACCAAAAATAGGCCACCTGACCTATATCAAATTAGCCATTTGGCCATCCACAATAGCATCCACTGATCCTACTATTACATTTGTAGAAACGTATCGTCTAGAAACGAATGTGTTGCGGAAGTAGGACACCCACAAGGGATCGTCTCTGCCTGGGACGCGGGGGGACTCGTGCGTCCACTCGTGGAGGCGGTTCCTTGTGGGTGCCTTATTTCTTACAGATTGCCCATGATGCGCACATTGATTGAAGTTGCTTGCTCTACTGTATTTGCTCGCTCGTCTTAGAGGCAATCCACATCAGCACCAGAAAGCTTGGCACAACATAGGGAAAGATGCCATAGAAAGTATCGCTGACCGAATGAGAACGGCTATCGACAGCCAGAAATACCTGAACACAGAAGGCCAGGACAAGCACCACGAGTACAATCCCTTGCCACGAAACAGGATAATACAACCAGCCCCATTCTCGAAACCACGGCTTTTTCATAATCTCTTCTCCTCTTTTCTTGAAAAAATATCTTCTCTTAAGATACCGGTATTGATGGGGCTAGTCAAGCACGTAAGTGCAGGTTACAAGGGGAGCGAGTGCTACTGTGTGGAGTGACTTCCATGTAATCGTGAGCGTTGTGAGGATATGGGGGGTATAACCCCGAGCTAAAGCCCCGACCGCTTTATGCTACCGAGTTCCTGTTCCCTAATTGTCGCCGTAGTAGCTCCTGGGATTGAGTATAGTTACCTTGCGCCTGATTGAGTTCTGCGAGACATTGAAGGATTTTCAGCGTATCAGGATCTTCCGGTCCCCAAATTCGTTCGTAGAGCGTAAGGGTTCGCTGCAAGAGTGGTTCCGCTTCTGTATAACGACCCTGATCGTAATAGAGCATTGCCAAACTTTGGAGCGTGCTTGCTACCTCCGGATCCTCTAGACCGAAGGCTTTCTCATGGATCGTAAGTTCTCGCAGGTAGAGCGGCTCAGCCTTGTCGTACTCACCCCTTGCACGATAAATTGAGCCCAGCGTACCTAGACAAGTTGCAACCTCTGGATGCTCTGAACCGAACGTTTTCTCACGTATTGCTAAGGCTCGTAAGCAAAGCGCTTCTGCCTTTGCATACTCTCCCTGTCGGCGATAGAGTGCTCCTAAGCTGATGAGGCAATCCGCTATAGCGGGGTGCTCCGGTCTAAGAGTTTGCTCACAAATTGCTAGAGCTCTCAGGTAGAGTGGTTCTGCTTGAGTATAGTCACCTCGGATGCGATAGAGCGATCCTAAATGCTTGAGGATTTGAGCCACATCAGGGTGCTCTGGACCCAGAATTTGCTCTCGAATCTTTAAGGCCCTTTGATAGAGTGGTTCTGCTAAGTCATCTTTGTCCGAGTCGTGATAAATTTCTGCCAGAGTGCGCAAGCTTTGAGCCACGTCCAGGTGCTCCAGACCCAAAGCCTGCTCTCGCATCCTTAAGGTACGCTGGGCGAGCGGTTCTGCTTCGGAATATCGTCCTTGTTCATGATAGAGCCATGCTAGGTTATTGAGACTAACGGCTACATCAGGATGTTCTGAACTCAGAACTTGCTCTCGCATCCTTAAGGCTTCCCTGGAAAATGGCTCTGCTTGAATGTATTGTCCACGTTCTTGTAAGTAATATCCTGCTAGATCGAGTAATCGTGCGGCCTCAGGAAATGCTAGACTATATTGTTCAATGAGAGCAGCACAAACCTGTACTTGGTGGAAATACCGTTCACATTGAGGCCATGTTTCGTATGAGACATCAGGAAATACCCTGTTGACAGCTTGCACAATCCGCACAGCCCATTGCTGCTGCGTGGTTTCGTCCATCCGGTCTTTGAGTACTACCTGGACCAGTCGATGTATGTTGAGGAATTTCAACTCGGAATTACGCCGTATCAATGAGAAGCGACGCAATTCATTGATCGCCTCATTCAATTCGATGGGATCGGCTGCGATTGGTGCAAGGATAGGTCCGAGATAAGAGGCACCTTCGCTAATGATCTCTTCAGGCATAGCATCCGGATGCAAGAAGGCACATAGACGCAATAGTTCAGCAGCCGCAGGACTCGCCTGCTCAATTTTCTCGAAGGAGAGCGACCAGGTTGTTGCGACTGACTCAGTATGATTGGCCGTTAATCTTCCGCGTCGTTTTAGCAACGTAGCCTGTCGTGTTCTATAGTATGTAAGATAGTCAGCGAGGCTGCAGGCAGTCTCCTCAATAAATGCGCCAGCTTGATCGAGTGCAAGTGGCAGTCCATCCATCATCTCGGCAATTTCTTTAGCCTCAGTTTGCATGACAGCAGAGGCACGTTCCAGAGGTGTATGATGTGGAAGCAATTTTGCACGACGCAGAAGGAATAATGCTCCCATTTCTGGCTCCATCTTCTCGATCTCAACACCTTGTGCAATCGTGCCAAGAGCTTGTGCACGTGTCGTCAAGAGCGTATGACCTCGGCCTGCTGAGGGAAGAAACTCACTCGTCATCTCCAGATCATCCGCGTTATCTAAAATCAGGAGCCATTGCGTGTTGTCTTCGAGCCAATGCTTGACTACTTGCACCACACGATTTTGGTCTTCGTCATTTTTCCCCGGTAGATTCAGTAGATTGGCGATACTGACAAAGTCAGAAATGAGCAATTCACGCGAGTCTGCCCTTGCCCAAAGCACCAACTGGTAGTGGTCGCGATAGCGATGAGCATACTCTACTGCTGTCTGTGTCTTGCCGATACCGCCCAGTCCACTGATAGCTTGGGGTTGAGTCAACGCTGCTGTGCTCGCGGTAAGCAGCGTTTCGTACAGATGTTGAAGCACCTCCGTGCGTCCTGTAAAGTAGAGATTACGTGCATATGGAATGTTCGATATACGTGTAGATAATTCCGCACTCGGCACCTCATGGAGCGCTTGCAGTGGGTTTACCCTGCTTACCCCATCCTCCTGGAGCAACCCCAATTCTTTAAGGCTTTTGTCAAAAAGCTCACTGAGCAGCCGCCGATGGTATGGACTAGGTACTGTTTTGCCTCGCTCCCAATTACTAATGCTTATTGGAGAGGCACTCACTTTCTCCGCTAGTTCTTGCTGCGTTAAGCCAAGCCGTTCGCGTTCGCTCTTGAGCACCTTCGGAAAAGACGAAACTAGAGGCCGGGAATCTGGTTTCGTGTCCACGATGCTACCCCCTCATATGATCTTTCTGCTAACGTTCCACAACGGCTCTCCCCTTAACAAATGAATAATCCTAATAGAAAGCATAGTATTGGTGATCGTAACTCATGAAGATACATCCATGAGAATTATAAGAAAATTATAACATCTCTTTATGTTCAATGGACATTGCTCAGGGTATGCTTTGGATGTCAGAAAAAAGTAAGAGTGATGCTGAAAATACTTGTAAGTACCAGGGGTGGTAAAAATGTATATGCTATCGCAGAAGGAACCATTTCAAGACGTGGAGAAGGCAGATGTGCAAGGCCAGATGAGGATGGTTGCCGAATCGCTTCGTTTTTTAGCAAACATAGCTGCGTATCAGTGTGACGATACGGTAGCACATCTGCTGTATGAAGAGAGTTCAGCATTCATTCGAGAGCTAGATTATAAATGGTATATTGCCTGCCGTCTAGAGGAATTAGCGATTATCGCTGCCGCACAGGGTCTACCAGCACGTGCAGCACGCCTGTGGCGGATTGCCGTCTCTATGCGTGATACAATTGCACCGCCTCCTCCACCTGTTGATGAATACAAGCCCTCCATAGCTGCGTCGGACTATCCTGCCGACCTGACGGCACGTGAAGTAGAGGTACTACATCTCGTAGCACAGGGGCTAACCGATGCCCAGGTGGCTGAAAAGCTGGTTATCAGTCGGCGCACAGTCAACTGGCACCTAACCTCAATTTATGGAAAGATTCAGGTTTCTTCACGCTGCGCCGCGACTCGTTATGCTATTGAGCACCATCTGGTCTGACTCTTTGCACAAAAACGAAAAATGATAGTTCATTTGCAATGAAACAGGACGGTAAAGTCAAAGGAGCCTCACAGCAACGGCTGTGAGGTTCCTAATTTGCTCCTTATCCCATCGATGCTATCGCGCCAATCTGTTGTAATATACCCAGGGTATCAGCATTCATCCATTCCTCAACAGCCTTCCCGTTTGCGACATGGCAAATCACTATCCCTGTGCTGAAGTTATCTGTTTGCCTGTCGGTGGGATTCCCATAAGTTCGCCCTGATGAGTGCCACGAACTGATGACGAACTACAACGGTGTCTCCTTCAGCGACGATGTCCTCTACGGTAAAATGCAGGTCAGGGAAGGCTGTGAGCCACATCGAGAGGAACTGTTTAAAGCCTTCTGGTCGCATGTATTTCTCGAGGCATTGTGAAACACGAAGTCCAGGGGTAGATAGCTCATCAAAGACTGCCAGGTTCCTCTGATTTAACGCCTCATAGCCACGCCTCATTATACTCTTGTTTTCTTCGGTTGACATGGTAGAAACTCCTTTCTGTTTTGCATGCTTTCTAGAATGCGTATGTACGAAACTACGAGAGACAATGAAAGTTGACAGAAAATCATCCTGTTTTGCTACTTACCTTCCTCACCTAACGCTTGCAACGCATTGAGTGCCTCAGGCGCATGCTTCTTGGGAGCGAAAAATGAAGAAAAGATGTGACGCACAATACCCTGTTTGTCGATAACATAGGTGACACGCCCGGGCAGAATCCCAAGAGCTGAAGGAACTCCGTAAAGCCTCCTCACTGTACTCTCCTTATCACTCAACAAGATGAAAGGCAGCCGTTGCTTCACGGCGAACTGCTGGTGCGACTCTACCGAATCGGAACTAATCCCGATAATTTGAGCTTCACCCTCTCTGAAGGCCTGGAAGCTATCCCGAAAGGCCCATGCTTCGGCAGTACAAGGAGCAGAATTATCCTTCCCATAGAAGTACAGCACTATATTTTTCTCACCCTGAAAGCTGCTTAGACGTATTTGCTTGCCTAACTGGTTAGGGAGCGTAAAGTCCGGGGCCACATCACCTACCTTCACCCTGCTTTGCACTTCTTGTGCCTTGTCGTCATGCTTGATCATCGCGTATCCTCCTACAGTTTAATTGCGACTCTGAGTGTTAATTGTCACTCTGAGTCCTAATTGTCATCCTGTAGGGGCAGTGCCTTGTGCCTGCCCTGGCAAAGGATCTCCCTCCGGGTCAAACGCAATCCCGCGCTCAGAATGACAATCGTGGATCGTTCAATCCATTGCTCATCATTGCTTGTCTTTTTTCTTCTCATAAGAAGTTATGCTTATAGTCTACGTGGATTTAGGCTGAGATCCCCCTGTAGAATTACCTGTTCTGACTACCTGTTTTTTACATGCTTAACCCTGCCATCCCATCGACAAATTGTCATCCTGGGTGCAGCGAAGGATCTCGAGGGAATTGTGTGATGAACAAAATAACCAGGATAGCGGGTAAGTACCACTTCCTGGTTATTAAGGTTGCCCCTCAACTGTCATCCTGTAGGGGCAGTGCCTTGTGCCTGCCCTAGCGAAGGATCACAAATGTTTATCTGTTTCTGTCACGCCTTCTTAAACGTAGCCGTCACCTTTCCAAATTGGAGGGTATCGCCGTCGTTAAGTGGCGTGGCCTTATCTGGCTCCAGGCGCTTCCCGTTCAGGCGTGTGAGGTTTGTGCTATTCAGATCAGTCACCATGTAGCCGCTGCCGATGTGCTCAATCGTTGCGTGGATACGCGAGACAGTATCCGATCCCGGCATCGCGCTGAGGTCCACCTCCGGATTGAGTCCGCCCAGATCATGATCATAGCGTCCTACCAGAGCACGCTCGCCGGAAAGCTGTATCGTATTGCCATCACTGAAGGTCAGACTGCCCCAGGTTGCGTTAGAGTCGAATGCCGGTTGACTGGTCGGCTTTGCCACAATTGGTTTGGGCGCTGGTGGAGACGCAGGTGTTTGCGGCTTTGGCGTCGCCTGTTGTGACTGCTGTGATGGTGTATAGACAGGAGCATACGTTGGCGCTGGTGGCTGCTTCGATGGCGTCGGCGGCTGTGGCTTAGCCGTACCAGGAATCAGCGTAACCGAGGGTTGTGGTATCACTGGTGGCTCTTGTGGTTTGGGTGGCACATACGGCTGCGGTGCTGGTGGAGTTGCTGGTTTGGGTGATGCCGATTGTGACGGTGTATACACCGACGGTTGTGGCTTAGGAGCAGGAGGTGTCGTATATGTTGGTGCTGGCGGCTTAGGAGTAGAAGTTGGTGTCGCAGATTGGGTTGCTGTAAGCGGCTGGAATGTTGAAGCGCCACAATTAGGGCAGAAAGCTACTCCCGGTTTTAGTTCGGCCTTGCAATTGGGGCAGAGCAACTTTTGTGGTGCTAAGGGCCGTCCGCAGCCGGTGCAGTAGGTATCCCCAGGTTCATATGGCGTGTTGCAGTTTGGACAGCGTAGTCCGGTCTGTGCCGGAGTAGCCTGTGAAGGAACGTTACTCGAACCGCTTGGCACATATGAGGGCACGTACTGTGGTACCGGAGACGAATATGTTGGTGGTGACCATTGCTGTTGAATCTGGGGCATAACCTGTGCTGGAATTGGCCCCATCTGTACGCCCGGTCGCTGCTGACGTACCAATCCATCCACAACGTTCAGTACCTGGTTGGCCAGGCTTGCCTGGCGTATCGCGCCTACACCTGCCGTAACCGCCAGCGGCCACAACACCAGCATTCCGACCGCACCCACAGCAGCCTTGTCGATCCACTTCTGGTGACCGATCATTGCCAATGTGCCGCCTGAAACGCGTTGAAGTGTTACGGAGAGCGCTGCCTGCATGCCGATAATGGCTTCAAAATCGCCACCCTTTTTCAACTGGACGAGCATCTGATTTTTGTCGCCGATCTGCTGCACCTGGTAATTTTGTGCCCGGTAGACATTCTCTAGATCATTAGCCAGCCGCTCGATATCGATTTCTTCAGAGTTGTAAAATCTGGCATCCATCTCTTTCCGCCTTTCAAAGTGTGTTTCATGTAGTCACAGATGTATTTCTGATTGATTTTGTTAAATCAATAGGCATGTCCTCAAAATATACGGCTAACTGTGGCTAAGGTTGGAAGGGTACCGCAGGTATATACGACTTGTATTTAAAGTATATCACCTGAATAGGGACATGACATTGGTGAAAGTATTCATCACCCGGTTCATCTCCTTCATTTCTACCTAATGATAGACGTTTTGCCCTGCTGCATCTCAACGCCTTGCAAGAGAATCCATCAAATTCTCCGTTCTTTAGCTATGTGAATGCGTTATAATGGTGGAGTTCTGCTGATAATATGCTATTATGCAAGCGCTGGACAGAGATCGAGGACGGGAGTTACGTTTAGTATGAGTCATGAAGCATCCTTTGAAAATTTTCTTAGTGCTTTTTTTGAAATGGTTGCTCAAAAGACCTTTCGCCGTGTTGATTATCTTACCTATTTGAGTCAACCCGATCATAACCGAAGTGGCGATGAGGCATCGATAGTAGATACAGCCATTGTTGGGCCTCTTTTAGGTTTACTAGGTTTTTCACCTCCAGAGCGAGTTTATAACCAGCAGCGTCAGAACGGTCGCCCTGACTTTGCTCCCACCGATTCTGTATATGGCACTTGCTTCGTTGTCGAGGATAAAAGCACATCCCTGACACTTACCTTTGACCTGGCTAATCCTACCAGCCACCTTTCACAGCTAGCGGGTTATGTTCGTTCAGCTGCATTGCGCCTTGGTTGTTTAACGAATGGCAGGCAATTTACGGTCTGGAGCTTTGAAGATCCCAATGAGCCTAGACAAATTATTGACCTGGACATACCTGCAGCTATCTTAGAGTGGCGAAACAACAATCCACCAAGGCTATCTCCGTCTACCGAGAAGCTGTTTCATGGTCTATTCGATCTATGTCATAAGGAGTCGTTCACCAATACTCAGCGGCTTGAACAGGAGATTGGTACTAGCTTCGAGCAGTGGCATGCACAAGCATTACCTTTAGGTACAGGAAGAGGGAATGAAGCTGTCCTGGTCGATACATTGCAATTGTTGGTACTGGAGTTGCAAAGGGATGCACGCCGCATACTTGAAGGCCATTTGGCACGCTATGCAGAGTATTCGGAAAAGGCCTACCGGTTAGATGATAATATGCCTGAGCCTGCAACTCAAAAACTCAGAGAGCTACGCGACAAAGTACAGGCTATCCTTATCAATAGCTGTCAGAAGATATGGGGTCTGGAGACAGAAGATATTGAAGCAATGAATGCAATCCTGATTCGGCTAGAGCAGCATGTTAGCGCCTTTTTTAGCTCAAAGGAAGTGCTTGCAGCTATACTGACTGTGATCAATGAGGCCCGCCGACGCAAATATGCTACTCGTCCAAAGGCTGCGCAGCCGATGTCGAATCTTGATGATGTGCCCCCATTACGTGACGCTCTGGAAACCTATAGTGAGAAAACATTCGATTGGCACAAGCGACAAGCAACCTTACGTCATGATTTTCAAGCTGATCGAAGTATCTATGATGACTACAATATTTGGGCTTCGCTCGTGAAAGAAACTATGCTGGGTGGCTTGAACGAGGAGCAGCGTCGGGATGAGTTTGCTTTACAAGCTGCATATGTCGTCTTTATCCGGCTACTCCTGATACGCGTCTGTGAGGATAAAGGAATTTTTCCTAATCGTTTCATCTCTGATGGTGGATTGCAGCATTGGCAGGAGGATATTGAACGATATTTCGTCTTTGCCCAGGGCAATCCTTATGATCCACTCCTCGATATGGCTTACAAGAATGCCCAAAATATCTATGCCCATTTTTTTACAGGACGTGAACTCTTCAATTGGTATCGCCCGGATAGACAGCATTTTGTGATGGCGCTCCATCGCTTGAGCCGTTTCGATTTTGCCGGGGTTGACTCGGACATCATTGGCACGATTTACAATACTTATGTCAATCGTAAGGAGAAACGCGAGAAAGGGCAATATTATACACCTCCAGCGATTGTAAACTATATCCTGGATACTATTGGCTACAGCGGTACGGCAATGATCGGCTCCAACAAACGTCTGATCGATCCTGCCTGTGGCAGCGGCTCATTCCTGGTTACAGCCGCCAAGCGTTTTGTCTCAGCCTATAAGGGGAGCAGTGAACGAGTAGATGATCCGGTAGCAGTGCTGGAACGGTTACAACAAAACCTATTTGGTTTTGATCTTAACCCCTTTGCTTGTTATCTCGCCGAAGTAAATCTCCTCATTCAGGTAATGGACCTGGTCAAGCAGGCTCACGATGTTGGCAAACGCCCCACGATCCAACGTTTTCATATCTATAATGTGGATGCGCTCACACGTCCCACCGGGAGATACTACTATACACATTTCAATACCTTATTAGCCGAAGAGAACGATGCTGTTGAGCAAATCAAGAGCCGTGCGCCCAACACTCCCTATGCTCATGGATTTGCCTTTGTAGTTGCCAATCCACCCTATGGAGCTACCCTTAGCGAAGCCTATAAAGATATATTGCGCTCCGATTGGGCCGATGTCTTCTATGGGCAGCCTGATACCTACACTTTTTTCTTGAAGCTAGGTATCGAGTTACTGGCAAATAATGGAAAGCTCGGGTTCATTACTCCTAACACTTATCTAATGGGCAAAAATACTGCTGCGTTGCGCAAAAAGCTACTTACTTTAGGGCGTGTTGAGCAAGTAGTGGACTTACCCCAAGGTATCTGGTCTGATGTAAATGTGGACTGCGTACTACTCTTCCTTGCCGCAGAGATCGATGAGAAGAAGCGCAGAACCCAACAAGTTCAGATTAATCTATTGGGATTACGTGATACACTAGATAAGCTTACGGAGAGAAATTGGATTGAAACTTTAACACATCAGCAGTCTCGTTGGATGGATGATCCACAATATAAGATGAATATTCGGTATAACCCGCTGTTACAACAAATCGAAAATGCTTGTCAAGTTCGTGTCAATGGTAATTCTGCTACAAAGTTACTGCGGCTTGATGATGTGACAGAAAGTACCCAAGGGATAATTGTCTACGAAACGAGAGATGAGAAGCAAGTTGGCCTCTATATTCTGCCTCGCCGAAGCGTTCCACCTTCTGAAACGGACTGGAAGCCTTTACTAGACAGTAGCGCATTTGTTGGACGATATGAACTACGTTGGGGTAACAAGCAACCATATTTGAAATATGGTAATTGGCTTTGCCGTCCACGTGATTCAAAATACTTCGAGTCACCTAAACTAATCGTACAATATATGCGAAACCGTGCTTTAAGGCGACGTTTGGTTGCGACTTTTGATGACCAAAAATTTTATAATCGCCATAATTTCAGCGATGTAATTGCAAAGGGCACGACCTTTGATCTCAAGTATATTCTAGCCCTCTTCAATTCGTCTTTGCTGAATTACTGGTTTGCACGTCAGTTTGATAATGTAAATATTAATCCAGATTATTTTCGCCAATTGCCAATTTATCCCGCTGATCCAGACACACAAGCGACCATTGTTGCACTGGTGGATCAGATTTTGGCGAAATATGCAGAAATAGACAGGTTACGGATGCAAGGTTATATTATCAGACAGCAGCGCAACGGTATAATCTTGATTGAAGTTCCCCACGATAGGATTTTGAGCGATCTGCAAGGAGCAAATTCCAACTTCCCTACTATAACCCTCTTCGATGCCAGGGCGATAGGTCTATTTAGCATCCCTGACCGTTGTGATCTTCAGGCATCCGTAAGTAGCAATATATACATTCCTGACAAATTTCCAACCATTGTTGTATTGCGTCACAACAAACTCTGGTTTGAAGTACCAGACGATCATGTAAGAAAGTATCTGTACGGCTATCTCCGAAGTCCACGCTGGCAGGGCAAAACGTGGGATGAATTGAAAAGTATAGCACTCATTCCTGAAGATCCTACGGCGCTCAAGGCGTTTTTTGATACTGTGTCGCTCAAAAAGACGCATATCATGACACTGCTTGATGAAATCAAGCAGATAGATGTACAGATTGATGAACGCGTGCTTGACTTGTACGGGATTACGAATATGGCAGATAGACAACGCATCCTGGGTAGTGCACCACGAGAAGAAGAGATTGGCGAAGATGAAGAGGAGTCTTCCCTATGATGACTACTCTCTATCTCGGTTGCCACTTATATTTCCGATAAATCTCCAGCGTCTGCTGATCCCCCGGAACATAACTTACCATCGAATAGCTATTGATGCCGGTAAACACCGTTGTCGCAGTGCGCAGAGCTAAGCGGCCAAGCTCACTGTGCTGTACATGAAAGACAAAAGAAGGTTCGGGACGACCTTCTGGATAAGTGGCGGCAGCAATCCGCCGGAACTCAGGCAATTCGCGTAAACGTTTCCATAAGGCCCTATATTCAGGAAGGTGGGTAACCGTGCGTGTATTGTACTGGAAATCACTCACCAACCGCCGTGCCAGATTTTCCCAGCCTGGGAAATGGCGACGTCGACGCGCATCGAAGACTAGCTCCAACAGGTGTCGCTTCTCACCGTCTGCTACCTCTTCGATCTCTTGCTGGACCTCGAACAGCCGAATTGCTGCTTCATTCCAGGAGTGCAGGAACCAGAGCCTATCAAGTGAGTGCGCAGGATACGACGTGTTATAGACGAGCAGTTTAGCCAACTCGCCCATATCAAGCAGCGTACTTTCGGGCTGCTCAGTATCGATATACTGCCCCGTCAAAGCCGTGTAGGCAGTATAAAAGGAGCGCCTCTCCTCGCCGTGCAACTCAAGTGCGCGTACAATGCTCTCGGCAACGTGTGGTGATGGATTGCTGCGCATACCCGCCTCTAAATGATAAATATAGGTGCGTGAGAGCTGCGTAGCCTGCGCAAGCTGTCCCTGTGACATACCTCGCCGCTGCCGGAACCGCGTAATAAGTTGTGCAAATTGGGAAGGGCTACTTATAACCATTTGAACCACACTCTTTAATAATTCTTTGTTAGCTACACGCTCATTATGCCTCAAAAATTGTTAGCTGGCAACGTTACAATATCAGAAATAGCACTTTATAATTACACTACGGAGAGTTTGTGTTGTAGCTCGAGAGGAGCTATTGCGAAATGTCTGACCCATCAATACTCAACAGTTCTCAAATCGGACAAAGCGCCCCAGATGATTCCATTCTGTCTTCTCGCCCCTGGATACGTCATTATGAAGAGGGCATTCCAGCCGAACTCACCATTCCAGATCAACCTTTGACCTGGTTGCTTGACCGCACTGTCAGCAAGTACCCTGACCATACAGCATTCATCTATTATGGAACAAGACTCAGCTATGCTCAGTTTAACTCCTTAGCGAATCGCTTTGCTAGTGGATTGCAGCGCCTGGGTGTTAAAAAAGGCGATCGAGTCGCGATTGCCCTGCCGAACGTTCCGCAATACCCAATTGCTTTCTATGGCGCGCTCAGGACTGGAGCTGTCATCGTACCAACAAATCCCCTTTATACTGAGCGTGAGATGCAGCACCAACTTGCGGACTCGGGTGCGCTTGTCATCGTCATGCTCGATATGTTCTACCCGGTCGTGCGAGCGGTACGCTCGAATACCGCACTTGAGCATATCATCATCACTAGCCCCGCCGATTTTCTACCACCTCTACTGCGCACCCTTTACTACGTAGGGGCGGGAGTGGAGCGGAGTAGGGTGGGGGCCCTTGTGGCCGCCCACCGTGCCAAACATCCAGAACCACGTCTGACGGAAAAGGAATTGCACGAAGACCCTATGCTCCATTCCATGAGCGCTTTATTACAGTCGCATACAAAGGGAGGAATAGAGGTCTTCAATCTGCCTGTACATGCGACTGGTAATGATCTGGCCGTCTTGCAGTATACTGGGGGCACCACAGGGCTGTCAAAAGGAGCGATGTTGACGCACCGAAATCTGCTTGCGAACGCTATGCAGACCCGTAACTGGAACCCCCAAGCCCATGGTGCTCAGGAGATAACCTTATGCGTCGCTCCCTTCTTCCATTCCTACGGCTTGACCGTTGGTATGAACCTCTCCATCAACGCGGCGGCCACAATGGTACTGCTGCCGCAATTTAAGGCTAAAGAAGTAGTCAAAGCCATCCGTCGCTATCGTCCGACGCAGCTTCCCGGCATCCCAACAATGTATCTCGCGATTATGCGCGAGGTTAGCCAGCACACTGACCGGTTAAGTTCCATCAAATACTGTATCAGCGGTGCTTCTGCCTTACCTGCAAAGGTTCGCCAGGATTGGGAGGCCATGACGCGCGGCAAGCTGGTTGAGGGCTATGGCTTAAGTGAAGCTGCGCCAGTAACCCACTGCAATCCTTTGAATGGCGATATTCGTGAAGGCAGCGTCGGTATCCCACTTCCAAATGTCGACGCAGCCATCCTGGACTCTCAGACAGGCCAACCTGTGCCGGTTGGCGAGGTAGGTGAGATCATCGTGAAAGGCCCTAATATCATGCAGGGCTACTGGCATCGTGAAGATGAGACAAAAGCCATCTTTTTGAATGGCTGGATGTGCACCGGCGACATCGGAAAAATGGATTCGGAAGGCTACTTTTATGTCGTAGATCGTGCCAAAGACTTGATTATCGCCAGCGGTTTTAACGTCTACCCTCGTGAAGTCGAAGAGGTATTGTTCCAGCATCCCGCCATCCAGGAGGCAGCGGTAGTGGGCATCCCCGACGCATATCGCGGTGAAACGGTGGCTGCTATTGTTGTGCTGAAGTCTGGATTTGCTGCATCCGAGGAGACTCGCCAGGATATCCTGGCTTTTTGTAAGAAAGAATTGACCCCGTACAAAGTACCGAAAAAACTGGAGTTCCGTGAGAGTTTACCGAAAACACTCGTTGGCAAAGTATTGAGAAGAGAGTTACGGGAAACAATCAAATAAGAAGCTGTCATCCAGAGCGTATCCTTGTCATCCTGAGCGATAGGGAAGGATCTGCGGCTGTCCTGCTGGAGATCCTGAGTGATACGAAGGATGACACAGCCTATAACAAGGAGAAAGCATGTCAACAACCATCAAACCAACAGAAGCCGGTACAGCGTTCCTGACGACGCCGGTAAGTGAAAGCGCTGAGAAAATTTTCACGCTGGAGCAGCGTGACGAAGAACAGCGCTGGATTGAAGAATCCGCTGCCACCTTTTTGCAGCGTGAAGTGTTGCCAAAGGTCGAGGCTATTGACCACCAGGAATCCGGTGTCATGCCAGGCCTTCTAAAGCAGGCAGGCGAACAAGGACTATTGATGATCGATGTGCCGGAAGCATATGGTGGCGCGGAACTCGGTTTATTAACGAGCGCCATTGTGGGTTCCCAGTTGCGTGAAGGCTCGTTCAGTACCGCCTTCGGTGCGCATACCACCATTGGCACACTGCCCATTGTCTTTTATGGCAATGAAGAGCAAAAGCAAAAATATCTTCCAAAGCTGGCTTCAGGCGAATGGATCGCTGCCTACGCCTTAACCGAACCAGGTGTTGGCTCCGATGCAATGGGCCTGAGCACACACGCAAAACTTTCAGAAGACGGCAAGTACTACATCCTCAATGGCACGAAGCAGTGGATTTCAAATGCTGGCTTTGCCGACCTGATGATCGTCTTTGCGCATATCGGTAACGAGAGACCCTCTGCCTTCATCGCCGAAACTGCATGGCCGGGGATCTCAACCGGGGCAGAAGAGCGCAAGATGGGCATCAAGGGCTCTTCAACGCGGCAGGTCTACTTTGAGGATGCCAGGGTTCCGGTAGAGAATCTACTGGGAGAAATCCACAAGGGCTACAAGATTGCCTTCAACATTCTCAACATCGGGCGTTTAAAGCTGGGCGCGGGTGCTGTGGGCGGTGCACGTAGTTGTCTGGACCTGGCAGCCACCTATACCACTGAGCGCAAAGCTTTCGGTAAGTTCCTGTACGAGTTCGGCATGATTAAGAAGAAGCTGGCACGTATGGCAGCCGAAACCTATGCAGCCGAGAGCGAAGTCTTCCGCACCGCTGCCAACATCGAACAGGCTCGTCGCAGCGCTGGTGATAACACGGAAGCTGCCTTCAAGGCTATTGAAGAATATGCAGTGGAAGATTCGCTTGCCAAGGTGCATGGCAGCGAGGTGATGGCGTTCGCAGCCGATGAAGGTGTGCAGATCTTCGGTGGCTATGGTTTCATGCAGGAGTATCCCATCGAGAAAGCCTACCGTGATGCCCGTATCCAGCGCATCTACGAAGGTACAAATGAGATTAACCGTCTGGTCGCCTCTGGCACCATGTTCCGCCGCGTCTTGTCCGGCAAGCTCGACCTCATGGCTCGCTATCCCGAAATCGAAGCTCGTGTTAAATCAGGTATTGCGGGTGACTTTGCCGGTGAGGCCATTCCCGCTAAGCTACGCGAGGCCGTGAATGCCCTTGAGCGTGCCAAGGATGCAACTATCTATACTGCCATGAAGATTGCCATGAAATACATGCAGGCACTTGAGCAAGAGCAGGAGTTCATCGAATACCTGGCGAACGTGCTGATCGACCTGTATGGTGTAGACAGTGCGCTTGCTCGCGCAACCCAGGCCGTACGCCGGGGCGACGAGAATAGCAGCATCCACGTCAAGCTGGCCCAGCTTGCAACCTGGCTCGCCTTCTCACGCATCCGCGCCAACCTCGATTCCATGATTATGACGAACATGGACGAAGGCCAGGTAGAAAAGGATCTGACACGTGTCCGCACCTACGTCGGCGACTACCTGCTCAACGGCGTCGCCCTCCAACGCGAAATAGCCGCAATCGTCGTCCAGAAAAAAGGCTATCCCCTAGAAGGATAATTTTGCGAACGAAACCATCCGTAGGGACCTATGAAATCTGAGGTGAAATAATGCAAGTTGGCGACGTTAGCTCATGGGAGCGCACCTTTACCGAAGAGGACGTTCGACTCTTTGGTCAACTTTCCGGCGACCTCGGCATCCATCACGTCAAACCCGATGAACAAGGTCGTCTGCTTGTTCAAGGCCTCTTGACTGCCACGCTCCCAACAAAGATTGGCGGCGATCTCAACTTACTCGCCCGCGAAATGGTCTTTGAATTTGTGCGACCGGTGTTTACAGGTGATACAATTCGCTGTGAGGTAACCATAACTCATCTTGAGAAGGCGGAAGGTCACACAAAATTGGTCGCGTCGTTGGTATGTCGCAATCAAAAAGACAAAGAGGTGCTTACTGGCCGTGTGCATGGCATCATTCGAGATGTGTTGGCCTGACCTGATACGCTCACCTTCTCATTAAGGGCAATGGAGGTGATAATTATGCCTGTAAGGGTTTGTCCTGCGGCAATCGTGGCCGCCCCTGTTGAAGACGTATGGGAACTGCTCGCACAACCTTTCAGGTACGGAGAATGGTGGGATCTCCGCGTCGAACGTATTGTGCCAGAAGGACCAGCGGTTGAGGGCCAGACTATCTATGGCACAAGTAGCGAATTTGGCAAGCGTTGGCAAGTTCGTTTCGTCATCAAAAAAATCAACCCCGTCAAACACCGGATACTGCCTATCGAGCCTGCTGACTCGCAGAGTAGGCGCGAGAGCGCCGTTGCAGGCTCGCATTCCAAGATTCAATTTGACACATTTCTTCCGTTGGGAATTGTAGCGCATAACACCATTACTTGTACTTCCATAGATGCAGCATCCTGCCGCGTGCAATATGGCTGAGACTTCACCTTCCTCCCTGGATGGAGAGGCTGGTTACTTGAACACTTCGGTGCGAGTGCGCTCCACAGAGGTGTAGAAGATTCTTTATCTAGACTGAAACGTGCAGCAGAGGTGCTGTACAAGAACAAAGAGGTTACCAACAAGGAGAACTAACATATGCCAGAAGCAGTTATTGTCAGTGCCGTACGTACCCCGATTGGACGTGCGAACAAGGGCGTGCTCAAGGATGTACGCGCTGATGATCTTGCCGCAATCGCCGTAAAAGCCGCCGTTGAGCGCGTACCACAGCTTGATCGTTCGCTTATTGAAGATGTCATTCTTGGTTGCGCCTTCCCCGAAGGTGAGCAGGGCATGAACCTGGCTCGTCTGGTTGGGGCGCTTGCCGGATTGCCGGAGACCGCGGGTGGCGTCACCGTCAATCGCTTCTGTGCATCAAGCTTGCAGGCCGTCAACATGGCAGCGCAGAATATCATGCTCGGCATGGGCGATGTCTTTGTGGCGGGCGGCATCGAAAGTATGTCGCGTGTGCCGATGGGCGGCTTTAATCCAAGCTTCAATCCGCGCCTCATTCAATCTCGCGATGGTGAAAAAACTAGCTCGCCTTTTCCCCCATCTGAATTAGAATATGGGTATTCAAGCTACATTCCAATGGGCATAACCGCCGAGAACCTTGCTCGTGAGCATAACATCAGCCGTGAAGCACAGGATGCCTTTGCACTACGCAGTCACTGGCGTGCAATTGCCGCAACCGATAGCGGCATTTTCAAACGGGAGATCGTCCCCGTACCGCTGCCCAATGGTACATTGATGGAAATCGACGAAGGTCCCCGTCGTGATACCTCTTTGGAGAAGCTTGCAACTCTCGAACCCGCCTTTATCAAGGGTGGCACGGTCACGGCAGGCAATTCCAGTCCACTTGAATGACGGTGCCGCCGCCGCTGTGCTCATGTCCGCTGAAAAGGCGCGTGACCTTGGCATCCAACCTCTCGCACGCGTAATCTCAATGGCCGTAGCCGGTGTGCGACCCGACATCATGGGTATAGGCCCCGTGCCTGCCATGAAGAAGGCTTTGCAGCGTGCTAATCTCCAACTGAGCGACATCGACATCATCGAGATCAACGAAGCATTCGCCGCTCAAACCCTTTCGGTGGTAAAAGTCATGGGCATTGATCAAGAGAAGCTCAATCCACACGGTGGTGCGATTGCTCTTGGCCACCCTCTGGGATGCAGTGGTGCGCGTATCATCGCCACGCTCATCAACGATTTGCAGACCGCCGACAAGACCCTCGGCATCGCCACGCTCTGCATCGGCGGCGGTCAGGGCCTGGCGACCATCATTGAGAGGATAGCCTAGCCATGCCATATCAGATTCGCAAAGCAGCGGTGCTGGGTGCTGGTGTAATGGGCGCAGCTATTGCGGCCCACCTCGCCAATGTTGGCATCCCCAGCCTGCTGCTCGATATCGTACCGCAGAATGCCGAAAAAGATCGCAATAAAATTGCGCGTATGGGATTGGAGCGTGCGCTCAAGGCTAGACCCGCCGCGTTCTATAGCCAGAGGTCGGCAAAATTGGTCACCATTGGCAATATCGAAGACGACCTGGAAGAACTTACCGATGTTGACTGGATTATCGAGGCCGTGGTAGAGAAACTTGACATAAAACACGATCTCTATACAAAGGTAGAGGAAGTTTTAACACCGGGTACCATTATCAGCTCCAACACCTCCGGCTTGCCTGCCCATATGCTCACCGAAGGTCGCAGCGCAGAGTTTCGGCGCAATTTCTTAATCACCCACTTCTTCAATCCTGTGCGCTATATGCGCCTGCTAGAACTTGTTCCAGATGTTGATACAGCGCCTGAACTGATGGAGTTCATGCAGCAGTTTTCAACGGAAGTCCTTGGCAAGGGTGTTGTGTTGTGTAAGGATACTCCAAACTTCATTGCCAACCGTATTGGTGTCTATGGCTTCTTGTCAACACTTCAGCGTGTGCTGAACGAGGGTTATACCGTCAGCGAGGTAGATACGATCCTCGGGCCGAATATGGGCCGCCCCAAGTCTGCCGTTTTCCGTACCGCCGATCTCTCAGGATTAGATACACTGGCGCATGTTGCCGATAATCTCTACGAGAATGCTCCCAATGACGAGCAGCGCGAAACCTTCCGTCTGCCGGAGGTCATACGCGAGATGATTCGCCGCGGCTGGCTCGGCGAGAAAAGCGGCCAGGGCTTTTATAAACGTGTCAAGAATCCTGGTGGTGAATCAACCATCCTGGAACTGAACCTGAAAACGTTGGAGTACGAGCCGCAACAAAAGGTGCGTTTCCCCTCGATTGGCGAGGCCCGCAATATCAGCGACCCCGTCCGGCGCATGCTCACCATCCTTGATGCAGATGACCGCGCAGGCCAGTTGGCACGAGAGACAACTGCTGATTCCTTGATCTATGCCGCCAATCGCGCACCCGAAATCGCCGATAGCATTGTTGCCGTTGATGAAGCCATGCGCTGGGGTTTCAACTTCGACCTCGGCAGCTTCGAGGTCTGGGATGCGCTCTTACAAGCTCCCACAATTCTGAAAAAGGTGTTACAAGGTAGGGATGTACCTGGCCTGCTACGCCGAGTGCAGACCCAAGGAACATTCTATACGGGCACAACTGGACAGCGTCAATACTTTGATTTCCATACAGATACATACAAAGCGGTTCCCACTCCAAAGGGCGCTATCTCGTTAGCTGCGGCTGCATCAAACAATCGCGTATTGCGTGATAATGGGTCGGCTTCCCTGATTGATCTTGGTGATGGCGTAGCCTGTATTGAGTTCCATACCAAGATGAACACCATCGACGAAGGCATCATTGACATGCTGCGTTACGCGGTTGAGGAAGGCCAGAACCAATTTCGAGCCTTGGTCATTGGCAACGAGGCAGCGGATTTCTCAGCCGGTGCCAACGTGCTGCTCGTGCTGATGGGAGCCAGGCAAGGCGAGTGGAAAATGCTGGAAGGAGCAATCAATGGCCTCCAGCAAGCTCACCAATTGCTCAAATATAGCCCTATTCCGGTGGTAGCTGCACCCTCCGGTCGAGCACTTGGGGGCGGCTGTGAAATCATTATGCACACCAACCATGCGCGTGCGCACGCCGAGTCCTATATTGGCCTGGTTGAGGTAGGAGTCGGACTGATACCGGCAAGCGGTGGCTGCAAGGAACTGCTGTTACGTCATGGAGCCAGCTTTGAAGATCAGAAGGCGAAAAAGACGGGTGGACCGTTCACTCCATCGCGGCGCGCCTTCGAAATCATCGCTGTCGCAACCGTCTCTACCAGCGCTGCCGAGGCGCAGGAGTTACGTTTCCTACGTAAGAGCGATGCCGTTACTGTGAACCGCGACCTGCTCTTGCGCGATGCCAAAGCTGATGCGCTGAAGCTGGCGGGGCTACGCGAGGCAGGCACATGGCAACCGCCGCAAGCGCCACAGTTACTACTCCCTGGTCCCGGCGCTCGCATGGTCCTCGAACAGCAAGTTGAAAACTTGTTAATTACTGGCAGGGTGAGCGAACACGATGCCGTCATCGGCCGCCACCTGGCGTATGTCCTTACCGGCGGTGAATGTTCACCCATCACACCCGTCACAGAACAGCACGTGCTCGACCTGGAACGAGAGGCCTTCCTCACCCTTGCCAGTATGGAAAAAACCCAGGAGCGCATGCAAGCCATCTTAATGACTGGAAAACCACTTCGAAATTAAGCCTTGATGCATGGAATGTTGTAAATAAATTGCTCGCGATCTCTTTTGCCCCACGACTTCGTGCAAAGAGAGAAACTCAAGGAAAGAAGAGAGAAAAGCCCATCATGCAGGTAAAGCACGATGGGCTTTCTTTTTCACCTCTCCGCACTCACTTGATCCCGATGCGGACCCGGTAACTCCAATACCAGGGAATGGGTTCGGACCCGATGTGTTGGAGCGCAGCCTGTCTGAGGCGATCCAAACCCATCTCTTGTTCGGTGAACTGGAACTGGTGGCTGAACGCACTGCTCTGTATCATCGCAAGAAACCGTGCCGCGTCTCCCTGCTCAATAGAATGAAGATACACCTCGCGGGTGAAGCGGAAGTGAGCGCTCTCACGCATAGGATCGAGAGATTTGTTCTTCGGCCAGATCTTGAGGCTCTGAGCCAGCCCATGCTCTCGGACAAGCTCTACGAAGCGCAAATTCCCCTCCTGAGCGAGCCGATCAAGCTCCCAATGGATTGCTGGTGGCGAATCATAGTCATATGCCGCAAAGAGTCCTCCAGGTCGCAAAATCCGAGCGATCTCGGCCAGAGTCGACGACGGCTCCATCCAGTGGAACGATTGGGCAGCCGTGACAATATCCGCGCATCCATCCGGCAGGCCCGTCTGATGAGCAAGCCCCTCTCGATACTCGATCTGTGCTGCGTAGGGATGGTCCTCGACTTTGCGGACGGCCTCTTTCCGCATATCGGCATTGGGGTCGATCCCAATCACCCGCTCGGCTCGCTCCCCCCAGATCGCAGTGGACAGTCCAGTCCCGCTACCCACATCCACCACCAGGGCGGGTCGCGGCAGGTCAATCAACTGTGTCAGCAGATCGAGCAAAGCCGGTGGAGGCGTCGGGCGTACCCGATCATAGCTACTGGCTTTGCCAGTCCAAACTTCACTGGAATCACGCATGCTGTTTTCTCCTTCCTTTTTCTAGCAAGCAGATAGACAAGGAGGAACAGAAAGGCACGTTTGAGCAGGTGCTGGGGCACGTCTGCCCGACACGCGAGTCCACCAGTTGCAGATGCATCACTGCATACCAGAAGAATCCCGTGAAGGTGAGGCTCATGGTCCTCATGACATGTCCCCTTTCGTCACTGGCTGCCTGTTCCAATGCTTCCCTCATCTTGCAGGGCAAAAGCTACTCACTTTTCGGGTCTTTTACCGTGAACGTAGCCAAAGGAATAACCCCCGGAACCTCGTTCTCCCGCAGCAGGCTATTGAAGGTCGCAACATCGGTGTCCAATACTTCTTGCAATTGTTTTAACTGGGCATCAATGCGCTGGCTCAGGTCTTCGAAGACAGCATATGCTTGCTTCGTTGGCGCAGCCTGTGCGTTGGCAACCACTCCAGCTAGACCAGCCAATTTGCCATTCAGTTTGACAGGATGATTAAGCGTATCCTGGCGCGTCTTCGCCTTTGACTGGATCAGCTCATCTTCGATTGCCTTCAACTTCTCTTTCGCGGACTTGCCCACGCGCGTCAACTCCTCAGAGATGGACTGTTCCTGTGTACGTTTCAGCCAATCATCGATTTGGTGGCGCACATTCCTCAACGTATTGATAGCATCATGTGTCTCCGACAGCTTATCCCGAATCTTGAGATGTAGTGCAAGCTGTTCCTCCAGATCTTCGCGTGTTGAGCTAACCCGCGGGTCCTGTCGCACTTCAAACGTTTCAACCAGCGTCGAATCCCCAACGGTCAATTGTACCCGGTACGTGCCGGGTGCTACAGGGGGACCAGACAAGACACCTTCAGAAGCAACATAACCATCAACCTTCCTGGGATCAGGGTAGCGCATATTCCAGATGAATCGATTAAGTCCGGCCTCCTTAGGAGCGTAGGGTTCCTTTTTCTCTTGCTCCTCTTCCTCGTCGGTGGGGTCGGCTGAAGGTTTGCGCTCAGTTTTACTGGCGAAGGACTTGATTTCGTTGCCCTGCTCATCGAGGAAGGTAAGCTTGACCTCACCTTCTGGTTTGCTCGCAAGCGTGTAGTAGACGATGACGCCATCCGGCGGGTTCTGCCCGGCATTGAGAGGACGCTCTAGCGTTATATTCCCTGGACGCTCTTCGCGCCGTGACACAATTTGTGTGTTGTCTGAATCGCGGAAAAAATTACCGGAAAGCGCTGCACGGCTGTAGCCATAATTCACCATAAAGCGCGTAGTGGTACGCGGCTTGAAAAGAAACGCTGGAGGCTTCTGTGCCTCTTCGTCTGTAGGGGTGGGGCTGGCCCCCGCCCTGCTTAGCTGTACCTCCTCGTTCGCTTCCCGCAGCGGTGTGGTATCGTCCAGAATCCAGAACGAGCGCCCATGCGTCGCCACGACGAGATCGCTATCTTTGACGACAATGTCGTGGATTGGTACAGCGGGCAGGTTTAACGAGAGCGATTGCCAGTGATCCCCATCATCGAACGAGACGTGAATCCCTGTCTCGGTTCCTGCATAGAGCAATCCTCGACGAACCGGGTCTTCACGGATGACACGTGTGAAATCGTTCTCGGCAATTCCGGTTACAATCTTCGTCCAGGTCGCTCCGTAGTCATCCGTTTTGTACAGGTATGGCAAGAAGTCGTCCCATTGGTAGCGCGTCGCCGCCATATAGGCAACAGCAGGATCATGCGGCGAAGGCTCGATAATGCTGATTAATGCCCACTCAGGCAAATCCTCTGGTGTGACGTTCTGCCAGGATGTGCCGCCATCACGTGAAATGTGTACCAGACCATCATCGGAGCCAGCCCAGAACAGTCCGGGTGTGATCGGAGACTCGGCAAAGGTAAAGATGGTGCAATAGTATTCTGCACCCGTATTGTCTTTGGTCGGTGGCCCACCTGATGCCTCTTGCTTAGTGATGTCATTGCGCGTGAGATCGGGACTGATCACTTCCCAACTATTGCCTTCATCCGTCGAACGGAAGACGTAATTGCCCGCCGTATACAGCACATTCGGATTATGTGGTGAGAGTAGCGTGGGCGATGTCCACTTGAAGCGATATTTCTGGTCCTTCGCGCCCCAGCCCGTTGCTGGCTCAGGCCAGACATTGATAATATGTTCATGGTACGTGCGGTGGTCGTAGCGCGTCAGAAATCCCTGGTAGTTGCCCGCGTAGACGATATTCGGGTCATCGGGACGAACGGCGATATAGCCGCTTTCGCCGCCACCAACCTCGTATGCCTCAGCATTGACAATACCCGCGACATGTGAGCGACTCGGTATACAGATCGTGGAGTTATCCTGCTGAGCGCCATAAACTCGGTACGGAAACTGGTTGTCGGTAATCACATGGTAAAACTCGGCTGTTGGCTGGTTATAGATCGAGGACCAGCTTGCGCTGCCAACGAATGAGACACATGCGCCGCCATCATTGCCCTCGATCATACGCTGCGGATTGAGCGGATCGATCCACATGTCATGGTGATCTCCATGTGGTATCTGTACCTCTGAGAAGGTGCGTCCGCCATCGATGGATTTCCACGCCTGCACATTCAATGCCCAGATCGTCTCAGGGTCTTGGGGATCGGGAATGATGTGCATGTAGTACCAGGGACGGGCCCTTATATTGCGATCTTCACATCGCCGCTCCCAGTGTTCACCCCCATCATCTGAACAGAAGATAGCCCCATCCTCAGCATCAATGATCGCCCAGACACGATCTGTTTGTGCGGGAGAAACCGCGACGCCAATTTTGCCAAGCATGCCCTGCGGTAGTCCTGGATTGCGCGTAATCTCTTTCCAAGTGTCGCCGCCATCCGTTGATTTGAAAAGCCCGCACTCCTCGCCGCCGCTTACCAGCGTATAGGGTTTGCGCTGCGCCTCCCAGAAGGCAGCATAGAGTGTGCGCGGATTGTGAGGATCCATCGAGAGATCAATCGCCCCGGTTTTTTCGCTGCGGAACAGGATGCGCTCCCAGTTTTTACCGCCATCTGTTGTGCGAAATACGCCGCGTTCTGCATTCGGCCCGTGAGCGTGGCCAAGCGCAGCTACATATACCAGGTTAGGATTGGAAGGATGGATGCGCACTTTGGCAATATTGCGTGTGTCTGCCAGGCCAAGATGCGCCCATGTCTTTCCGCCATCGGTTGAGCGATACACGCCGTCCCCATGTGAGACATTGCTACGAATGGTACTCTCGCCCATGCCAACATAGATCACGTTCGGGTCGGACTGTGAAACGGCAATCGCCCCCACGGAGGCACGCTTAAAATAACCATCGGACACGTTCTCCCAGAGAATGCCGCCATCCGTCGTTTTCCAGACGCCGCCGCCCGTCGAACCAAAATAGAAAACCTGCGAATGAACCGGATCGCCCGCTACGGCTACCACTCGCCCGCCACGATATGGGCCGATACAGCGCCATTCGAGGGACGAGAGTAAGCTGGGATCAATGGTCTGAGGAGATGTACCGTTAGATGCGTGGGATTTCACTGAATCGTTGTCATTTGTCATAACGCACTATCCATTTCTAGATATAGACGTTGCCGCGAGTACAAGCTCTCGCGGTACTGGGGAAAGTATTGGGCCTTCTCTCATACAGTCTATCACACATATGCATCCCAGTTCCTCATCTTTGCGTATTCAGCTATCGTGACTCTCCATCTCCATCCCTCTGCGTGTATTCTGTACCTCTTGACAGCCCGCTTGCTTCATCGTATACTAAAAATAACAAAGCGAACCTCGCCGTCCCGTGGTTCTCAGCCGACTACCTCTCCCTTCTTCAGGAGCGAACTACAATGTCCCAATTCTCCCTCCATCTTCTATCTCCCACCTTCACAGACGAGCTCACCATCCAAAATTTCATCATCGAATGTCCCAATGTCCCAAAGCAAGCAAGCATATATTCCCACCAAACATACCATCCAAAAATATATTTTCTCAAATGCTCCCAATGTCCCGGAGCAAGCAAACATATACTCATCGGAAACAAGACATTCGGAAAGTTCTTGTCGCAAATGTCCCGATGTCCCAGTCAGGACCGCCACAACGCTTCAAACAAGTAAGCATAGTTACTCAGCAAAAGGATACACGCGGACTCGGTTGGACCATCGCTTCTCTCAACAATTTCAAAATTTTTCAAAAGGGATTTTAGCTACATTGTATGATTGCATATGTTACCATGTATCTTGTGGAGTACTTCATTATATGAACTACGAAAGCGAGGGGCACATACATGACAACAGGCAGTATTGACGTGCTGATTCGAGGCGCAAAGGTCGTTGATGGCACAGGAAATCCCTGGTTTTATGGGGATATCGCCATCTCTGCTGATCGTATACTGGATATCGCTCCACCGCAAAGCATTCCTGCCGAGGCGGCACGCGAGGTAGTGAACGCGGAGGGGATGGTAGTTTGCCCCGGCTTCATCGATATCCTCAGCCACTCACATCTTCCGCTGATGAAGGATCCCCAAGACCTCTCCAAGATTACACAGGGAGTCACAACCGAGATTATGGGCGAGGGATGGACTCCAGCGCCGGCTGGCGGTCGCATTCAGGATGCCTTCCTCGACCTGCCTCAAAAGCAACGTGTACTCATTGGGGAGTGGATCGAGCGGGCGAAGGGCTGGACGCGCTTCGGCGATTGGCTGAGAGCTTTAGGCGAGCGCGGTGTTTCGCCCAATATCGGCTCGTTCCTGGGCGGCGGGACGCTACGGGAGTATGCCAAAGGGCTAGAGATGGGCGCACCCACTCCCGAAGAACTTGAGACGATGCGGCGCGTCATGGCCTCGGCCATGGAAGATGGAGCCTTTGGCGTTGCCTATGCCCTCATCTACCCACCCGATACATACACCTCCACCCAGGAACTAATCGAAATCGCAAAAGTGGCAGGCAAATACGGCGGCATCTACGTCACCCATATGCGATCAGAGGGCGACCGTCTGTTAGAGGCAATCGACGAGGCGATAGAGATTGGTCGGCAGGCGCACTTGCCCGTTGAGATCTATCACCTTAAGGCGTCGGGCAGGCAGAACTGGTACAAGATGTCCGAGGCTATCGCACGTATCCAGACAGCACGCGACGCGGGTGTAGATGTAACCGCCGACATGTACCCCTATGCTGCCTCTGGCACGGGCCTGGACTCAGTGCTCCCCACCTGGGTAGCCCAGGGTGGTACATATTTCCAGACGCTGGCCGATCCGACCGTACAGGAGCGCATCCGTGCCGAAGTGCTTACTCCTTCAGACGAATGGGAGTCACTGGCGAATGGTATTGGACCAGAAGGTGTCATGCCTGTTGGTTTTGAGCGACCTGAAAATCTCCAGTACGCAGGTAAGCGTCTCTCAGAAATTGCATCAATGCGAGGTCAGGACTGGCTCGACACCGTAATTGGCTTGCTGCTCTCTGAACAGCACCGTATCTTCACCATCTACTTTGCTATGGACGATTCGAACGTTGCTCTGGGGTCTACGCCAGCCATGGGTAAAGATTTCGACCGATGCGGGCGGCGTAGATCCCGCCTGGGCAAGAGAACTGGGACCAACGCACCCGCGTGAGTATGGAACCTATCCTCGTGTACTGGCAAAGTACGTCCGCGAGGAAAAACTATTGACATTGGAAGACGCGATTCGCAAGATGAGCGGAGCCGTAGCCGCACGACTTGGACTGCAAGATCGAGGTCTGCTCCGTCCTGGTTGCTATGCCGATGTAGTGCTTTTCGATCCCGAAACCATTGCTGATCAAGCCACCTTTGAAAACGCTCATCAACTCTCAACAGGTATTCGTGACGTGTGGGTGAATGGGACGCGTGTGATTCGGAACGGTCAGCACACGCGTGCCACACCTGGTCGGGTAGTGAGAGGAGATCGCCATAACAATTAATCCTAACCGGCACAAGGACGGAATTATCTCTGGGCAACACAACCCTGATAGAGCGTGGTTAGTCATAATATCATGCTAACTATGCTCTCTCGTTGGTTCAGCCCCAGACATGTGCCGCCGTTTCGATCATCACATCTAGCTTGCGCCATTGATCCTCTTCACTCAACAAATTCCCGCCTATTTCAGACGCGAATCCACACTGTGGACTGAGGGCAAGCTGGTCGATGGAGATGTAGTGGCTCGCTTCTTCGATACGCCGCAGAAGTTCATCCACTGTTTCGATACGCCCAGTCTTCGTTGTAATCAGGCCAAGCACCACAATTTTGCCCTTCGGGACGAAACGTAATGGTTCGAACGTTCCTGCCCGTTCAGTATCGTATTCGAGTAGGAAACGGTGGTGATTCAATTTATTGAATAATTGCTCTGCTATAGCATCGTAAGCGCCCTCTCGCAACCAATAGCTGCGTCGATTACCCCGGCAGATATGCACGCCGAATGTAATGTGAGGAAAGGATGCAATCACTGCATTATCCGCCTGGATCGATCGCTCCATAGTAGTAGCCGGGTCCTCGCCTCGCGCTCGCATCTCTTGTTGCTCATGCTCGTCAATATAGGCAGTATACCCCGGTTCGTCGATTTGAATATACCTGCACCCTGCCTGGACTAATTCGGCGATCATCTGGCGCTCGATAGCGACGACATCGGCGACAAACTCCTCAACGCCCGTGTAGAAGGCTTGTGACTCTTCATATGCGAAGCGTTGAGTGATGCGGTCAGGACCAATCAAGGTCACCTTGACGGGGGTAGTTGTGAGCCGCTGAGCAAAACGAAATTCCTCCAGGGGCTGGTTGCTCAACAGTTGTAGTCGTTGTGTGGCGGGCTGGCGCACTGAGTGCATAGGATCACGGCCTCGGCCTCCCTTTTCCTCTCGTTCCTGTCGTTGCTCTGCTGAATTGACGAAAGCTTGTTCATCGGGAGAGGGTAATCGTTGCCAATGGCTTTTCCATAGCTCGTAGCCTGCTACATTGGCGAAGCTGGCCATGAAGTTGATGCGCCGAAACTCTCCATCTGTGACGATAGGCAGATAATGCTCGTCCTGTTTGGCAATCACCTGGCGAATCGCCTCATCCTGTGCCTGGATCAAGACCTCATCGCTGACAGATCCCTGCTCATGCTGAACGAACATATCCTTCAGAAAAAGTGGCCGCAAAAGGCTACCAACCTGGTCAACCCGCATAGACTCAAGAGGAGAAGAATCAGTACCCGTCATTATGCATACTCCTTTCTTCACCGTCTGCCGCTATAGATGCTTCATGGGCAATGAAGCGTTCATGTTCATCCTACCATGCTAACCCTTTGCAGACAATGGGCTTGACACCGCCTGCTTTCTCAATTACTCTATTGAATAGAGGTAGTATGTCCACCAAAGCAGCAAGCGT
This sequence comes from uncultured Chloroflexia bacterium, assembly GCA_963778375.1. Classification (GTDB taxonomy): domain Bacteria; phylum Chloroflexota; class Ktedonobacteria; order Ktedonobacterales; family Ktedonobacteraceae; genus CAVZTX01. The sequence continues at coordinate 21,864 of CAVZTX010000014.1, read as the reverse complement.
CATCGTGGCGACACTGCGCTATCTCCACAAGCAAGGAGGTTACCCAATGGCAAAAGAAGCCCGAACCTTCGTAGTTGAACATCACTCCATTGACTACATCCCTGAGTCCGAACGGCACGGGACGGCATTTAGCCTGTTTACGCTCTGGTTTTCAGCGAACATGCAAGTAACGACTGTAGTGACTGGCGCACTCGCAGTAATCATTGGACTGCCTCTTATCTGGGCGCTTGTAGCTATCGTGGTCGGTAATCTTCTGGGCGGCATCTTCATGGCGCTGCACTCGGCTCAAGGGCCGACAATGGGAGTTCCACAGATGATCCAGAGCCGGGCGCAGTTCGGCTTCTATGGAGCGATATTGCCCCTTGTGCTCGTCATCATCATGTACCTGGGCTTCTTTGCGAGTAGTGCAGTGCTTGGCGGACAAGCCCTATCTGCCTGGACAGGTTTACCGGTTACCCCGTCGATCATCATCGTATCGGCAGTCTGTACAGTCCTCGCTGTGTTTGGCTACGACATGATCCACCGCTATGAAGGGATCGTCAGCATCCTCTTCCTGGTGGGCTTCGTATATCTCACCATTCGCCTCCTCACGGGTAATCCTGTCGGGAGCACACACTCAACCTCATCTTTCTCGTTCGGCACATTTCTGCTCGTTGTGTCTATTATAGCGACGTGGCAGTTTACCTATGGTCCCTACGTCGCGGACTACTCGCGCTACCTGCCGCGCCGAACATCCATTAGCGTGCCGTTCTGGTGGACCTACGCAGGTTCGGTGATTAGCTCCATCTGGATGATGGTCCTCGGCAGCATTGCCGTCGCCGTTGCAGGTTCTCGCTTCGAGGATAACTCAGTCCGCTATATTGTAGAGCAGGCCGGGTCTGGACTTGGCGGCATTTTCTACTTCCTGGTTATTCTCGGCATCATCGCGGCCAACGTACTGAACCTCTATGGAATATTCTTGACGACAACGACGACCATTAACGCACCGCCGCGCCTCCGCACAAGTCTAGGCAGTCGACTCGGCTTCGTGCTGGCAGCGGCCATTGTTGCTACGGTCGTAGCAGTGCTTGGTCAGGGGAACTTCATCGAGAACTATACCAACTTCCTCCTGCTCCTTTTGTACTTCATCATCCCCTGGTCCGCCATTAACCTCGTTGACTTTTATCTCCTCCGCCACGAGCAGTACGATATCGACTCAATCTTCGACCCGAACGGTATCTATGGTCGAGTCAACTGGTTAGCTATTCTGTCCTATGTAGTGGCTATCCTATTAGAGCTGCCCTTTGTGAACACTACGCTCTTCGTCGGCCCGCTCGTCTCTTACCTGGGTGGCGCAGATATTGCATGGATTATCGGGCTAGCAGTTGCGGCAATCTTGTACTACGTCCTAATGCGACCCCGTATCGCAAGCCCAACTGAAAGGGTTACCAGGTCTCCATTTTAAAGCATTCCAAGCACATCATTCGTCGTCACGATCGTGGCAAACTCCTGATGGAGATTCGTTAAGGTCATTGTCTGAATCTCCTCAGCGGTGTGGAGAACGCCATCGGGTCCCGCACGATCAAAGGTCGCTGTAGCATCCGAGACAAGGTAGGCATTAAAGCCAAGATTGCCAGCCATGCGTGTAGTGGTCTCGACGCAGTGATTGGTTGTGAGTCCGGTAATGATGAGTGCAGTGATGCCTGCTCGTCTGAGCCGCTCTTCTAAATCCGTCCCAATGAATGCGCTGTTGACCTGTTTCTGAATTACCGGTTCGCTCTCGTATGGACGGACAATATCCTTGATCTCGCTCCCTGAGAAATCAGGCCGTAAGGGCGAGTGAGGGTTCCGAGAGAGATGCTGAATGTGAAAGATAGGCCGCCGAGCTTGCCGCCACGCGTGCAGCAAGTTTGCGATGTTTTTCTCAGCATTCATATTATTCCGCCGCCCCCAAGAGGGATCATCAAAGCCTTTTTGTACATCAATAATGATGAGCGCAGCATTGTGCGGTAACTGTATCACGAAGGTCTCCTTTCAACTATCTTATGATAATCTTGTTCACCTCGGCAAGCTATTTTGACACACACATGTGGTACACTTAATTTACAAAAGGAGGAACACATGGCCGCAGATCTCTCGAAGCACTTTATGAGAACGTAACGTTGTCGCGAGAGAACACTTAGCTTTCGATCTGACAGACTCACAAATTCGAAAGGAGAACCACTATGCAACTCGCGTGGAAGGTTGATGAAGGCAGTAAAGTGAAGTTGAAGGATTACGACCCAGACTTTGTTGATAAGCATACTGATCGCGCATTGGCAGCAGCAGAGACAGAAAAGCTCAGCGCAGAACTCGGCGAGTTACAGCAGTTGTTGGCGGCGGCGCAGCATCACAGCGTGCTCATCGTGCTGCAAGGGATGGATACAAGTGGGAAAGATGGTACGATTCGCCATGTGATGTCACAGGTCAATCCGCTGGGATGTGAGGTGCGTTCGTTTAAGGGACCTACAACGCGGGAACAGGTGCATGATTTCCTCTGGCGGATCCATCGGGTTGTGCCAGGCAGAGGCATGATCAGTATTTTCAATCGCTCCCACTATGAGGATGTGCTGGTGGTGCGTGTGCATGACTTACTGCCAGAAAAGGTATGGCGACGACGATACGGGGCGATTAACGACTTTGAGCATATGCTGGCTCAGAATGACATGATTATTTTGAAGTTCTATCTGCATATCAGCTACGAGGAGCAGGAGAAACGCTTGCTGGCTCGCCAGGAGGATAGGACCAAAGCCTGGAAACTCTCGGCGTCCGATTGGGCTGAGCGCAAATACTGGAACGATTATCAAAAGGCATATGAGGATGCGCTCTCGAAGTGCAGTACGGATGAAGCGCCCTGGTATATCGTGCCAGCGAATTGTAAATGGTATCGCAATTTGCTCGTAGCACGTACGCTGGTTTCTACCCTACGTCCCTATAAGAAGGACTGGGAGGCGGAATTGGTGGAGCGTGGAGAACGGGAGCTTGCTCGTATTGAGAAGTTGCAGCAGGCGGGAGATAATCCCGCTGAAGCAAGACCGCTCCTACGCAGGTAGGATTCTCTCAGAAGATGACAGCGAGAAAGGAGAAGGATGATGGAACTCGCATGGAAAGTTGAGCCTGGGAGTAACGTCAAGTTGCAGGACTATAATCCTGACTATGTCGATGAGCATACGGATCCCGCAATGGCGAAGGCGGAACTAGAACAACTCGGCAAGGAACTCGGTGAGTTACAGGAGTTGCTGGCGGCGGCTCACCATCATAGCTTACTCGTTGTGTTGCAGGGGATGGATACGAGCGGTAAGGCTGATACGATTTACCAGGTCCTCTCCCGAGTCAATCCGCAGGGATGTGAGGTGCGCTCGTTTAAAGCCCCTACCTCTCGAGAAATGGACCATGACTTCCTCTGGCGTGTGCATAGGGTCACTCCGGGTAGAGGTGTGATTGGTATTTTTAATCGCTCCCACTATGAGGACGTGCTGATTGTGCGTGTGCATAACCTGGTGCCACAAGAAGCTTGGAGTCGCCGCTACGCCGCTATTAACGACTTTGAGCGCCTACTGACTCAGAATGACATGGTTATTCTGAAGCTCTATTTGCATATGAGCTACGAGGAGCAGGAGAAACGCTTACTGGCCCAGCAGAGAAATTCAGCGGATGCATGGAAAGTCACGACTGCTGATTGGGCTGAGCGTAAATACTGGGATGATTATCAAAAGGCCTATGAGGATGCACTTTCTCAGTGCAGTACGGATGAAGCGCCCTGGTATATCGTGCCAGCTAACCAGAGGTGGTATCGCAATTTGCTGGTAGCACGTACACTCGTTTCTATGTTGCGTCCATACAAGGATGCCTGGGAGGCGCAATTAGTGGAGCGTGGTGAACGAGAACTGGCGCTTCTGGCTCAGCTTGGACATCTGGGTCAGACCGGAAATAGTGACAATAAACGGTCAAAGAAAACTCAGAAAGCTCACGGTGGTGGTTAGCTTGCTCACATTCACTAGCAAAGTCATACGCGAATAGGAGATGGCAATGGCGCAGACAACCTATGTCATTGGACATAAACACTCTGATATGGATGCGGTTGCTTCAGCCTACGGGTATGCACAGTTGTTGTGCTTGCAGGGGAACTCGCAGGTGATTGCGGCGAGGCATGGCGAACTGAAGCCGGAGATCGGCTTTGTCCTTGAGCGATTTCACGTTCGAGCCACCTCAAGTGCTTGAACATGTCTACTTGCAAGTGCGTGATGTGATGAGCGAGGATATTATCTTTGTTCGTAGCACGCAATCGCTGCTGGAGGTGGCCCAGCTTTTGCAGCAGCACGCTCCACGCGCGCTCCCCGTTGTTGATAACGAGAATAAGGTACGCGGCATCATTACACAGGAGGAGTTCGCTAAACTGTTCTTCCAGGAGCTTCGCGATGACCTGGATCCTTGCATTGAGAACTGCGTTCCTTTGGAGCGTGAGAATATGGTACATGTTCTGAAGGGACGTGTGTTGGTGGAGGGTCGTCGCACGTTAGGCAGCCGGGTCCTGGTGGCGGCGATGGAGCCTGAAACCTTGCGGAGCTATATTGAAGTTGACAGTATTGTCGTTATGGGTGACTTGCGGGATGCCCAAAAGATCGCTATTGAAGCGGGGGCTGCCGCTCTTGTGATTACCGGCGGAGCACCGGTGGCTCAAGACACGCTGGAACAGGCACAGAAGCAGGGCGTGATGGTGCTCAGTACACCCTATCACACCTTTACCGCGGTGCGGCTGATGAGCATGAGTGTTAGCGCGCAGGATTTCATGAACCGGCAGTTTCTTTCCTGTCATCTCGATGATGAGATCGATGAGATTCGCCCTACGCTGGTGCAACATGGAACTCTGATGGTCGTTGATACACAGGGGAGACTCGTTGGAACGCTCTCCCGGACAGATTTGATTTATGCACGTCCCAAACAGGTCGTCTTAGTGGATCATAATGAGCGGTCTCAGGCAGTGGATGGGATAGAGGAAGCAGAACTGCTCGGGATCATCGATCATCACCGGGTGGCTGATGTGCATACAACCCGGCCTGTGCTGTTTCGAGTCGAACCGATTGGCAGTGCAAGCACCATTATTGCTATCTTGTACCAGGAAGCAAGGGTTTCACTCCCCCGTGAGGTGGCGGGTATCCTGCTGGCAGGCTTACTCACTGACACCCTAATCCTGCGTTCTCCCACGTGTACGGAGCGTGACAAGCAGATCGCAGCAGTACTGGCAGAGTTGGCAGGAGAAGATATCGAAGACTATGGTCAGGCCATCTTTGCTGCTGCCGCTTCTGAACTGAGGAAGGTTCCGGCTGAGGAATTGCTGACGCGAGACTTTAAGGAGTTTCGGGCGGATGTAAACATCTTCGCTATTGGAACGGTGGAGGTAGCCAATCCCATCGCTATCGAGGAACGCCTGCCAGAATTGCTTTCCACTATGGAACGCATTGCACAGGCCCATAGCTATACCTCTTTTCTCTTCATGATTGTCAATATTATTAAGATGCGCTGCCACCTGCTTATTGTTGGTGCGGAATTGGTTGTCGCGGATGTCCTCGGTGTTCCCTTGCAAGCGGATGGACATACGATGATTGTGGAAGGACTGGTTTCACGCAAAAAACAATTAGTTCCACTGCTTCCACGTATCCAGGAGGAAATGGCAAACGCAGGACGAAGGTAGGAAATATATGGCGAGACAGATTTCAAAAGGAACGTGTGCCTTTTGTCACAGCGAGTTTAGTAAATCAACGATGACTCGACATCTGGAGGCGTGCGAGCAAAGGGCAAGCACTGAAGCGAAAGGCGGGAGTCGTCGGAAGGCCCAGCCAATCAGGACATTCCATCTGGTGGTGGAAGGGCGCGGTCTGCCGATGTATTGGATGCACCTGGAGGTGCCAGCAGGCACTACGCTGGCAACCTTAGACCGCTTCCTCAGGGATACCTGGCTGGAGTGCTGCGGGCATCTGAGCGCTTTTGAGATTGGAGGTGTGCGTTATGCAGTCGACGCGGGAATGGATGATGGATGGGGGATGGATGAAAAAAGTATGCGAGTGCGCCTGGACAAGGTGTTTAGTCCAGGGCAAAGCTGCTCCTACGAGTATGATTATGGGACGACCACGGAACTGAAGCTGAGGGTGATCGCTGAACGGGAAGTGGAAGCAAAAGGGAAAGCCATTCAGGTGCTGGCCAGGAATACGTCACCGGTGATCCTGTGCGAAGAGTGTGGCAAACCGGCGACGAATGTCTGCTCACAATGCATCTTTGATGGAAAAGGCTGGTTATGCGATGACTGCGTAGAGAACCACGAGTGCGGTGAAGAGATGCTCTTGCCGGTGGTCAACTCGCCACGTGTGGGCATGTGCGCCTATAGTGGATAAGCTGCGCATGTGGTACACTGAGTTCACGAAAGGTAGGAACGCATGGCTGCAGACCCGCATCGCCTCTTTATGAGTGTGGAAGAATATCTGGAACTTGACCGCAATAGTCTGGATGCCCGCTACGAGTACATTGATGGCGTTGTCATCATGTTGGCTGGGGGCACCGCCAATCATTCTCGAATCAGCGTCAATGTGGTCAGTCTCCTCTCGGCAGCCTTACGAGGTAGCCCTTGTGAAGTCTTCAACTCTGATCTGCGAGTCAGTATTTCCAGCACGCGCTATCTTCTACCCGATGCTTCCGTCAGTTGCGATCCAGACGACCTGGAAGGAGAGAACGATATCATTTATTCTCCTTGCCTGATTGTTGAGGTGCTTTCCCCCTCGACTGAGGCGACTGACAGAGGAAAAAAGTTTCGCTACTACCAGAGTTGCTTTTCTATTCAGGAATATGTACTCATCAGTACGCAAGAGCAAGCTGTCGATGTCTACCGGCGAGCAAGTGATAAACTCTGGACACTTCATCCATTCGGGCCAGATGATGAGGTGGAACTAAAGAGTATCAACGTCAGCATTCCTCTTGAAGCACTTTATGAGAACGTAACGGTGCCGAGAGAAAATACTTAGCCTCTCTGATATTCCTATTCTGGAATCAGTCCTTCTCATAAGAGCGTAACAAGAGGAAGAACTGTGAGCAAATATGGAATCAACCAGCATTCCTCGTTACCGTAACGTCTTTAGCATAGGAACTAACTTATACTTACGCCCATGCTGACTCAGCAGTTCATCCAGGTAGGTTTGCCACTCCTTTTCGCGCCCCAACATATAATAAGCCTGTCGAGCCTTCGCGAGCCAGTTGGCAGCTGAACTGTATAATTCGGCTTTGCCTCTATCCATGATATACTCCGCCTGCTTGCGACATGCCTGGATGACCCAATCAAGCTGGGATTGTGATTGTAGAGCGGCATCTACCACCTGCTCTACCAGCGTATGGCTTGCATAGGGATCCAACGCTGTGATGGCGTCATCGATCAATCCTTCGTGTAAGAACACATCTATATGCCCTTTGGGAAAGGACGATTTCGTCTGGCGAGCATAATCCAGGAGTTCCGTTCGTCGCTCAGACCATCGGTCCTCAGCAATCTCGGACACCCGCTGGTAATTCTCCAAGTTAATCTCGTCGCGAAAGGCGACTTCAGCAGCAGTAAGTGCGCGTGTCTTCTCTCCCATCAACCACGCCTGATCGCGCAACCACTTTGCCAAGGACGCCTTGTGCCCCTCAAGGCTCAACCCATGCTCAGCTATCTGTAAGCTTTGCTCGTGCTCACCATGCTCATACAAGGCCTTTGCCAAGGTCAATGCTTCATCAGGTGTTGCCAGGTATTGCCGTCCATATGAAATAGCTTCTTCGATACGCCCCAGGCGAACCAGCATGGTGACATATTCCTCAGTGTGCCCCTCTGCTTCAGCCAAATATAGGTACTCCTGGAAGCGCCCGCGTCGTTCTAGGATGTGAAGCCGAGCCTCGGTAAGGTCATCTGCGTAATGGGGAGGCTCTCCATCCCAGGCACCTTGCTCAGTTATAGTCCCCTGCAAGACCCGCTTGAGTGGAGGATAATCCCAGCCGTTGAGCGCTGCCGTTTGCGGCGCGTCAAACGCTTCATCCACGCCATAATCATCGAGTTCCGCTTGCCAAGCGGCGAACTGATCAGCCCATTGCTCTCGCTCCTCGCGGGTCAAATCCGCACTTAAGATCGCTTCCGTCCATGCGCTGCCGAGATCACTGAAAAACCCGCTGGCTTCGCCATCCGAGTCGTCGAGATTCTCCCACTCGCTCATGTACTCTTCCGTGATAGCCTCAAGGACTGTAAGTGCCTGATGCCCGTCGTCGGCCTTGATCAAGGCCCAGGCCTGCTCGACGAGTTGTCCTATCTCGTTAACCACTGCCCCAATATGCCAGTATGCTTCGGAAGAACGCATACGGTCCAGACTGTGAATGCTGGATCGCACCTGGCGACGTACTGCCTTCGTATCTACGGCAATTGGTGGCTTTGAAGGAGCCTGTTGTAGAGATGTTGTTGGCTGAGATAAAGAGGTTTGTAGCGATGTAGCTTGTTTCTGGATGCTCACGATGAGGGAAGGCTCTTGCTCTGCCAACTTCAGCAGAAGTGACTGCAACTGATCACGATTTAAGCCAGACAGCAGATTCTCAAGAGCAGGACGTGCCTCTTTATGCATACGCTCATTCATGATCCTTCTTATCCTTTTTCTAGCGCTAATAAAAATGCGCTGTACCTTTGCTGCCGGGAACTCGAACTCCACTTTGTGCTTTTAGCATTAGCAAGCGCATCGCGTGCCCAACCCGCGACGACCTGTCGTTCCTCTGTTGTGATGTTACCCACAAGCAGGCCAGGGATGTCTTCATTCAGGTCCATCTCGCTATCGGTATAGAAGCGGTAGATAGCGAAGAGTATGCCTATAATGCGTAGCCGTAGCTCCGGGTTGTCCTCTTCCCCTGCGAAGCAGCTATCCAGTCCATCGATACAGCTAACGAGAATAACACAAAACGCGATATACTCATCCCGATAGTCATTGAAGTGTTCAATAACCTCGCTCACAAGCACCTCGTAAATGGTGAGAGCTGCGGCATAATGTTCCTGTGTGACAAACTCGTCGGCGATGGTCTTTATAGCAGTCAGTCTTCGCTGGACCTCACCGTGTTTGCGCTTGCGCTGATAATCTCCAGCCGACATCGCAGCTAGAATCTGCTGACGATACACCGCTGGATCAACAGAGGACTGCCGAGAGGAGGCGGTTGGTAGTGGTGTAGTGAGAAGCCATTGCAATTCCGGCTCCTGGCGCAGCATATGTTGAATGATGGCGAAAAGTTCCGGTTTCTCGCGTTGTTCTAGGTTTTTCTTTAAGACGTCCATTCACGTTCCCCTTCCTGGTAGGCTTGATGCGATGGCTCTATCTTACCATAGCTGGCTAGAGATGATAGCTGCGCTTTTCTTCTTGCTGTTCATAGCGTATGCTGTGACTGAACGAAAGTGAGCAGCCAGCAGAGGAGGAAGCGTATGACGAGACAGATCTCAAAAGGAAGGTGTATCTTTTGCCACAGAGAGGTGAGTAAGGCAAGCATGATCAGGCATCTGGAATCCTGTGAGCAACGAGCAGCAATGCAGGGTGAAATAGGGAGTCGTCAACAAGCGAAAAAGATCAAGGCATTCCATCTGGTCGTGGAGGGATACCGCTTACCCATGTACTGGATGCACCTGCAAGTCGCTGTTGATACTACTCTGGCGACATTGGATCACTTTTTGAGGGATACATGGCTGGAGTGTTGTGGGCACTTGAGCGTCTTTCGAATTGGTGGATTGAACTACTACGTGGATGCAGACCAAGATGCCTATTGGTGGGATATGCGCCGCAAGAATATGCAGGTGAAATTGGAAGAAGTGTTCAGCCCAGGACAACCATGCTCCTATGAGTATGATTTTGGTTCGACGACAGAACTGCTGGTGAAAGTGATTGCGAAGTATGAGGTGGAAATGAAGGGAAAGACTATCCAGATCCTTGCCAGGAATAGCTTGCCGATCGTTCCTTGCGATGTATCCGGAGAACCCGCTACCAGCCTCTGTACTCAATGCATCTATGAAGACGAAGGCTATCTGTGTGATGCGTGTACGAAGGATCACAAATGTGGTGAAGAGATGCTCTTGCCACTGGTCAATTCACTACGAGCCGGGTATGTGGGTATACAGGTCAGAACCCGGCGTATAGCTGGTAGCCAAAGCTTGAGACATCCTATCAATCGCCACATTATTTATATAACATTGTAAAGAGAGCAGGAAAGGTATTCAATAAGATAGCCAACGTGACAGGCAGACATGTTAGGCCATTTACACATCTTCAACGATAGATGCTTTATTTTGCGAAGAAAGTACAGAGTGGCCTCTTCCAGAGCTCAATCCTCGAAACCCCTCTCAGGCTCACGGAAAACCGGGCATTGAACGTGCGACTCAGGAGCATCTCCAGTGGTGGTTCCGACCAACGATTGCGGATACTCATGATCGCACAAAAATAATAGAGTTTACTATTCAATATTAAGCTCTATTATTTATCGAGCGGAACCGACGGGCGTCCGATTATCTGCAAGACATACCAGCGTGACAGGCAGACAAGATCGACACTTTTCGTTCTTAACCAATGTTGCTAGTTGAAAGGAGGGAGTTGAAAAAGCAAACAGGTTGTGCGATGCTTGAGCCACGAAGCAAACCATGGCGAAAAGGAGCACAACCTGATGCGAACCGAAGAGATAATCATCCGACTCTTTTGTATGGTAGACGACAAACTGGCGCATGTCAACAAGCGGAGCAACGCCCAGCTGTATCCTAGTGAAATTGTGACGATTGGCATTCTGTTCACGCTCAAAGGCGTGCACTATCGGGCCTTTTATCGGTGGCTCAAAGGAGACTGGCTGCACTTGTTTCCGCACTTGCCATACTGTTCGCGCCTGTTGCGCTTGCTGGCCATCTACGAGCCCTTGACGGATCAGTTTTTGGTCGCTCCCCAAGCCAAGAGTGTGATTGATAGCTATGGCATTGAGTTGCTCCATCCCATTCGGCAAGGGCGCAGTCCTGCGCAGGTCGGCAAGAAAGGCCTCAATAATCATCGCTGGATTGTCGGAGTCAAGCTGTGCTGGTTGATGACCCCGCACGGGCAAATTATTGACTGGGCTTGGGCAACTGCCAACACCCATGATCAACACTTTGCTGAAGTGGGCGAGCGCTGGACAGAGCAGACTGAGGTGCTCAGTGATCTGGGCTTCCGCAAACGGGGACATGAGCCGGTCAACTGGCAGTTTTGTCAGCGTGGAGAGCGCAATGAGCGCATGATCGTTGAACGCATCTTCAGCGTCATCACAATCGTCAATCATCTCAAGAAGCTCTTTCATCGCATGGAGAAGTACCTAACCGCACGCTTTGGCTATGCCGCAGCGATGGTCAATTGCTTGATTGAACTGGCCGGGGGCAAGCTTGCTCTCGCTCAATTCTCTCTTTAGCCCTTCTCCAACTAGCAACATTGTTTCTTATCTTTATCTGCTTTTCTGTTGCTCTCTGTCTTTTCGCGCATTTTTATGGGGGTTCTGAAGAATCCTCGCTCAGGTGGGAATAGAGAGTTGGAGAGAACTCCAACAAGTGCTGGCTTTGTTGCTGAAGGGCAGAAAGAGCAGTGAGATGGCGTCGGGTCTGATCCGGTTCAACCAGGATGGTCAAGAAAATTCCTTGGAAGGCTTCCAACAAGCGCTCAGTGGTGGGCCGAGTCGTGGCACGCTTGGGATTGCCCGCATACAGCCCGGCCAGGGAAGCGCCTTGTTGGGCCAGGTGACAACGCACCACAAACTCCAGCAGTGTCAAGACGCGCAAGGCGATCGACAACAAGCGTACCAAGCCGGTGACATGATCGTCGCGCTCAACATACATAGGAGTGAGCGACAAAGGATGTCCTTTCAAGCGTCCGAAGTTGCGCTCCACCAGAAACTCATCGCGGTAGGCCTCCACCGCTTGCGTCAGGGGGGGTTGCTCTGCCGCATGATTCGTGGCGTACACGCGCCACCCCAACTGTTCGCTGGCCTTGCGCAATGCTTCGGTCTGCACCTGGCTGGTAATGGTGAAGTGGCGAGTGATGCGGACGGTAGCTGGGCGATCCCGGTAGGCTCGCACCGCTTGCTCCTGCACCTGTTCGGTCAGCGTGACCAGCAGCAATCCCTCCACGCGAAAGTGCGCCAGCGTGTCGGCCACCGCTTGCTCAACCGCCGTGCGGTCCGAAAGCACCGCTTTGCCTTGTCGCCTCAGCATCAGTTCGCTCAACGCCTGCTGGGCTTGCTGGAGTCGGGTGTGCAAGGCCTGTTCTGCCGCAAGCTTGGCGGCTATCGACTGCACCAGCAACCGTCGTTCAGTCCAGCTACACGCAACGCCATCGAACTGGGCAGTAGCAGTCTCGACCCGCTCGTAGCCTTGCGCAATACAGTGGGTGTGCCCATCAGCCTGAGCGCACTCAACCTTGACGAGAGGCTGACCACTGGCACGAGCCGTCTCCACCAGGCTTTCCAGCAGATCGGCAGGGACCAGCAGCGCCGACAATGGACACAGGTAAAAGTCGCCTTGCGCCTGGATGCTCGCCCGCGTCTCCAGCGCCCCCATCTTGCAATCGCCCACATACAACAAGCCAGACTTCTTCAGGCTCATTCGCACCCGGGCGATGGCGGGCAGATACAAGGGGTCGTCTGCCCGTTGGCCCGAGAGCACCTCGGTGGCCAGAGGCAACCCCAGCGGATCCAAGGTCGCCAGCATCACTTTGAGTTGGGGCAAGTCGGGTCGATGATCCTTGCTGTGGCCCAACTGCAGCAACCCATCCTCGCTCACTGCTGCATAGCTGCTGGCGGTCGTGGTGTCCAGGCTCACACAACTGGGAGTCAGATCATACACCCGAACCAATCGGCCCGTCAGTCCTGTTCAAACTCCCGCCAGCGCGTGTCGTCGCTCAAGTCCCGCAAGACATCAGCCAACCCATCATCACTCAGATCGCGCACCTCCAGCGTGGCCTGGCTACAGCCCCGCAACGTTTCCAGGCGCTGGTCTGCCCAGGTCTGCACGTGATTCATGCGATGATCGGCCTGCGAGAGCACATGCGTCAGCCACAGGCTGCTCACCCAGCCCAGGCTCAGCCCAACACGGTTGCCATGTCTTGGAAAGTGCTTATCCAACAACTCAACCAGACTCATGCGCTGCATTTGGGCCAGCAACAACGGGATGTCATCTACCCGCTCGGTCTTGATGGTCCGTGCTTCATTCATGTCACCAGCTTATCAGAATTGGAGATCGCGCTCAGATTTACGCGAACCATGAGCTCTGTTTTTACAAAAACGAATATCCCAAGTAACTTGCATATAACGGCATTGCAATTTCATCATACATCATATGGTCCAGCTAGCCAACCGGGAAAGAATTCTCTGCCCGCTTTATTTGCTCACGGTTCGCTCATTTTTTAGGGCAAAAAAGAAATTGTCTTGCCCACTTGAGGCCAAAAACGATGACAAAACAGTGATTTTCCCCACTCGGTGACAATGGCTTAGACCAAGGCCAAGTATTTTCACCAAAAGGAACCTGATTGCTCTTCAACGACCCGCGATATCCCTCTTTTGGAAGCAATTCGTTTGAACCTTTGAGCAATTGAAGTCCATCTGTTCGATCTTTTGACCTCAACATACGTAATGTACGGGACAATTCTTAAAAACCGCCTGAAAAAGAGCGAACCATGAGTTATTTGACTTACGGTTGGAGAGATCATGCTTAATTGAGGCCTGGTCATAAATCATCAGGCCGCCTTGAGAAAAGCTTTGAGACCGACACAGAGATCCGTGTCGTGTTCAAAGTGGTACAGTAAAGCGAGTTGGTAGACAAAGATGGCTCCTAACGCGAAGCGTTGGGTCACCAGCAAGCCTTTGGTGGGAACTTGTCCATGCCCATCAAAGATGCCTTTGAAATGCTCATTAAAATTTTCCATGGCAAGGGAGCGCAGTTTGTGAAAGACCCGGCGGACTTCCACGCCATCATCGGTATGTGGGTAACGTCCATACTTGGTGGTGACCAACAACCGATCATCGCGCTCGCAGTGCGCATGCAGGTCGGGCGTGTTGTAATGGCGATCCCCCAGCACGAAACGGACTTCGGCAGGCACTTCGCGCAACAGTGCTGGAGCAGGCTCACTATCGGCGACATTGGCGGGGGTCAGCATGGCGGCCATGGGAAACCAGACGGCTGCCACCACCGAGACGACGTGCAGTTTCCAGCCATAGACCCAGCCATGCCAACCCGATTTGGTCCAGTGGGCCTCGGTATCAATCGAGGTATGGGGGATTTCCCCTTTCTCGCGATGCTTCTGATGCCAGACCCCGCCTCGGGCTCGCAGGACGGTACTATCGATGGCGACCGCTCGCCCCCAGGTGACCCAGGGCTGGATCAGGTCGATCAGATGCCGACCCAGACAGCCAATCTGCGCAGGTAACGTGTCAGGAAGGGCTTTCAAGCGCCGTTCCCAGGTCCGACGGGAGGGGAAGGACTCCTGCTCCGTCAACAACTGCCGTAGCGTCGTCATTTCTGCGCGTCGGTTGTGCCAAGACGCTCAGCAGTTCGTGAACAGTGTGTAAGTGACGCACGATCATGATCACCAACGCCTTTAAGAACAGTCGATCTGAGTACACTTTCGGATGCCCTCGGCTTCGTTTGGTTGGAAGCTGGGGCATCGGCAAACTATCAACCAATTGCACTAACGTGACAAGTAACAAGTCTTGGGATACCATAGATTTGCCTCCTATCCTTGTAGTGTTTGACTACCACAATGATAGAAGCAACCCCTCGCTGGAGCAACCCTTCCAGTGAGGTTTCCTATTTATGACCAGGTCTCGATTAATTATCCCAGATTAAAAGTTCCGTCTCCTTCTCTGGATCTACTGTCATCAGTTTTGAATTGAAAGGAAAGAATCCTTGATAACTGATGATCCGATGTGAGGCGAAATTCCTCACCCACGAGGCGAACGTGGAAAAGCAAGGCCCCACGGTAGCGACTGGTCCTCAATCCGTGAAGCGGGCATCAAGGGAAGCTCTGCGAGCCTGAACGCGGTCCCTTCCTGAGCTAGGCTCCTATGGCGAAGGCAACTGAAGATGCGACTGACCCATCGTTACTTCGAACAAGTCAAACAGGCTGATAGACTTGACCAAAATGGTAACGGTACATAGGCTCATCATCTGTAGACGTGATGAGAAATGGGATGAAATTTGTATACGTTTCATCTTTTCGCCCGAAACGTACCCGGTGGAGAACATCCGCCTAAAGGAGCGCAAAACGGAACATCGGAACGGGATAACTCTCAAGCCCGCTCTCGTTGATGGTCGATGCAACGAGTAGGGAACCACCCACATGCACTTGAGAGTGGGATTGCCTAAGAAGCTAAAGCCAGCAGGAAAGCTGCTGGATACGCTGACGTAGGCACGGTGATCTGGAATGAAGAGGTGTGACAAGTATGGCAAAAACGAAGGCACCCAAGATCAAGCCAACGCTTGATCCTGAGAGTGAGAGTTGGAACAAGTTGCCCTGGCGCAAGTTTGAGCAGCATGTCTATCGCATACAAAAACGCATCTTCAAAGCCAAACAACAAGGCAACACACGAGCAGTACAAAAACTCCAAAAATTGCTGATGAAGTCCAGAGCAGCACGACTGTTGGCAGTGCGACGGGTGACGCAGGACAACCAGGGAAAGAAAACTGCAGGAGTAGATGGAGTGAAATCCGTCCCACCTACGCAACGATTGGAGATGGCGGAACGCATCCACCCGAAACACTGGAAACGCCAGAAATCCCAACCTGTCCGAAGAATCTACATTCCGAAGCCAGGGAAGACCGAAAAGCGTCCTCTTGGGATTCCCGTGATGGTAACGAGAGCGCAGCAAGCACTCGCGAAAAGCGCACTGGAGCCAGAATGGGAAGCCTGTTTCGAAGCCAACAGTTATGGTTTTCGCCCAGGACGCTCCTGTCAAGATGCGATCCAAGCTATCTTCCTCGCTATCTGCAAAAAGCCGAAATATGTGCTGGACGCAGATATCGCCGGATGCTTCGATCACATCAACCAGAAAGCGCTGCTTTCAAAACTCAATACCTACCCAGCCATGAGACGAACGATTCGCTCCTGGCTCCAGGCTGGAATGCTTGACCAAGGTGTTTTCGCGCCTACCTCTTGTGGAACCCCTCAAGGAGGCGTGATTTCACCTCTGCTCATGAATGTAGCACTGCATGGACTAGAAACCTTTGTCATACAGAAATTACCAGAAGGATGGATAAAAAGTCCCAGAAGGTGAGTCCAACGGTAATACGCTATGCAGATGATTTTGTCGTTCTGGACGAAGAGCTTCAAACGATCGAACAGATCAAAGAGATCATCACGGCATGGTTAAAGGACATGGGACTGGAATTGAAGCCGAGCAAAACTCAGATCACTCAGACCTTCCAGCCGTATCAAGGAAAGATCGGGTTCGATTTTCTTGGCTGGACCGTACGACAATTTCCGGTGGGAAAGACACACACCGGAACAGATCGATGGGGAAATGCGCTTGGCTTTAAGACCATCATCACCCCAAGCAAAGAGGCTGTCAAACGACACATCCAGGAATTGAAGCAACTCATCAAGAAGCACACCCACGGCTCACAAGGACAGCTCATCAAAGAACTGAACCAAGTGATTCATGGATGGACGAACTACTATCGGAGTATGGTCGCCAAAGAAACCTTCCATCACTGCCGATACCTTCTGTTTCAACAGCTTCAACGATGGGGGAAACGCCGACATCCTCACAAAGGCGGGAACTGGATTTCAAACAAATATTGGCATGTGGATGAGGGAAAGGGATGGATTTTCACCGACCAGAGATCCATCCTCTGGCAACACGATCAAACCGAGATCCAACGTCATATCAAAGTTAAAGGAACAGCAAGCCCCTACAACGGGGACCTCCTGTATTGGAGTCAACGACTCAGAACTCATCCCATGCTGAATGGATTGCTGGGAAAGCTCCTACAGAAGCAAGCTGGTAAATGTCGCTGGTGTGGGCTGTTCTTTCAAAACGGAGACATCATCGAGATTGATCACATCACCCCGCGCGCCCAGAGTGGAGGAGAGGAACTGAGTAACAAATGTGCACTGCATCGACATTGCCATGATCAACGACACGCACAACGTGTCTATGGTACCCATGACAAAGGCCAGATCACTGAGGAGCCGGATGACGCTAACGTGTCACGTCCGGTTCTGAAGCCGAGCGGAGGGGGTGACCCCTTCGCTTAGGTTAACCTCAAAGATTATGAGAGTCCTCGCACTGCTCGTGCTGAATTAACACGCTACTTGCGCTTTTATAATGAGGGACGCCTTCATCAGGCGCTGAATTATCGGACTCCAGCACAGGTGTATCTCAAAAGCTAGCTAGGCATTTCTTGAACGGTTGTGTTTTGTCTTATTTTTGCCCTGAAACTGTCTTGACTTTTGGTACCACCATAATGTTTGCACTTTTGTGAAAGGGAAGTAGCAGGAAAGAACACCATGTGGTATCAAGAAGAAGAATACTGAACCTTGAAGCCACGGAGGTGTCCGATGCCAGTTCCCATTATATGTCTGGATGAAGCAGTTGCGACACTTTGCCGAACGGTTTCGCAGAGCTGCTCTCCAAACCCCAATATCAGTACTTCGTGATCGTGCTGCTGGGGTTGATGCTCTGTGAAGGAACGCGCACGCTTGCGAGGACTGTTGCGTCAGATTGCTGCTGGACCCGAGCTTGGCAGGGCTGAGCCGCTTTCTGTCGGAAGCGCCTGGGAAGCCCCAGCCGTAGCTGAGCAGTGGCTGGGGCACTTTCGGGAAGAGATGCAGCCGCTGGTCGAAGCAGAACAGCGAGCGCCAACGCCAAGCGCAACCCAAGCGTCGAGGCCGTCCCAAGCACCCGTCGTGACAGGGTACTTGATCGGGGACGACTCGACGATTGAGAAGCGCAAAGGCAAGAAGATGGAGGGGCTGGGCGTGCATCATTCGACCACCGCAGGAGAAGCGGGTGCGCGGCCATAGCCTGGTCGAGAGTCTGTATGTGCTGTTGGGGCGACGCTGTCCGCTTGGCTCCCCAGCTGTATCGACAGCAAGCGGTCTGCGCAGCGGAAGGCGTGCCGTTCCGCAGCAAGATCGACTTGATGGAAGCCGTGATCCGCACCTTTGAGCCGGTCGCAGGCACGCAGACCCATGTCTTGCTCGATAGCTGGTACAGTGCCAAACGCCTCTGGCGAGCGGCACGGGAGCGCGGCTTCTTGATCACCAGGGACTCAAGAGCAATCGCTGGCTGCGGGTCGAAGATCCGACCGCACCCAAGGGCTGGAGGTGGCAACGACTCTCGGACTATACGGCCAAGCTCGCTGCCAGCGACTATGTCCTGCAAGTGGCCCAAGGGCGATGAGGAGGTGTATGTGCATGTCGTGACCACCCGCGTGCGCACGCTCTATCGCTGTCAAGTCGTGATCGTGCGCCAGTCCTTGGATGCTCCGCTGTCGCAGGCACGCTACTGGGCTTCCAGCGACCTGGAAGCCAGTCCAGCGCTGCTGCTCGCGCACATCGCCGCACGCTGGGACATCGAAGTGCTCTTTGGCGATGGCAAAGAAGAACTGGGCTTGGATCAGTATCAACTGATGAGTGCGATCGCCATTGTGCGTTTCTGGACGCTGGCGATGCTGGCCTATGTCTTCCTGGAGGAAGAACGCGACCGCTTGCAAACGCAATGGCAACGCCCTGTCACCATCGGGGAGGCCGACGTGAAATCCAGCGTCGCCATCGGCGGACATCTGCTCGATTGGCTTCATGAGCAATTCCAATCCGGCGTTGAGCCTGACGCCTTGTATGAACTTTTCTCGGCCTGAGAGGGGTCGACCAAAAAGTGCAAACATAGAGACCTAAATTGCGCTGTATACAAGGGGTTTATAATGCGTCACCACTAGATGCAGTGAGTAGCCAGGTGTAAAGAACGACAGAAGCGACGGCACTTATGGCATCGTACTGTTGTGTTGCTTTATGGCAAGCTACATCAGCGAATAGTGCGGTATCCTGAGGCATTAGTGTAGTAGGAGCTTGCGCCACTGCTTCAAGCACTGCTTCCCATATCGCAAGATTACCTTTCAGAGCTACTGCAGCGAGTACAATAGCAGGATTTACTTCACCAAGTGCCAATGCATGGTAGATTTCCTCAATTTGCATTTGCACAACTTCTTTGGTCGGTGACGATGCATCGACCAATTTGCTAGCGGTTATATGAAAGTGATCCCAACAAATTACTATGAGTTCGATAGTAATCGCTCGCAAGGTTTTGGCTTGGCTTTAACTGCTTCAGCAACAATTTGCGAACAAGGGGATGAAAAACAATGCGACTATTGTCTATCACACGCATAAAAGCAAAGCGGCGGTACCGGCTCCATCGCTCCTCGGCTTCTTGATTAGTTGAAAGTGATAGGACTGCTCGTAGTATGGCAGGATCAAGGAAACGTGGTGCCGCACAGAAGATAAGATCATTCTGCTCATTTTGTGGTAATTGACGTAAGAATAGATGTAGTAAATAATCCCCGATGCGTTCATCCTCGTAACCAGGTGCTAAATCCCAAAGTTGGGGCACCGGTGCTTGCTCAAATTCATCAAGCATTATCACCTGACTTCGCGCATTAGCCTCCAGCACAGCAGCCGCAGCCAGGGCTAAATACAGAGGATGACCATAAGTAGCGTGATGAATAGCCTTCACTAAAACTTTATCAGCAAATGCCATCGTCTGTTCTTGTCTATCAATTGACTCAAGATACTGATGGGTATCCTCCAAGCCAAAATCGTGGAGCCACAACGGCAAATAAAGATCGCTTAACCGTAAATATCTCAGATCCTTTGGCAGTTGCTGACGCCAACATATATATTGTTCAAAGGCACCTTCTCTCACGCGCAAAGCATCGTCTATATAGGTCTGGCGCTCAAAGAGGGGGCTATTCTCGGCGTGAGCCGTCGTTTTTCCCCAACTAGCTCAAGTAGACGCCGCTGACTCCCAACAATAAGTAATAACGGATCTGTCTCTCCATGCTTACGATGTTTACTACAGGCGAGTGATTTAAGCAAACGAATACCTATTGGATTGGAACTCTCTAATAGGACTTCAAAGCCATCTAAAAACAGAACTATATTAGTGCTGCTATTCCATTTACGTGGACGATGAGAACCATCAAATGAATCAAGTATATTTCTGCTAGGTAAAGCTGCAGGTAGGACATGATTTACAAAGTAATCTCTCCCTTCTTTTCCTGGACGGCTTGATGTACTCAGTGCCAGCAAACGCAATAGAAGATCACGGATTTCAACCTTCGTCCCTAGACCAATATTTGCATCTTGTGTACAGTACCATCGCCAATCAGAGCTGTATTCAAGCAATACCAACAGCTCCTGTAACGGTTGAATTTTCCACGCTAACTGCTCCGCCCATTTTGCTCCTACTAACAAAGGTGGAATATAAGGAAAAATATTTCCAAGCGCATTGCCCATTTCATTAAGCGAACGGAAAACTGGTAAAGCTTGCTTGAGGCTTTGTCGTACTGCATCCCGATCAGGACGAGGTAATTGGCTTCCCAAAGGAGCTTTGATTGCAATAGAAGCACCCAGATCGAAGCGAGGAAATATCAGCCGTTTGCCCTGTTCATCTTGATGCCCATGAAGCTGATCACGAAGTTCAATCAAAATGGGAAGAAGATCTCTGAGCATCGCAGCTTCAGTAAAATCGATGTAAGCATAAGGTAAAATGGCGCGTCCATCCTTACAGCAACGCCCCGCAATGAGATACTCGATCAGCGTACTTTTGCCACTACCTCTAGGCGCAATAAAAGACAGAATGGGGAAGGAGAGGCCAAGAAGATTGATGCGGTTCGCGTTTACGTAGTAGTTCAAATAGAGCAATAGCTTCACGACGATCGGTGAAGGTTTTAATGAGATCCCTTAACATACTCTAAACTCATATCTATTCTTCATAACCGAGTTTAACAGAACTATTTATGTGTACGTATCTCTTTAGAAGAGTATAGCAGAGTAACCAGGAAGAGGCAACGAGAAGTTTCCTGAAAATGCGGTTTAGGGTTTTGAATTTGCCACATATGCATGCAGAAATTCGATGTCTCGCATCCCTCTTAGTGAGCGTGTTATATAGTCTCAAGCTATACTATAAGCTCTCTTATCGAAAGTTTGAAATGCACCCGCAGCATAGTTTTCATTTGTAACAAAATCTATCAGCAATTATCTTGATGACCAGGAGTCTCTTCTGAACTTCATGGCGTGAGGCTATTCAGTTACAGGAAGTTGGTGATGGTAGTGAATAAAACATTTCCACTCGGTTTTGTTGATTGGTGCATTTTTATTCTATTAATAATAAATAACTGATTTGGAAAGTTAGCGTGACAGGCAGACATGTTAGACCACCCATGCCTCTTGCCGCGAAAGATGCTTCAATTTGTGAAGAAAATAAGGAATGCATTTTTCCCGGAACTCAAGGTAACAAAGCACTTCCCAGGCTGATGGAAGACAGAAATGGAAGGTGAGGAAAAGGATGCCTCCTTACTATCATCTCCATTGGCTGCCTGAACAACGACTCTAGAGATACTCGAAATAGAAATAGTGTAATTTACTATCGATAGTAAATTACACTATAAATCGAGCGGAACCGACGGGCGATCGACTACGCTGTCACCAATTTTATACCTCTTCCAATTGCCCTCCAGTACCCTCTCTCGCAAGCTGCAACAAGTGCTCTCAGAAGTGGATGTGGAGCCAATTCCAGAACAAAGAAGACCTGGCCCACGAG
>CAVZTX010000013.1:0-177739 GCA_963778375.1 uncultured Chloroflexia bacterium | reverse complement strand
CAACGATGAAACTTATGATTGTCTTGGGCAGGCACTCCCAAGATACGCCCAATAATAGTGAGGGGTAATGGCAGTGCGAAATCAGCAATTACATCCATGCCGCCATTGGGTTCTGCTCGATCCAGTAATTCATTGGTCAATTCCTGTACCTGGTCGCGCATCTGCTCAATGAGGCGTGGCGTGAAAGCTTTGTGGACGAGTGCGCGCAGGCGTGTGTGGTCTGGGCTGTCCAGGTCGAGCATATTGCGCTCAAGTGGCTTGAACATGGACGGTATCCAGGGCAACTTTTTCAATTGCTCAGGTGTCATCGCATTGTGGCGGTCCTTTGCAAAACGTTCGTCTTTCAAGGCATTGAGCACATCGTCATAGCGTGTAATGAGCCAGGCGCGCTGTATTGGTAGGGAGCTTGACAGGGAAAACGGGTGCTTCAGCGCGTAGTTGTGCATAAAACGGAAAGGGATTTGCTTTGAACGTTGCGTCGGTAATATCAACCGGCGCTATTGATTTTCCGGGTGTGGTTACTGTGACAGTATCTTTCTTCGTCATGATTTATCACTCTCCAGTCCATCTAAAATCAGATTCGTAAGAACATCTGGCAGTTCATCCCACCTGGCTTCCAGTGTCTTGTCACCTATAATGTGTTCCATGATAAGGCCAAGCACCATGCCCGATATTGCACGCATTGTTATGCTGATATCAACAGGCTTAAAGATGTGTTGTTCTGCCCAACGTTGAAAGTGCCTTTCCGCCATGGTAAAGGTAGGTTCAACAATCTTGCGGTAATAAAGCTCCCTGAGTTCCTGGTTGACCAGAATCTCGGAAATGACGACCTTGAATGCCTCGAAGTTATCCGCTTTGAGTACCGTGAGACGATGGCGCAGATACGCTTTCATAAAACTACGAAAATCTCCTCCGGTAAACTTCGAGAAGTCCACATCTCGGCGGTCAGACTCGTTCATACGGTCAAGTATGCCGAGCATCAGTGCGTCTTTGTTCTCAAAGTAGATATAGATGGTGCCATCGGCAATACCTGCCTGTCTGGCAATATCCTTGATGGTTGCCGGATGAAAGCCTTTTTCGGCAAACACTTTTGTTGCGGCATCAAGAATCTGGTTTCTGCGAGCAGCGATAAGCTGCTCCTGTATAGAGTCTTTCATACATTTACCTTTGATGAATGGATATTCATATGAATGAGTGTTCATTCATATATTGCCATAATTTATCTTGTTTGTCAAGACCTTACTGGATTAAGACAGAGTAGAAGAAGGCATCTATCAAAACCACAAAGAACTCGGCAGCGTGATGCTGCCGAGTTCTTTAGCAACCAGGTCTACAACTCCTTCAGGAGTATGTCGTACTCAATGCAACGGGCGCTACTTGCGTGCTTCAAAGATGCGATTGAATGGTGTCTCTGTAGCGCGGCGGAACTGTGATAGACCGCCAGCTAGCACGATCTCGCGTAGTTTCCGTTCGGGCACCTGATTGCCCAGCGCTATTTCTCCGGTTGCGATTGCGCTCGGGGTGCAGAGGAAGATCGAGCCAGCAGAATACAGACGAGCAACTGGGTTCACACAGCCTTCGATCGCTTCTGCTGCCATCGGCTCAACCAGGAGTACGGCACCCTCGGGTGCCAGCGCTTGGGCCGTATGCGCGATGGCACCAATGGGATCACCCATGTCGTGCAGGCAATCGAAGAACGCGATGAGGGCGTAGTCTCTGCCGGGAAAATCCTGCGCGCTTGCTACCTCGAATGTAACGCGATCACTGACGCCTGCCTTCTCGGCAGAGCGCCTCGCAGCCTCGATGGATGGACTATGCGGATCGAAGCCGAAGAAGTGGGAGTTGGGGAAGGCCTGTGCCATCAGAATGGTCGAGGCCCCATAGCCGCACCCCACATCTGCAACGTTCGCTCCCGCCTGCAGGCGCTCCTGCATCCCATCGAGGGCAGGAATCCAGCTCTGCACGAGATTGGCAGCGTAGCCCGGCTTGAAGAGGCGCTCGGTCGCGGGATACAATTCAGGTGC
This sequence comes from uncultured Chloroflexia bacterium, assembly GCA_963778375.1. Lineage (GTDB taxonomy): Bacteria > Chloroflexota > Ktedonobacteria > Ktedonobacterales > Ktedonobacteraceae > CAVZTX01. The sequence goes on along the minus strand of CAVZTX010000013.1, from coordinate 175,715 downwards.
CTGGTCACCCCACGCCAATCCATCTCCAGTTCGGAATGCCTGTGCGATGCGATCCTGTGCTTTGAGCCCAGCCTCTACAATGTAAAAGAGGCCACCGACGTATGCCGGGCTGGTGGTGTCTGTAAGGGCCATCGCATGCTCTGGCGGCAGCGTATAGCGCTCTGACGTCGGGTCGTACTCGATGTAGCCGCTCGCCGTCTGGTTCAGCAGCCACTCGCGCACATAGCGCTCGTGCAAGCCGGTCTTGGCGGCCAGTTCCTGTGAAGTTACGGGGTTGCTAGATGCCATCGCCTGGTAGAGCCCCAGTCGGTCTCCCACCAGCACGAGTGGTGCGCTCCACGCTGCGGCGGTGTCTGTCACCACTTTGCCCAGGAATGCCTGGAGCTTCGCCTCGTCTACTATCTTTGTCTGAATCTCATTGGTTCCCATGTGTTTCTCCTTTCTTGAGAAGCTCTGTTATAGTAGTAGTATAACTGGAGAGACGAGTGCCTGGCATGTGCAAGATTACCCATTTCTGGTATATCGCCAAACAGATGCATAAGCGATTAGTTGACAGGCTCAAAAGCTATAGGAGACCTTGACCTGATTTCATATAATTTATATATACCCACCCCAGGGGGGTAGGGACACTACAAATATATAAATGAGAAAGGTATCTTCTATGCAGATTCTACAGAGCGTTGGGCAGGCTTTATTTACATCCTTCAGCATGCTGTGGGAAATTCTGTGGCCGTTAATTCTTGGCTTTACGCTTTCGGGGATTGTGCAGGCGCTGGTGTCACATCGGACGATGGCGAAGACGCTGGGGTGTGATGGGCCGAAGTGCCTGACGTTTGCGACACTGTTTGGGATTGCTTCCAGTTCCTGTTCATACGCGGCTGTGGCGCTTGCACGTTCCATTTTCCAAAAAGGGGCGAGTTTTGTCTCGTCGATGGCCTTTGAGTTGGCCTCCACTAACCTGGTGATTGAGCTTGGCATTATTTTAATCGTGCTGATGGGGTGGCAGTTTGCTGCGGCGGAGTTTGTGGGTGGCATCCTGATGGTGATCCTGATCGCGGTGGTCTTCCGTTTAACCTTGACGCCCAGGTTGGTGCAGATGGCAAGGGCGCAGGCAGAGAAGGACGTGGTAGGGAAAATGGAGGGGCACGCAACGATGGATATGAGCGTGTCGGGTGGATCATTTTTCGCGAGGTTGTTCAGCGGGAAAGGGTTGACGGCGGTTAGCAATTATTTTGTGATGGATTGGGCAGCGATATGGGTTGATATTGTGATTGGACTGCTGATTGCGGGGGCTTTGGCTGCATGGGTGCCTGATTCTTTTTGGCGCACGTTATTCTTCAGCAACGATCCGACGATTGCGAAAATTGAAGGGCCGCTGGTTGGTCCACTGGTTGCCATGTTCAGTTTTGTGTGTTCGGTTGGCAATGTGCCTCTAGCTGCTGTGTTATGGAAAGGCGGCATCAGTTTTGGCGGCGTGGTCAGTTTCATCTTCGCAGACCTGATTATCTTGCCTCTTCTTGATATTTATCGTAAATATTATGGTTGGAAGGTGATGGGCTATATTCTGGTGACGTTTTATGTGACGATGGCGGCAGCGGGATATATCGTAGAGTTTCTTTTCGGTGCGCTTGGGATCATTCCGCAGGATCGGAATGTTGTGGCGATTACCGAGGGAATACAATGGAACTATACGACGGTGCTCAATATTATCTTTCTCGCGGTTGCGGCTGTGCTTGTGATACGATTTATCCGAACGGGTGGCTTGCCGATGCTAAGAATGATGGACACACCGGAGAAGGAAATGGCTCATCACGATTATGAGATGGGGCACGACCATGAGATGGCTCATCTTCACGAGATGAGTTAGTTTCAAGCTTACCTGTTCTCCCTTGTCTAGATGATTGGTCCTATTTTGTGAAGTAAATCACATTTATTTTGTGCGCATCAATGTATACTTGCTCACAGGGAGCCTGTGAACTGTGACCGGCCCCGAAACCTCTTTTGTTCTTTATGAATTTACACAATTTAACCTGGATAAGTGGAGATTTGCCCCACAAGCCGATAAATCGGCCCCTACGGATTGCCTGGTTTTTTTGTTAAAATTCATAAAAGTTTACGCAAGCGATGCTATGAGGTGCATGATGCACTACCGAAAACTTCTGGTAATCCCCTGTTTATTATCAATCGTATTGTTCACATTCTTTTTGAACGCAAAGACGATTGGAGCGCAGGCAGTACAGGCCGCGAGTGCTGCTAAGACGTGTAATCCATGGACTGTTATTGCTAGCCCTAATCCGGGCAATGACTCAAACGGTCTAGCGGGAGTTGCAGCAGTATCGACAAACAATGTGTGGGCGGTGGGAAGCACCCAGACGAATGGCGTTGTGCAGACGCTGACCGAGCATTGGAACGGTTCACAATGGAGTGTGGTTGCCAGTCCCGGCCCTGCTGCGGAAAGCCAGCTCAGTGCGGTCACAGTGGTTCCTGGCACAAAGCAACTCTGGGCGGTTGGTGAGTACTTCGACACGTACTGGCATACATTGACGCTGCACTGGAACGGTTCCCAATGGGTGCTTGTTCCCAGCCCAAGCATGGTGGGACAATTCAACTTCCTCATAGGGGTAACAGCCATCTCGGCAAAGGACGTCTGGGCTGTTGGAAATGCCTATAACGGCAGCACTACCAATACGTTGACGATGCACTGGGATGGCAGCCAGTGGAGTATTGTTTCCAGCCCCAATCCAAGCTCCTTCTATAATACGCTTAACGCTGTAACCTTCATATCGAAGAATGATGTCTGGGCTGTTGGCGCCTATAACGGAACAAGCAGCCAACCATCATTAATCGAACACTGGAACGGGACGAGTTGGAGCGTGGTTTCCAGTCCTAGCCCTTCAACAGCATTTAACACCTTGAACGCGATTACGCGAGTTCCGGGAACGAAGCAACTCTGGGCCGTCGGCTACTACTTCGCCAGCCCAAATAGCTCAACTCCGCTCACACTTATCGAACAGTGGAATGGGAAGCAGTGGAGCGTGGTGTCCAGTCCCAGTCCTGGGGGAGGTTTCAACCAACTGAACGGCGTGGTTGCGCTATCGGCGAAGGATGTATGGGCCGTTGGATATGAAAGCCCAGGTGAAATTCCGATTGTAACGCTGGTGGAACATTGGGATGGGACGAGTTGGAGCATTGTCTCCAGCCCTAATCCTGACAACGCTGCTACGCTAAACGCGGTGACACGTGTTCCCGGCACCCATAAGCTATGGGCGGTTGGAGGTTCAAATGGTCAGGGCGGGACGTTGACTGAGTCGTATTGCCAGTGAGTTGACAGGTCATCTTCCTATAATCGTCTCAAGAACGTTCCTGGCAGACATTTGGAGATAAAACTTCCGTGAGCGGGCTTGAGAGATGGCTTGCCTATCATCCCTACACTTCGCTCAGAACCTGTCGTTGAGCGAAATGCAGGGTCTGTGTGCGGCAAACCAGATCCTTCGCTTAGGATGACAAGTGTTATCTTCAAATATCTGCTCTTTGCTTTGTTGCGGCTATCCTCACTAGAATAGTGTATACTATTTAAGAAGTACGTAAGCGATTGGTGTTACGCAGGTTAACAAATTAGCCAGGATATGAGGCTGGATACAAGAGCTTGAGAAGGTATAACGAAGACGATACCGTTCCCGGAAAGTTCTGCGCAGAGCAATGAATACAAATGATGTTGCCAGCACTACTCAGAAACCGCTACCAAAGAAATACCACCTTTGGTATCTCCTTGCGTTCATACTGGCGCTGCTCGGTCTCATCTCCCAGCAATCGCTGGTTTTGCTAGCGGCTCTGTTTACATTGTTCTTGGGCCTGATGCCGATCTTCTGGTACGGGCACGCGTTGCGACATATCGTTGTTCACGCCATCTTGAGTCAACAGGATGTACTGTTCTGCGAGGACATCACCCTCACTCTGACCATCGAGAATAGAAAGCTGCTTCCCCTTCCCTGGCTCCAGATTGCTATTGTTCTGAGTCCGCCTCTTGTGATCCTGACCGAACCGGAGATGCAACGGAAATCACTGAGCCAGGTAAGTGAGACATGGCTGTTGCTCCCATTTCAACGCGTGACTCGGCGTTATCATCTCCGCTGTCACGCACGCGGTAGCTATATGCTTGGCCCGGCTATTGTAAGAAGTAGCGATCCATTTGGTTGGCTCGAATGTGAGGTGTCGCTACCGGTGCAGCTCCCCCTGGTCGTCTACCCACTGCTCATGCCGGTTGAAAAGCTTGCCCTTGTTTCCCGTTACCCCTTTGGAGAGCACTCCACTAACCTCCCGCTGGTGGAGGATCCGTTACAGGTGATTGGCATCCGCGAGTATCAATTGGGAGACGAGCCGCGCCGCATTCATTGGAAAGCGACAGCCCGACTCGGCTCGCTTTATAGTAAGGTGTATCCCTACAGTAGCCAGCACCGCTTGCTCATTCTCCTTGACGCCTGGAACTATACGGCCTGGCGAGGAACTGATCCCGCCATACAAGAATTATCGATTTCCATTGCGGCATCACTTGCCATTTGGGCGCTTGAGGAGGGGATGCAGGTCGGCCTGTTGACGAATAGTCCGGCGCGATTGCATCCTGTGGCCGGTTTTCCATCGTCCTCCCCCATTACACAGTTCGGCGAGACACATACCGATACGGCAACTGGTCTCGTTGTGCCATTTGCTCGTAGCCCGGCACAAGCTCCGCGCATTCTGGCAACTCTTGCCGAGCTACTTCCCTATGAAAGTAGCTCAATGGCGAAGACCATCATGACGCACCGGACCTTGTTTGTCCCTGGAACGACGATTCTTTTGGTCAGCGCAGTTACATCGCTTGAAGAGGAAACGATCACATCGCTGCTCGATTTCCAGCAGCGCAGGATTCCAAGTTATTTATTTGTGACCGGAGAAGGTAAACTTCCTGCAAGTGCAAGCGAGCACCTGCCCATTCGGCATGTCGGCGGAAAGGACCTGTGGTATGAACTCATTACTCCGACGAACAGCGATGCCACTCATCGGAGCCGCTTTTCGGAGACTGTGGTCGATTGACTGGTTGGAGGTCGCCGGGTTCCCCTGTGCCGCCGCAGTCATGGAAGCACAACCGGTCATTCTCGTGTTGTGGCTTACCGGACTAGTGTTGACCGGACAGAATGGGCTGCTTGTGCTTGATGCGGCAACCATCCTACTCTTGCTGCTCGGATTGCACTGGTGGGCAATGGGGGTAAGGCAGTTCCAGCGACCGGGATCTTCTGAGACGCGCATTAAAATACTGCACCTGGTGGGACTCTGCCTGGCGATGGCACTCGTCATTGGGACGCATCTGGCGCTCATCGATTCGCCCCTAGATTTGTTCCTCAGCGCGATAGTGGTACTTTGGTTCTGGCAACGAGGTATAGCGCGAACACAAGCGGCGCGTCGCAATGAATACATGAAAACGATCTTCCAACGAGGGTTCTTCGTGATGCTTGTGCCAGTCGTGTTGACGGCACTTGTTCCATCAATTGCCAGACAACTGATTGCTCCGCTTACACTTGCGTTCCCAGTGTTCTTCGTGAGTGGGCTGGTGCTCTTTTCGTTGCTGCGTCTCAAGACAACGGGCCAGACATACGCGAGACGGTTTACACATGATTGGCATGCCGATCCAACACGTCTCTGGTACGCGCTTGCGATCGTGTTATGGATGGGTATGGGGGCACTGGTGTTCTATGGAGAAACGGCGGCATTTCCGCTCATTACGATTCTCCTTACACCTGTGCTCACGCCCCTTGTGGGCGGGCTTAAGACCCTAAATGCCTTCCTCGACACGCTGTTGCAACTAAAACCCATAGCGCCACTTATCATACATAAAAAGCCCATAGTGCGCAAACTACCTCCACCGCCACCTCCTTTCCACAACCCTGTGCTTGTGGTCATCCTGACGGTCATTACTGTCGCGGTGATGGTTCTCATCCTGGTGATAGTAGTCAGAATCTGGTATAGCAATTATCGTTATACGCGGGAGGATGAAACTCGGCAGGGTATCTCCCTGCGCGCTATCCGAAAAGAACGTCGACAGAAAAGAGCAGCATCTGCAGGGGAGCAACTTGATCCGACCTCGATGCGTGCGCATTATCGTGAGTTTCTTCGCCTGATGGCGCGACAAGGGACATCGCTTGAGCGCTTTCCTGATGAAACGCCGAGCGAGTACCAACAGCGCCTGCAGAGCATGTTGGAATCGGTACCTCGTGAGCAGCAAGAACACTTCCCTGATGCTATTCTGCATGAACTGACCCAGGCATATATGCAGGAGCGTTATGGAGGCAAGCAAGTGGGTATTCATCCCTCTACATACTGGCAAACACAGATACGTGCCTTGGTTAAGCGCTTCCGACGACGTTCGCGCTTTCGCGAACGTCTTTCGGTTGAAGGGGGGCAGAAGGCATCCGCGAGGACTGACAAGGGGGTGTTTTAGAGAAAGGGCCAGCGAGGCGCACGAGCACGCAAGGCACCCACACCACTACACAGAACCCACATTTTGCAAAAGATCTATGTGTGTAAGACCCGCGAGTGCCCTGCACTTCGTAACCTTCCCGTAACGATTTTTGGACACTAATATGATAATGTGTAGATAGACGAAACGTTCGCGTTTGTCTATTGGAAGCATGAAGCCGTTGAGGACATTGCAACGTTCTAATAAGCACAACGTCCTCGACGGTCAGGGTATCCAACTGATCGAACGAGGTGGGCAGATATAAATCTTCGACATGCCTCAACAACGACTGGTGGAGGGGCTTCTCAGCAGAATGTGACAAGCACACGCTTGCAGAGACGCTGGCTCGTGCTTGCTCGCATTGTATGGATAGCTGTGGTTATATTCATCCTGGCGTTGTTTGCCGCAAGCATTCCAGTATTTGTTAGCATTCTTCATAGTGGATGTACGATTGCAGCTTGCCATGTACTCATTCCGCCTTACAGCGTAAAGCAACTTCAGACAGCAGGATTTTCCCTCAACTTCTATCTAACATACTTCTATACAACTCTCGCTATTTTTGGATTGGCCTTTCTCACAATGGGTGCAGTAATCTTCTGGCTCAAGTCTCACGATTTCATGGCACTCTATACTTCTTTCGCTCTCGTGACCTTTGCAATGGGCTTCAATAGTAGTACACTGGAAGCCTTCATACCCACATTGTGGCTACCGATTCAAACCATAGCGTTCTTCGGCAGTGTATTCTTTGGCACCTTCTTTTACCTGTTTCCGAATGGAAGATTTGTACCAGGTTGGACGCGCTGGTTGGTCGCTGGGTGGGTTGTCTATTCGGTAATTGATTATTTCTTTCCGAATTCGCCAGTGGACAAATCCTGGCCCATTGGTCTTTTATTTGGATGTCTGTTGTTGAGCGCGCTAGTAGCGCAGGTGTATCGGTACCGACGAGTTTCAAGTCAGTTAGAACGCCAGCAGACAAAATGGGTCGTTTTCGGTATGTCAATTGGCCTGATTGGGTTCTCTCTGGTGATCTTCCTCTACTTTGATAATGTGCTCTCAATCCTCCCGCCAAATCCACTTTCTGATTTAATTGCCGGTACGGCGCTCAATCTGTTCATACTCCTCATTCCACTCTCGATTGCTTTAGCTATCCTGCGCTCGCGGCTGTGGGATATCGATATCATCATCAATCGAACGCTGGTCTATGGGACATTGACGGGCATTTTGGGACTCGTGTATGTCGGGAGCATTCTGCTTCTGCAGTATCTTTTGAGGGGGATTATTCAGCAGAATAACGATGTAGCGATTGTAATCTCGACGCTGATGATTGCAGCTCTCTTCCGGCCTTTGCAGCGCCACATCCAGCGGATCATTGACCGGCGCTTCTACCGACGCAAGTATGATGCTGCCCGGACGGTGGCGGCGTTCAGTGCGGTTGTGCGCAACGAGATGGATTTGAACCAGTTGAGCGAGCAGTTGATTGCTGTGGTGCAGGAAACGATGCAGCCAAGATTTGTTTCATTATGGTTACGAAAGCCAGAACAGGATAGAAAAGGTTTGGAGCCTCCTACCCAATAGCTATTCCTAAACAATTCATGTATTTATACTTGATTACAATGGTATAATCATAGCCATCGAATAGTAAATGGTAGAGTCTCTTGCCTCGGGAGACAGCATGAAACACACTTATAAACCCGCTTGCGTCCTTGTGGCAATCGTACTGCCGGTTCCTGTGCTTGCTACGCTTATTACGGTTGCTCTGTATATTATCCTGGGACAACAATTTAATGCTCCCGGCTGGCTTAATCTGGCAACATTGCTGATTGGCCTGGGCGCGACTGTTGTCATCTGGTTGATCGCTGCCTTCTTCTTTCGAGGTGCCACGAGCGCCCAATATGCAAATCGACTCAGCTACAATGCTATTATGCAGGAATTGAGGCGGTTGGAAATTAACTATGATACCATTGAACTTCCTAAGGCGGATGAGTCTGACGAGGTTGTTGAAGTTATCGAAGTTGATGAAGCGAGCGGCGCTGTTCAACCTGTTAATACCAGACAAGTCGCCGAGACTGAGCAGGCAAATGGCAATGCTGGTGCACTTGCGAGAGGCTATGATGCCTTGTATGGTGAGAATGAAGACGAGAGCATAGAGAACATCCTGCACAAAAATGGGATGCAATGGATACTGTCTAGCGGCTATGTCGGTATCTGGAGTCGGCTGCAAACTGCGGATGAAGAGATGATAACGTTACTCCCCATCGAGACGGTACAGTATGAAGCCGACTATGATCTGCTGCGGCTGCAAGGCTCGACCATACCCAATAGCCAGCACTGGATAGATGTTATCAATGAGGCCAAGGCGACTCTTGATAAGCACGACAAAAACAAAAAGTCGAAAAAGGCTGATGGGAACGCTGCACAACAAGCGGCTCATTCAAGTACGCAACATACGGCTCATAGTCATGCTGGTACACTACAAGCAGCGCCAGATGGTAAAGAGCAACAGCTTCTAGGGCAGGCATTCCTCGACCTGATCAAGGCAACCTTTACTTCATCTACATTACCATTGGATGACGCGGATATACCTAAAAGCTTTGGACCGGCGCTCTTCTCAATCATTAAGAGTGCAGTCTCTCCGCCCGCACAGCCGCGACAGACGGAAGAGCAGGCGCGGGCCAACCTGCGTCAAGTGCGTATTGCCATCAACAGCTATATTACCAATCGCTGGATCGGATTGATACAATCGCGCAACCGGCTTATGGGTACGGCGTTTGTCACTTCGATCTTTGTCTATATCTTGTTCGCTATTGCTATCATCGGCAATGCTGCGCCACAATCGCTTATCGCTGCCCTTGCTTTCTATTTCGTCGGTGCTACCGTGGGGATGTTTGTGCGTCTCGCACCTAGATTTAGTGTTAGTAGCAAACCAGCTCAAGCTAAAAGTCAATCTCAGGCTCAAGGTACATCTGCTAAAACTGGTAGCTCATCTCAAGCTCATAGTACGTCGGCCAAATCAAGCCAGTCATCTCAAGCCCGTGGCAAAACGGCTGGACAAAGGGGTAGTTCACGCTCTGACTCATCGTCAAATAACAAGAGTTCTTCCAGCGACGATTATGGGCTAACTTTAGCGCGTATCCTTGTAACGCCAGTTTTCTCCGGCCTCGCCTCGCTGATTGGGGTTGGACTGGCTACGATGCTTTCGATTACCCTCTTTGCACTGACACCAGGACCATCAAATACTACTGCTCTATCAACAGGCGCTCAAACAGCTGTTGTAGCTACTGCTGCTCCGGGCGCTAGCTCGACGCAACCCTCTATCATACCTCAGGGTGAGCGAAGTATTCCGAATTATCCTTCGCTCGACCAGATATACAACCTTTCCAATAATGTACAAGGGGTTATTTTCGCGGCTATCTTCGGTTTCTTACCGAGCCTGATTATTAGTTCTTTGCAAAAGGAGGCTTCAGCATTGCAGAGCGAGATACAGAGTACTGATCCTGGGGAGCAGGATAGTTCTTCGTAGCAGAACCAGGAAGTGGCCTGCGTCTTGTCTGTCTTCCTGATGGCATTCAAATTAGGAATCCAAGCAGAGCTTGTAGGCCTTCTTTCCAAACGATTTTTCCATTGACCCAGGTAGTTGATGCATGAATAAAACCTTGCGCATCTGCAATTCCCGAAAGAAGTGTTAATCCAATGATTAAGCCGATTATTCCTAGTTGAGATGATTTCATAGGGTCCGTTCTTTATCATATGTATCTCAGGCATAAAGCACGAACTCACACAGGTACTACGCTTATCCACAAGTAAAGGGATACATAGCAAAGCACAAGGACTCAAGCCCCATACTGCTGACCTATCGCTCTCCATTCCCTATGAGATACAATGAAGGAAATATTTGTCCCGCATACACGCATTTGGCACAAAGGAGTGTTGTATTCATGGCTAAAATGTTAGAAAGTGTGGCGTCACGCGCACAGACGCCGTTTAAGAATGAACCTTTAACTGATTTCACGAAAGAAGAAAATCGTCGCGCCCAAGCTGAAGCGCTGGAGCAGGTGAAGAGCGAATTGGGGCAGACGTATCCATTAATTATTGGCGGCAAGAAGATAACAGACCAGGCTACATTTGCCTCGGTTAATCCATCAAATCCCGACCAGGTGATCGGCTATTTTGCGAAGGCGACGGTCGAGCAGGTAAATGAGGCGCTGCAGGCGGCCGCAACAGCTTTTGAAAGCTGGAAACGCGTTCCGGCCGAAGAGAGGGCTGGCTACCTCTTTGCCGCTGCTGATTTGCTGAAGCAGCGGCGCTTTTACTATAACGCCTGGATGATTTATGAAGTTGGCAAAAGCTGGCCCGAGGCCGATGGCGATACAGCCGAAGCCATCGATTTTATGGAATACTATGCACATGAGATGGTTCGGCTGGCGGGCGAGCACACGCTTGTGAAGATCGAGGGTGAAGATAACGAACTTGTCTATGTTCCTCTGGGTGTCGGGGCTGTGATTCCGCCGTGGAACTTCCCAGGCGCGATCATGGTCGGCATGACGAGCGCCTCGTTTGTGACTGGCAATACTGTTGTACTCAAACCTGCCAGCACCTCTCCGATGATTGCCTGGCAATTCATACGCATATTGGAAGAGGTTGGATTGCCTGCTGGCGTTGTGAATTTCCTGACGGGATCAGGCTCAACAATTGGAGATACGCTAATCGAGCATCCCCAGGTACGTTTTATCGCATTTACGGGTTCACGCGATGTGGGCCTGCGCATTAATCAACTGGCTGCCAAGCCACAGAAGGGGCAGAGGTGGATCAAACGCACTATTCTGGAAATGGGTGGTAAAGACGCGGTGGTTGTGGATGAAACTGCCGACCTTGATGCGGCCGCGGATGGCATTGTTGCCTCTGCCTTTGGTTTCCAGGGACAGAAATGCTCGGCCGGTTCACGGGCGATTATCGTTGAGTCGGTCTACGACCAGGTGCTACAGAAGGTGACCGAGAATGCTAAAAAGCTGTCATTGGGCGATGTCACACAGCCAGATACCTACATGGGACCGGTCGTTGATGAGAACGCTATGAAGAAGATTACCAACTATATCGAGGTAGGCAAGAACGAAGGTCGCCTTATGGTAGGTGGTGGTCATCATGGCCCTGGCTATTTTATCGAGCCAACCGTGTTTGCCGATGTAGACCCACATGCACGTATTGCCCAGGAGGAGATTTTTGGGCCGGTGCTAGCAGTGATTAAGGCGAAAGACTTTGACGACGCGCTGCATATCGCCAACGATACGGAGTACGGACTGACGGGTTCACTCTACTCTAAGGACCCTGAACGTATTGAGCGAGCTAAGGAAGAGTACCATGTCGGCAACCTGTACTTCAACCGCAAATGCACTGGAGCACTGGTAGGCGTGCACCCTTTCGGTGGATTCAATATGTCAGGGACTGACTCCAAAGCGGGTGGTAGCGATTACCTGCTGCTGTTTACGCAAGCGAAGGCTATCTCGACCAAGAAATAGAGGGAGTTCTGCTTGTCTACGGTAACTCAACTCAGCTCCGGTCTGTGGCAGATCTCGCTGCCGTTCCTGGGAGAACACGAGATTATCGGTTCCTACTTACTCGCGGGAGCTGACGATCTGGCCATTATCGACCCTGGCCCAGAAAGCATGCTAGAGCCGCTGCTGGCGTCGATTACAGAAGTAGGTTTCGATCCAGAGGATGTGACGCACATTATTGCTACGCACGTCCACCTGGATCACGCGGGTTCGGCTGGCTCGCTGGTTCGCCAGATGCCGGGTGCACGCGTCTTTGCGCATAGCAAAGGCGCGCCTCACTTGATTGACCCATCGCGGGTAGTGGCGAGCGCGACGCGTATCTACAGAGAGCGCATGAAGCTGCTGTGGGGAGATATCGAACCGGTTCCAGAAGAACGCATCCAAATTATCGAAGGCGGTGATATCCTTAAGATTGCGGGGCGTCGTCTAGAGGTTCACTACACTCCGGGGCATGCAGTGCATCACGTGGCATTTTTTGATGTGCACTCAGGCGAATTGTTCGCGGGAGACGTGGCCGGGGTACGCTTGCCAGGGGTGGATTATGTGCGCCCACCCACACCTCCACCCGACCTCGATCTTGAAGCATGGTTGAGCAGTATCAAGCTGGTTAAAAGCTTGCGGCCCGATGTGCTCTACATTGCGCATTTTGGCGCGGTGAAAAACATCCCTCAGCACTTCGGACGGCTGGAAGAAAAGCTCTACTCCTGGGGTGATTTCGTACTCAAAGCGATGCGGGAAGGGAAGCATGAGGCGGAGATTATCTCCATGCTGATCGAACAAATGAAACCTGAGCTATTAAAAGCGGCAAACGATCCCCATGCTCTTGAGCGCTATGAGATCGCGACGAATTATCCGATGACCGTTCAGGGGTATATGCGCTACTGGCGGAAGAACCATCCAGAACGACTGTAACGTACCGTCATATTCTGTACGGGCGCTCTATGTGTTCATAGAGCACCCTTTTTGTTTCCTCATCTCTTCTGATTATTCTTCTTACTATCACCACGCGCAAGTTTTGTCGAGCGGGAATTTGGGGAGGCAACTTCGGACGATGTATCGGATGATATTATTTTCTTTCCCCCTCTGTCGCCAGAAGTACCATTCGAGGAAGAAGTTGTGTGCTTGAGATCCATCGATTCATCGTCAGCAGGCGGCGGATCATCATCAAAGAGATACACACCAATACATCGAGGTGCCGTTGAGACAATCTTTGTGCGAGTAAACATGTTGCATTCCTTTGCCTTTGATAATTACTCTTTCACACCCTGGTAAAAGTCCCGGAAAGCATTTTCGAGCGAGAACTTTACCAGGTTTCATAAGAGACAGCTTAGTGGGATAGGTTGGATCAGCCAAGGTCTTTTGGGGGGCAGATATGCAGCACGTTCAATTTATTTTTCGGCAAGCTCTTGCGTCTTTTCTAGTATGAAGATGCACTTGATACACTACTATCGAACTTGCGCTTCTAATGAGCTACGAAGTTGAGCCATTGTTCCCAGAAAACACAAACAATGGAGAAGGAAGCCCTCCGTGGTAGAGCCTGGCATTAACAAACGCAATGAGTTGCTGGAATATGCACGAGAACAACGAGGTTGGTCGCGTGCATATGTAGGTGAGCGTATTAATGTAACGGAGCTGAATATGGTGAAAAGATGGGAGAGAGAAGGGATATTACCACATACTCATTACCGGCAAGCCCTCCGCACGCTCTTTGAATGCAGCCCCAGAGAACTCGGCTTGGTCAAGAAAGGTGACATTCCTTTCTGGAATGTTCCCTATCGTCGTAACCCATTTTTTACAGGGCGCAACGATACACTCAGCCAACTGCATAGTAGCCTTATGAAAGAAGGAAGCGCAGCGCTCACTCAGATTCATGCAATTCGTGGACTGGGTGGAATTGGCAAGACGCAGGTAGCCATCGAATATGCTTATCGATATGGGCATCTGTACCAGTCCGTTCTTTGGGCAAGGGCGGAATCGCAGGAAGCACTTACCTCGGATTTTGCGGCAATCGCGAAGTTGTTACGTCTTACCGAAAGTGATACCAAAGATCAGCAGCGTGCCGCTGAAGCCGTGAAGCGCTGGCTTGAAGCACTCACGCGCTGGCTCTTAATTCTTGATAACGTAGAAGATATGCAATTCATCAGTGATTTCATTCCTTTGAGAGGGAAAGGACACATATTACTGACAACCCGTATGCAGTTTACCGGAACCGTCTCGCATGGTATCGATATAGACGTAATGGGACTAGAGGAGGGAGCCTACTTTCTTCTACGACGTGCCAAACTCATTGATGAACAGGCATCTTTCAACTCGGTTCCGGAGAGTGATTATGCAAGCGCAAAGGAACTCTCGAAACTTATGCAGGGTCTGCCACTTGCACTCGATCAGGCAGGTGCCTACATTGAGGAGACGGAATGCAGTATCAACGAATACCTGGAACTTTATAAGGATCAGGGCATCGCTTTGCTGAATGAGCATAGTTCCCTTGCATTTGATCATCCTGAAGGGGCTGTCTCAACACTCTTACTTTCCTTTGAAAAAGTGCAACAGGCCAATCCTAAAGCCATGCATCTCTTGCAATTGTGTGCTTTTCTTCATCCAGATGCAATTCCTGAGGAGATCATCATCGCTGGTGCATCGGAACCTGATTGTGATCTGGGGGCGATTGCAAGTAGCCGGTCTGCACTGAATGCCTGCATACGGGAACTGCGCAAACTCTCGTTGATACGGCGGGATGTCCACACTAAAATCCTCACTATTCATCGCCTGGTACAGGCTGTCGTGAAAAGTGCATTGGATATAGAGACAAGGCGTTTGTGGGCGAAACGCGTGGTTCTGGCAACCAATCGGGCATTCCCTGAGCTTCAAGTAGCGACATGGTCACAATATGAACGACTACTCTCGCACGCGCAGGTCTGCCTGGAACTGATTACAGAGTACCAATTTGAGTTTCCAGAAGCAGCACAGTTACTTGATCTCGCAGGATCGTACTTATACGAACGTGGCAGGTATGCTGAAGCCGATCCATTTCTTCATGGCGCTCTCAAGATCAGTGAAAAGGTTGCAGGCTATGAACATCCTGATACTGCTACCTGCCTCAATCACCTGGGGCAGCTTTCTCACGCACAAGGGAAGCACGAACAAGCCGAGGCATTTTATCAACGTGCTCGTGAGATGCGAGAAAAGATTTTAGGATCGGAACATCCTGATACTGCCACCATTCTCTACAATCTAGCAGTGCTTTATCAGGCGCAAGGAAAATACAAGCAAGCCGAATTGCTTTATCAGCAAGCGTTCAGGATTAGAGAAATGAAGTTAGGAGCGGAACATCTTGATACTGTGACATGTCTCAACGACCTGGCCGTGCTCTATGCGGATCAAGGAAAATTTGAGCAGGCAGAGGCGCTCGAAAAACGCGTGCTGGAGATTCGGGAGAAGGTATTAGATGCAGATCATCCTGATACCGCCATTAGCCTCAGCAATCTGGCTGGCTTCTACCATTTTGAAGGGAAATATGATCTGGCTGAACCACTATTTATTCGTGCAAGTGCGATTTTTGAGAAGAGTCTTGGTGTGCTTCATCCTAATACTGCCACCAGTTTCGACAATCTTGCTGCATTCTACCTGGATCAAGGGAAGTACAATAGAGCCGAAGAGCTAAGCCGACGGGCTCTGGTGATCAAAGAAAAGGTGCTAGGGCCGGAACATCCAGACGTTTCTCAGAGCCTTACGACCCTGGCTCTCGTGTACCAGGCACAAGGCAAGTATGAGCAGGCCGAATTATTCTTTCAGAGAGCACTGACAATATATGAGGAAGCGCTAGGACCAGGGCACGCTTATACCGCTGGAAGCCTTACCTACTTAGCGGCGCTCTATACAGAGCAAGGAAAATATGAATTGGCTGAACCACTGGCCAGGCAAGCTCTAGCGATCAAGGAGAAGGTACTGGGGCCGGAGCATGCTAAAACCGCTTCAAGCTTTGATAGCCTGGCAGACATCTACCTGGCTCAAGGGAAATTAGCGGATGCTGAAGCTTTCTGCAAGCAAGCTCTCGCTATCCGGCAATCCGTACTGGAGCCGGAGCATCTCTCTATTGCTGATAGCCTCACGACTCTAGCAAAAATATATAGGGCCGAGGGTAAATATCAGGAAGCGGAGCTATTAGTGCAGCAAGCATTGGCCATTCGCAAACATACTCTGGAATCTGAGCAGCCAGAGGGAAAGAAATCGGCATATACGCGAGAGGATGCGAATCCGCTGAAATCCTTTCTTGCCGCTTGTTGTGAACTTCATCCGGAAGCATTAAGCTTGGCGAGTGAATTGTGGAAAGCGTATCAACGTTGGACACAGGAAAACGGTGTACGTTTCCCAATACAGACACAAAAAGCGTTTGGGCAACTTTTGAAATCGATTGGATGTACACCGTTTCGTACCAACAAAAACAGGATGTGGCGTGGCATCACTTTGCGAGATCGGCAGGATAAAATAACGTGACACATAGTGACATATTGGTTGCTTGGTCTTGTATAAAAAGTAGCGCTATTGCTGTGCTACTTACGTTCCAGCGCACATTCCTCATAGGTTGCTATATACTCAAATCCCAAACGCTCATAGGTATGGATTGCACTAAGATTATCCGCTTTGACGTTCAATCCAATATAATCAACCGTCTGTAGCAATGCTTGGCATAGCTTCGCGCAAACAATCGTTGCTAAGCCTTGACCTCGATAAGCAGAATGTGTTGTGACGTTCCCCAAAGCCGCAACTTTGTAGCGCGGAGAATAGACATGAATACCTGCCACACTCACCAGTTCCTTCCCCTGCCGCATGCCATAGTAACAACCAGTTTCGAGCATGCGTGGATCGAACGAGTTTCCAGGATAACTCAAACGATATAGCGCCTCAAGTTCATCAACATCCGAGGTGGATAATGGCACGACCCGAGTGGTGTCAATCGTCTCCACCCGTTCTTTGTGCATCAATCCCATTTTGTAATGCGCCCCATGTAAGTGAACATGATAATTATGAGCAAAAACTGTCGCAAGATCTCCGCTCAAGTGCGCGTACAAACGGATTGGCAAGAGATGAAGGATTGATTGGAGCAATTCACGCATCTGGTCGGTCGGCTCCTCGGTCAGGCCGAGCAAAATCGGTAGGAGTGTTCCAGTATAGAGCAGCGCCAGTTGCGTAATCTGCTGCCGGTCTTTCAATGCATACCAGGTCGTGTAGGACCAAAAGAAGTCATCCAGGTCTCCAAGGGAGTAGAGATGGAGAAAGGGATTTTTGCGTAAGAATCCTGCTATCTCATATTGAGAATGCAAGGACATGACTTTCATAGATTACCTCCTCATTGAGTTTACCATCATCACGCAGTAATCCAAATTTGGAGCTATTACGTTTATCTGAACAAGCAGGATAGGAACGGAGAATTCCCATAAAAAAAAGTAGGTGAAACTTATGCAACAAGCAATACAAAGAGAAGGAGCAGACTATGGCAAGTAATGAATACCACTTTATCACGCATTGGCGCGTGAAAGGCACCATAAAAGAAGTTTCTGACATTATCGGCGATGCGGAAGATCTGGTGCGCTGGTGGCCTTCAGTCTATTTAGATGTCAAGGTATTGGAACCTGGCGTTGAGCGGGGGTTAGGCAGAGTTGTCAGCCTCTATACTAAAGGCTGGCTACCCTACACCTTGCGCTGGAATTTCCGTGTTACCGAAGTAAGCGAAGATGACTTTACTCTGGTAGCCTGGGGCGACTTCGATGGTCGCGGCATCTGGACATTTGAGCAAGACGGCCCCGAGGTAAATATCACTTACGACTGGAAGATTCTTGCCGAGAAACCCCTCCTACGTTACTTCTCATTCATCATGAAACCCATCTTCTCCGCCAATCATCGCTGGGCGATGGAAAAAGGCGAGGAAAGCCTGAAACTCGAACTGGCCCGCCGACACGCGACCACAAAAGAGGAACTGGCAATCATACCCGCACCACCCCAACCCATTTCTAGCCGTCCTCTTCTCATAGGGACAACTGCTTTTGTAGGTATGAGCAGTTTGCTTTACCTAGCAGTCCGATCAGTCTTCAAAAGAAGCGGATGAAGATTCGGGCTTTGATCACAAGCGTTTTTGTAGATCATATCTGGAGACCGAATTCTCTTTGAAATCCCTCTCGACCATCATCTGTCAGGCGAACAGCGCGGCTTGAGGGGAGGCGCTGTATCCAGCGACGTTGAAGCAACTGCTCAAGTAGGGCTGCGCCTAAGCCTCCAGCGAGATGATAGCGGCGCTCGCTCCAATCTAAACATTGGCGAGCGAAGCCTCGCCGTTGCTGTTGAAGCTTCTCAAGATTCAGTCCGAAATTGGTGAAGAAGTTTACACCATCTTCGGTCACCTGGTAGTCCCGCTCATTTATTGTTAAGAGATGGGAATCTACAAGTACCAGAGTCAATTCAACGCCGAGCTTGCCGGCGAGGTGATCGTAGCAGGTACGCGCAAAACGGAGGTGTTCTACGACTATCGATTCGCGCAAAGTGCGAATTGGGGTTGGAGGAGCAAGTGTTGCTAGTACCTCAAGAGCGTGAGCAACTTCCGAACTTGCGAGCGCGTAATAGCGATGCCTCCCTTGAGTGGTAAGCACAACTAACCCACCTGCTACCAGCTTGGCAAGGTGAGAACTTGCTGTTTGTGGCGAGATGCCTGCTCGATAGGCGAGTTCTCCGGCAGGCAAAGCCTGCTTCTGCAACAAGGCGTTGAGCATGACTGCCCTCGATGGATCGGCAATCAGTTCTGCAACCGCAGCGATATTTACATCTGTCTTCGTGTTATTCATACTTCGATTATAATCGAAATGTTCCCGTGTTACAATAGGAGTGCATACCAATTTCCTGATGATCTTGGTTGTAGCAGTCTTGAGACATGAAGATGGAGGAAAGATGAATACCCCGCACGTCAACACCTTCCATTGAGCATCACGAATGGCTCACCCAACTTGCAGAATCACGTACTCAGATTATCACTCGTGCAAGGGCAGGGACATTGGATACAACCACGTTACGCTATGTTGCGGATACCGAAGCGAAACTTACTCTGGAGTTATTGCCAATGCCCGAAGATGTTGCTGCACATATGAGAGCTGCGCATGCTTATGCACGCCCCTATCTGGAACGTCTTCTCAAGCATGATCCTACACGTGAAGTGATTGCGACCGATAGTGAGCATCGCTATACACCTCGCAAGGTTTTGCGGCGCGTGCTCGATCACGCACTTGACCATTTGAATCAGTTGGAGCAGTGGCTGTTGTGGCAGCAGCAGGGAAATGTCCCCATCCCAACCGATGGATGGGCCGACTCGGCAACTGCTCTGGAAGAAGATTGGTTGCCACTAACGGCTGCTGATTTACATGCATGGCTCTGGCGGATCGATTTAGTCGTCGCGCTGGTAGCTCAACGTGCTGAGCAACTCACCCCTCAACAGCTTGACTGGACGCCACCCGACGAAGGATGGAGCTTACGGCAGATGCTGCATCACCTGGCATCAGCCGAAATTTATTACGTCGTCTGGCTCGACGCGGCTTTACCAGAAGAGCCACTGACTCGCTACGAAGAGACAAGCCGACGCTTTAGTGAGCAGTTGCGCCAATCCTTGGCTCTGTCAAAGAGTGAAAACGGAACGTTCTTCGGAGGATCGCCGAAAACAACCGTGTCGGTAGAGCATGTCGTACAGGAGGTTTTATCAGCAGAACAGCATCTATTGAATGAATAGTGCGTTGTCACTTCTCGTACGAACTCAGGTCAACCGCAGTGTCATAAGTTCCTGGTCGAAATAGTGATCGTGCAACTTCAGCGCCTGGCGTTCAAGGCCATAGGTTTCGAAGCCGAGAGAAATAAAGAGATGACGCGCTTCCTTGCTGGTCAGCACTACAGCAAGGTTGATGTATTCGAGATCAGATAGGGATTTGGCATAAGTGATCGCGGCTTGCAAGAGGGCTTTACCAACGCCTTTGCCGCGCAGTTCCTGCGGAACATACATACCCCAGATGTCGCCTTTGTGATGCCTTTTGCTCTCTTGCTCTCTGCGGAATCCGGCGATACCAACCAACGTTTTGCCATCGAAGGCACCAAAGGTGGCGTCATCTGGGGTATTATCACTCTTGCGAAGGCCCTGGGCTACTCCGGCGATGCCACGTTCAAGGATTTCTTCGTAGGATGCGCCGAATGATTCGGGGTTGTCCTGGAGTGCTCGTAGACGGAGGTTCCAGAATGCTTCCGCGTCTTTTTCTGTGAGTATGCGTACTTCCATGATTGGCTCCACGCCTTTCCCTGCATCTGCGCAGTAACGATACGAACAATATCCGACCGATTGCATAGGTTCTTCAGTGCATAAAGGGGTACGACGGGCGTCCACAAGGGTTGATATGCACTGGACAAAAGACTAGCTACTTACTACATATGAAAGCACATATTGCGGGTATTATGCTAGTGCGTAAAAGTGATCCTTCTCGCTACAGACTGCTACCAACAACATAGGAAGATAGGAACAGACCATATACTGTCAATAAGAAGGGAATGACCGGTGTCTCTATTATTACGACGAAAGTCACAAATAAGGCTTTTCCATGAACCCTATCTTTACCAACCGCTACAACAAATGGAAGAGCATACACGTATCTATGATGGTGATACGAAGAGTATTACCAGATTGCTATGATCTGCTATGCATGAAAGGAATGGAAGTTAAGCTGTATGACAGAAAGAGTTATGACTATGCCGGGATTTGATACATCTCAGACACGTTCTGACGATGCAGTGATACAAATCCGCAATCTCTCGAAACACTATGGTCAGCGGCCTGCGGTGAATAACTTGAGCCTGAATGTGCGGCGGGGCGAAATCTTTGGTTTTTTGGGACCCAATGGAGCTGGCAAAACGACGACTATACGTATGCTGCTTGGCTTAATAGCACCTACAGGAGGTAATGTCGAGATTCTGGGCCGAGATGTTTTCGCTAACAGGGCCGAGATTCTGCCACGCGTCGGAGCATTGGTGGAGACGCCTGCGCTGTACCTGTACCTGTCGGGACGCGACAATTTGCGTGCTGTTGGCTCCGCGCTAGGTGGGGCACCAAAGTCACGCATCGATGAGGTGCTCGAATTGGTGGGCTTGCAGAATCGACAGAAAGATCGCGTGCGCACGTATTCACTAGGCATGAAGCAGCGCCTGGGTGTGGCAATGGCTTTGCTGCAAGATCCCGATCTACTTGTGCTCGACGAGCCTGCTAATGGCCTTGATCCTGCTGGTATCGTCGAGATGCGCGACTTGATGCACAGGCTGGCAGCCGAAGGTAAGACAGTCTTCATTTCTAGCCACCTGCTTACCGAGGTACAGCAAATTTGTACCCGCGTAGCCATCATCAACCTGGGCAAACTGGTGACTGAATCAACCATTGAGGAACTCACGAGTGGACACGGTGAGTTCTCCGTAACGTTGGAGCGTGCGCAGGAGGCGCTTGAACTTGTACAGGCACAAGCCTGGGGCAAAGACGCGCACTTAGATGAACATGGCGCGTTGATTACATCGGCACCCGGCAATCGCGGTCGCGACCTCAATCTTTTCCTCGTCAAAGCGGGTTTCGCGCCCGATCTACTTACACAGGCGACGCAGGACCTTGAGGAGGTTTTTCTGCGGCTAACAAATGGTGGCACAGGAGGTGTACAATGAGCACGACTATCACGACTGTGGAAGCAAAACACATACAGTTACACAACGCCAGGCCCAGCTTTTTCGGGCTGGTGCGCGGCGAGTTTTTCAAGGTGATGCGCCAGTGGACGACCTGGATTATGCTGGTCATGCTGCTAGGAGTGATCATTTTACCCTATCTCATCGAAGGTACTGTTCCAAATGCAGCCACTCGTATTAATAGCGATCCGCTGCATTTCTTCTATGATATTCTATCGGTAGGTCTCTCCATTGTTCGCGTCTTCACGGGCTTCTTCCTGCTGATCCTGACTGCACGCATGATAGGGCTGGAATACCAGCTTGGCACTATTCGCGTATTGCTCTCAAGAGGCGTTGGTCGGCTACAACTGCTCTTCGCCAAATTGTTGACGGTGGTGATTATCGCGCTGGTTCTGCTGGTGGTCGGTCTCCTGCTCAACTACTTGCTAACATTGATTCTTGTGGCAGGCGTGACGGGTAACCTGCATGCGTTCAGCGCGATTACCCCGCAATTCTGGTCGGATACAGGCACATTTATTCTTTACATCTTGATCAATATGGGAGTGACCATCCTGTTAGCAACGGCAGCGGCAGTGCTTGGCCGTTCGCTAGCATTCGGGCTAGCTGCCGCGTTGATCTTCTTCCCGATTGACAACATTGGCACTATCATTATGCAGCTTGCTTACCGTGTGACGGGCAGCGATTTCTGGCTGAACCTGACGGCCTACTTTCTGGGACCCAACCTCAATCAGATGCCGGTTGCGCTCACCTCTGGCCGAGTTGACTCCATTGGCGCAGCGCCCCTCTACTTAGTAGATAATAACGTGGCACATGGCACGCTGGTGGACGGCACGCACACGCTGGTGGTTGCAGGCGTCTACGCGGCGATCTTCGCGGTGACTGCATTGTGGCTAATGTGGAAGCGCGACGTGAAGGAGTAATCGACTACGTCAGGCTAAGACTTTCTCAATCGTGTGCAAGAGGTCCTTCAGATTGAATGGCTTCTTCACACTGATGAGATTGCGTTTCTCGATCTCCTGCCGAGGAGGGTTTGCGCTCATGAAGATTGCAGGCGTCTCCTCCAACCCTTCCATGGCATGCAGACGGTCGTAGAGTTCAAGACCATTCATGCGTGGCAGGTAATAGTCAAGCAGGAAGAGATCGGGTTTGATCGTTCTGCTGATTTCCAGCGCCCGCATGCTGTCAGTTGCGAGAACTGGCTTATAGGGAGTCTTGTCTCGAGGCCCTTCCTGCTGAATGATCTCCATGATGAGTTCCGCGAGATCGTCATCGTCCTCTACGACTAAAATTGTTTTGATAAGAGCCTGTTTCTCCCGTAATGCTATTTGTTGAGTGTATGGCATTGACATATTCCGCTCCAATTACCGCCGTTATATAAAACAGTTGTAATGTGACTTCTCCCTTGCTCTGGCGAGAAGCCCTCAATCGTTACAACTGGTGTGCTTTTACCACATTCTGTTACACGTCTATTATACTCTTCGAGAAGAACGCGTTTTTTTCGCATAATCGTGCTTATAAGAGTTTGCTAACTTCTATCAATTCGCCTGGAAAGCGGCTTCATGCTAAAAAGGCTTGACAGTACTCTGCCTTTCTTTGTATCATAGGATAGCAATATTGACTATTTCGTTACCCTCTTTATGAGGCGAGGGAGAGTGGGTGGGGACGTCGGCTACCCCTGCATCCCCCGCAGGGAGCTTCGTTCCGTGCTACAAGTCCCATTCTATCAGTTAATGTCAGCTTACCTCCTGCACATTCCAGGAGAGGGCGGTGATGCGTTGTGACTCAAGCTATGCCCCAGGGTTCTTCCTGGCAAGGCTCGCTACGTGACCTGGCTAAAATCGTCAATACCATCCGACGCTCAAAGGCGTTCGGTCGCCTCACTCTACGCAACACCACCCGCCTGGGCGTAGCACACCTCTATTTTCGTTATGGCAACCTTGTCCACATCGTCAGCAATCGAGGCGATGCCAACGCTACCCTGTCCGATCTTCCCACGTGGACACGAGCTACCATACGTTTTGAGCGCGGCATCTCCGTTACCAGTGAGAGCATTACTGACGAACAAGAACAGCTCTTTGACCACGTGCTCTTACAACTACAAATACAGGGCGTAGTTACAGCCCCTAACATGCCTCGTGTCGTTGAAGGGGGTCTGGTTGCATCATCTCAAGCGGAACAATTGACCACGCCGCAAGAGTGGCGGGTGCTCGTCGAAGGGACGCGGCGCGTCTCACTGGCAGTGGCACATCTGATAGGGCCACAAGAAGCGATGACGGTATTGCGCGACATTCTGGAGGATTGCTCGGCAGCATTCCCCGCCTTCTCCGGCTTACAAATTGCTCCCAGCGGTTATCTACAAGTGGCGAACCGTTCGCAACTTGATCACACCCCTCGCGAAGAGCTGCTCGAAGGTTTCGCCGCCCTGATCGCGACCTGCCAGCATTTCTGTTCCCCCATCATTGGCGAGGGCGATGCGCATAAACTGATTATCAAGGCGTTGGGGGATGTTGGCCCGGCCCTGGTGAACCTGGGTGTGTTCCAAGTTGATAATGCATTGCTTGCTAATGGCAATAGGGGATAGCATCACCGCTCAAACTTCCAACTTGTGCCTTCTGCTCGGTCCTCCAACTTCACACCGAGTTGCTTAAGTTGCTCTCGGATCCGGTCAGCCAAAGCGAACTGGCGAGCAGCTTTGAGTTCGCGGCGAATATCCACCAACAGGGTAATGAAAGGCTCACTGTCCTGAGAACGACTCTGGAGCGGGAGTGCTTTCATGCGTAACCCCAGTACGCCGCCCAACTCAGCTAACGTTGCGCGAGCAAGATCGATAGCCTTCCCACTGGCATTGGCACTCCGTCCTTTGAAAATCTCAGTGGAAAGCTCAAACAGGCAAGCCAGGGCCACGGGAGCGTTAAAATCATCATCCATCGCGTTCTCAAAGCCAATCCGCGCCGTGTACGTTGCCTGCTCCAAAGCAGCAGTCGCTGTGGCATCACCCGCAACCGAAGGTACATCAGGCCAGCCTTCTTCCAGCGCGAACGCTTTTTTGAGACGTTTCAGATTGCGCAGAGCCAGATCAAAACTTTCATCCGTATAGCTGAGTGGCTTGCGGTAGTGCGAACCGAGCACGAACATACGCAACATATCAGGATCACCCATTGCCAATAACTTGTCCACCGAAAGCGTATTGCCAAGTGACTTAGACATCTTCTCCACTCGATAAGTGCCATCTGCCTCACTCGAAGTTTTGGCCTGGAGCATCCCGTTATGCGCCCAGTATTTCACAAAAGGACGCCTATTAGTGAGTGCTTCACTCTGGGCAATTTCATTTTCGTGATGTGGAAAAATCAAGTCGCTACCACCACCATGCAGGTCAATTTGGGCACCCAGGTGGTGCAACACCATCACTGAACATTCAATATGCCAGCCTGGCCGTCCATTGCCCCAGGGACTCGCCCAATAAGGTTCGCTTGGCTTAGCCGCTTTCCACAGGGCAAAATCAAGCGCGTTTTCTTTGTCCTCGTCTCTTTCCACACGTGCCCCAGCTCGCAACTCGTCCAAACTCTGGTGCTTTAACTCACCATATTCTGGTTTGCGGGTAATCCGGTAGTATACGTCGCCCTTCAACTCGTAGGCATAGTCTTTGGCGATCAGGTCTCCAATGGCCTCGATGATCCCACTCATTTCTTCTGTTGCGCGAGGATATACCGTGGCTCGCTGAACATTGAGGGCGTCCATCCATTCCAGATACTGGTGTATGTACCGCTCGGTCAGCGCGTGCCAATCAATCTGCTCAGCCTGAGCACGTTGAATAATTTTATCATCAATATCTGTAAAATTCAGGACATGTCTCACCTCGTAGTTCCGATATTCCAGGTAACGTCTGATCATATCAAAGGTGAGCGCACTCATAGCATGACCAATATGGCTGCTGGCGTATACAGTCACTCCGCAGACATACATCGTAACATGAGCGGGGTGCCAGGGAACAAACGCTTCTTTTTGACGGCTCAACGTATTATAAATTTTAAGCACCATAGATGAGAAGCCTCCCTCATCAAGGGCAATCAATCTGGCCTCTAAAGATTATTCCCTCGTTTGCTACTCCCCATATGGTATCCAGATATTCTTCACCTGCGTAGATTCGTGCAAGAACTCTTCGCCCTCTCCCTGCACAACATCTAACCAGCTACGAGGGTGGCCATAGTTGACCCAGGTACGCTTCATATTCCCAGCCGAGGCCAGCTCGACACGCTTACAGCCTTCGGCAGGACCGAAGTACCATATGGCGTCTACATCATCGTGATCAGCGAGTACCTGGCTAAGGATATCCCGGTCACCAGTAACAATGTTTACTACACCCGAGGGTAGATCGGATGTCTCCAGCACCTGATAGCAATCGGTCGCGCTCAAAGGCGAAGACTGCGACGGAATGGCTACCACTGTATTACCCATAGCGATAGCGGGAACAACCAGCGAGATAAAGCCAACCAAAGGATACTCTTCTGGACACGCTATCCCAATAACGCCGATAGCCTCCGGCATAGCTAGCACGGCACCTCGCAGAGGTGGTCGATGCACAACTCCCTCAAACTTATCCGTCCAGGCCGCATAGCTGAAAAGTCGGGAGATGGCAGCCTCAACTTCGTCTATCGCGCTAGCATAGGAACGTCCGGTTTGCTGCACAATGCGGCGTGCAAATTCTTCTTCACGTTCCGAAAGATTTTCTGCAATGTAGTAGAGGATCTGCGCGCGATTATGCGTAGTGCCAACCGCCCAGCCACTCGCGGTATGCGCGGCTTCGACCGCGTTACGAACATCCTTGCGATTACCTTCACCCACCTGCCCAATCAGATGTCCTTCAGGATCATACATATTGCGGCTATAACCGCTATCCGGCCGCACCTGCTTGCCCCCAATGAACAGTTTTGGCGTTCGATCAATAGCAGGAAGCGTCAAGCGATGTCCATTTGAGGAATAGGTTGCAACAGCAGAATCGCTCGCCTCATTTTCTTCATCCTCGTCCGCCGAAGGACGAGAGCCGTTAGAAGGTGTAGAGTCTTCGGCTATATGAAGTTCTTCTGAAGATGTCGATTCGGCGACCTTCCATTTCGGGCGTATGTACTCATACAAGCCTTCTTTGCCGCCCTCACGTCCAAAGCCACTTTCGCGATAGCCGCCAAAGCCGCTGGAGGCATCAAAGAGGTTGGTGCAGTTAATCCAGACGGTGCCAGCTTTCAGCTTCGGGGCAATATCCAACGCGAGGTTGATGTTTTCGCTCCAGACACCAGCCGCCAGTCCATAGCGTGTGTTATTCGCGAGTTCCACCGCCTCAGCAGGCGTGCGGAAAGTCATCGAGACGAGCACCGGACCGAAGATTTCGACCTGCGCAATGGTGGTAGCTGGCGAGACGTTCGTGAACAATGTCGGCGGGAAGAAGTAGCCCTCAGTAGGGCAGGCCCAGGATGGCTGCCACATTACCGCGCCTTCCTCGACGCCCTGATTCACCAAACGTTGAATTTCTTTGAGTTGGCCTGGCGAGACGATTGCTCCAATATCCACCGCCTTGTCGAGTGGATCGCCAATGCGCAGATGCTCCATGCGCACGCGCAGCTTTTCAATTAGGCGCTCAGCAATATTTTCCTGTACCAGCAAGCGCGAGCCTGCACAACAAACCTGTCCCTGGTTAAACCAGATGGCATCGACCACCCCTTCAACCACGCTATCCAGATCGGCGTCATCGAACACTATAAAGGGTGACTTGCCACCCAATTCGAGCGAGAGCTTTTTGCCTGAGCCAGCCGTAGCGCGTCGAATGCTGCGACCTACATCGGTGGAACCGGTAAAGGCGATTTTATTGACGTCTGGATGGCGCACAAGTGCCTCGCCAACCTGCGATGCTTCGCCCGTCAGAATATTGACTACCCCCGGAGGCAGGCCAATCTCCTGCAAGATTTCAGCAAATTTGAGCGCAGTCAGCGATGTATAACGGGCCGGTTTTAGTACGACCGTATTCCCCATTGCCAGTGCAGGCGCTATCTTCCATGCCATCATGAGTAACGGGAAATTCCAGGGAATAATCTGTCCCACCACGCCTACAGGCTCGTAGTTTAGCAGTTCCGACGCCATGAGTTGCGCCCAACCCGCGTGATAGTAGAAGTGGCGAGCAACCAGTGGGATGTCAAGGTCACGCGTTTCGCGGATGGGCTTACCATTGTCCATTGACTCCAGCACTGCAAGCAGGCGCGAGTGTTTCTGGATATGACGCGCAATCGCGTACATATAGCGGGCACGTACATGTCCCGGCGTCTTGCCCCATGTTTCAAAGGCTGTGCGTGCTGCGGCTACCGCCGCATCAACATCGGCACTATTAGCGGCGGCTACCTTTGCCAAAGGCTTTCTGTTTGAAGGATTAATGCTTTCAAGATACTGACCACTGGCAGGTTTGACCCATTGGTTATTGATGAAGAGACCAAAGGGCTGGTGTTCCGAAATCCATGCCAGCGCCAGGAGCAGCAGATTCTGGTGCAGGACCATATTCCATCGTCTCGAAGATGTCCATAACGTTCATAATGCGCCTCCCTAATGTATACCCACTTGACCTTTTCGGATGTCAGATGTATGCTTGTGCTCAAGAGGAGCGGCCCGGTCACCCCCTGACCACCTGTTTTCCTGCCCCGCTTGAGGGGACTGCAATGAGGAACTGCAACTACACCATTGGGTTATAATGTGCCGCTGCATAGTGGCCGGTAACAAAGTACGAAAGCTGCCGCTCGATATCTGAGAGCAGACCACTCGCACCGATACGGAAAAGCCTGTTACTCAACCAATCTCCGCCTAGTTCCTCTTTCATCAAGATCAGCCAATCAAGCGATGCCTTAGCACTGCGAATGCCGCCAGCCGGTTTGAAGCCTACTTTATAGCCGGTGCGTTCAAAGTAATCACGAATCGCTCGCACCATCACTACCCCTACGGGCAACGTCGCATTGACGGCCTCTTTTCCAGTGGAGGTTTTAATGAAATCAGCGCCCGCCATCATACACACTAGGCTTGCCATCTCCACATTGCGCAGGGTGGCAAGTTCGTGCGTGGCAAGAATGGTCTTCATATGTGCATCTCCACAAGCAGCACGAAAAGCTTGCACTTCATCGTAAAGTGCTTGCCAATTGCCTGTCAGCACATGAGCGCGAGAAATCACAATATCAATTTCGGCGGCTCCAGCTTTCACCGACGCAGCTATCTCCTCAAGCTTCTGCTCAAAGGGATTCTGACCGGCGGGAAAACCCGTCGAAACGGCAGCGACAGGAATGCCCGAACCTTGCAGAGCTTCGACGGCAACGGGAACAAGATTATGATAGACGCAGACTGCTCCAACCTTCAGATCCAGATTACCTACTCCCAACGCCTCTAGCAAGTCCTGCCGCACAGGCTGACGCGCCTTTGCACAGAGGCGCAGGACATTGCCGGGTGTGTCATCTCCCGACAGCGTAGTGAGGTCAATACAGGTAATGGCCCGCAGCAGCCATGCCGTCTGCCATTCTTTCTTGACGGTACGGCGTGTGGGTAGAGTGGCAGCACGTCGCTCGACCGCACTACGATTGACGCGTACCTGGCGCACCCAATCCATATCTAGAGGCATACCTGGATTGCGTTCAGCAGTGGTCTCAGGTGTCAGAACAGGTGCAATCAATTGTGCCCCTACATTTTCCGATTCGGCTCGTCTTTTGGTTGTAGTCATGCTTGAGTTCCCTTGAAAGTGGCTGGAAGCGAGTATACGATCTTCGTGTATTCCTTGATGGTCAATATAAGTTATGTATCTATCATCATGTACAGAGGTGGGGATTGTCAAGCGAGGGGAAACAAGTTGAAGAAAATTAGGGTCTACATCTTCAATACCTCAACAAGCCCATTATAAGCAGGCTTAGGCCGATACGACTGATCGAAAATAAGTGGCGCATCGGGATGGCCTGTAAACTGGGGAATCCAGGAATAGCGGTCGGTAAAGCCCCACATGACAAATCCTGTACAGTTCTTATCAGAGAGGCATGCCTTAAGCATCTCTCGGTATACTTGCGCTTGTACCGTCAGCCTCTGCTCCATTGGCCGATGATCATTTTGAATTTCTACGTCCATCTCCGTGATTTGCACTTCCAATCCCAGGGCAGCGAGACGATTCATGTTCGCTAGCACATCCTGGGGATTTGGGTACGCATCGATGCTTACATGCATTTGCAAACCCACACCATTAATTGGCACACCACGTTGCAGAAGTCCCTTCAACAGGCGATAAATTGCGTCTGATTTTTGACCGAGTCCCTCACCTCCATAGTCATTGTAAAAGAGGCGGGCCTGCGGGTTTGCCTCGTGCGCCCAGCGGAAAGCCCAGTCAATATAGTCGGGGCCGATGCCTCGCAACCAGATCGAGTCTCTCAATGCGCCATTGTCATCAAGCGCTTCGTTCACCACATCCCAGATATTCACCTGACCCCGGTAGTGCGATACAACTGCAAAAATATGGTCCTTGAGAATCGTCATTAGTTCACTACGAGAAAAGGTTCCTTTGGTCAGCCATGAGGGAAGCGCTTGATACCATACCAAGTTGTGACCGCGTACCTCCATTGCATGCGCTTTTGCAAAGGCAACAATGGCATCTGCATCCTTAAAGGTATAGAAGTTGCGCTCCGGCTCGGTAGCAGCAAATTTCATCGCGTTCTCGGGGGTTACCATGTTAAACTCACGAGCCAGCGTGTCCCTGTATTGTGGATCGCTTTGTAAGGCTTGTACGTTTACCGCTGCCCCAATTGAAATGTCATGTGACTGAGCAAGTGTACGCAACGATAAACCGGTTGTAGGAACAGGTGGAAGGCTGCTCTGTGCCGGAGCCGGAGCACAAGAGAAGATCAGTAGCAAGAGAAGCAGGGCAACGAAAATACCTGAATTGATATGTATTTTGCGCATCCAGGAGACTCCTAAGCGACACTAGCCCTCCCGTCGTTTCAACACAATCACGGGAATCTGACGGGCCACTTTCGCCTGATGATCGGCAAAAAATGGGTATTGCTCAACTACCCTCGTCCATAGCCTTTGCCGTTCAGTGCCCTCCGTGACGATGGCGATAGCATTGAAGGTCTCATTCCCTACCTCGACGGTAACTTCCGGATGAGCCACCAGATTGCGATACCAGTCAGGGTGAGACGGTGCACCTGCATTGGATGCGATCACCAGTAGTTGGTCGTCAACGCGTATATACATCATCGGCGTTGTACGGAGTTGGCCACTCTTAGCCCCTGTAGTTGTGAGTAAGAGCAAGGCCCTGCCATTCATTGGCCCGCCGGGTTTACCTCTACTCGCACGGAATTCATCTATCAATTGACGGTTGTAGGCGTTTTGGTCAGTCATTTCGGCTCCTGTCATTTTACAAAGTACAATTTAGCTCTATAGTATCACAGGCAACACCAGCATTGATGGATGCTCAGCATCATGATAAATCCTCTGCTCCGCCACCATCATCTCCGTCGTCACTCCCAAAGGCGCACCCGTATTCAAATTCCGATCATACTTCGGAAATGCACTTGAACTAATCTCCAACCCAATCCTATGCCCGGCTTTGAACACCTGAGCAGTATTCCAACAATCAATGGAGTAATGGTAAATTCGCCCCGGTTCGATCAGTGATGGTCGATCCATCCCTTCGCGGAAACGCGCTCGCACCATGCCATCGCATAGACGTTGAGTGAATCCGGTTGGCCAGATATCTACCAGTTTGGCAGTGAAGTCGGTATCAAGAGCAGAGGATGACGCGTACAAATCCACACGGATGGGGCCTGTAACCTCAATATCTTCGCCGAGTGGCTCCGTTACGTAAACCAGCACATCGTCACGTCGTTCAATGGCTGCGTAGTCGTCAGGACCACCGATTTGCGACGATGTGGGTTCTGTGATGAAAGGGACGGGGCGTGCGGGGTCGTAGGAGTAGCTGTCGCAACGCTCATCTGCGCCTGGTGTGGTTGTTGAGAGGGTGCCATTACCAAAGCGGCTATTAGCACGCCCTTCGCTGTGAAGGTAGTATGTTGTCCACTGAGTGCGGGCAATCGGCCATTCATGTTCGTCACGCCATTGGTTCGTGCCCATCACGAAGATGCGTACGGGAGGCTGTTCATTGCGAGCAGCGTCCTTTGTGGGATCTTTCAGCCAGCGATCAAACCAGCGCAATTCTTCGCCACGTAGATCGATCAATGATTGCGGTCCAAAGTCGACTTCGCCCATTTTTGATTCAGTGTTGACCGCGTGGCCCCACGGACCCATCAGCAGGCGCTGGTTGGCACGCGCTTCAGGTGTTGCTGCCATGTTCTGTCATGCCGATAAAGTTAAGCGGCGTTCCAATTTGCTCGTCATCGTACCAGCCTGAGATATGCAGCACCGGCACGTTCACACGTTCGAATTTATGCTGGTAGCAAAGGGGTGCCCAATAGTCGTCAAGCTGCGCATGCTCTATATCCGTACGCCAGTGGACATTGTGGTGTCCTGCCTCGTTCATCCATCGTTAAAAGAGGAAGGTGTTCATATACTGGCGACCAATTCACAGCTTCCATCAATTGGTTGACACGCCCACTCACGAAGTGCAGCCAGCAGAGGTGCATGGGGGCAGGCAAGCCGGTTGGCGTCTCTACAAACGGATCCGAAGGTGTAACCCGCACCACCATGGCCTTGAGATGTGGTGGCTGTTCAAGCGCAGCCAGCCATTGAATACGGCCTGGATATGAACTACCCTGCGTTCCGACGTTGCCATTTGACCACTCCTGCGCAGCGCACCACTCGATGGCATCATAGCCATCTCGTCCATCATTGAGATACGGCACAAATTCGCCATCAGAGTCGCCTCGCCCCCGAACATCCATAGCCACGAAAACATATCCATGCTTTGCACAATACCTCGCTCTTTCTAGCATGCGCTCGCTAGCTTTTACATAGGGTGTGCGCTCCAGAATGACAGGCCATTTTTCCGTTTTTCCTGAAGGGAAAATAGGATGATAAATATCGGCTGAGAGCGTGGTGCCATCGCGCATTGGGACGCGCACGTCAAATTCAGTGCGCACCTCGTAGACCGTTTGTATCGTCATTGAACGTTCCTCTGTATTTGAAATAGTATACGTTTATGGGCATTTTATCACCTGAAGAGAAGTTGCTAAGAGACTGAATGTAGTTTCCTTACGTAATTACTATTGAGAAGGAATCTTTGACCTGGATTTCGATATGAAAGGGGGTCGCGCAGATGTTGTGTCTCAAACGATTAGTCCAAATTCCAAGTATTCTTTTTATAGCTTTGTTCATTGCGGCATGCGGTAGTTCTACCTCGACAGGCTCTAATGGTAAAATTGTGGTTACTCCAACCACAGCTCCCATCATAGTACCACCTATCGTGAAGACGGCTACGGCAATGGTCAGCGGGAAATCCACGCCCATCCTCACGAATTCTCAGGGCCTAACTTTGTACTACTTTACCTCTGATACAGCGACAAATGCAGCCTGTACCGGAGCTTGTACCGGAACCTGGCCACCACTGATCTTTCCTGGCACAGGCGCACCCCATAGTGCAACCACTCTGCCGGGAAACCTAAGTGTTGTGACAAATGCGAATGGCGCGCAGGTCCAGTATAACGGGCACTTCCTCTATACGTACTCCAAAGACACGGCTGCTGGTCAGACCAATGGCGAGGGATTGTTCGGCAAATGGTTTGTCGCTACCCCTATGCTATCAGGAACGAGCACGTCATCCGGTACCGCCACGCCGTATGGATACTAAGGCATTACTTCGTTTGCATATCGAAGCCGTTTGGGACGTGCAACTTCCTCCCATTCAGCAGAATGACATTGAACTCACGCCAGGGAGTTTTCTGCCAGCCTGGAAGCTCTATGTCGCCAAACTTGCTGATGCTCGTGTCTACGTTTGGAGGCCTGATGTTGGCGCGGAGGAACGTGAAGTACTGCGTTTGCGAGCCAGCGAAGCGTTAGCCCTTCCTCCACCGGTTACCCAAATACCAGGGGTAAGTCGTGAAGTGGCGCTTTACTTGAGCGCACTTCCAAAGCTCGATAGCAGTACTGCTCGCAATATCGCACGTCCCTTAACCGATGAAGACCGACCACTCGTTGAAGCATTTCAGGCCAATTCATCAGATGACTATCTTCGTGAGGAGACGTATCCACTTGTCGGTATAATCCAGAATGGACGGTTGCTCAGCCTGGCACATAGCTCCCGTCGTACAATCCAGGCATGTGAATTGGGCATAGATACCTTACCGGAAGCTCGTCAAAAAGGATATGCACTTGCCGCCACTGTCGTCTGGACGCAGATGATCCTCCAGGAAGGACTCGTTCCCCTGTACAGTGCTGAAGCTTCGAATACTCCATCACTTCGCTTAGCTGCCGCCGCTGGCTACCGAGTTTTTGTACAAGGTACGACCTTTGAAGTGTAAAATGAAAAGAGTATCTTCTTGCACTTAGACCCTATATTTCTTCACTAATCCTTTGACCCAGTTGCTCTGAGCTGCTGAAGGCATAAAATTGTTCTTCTGAAGGCGTTTAGCCATATCGGTGATAAATGTTCGTTCGTTGGTACCGACGCGGGCACTATCCGTAGCGATACTGTCAAAAAACGTTTTGAGTCTCTGCACCTGTTGGCGCAACGCGGCAAGTTCGGCTGGTGGAAGCAGGTTTCGGGCCTCAGGCATAGTCGAAGCTTGCCATCTTTCGTAGGCTGCTCTATCACCACTCCAGGCCCCTAAACCCGCCAGTTCATCGGCTCGCTCGTTCAGATCATGACCTGCGTGCCCGCGTACCCACTCGAAGCTAATTGGACTTTTACGATGATTGAGAAGTTTGCGGTACAGGTCCCATAGATCGGGATTGGCCTTCATCTTGAAGACGCCCTGTGCAACCTTGATGGTATAGTCACTATCACTGTAAATTTTCAAAGGGGCATCGGGTGGGGCAACGCATAAGACAGCAAGCACCGCTGCAATTTCTGCGCGGTTATTGGTAGTAGTTGGAGATTGTGGAATGTGACCGAAGCACTCGATAGCTTGAGCGCCTTGACGCTCTTCGGCATCTATTACGTCGTCAATCGGCAGCAGAATCGCACTCCAGCCTGCCGGTCCACCAGGATTTTTGATGCATGCCCCATCGGTGAAGGCTACTACTCCTTTTGTGCCGAGGGCTGCACGTGCCGTGTCCACATAGATGGTTCGTAAACCATCCAGCACGGATTGCCATTCTAAAGGTTCATGATCTTGTTGCACTAATATCCTCTTACACCACCACACGTTTCGCGGGAATTACGCCCCGCTTGCTCTTCTTGCCTTCAGCCACAACTTCCATACCCTCCTGCAATTCCTCTACAAGCGCGGGAGTGGCGGATTCGCCTGTGCGCTTCATGATGGTAGTATTCCGACCGATAGATACAGCAACTGGTTGAGTTGCACCACTAGACTGTTTGGCGGAACCGCCTGCTATGATATAGGCGTGTTTCTTATCCGGGCCTGTGCCAACCCCAACGACTTTTATCGTGCGTCCATGCTGCACCAGTGCCTCGACCATTTCTGGATGGGCCACTTCAGAATCTTTACCGTTGTGCTGAGAGCCATTCTCATCTTGCTGCTGCTCTTCTGTATGCTGTTGCTCTTCAGCATGAGCCTCACTTTTTCCAGACTCATCCTCAAACAGGGTATCATTATACGTGGATGGGATTGCTACATGCAAGGCCTTTGGCATAGCACCAAACTGATAATTGACCATCACATGTTCAGCATCGCCTGCTTGCTGAAGTGCCTTTCGATCTGCTTTGCTCAGATAGTCTTTGAGCTTCACTGCGCTACCATCCAGTTGCAGACCAATAGAGGCTGGAACGCTAATGGAGAGATGTGTGCCATGAAAGTATTCGGCGGTCAGGTTGTCGGGTTTGCGCCGCAGTAAGAGTGAAGTGATCTGCTGCATGGTTGTAACTGGGTCTCCCGCAGTAATCACGCAGACATCCAACACTCCGTCGTCAATATACGCATTGGGCGTCATCTGCACAACATCAGCGTAACGGCGCGTATTTCCAATCACTACTTGCAAAGCATCTCCCTGCCAGAGCACTTCGCCATCACGCCCACTGCCGTTTGCACGTATCTCCACAGGAAAAGCATGCTGCTCGGGCAGCTTTTTAACCGCTGAAACGCCAACGGCCAACGGCCCAATCTTATACTTCAGTGGTTTGGAGACGCCGCTCATAATTGAAGCATCGATACCTAATCCGGCCATCAACAAAAAGTGATGCTTTGCTTTGGGTGTTGCCTTCACCTTCTGCTTGTGTCCCTTTTTATCTGATGCTTGCTGCTGATCCTGTTCACCTGCGCTTGTATCTGGAAATGTCAGGCTGCGTACCTCCGCATGTCCAATATCAACTTTGCGAACCTCGCTACCTACTAGCGTAAGCGCTGCCTTAACAGGATCGGCAGGTATACCTATCTCACTCGCCCAGACGTTTGCTGTACCCCCTGGAATGAGGCCGACGATGCTATGCTGCCCTTTAGCGTTCATCACTCCATTGACGACCTGGTTCAGCGTTCCATCACCGCCATAAGCAATTACTAGGTCATAGCCATCCTCAGCCGCCTCAGTCGCCAGTTCCATGCTATGCCCGCCATACTCTTTAAGGCGGAGCGTGGTATCCCAACCCGCTGCTGATAAAACAGCAATTACGTCTGTTATTTTTGCTAGATTTTCTCCTGACCTGGGGTTAATCACCAAACAAGCTTTTTTACAACGCATAAAGTTTCTCCTTGCGATAATTTGTGACCCTTTTCTGGAACAGACACGCGAGAAGATGAGGTGAGGTTTCAAAAGCGGAATAAACGGGGAACGACAGGCCAATAGTTTCCAGCTTGAATGCCTTTCAAGATGATGAATAAGGAGAGGAGAAAAAAGCCACCCACGAAACCAAGAGCGTTGTAAAGGGCATGTGGCAACTCCGTCTCATATGCATTTGTAGAGGTATGATACAACATACTACAAACGCACATGAGACAGAAGAAGGATAGAACTTACTTCACAAGTATCTTAACAGCCTGGACGATGTGATCAGAGCTGATACCCGCCTCTTCCATTAACTGGTCGGGCGTACCGGAACCAGGCATGGACTCCACAGCCAGTTTTACAACTTCTGGCAATGGGCCATCTTGCTGCGTAAACACATCGAGTACGGCATCGCCAAGCCCACCTTCGGGCCAGTGATCCTCCACGACCACAAACTTATTGCCAGCTTCCTGCGCGGCTGCCAGTAACGTTTCCTCATCCATTGGCTTGACAGAGTAGGCGTCAATCACACGAATGTTGATGCCCTCGCCCTGCAATTGGTCATAGGCTTTGAGGGTTTCGTGCAGAGTAATGCCTGCTGCAACAACCGTCGCCCGGTCTTTGTCGGACTGGTGGACTACCTTACTGCCACCGACCATGAACTCCTCATCGGGGCCGTACAAAACCGGCGTCTTTTCACGCGTGGTACGCATGTAGACGATACCATCGTGATCGGCCATCTGCGCGACTAACTGCGCCGTCTGGTTGGGGTCGCTGGGATACAATACGGTACTGCCATAGACAGCTCGCATCATCGCCAGATCTTCCAATGCCATTTGTGATGGGCCATCCTCACCAATCGAGACACCCGCATGGGAGCCACACAGGCGAATATTGGCACGCGAGATAGCCGCCATACGAATGAAGTCATAGGCACGGCTGAAGAAGGCCGCAAAGGTCGATGCAAAAGGAATTTTATGGCGAACGCTCATACCTACCGCTGCCGCTACGAGCTGCTGCTCTGCAATATATTGCTCGAAGAACCTATCCGGGTACGCCTTGGCAAATTCGTCGGCGTAGGTCGAATTGCTGACCTCACCATCCAGGCCAACTACGTTCGGGATTAGCAGCGCCGAGGGCTTGTAAGGCATCACCATAGGCTTTGCGGGTAGCAACCGCCTCTTTCCCATCATAACGTGGCAGTTCCAACGCCTTCTTCTCAGGTTCGGCTGCTGGCTGAGAGATTTTCTGGCTTCTGTACAGGGAAGGTTCGGCTGCGCGTAGGATTGAGCTCCTTTATCGCCTGCTCTTCCTGCTCTTTGTTCAGCGCTTTGCCGTGCCAGCCCTCTTTATTTTGAAGGAATGAGACGCCCTTGCCCTTCATTGTTTTTGCAATAATGAAGGTAGGCGCGCCATTTGGTTGAATAGCCTGGGCGAATGCCTGGTCGATCTCCTCATAGTTGTGACCATCGATGACGATTGCATTCCAACCAAAGGCCTTCGCGCGAGCTTCATAGGCGGCGGTATTCCAGCCAAGTTCGGTTTCACCGCGCTGGCCCAGGCGATTGCAATCAAGGATACCTACCAGGTTATCAAGCTTGTAATGCGAACCGTGGTCAAATGCTTCCCAGATCGAGCCTTCAGCCATTTCGCTATCACCAAGCAGCACCCAGATATGGTAAGGCAGCTTATCAAGGTACTTGCCCGCTAGTGCAACGCCCACTCCTATAGGGAAACCCTGGCCGAGTGAGCCGGTCGCAACATCTACCCACGGCAAGATAGGTGTAGGATGCCCTTCAAGACGGCTACCAAATTTACGCAGTGTCAGAAGCTCTTCATCAGAGACTGCCCCTGCTGCCTTGTACATCGAGTAGAGCAGGGGTGAGGCATGACCTTTTGAGAAGATAAGGTGGTCATTGTTCGGGTTCTTGGGATTGTCGAAGTCGTAGCGAAGATAACTAGTCAATAGCACGGCCATCAGGTCAGCGGCCGACATGGAAGAGGTAGGATGTCCTGAACCTGCGGCAGTGGTACAGCGAATGCTATCTACACGCAATTGCGTGGCAAGTTCTGTCCACTGTTGCACTTTGGGATCTGTCTGAGTTGTTGTCATAGTTGCTCCTGTCACTTATTTCGGCGCATCCATTGCGCCCCCTCATTATACGATATTCTGGATTTGTTACGATTCTATTGTAGGATGCAGGCCAAAGAACGGCAAGCTGATGTTTGTAATAAGATACAATAAATCATGGAAATAATTATTCTGATTGGCTTGCAAGCCTCTGGAAAAACTACCTTCTTTCAGACACGCTTTGCTGAGACATACGAACATATCAGTAAGGATTTGTTGCCCAATAATAGGAAGCCGGAAAGAAGGCAGACACAACTTATCGAAGCCGCACTTCAAGTGCACCGCTCGGTTGTGATCGATAACACAAATCCAACAGTTGAAGTTCGTGAGCCACTCATCCAGATTGCACATATGTATGGCGCTGAAGTGATTGGATATTTTTTTGAGCCGCAGGTCAGCCAATCCATTGAGCGCAACAAGCATCGTATAGGCAAAGCTCAAGTGCCCGTTGTGGCAATTTATACAACAGCGAAGAAGTTGGCACGTCCTTCTTATGCCGAAGGATTTGACAAGCTTTTTTCTGTGCGCATTGCGGATGATGGTACATTTGAGGTTCAGGATTGGATGGATGAGGAGGAATAAGGTGAACAGCTCATTTGTTATGGTTTAACATACCAATCTGACTATAGACACATAGTATTAAGTATAGGCAGTGGAATCACACCATCTCGCGACTTGAACTAGATTTGGAAGGAAAAAGAGCATGCATCCATCGGCCACTCGGCAAGTAGTATCGGTCAATGTCGGGTTACCAAGATCAGTAGTATGGAAAGGCCGAACGGTCGGAACCGGAATCTTCAAAGAGCCAGTCGCAGGACGCGTCGCCATAAGACGACTCAACCTGGATGGTGATCGCCAGGCTGACCTGACCGTCCACGGCGGGCCTGAGAAGGCCGTCTATGCCTATCCAGCCGAACACTATTCCTTCTGGCAAGAGCAATTTCCTCAGATGGATTTGCCCTGGGGGATGTTCGGCGAGAATCTTACAATCGAGGGGCTGGACGAAAGCATCCATATTGGCGATCACTTCCAGGTAGGTACTGCCCATCTGATGGTAACTCAGCCTAGAATGCCCTGCTACAAACTCGGCATCAAGTTTCGACGCGACGACATCCTCAAGCGATTTCTGCGCAGTGGCCTGACAGGTTTTTACTTTGCAGTGCTCAAGGAAGGCGAGGTAGCTGCCGGAGACTCGATTCGCCTGCTGCACAGAGACGAACACCAGGTACAGGTAGCTGATATCACGCGCCTCTATCGCGACGACAAACACAACATTGATCTGCTGCGGCGAGCGCTAGCAGTAGAAGCGTTAGCCGAATCGTGGCGAGATTACTTCCTCGAGCGCCTCATGCAGCTTACAGGCTCTGCGTTGTCGAGAGAAGCCTGAGAAAGCTTTGCAGATTGAGAGACTATCTTTGATTGCCCCGACTTACGATATCAAATTGGGTAAACAGAGAGTGATCCCCAGAAATGCTTCTAGGGTGATATGTGATATCCACATCACGGCTGCGTCTATACTTATATATGGTAGTTCAACGAGGCAGAATAAAGGCAGGAACTCTATGAAATACGTCAAACTCATTGTCGCTCTAGGGCTCATTCCTCTCGG
This sequence comes from uncultured Chloroflexia bacterium, assembly GCA_963778375.1. Lineage (GTDB taxonomy): Bacteria > Chloroflexota > Ktedonobacteria > Ktedonobacterales > Ktedonobacteraceae > CAVZTX01. The sequence continues at coordinate 135,366 of CAVZTX010000013.1, read as the reverse complement.
CATTTTCATCGGGAGCTATATCTCTATAGGAGGAGGCAGCGCAGCCATTCTCGGCGGTATTCTTGGTATTATCCTGTGTTGCATTCTCATCGGTTCCGGACGCCGAAGGAAAAGCGGATTTTGGCTGGGCGCTGAAACTCTAGATGAACAGCATCGAGTCTACAACAATATAAATAATCAGGAGATAGATAAGATGCTGAGCAGTGTACGGGAAGCTCACACTGAAGACCAGATACACCATGAAATAGACCGCCGCTTCTAGCCCTAAGAGAAAGGCGCTTTTTCAGATGCGTATCGTGTTGCGCTTCTATTCTCCTGCCGTAATCACCGCCTTCAACGCATCTCCTGGCTTTGCCACCAGTTGAAATGCCCGCGCAGCATCCTGCAAAGCAAATTGGTGTGTAATAATCGTTTCCGAGCGAATACGTCCACTACGCAGAAGCTCTAAAGCCTGTTGTGTTTCATAAGGTCCAGCAGAGTAACTGGTTCGTAGGGTGATCTCTTGAAAGAAAAGCGTATTGGGAGTTATTGGCAGAACATCTCCAGGAGGCGATGGCGCAAACAGCAGCACAGTTCCACCAGGACCCACTAATGTAAGTCCCTGCTCCATTGCACTAATCTTCGAGGGCGTCACAACCACGACATCAGGTCGGTGCCCATCATTCACCGCGCAGATTTGCTCCAGAAGCGATTCTTGTGGGTCAGGCGCGAAATCGATACCCATATCCAGAGCACGTTGACGGCGATAGTCGATGGGATCAATGATGATGACACGCAGCGCTCCACGCTGCTTCGCTAATTGAGCCAACATCAGTCCATTGCTTCCTGCACCAAGTACCAGCACACTATCTCCAGGCGAAATTGCCGCGCGTTGAATCCCCCGTATACAGCAGGCCAGTGGCTCGATCAGCGTTGCAGCTTTAAAGGAAAGATCGTCCGGCAATGGCAGCACGTCAAGCTGAACGTTGAGTGCGGGGACGCGAATAAATTCTGCCAATCCATCTGGATATAGGCGCGTAGCACGGAAGGTAGGACATTGTGAAAATGAGCCGCGCTGGCAGAAGTGACAGACCATACAGGGAACATGGTGGTGCAAAAATACACGCCCGCCAATGGAGAACTGCTCTACACCATCACCCACAGCCGCTATAATGCCAACAGGTTCGTGCCCAGGATAGATAGGAGCACGAGGCTTCATATACCATTCCATCACATCACTGGCACATAAGCCGCAGGCACGCAACTGCACAAGCAACTCACCTGGGCCGATATCTGGAATAGGCAGTTCGACGATGCGCACATCATCATTGCTATGATACTCGACGGCTCGCATAACAATTCATCTTTTCGCGGGTACAATGCATAGAAACCCAAATACTTCCTCGCCCAACGTGAAAAACTGATGCATCTCATTACCAGGAATGTACACCACATCTCCCATGTTCAGTTCGTGTTCTTCGTCCCCTAGACACAAACGAGCACGGCCATGCAGGACATAGACCCCATGATCGTGCGGATGCTGATCGAGTGAGGTATATTCACTCGGCTGAACCGCGAAGTAACGTATATGAAAATGCGGCGAGTTTTCTTCAGGGCCAATCAGAATCTGCCGTGTAGCACGCTCAGCATTGCTATTTTCAGGTCCATACGCGCGTACAGGCACATCTTGCCAGCGTAGTTCGCCATTTTCAGTTGGGTTGATGCGGTGAATAATGCTCATGTTGTTCTCCAAGAATCCATACTGGGGTGTAAATTCTATCAAGGATTGTAGCACAAGCTGCGTATTTGCCGATGCCGACTTCAGGGTATTCGCCTATGCTAGTTTGATTGCCATCTCATTTTCTAGATCTATACTTTGATGGGAGGACTGCATCTCTCGGGAGCGGTCTTTGAGCCAATTATTCCACAAACGATAGCGGCCTTGCAAGAGATTGGCCCAGCAATTGTTGTGCCAGCCCACTGCACCGGATGGCGTGCTACTCAACGTATTGCTCAGGTGATGCCGGAAGCCTATATACCTAATAGTGTAGGGACAACCTTTATATTGATGGCAGAGCAGAAGCATCCAGGTTGACGCCAGTTTATCTGGTTCGATATACTGCGCATAGACAGTCATCTTGATATCAATTACGCCTGGAAGAGTGACATGAAAAAGCTGCTGCTCATTGCTGGACTTCTACTGCTTTTAGCATTTGCCATAGGTTCGTACAATTATGTCAACCACATCACGCCTCGCAATATAGCCTTGACCACTTCTACTCCTACACCCGCACCCTGGCAACCGATGCAGTTACGCATTCCTCACATGAATATCAATGCTGCAGTCATCAATGTAGGCAAGATGGCATCAGGAGCAATGGATGCTCCCGTCTCAAAAGCCATCAATTCGCCTTACTGGACAAGTGTCTTCTGGTACGATCTTGGTGCAGCACCGGGGCAAGTCGGCAATGCAGTTATCGCAGGGCATGTAGATCGCGTGGGAGGTGATCCAGCCATCTTCTGGACGCTGAGCAGTCTCACCCCTGGAGACGATGTTTTCGCCGTTACAGCGGATAAGCAATCGCTGCATTTCGTAGTAGATCGAGTAGTAGCCTATCCTACCAATACCCCTGCTGAAGAATCCATAAACGCAGTATTTGGCCCCACTATAGAGCATCATCTCAATCTGGTAACTTGCAGTGGAGTATGGACTGGTAATGGGTATGATCAAAGGCTCGTCGTATTTACAACACAAGTGGGCTAATTCATCACCGCCAATTCAGCTCATCATCGATAACAGCCCGTGCAATGATCAACCGCTGCACCTGGCTGGAACCTTCGACAATAGTAAGTTGGCGTGCATCTCGATAGAAACGTTCTGTAGCAAATTCCTGCATGTAGCCAATGCCGCCCATGATCTGCAAAGCTTTATCGCAGGCCTCAACAGCAGTCTCAGTAGCAAACGCCTTTGCCATTGAGAGGAAATGGGCATGACCACGGTCAGCCTTGCCCTCATCGACAAGCAAAGCAGCCTGATAGGTAAGCAGGCGCGAAGCCTCAATCCGCATTGCGACTTCAGCTATCATCATCTGTATCGCCTGGTGCTGAATGATAGGTTTTCCGAACGTCTCACGATGTCGCGCATAGTCAACAGCATACTGGATCGCACCCTCCGCAGTACCCACTCCACGTGCCGCAACGCAAGGGCGCACCGAGTTCAGGTTCCACATAATGAGCTTGAAGCCATCATTTTCCTTGCCAACCAAATTCTTCGCTGGCACACGCGCATCCTCGAAGATCAGTTCGCAGGTAGGAACGCCATGCACGCCCATCTTCCTATCCGCCTTGCCCACACGAAAGCCCGGAGTATCCCGATCCACAATAAAGACGCTAAATCCACGCGACCCTACGCTCGGATCAGTTTTTGTAGCAACTAGAAAGAAATCGGCAACGCTTGCCCCCGAAATATAACTTTTCGTGCCGTTGAGAATATATTCATCTCCCTGTCGCACGGCACGGGTCGCGATATTTGCAGAGTCGGAACCCGCCCCTGGTTCTGTAAGGCCAAACGCACCGCGCAATTCACCACGAGCCGTGCCACCACAGTATTTCTGTTTCTGCTCGTCGGTTCCGGCCCTCAAAATAGCCGAGGTAGAGAGGCGTGTGAGCAACAAGATCAGCGAGCATGAATTCTCGACTTTGGCCACCTCTTCAACGGCCAGCGCCAATCCAAAAAGTCCAGCACCACTCCCGCCCAGTTCTTCGGGGAATCCCAGTCCCAACAAACCAGTCTCTTTATACACCTGGAAAATATCTTCAGGATAAATACCCGTCTCGTCAAGTTCAGCAGCCCGAGGTGCAATGACCTCACTCGCAATGCGCCGGGCAGTGTCACGAATCAGTTCTTGCTCTTCTGAGAGATGAAAGTCCATAAAATAGTAGCTCCTTTGCAATCGATGGATCTTCGTCTTGCCTATTATATCGCATTGGAGGACAAATTGGGAAAAGCTGATATCGGGAGCTAGGGAGAAATCTCGGAAGGTATTAACAGCCATTCCTTCAGATTAAATTAAGCACGTTGTGGTGGACGAGAATAGGCGCTAGAGACCTTCTTTCCCCACTGGCTCATTTGGGGAGCATAGTCGTCATGCTCGAGATCGCATTCAATCAAAACAGGTCCGCCAGTATGCTCGCTGGCCTGTTTAATGGCATCAGCCAATTCGCCAGCCGTGGTTGCCTTCAACCCCAGTCCATGACCATCCCCGGCATTCCACGCCGAAATCAGGCCAGCATAGTCCCAGTTTTTGTAGTAGTTGTACGGCCCATCATGGATTGCGGATTCGACGACATAGCCATGGTTGTTGATCAGGAAAATCGTGATGTTGAGGCCATAGCGGATCATATTCGCCACTTCCTGCGCTGTAAGTTGGAACGAGCCATCACCAATCATCGCGACCAGCCGCCGTTCGGGTTCAAGTCCCAACGCTAGCCAAATGATGCTCCAACCGACCAACCTATCGACCCCCATTGCATCTCGATCTCGAAACGAGCGCCATCAGGGAGGCGCATATACTCCCCGTCGAACCAGGCATCGCCACTTTCTACCAGCAAGGTCGTCTTCGCGTCCAGGTAGTCCTGTATCTGGCGAACCATCTCAACTCGTGTGAGTCGCGCATTCGAGTCGGCTGGCTTTGATGGAGCTTCCTCCGCCTGCTTGGATTCGTTCCGGCATTGCACGAGCGTTGCATCGTTCTTCTTAACAGCTTTGGCAAGCGCATGGAAGAAATCTGGCAGTTGAACGCCCGTAAACTCGGCATTAGGGAGGCGTACATACCGGGGATCAGCGTTGATCGTTCGATCCTGCTGGGGCTGTGCACCCCAACCTTCGGTTGAGTAATCAGTATACATAGCCCCTCCCGCAAGGATGAGATCAGCGCCAGACACAACAGGTTCGCAACCTGGACTGCTTACACCTCCCCAGTAAACACCAACGAACTGCAGGTGTTCTTCAGGGAAGAAGCCTTTCGCATCGGGCATTACGGCCACACTGCAGCCCAGAGCTTCCGCAAGTTCGCGAAATGCGTCAACCGCTCCATAAGGACGCAACCGCGACCCTGCAAGCAAGACAGGCTTTTGAGCACCATTGATAAGTTTAGATGCCACATCCACTGCTGCTGCAAGAGCCTTGGGGTCACTTCCATCTGGAGGCATGAGCGTCTCGTAGGGAGCCGGTTCGCTACAAGGCAGATTTGCCAGATTGCAAGGAATCTCGATATAGGCTGGCCTTCGCTCACGTAGCGCTGCGCGGATAGCGCGATCGATGAGATATGGAGCGTCCTCAGCGTGCAGTACCCGAACCGCTTCGCAGGTCACCTTCTGAACCATCTCATACTGATATGAGTAGTTATTGGTGCCGAGCGTGTGATGCAAATAGTGGTTTGCGCCTGGGTCGTTCGTGTTATAACTGCCGGAAACAAAGATTACTGGCAAATTCTCAGCATAAGCCCCAGCAACCCCATTGAGCGCGGAAAAAACGCCAATACCTTCATGCCCCAGGATTGTTCCAGGGACCATACCGGCAAATGTGCCGCGCATCATATGCAGATCGGTGCCACAAATCGCGCTTGCTGTAAGGCTGACTATAGCATCTGTTGGCTGTTCAATCTTTGGTTCGGGAACATCATCCAGTAGGATATCACCGATTGCATGAAAAACTACTGCTTTCATAATTGAATGTTATGTCGCTTGATCCGCTTGCTCTTCTGGGCAATTTCGGTAAGCAACGTTCTCCTTTCTGTTCAATCTAAATGTAACCGGCTTCCTTGCTCTCACTACTGTGGCTCTATCCCACACCATCTCAGGGTATACAATCTCGATGGATTATTGGTGACTCAAGCATTAGGTGTTGACTATTCCTCCTATTCGCCTTATCATATAGGAGCTATGAAACATCACTCTTTTTGGGACACCCTACCACAACCAATCATTGGCCTCGCTCCTATGGACGGAGTAACCGACGCGCCGTGCCGCACTATGCATGGCCTCTATGGCCGACCCGACGTAGTATTGACCGAGTTTACGAACGTCGAAGGACTATGGCGCGGCAGCGATGGCATCTTCCGCGATTTTCTCTATACACCAGCGGAACGTCCCGTCGTGGCCCAGATTTATGGGTGCCGCCCTGAATACTTCTACAAAGCTGCGCACGTTGTTTGCGAACTTGGCTTTGATGGTGTTGACATTAATATGGGTTGTCCCGCGAAGAGCATTGCACATAGAGGCGGCGGAGCTGGACTGATTCGCATCCCTGAAACTGCAAAAGAAATCATTCGCGCCACCAAGCAGGGCGTTCGCGATTGGGCTAACGGCCAGACACTGGAAGACCTGGAAATGGACCCGGAACGCATTCGACGCATTCGCCAGATGAATGAAGAGCGCGTCCGCATATGGGGCGACAAGGCGCAAATCGAACGGCACATACTGCCGGTCTCAGTAAAGACACGCCTGGGTTACGATTCGATTGTAATTACCGACTGGGTGCAGGAGTTGCTGGAACTTGAGCCAGCCGTGATCTCAATACATGGACGCACACTCGTACAGCACTATAAAGGTGAAGCCAACTGGGACGCCATCGAGGCGGCAGCGGAAATTGTGCGCAAGACTTCAACGCTAATCTTTGGCAACGGCGATATACACAACCTGTACCAGGCTGCCCAGCGCATTCGTACTACAGGCGTACACGGCGTGTTGATTGGCCGTGCCAGCTTTGGTAATCCCTGGCTTTTTCGCAAGCGCGACACCTTGAAAAAGCTGCTCAATGCGGGCATCAACCCAACGCTTGATCATTTGCCCGATGAGATGCCAAGCCGCGAAGAACGCCTGTTGATGGCACTCGAACACGCTCGGGTGCATGCTAAACTTAAGGGCGAAGATCATTTTGTCGAGATGCGCAAACATATGGGATGGTACCTAGGTCATTTTCATGGAGCCAAACAAGTGCGAAACGCGCTCGTTCGCATCAATAGCTTGGCGGACGTTGAGCGCATCATCCATCAAGCACTTGATACTCCTGATTCTTTCGACGACGAGGGAAGCGAGACTCCAGCAGAGGAACTGCGCGATCCAGAACTAGATTTGAGTTGCGCCTGTTAATTGTGGAGGTAGGGAAAACTAATGCCCAACGCGTTAATCACCGGCATTACCGGTCAGGATGGCAGTTACCTGACGGAATTTTTGCTGGGCAAGGGCTATCGGGTCTACGGCCTTGTACGCCGCACGAGTACATTCAACGATGAGCGCATCCACCACCTGCTCAACGACATCGAGATCATCGACGCTGACCTGCTCGACCAACTTTCGCTGATCTCAGCGTTACGCCAATCTCGCCCCGACGAAGTCTACAACCTCGCTGCCATGTCGTTTGTAGCCACATCCTTCCAGCAGCCCGTCGCCACTGGCGAATATACAGCGCTCAGCGTTGCTCGCATGCTGGAGGCGGTGCGCTTAGCAGATTGGCCAATACGCTTTTACCAGGCAAGCACAAGTGAAATGTTTGGACGTGCCCAAACATCCCCACAAAATGAGTGTACTCCATTCTACCCACGCAGCCCTTATGGAGTAGCGAAGTTGTATGGGCATTGGATCACAATAAACTTTCGCGAGAGCTACAACTTGTTTGCTTGCTCAGGCATACTGTTCAACCACGAATCGCCTCGCAGGGGACTTGAATTTGTAACACGCAAGATTTCCCATGGAGTGGCACGCATCAAGCTAGGCCTGCAAGACAAGCTGATTTTAGGCAACCTTGATGCGCAACGTGATTGGGGCTTCGCGGGCGACTACGTAGAGGCTATGTGGCAAATGCTCCAACAGAAAGCGCCTGATGACTACGTCATCGCTACGGGCGTTACCCATAGTGTGCGCGATTTCATAACCGCCGCCTTCGCTTGCGCAGGCATTGACGACTGGGAACGATACGTGGAAGTGGACCCTCGCTATATGCGTCCTGCCGAAGTTGACCGCTTGATCGGAGATGCATCCAAAGCTCATCAGCAGTTTGGCTGGCGTCCCAGAGTGACTTTCGAGGAACTGGTACGGATGATGGTGGGAAGTGATTTAGAGCGCATCTCACGAGAGATAAAATAACCGATAGATGCGCTCAAGAGAGGATTTCAGTGGATATGCAGGAGCCATCGTGTATTCTGATTACCGGCTTTTCAGGCTTTGTCGGCGGTTACCTGGTAGAAAAGTGCCGCACTCGCTATCCGCATGCACAGTTATTCGGACTAGGCAAACATTCACCCTCTCATATTACATCACCAGCCATGAAGGATCTGATCCCTTTCGTCGCGGATATCACTTCACCCGAATTGGTACGCCAGGCAGTAGCACAATCGCGGCCCGACCTGGTCTTCCATCTTGCTGGTCAACCATCGGTAGCCGTCTCCTGGGCTGACCCAGTACAAACGCTCAAGATCAATGCCGAAGGTGCTATACACTTATTTGAAGCGTTACGTGCTGAGGAGTTGTCGCCTCGCATTGTGCTCGTCGGTTCAGGCGAACAGTATGGCCTGATACAACCCCAAGAGAACCCGGTCAGCGAGGAGTGCCTACTGCGACCCGTGAATCCCTATGCAGTCTCGAAAGCTACACAGGACCTCTATGGCTATCAATATTTCTTCGCTTACAAGTTGCCGATCTTGCGAGCGCGTCCATTCAACCACTTTGGACCGCGTCAGGCAGCTATGTTTGTCGTTCCAAATTTTGCCCACCAGATCGCCTTGATCGAAGCGGGAAAGGCTGAACCGGTCTTGCTCGTGGGCAATCTCCAGGCCCAGCGTGACTTTCTCCCCGTTGAAGACGTTGTAGACGCTTACCTCGCGATTGCCGAGCGCGGACAGCCCGGTGAGGCATATAACATTGGTTCCGGCCGTGCCCGTTCAATTTCGGAAATCCTTGATCTGCTCCTCTCATTTGCGAAGGTGTCTATTTCAGTGCACGTGGACCCTGCACGTGTACGACCACTCGATGTGACTGTGCTCGTGGCTGATACGACGCGTTTACGCACACATACGGACTGGAAGCCGTCAGTTGATTTTGAGTATGCGCTTCGGCAAACGCTAGAATATTGGCGGGCGGTTATTGCCAGGGAATAGGGAATAGATGGCACGTTACCGCCCTTTTCTGCCTGGTTTAAGCTATAACGCTGCACTTGAGGTCAAATACTTGCGCTACGGCTTCCAGATCAGGCAGATTTTTCCCCGATGTGAGTATATAGTGATGCGAGGTTAGCCCCTTGAGCATGCGCTGACCATTTGGAACCCTGACCACGGCTCCGTTACGACAGTCAGAATTTTCAAATTGTGCATAAAATGTGAGCTTCCCCTCCACAATAGAGATGCTGTCAAACGGAGGCATAAGCTTCACAAGCGTCACATCACCCTCCTGTAAGCGGGCGTCGATGGCATGAGCATTATCGTCAACAATTGCTAGCACCTTCTCATTCAGCTTCCACTCCGTCGAGAAAGATTGGGGAAGCACACCAAGATAGCCGCAGTGAGCCATCAAGATGTGGTTTTCAGGTTCGGCATCGACGGGCGGGAAATATGGGATCTTCTCATGCTTTAAGGCCGCCATACCCATCAGAAAAGGATACAGGTTGGTCATCATGAACGGCACACCCAGGGTGCGATGGATCAACAGCTCGGTCATCATAGAAACCAGGTCCGCCTCACACCCCCAGATGAGCCTCCGGTCCTCAAAGAACATATTCCACGTCTGGCAAGGCGTGGTGTCCGAGTAGTGGGATTTATTCAGGCAGTTAATTCCGGCAGCCACAATGCTGGGGTCAGCATCCAGGTCGCGCTTGACGGCCATATAGAGTTTCAGAGAACTGAGGATCGCGCGGTGAGAAAGATTGATGATTGGCGTTCGTTCTTTCCACTGTTCCCAAACAGCCTCGGCATCCGAATCAGGAATCTGCTTAGCTTCTTCCCCGAGTTTCTTAAAGCTCTTCTTGACGATTGTGATGCCGAATTTGTCCTGTAGCCGGTCAATACACTCCTGCTCCCACCAGTAAAAGCGTTTGAAAATATCTGCCTGAAAACCTTCTCCTGGATTATCCTGGTAGGCGAGGAATTTTGTCTCCCTCAGTTCTCGTTTTAATGCGCAGGCCTTGCAGATCTTACGAGCCTGATCCGGGCTGTTCGGTGCCAGAACTTGCACATCCTCCGATGCCAGATAGTTGTTAATTTCCCAGTCCCACATAGAGACTGTGCCAAACTCCGAGGTAATAACCAGGATCGGCAATTGGATCGCTTTGATATCTGCAAGATGTTTATAGGCATCTCCCAACATTTGTGGGAAGACTACCGCATCTGCTCCTTCAGGCAGAGCTGCTCCCAGGGCAACGGGCGCAAGAACCTCTGCCTCTTGTTCCAATAAGCGGTGTAAGTTACCAAGCTGTTTGACAAAATCCGGGTCCTGCGGGTTTTGGTAATAGAGTGGTACCAGCTTTGCTTTCATTTCGATCTCCACTACCTCTCTAGAGAGCTAACCAACCTGCTTAGTGCTACTTAATCTCGTGAATAGCAACTTTACGTCCAGAAGTAGCAGATGCGATTCCGGCGTCCAACACCTGCATATTCTTCATGCCATCGCGGAAGTTGGGCGTAATTTGCTCGCCCTTGGACAGAGCATTTAAGAAATCGACCACTGCATGCGTAAATTCATGTTCGTAGCCAATGATATGTCCTGGTGGCCACCAGGCAGCAACATAAGGATGTGAGGCATTGGTAACCAGAATGGTACGGAAGCCCTGCTCGTCCGTTGGGTCTGACAGGTCCAGATACTGGAGTTCATTCATTCGTTCTAGATTAAAGGTCAGACTGCCCTTGCTGCCATAAATTTCAAAGAAGTTGAAATTCTTACGACCGTTAGCAAACCGACTAGCTTCAAACGAGCCTAACGCGCCGTTCTCGAACTCCGCAACCATGAACGAGGCATCCTCAACGGTCACCTCACCCGTTTCTGAGCTAGCGGAACCGGATTTGAAGGTCCCCGCGCCAGCACCAGGCAGCGGACGCTTTTCGACGAAACGCTTCATGATGGCAGATACAGAGGCAACTTCACCAACCAGGTAGCGAGCCAGGTCTACAGAGTGAGAGTTCAGGTCATAGTGAGGGCCAGCACCAGCGCTTTCTTTTCGCAATTGCCAGACCAGGGGAAAATTTGGATCTGTGATCCAATCCTGCAAATATGCTCCACGCCAGTGATAAATCTGACCAACCTTTCCCTCTTCTATCAACTGCTTCGCATATGCCACGGCTGGAGCACGGCGGTAGTTATGGTTTAAATAATGCAAAACACCCGCCTTTTCTGCGACTTCATACATTTCCTTCGCTTCAGCATAGCTGAGGGCCACAGGCTTCTCACAGAAGATATGTTTACCATTTTGTGCGGCAGCAACGGCGATTTCTTTATGCAGGTAGGTAGGGGTAACTATATCGATGATGTCGATATCTGGCCGCTCCACTACCTTACGCCAGTCGCTCTCTACCTCTTCCCATCCCCAGTTTTGGGCGAAATCAGCCGTAGCTTTCTCATCGCGCCCACAGGCTACCTTCAGAATTGGCTTCAAATCCAAGTTAAAGAACTTTGGAGCCGAGCTCCAGGCATTGCTATGCGCCTTGCCCATAAACTTCGTTCCTATGATTGCCACATTTACGGTTTTCAATGGAAAATCCCCTTTCATTGGAGGTTTTACGCAGAGAATCGAAAACCTTGTCAGCGCATCTGGTTCAGTTCAAGGTAGAGGCGATTCGCTTCAGTTCCTTGACGCTAATCGCGACAGCTTCATCTTCGCGATTAGCCCAATCGGCATGAGGATGGTCAATTTCAACGGCAAGGAAGCCCTTGAAATTGGATTTCTGCAAAAATTCCGCCAGTTTCTGATTGTTGATTAAACCCTGGCCTACCGGCACCCCGGCGAAGAAAAACCAATCGGTAGGGGAGGCATTCTTGTCAGGCACAAGATCTTTTACATGAGTAGCTAATACATAAGGTGCCAGCTTTTCCATTCCTCGAACCGGGTCATCCAACAAGCGCAAGAAGTTTCCTGTATCGAAGTTCAAACCGAGATATTCGGAGCCAACTCCTTCCAGTAACTGAAGGATTTCATCTGCCGTAAAATCGATATGGTTCTCAATCGCCATCTTCACGCCTTGATCTTCAGCCGCCTTCACTGCCTCTTTGAACATTTTGATTAGAGCTTCGATTTGTGGCCCATGAGGTTCATGACGGAACATCAGGCTGCTGCCAACCACACGCATTACATCTGCACCAATTGCCTTGGCACGGGGTATGCTAGCAATCATGTCATTATACGCATCCCGATTCTGTCCGCGCTCCAGACCATCTGGGTGACCCCAGGCATAGACACGATCGAAACCATACTCATCCAACTGAGCTTTCAAGTCTTTCAACCAGCCTGCATCATAGCTTGGAAAGAAGCACGATTCGAGCGAAACACCATCCATACCCAGTTCATTTGCACGCTTCAGGAAATCCTGCATAGTCATGTTTTTGGTCGGTGGCTGCTGGTCTGGGTAGACTTCGCCAAGGAATTGGTGATAGCAATAGCTGTCAATCCCAACTTTCATTTATTTTCCTCCTGTTACAAAAATAGGTTTCCTGGATAAAAGATCGGCGCTCTAGCATGAGCATTTGGTAGAAACAGCTAGACAAGAGCGCCGATCTCAAATTTCTCAGGGAAATTGAACTGTCAGAACGCTTACGGCAACTGTGAATCGGGAACCGGCTGTAACTGCGGAAGCGCTAAAAATTTCTGTATGCCGCTCGAATCCGGCACCCATGGGTTCGCCTGACTAATGTTACCTTTGGTTACAAACACGGTCAGCGAATAGTACAGGTGACCCGGTTGCACCGTCTTTTTGATGACCCCGGTCAGAATGCGCAGTCCCATGACTGCCTCCAGGGCTGGCGAACAGGTATTGGAGGCCTGTATCTCACCCTTACTAATGGCATCCAGGCCGTATGGAGCACCGTTGGAGGAGACAACCATCACCTGCGAAAGCTTGCCAGCACGCTGGAGAGCGAGAATAGCGCCAATCGCCATATCCTCATTCTCAACATACAAACCCTTCAGATCAGGATGCGCCGTAATGAGGTCCTGAGCTGCCTGTTGGGCTTTCTGGCGATTCCAGTCACCCGGCACCTGCGCAACAACGTTCAGATTGCTGTTTGCAGCTAGACCTTGCTTGAAGCCCTGTGCATAGGCCTCGGCATCTCCACGCCCTAGTAGCCCTGTGATAATTGCTACCTTGCCGCTGCTTAGATGCTGCGAAAGCCATGTACCGACACCTTGACCATACTGCACCAGGTTCACCTGCTCGAATCCGGCCACATTGGGCAAAAGGGTCTTGTCGTAGCCATACAGGAGGAAGATCGGCACATGGGCGGCATTCGCCTTCGCCACATCAGCTGACTCGGCGGAGAGAGATACAGCATACATCAGAATACCGTCAACGTGTTTGGAGATTGCATCCTCCACGTTGGCCAGTTCCTGCGATTGACTGTTGTTGGAGAAGTACGTGATGACGTTGGCACCTAAACTTGGTGCTGCCATAACGGCGCCATTCTGCCCATCTTGATAGTAGGGATCAGGCCCGGGACGTAAAAAGGCGATGGTTAATGTTTTGCTGCCGCCTGAAGTTGTAGTGCCGGTGCTTGATGAGCTGCCACACGCTGCCAATAGCATACTACCAAGCAAAAGTAAGCTGAAAGACAAAGCCATCAAGCCGGGACGACGGTACCTCGGTGTTCCGTAAGGTCGTTGAGAAGACATTTATCCCTCCTGGATGAAGTGAAATACTATGTTCATTAAAAAAGCACTACAAGAACGACGCCTAAGAGGATGGCTTAATGGAGGCCTCATGAACGCGTTTTTTGCACCATTACGGCAATGAGTACAATGATACCCAGGGCAATATTCTGGTAATTCGCTCCAATTGAGAGCAAATTGAGGCTATTGGAGACAAAACCTAGTAATAAGACTCCTTGTAAGGAACGCCACGCTCCTCCTCTGCCTCCAATAAGCGGGGTTCCACCAATGACTGCCGCAGCGATAGATTGCAACTCCAGGCCAGTACCGATATTTGCCTCTGCTGCGTTCAAGATACCACTCAAGGTGAGAGCCGCAATGCCTGCGATGAGGCCAACAAGAGTGTATAAATATATTTTGGTGCGCTTGATGGGAATACCTGAGAGGTAGCTTGCTTCTTCATTTCCACCGATGGCGTAGGCCGCACGCCCCAAGGGAGCCCGGCGCAAAAATAAGGCGACGAGGATTACCACAATGAAAAGAAGGACGACCGAAGTGGGAATGCCAAAGAAGATCGTGCCGCCTAAGATCGTGGCGAGAGCGCCCATGTCATTAACCGGACTACCGCCGGTAACCAATTCGGCAATACCTTCCAATAATGTGAGCATTCCCAACGTGATGATGAAGGGATGAGCACGATTCTGAGCGATCAGCACCCCGTTTATCAAACCAATGAGGGTTGCACAAATTAATGCTGCAATACAATCTATCCACAGAGGGATGCCGTGCATAAACATCAAGCCCGCTACTACACCTGATAAAGCCACGTTACTCCCAACGGAGAGATCGATTCCTCCTGAAATAAGAACTATTGTTTGCCCCATCGTTAAAATACCGAGAACTGCAATTTGTGAGAGTAAGTTCTCGATATTTGAGACGGTCAGAAATTCAGGTTGAAAAATAGAGGTAATAATGATTCCAACAATGAGCACAATCGTTGAACCATACAGAGTTGGATCAAAACGAAGGCGGCGTGCTCTTGTCCGTATATCTTGTTTTGGCAGATCTTTGGTTTCAGGTGCCGTCTCAACATCTACGCTTTTTCCTGGCTCCATTATACGTCCTCCGTTCCGAGCGTCAAATTTAATATCTGTGTATAATCAGCTTCGTTCGTTGGCATGTCGGCAACAACGTGCCCTTTGCGTAAAACAAGCATACGATCAGTGAAGAGCAATAGATCTCGAATATCTGTTGAGACCACCAGAACGACTTTTCCAGTTGCAGCTAATTCCTTGATAATCCGGTGAATCTCTTCCTTTGCATTTACATCAACCCCTTGCGTTGGTTCTTCGAGGATAAGCACACGAGCTTTCGCCTGTAATGCTTTTGCCAGTAAGACCTTTTGTTGATTACCACCGCTCAGCCTACGTACTTCCCGCACTGTCGAGGGCGCTGCAATATGCAACATCGATACATATTTGCGGGTCGTTTCTGCTTCCTCCTTGAGTTGCAACACGCCAAAGCGTGTAATTGCAGGTAAATCGACTAAGGTGATGTTTTGGGCGATAGACATTGGAGCAACAAGGCCATCACGTGCAGGGTTTTCAGGAACCAGGAATACCCCCTGAGCTATTGCCTTACGTGAATTATGTGCAGCATAGGGAATACCATTGAGCAAAATCTGTCCCTTAGATAGTGGCATCAATCCAAAAAGTACCTGGGCAATGTCATGAGTACCTGAACCAAGAATGCCTGTCAGACCAACCACCTGGCCTCTGGATATAGAAATAGTAATGTCTTGTAGGACTGAACCTGCTGTAAGCCCTCGAATTTCAAGCATTTCAGCTTCTTTTGAGGAAGAAGTCGATAAGGGGATTTCTGCATCCGCCATACCAGAGGGAACAAGGGGCGGTTCATTGACTCTCTCTGGATCATGCCCTGCCATCAGGTTGACTACCGCACTTTGCGTGAGTTCTTTCGTTGGTTGTGTGGTGACAAGGCTTCCATCACGCAGGACAGTAATGCGGTGTGCAATCCGAAAAATCTCTTCGAGATGATGGGAGATGTATAACACACTGATACCATTAGAACATAAATCTCCGATCAGATCAAAGAGGCGCTCGATTTGTTTTGGGCCGAGTGCCGCAGTTGGTTCATCAAGGATAATAAGCTTGGCCTGACGATAGAGAGCCTTTGCAATAGCAATTTCTTGCTGTTGAGCCGGAGTCAGATCAGCGACTCTTGCTTTGAGATCAATGTTCACACGAAGACGGTCTAAGAGTTCCTGAGCTATTCGATAGGTTTCAGATTGGCTGATCAGCATATTGAATTGACGTGGCTGATCTCCTAAAAGAATATTTTCCGCTACAGAGAGCATAGGAACCAATTGCTGGCGCTGATAGACTACAGAGATACCATGAATAGTGGCATAGGATGGTGAATATTCCTCAAAAACGTTGCCATTGAAGATGATGCGACCGCTATCGGGAGGCTGCGCTCCAGAAATAATTTTGACCAGGGTAGATTTACCAGCGCCATTTTCGCCAACCAGCGCATGCACCTCGCCAGCCTCTACTTCAAGTGTGACAGAACGTAAGGCTTGTACACCTGGGAACTGCTTACTTACGTTATCAACCTTCAGCACCGCCATTGTGCTTTCCCCTTCTCACCGCAGCATTTCCATATACTACGTGTCTACATATATCAGGAAAAGGGAGATACATTGTGGAAGAAAACATCCGCTAGAGCAACTAAAGCCAGTCCAGGTACTCTATTCTTTCCTATCAATGCTGTCTCTATGAAGATGTCAGTTTTTATCTGCAATGATATAATCCTATCATTACAAGTTGTTACTGCTAATAGTACATGAAAGCCCCTCTATTGTCAAGAGTTTTTTCTCAGGCTTGTCATTGCGCTTTTAGTACAGCATTGACAAATGTAGGATTAGTGACTATACTCCAAATATGGTTTAGTAATCCTGTCATGACAGGATTACTATTTGCATGAACGTGAGGAACCGGCGTGGCAAAAGCATACTTGCTCGGAGTGGACCTTGGCACTACTGCTACGAAGGCCGCTCTTTACCAAACGGATGGGACACTTGTCGCTGAAGCACGGACTGAAGTTCCACTCTACTATCCCGAGACGGGACAGGTAGAACAAGAGAACGATGATTTCTATCGTTCAGCGGCGCAAGCGGTTTCACGGTGCATGCGGGAGAGCAATATCGAACCTAAAGATGTAGCTGCGATCGCGTTCGATAGCCAGATGGCGGGCATCGGCTCAGTGGATGAGGAGTTCAAGCCAGCTACGCGATTTGACTCGTGGCTAGATATGCGTTGTCAACCCTACATTGAGGAACTTGCACACCATCATGGAGATATTATTACTCGCTTGACGGGCTGTCCACCTACTTGCGATCACGGACCGAAGATGATGTGGTGGAAGGAAGAACGGCCAGAGAGTTACCGCCGGATAGCCAAATTTGTTACTCCCGCTGGCTATGTAGCAGGCGCAATGGCAGGCCTACAAGCTGCTGAAGCCTTTATTGATCATACCTTCATTCACTTTTCCGCATTATGTGATGCTCAAGCTGGTACCTGGTCTCCCCAACTGTGCAGCTTGCTAGATATTGATCCTGATAAATTACCACATATTGTTGCGCCATGGGAGATCATAGGTGAAGTAACGGCCGCATCCGCTCATGATTTTGGCTTAGCGCCTGGCACTCCCATTGCGGCCGGCGCGGGCGATACTGCCGCAGGTGCGCTAGGGGCAGGCATTGTGCGACCAGGTATGCTCTTCGACACCGCAGGCACAGCATCTGTACTAGCATGCTGCACCGATGAGTTTGTCGCCGATGAGAAACATCGCGCTCTACTGGTCATGCGCTCTGTTATTCCTGGGCAGTGGAATCCGTTAGCCTACGTGGGTGGTGGTGGATTGGCACTGCGCTGGTTTCGGGATACTTTTTACAACACGTTTCAAGGGAAGCCGCAGGTAAGTAATGAGGATTTCTATGACGCGATGATAGAGGAAGCAACTCATGTGCCGCCAGGCGCAAATGGCCTGCTGTTCTCTCCACATTTGGGGGGGCGTATTTGCCCTGCCGCGCCTCGTATGCGTGGAAGCTGGATTGGTTTTTCCTGGGGGCATACGCAGGCACATTTCTTTCGCGCCATACTTGAGAGCGTTGCTTACGAATATGCCTATTACCTGCAAATTCTAGGAGATTTGCTTAGAGATCTTAACCTCATCGAGACACGGGTCATTGGTGGTGGTGCACGCAGCACTACCTGGAATCAGATCAAGGCGGATGTGCTTGGTGTACCATACCAGCGCCTGGGACGTCCCGAATTTGCTACCTGGGGCAGCGCATTGATTGCGGGATATAGTATAGGCTTGTTCGAAGACCTGGCAGCATATGCAACAGCAACTACGCGAGTACAGGGCGAGCCAATAGGGCCTCGTTCCGAAATGACAGCACAGTACCGACCTTTTGTGGAACGCTACATAAGCTGGCAGCAAATACTGAAGGAGGGTTTTGAAAAAAATGGCTAGCTCTCTACGCTTTTGCCTGGTTGGTGCAGGCCGTGCTGGACAAGTGCATGCACGATCTCTAGTCAACCATATCCCACAAGGCAAATTGGTTGCGCTGGTTGATGTCAGCCCCGATTCTCTCGAGATGACTGGCAACACATTTGGAATTGAGGCGCGTTTCAATACGCTGGAGGCGGCGTTGGATGGTATCGACTTTGACGCTGTCATCATTACGACTCCGACATTTACACACAATACTTTAACGCTACAGGCGGCAGAAGCGAAGAAACATATTTTCTGTGAAAAGCCGATGGCCTTAAGTCTCGATGAGTGCGATGCCATGATTGAGGCAGCGGAACGCAATCATGTATTTCTCCAACTTGGTTTTATGCGCCATTTTGACCCGGAGTTTGCTGCAGCAGCAGAAAGGATACAGGCAGGAGAGATTGGTCGACCAATGATCATCAAGTCGCTGACGCATGGGCCGGGGCTACCGCCAGCGTGGGCGCGTGATCTCAAAACATCTAATGGATTATTAGCCGAGGTCAACAGTCACGATTGGGATTGCGTTCGCTGGTTAGCTGGGTCTAATCCAGAACGGGTGTACTGCGAGATAGCAAATTTCAAAGGTGCGGAGCGAGGTGTTGACACCCCGAACTTTTATGACAACGCTCTGGTCAATATCCGTTTCGAGAGTGGCGCTTTAGGCAGTATCTCTGGAGTGTGTCCCTGCGAGTACGGCTATGATGCCCGTGTAGAGATTATTGGTGAGCGCGGCATTATGCAAATCGGCGAATTGAAGGGACAGGCTGTACTCATGTGTACTAATCGTGACCAGGGATTGATGACCCCAATCTATCGTACCTGGCCCGAGCGGTTTGCCTGGGGATACATTCGCGAGATGGAATATTTTATTACCTGCATTCAAACTGATACAGCTCCAGAGGTGAGTGGCGAGAATGGGCGCTGGGCGGTGGCGGGCGTACTCGCCGCTACAACATCTTTCCTGGAACAGCGCCCAGTCAATCTGAGTGAGGTACTCAACTCGGCAACATTGAGGAGGAACTGATGCTTGCAGCCGTCTATCGAGGCCCGAATGCTTTGGGCATAGAAGAACGCTCGGTGCCTGAGATTGGCCCGGATGAGGCGTTACTGAAGGTGAGCAGTGCCAGCATCTGCGGCACTGATTTACGCATTCTTCATGGTGGGCATCGCAAATACCCTACTGGTACCGTGCGCATTCCTGGACACGAACTTGTCGGTGAAATCGCTCAGGTAGGGGCGAATGTCAACGGTTTACGAACTGGCCAGCGCGTCTTTGTAGCGCCAAATATAGGATGTGGGCATTGTCATCTCTGCGTAAACGGGCGAAATAATCTGTGTACTGAATACGATGCCTTCGGCATTACTATTGACGGAGGTTTCGCTGAATATATGCGTATCACGGCAGCGGCGATTTTGCAAGGCAATCTGATGCCGTTGAGTGAGCAAGTGGACTCGGCAGTGGCGGCCCTCATTGAGCCGTTTGCTTGCGTACTGCATGGGCAAGATGCAGTTAACATTCGTCCTGGAGATATCGTTCTAGTGGTTGGTGCTGGACCAATTGGCATTATGCACCTGTTGCTCGCTCACCTCAATGGTGCGAACCGGGTCATTATCAGTGAAATGATGCCCGAACGATTGAGGCAGGCCTTAGAGTTTGGAGCTGACAGGGCGATCAACCCGATGCAGGAAAATCTCGCCGAGGTACTTGCTCAGGAGAGCGACGGGCGTGGAGCCGACGTGATTATCGTAGCAGCTCCTTCACAGCGTGCTCAGGAAGAGGCGTTGCAGCTGGCGGCCGTGGGTGGGCGAATCAATTTCTTCGGCGGTTTGCCACAGGACCGCTCAAACATCAGCTTTGATTCCAATGTTGTGCATTATAAAGAACTACGAGTCACGGGGACAACCGCGTGCAGCACCGCTGACTGCCGACGTGCCGCAGCAATTGTTGGATCTGGACGGATTGATCTCAGCAGGATAGTCAGTGCGCGCTATCCATTAAGAGAAGTCCAGACCGCTTTTACGGCGGCAGAAGATCGCCGCTCTCTTAAAATCGTGTTGCAGCCATAGCTGTAGGAGAATTCATCTTGTGGTAGCTAAAGCTGGACAGCACACAACGTCAATGATTGTGACCGTCAATGGACCTATCCCTGCGCAAGAGGCAGGTATCACTGACGCTCATGACCATGCCTGGATTGCCCCCGTGGCAGGTACAGAGCCCGGTCTGCCTACGCTTTTTGAGCAACCGATTATCACCGCGGAGTTGCGTGATTATCAGAAGGCAGGCGGAGGTACTTTCGTTGATTGTCAGCCAGGGGGATGCGGACGCGACGGTCGTATCTTATCCGAACTGTCACGCGATAGTGGTGTTCACATTGTTGCATGTACTGGCTGTCATCTGAAGAAATATTACCCTCTGGATTACTGGCTATTGCAGGCAGACTCCAATGACATGATCACACATTTCATTTGTGAAATGAACCAAGGTCTAGAAGAGATACAAGATATGGTGCATCCAGTTCGGGCGGGCTTCATCAAGATTGCATGTAACGCGGAATTAAGCCCATTTAGTTGCAAACTTATCGAAGCGGCAGCAATGACAAGTAACGAGACAGGATGTGCCATCCAGGTTCATACCGAACAGGGCCATGCCGCTGAGAAGATCGTCTCGCTCTTCTTGCGATACGGAAGTAACCCTGAGCGAGTGGTGCTTTGCCACATGGATAAGCGGCCGGATATCCTCTTACATCGCGAACTGGCATTGCTGGGCATTCTGCTTGAATATGATACCTTTTATCGACCTAAACATCAGCCAGATCGGAATGTCTGGCCACTCCTGGAACGCTTAGTAAGTGAGGGACTAGACACACATATTGCTATTGCTACTGATATGGCTGATAAGGTGATGTGGCAAAGGTTCGGAGGAACGCCTGGCCTGATTGGTCTTTTCGTACAGATTATTCCCCGACTAGAAGCAATGGAGTATAGCTCTTCAACTATTCAGCGCTTAGTAGGACAGAATATCGCCTATCGGCTCTCTCGGCCGGTTGTTTTTCCTGATACACCAATAGCATAAGGAGATGACTTTGTGAAACAACATCCTTTCAGCTTTTCTATCTCTTTATCCGATGGGCGACCAACCGAGTTCGATAATCATATCGTACGCAGATTATCGGCGATGAAAGGACAATATCTCGATTCACAAGCATATGAGGCTCTGTATGAACAGCAAGATAGCATTCTTTATGAAGTGTACGAAATCAAACGTCCTGAGAAGCCGGGAGAATTGCTGCATGGCCTATCTGTTGTTCATCCTGGTAAGGTAGGTGACGAGTTCTACATGACCAAGGGACATTTTCATACAGTGCTTGATACCGCTGAGCTCTACTACTGCTTGCAAGGGGAAGGTGCGCTGGTCATGGAAACGCCCGAGGGTGACGAACCGGAATGGGCAGTTGAACAATTCTATCCTGGTCGTGTGGTGTATGTGCCACCACGCTGGGGTCACCGTTCCATCAATACCAGTTCTGATACAGATCTAATCACGTTCTTCGTCTACCCTGGCAATGCAGGACACGATTATGGCACTATTGAACGCCAGGGTTTTCGCAAGCTTCTCGTAGAGCGTAATAATCAACTAGAGATCATTGATAACCCGCGCTGGCGCGTGTCAGGAGAGAATAATTGACCACTACGAGTTTGAAAACATGCCGAGTGCTTGTGACCTCGACATCATTTGGAAAGAGCGATCCACGGGTGTGTACCGAATTAGAATCGACAGTCGGTGAGGTAATTTATAACCCGTTCGGACGGCCACTCTCCTCTCAGGAGCTACAACACTTGCTCCCGGGATGCGATGGGTATATCGCAGGTGTTGACAGAATTGACCGAGCCGCACTTGAGACAGCAAATCGCCTAAAAGTTATTGCCAGATGCGGAGTAGGGATTGATAGTATTGACCTTCTTGCTGCTGCTGAACATGCTATTGTCGTCACCAATACTCCTTCTGCCAATGCCATATCCGTTGCTGAACTCACTATTGGTTTCATGCTCCTGCTGGCACGCTCACTTCATATCCTGCCTGCAGAGACACGCGCCGGAAAATGGCCGCGTACGGTGGGGATATCACTTGAAGGTAAAACTATTGGTCTGTTAGGACTAGGAGCTATAGGAAAACAAGTGGCTCGCCGCCTGCGTCCCTTTAATTGTACTATCGTAGCGCATGATCCTGCGGCAGATATCACCTTTGCTGCCGAGCATGGAGTTGAACTGAGGGAAATGGACGAAGTTCTTTATCGAGCTGACATTCTCTCATTGCATCTGCCGCTGCTCCCGACGACAAGAGATATGGTGAATAAGTCCTTTCTCAGACGTATGAAGACGGACGCGTTTCTCATCAATACAGCGCGGGGTGAACTCGTCGATGAGGAGGCTCTTTTTGAAGCATTGCAAAATGGACACATAAGAGGCGCAGCTCTTGATGCATTTCGTGAAGAACCTCTCCGGAGTGACAACCCATTATTAAGCTTACCACAGGTCATAGCAACGCCTCATTGCGGTGCTCATACAGATGGTGCGATTGACGCAATGAGCTGGGGCGCAATGCGTGATTGTTTAGCTGTATTACGGGCTGAACAACCCATGCATCGTGTCGCATAAGGAAGAGGTACTCATTCATGAGAAAAGAAGAAACGTTAAAGCGGATATCTGATATTGGTCTGCTAGCCGTACTGCGTGGTCCCTCCCCAGAGTTAACTCTTAAAATGGTGGAGGCCCTGGTCGTAGGTGGTATAGTGGGCATCGAAATTACCTATAGTACGCCTGATGCGGCAAATGTTGTGAAGGTATTGGATGAGCAATATGGAGATCGGATCCTCATAGGAATGGGCACAGTTACTCAGAAAGCACAGATAGAAGAGGCGCTAGCGTCTGGGGCGCGCTTCGTAGTGAGTCCCCATTGCGATCCGGCGCTTGCCCAGGGAATGGTCGGTAGCGGTCTCCCCACTATGATTGGTGCATTGACGCCCACCGAAGTCGAACTGGCCCATAGATTAGGCGCTGATGTTGTCAAGATTTTTCCTGCTTCGCTCGTCGGCCCCAGTTACCTGAAGAGTTTGCAAGGGCCATTTCCATATATTCCTACAATGCCGAGTGGAGGGGTAAGTGTGGAGAATGTTGCAGAGTGGTTTGCAGCGGGAGCCTTTGCAGTAGGGGCAGGCAGTGAGCTTTGCCCGACGAGGTGGGTGAAAGAGGGCCGCTTTGCGGAGATTACGCAGCGTGCCAAAGAATTCAGTGAAGCAGTAATGCAGGCTCGCCATGGTCACCGATAGAAGGGACAATGGTGAATGGGCTTACTGATGCAAGCCGTCGAATTTGACCCTTTGAAGAGTATTGAAAATATGCATCTTTCTGGAGACATGAATGACTCAACTCTATCGCATCATTACTAAACAAGAGCCAACAATGTATTTTATTGGCGTCACTACAGGCAAATCGTCTATCATGAAGATTTTTCCTGTATGGGTTCGTGAACTAGGGCATCCGAATGTTGTGATAGAGGGAGTCGACCGTGCATTGCATGATAATGCCGAAGCTTATCGTCAAACAGTGGCTCAGATCAAATATGATCCCAACTCATTAGGAGCGCTGGTCACCACTCACAAGCTTGATCTGCTTGAAGCTTCTCGTGATATGTTCGATTACCTTGATCCATACGCACAAATATGTGACGAGGTGTCTTGCATCTCTAAACAAGTTGGGAAACTCGAAGGACACGCGAAAGATCCCCTCACAGCCGGATTAAGTATAGATGCTATACTGGGTGCTCATTATTTCGCTCAGAACGGGGGCGAGGTGTTGTGCTTTGGAGCAGGAGGATCGGCTGCTGCTATTGCGCTCCATTTTATCAGCAGAGAAAGATCCGGTGATCGCCCGCAACGCTTATTAGTTGTCAACCGTTCCCAGGGACGACTTCACGAACTCGAGAAAATGGTCAAAGCACAACAAACAGATATTGCATTCGAATACATTTGTAACGAAGACCTGGAGCGTAATGATGCTATCATGTCCACTCTGCCTGAAGGTAGCCTAGTGATTAATGCTACTGGCATGGGCAAAGACCGGCCGGGTTCACCTGTAACGGCTCAAGGGATATTTCCAAGAAATGGGATTGCCTGGGAGTTGAACTATCGAGGTGAACTTGACTTCTTGCACCAGGCGTATGCTCAACATGAATCAAGACATGTGCAGGTTGAGGATGGATGGCTCTATTTCTTGCATGGCTGGACGCAAGTCATTGCGCAGGTACTACATCTGGAGATGAAGGATGATCGATTTAATCGTCTGGCTACTCTGGCAGAAGAGATTCGTCCTTCAAGGCAGCTAACTTCATCTAAGCAAGCCTAAAAGGAAAGAATGAGCCGAGAAAGGGCTACAGTCCTTCGCTCAAAAGCACGACAATTTGGACTATAATAAAATGTATAGAAGTTAAGGATAGACAAGTTCACTACGATAATGGTTTCACTTATTATGAGATTTTGTAGTAATTTCGTATTGAAAGGATGGAATAAGAACGTATGCAAGAGGTTAAAGAAGAAGGCATTACGATGGACAGGATCGGTGTGATTGAGCGCGACAGTCCAATCCCCTACTACTATCAGCTTGCTCAGTATATGAAACAAAAGATACAATCGAAACAGTGGAAACCCCATCAAATACTGCCAAGTGAGCAAGAGCTATGTGGCCAACTTGATGTTAGTCGCACCGTAGTACGCCAGGCATTGGATTACCTTGCTCTTCAAGGACTCATCGTTAAACAAAATGGGAAGCGGAGTAGTATTGCAGGGCAGAAGTATTCTGGTGACTTGATGCAGAGTTTACGCGGCTTTTATGAAGATGCTGTGGCGAAAGGACAGATACCTTCGACAAAAGTTTTGGAATTGAAAGTGATCGGGGCTCATGCAGACGTAGCTGAGGCCCTCCACCTAGCTGAAGGTGATCCCGTTATCAAGCTCTATCGATTACGTTACCTCGACGGTGAACCAACGACACTTGTAGTTACGTATGTACCTGAACATCTATGTCCATCCCTCGTTCATGAGGACCTCACTTATCAATCGCTCTATGAATTGCTGGCTACGAAATATAATCTAGTGGTTGCTGAAGGCATTCGGACTATTGAGGCTGTCAACGCAGCTCATACCGAGGCCAAATTACTTGACATAGCAATGGGTAGCGCGCTCTTATTACTTAAGAGTGTGGGTTTACTCGAAGATGGTACTCCGCTAGAATACTTTATTGCTTGGCACCGTGGTGATCGCAGTAAATTCGAGGTACGTCTAGTACGAACATTCCCATAGAAGTTGCCTTATAGATACCTATCGATCTATATTGTTGCGTCCAGTATAATAGATGTATAGATATGGTACGTGTAGTGAGGAAGTGTGCACAATGAAAAACGATAGGTCAATGGATATGTCTCCGTTGAAGAATCTGCGGCTGCCGCAAGTGCCGCCACGAGTGGTTGATGCAGTTCGACAAAAGTACGTTTCACCTGTAATGAAGCAACGTTTTACGTTACCACAGACGCCACAACCGAGAACATACTTACCTGTACCTATCCAAACGCGATTACCTGATACTTCACCCATAGTGCTAAGGCATCATCCACACATCAGAACTACCAATGCCTACGCTGGCGCAACAAGACATTTACCAATACGATATATTCTACATAAATCTCAACGCAGTGAAACAGGCTTAGGTGAAGCCCTCCTGGGCTGTGGAATTTTGATTGCTTTAGGTATCCTTGCTTTGATAGCCCTCTATTACGTATCCTCCTCTTTTTAGACCGGGGTGTAAACAGTGATACTGGCTTGCACCCTCAACCTTTCCCCTGATACAATAAAAAGCACATTGACTGGCTCGGTAACCCCATCAAAAGGATTACCAATATGAAAGACCTGCTAGATGCCTAGAAAAGGCTATCTAAGAAGACTGGCCAGAGTTGGATGTGGCTGGATTTTTGTGCTGTGGATCTATCTGAGTGTAGGCTGGCACTTTTTGGGCTGGCGGCTACAAATCAGGTTCCAGCAATCTCATTCTGCGGAAAGTACATATAGAGGTATGAAACAAACCCTGCTTCTTATCCGGCATGGGCAAACCACCTGGAATATTGAACATCGTCTCCCTGGGCAATTGCCTGGAGTTGCATTGAATGATGCAGGACGGCAGCAGGCCGCACGACTTGCTGATGCATTGACCGTCCTACCCATCAGTGCCATCATTAGCAGCCCGCTGGAAAGAGCTCGCGAGACCGCCGAGTACATTGCGCAGGGACGCGACCTTACTATCCAGCTTGAACCCGACCTCATGGATGTTGAGATGGGCCGCTGGTCAGGCCAGGTCTTTGATGAACTCTCGAAAACTGATCCTGACTGGAAAGCCTACGTAAAGGACCCAACGGTAGCGCCTGAGGGCATCGAGACGTTTCCCCAGGTACAGCAGCGAGTGGTCGCGGCAATTGAACGTTGGCTCAAGCAAGACTCAATCGGCGCCTATCCTGCATTTGTCTGCCATGCCGATGTCGTCAAATTGCTCATCGCCCATTATACAGGCCTCGAGGCCGGACGGGCAGGAACGCTATTTATCGATAATGCCTCCGTCAGCTTGGTAGAGTTAGAAGGCGAACACCGGCCACGCGTCGTTGCCATTGGCTGGAATCCCCATCCTGGTTGGTTAAAACCACCCGAACCTGCAACTGAGCAGCCAAAAAGCGAGGGACAGCAGGAGGGGGAGCAGAAAGCGTAGAAGCTCCAGTATGAGAAGGGAACTCCAGTATGTTTGATCCACGTGACCCATATGAACGTTATTGGTGGCATTACGACTCCCGGCGTCCACTATCGATGGCTCAGATTATCGCCTTGCAAAGCGTTGATGCCAGGACTGCAGCGCTCATCTGGCTGTTATTAGAACATGGTGCCTCACTCACTGTGGCCGGTCCAACCGATCCACAACCAGGTGTAGGAAAAACCACCACCCTCAATGGGCTCTTGCAGTTTTTACCGCAGGGTACAGGGCTGGTCTACATGTCGGGCATGTATGAAAACTTTGCCTTCACCCAGTCGCCGGATATCGACCCCACCACTACCTACCTGCTATGCAACGAGGTGAGTGATCATTTGCCCATCTATATGTGGGGACGGGTAGCGCGGCGCTACCTGACACTGCCCGCAAAGGGATACCATATCGCGACGAGTGTACATGCCGATACCATCGACGATGTGATACATATGTACAACCATGACCTGCGTATACCGACCGAAGATGTGCGACGTTTAGGAATCGTGGTGAATATCGGCCTGGTCGGACGAGTGTATCCATTGCGCCGCCGCTGGCTGAGCACGCACTTTTTGCAGCCCCAAGCCGATCCCAAATGCCCTGATGCCGTCATACCCCTTCCACTTTCCCTCTGGAACGAGTTTGATGATACCTTTGAGCACGCGGATTCATCCATTCTTGACGAACTGGCAACCTGGGCGGGCATGACCCCTTCAGATTTTGCCAGGGCACTCAAGCAGCGTACCGACTGCCTGGAAGAGCTATCGAAGAGATCGGGTATCGACATGCGCCAGATGTACGATGCGATTGAAAAACTGCGCAGACGCAACAAGAAAGCCACATCATAAACCCGGTACGCCTCTCAAACGTAGATTCATTGGAGGGGTCAATTTATCGTGCCCACCGCCGATTGGTCGGCTAGCTCTCATAACCACAACAGGCACAATGCCCATTCATTAGAAGAAAGGAGATTCTAGATGCTTATACACCGACACTTCTCAAGCGAAGGACGCTGGCCGCGCATCTGTAATGAACGTTAGTCACAACCCAGGAAAAGGAGCATATATGAGTTATTCAATAGCCATGCTCAGCGTCCACACATCGCCATTAGATATTCCAGGGCGTACAAAGGATGCGGGCGGCATGAATGTTTACATTCACCAACTAGCACGCGAATTAGGAAACCAACACACAACAGTCGATATCTATACCCGCCGTACAAATGAACACCAACCGCGCATTGTTCAGCTCAGTCCTCACGTACGAGTCATCCACATTCAAGCAGGTCCACTCGCGCCTATCCCTAAGGCTGATCTCTACAAGCACCTACCCACTTTTGCACAGCGCATCGACGACTTTAAGACGAGCCAGGGATTGCAATACGACGTACTCCACAGCCACTACTGGCTTTCAGGAGTAGCCGGGATGCAACTCGCCAAGAAGTGGGATATCCCTCACATCACTATGTTTCATACCCTGGCATACCTGAAGCAACTTGCTCATCCAGGTGAGCCGGAACCCCTCATACGACTTGACATGGAACGGCGGCTGATTAAGAATGTCGATCGAATTATCGCCGCTACCTCTGATGAGCGCAATCAAATGATACGTCATTGTGGCGCAACCACAGGTCAGGTTCAAGTCATCCCTTGCGGTGTGGACCTCAAACTCTTCGTCCCACAAAATCGACAGTCCGCTCGAAAAAAACTCGGACTGAAGCAAGACTTGCCTGTGCTACTGTTTGTAGGGCGACTTGATCCATTTAAGGGCCCCGATCTGCTCCTACGCACGGCTGCAATGATGGAGGAAGATGCACAAATCGTGATTGTAGGCGGGAAACTGACGGGCGATAAGGAATTACAACACCTGCAAAAGCTGGCAGCCGAACTTAAAATAAGCCAGCAAGTGCGGTTTCTAGGAGCGCAGCCGCAGCAAGACCTTCCAACAATCTATAGTGCTGCCGATGTCACAGTCATACCTTCCTACCACGAGAGTTTTGGACTTGCCGCCGTCGAATCTCTAGCCTGTGGTACTCCCGTCGTAGCAACACGTTCAGGAGGACTGACGACAATCGTTCGAGATACTGAGACTGGCTACTTGGTTCCACGGTGCCCCGGATTTTTCGCCGAGAAACTCGATGGACTCTTACGTGACCCAGACGTGCTTGCACAGATGCGCCAGGCAGCTCGCTCCTCGGTACTACGCTTTAGCTGGAAGCATGTTGCCGAGCAAATGCGCGACTTGTATGCTGACGTACTAAGCGAGACGAGACACCTGGTAGCTCAATAGGTTCACTATGCAGGCATCCCAGCCTCAATCCAACCGCGAAATTGAGCCACCTGCTCTTCAAGCCACTCGCCATCGCAAGGCATCGAGCCATCCTCAAGTCGCTCGAGGATGTCTTGCGCATGCGTGCGAACGTCATCGTAGCTCCAGAGGTCGAAGGCAAACTCCATTGCATCTCTATCGTCCTCACGGAACAACGGCTGTATATCTCGTGCAAAACTGGGTGTGCTGTCCTCGGTTGCCATAATTGCGCTCCTAATATGGTTGGAAGGTAACCGGTAGTGATCGAATCACAAACACGATTCCCATATTAACTGTGATCGGGATGCCCTCCACCCGTTGCAAATTTTTAAGCTGTTCGAGCATCATTGATAGAGCAATCCTGGCTTCAAGTCGAGCCAAGGGAGCGCCCACACAAAAATGAATACCGTGTCCAAAGGCTAGATGCCGGTTAGGCTCACGCTCAATATTAAAGCGATCGGGTTCGGGAAATTGGGCTGGATCACGATTAGCGGAAGCAGTCCAGGCCAATACCATTGAGTTAGCCGGAATGGTTTGTTCCGCCAGTTCAACATCCTCTCGTGTGAGACGGAACAGAAACCATACCGGGGGCAGGTAGCGCAGTATCTCTTCGATTGCGGTAGGCGTCAAAGCAGGTTCGCGCATCAAGCGCTCCATTGAGTCGGGATGATCCGTAAGGCATACAATAGCGTTAGCAATCAAGTTCTTAGTAGTCTCTTGCCCTGCAGCTAGTAGCAATGTACAGAAACTGACGAGTTCATTTTGACTCAACCGCTCACCATCTACTTCAGCAACGCTGAGCGCGCTGATCAGGTCTTCACGTGGCTCGCGGCGTCGCTCCTCCAACAGCTTAGAAAAGTAGTCGAACATCTCCTCGCGCATGTTTCGTCCGGCTCCTTGTCGAGCCTGAGGAGGTTCTGCATCCCCAATGCGTGCCCAGCGTCGAAAAATATTCCAATCTTGGGATGGCACGCCAAGCATCTCTGCAATGACCTTTGCGGGTAATGGGAAAGCGATATCTGAGACAACGTCTATCTCGCCCTTTTCTCGCACCTGGTCCAGTAGTTCTTGCGTTATCTGGGTGATCCGCTCTGATAGACGTGCGACCGCCCGTGGAGTAAAGGCCTGATTGACCAGGTTGCGCAATTTGCGATGGTCTGGTGGATCTTTGGAAATGAGTGTATCGCGGAAAAACCCACCGCTCAACCCAAACGCCTGCGAAGAGAAGCGCGAGTAATCGTTCAAGACCGTCAACACATCTGCATAACGAAAGACCTGCCACACTGGCATCGGCAAATTCTCGTCGTGCAAGACCGGATGGTTGGTACGCATCTCCTCAAACCATGAGAAGGTCTGGGGTATCTCTTCAAGTGGATGGGGACGAAACAGGCCGAATGCCTGTGGCCGCGACCCCGGTTGTTGTTGCATAGATAGCGCCTTTCTTCTGAATGCTTGCTGCTAGAAGCACAGTCAGATTCTAAAACTCTCCAGATAACCTTGTCAACGGCAACAGTTCACCTTTTCATGCAAATGGGTGATTTTTTGAAGTCTGTTTTTGGTATCACAATCCGATCACAAGCTCAAATAGCCGCCTTTCGCGGCATAAATTTGGCACAATTGACTCAGCAAAAACCTCCAAAAAGGGTGGACAATGCCGATTCGATATGTTATAATCAATCCAATCACAAAGAGGTTTCCTGGACGAAATATAAACTTACGAGGTTAGTTGTCTATGGATTCGGTCGCATCATCATCACAGGCTTCATCACTGCGATCAGCAGCGACAGCTAACGGTGAGACGTAAACACACACTAGGGATATTTTGCCCTGGTGTTTTTTATTGCCTGCTCATTTATACGCACATGGGTGCCGGGCTCATCGATCATTCTTCATTCTTTGGGCCACTACACAAAACGCTCGTTGAGCACAACCGTTATTTATCTAGCGAAAGGAGGCGATGAAGAAAACCCTGAGTTTTCGGCGTGATATCCGTAGACTTACGAACACACAACCCATGTAAGCTACGCACCTACATGCGTATATAGAAACGATAATGTGGACGCGGAGTGGTTGTTAGATTATAAGGAGAGTAACGACAGTGAACTCAAGTATGATCAGTAAGATTGCGAAAGCCAAGCGTTACGCGGAAGAACCGGAGAGAATTCAATTCACTCGCTTCGAAGCAACGTTCCGGGGCGAGAATGATGTCCACACCACGAACTACGAGAACGGTGAGTGGAATTGCACCTGCCGCTTCTTCCATGATTGGGGTGACTGCAGCCACACGATGGCAATGCAGCGAGTGTTGGGCGTGACTATTCCTGCGGCACATCGACATGGTATTCCCGCTGGCATAGGTACTGGCCCCCTGGTACACTAACTCGATCACTAAATGCCCGGCTTTGAGGGCAATGTTACCTCTACAAAAGCCACCCGAGACGATAGAATAAAGAGAAGCACTCAAATCAAAAAAGTGCTTCTCTTTTTATTATCCACCAATAGCAGGTACGAAGTGGAGGATAATGATCACCGAGAACATGATAGCGGCGAGAATAGCAATAAATATCAGGTCTCTACGCACGTAGGAATAGTGTTCAGCGGAGATCAGGTTTACGGCAGTGCGCTGCTTCTGAACTGCCTGACGCCGAGCGGCAAGACGCTCTGAAGCGCTCCCTTTTGACACGACATTCTTTGTAGCCTGCTCATCTTCTCCACGGCGTGCGGCAAGACCCTCTGAAACACTCCCCTTTGACGCCGCGCTGGTAACAACTTCAGAACTCTCACCCTTCGAAGGTTGCGTTTCTTTAGAAGCGGGAGTCGCCTTGGCTGTTAGTGTTTCTTTAGCTGTTGGAGACTCGACGGCCGATACAGGAGACGGCGTTGCCATCGTCGAGACACCGACAGCAGTTGATTCTCCACCGCTGTCAACCGGGGCCTCCTTGGGCTGGCGCACAAGCTCAATATTCTTCTGCGATTTCGGTCTATTACGCTGCGACGCACCCCGCGCAGTCGTTGTCTTTTTAGGCATTTTTCATTGCTCCCCGCCCGATGGGCTTTTCTATTTGATAATTGCTATGTCTACAGTTTTCAGCACTTTTAGCTAGCCTCATAATTGGACGTAAAAGTTTATTGGAGCCATTATACACGAAAGATTGCTCAGAGTCGAGTGAATTTGACAAGAGTATGGGTCTGTGCTACCCTTATCATGTCATGAAAGGGCATCACTAGCCAGGCACGCATAAAAACGTAAGCGCAACTATTATATAAAGACTAGCCCAGCAGGCTAGTCCTTTTTTCTACATACACATTGAACGGGCAAACCCAGGAGCGAGAAACATGGCGAGAATAGTCGTCGCAATGAGCGGCGGCGTCGATAGTTCGGTAGCTGCCGCGCTACTCAAAGAACAGGGACATGAGGTAATAGGCATGATGCTGCGCCTCTGGTCCGAACCAGGCGTCATTGAAGATGACGGCGTTGAGCGCGTGGTACAGAATAAATGCTGCTCTCTTAAATCGGTAGATGACGCGAGGCGTGTTGCACGCAAGCTCGATATACCGTTTTACCTCGTGAACGTCGAGCAAGAGTTCAAGGACAACGTGGTAGATTACTTCTACTCAGAATACGTTGCTGGCCGTACACCGAACCCCTGCCTGACATGCAACCGCCATATTCGCTTCACCCTGCTGCTCAATCGCGCACTGGCACTGGATGCGGAGTACCTGGCAACCGGCCATTATGTGCGTGTGGATGACCACCCGATTACCGGCAAGCGCAGACTACGCCGTGGACTTGATCCTGAGAAGGACCAGTCGTATGTACTGCACGTCCTCAACCAGCAGCAGCTCGCTCACGCCTGCTTCCCCTTAGGACCATACACCAAGCCGCAGGTACGAGCAATGGCAGCAGAGCGCGGAATGACGGTAGCGACCAAAGCCGAGAGCCAGGAGATTTGCTTCGTTGCACAGAATGACTACCGTGGCTTCATTCAACGCTATGCAGCAGCCGCGGAAGAGCCAGAACTGGCAGGCGTAGGCCCAGGTTTAACTGCAAAAGCAAACGGCGTGATTCCACTGCCGAAGTCGGGACCTATCTATGACCAGAGCGGCAAAGTCTTGGGTCGTCATCGCGGGCTAGCATACTATACCATTGGACAACGCAAAGGATTAGGTCTCACCTCGCCAGAGCCTCTGCATGTGCTTACTATCGATGCCGTGGAGAATGCGATTATCGTAGGCCCGGCAACTGCGCTTGAGAAAACAAGCTTCACCGTCGGCAACATGCACTATGTGAGCGGTGAGATACCAATCGAACCATTCTCAGCGCTCGTACGCATTCGCTACAAAGCACCCGAACGAGAAGCAACCGTTATTCCGCTGGAGGGAAATCGTGCGCAAGTAACGCTTTCATCACCCCAGCGTGCTATTACTCCCGGACAAGCAGCCGTCTTTTACGGAGGTGAAGATGGTGATGAAGTGTTGTGTGGAGGCATTATTGAATGACAGATCAAGCACATATTAGAAATTTTTGTATTATTGCCCACATAGATCATGGCAAGTCCACCCTCGCCGACCGCTTACTGGAATATACAGGAACCGTCACCAAACGGGAATTAACTGAGCAAATGCTCGACCAGATGGATTTAGAGCGCGAGAAAGGCATTACGATCAAAGCGCAGGCAGTGCGCATGCTCTATACCGCGCTCAATGGCGAACAGTATGAGTTGAACCTGATCGACACCCCTGGTCACGTAGATTTCACCTATGAAGTTTCGCGCAGCCTGGCCGCATGCGAAGGCGCACTGCTGGTCATTGATGCTACGCAGGGTATTGAGGCGCAGACGCTTGCCAATCTCTATTTGGCGGTTGAGGCCGACCTGAATATAATCCCGGTCATCAACAAAATCGATCTGCCGAGCGCCGATCCTGAGCGGGTCAAACAGGAGGTCGAGGATGTAATCGGCCTGCCTAAGGAGGAAGCCATCCTTGCCTCGGCCAAAGAAGGTATCGGCACACAGGAGATACTCGAAGCCATCGTTCAACAGATTCCACCACCTAAGGGCGAGGCCAATGCTCCGCTACGTGCTCTGGTCTTCGACTCGCATTACGACTCCTACAAAGGTGTGATTGCCTACGTGCGTATCATTGATGGACAATTGCGCGAAGGGGAACGCATTGCGATGGTGGCAGCAGGTAGTACCACCGAGATTCTGGAAGCCGGGTACTTCCAGCCTCGTTTAGTATCCTCAGGTGCACTCACCGCGGGGGAGGTAGGCTATATCGCGACAGGTTTTAAGAATGTCAAGGATTGCCGCGTAGGCGATACCGTAACCACTCCCAACGCATTAAACCAGATTAAGCCCCTGCACGGCTATCAACCTGCCAAGCCAATGGTTTATGCCGGTATTTATCCCGTGGAGAGCAACGAATATCCCTTACTGCGTGACGCCCTTGATCGCCTGAAATTAAATGATGCTTCGCTCTTCTACGAACCAGAAACCTCGACCGCACTAGGATTTGGTTTCCGTTGCGGCTTTTTGGGCCTGCTGCACATGGAGATCGTCCAGGAACGCCTGGAACGCGAATATGACCTTGATATTCTCGCAACCGCTCCAAGCGTCGAATATTATGTCACGAAGACCAACGGTGAGGTATTAAAGGTTGACAATCCATCGGATGTACCGCCAGAAGGAGAAATCGAGAAGATTGAGGAACCGTGGATGAACATTTCCATCTTCACACCCTCGCGCTATATTGGCACACTCATGGACCTCGTCACGACACGTCGTGGCGCGTTCAAAGAGATGAAGTATATCGAGGCTGAACGAGTCCTGCTTACCTACAGTATGCCTCTGGCAGAGTTGATCACCGATTTCTACGACCAGATGAAATCACGCACCCAGGGATATGCCTCGCTCGACTATACCTTCGGCGGTTATCACGAGGCAGACCTGGTGAAACTTGATATTCTCGTCAATGGCGTTCCCGTGGATGCTCTGTCTCTAATCCTGCACCGCGACAAAGCCTACCAACAGGGGCGTACTCTGGTAGAGAAGCTGCGCAGGCTGATTCCGCGTCAATTGTTTGAAGTTCCCATCCAGGCTGCCATTGGTGCACGTGTGATTGCACGCGAAACCGTCAAAGCCGTGCGCAAAGATGTCCTCGCGAAATGTTACGGCGGTGACATTACACGCAAGCGCAAGCTTTTGGAGAAGCAGAAAGAGGGCAAAAAGCGCCTCAAGATGGTGGGCAACGTGGAGATTCCACAAGAGGCATTTATGGCAATCTTGTCACTGGAAGAATGAATCATACACCGGCTCTGCTGGAAAAATGCTTTTCCAGAGCCGGTGTTCAAATTAGATCATTATTGCCAGGGTGGCTGTTGTTGTGATGGAGGCCACTGCTGTGAAGATTGAGAACCCTGCGTCGGTGGCCATTCCTGGGATGGCGACTCCGGTTGTCTTGGGGGCCACTGCAGCGAAGATTGAGGTGGCTGCGATGGCGGCCATTGTTGTTGAGGTTGTTGCCAAGATTCTGCTTGCTGGGGAGGCTGCATAGGTTGCCACTGCTCCTGCGAAGATGACCACACTGGTGGTGGCTGTGATACCACCGGAGATGCAGTTCTTAGCGCTAGTATCCCCCCAATTATTACGGCGATCATTGCGAGCAAGTTCGCCCAGTAGCCTACAGCCAGCAAAGATGTGATCGAGACTGGAGAACCGGCCGGGGTATTAGATGCCAGGTAGATGTACACCCCGATCAGACCGGCAAGGGTAAGTCCACCTAATATGATCAACCATGTCGCACCTGCTTTACCTGTTCTTTCACCTCTAGATAACTGCACGCCTGCAATGATGGCAGTGATCACCGCCACTATAGGTAGGAGCACTATGAGCAGCAAATAGGTAGCCTGATTATTACCAGGGTTAAAAGAGGAAGAGGGAAACGAAGAGACAGTCTGTAGGGCTTGTATAACTGTAGTGAAAATCTGTACTCCTGTAAGTGAACCCACTAATCCTAGTGATATGTAGGGCATTACAAAGAAAGCTAACAGAGCTACAAGGCTTGCAATTAATGCGATGACATAGCCGATAGTTTTCTGTGCTGACATGGGCAACCTCACCTTCCTGCACGGTAACTTGTTCCACACCCAATAAACGAATAGAGGGACACAATATGTTTATGTCCCTCCATTTACCTACTTTCTACTTTCCGTATTAGCGGCCCATTATTGCCAGGGCGGCGTTGGAGGCTGCTGTTGCTGCGTTGGGGGCTGCTGGGTCGGTGGCCACTGCTGTGGCTCTGAAGGCTGTGTCCAGGGCTGTTGTGCTGGTGGATATTGCGATGGAGGATATTGCGGTGGCGGGGTATACTGTGGAGGCGCATATTGCGGTGATTGCTGTGGCTGCTGTGGCTGCTGTGGCTGCTGTGGCCATTGTTGCTGTTGTTGTTGCCATTGCTGCTGTTGCCACGGTTGCGGCGGCTGTTGCGTCGAAGACCATTGCTGGGATGGCGGGAATGCCTGTGATGTAGGCGCTGCGGATGTCGTTCTCATTGCGAGCACGCCGCCAACTGCGACGGCTATCAGTGCTAGTAAAAGCAGGAAGAAGCCAACAGTAGGGCCAACACCTGAACTGCCAGAGATTCCATAACCATAGCCAGTGAGAAGATTCAAAAGTACAAGCAGAACGCCAAGTCCCCCTGCCCCAATCAACCCATAGACTCCGTAACGAACCTGGGTCGTAACAGGCATTCCTGATATACCAAAAGGACTGGGAGCTCTGCCTCTAAAAATCATTATTGCGGATATAGCGATAGCCGCCAGGATCAGTAAAAACACAAGCCAGAGTAACCCCCCAGCTTGCGCGGCGCTGAAGGAATATGAACCGAGGATGCCGAGAGAAACGGAGGCGTAAGGAAGGAAAAAAGCGATGAAAGCTACTATAGCACCACCACCGGCGATGACATAACCGCGATTCCTCTCCTCTTTGAGTGTATTCATGTTCATGGACATTGATATCCCAACCTCTCTAGACGACTAACGCCGTCCAGGACTATAAACCAGACCTGCATACAAATCTAGCTGTGAGGTACATCTAGACAACAATAGGTTGCCCGATTCTAAGTCTCTCCGTGGCATAAAAAACGTTTAGAATACCAACTAGGTAGGGAAGCATAAATGCCATTTAGCCTCATTTACCGGGATGAGTGAACCAGATTGGCAAGGAAGTTCTAGTAAGTGTAGAGCAAGAGTCCACCACAAATTTTCATTGGACTGACTACTCATTACTACATGGTTGGATTCGCGTATTTCTCCGCATAGTCACCAATAACCGGCAACTTGAGATATTTGCCCTGAAACGCATTCACCATCAGAATAATCCAGAGGACAAATACTCCAAGACCTACTACCCAGGTCACCAGGCCAAAAAGAACGAGTAAAAAGCCAAGAGCAGAAAAAGCTAAAGCGGCGGTTAGTACATCGATAACGATATACACCACTGTCACAGCAACGAAAAGAAGTATCGATTGCATAGCGTTGAAACGCACAAAACAATTCTGCTTTTCACCGAAAAAGAAGATCAGTCCCGTAATCCAACCCAGGACATAACTTAAACCGGCAGCAACATTAGCCTGCATTCCCATAGAGGTGGGTCCAAGCGCACCAGCAGGCGCGCCACCAATAGGTGCGCCATACGGCTGCTGATAGCCGCCATACTGTTGCTGTCCATAATTTGGAGGCTGCTGGTATCCACCATACTGCTGCCCGTAAGCAGGAGGTTGTTGATATGAATCTTGCTGCTGATAGCTTCCTTGTTGATATCCTCCTTGTTGAGCACCATATGGATTATTCACCGGCGGTGGTATAGGGCCGCCATACTGACTCTGTTGACTTGGGTACTGACCCTGATTCGGGTCTTGGCCTTGATTAGGATTCCAACTCACGATAACGTCTCCATTTCTTCACGAACGTAGATATGAGTT
This sequence comes from uncultured Chloroflexia bacterium, assembly GCA_963778375.1. GTDB lineage: Bacteria > Chloroflexota > Ktedonobacteria > Ktedonobacterales > Ktedonobacteraceae > CAVZTX01. Next base: position 96,839 of record CAVZTX010000013.1, on the reverse strand, counting down.
CAAGTGAAGCTGATTTTCTGACGCTCAGTAAGCCTCAGAAACAATAAAAATTTTTAAAGGCCATGAATAGCCGCCAATAGTTTACTCTACTTTAGCCATTTTTACAATTGCTTTGAGCATGAGTACCATTCTTCATAGGGATATCGTTGCTCAAGCTCAGTATAAAGGGGATATGCAACTGATATGGAGCAACAAAAACAACTTGTCACAATAAATCAAAAGTGAGGGAAATTATTGCCTCTGGCAAAGCTATCTTGATAATAGCGGGTAAATGCTTGTAATAGCAGTAGGGATCAGATAAGTAACTTATCTGATCCCTCTGTGTTTTTTTCTGCACAACTCCCGTGTCACGTTCAACCGAGTTTTATTACATAGCATTGGGCATGAGAGTTATAGATATGCCCTCAGTAGCTTCCTCTGCATACCACTCCAACCTGCCGACGTAAGCCATCGTTAAGACTTTGCAGTACCCTTCAACGGGTTGATATCTGATGTGATATCCGCAGTTAAGCCAGGTAATGGTGATGGGTCAGAGGCTCGGTATGCCCGTCTTCACGGGCCCTACTAGTCGATCTGAAATACCATCCCCAAAAGGCGTACTGGTTTCTTCATTGGCATAATATTTTCTCCTTTCGGAATTACCAATGCAAGGCCCTCTCGCCTTGTCCCAGGGTCTCTTTGCTTCCCTGGTATCTCCCTTGTGGGATTACATATAGAATACCATGAAACCTCTCGAAAGTCAACCCAAACGGAAGTTCAAAAGGCCATTTCAAGGTCAAAAAGCTCTTGTGATTATGTTGTGATATGGCTTCTTTCCGCACTTCCCTCGACTTTTGCATAGCCCTAAAAGTTCAAGACAATGCTTATTTTCCGCCTTTGCCAGCGTCATGTAGCATTTGGTTCAGATCCGTGATCACTTTCTGGGGATCAACGGTTTCCTGAGTAATCAAATATTTCCTGCGCTGATTGAGGTCTTCCTTCTTTGGGATACGTTTGACCTGAATCAGGCGCTTCATTTAGCTAACCATTAGAAATGACGCGATGGATTGTTCACCGCGCCATTTCGGTACTCTACTGTATTTTGATTGTTAGAAGCGTTCTTTAGCGCTGATAATCGGTATCTGGATTGATATCGTTATCTGCTTTTGTACCTCTAGTACCCTGTATCCCTATCTCGCTCGGGAGGCATCACTGGGTTACTCATCCCAGTATCCGGCGGCATGACCGGATTAGATGCTGTTCTAGTCTCAGGGGGCATTACTGGGTTGCTCGTTCCATACTCCTGAGGTGTTACCGGATTAGGAGTTCCGTACCCTGAAGGTGTGACAGGATTACTCGTTCCGTACTCGGTCGGCATGACGGGATTGCTTGTTCCATAGTCAGGAGATGCCACGGTGCCAGTTGTTCCATAGTTAACTGATGTTCCTGTATTGGGGGTTTCTCCGATGATATCTCGGTCCAGAACAGGCCGATCGGTTGGGTAATCCTGTGACATTGTAGAGCTGCTGCCAGGGTTGTCCTCTCCCATTGTAGCATTCTGCTGGCTTGTCGTCGTGCCTTTGGCGGCAGCGCTACCACTGTGGAACAAGTAGTTAGACGATTCGGGATCAAGCGCTCCTGGAGGTGCCTGATCTACCATGCGAGCAAAGTTATTCAGGTCGTTCTGCAAGACACTGTCAAACCGCTGTCCAGCGCCTAGACTATCTCCAACATCGCCAAGTACACCGGCTGGTGGATTGTAGGTGATATAGACATCCACGAGTGTCTGATTGGAACCAACTGGCTGGAACGTTACTTTCCCCTCATTCTCCAGACCATTGGTTGAACGCCAGCCAATCTGACGATCTTCTACCCAGTTTTCATTGACGGCATCCCATTCGTGACGCCCAACCACCTCGGCTACCCAATGGCTGCGCTGTTCATCATAGTACGTGACTTCCTTCACAAAGCTCATAAATTTCGGGAAATCGTTGAAGTGACTGAACAGGCCATACACCTGATGAACCGGTGCGTTGACCGTTACTGACGCGTGATGTTCTGACATTCTATCTGCCATACTTTTCCTTCCTTCCTTCCTTGTGTTTGCTATCGATCAAGGGCTGGAGACAAGGCTTTTTTGTAAATCCCTTGCAAGTCTTTCCGCTCAATACATTAATCTCTTGCCCCTTGTTTCCTAACAGGACAAAACAAGCAAGAATATGCTCTTGTTCAAATCATACCTGCTTAAAAGCTACAAAGTCAATAAATAAAACACTTCAATAAGCAAAGTCTCATCGTTTTTTAATTTATAGCGGTTGCCCTTATTTAAGGGAAATGATACGAGCCATTCTTACGTGAAGAAGAGATTCTATTGGCACATCGTAATCCTCTTTATTCCCAGCATTTTCCATACTGTCCTTAAGTATGGAAAAAACCGCTCTAGCAGTTCTATAATAAAATTTGACGACCAAAAACGGGAACAATGGAGAAACGATCCTACCTGTAGGAAGGGTGAAACGCATCCCTTTTGATTGTCAAAATCCAACATTATGAGAGGAAGTAATGCTATGAGTAACAAACACCTGAAGATTTTGGTAACGCTGCTTGCTATGTTAGCACTCGGTAGTATTTTGCTCGCTGCCTGCGCGCGCCCTGGAAGTCCCGAGGCCAATCAAAGCGGGGGCACATCCAGTGGCAGTGGCGGTGGCGGAGGAACCGTTCATATGGGTGCGACTAATTTCTTGCAGAGCACCGTCACTATTAACAAAGGTTCAAAACTGACGCTTATAGACGACCTGACGGTTGAGCATATTATCAACAATGGCACATGGGATAACGGCACTGCAAAACCTGGCAAAGAGCCAGGAGCGCCCACTGTTAATGTAACCTTCAATGGCGGTGATACCCAGGATATAGGACCGTTTACCACCGCAGGAACATTCCAATTGTATTGCACCATTCACTCAGGCATGAATCTGACCGTCACTGTAAAGTGACAACGCCATATGGACATTTCCAATCCCTATTGTTAGCCTGAAAAGAGTGAGAAGTCAGGGTGCCGCATTGGACCGCGCTTAAGCAGTTTTTTGCAGATGCTCTATCGTTTAGTGTTACCGCAGCGGTACGCCACACTAAACGATAGAGCATCTGCAATCTAGACTAGCAAATTGCGGTTTGACTACGAAAGGTTTCGTGAAGCTACCTCAGAATTAATTATGCGACGACGGTAAGGAAATACAATTTTATGTATTATCCCTAACATTTCTAGATCACTCTCATAGGGATACATCTGAAAATTGCTAAGCATAAATGGCGGTCGATGGCGTGAGCCTTTGCCTATTAGAGCCAACGGTCTGTTAGCTCCTACAGCCATACCCGCCTCTATACATGAGTTTATATTGTCTTCTGTAATATCAGCGATTACCAGAGTGGCCTGAGAAATTTGCTTAGCAATAGTTTCACGTACATTGCTAGACCTAATTTCATCACCTATCTTGCATTCAACAGCAGTAATACTTTGAATAGCTTGTTTGATTGTCTGTTTTCTCGATTTATACGAGGCATCAAGATCAGTTGCGTAAAAAATGTATGGCTCTTGAAAGGGCTTTATCCACTCTTCTTTTAGATCATCAATTCCTCGTTGCAGAGCTATACTACCTATTTGGCCTGCTTTGAACTCATCAACTGATATACGTATGACAGAACCAGCAAGAGGCTCCGGCAAGTTCACGGCTGGTTCAGACACAACAAGACAAGGCAAACCCATGCTCTGGGCCATCTCTATCTCTGGAAAAATATACTTGGAAGTTTTACCTCCACCTCGATCTGGTACAATGGCAACATGTCCCCCACAACTTGCTATGAGCTTCCTCACTCGCTCAGGATCATAAACCTTCTGATCTTCAGAGTCACCTACAAGCCTGAATCCAGCTTTATCAAGTATGTGACATACATAATCAGCTAAGCGATAGCCAGCCTCTTCCTGACGCCAGGAACGACTCACATATACATCCCTGATATTTCCCAACAACAAAGCGTTATCATCATAATATAAACCTGCGATGATTTCGCTCGCACTCTTGAAACTAAGCTCGCCCCCAAGCATATCAATGTACTTTGTATTTGGAAGGAAACTCGGTATCTCACAATCTTCTATAAGAATGGGCAAAATGCGAAATTGTTTGTCTTGATTGCGCTGAATGATAGCCCCGCTATACTCATCTTCCACCCAACCTGACTGAATTGATGCTTTTGACAGGACTACCATCATACCACGGCACTGAGAAATTGCTTTTGATAACCCAGTAGATATCTTCGCTGTTGGTGGTAGATTGTAAGAGTCATACCAAACAGGTATTTCAGCGACCCCGGTCATCCAATTGTAAATTTGGTCGACAACCTCTTTATTTGCATGTGCGTGACTGAGAAACATGTGGAATAAATAACGACCAGGTTGTGCGCTCATATCATCACTCCTCAAGTTAAGGCTATAACTAACGCACCTCAAATCTAATAATTTCATACAAAAGAAAAAATAATCACGCTCTTTTAAAATATAACACACAGATAAGCGCTTCTCATACTCGTCACTCCCGCATTAGTCAATACGGCGCAACGCATGGGATGGCATCATATTGCCTCCCAGGCACTACATGGTTTTTAGTCAATAGGAATGTTGGTACCCCCATTTTGATTTATTGAGCGTCTAATGTAATATGAATGTAGATAAAGCCGTGATGAATAAAGCTGAGCCAAAAGTACTTCGATGTAACCAATTGCCATGAATTAACGTATTCACTAATGAATGAGGATGTAACCGTAGGAAAAACACATTTATTAGTGGTCGTTTACCGTTTGTATAGATAATCTCGTTGGAATTATGGTAGAAGCCTTTCCAGAATGAAGGGGTAAATACTATGGCAACTACACCCTCAAGTGAAGTCGTTGAAACTAAACTCAACCGCGCTCTAGAGCTGATTGGTGGCTCTATTGATCCTGAAATTGCCGAATCCTACTCTTCTTTAGAAGAGCGCATCCTGGCCCAAGCGTTGGAAAACGTGGAACTGGCCGAACAGCGACTGCGTGAGATTCAAAAACTGGTAGATGATCTCAGTCTGGCCATTGCGTGACCTTCTGTGGATTAAGGAAGAGGCAAGATTGCATGGCTTCACTTCCAAATCCACAGAGCAGGTTTACTACATCTTTTCTTCTCTGCTCCCTCTACTTCGTGCACTGGCAATATCCGCTAAAGCTTGTGTCTCCAACACACTCCTAACAAAAACAGCAATATTTCTGGCTAATCGACTCACTTAATCAGCAGCATCCACCGTTACTTTGAGATTTATGCCTGGCACACTCGTACTGGTGATAGTAAATGTCCCGTAGGTATCAAAGACAACATCTCTCGCTTGATTGGGAAGAATCTTCACACCTGGACTTGCAATTTCCCTCGGGAGCAGAAGATTGGAATCGCAATGCTGATTCGCGCCCAGGCAAAGAGTCTGGGTAATCGTCGATGATTGGTTGACGAAACGGATTGATTCGCCTTCTGGGATTTCTATAGCTTGAGGTACAACACCGCTTGCCATTATGTCTACTTCAGGAGATTTATGGGAAATAAGGTAAACGGCTATTACGATACTAAAGGCTATTATGAACAAAAGTGGTGCTGAGATAGAAATTAACAGCGTGCGTTTGGATATCTTCATACACTGCCTCCTTTTCACGAATGTATTCTATCATATCTTGCCTCTACAAAAGTACTTTTCAGCTTACTAAAGTAACTGCTGTTCGTCTTTACTAATAGATATTTTGCGTAAAGAGGTGAAGCAGTGCGTCATTTTCGTCGATCTATTTTGATATTTCTATTAAGTACTCTCGTACTTTCGTTGCTCATCATTCCATTTAAATTTGCAAATGCATCAACCAATCATCACAATAAGAAAAACGTAACTTCTGCTACATTAGGAAAACTCTCGCTAGACAACCGTCTTCCCACGCAAACCTATAGTGCCAACAGTAACGCCAACAATGTCAACGCGAAGTTTGGTTCGCGTTTCGCCTTCATCATCTCTCCCAGCACGCATTCCGTTGCTAGCGGGACGGATGGCGTCTACCACGACAATTCGGCCAGTTACATTGTTGGGGTCGCTCCAACAGGTGAGAAGCAGACTTCTATTTTCCATATGGGCAACCTGGATAGTTCTCAGGCAGACACCTATGTGTTGAATGAGAAGTGGACGCAGGGATTGGACACCAGCCGTTGGGAAGGCGATGCAAGCGATGGATCGGGATTGCACATCATCGTAGATATTATCGATACCTTCGCGGGCGAACCCGGCTGTACAGCGATTGCCAGTTGCTCCAACGCTGTGAAGGAAGACACCGTACCGGCCTTGTTGGTAGGAGTCACCCTGGTGAATATAAGCAGCAAAACGTTGTCAGGCAACTTTCTCTTCGGCAGCAACCGCAGCATTCCTACCAGTAACGCCTGCCTTGCACATACCACGGCCGGTGGCAATAGTGTCAACGTACTTTCTTACAATAGCAGTTCCGATACAACAGGCGGTACGCTCTTTCTCGCGGGTCAGCAGCCTGCCTGGAGATGCAATACGAGCGTGAGTGACCGCGCGGGTCTTGCCTGGAGCTATAGTGTGCCAGCCTCAAAGTCTTTAACCTCATACATGATTATGGGAGGATGGAATCCCAGCCTGCACCTCTTCGCTAACACTCAATTACCCGCGAACTGCCAGAGTGAGGGACTCTATGCAGCCCAGGAATGGTCATCGGAAAATGCGGTCGTAGACTTTGCCATTGACAATCTAGCGAATCTCCTCAACCGTGCTCAAACAATGGAGAATATCCTGATTCAGGACAATGTACCGACAACGGCACAGCGCTGGGTCATTGCTGATACGCTCCGCAGCTATAAAGCGAGTAGCTGGCTCATGGGAAGGCAGAGTTGCGCTGGTGGTGGTTACGATGCTGCGGTCTATGAAGGTGCCTTTGGCTTCTTGACAACGGTTGACGTAATGCACGAGTATGGTTACTTTGAAATCAATCGCGTTCCCTGGTTCTTTAGGAGCGCCCTATCAACCGTCTTCAAAAACGCCACCAGTGATGCCTTTGGCACGTATTTCCAACATGATCAGGGCGGCGATGTTACGAGCAGTGGCGTCTGCACCAGCCCCGGTGCCGGTATTCCAACGATCCGGGCCACTTGCTATGCTCTACCCCGCTTCTCGTTCGGCTCACCGATGCCTACAGAAGAGAACTCCAATGTTGCGCTGCTGGCTGCCTATTATGTCTCTCTGACAGGTGATACCTCACTGCTCACAGACAACAACAACATAGCCCTGATAGATTCAGGCATGGCACATAATCAAAAGGTAGGTGATCCCGCCACCGGTATTGCTTATAACTTCCAGGATACCAATACCACCTACGATGATCAGAACGATTGCCTGCATAACGATACCGCTCACGCTGGAAACCTGTATTATCAGGGGCTGAAGGAAGCAACAGGCTATCTCGCTACTGCCTATCTGGATAGTCAGGTTTCGGGTGATAACAATGGGAGCACCTGGACAAGCGATGCCAGCAAGATCGAAAATGCCATGCTACAAGAGTATAAAACCAACGGCTTCATCCCTCTTGCTGCAAATACGACAGCGTACAACAACTGCAACGGACGTTCTGTTACCCTGGGCGAAGGTCTATTCTATCTACACTTGATTGGACAGGATAAGGCGATGAATGCGACGCTATTACAAGACCTTGCCAGCCAATATCCCCAAGATCTGAGTTCAGATACACTCTCTTCACCCGCCATGATCGCACTGGAATCAACGGCTGCCACAGGTTCTCAATGTCCAGGTGGTACCTGTCAGCGTTACGAATGGTTTAGCAAAGTAATGCTCTCAGGTCTCGTCGCCGATTTCGTCTACTCCGCTCATGGTTGTAGCGCATGTAAACGTGTGGATGTGACCCAGGCGGTCTATAACTACAACGTGGGACTTACACTAAACTACGGAGATGGTGTGCGAGATAATGGAAGCATTTGGCCCGGCACATTCTATCCACGTGGACTAATTAGCTGGGCCTTTTTGAATAAGGCATATTAGCTATACCTTATTCAGATAGCGTTTATCCAGGCTGATACACAACATAACCTTCAAACACAAAATGCCGGTATTGCCATTTTGAATGCGTTGCCTCCTTTGCAAAAGCATTCGCTTGAGCAGAACCTATCGGAAACATATAAGCCGCTTGTGGATCAGCCTTTACGGTTGAATAGTATGGCACATAGCGATTATGAGTCGGCTGCAAATTAACATCCAGAGACACGCAGATGATCTGCTCATGACTCTGGAAAATAAGCCGCCCACACGTCCAGTAATCCGTATAAATACGCGTAGCATGAATGCGCAGGAGATTTGAAACAAGCGCATCCTCCTGCCGTACATCAGCTTGAACGACAGGAATCTCAGAGAAAGCGCTAATAGTTCCAAGCAGAAACACAAGACCAATAAGCAGAAACATTCCTATCCTGAAGACTAAGGCAATGGTTGCACCATATCTTGAACTGAAGCCACCCAGTAGGGGCCAATTTATCGCACCCACTGCCGATGTATCGGCCCCCCGACCCCTTCCAGTTATCCAGGCTAATTTCTGAAAACCCACTTTCACACGATCAACATTTCCCCAAAGAGGAGACAGTAAAGCAGGCAACGCAACCAGCAAACCAATTAAATAACGTGCATTAGTTGGCCACACGGCTGACAATGGGCTGGATAGAAACAATCCCAGAGTCAGTCCAGCGTTTGCTAATAATAGGAGACGAGCCAGATGGCGTATCATGGCTTGCCTCTTTTCTGGCGGCTGCGTTCGTACAATCGATCGAGGCCGTAGTTTCCAGAGCGCTCTCAATGCTTGAAAGACAGCTACTAGCCAGAGCAAAACGAAACCCAGACTCCAACCGAGAGCCATGAAGACTAAACGCCGACTCTTAAAAACGTGCGTACATGGGAAAGCCCCAAGGCTTGTACGTCCATAGAGCCGCAATTCAGAATCCGCGCAGAAAGTCGGCCCTCCCGTAGCCGAAGGCAGGGCTATTAGCGCTGTACCCTTGGCCTCACGTATGAGCGGAAACTGATTGTAATCATGGTTCTGAGTCAATTCTACGCCACCACTATCGTGCAGAAGCCTTAATACAGTTAATGTATCTTGTCCTGGCGATGCCTTGAGATTGTAAACGATCAAGGGAAACGCACCTATCAGGATGCCTAATAGAAGACACAATACAGCTCCTTTCAGTAGCTCACGCCAACAAAAGAGCGCAAGCAGCAAACCTGACGCCAGAATAAATGAGATCATCAGAAAATCGCACCAGAAGCCAATTCCCACAACCAGTCCCCAGCAGAAAAAGCCGATGAACCGCCACGTCCTTATGCTCCAGGATGCATATTGACCCGAAGTGAGTGCAAGCCATGAAGCAAGGAGCATGGTAAGAGAACCAAAGAGTAGTAGCTCGGGGTAACCACCAAGCGCAATCAATTGCGTATCCAGGACCACAATTGATCCAAAACTGAGTAAAATCAATACGATCAGAGCCAATTTTTTCGTATAAAGCAGGCTTGTGAAGAAATACATACTGACGAGAAAAAGGGCAAACAGCAATATCGTGCCGAGCCGCAACGTGAATACCGAGACCCCAAAAAGGCGAAAGAGTGCCGCACCGAGATACGCCTCGAATGCCCCCATATAGCTCTGACCATAAAAAAAGATGGGATGCTCCCCACGGTTAGCAATGTGGAGGGCCATCAGTCCCATCGTGTCTTCGTCACTATTGGTTTGTGGCCAGCCATTCGCCGCCAGCACCACACGTAGCAAGACAGCAAATGCTATAATTCCTACTGCAAATAGCTCATATGCACTTACCTTGAACTGCTTGACACGTATCAACATTCGCAGCGATTCCTCAATAATTTAGATTTTTTAGCATGGAATGCCGATTGTCAGCTTAGAGCTATAGATTTCCAATCTACGAGCGCATCGAAATGATTAAGCACAGTAGGGTCGTTATCAGCGGCCCAGCCATCAGGATGCACCAGCACGTGTCGATGCAAATACAGCAACGCTATAAGCCATTTGCGCTTGCCGGTTCCTTCGGGACCACGTAGCAACTCGCTCTCGGCCTGCTCCAACAGTAAGGTGACAATTGTCAGTTGAGCCATGCGCTCGACAATACCTCTCAGAGGTAATTGAGCACTTTCCGAGTCAAGTGTGGCGAGATGCTGCAAACGTTCTCCTAACTGACGCGCCATTGCCTGCACTTCCTGCGCTACCGGAACGACAATCGGCCACTGAAGCGATTGCAGCCGCTGATGCAACATACTAAAGAGAGCTGCTCCCGCTCCTTCCCGATTGATAGCCCGCGCCACATCCAGTACGATGACATTGCTTGAACCCTCCCATACAACATTGACGATAGCATCACGCAGCATACGAGGATTTACCCAATCTTCCACGTAGCCATTGCCCCCGCGCATCTCCAGAGCCTCAAGCGTCACATATTCGCCGCGTTTGGGTATGTAGTATTTGCAAAGCGGCGTTAGAATACGTAAAAGGCGGCGATCTTCTTCTGCACCATGACGATCCACCCGCTCTAACACCGCTGCGGTCTCAAACGCCAGGGCCGCGCAACCTTCAACCTCGATCAATAGATCAACCAACTGCCTGCGCATAAGCGGATGCTCTGCCAATGGTCGTCCAAATGTAACGCGCCCACGCGTGTGCACCAACGCTTCAAGATAGCTGCGGCGCATGGCAGCTAGCGACCCTATTGCAGCCCAGATGCGCGTCAGATTAATCATCTCGGTCATCTGCACAAAGCCGCGATCCAGAACACCAACCTGGTATGCTTGCGCTCCTTGCAGCGTCACCTCTCCAGTTGCAAGTGAACGTGTGCCAAGTTTGTCCTTCAAGCGGTTGATAGTATAGGTATTACGCATCCCATCATCTAGCGTTTTAGGTACAAGGAATAGCCCTAGGCCGCGCGTTCCTTCAGGAGCACCTTCTGGTCGTGCAAGCGTCAGGATCAAATCGGCAGAGACATTTGAGCAGAACCACTTATCGCCCCATAGCTCCCATTCCGGTTGAAGCTCATCCTGTGATAAATGATGTGTGTGCAGGAGAGGTTTCGCCACCGTAGTTGTGAGACCTACATCCGAACCCCCTTGCTTTTCCGTCAGAAACATCGCGCCCTGCTTCAGTTCGACCATTGTCAATGCAGTCAACCCAGGTAAAAAGCGCCGCTTGAGTGGTTCGCTAGCGTAACGCTCCATGAGCCGTGCGAGTGCATCTGTCATCGACACGGGGCAGAAAACGCCCAATTCGGCCTGCATTCCGAGATAACCAAGAGCAAATTTGACCGGTTGAGGCACGCGGCCAGACCAACCCAATGCATCTTCACGATGGCAACAGGCGGCGATGGCAAAATCTTCGTAGGCGATACGCTCTAGCTCGTGATAGGCAGGGTGAAAGACTACCTTATCGATGCGCTGCCCATATTTGTCGTATTGTACCAGCACCGGTCCCTCACGATTAGCGACCTCGGCCAGATCATCCATCTTCCCCGAAGCAACCTGTCCCATTGCCGTGAGCAAGCCTTGCACCCGTTCACTATCCTCTTCAGAAAGAAGCTGGCGTAAGAGGAATGCTAAATCGGGATCAGCGGTGTAGAAATTTATTCCTTCAGTAGCCGGCATAAGATTGGTCAAGGCCATCGGATGAGATAGATCTAGCATGGCTTGTATCCCTTCTTGTCGAGTTTTCCGTGCTAATTATGTGTGATTTATTATGCTGGTAGGTGTATGAACAAACGGGCATTGAAGTATATTGATATTGTAGCATACCATTCTGCCACCTTTACAATAATTTAGAAAGTTATAAACATGCGCGCAATGTTGATCCTTAATCCCACATCGGGGATATCGACGCTCACAACGAAAGCAATGACTCCAGAGGAGACCGAGGCAGCTATTCTCGCGGCCTTGCGCAGCTATGGTATCGAGCCGGAGGTCTATTATACAACACCGGAGGATACAGGGCAGGGCCTTTCAATACGTGCGGCGGCTGACCATGCAGAAATTGTCATCGCGGCCGGTGGAGATGGTACAATTCATGCAGTTGCTAAGGGTTTGATCGGCACACAGACCGCACTTGGCATTATTCCCACAGGAACGATGAACAACTTGGCACGCAGTCTGGGTATTCCTGAAACTGTCGAAGCAGCCTGTGAGGTCATTGCGCAAGGCAAGACGCGTACAATTGACATTGGGGATGCTAATGGACAATCCTTTTTCGAAGTGGCAGGTATAGGACTGGAGGCCAATCTCTTCCCCGCGGGCGAAGAGATCAAGGCTCCCGGTCTACTTTCCACATTGCGCGGCATCATCGAAGGACTGAGTACATTACTAACCTTTAAGCCCCCAAAACTCAGTATCTCTTTTGATGAACACAGACGACGCCCTTATCAAGCTCTTCAGGTGACCATCTGTAATGCGCCATTTTATGGCCCGCACTTTCAAGTAGCTCCCAACGTCTTAATGGACGATGGACTGCTAGATGTAGTGATATACAAAAACTTTAGCAAACTCGAATTTATTCGACACGGCATCTCCATCACTCAAGGCAAGCGGGTCTACCAGCCGAAGATCACGCATCGCAAGGTGAAGTCATTACGTATTAGTACTGAACAACCTATCGAGGTAATGGTCGACGGAGAAATTCAAGGCCATACACCGACAACCGTTAGAAGCATTCCCGCCGCTTTGGGCGTGCGAGTGCCGGGGATCAATGCTCCTGGCTTGTATGGTGAGAAGGAAAAAACCGGGGGTAGTGCGAAATTACAAACGAGTAGTGAACCAGTATAAGTACAGGAGCACAAGGAGAGGACTCTTCTATGCCAAACAACACAAACCAGCCGACCAAAGATTTTGCAACACAGCCAACCCTGATTCCGGCACCAGCAGATGTACTTCCGCAGTTACAAGCCGCGGTCGAACAAAATGTGAAACCGGTAGTGAACGAGGCTCAGCGCATTGCAGCAGAAACCTCTGTTTCTGGCCGTCACGCCGTTTCGCGTGGCACTATCATCCTGGTCTTCTATGGCTGGCTACTTTCAGGCATCATCATGTTCTCGTGGATTGCGCGTCGGACACAATTGTTCCCCGGCGACAGAACGATCACTCGTACCCTGCAAAGCCAACACAATCCCTGGTTCCGCCAACTCATGATCGCGGTTTCCGAGTTTGGCTTTCCCAAATTATCTATTCCTCTCACGGTTGGCTCCGCGTCTATTTTCTGGTTCCTGCGTTTCCGCCTGGAGGCGCTTTTCATCCTACTCACAGGTACGACTAGCGTACTCAACTATCTCGTGAAAAACCTGATTAAACGTCCAAGGCCAACAAAAGAGCTTGTGTCCGTGGTACGTGTGATCAATGAGCCGAGCTTTCCCAGCGGTCACGTCATGCACTATACCAACATCTTTGGCTTGCTGATCTATTTCCTGGCAACCAACTGGCGTTCAGGTAGGCTGCGCAATGCACTGATTGGGGTCTGTACTGCGCTGATTATCTTAGTCGGCCCTTCGCGTGTCTACCTTGGCGCACACTGGCCCAGCGACGTAATGGCAGGCTACGTCTACGGTGGCCTATGGTTCGGTGGAGTCATGGCCCTCTACCTGCGCATCAAATCTTGGATACATCCAATTGCCGGTAAAACACCAGAAGCAATGAAACCTTTGCAGCAGCCAGGCGACGATATCGCAGCCCAATAAATTTTTCTTGACAAAGCACTGCATCATAGGGTACAATCCTACCGTTGACACAACTGTAAGCCTCGTTCGTCTAGTGGCCAAGGACGCCGCCCTTTCAAGGCGGAGATCATGGGTTCGACTCCCATACGAGGTACTATTTTGTAGGGAAGCCTGGCACACCCGTTATACCTTGAAACCAGTTCGGTACAAGTATTTGGGATGCCAGGCTTCTCTACTATTGGCGTGTTGGACTATTTGAGGGGGTCTCTCAATGTATGATTAGCGTAGAAGAAGCACTCGAACGCATACTCGCTGAAATAACACCACTTGCAGCTACCCAGGTGCCACTACCTCAAGCTCTTGGGCTAGTTTTGGCACAGAATATCGTAGCGCAAGAGGACATGCCGCCTTTCGCTAACTCCGCCATGGATGGTTTTGCTCTACTCAGCCGAGACAGCCAGCCTCGCAATGGCCAACCACCACGTCTACGCATTACGGGAGAAGTCGCTGCCGGCTATGTAGCGAACTCCTCAGTGCAAGAAGGCACCACCATGCGCATCATGACCGGTGCCCCCGTGCCTCCTGGAGCAGATGCGGTTATACAGGTAGAATTGACTCGCCCCGCCGAATCTGGCGCTGAGTGGGTAGAAATCCTGCAACCGGTTGCCCCAGGCAATAATATTCGTCCTGCCGGAGAAGATATACGGCGCGGACAAACGATTTTGCTGCAAGGAGGCGAGATCGGACCATGGGAAATTGGCGTGCTAGCAACCCTAGGCTGGGCAAATGTACCGGTTGTACGTCGCCCTCACGTAGCTATACTCGGCACAGGCGACGAGGTCATTGACGTGCATGAACCACTGCGACCCGGCAAGATTCGCAACAGTAATAGCTACCTGCTCGAAGCTGCTGTACAGCGTGCTGGAGCTGAGCCGCATCGCCTTGGAGTCGCCCGCGACACCATTGAAAGCCTGCGCGAGAAGTTTACACAAGCCGTGCAAAATGACCTCATTATCACCTCCGGCGGTGTTTCCGTCGGCGACTTTGACCTGGTCAAGAATATCATGGCGGAACAAGGTCAGATCAATTTCTGGCGTATCAACATGCGCCCCGGCAAACCGGTTGCATTCGGCCACATTAGTAATATACCCTTATTGGGCCTACCTGGTAATCCCGTCTCAGCAGCAGTAACCTTCGAGTTATTTGGTCGCCCTGTCATTCGCAAGATGTTAGGGCATACCCGCCTGGTTCATCCACAAATCGATGCTGTAGTCGAAGACGGCGTCAGTGAAAAGGTAATGCGCCGCCACTATGTACGCGCCCACGTAGAATGGCGCGATGGTCGCTTCATCGCTCACACAACCGGCAATCAAGGCTCCAACATCACTACCTCCCTGCTCAATGCCAACGCCTTCGTAATCGTACCTGAAGGCGGCACAGTCATACAACCAGGAAGCACGGCCAAAGCCATGATGCTCGATTGGCCCGAAGTGTGAAGCTCAATTTATAAGACGATGCCGCAACTGATCGTGTGAAATACCAAGCAGTGCCGCCGCGCGCACCTGATTTCCATTACATCGCTGCAGCGCCTCCTGAACCAAGGTACGCTCGATGCTTCCCAAGAAGGTCGGCAAGTCTATTCCCTCAGGAGGAAGATGTATCTGCCGCTGAAGCTCCCGTAAGCGTTCGCTAGCACTGCTTCCTGCAATAATTCCATTGCCTCCCGACTCACTCGCAAAGGTCCCAATCCTTCAATAGAATGCACCTGCAAGAAATGTTCGACCAGCGGCTCAATATCCTCCGGCCATTCTCTCAGAGGAGGTAAAGGCAGCGTAATCACCTGCAACCGATAAAACAGATCCTCCCTAAAGGTTTTGTGCGCGACGGCCGTCTTCAGATCAACATTCGTGGCTGATATGACTCGCAGGTCAACATTGATCTCCCTGGTACCTCCGACACGCCGAAATTTTCTCGTCTCGAGAAAGCGCAGCAGCTTTGCTTGCAACAGGAGTGGCATTGAGCCTATTTCGTCCAGGAAGAGGGTACCACCATCGGCCCGTAGCAGATAACCATCACGCGAAGCCTTTGCATCGGTAAAAGCCCCTGCCTCCACACCAAAAAGTTCGGTTTCTAGGAGTGTGTCGGGAATGACCACACAGTTGATGGGAAAAATTAATGGGCAGAACGGGGACTGAGTGCATGAATGAGGTGAGCAACAACATCCTTGCCTGTGCCGCTTTTGCCCTGCAATAGCACGGTTGTCGGCGGGTATGCAGCTATCTGGCGAACGATAGTCGCTATCTCCTGCATCGCCCGGCTGCGTCCAATCACCATACCTACAGAGGAAATTGGATCTTTCAATGATTCAGAATAATATGATACGGTGCGCCCCTTCTCACTCACGTACCCCCTTGTGGACATTGTCACCCGCGGCACGACGTCCACAACCCACAAAATGATTAGCGCACACCCTCCACCTGGGCATAGACGGGATTGGGTACATTCAACGGCCCACTTCTTTGCAAAGGTTGCGGGGAAGAGCCTGTGACTACCCAACCGCCTCCAACGACAAACTTTGCGCGATTCCCACCATTACCCCACTGCGATACAGTCTCAAATGATCCTGAATTTGAGACTGTACGGTTCACGTGAGCAGGCATTGCTATGGCTTTAGGATACCCGCTTGAGGAAGCATATCCATTATCCACACTAGCCATCACAAGCTCTTTAGGAGCAGAGGGCGATTCAGGTAAAGGCCCAGATGTAGGAGGAGATACGGTGATCAAACCAAGTGCAATCAGTTCACCTGCCATCTGACAGATGCGTTCGGGCGGTACCTCAAGTGCCTGACATGCCTCTTGTAGAGATGTGCGGCCATTCGCCTGGGTCATAAGCTGCCACTGTTCAGGCGAAAGTTCTAGTTCTAAATTCTTGCCCCGTAGGTCCGACAAATCTGTCGGAATAAGCACCATCTCAGGCGTCATAAACGAAGTGTCAATGCGCAGTGGTGCCAATGGCCGAGTTATTCGCTTTGGAGCCGACAGTGGAGGAGGAGTAGATGGACCAGAGTTCGTATCTGGCATACTCACAAGTGACTCAACCGAAAGGAAAGATGATGCCGGAACTTGAGCAGCAGAATCATTTTCTGGAAAGAACTGCGTCGGAAGAACTAATGTGGGGGGATCAGAAACACGTATCCCTGGTGTGTCCTGATTGCTCCGCATCTGCGCCACAGCAGAAGTCGGTTCAACCTGGATAGGCTCGTCTGAAGAGACTGAAGGTAATAATGATGAGACGGGAAGTGAGATCAAAAGACGATCAATTGGAGGTTGTACCTCCTCCTCGAAGCCAAATTCACCGCTTCGCCATGTGAGAAGTACGCTTATTACGTCAGTAGCCTCTTTTGCTGCCCAACCGTAAAGACTTTCATGACTGACGTGCCCTAAATCAATGAGTGTCAATACCATTCGAGTTTCACTGAGTTGTGATTCACCAATGACATCCAACGCCTCTTGCAATGCCTGCTCTGAAATAATCCCTGCTTGTAGAAGCCGATCTCCCAATGTGATAGTAGACCAAATAGGACCTATACAAACCAACTGTCCCTGCCTAAAATAAAGTTCTACCCACTTCTCCCCTCGCTGGATTTTGAGTAACCCAGTTTTCCCATTGGACTCAATCCCCCGCAAAATACTGGCCAGACTGAACTGTTCTAACGACACTATGAGTGACACAATAAATCACCGCCCTCCAAAAACGGCTCTCAACGCACACAATACCCTCGTACAATGGAAAGTATGCCAGCGCAAGAGTCCACTACGAAACACTGTAACACACGAGTTCGCTTCAATCTGTATCTTGCTCGAAAGCACGACACAGACTAAAGTAAATTGCTAGTTCCAGGCGGAGTTACTTCCCCCAGTAATCTCCTTGGTCAATCACAGAACGAAAGGCCTGAGGCCCTTTGACGGAGGGAGAGGGATTCGAACCCCCGGGGCGATTAACCCAGATGTTTTCAAGACATCCGCAATAGACCACTCTGCCATCCCTCCGCACACAGTGTAGCATACACAACTTACTTTGAAAAGAGGCATACAAAATTGCTGATCACTTACGTTTATTTACCATTTCAATAATGCTAACAAAGCTGGCGAGATGATGGCTTCTTAAGCTTTCATATCCTCAAAGGATAGCAACGAAATTCTCGCAGTGGGGCATAGGACTTTTGGGATGTGTAACTCTTCAGACTTCCCTTCCTAAAATATTTGCATATTAGATGGAAGTAATGTACACTATCTTACGGTTGTTCAGGAGCAGGAACTATGATCACAGTCATCAAACAAAATCCACTTGGCGAAGTGAAAATCAAGTACACAGGCGAAGTTATTGAGCGTTCAATCGATGGAGTCACCATTTCTGCTCGCTGGCAACATGAAGCAAAAGATCTCGGTTACACCCGCTTTGAGCCGGGAGACAGATTTATAGAATACTATTACACCGATCGTTGGTTCAATATCTTCGATATCTCAACCCCTGACGGGACAAGAAAAGGCTGGTACTGCAACATTGCCGAACCTGCATCGATCTATAACGACCGTATCGAGCAAATAGACCTGCTCCTTGACGTCTGGGTTAATCCTGAGGGCAACCCGCTCCTCTTAGATGAAGACGAGTTTGAGGCCGACACAACGCTCAGCGACCAACAGCGCAGCGGAGCACATCAGGGACTACACAATCTGTTGGAGCTAATAGCAGCCCGAAAAGCACCATTTGTTTGAACCACATCAGAAAGGACAAATCTTGATGGAAAAAAGAGACGCCAGGCTGTTCCACCACAATAAACATAGTTGGAACATCGTAGACCTTGAAGTCTTGGAGTCTCGCAGGCATCTTCACCAGAAGGTAAACGAGCTAATTCGACTCACTAATGATTCTTCGCTGAGCACCAGCGAAATACGACAACATTTGCTCCACAGCATAGCAACATTTGGTCCCAGATTCACCATACAGATCGTGCGTTCGCTTCATTGCGACGATCCTGATGAGCGCCAGTCGATTGTCTGGCTACTGACCATCCTCAACGACCGCAATACCATCATCCCACTTCAACAAATGTCCCATAATGAACATCTTCCCCGATTAGTGCAGCTCTCGGCATCACTCGCACTGGCCGGTATGGGCGCAACGAAGGAGATGGTTGAGGGCCAACGCAGAAGATTGTATGCCATTGGTTAAAGATAGATGATACGCATAGATATCCCTAACCGGGGAACAATAGAGCTACAACACGCGGTTTTTGATGTCAACGGAACGCTAGCCATAGATGGAGTACCAATTCCAGGCGTCATAGATCGCTTGAAAGCGCTTGCAGCACAACTTTCTATCCATGCCCTAACGGCAGGGACACATGGCAACCTGGAAACACTCGAAAAAGCTTTCGGTTTCCCTCCCCAGATCATTAGTACAGGTGAGGAAAAAGCGCACTTTGTACAAGAGCTTGGCCCATCAAGCGTAATTGCCATCGGCAATGGGGCCAATGACGCCTTGATGCTCCAATTAGCCGCCATCGGGATAGCAGTACTCGCCACAGAAGGTGTAGCGATCAGCGCCTTGCAAGCTGCTGACGTACTCGTAACCAGTCCCTTGGATGCGATTGGCCTGATACTCAACCCTAAACGTCTGGTTGCAACTTTGCGCGGCTAGGACATCGGCTTTCTGCGGCTTGGCGCGCTGGTAAAATCAATGCCAAATACCTTCATAAGTCCATCTCAGCAATTCGCCTATAGCTGGGCCATGACGCCTTTGCTAATCGCTCGCAACGTAGCAAAAACTCCCTGACCGTTGGCGGCAACTGCCTCGAAACTGGGAGCGCGTCGGCGATTGAGATAGCGCTCAAGCACCTGCACAGGCAATGCCGAGGGCAAATCGCGCTTGTTCCATTGCATCACAAACGGAAAGTTCGTCAATTCCTTGCCGAGTCGCCGCAGATTCATCTCCAGCTCGGAGATACTCTGCACATTCTCTTCAAACTTCTCTGCCTGCGAATCTACCACGAAGACGATGCCATCAGCTCCATTGAGGACTGCCAGGCGGGTACGTTCATACAGAATCTGCCCAGGCACAGTGTAAAGGTGGAAACGCGTACGAAAACCGTGTACCGTACCTAAATCCAGCGGTAAAAAGTCGAAGAACAGTGTACGCTCGGTCTCAGTTGCAATTGAAAGCATTTCCCCACGGGCAGCCGGGTTGATACTTTTAAAGACGTATTGGAGATTGGTCGTCTTGCCACAATATCCAATACCATAGTAGACGATTTTGCAGTGAATCTCGTGGGAAGCAATATTGATGAGGGCCATGGACCAGATACCTCTAATCTCGGAACAGCAAATCGATGGTGTCCTCGACCGAGGAGCGAAACTGCACATTAATGACGGAGGATTTCGTGCGCGTGGTATCAGCCCGCACCCGCTCTAGTATGCGCCCTAATTCGTCTGAAGCCTTTTTTGAGAGCACTTTGACCAGACCAATATGCGTGAGTTTGTCAAAGACAATCACCAGCAGCCATTGTTCCTCAACCATCGTTGTATAGATATTCTCATGCACCCCCTGCTGAAAGATGGTGCGGAAGTCTTTCTCTCCAAGCAACTCAGCAACATGGCGTGATGAGGAAAATGCTCCAGCTAGTAATGCACCCAGCGTGGTCGCATTGCGTTGCGTTACTGTTCCATGAGTAGTAATAACTTGGCCGCTCTTATCGAGAAGCATAACGGAGGTTGCGGCAGTATCATTTATAAGCTTGTTTAAGGCAGTAGAGATAATAGTCAGTTCACGATCAGAAATAATCAGATTGGTCAATTGTTCCATGTACGCGCCGTCCTCCGTGTACAAGATAGCTTTTTGTACACTACGCTACGTCTAGTGCTTCAAGTATTTCATTTCGCGTGGTTTTGACCATGTGGCGCACACGGCCAATGCTAGAAGCATTATCAAAAAGGGTAACGATCAGGGCGAAGTCACCCAGGGGATCCACGCTGACTAATCCATGCTCGTACTCTACCAGAGTCCCAACCACACTACCACGTGCAATTTCCTGCCCTAAGGCTTCCGCTGTGTTCAGGCCAGTTGTCATGATCGCCCCCACCGCCTCCATATCTTCTTTGCCATCACGGGTCAACCCTTCAATCATTAAGCCATCACGCCCCACCAGGACAGCTAGACGTACTCCTTGTATCGACATAAAGCGACTCAGGGCCTGTTTGAGATCAACCATTGCTCCCTCCCTATGCGACGGACATCCTATTGTTGAGCCTGTATAGACTCCTGCTATTCTACCCGATTGTAGCTGCGCTGCGCAACATGATGGGACATCTTGGCTAATAGCATAGCCTCTAGCGACCCTTTAGTACGAGACATTCCACACTTTTCGCTCCCTTGATTGGTAGAGCCTCTACAAAAGTGAACGTATGGCACCTAGGATATATGCATGTCGCTCATACCTAAAGAGGCATGGATGATTGTGTGCCTATTGGTATCACGTCATGAGGGTGGCTCTCGCGTAACCCAGCACTGGTAATACGTACAAAGCGCGTTTTCTCCTGCATTTCCGCAATCGTAGCACAACCTGCATATCCCATCGATTGCCGCAACCCACCCACCAGTTGGTGAATCAACGGCCCCAACATCCCTTTATAGGGCACACGCGCCTCGATACCTTCCGCAATCAAGAGAGACTCATCAACCGTATCGCCCTGGAAGTATCGATCCTTGCTATAGCTGCGCTGCTTCATTGCAGCAATCGATCCCATCCCCCGATAATCCTTGAAGCGCTCACCATGCGAGATAATCAGTTCACCAGGACTCTCGTCAACGCCAGCAAGCAAACTCCCCAGCATCACCGTATGAGCACCCGCCGCAATGGCTTTCGCAATATCACCAGAGTACTGTATGCCACCATCTCCCACAACCGGCACATCATATGGACGAGCAGCACGAGCGCATTCATATATAGCAGTAATCTGAGGAATACCCACACCCGCAATGACACGGGTAGTGCAAATAGCACCCGGACCTATCCCTACCTTTACGGCATCGGCCCCCGCCTCAATCAGCGCCTCAGTTGCCTCGGCGGTCACAACATTGCCCGCCATCAATTGAACCTGCCTCCCGAACCGATCTTTCACACGCGCTACCGTCTCGATCACCATATGCGAATGCGCATGTGAAGTATCTACGACGAGCAGATCGACTCCCTCCTCGATTAAAGCAGCACAACGCTCATCGGTATCCGGTCCTACACCGACAGCCGCGCCAACCCGCAAGCGACCATACTCATCTTTAGCCGCGTTAGGATACAGAATCTTTTTCTGTATATCCTTGATGGTAATGAGGCCCTTGAGCATTCCATGCTCGTCCACAACAGGCAATTTCTCAATTTTATAGCGATGCAGGCTATCACGCGCTTCCTCTAGCGTCGTACCAACAGGCACCGTGACTAGATGGTCTCGCGTCATTAGTTCAGAAATAGGTCGATCAAGCATGCTTTCAAAACGGATATCGCGGTTCGTCAGGATACCAACGAGCTTGCCATGTTCGGTGATAGGTATACCCGAGATATGGAAGCGCTGCATCGCCGCCAAAGCCTCGCGTAGCGAAGCACTCGGTTCCAGTGTGATAGGATCGGTAATCATGCCCGATTCTGACCGCTTCACTTTATCGACTTCCTGCGCCTGATCTTCGATAGATGAATTTCGATGAATGATGCCGATGCCGCCCTCACGAGCCAATGCAATCGCTAGTCGCCCCTCGGTAACAGTATCCATGGCCGCACTAATAATAGGAATGTTGATGCTGATTGTACGCGTTAAACGGGTTTGTGTAGAGGCATCACGGGGAAGTACCGACGAAGCAGCGGGTAAGATTAATACGTCGTCAAAAGTGAGGCCTTCCATAGCAAATTTTTCATCGAATGTGCCATGCTTCTGTGCGAGAGACATGATGGCGGCATCCTCCTTTTCTCCAATTTAGAAAAACGCCCAGCATACACTCTAGAGTGAGCTGGGCCTCCCACCGGGACGGAACAATGAAGCGTTCTCCATCGTAATTCGCTGATGGTGCGTACTATATCAATATTTCCTGGTAATGTAACACCTGGAAGCGGCGAACGTCAAATCGAATGCAGGGTAAAAGAAAACGAGAGAGCCACCGGGCCTTTGCTACTATCGATTGAGTAGCAAAGGCCCGGTGGCTCTCTCGTTTCGAATGCTTGAGGTCTATAGACGCCGTGCTCGACTACCCACGAAGAGGTTGTACAGCAAGACGATCAGAGCTACAACGAGCAATAGGTGAATGAAGCCACCAGCGATATGAGCTACCAAACCGATGATCCATAATACGACCAGAATGACTACAATTGCCCAAAGAACGCTACCTATCATGAAGTGTCCTCCTTCTAACAATCTATCAAAACAAAACTAGTGAGACTGGCTTCCCACGTCTCTTCACGCGGGAATACAAATCCCTTTACCTTACTAAACCTATCACGCACGACACACAAAATAAGTTTTACTTAACCACCCTTGCCAACTTGCTAGAACTGCTGTACTGTATACACAGGCATTCCAAATCACCTTTTTATTTTTTATGGACAAGGAGCAATAGATTATGTCTGCGAATATGCAGACAACGAACTCGATGGCAAACAGACAGTCACCGGGAGCTTCTACAGCGACTGCCGAAGCCATCATCGTTGACAACCTTACGAAAAGCTACGGCTCGTATCGAGCTGTTGATCAGTTACACTTCACCGTTCATCGGGGAGAAGTTTTCGCATTGCTGGGGCCTAACGGCGCGGGTAAAACAACCACCGTCGAAACACTCGAAGGCTACCGCACCCCTGATGCAGGCACAGTCCGTGTATTGGGACTCGATCCCATTCGCGAGGCAAAAACCCTGAAGCCACAAATCGGCGTAATGCTGCAACAGGATGGCCTGTATCCAGGGCTTACCGCTCGCGAAGTGCTGCACCTTTTTGCAGGCTATTACCTGCATCCACAGAACATCGATGCCTTATTAGAACGCGTCGGTCTCAATACAGCATCGAAAACCCGTTGTCGCAGGCTTTCTGGTGGGCAGAAACGCCGTCTGGCTCTGGCTCTGGCCCTGGTAGGCAATCCAACGCTGCTTTTCCTGGATGAGCCAACATCCGGCATGGACCCGCAAGCTCGTTTAGCAACATGGGAGATTATTCGCGACCTGAAACGCAGCGGAGCCACAATACTGCTGACCACGCACCTAATGGATGAGGCTGAGCGCTTAGCTGACCGTGTAGCCATCATCGATCATGGGCGGCTCATCGCTCTTGATACCCCTACCGGCTTAACCGGCGTGCAGAATGCAAATATCGTTCGCTTCGTTGCAGCCGCCGGACTCGACTGTACGCAACTGGCAGCCCTACCCTCAGCCCGTAAAGCCGAGGAGATTCGTCCCGGCAGCTATTTGATTGAGACGGAATCTGCTCCGGCGCTTTTAGCGGAACTCACGGCATGGCTACGAGACCAGAACATTACACTCTCCGAGCTGCGTGTAGGGCATGGTTCTCTCGAGGATCTGTTCCTGCGCCTGACAGGAGCAGAGGTAAGGGAGTAGATGGGCACTATGGCAACACATACATTAGACTCAAATAGCAGCAAGGCAGCATCACCGGGCCAGCAAATTTTAGTGCAGACGCGTGTTGAATTGCTAATGACGCTGCGCCGTGGAGAGAGCGTACTGATTACGCTGATTGTGCCGGTATTACTTTTGATCTTCTTCACGTCCTTGAACATTGTGCCAACCAGCAATGGACGTGCCGTCAATTTCCTTCTGCCTGGCATGCTGGCGCTGGCAGTGATGGCAGCAGGCATGGTAAGTCTAGGTATTGCGACTGCCTATGAACGCTACTACGGAGTGCTCAAGCGCCTGGGAAGTTCACCTTTGCCACGCAGTGGGATCATCATTGCCAAAGTGATCTCTGTACTGGTATTAGAATTGATTCAGGTCATTGTTCTGGTAGCCGTTGCGGTCGCTTTCTATAGTTGGCGACCAACAGGCTCACCGCTGTTAGCTTTGCTCGTGCTCGTCCTAGGAACAATTACATTTGCAGCGCTTGGTCTGGCCATGGCGGGTGCCCTACGTGCCGAAGTCACTCTAGCCGGGGCCAATGCACTCTACCTGATCTTCTTGTTGATTAGTGGGGGTATCCTACCACTCAGCCACCTACCAGCTCCCCTGGCAGCCTTCGCGCAAATCCTACCCTCGACAGCCCTAACCCAGGCGCTGCAAGCCACCATGACCAACGGAGCAGCCTTCCCAACTTTTGCTCTACTCACTCTAACAATCTGGGCAATCATTATCCTGCTGATCGCCATCCGAACCTTCAAATGGGAATGATCATCAGGCGCGAAAGACAGTAGGGGCGGGGCTTGTCCCCGCCCTGGGTGTCGCCTTGGATTGCGTCCGGTTGGATTCTAGAAAACCTTACCCCCACCTCACTCACTTTGCAGAGCTTGCGCTCACACTTTCCGAGAAATGGCACGCAGCATAATGCTCGCGACCGGGCTTGGCCTCAAAGGCAGGCTCTACTTCCCGGCAAATGGCCTGCGCCATCGGACAACGCGTATGGAAACGGCAGCCCGAAGGGATATTGATTGGACTTGGCAGGTCACCGGAAAGAATAATGCGTTTACGGCGTTTCTCAATCTGTGGATCGGGAATGGGAACCGCTGACAACAGCGCCTGAGTGTAAGGATGTTTGGGAGAATCATACAGTTCGTCGCGATCCGCCAGTTCCACAATTTTTCCCAGATACATCACCGCAATACGATCAGCTACGTGACGAACAACGCTAAGATCATGCGAGACGAAAAGGTACGTCAGGTTGAACTGCTTTTGTAAGCGTTGCAGCAGGTTGAGGACCTGCGCGCGGATCGACACATCCAACGCTGACACTGGCTCATCGGCAATCACCAACTCAGGATTGATCGAAAGGGCACGGGCAACCGCGATGCGCTGGCGCTGTCCACCGCTGAACTCATGGGGATAACGGTCGATGTACTCAGGCCGCAGTCCCACCACTCGCAGAAGCTCTACCGTTCTTTCGTAAATCTCCGCCTTTGAGGCCACTTTATAAATATACATAGGTTCAGAGATGAGCGAGCCAATCGTATACCGTGGATTAAGTGAGGCAAAAGGATCCTGAAACACCATCTGTACACGCTGGCGTATCTGCCGCAACTGCTCGCCCTCTATCTTCGCCAGGTCAAGATCACCAAAAAGCACCTGACCTGAAGTTGGCTTATAGAGCCGCACAATCGTCCGACCAATCGTCGTCTTGCCAGAACCACTTTCACCTACCAGGCCAAGCGTCTGTCCACGCTCGATGCTAAAACTGATCCCATCAACTGCTTTGACATTGCCCACCACGCGTTGTAACACAATACCACTCGTCAACGGAAAGTACATTTTAAGGTCACGCACATCGAGCAGTGTTTTACTTGCTACAAGTGTATCTGCCGTATCTGCTATCTCTACCATCTACTTATCCTCCGCTGTTTGCACAGCAGCTTCAGCCTGCCTATCGATGGCAGCTTGAAGAGCATCCAACCTGACCTTGCGTCGTTTGTCCGCGTACGCCTGCTCTTTGGGGTCCGTCACATCGACCCAGCATGCCTTACGATGGGTGGCATTTCCTGGCAAGGGATCGAGCGGGGGCATAGTGCGACAGATAGCACGCGCAAACGCACAACGGGGCATGAATGGACAACCCGGCGGGGGCTTCAACAGGTCAGGCGGTGCACCTTCAATCGTTCTCAATTCGGCATGGCGCTCCTCATCTACTCGAGGCACCGATGCCAACAAACCCAATGTGTATGGATGGCGGGGATTGGCGAAAATTTCATCAGTGGGTGCCATCTCGACAACTTTCCCTGCATACATCACCACCACGCGGTCTGTCATACCGGCAACAACACCGAGGTCGTGCGTAATGAGGATAACAGCCGTCCCAAACTCCTTGCTTACTGCGCTGATAAGTTCGAGAATCTGCGCCTGCACGGTCACATCCAGGGCAGTTGTCGGTTCGTCAGCAATGATCAGTTTAGGATTGCAAGCCAAAGCCATCGCGATCATGACGCGCTGGCGCATCCCTCCACTAAATTGGTGTGGATAGGAATTGATACGCTGCGCGGCCGCAGGAATCCCTACCTGTTCCAGCAAAGAAATGGCGCGCTTATGAGCCTCCTCTTTGCTCAAATTCTTGAGGTGAATAAGCAGGCCTTCAGCAAGTTGTTTGCCAATCGTCATCGTTGGATTGAGGCAGGTCAACGGATCCTGAAAGATCATCCCGATCTTGCCACCACGCACCTTGCGCATCGCACTCTCTGGTAGATCGAGCAGGTCTTGATCTTCAAACATCACACTGCCACCCGCCTGCTCTCCTGCCGGTTTGGGCAGCAGGCGCATAATCGACAGAGCAGTTACACTTTTTCCACACCCGCTCTCACCCACCACTCCCAGTCTTTCACCCGGCTTGATCGCAAAACTCACTCCATCGACGGCGCGTACCTTGCCCGCTTTCACTTTGAAGTAGGTCTTGAGATCCTGCACCTCTAGCAGATACTCTCCCAAGGTCGTCACTCCTTCCAAAACTGTTCTAACGTTCGGTCATGTAGGGGTCAAGCGCGTCTCGCAACCCATCACCGACCAGGTTAAAGCTGAGCACCGTCAAGAAGATCAGCAGGCCGGGCACAAATACCAGCCAGGGATCGACATCAATGTAGTTTTGCCCCAGGTCGATCATATTGCCCCAACTGGAGGTCGGCGGGGTGATGCCAAAGCCGAAGTAACTGAGCACCGACTCCAGGATGATGTTGGTGCCCACTAGCAACGTCGCGTTGACAATGATCGGTCCGGCCGCATTGGGCAGAATATGGCGAAACATCATGCGTAAGCTGCGCGCTCCGATGGTGCGCGCTGCCAGCACATACTCGCGTTCCTTGAGCGCCAGAAATTCCCCGCGCACCAGGCGCGCTGCATAGGTCCACCCAAAGATGGCTATCAAGATGATTACTGATTTGGGCGACCCATCGGAAAACGAGGCTGATAGGACGAAGAGCAGCAGGTAGAGTGGCACTGACAGGATCACATCGGTGAAGCGCATCAGCACGTTGTCCACGATCCCGCCAAAGTAGCCGGCGAAGGAGCCAATGCCGACGCCCAGCAGAATGGCCATGAACATCGAGGTCAATCCCACCAGCAGCGAGACCTGCCCACCCGCCATCGCACGCGCCATCGTATCTCGCCCCACATCATCGGTTCCAAACGGATGCGCCCAGGTGGGACCGGCCAATGTCGAGGAGACATTCGTTACACTGATCAAATTGGGACTGAGCCGCCAAAACAGCGGTCCCGCGAAACAAAAGAGAAACATCAGGACTAAGGCTGATGCACCCACCACGGCCGCCCGGTTGCGGATAAAGCGATCAAAGATGATGCGTCCCTGGCTGCGCCGCTTCTGT
Source organism: uncultured Chloroflexia bacterium (assembly GCA_963778375.1). Classification (GTDB taxonomy): domain Bacteria; phylum Chloroflexota; class Ktedonobacteria; order Ktedonobacterales; family Ktedonobacteraceae; genus CAVZTX01. The sequence continues at coordinate 68,489 of CAVZTX010000013.1, read as the reverse complement.
ATTAACTCTACCGTCGTTTCCAGAAACGGCTCGACGTCTTCCTGGGTGGTGGGGATATTGAGTTGGTCAGAGATTTCCATTGGTATCTCCTCTCCTCATTGGAAGGCCCGATGTAGCGCGCCCTCACCAAATGCTACGAATAACGAATGCGCGGATCCATCACCGCGTAAAGGATATCGGCAATCAAGTTAAACGAGATCACAAACACCGCGCCAATCATCAACATCGCCAGCAACACCGGATAGTCCCGCACCTCCAAGGAGGAGATAAAGAGCAATCCCATGCCCGGCCAGGCAAAGACGCCTTCGGTAATCGTCGCACCGCCGGCCACCGCACCGAAATCAAGGGCCACCACGGTAATCAGTGGGATCACTGCATTACGTAAGGCATGCCTGACCAGGATGCTGACCGGACCGACACCCTTGGCACGGGCCGTACGCATATAGTCTTGCTTGACTACCTCGATCATACTGGAGCGCATATAGCGACTCCACCCGGCAATAAAGCTCAGCGCCAGCACCGACATCGGTAAGATGATATGCTGGAAGCGATCAATGAAGGTGCCAAGCGGAGTGAAGGTGTAGCCAAGCGTCTGGGTTCCTGAGGTGGGCAGCCAATGGAGCGTGACGCCAAAGATATACTGGCCAAGGAGGCCGAAGAGGAAGATGGGCATGGCAATGCCGAAGTACGAGAGGGTGGTCAAAGAGTAATCGGTGATTGTACCCTGACGTACGGCCGAGATAACTCCCTAACGTAATCGCCAGCACCAGCGCCAGCAGCAAGGCCAGGCCGAATAATTCCAGCGTGGCGGGAAAGCGCTGTCCAAGAATCTGTGACACCGGCAGATTGTTGGCGAACGAGAAGCCAAAGTTGCCGGTCAAGGACTGCCCCAGCCATTTGAAATACTGAATGTAGACCGGGTCATCCAGCCCAAAGTGGGCACGCAATGCAGCACGGCCGGCGGCACTCAAACGGGGGTTGAACAACACCTGCTCGGGTCCCCCTGGCAACAGATGGATTAAGACGAACATGAAAACGGACACCAAGAACAGTAATGGGATCGCCTGCAACAACCGCCGAATGATATATCTGACCATAGACACCTCCAGCGAGCGTACAACGAGGAAGACGTTGGAAATAGTGTAACATATTTAGAGTGTGCGAGCAATACAGGATGATTTCAATAAGCGCCCCTGGTTGAATACCCATGAAGGTACCCATCCAGGGGCAACTTTTCACATTACGTACGACTACATACGAGAAATCCCGTCTGTGCTCTATTTGCTAGCACTGCCCGTTGGTACACCACCATTCCCAGTTGTTGACGGTCTCGGAAGCACCCTCTGGACCTGGAGTGTAGTTGTGTACAACGTTTTTGCTCATCGCGATGTCTACTGGACTGTACAGCGTGACGAACGGGAAGTCCGTCAGATAGATCTGGTGGATCGAATTGAAGATCTGCTGGCGTGCATTGGTATCAGCGGTTGACTCCTCTTGCGTGTACAGGTTGTCAAGCTGATGGTTGCAGTAGAAGGTGATATTGAACCCATTCGGTGGGATCTGGCTGCAGGCTAATAGAGAGGCGTCATCACCATCATAGCTGAACGAATCCTCAAACTCGGCCATGTCAAACGTGCCTGGCTTACCACCCGTCAGGAATGAACCAAAGAAGGTACTGGCTGGATAGTTCTGGATATCCAGTTTGACGCCAATGGCCTGTAAGTCGGACTGCAAGACCAACTCATCATCAGCACGCCAGAAATTGTTCGCCGTCGTCGAGTACTTGAACTCTAAGCGCTGACCATTTTTCGCCATCACCCCATCGGAGCCTGCCTTCCAGCCATCCGACGTAAGTAGAGCCTTAGCAGCCGTCGGATCAAATGCAGGACAAGGAGCGTTGGCCTGATACCCAGGGACATACGACTGGCCATGGTCGGTACAGAGCGCCACTGCCTCACCACGGCGCGCCGTCGTGATCAGGGCGTTGTGGTCAATGGCCATCGCGATCGCTTTGCGCACATTCACATCCGTCCCCAGAATCGGATTGTGGAAGTCAAAGTACAGCGCTTCGAAGTTTGACGCATGCGGGTTGGCCGAAAGCGTATAGTTGGTCAGGGCTTTGTACGCCGGAACCTTGGTGACATCCAGGAACCACGACGAATCGATGCTCCCAGCTTGCAGGTCCTTGAGAATCGTATCCTGGTTGGTTACGACGCGGAACACAATCGAATTCAGGTAGGGCAAACCTTGAGCTGCCTGGTAGTAGTTGGGGTTCTTGACCACCGTATAGTGGTCACCCGGCTTGCTCTCACTCATCTTGAAGGGCCCACTAGCAACCGAAGGATTCAGGTTATCCGGTGAAGTCAGAATCTTATCGGGGGCCATTGAACTGAAAACGTGTGCTGGTAGCGGCGCATTTAAGCCATCCGTCCAGATCGAGAGGAACGGCGAGAAAGCTTGCTTGAGGTGGAAGGTGATCGACAGATTGTCCGGTGAGAGTGTCGTGCTCGTGATCAGGTTGAAGCCAATCGTACTGTTCGCGGGAAATTTAGGATTGGTCCATAGCCTCCAACTGAAGTCCACGTCTCTCGCATCCAGCGGCTGGCCGTCGGACCACTTCAAACCGGGGCGCAGGTGGAAGGTCCAGGTTTTGAGGTCGGCGCTGATCCCGTTGTTAGCCGTGGTTGGGAGTTCGCTCACCAGACCAGCATTAATATGCCCTGCGGCATCGCCGACGAAGAGCGGCGCATAAATCGTTTGATCAACCATGTCCGAAAACGTTTCCGAAGAGGCATTGGTGATCAGCGAATCTGGCTCTTCATACAGGTCATCGGTCCAGGTACCACCTTTGACTGGAGTGCCGCTACTACTAGAAGTGGTTGGCGTAGCTGGTCCTCCACAGGCACCGAGGATCAGGATCAACATCGACAAGAACGAAAAGCCCATGATCAGAAATCGCGGTTTGAGTTTCTTAGACATTTGTCCTCCTAAAAAAATAGAAACAAGTTTGAGGAATCTGTTACCCTCCTATGCGGGAAGCAGTACCTCCTACAGGAATAGCAGCCTGCCATGCTGCTCGGACAAAGCAAACGCCGACGCCACAAATTCTTGCATTTCGGTGAACCTCATCGGGCGTTATCTATTATACGCTCTTTCTAAGCATTTTCTCACACTCTTTAATATCATATTGGAAAATGATAAGCAATCACCACATTAAGCCTTGCTGTCCGCCTTATCGTTGGGAAATACCCAAGGTGATGTACACAGCTTTCACATATCTTTCAAGCTGCGCAACAAATTTTGGAATTGTTGAGTTAGATAGCACCCCAGTACTTTCCAGTGCGTGTAGCGAACTGGAAAGTACTGGGGTGCTATGTGATTGTTGATGATGGAAGAGTTGTACATAGGACCAGTATACACCATCTCCTGCAGCGCGAACGCGAGGAGTGTCGCTCGCCAGAGGGCGATGTACATATCAGAAAGGAGTCAAGAGGAATTATGAGGAGATTTCAGCAAGCATTGCTTGACGCTTCTCTCACCCACACATACAATAAAATTGTAGCGGAAAGCAGCGAAAGGACATGTCCATGTCTATACTCGACAAACAACTCTCTCCAGCACCTCGCCGTTCCCGGCGACGAAGCGTTATCATTGTGGGTATCCTTCTCGTAGCCATCGTTCTCTTTTTTGTATTGACTGATATTCGCACCGATGTCAGCGTAGTCGTTCATTTTCTCACCCCACCCAATCACTTCACCTACCACGGTCATAAGGCGTACGTAAGTGGTGTGGTATGGTCACCTGATGGCAAACGTATTGCCTCTGCCAGTGGGGATGGGACGGTGCAGGTGTGGAATGCAACTGATGGAAGCCAGGTCCTTACCTACCGTGGTCATTCGGGCGATGTACTATCCCTGGCATGGTCCCCGAATGGCATATACATCGCTTCTGGTGGCCTCGATGCGACAGTGCAGATTTGGAATGTGGCCACAGGCGCACATGTCTTTACCTATCATGGGCATAGTGATGCCGTCTTTAGCATAGCCTGGTCTCCTGACGGACAACGCATCGCTTCCGCAAGTAACGACGGGACAGTGCAGGTATGGAGCGCCAGTACCGGTCAAACCTTTGTGACTTACAAAAGCCCTGCCACAGCGAAAGGGGTTCCGCCACCATGGAATGCGGTAGCATGGTCGCCCGACGGTAAGCGTATTGCGATTGGTGGCAACGGCAATGTGGAGGTATGGGATGCCGCTACCGGCGCAAACGTGATCGGATATGGCTATAATTCTGGTATTGTGCATGCGGTAGCATGGTCGCCCGACGGCCAATATATCGCCGTTGGTAGTTCTGATGGCCTTGTACAGGTATGGAATGTGGCGTCACAGAAGAATGCCTACAACTATTCCGGCCATACTGGTGATGTGTTTGCGGTAGCATGGTCGCCAGATGGCAAACGCATCGCCTCCGGTGGCAGCGATGGTACGGTGCAGGTATGGGATGCCACCACGGGAGCACGCGCCTACATCTATCGCGGGCACGCTGATTTCTATTGGGGCCATTTTACGTCCAACACACCCGTCTATGCAGTGACCTGGTCCCCCGATGGCAAGCGTATTGCCTCAGGCAGCAATGATACGACGGTACAGGTCTGGCAAGCGATGTAGCCAACCAGACCCCTCTCCACTCCTCTCTCAACCCTACGAAGATTGAGCTTACATGGGTAAGTGTTTTGCGATGCCATTCGACATCTGTAGAGGCAGGGGCGGTGGTTGGGTGCGGAGGCGAGACCACTTGCGGGAACCCTGTCTGGGGGACAGGTATCCTTCCGTTCCCTGCCGCTTCTGAGACCATCAACATTTGCCATTGTTGCACCACCATAACCAGGCATTGATCGTCTCCGAAGCACCAAAGGGACCAGGTCTATAGTTATGTGTAGTATTTTTTACCACAGCAAGGTCCATCGGAGCGAACAGAGTTACGAACGGGAAGTCGGTCAAGTAGATCTGGTGGATCGAATTGAAGATCTGCTGCCGCGCATCGACATCAACAGTAGATAGTTCTTCTGTGAAGAGCTTGTCCAGTTGCGGATTGCAATAGAAGGAGAAATTGCCTCCACCAAATTGATTTGCGGCAGAAGGTATCTGGTTACAAGCAAAATTCGAGGAGTCATCTGCATCATAGCCAAATGAATTTTCAAACTCTGCCAGGTCATACTGGCCCGGCTTGCCATTTGGCAGAACAGTGCCAAAGAAAACGCTCGCGGGATAATAGATCAGACCAATTTTTATGCCAATAGCCTTGAATTCACCTTGCAGCATCAAGCTATCAGCCTTGCGCCAGGCATCGTTGGCAGTAGTTGAGTAGGAAAACTCCAGGGTTTTGCCACCCTTGTGACGATAGCCATCGCTTCCTATCGTCCAGCCATCTTGAGTCAGTATCTGTCCAGCCGTTACTGGATCATATTTAGGGCAAGGCGCACTGGCTTCATAGCCCGGATGATAGGCCGGGCCATGATCGGTACATAGTGGTAGAGCTTGCCCATCGCGAGTATTCTGAATCAAAGCGTTCTGGTCGATAGCCATCGCCATCGCCTTACGAATATTGACATCCTTGAGAATTGGATTGTTTAGATTAAAGTATATTGCCTCAAAGTTCGGGCTACTGCTGTTGGTAACAATATGATAGTTGGTCAAGCTCTTATAAGTCGAGGTTTTAGTTACATCCAGCAACCAGGCGGAGTCGATGTTACCAGCCTGGAAGTCGCTGAGAATAGTATCCTGGTTCGCGACGATTTTAAAGTTAATGCTATCAAGGTACGGATAGCCCTTATCGGCCTGGTAGTAGTGGGAGTTGCGTACCACCGTGTAGTGATCGCCACGTACACTCTCGCTCATCGTCCACGGACCGCTGCTAACCGAAGGTTTCAAATTTTCAGCAGATTTGAGCACCTGGTCAGGCGCGATGTTCTGGAAGATATGTTTGGGCAGCGGTGCCGCTGAGGCATCAGTCCAGATCGAGACGAACGGTTCAAAGCTGGCCGAGAGGTGAAAGGTGATCGATAATTTGTCCGCCGAAACATCGGCTGCCTGGATCAAGCTGAATCCTATCGTACTTGCAGCGGGAAATTTGGCATTAGTCCATAAACGCCAACTGAAATCTACATCATCGGCGTTCAAGGGTTGACCATCCGACCACATCAAGTGGGGACGCAATCGAAAGGTCCAGGTCTTCAGATCAGGAGAAACTTCTCCATTATCGACGGTCGGAATATCTACAGCGAGGCCCGGTTGAATATTACCCTGGGAGTCTCCATAGAAGAGCGGAGCCCAGATAGTCTGATCGACCATCACAGCAAAAGTTCCTATCGAACCATTAGGAATTAAGCTAGTAGGCTCCTGGTAAAGGTCATCAACCCAGGTGCCACCCCTCGCCGGTCCACCATTCGATTTGCCGGGCTCTGTTGGAGTTCCATTACAGGCGCTGAGAAGCAGTACGAGCACCGATACTATAGCAAAGGCCAGCATGAAAAATCGAGGCCTCGGTCTTTTAAGCATCCTTGCCTCCTACAAACAATAGCAGATATGCAAAAATTGGGAATATAAGGAATTACCCGTAGTGCTGTATCAAGTTTCATTTGATCGGGGAAATGTAGTGGCACCCCTTGCGGGGAAGGAAGTCTGGGGGACTTCCAGCCAGGTTCCCACCACCAAATGTAGGTTGACAGAGTAGTAGGGGCCGATTTATCGCGCCCATCGCCGATAAATCGGCTCCGGGGTAGGGCAACTTATTCCCTCATTCATTTGTTCATCGTCATTAAGCGTCCCCGACAGGAATTGAACCTGCGCACTCGGCTTCGGAGGCCGATGCTCTATCCACTGAGCTACGGGGACATCACCAGAATTATAACATAAACTGTCAACTTCCTGACCCGACTCCACTCACACATAGTAGCTGAATCAGCAACAAGCCTCGGCCTCTTGACAGTCCGCTTGCTTCATCGCATACTTAAATCATACGAGCAGCCATCTCTGCTCTCCGACCCTCTACTGCGTCCACCTTTTCTTCAGGAAAATGCCCCATGTCCCGATATCCCAGTCGCAATTGTACTCGCCAAACCCTCCCTCTCCTCCTTGCGATATCACACCTACATTCTAATCTTCACAAATGTCCCGATGTCCCATGTCCCATTGGCAATTACCTGAACCTCGCTTTTCTTCTCACTCAGTCGCATATCCGTCGCACTCAACACAAATGTCCTATGTCCCAATGTCCCCGTCCCATTCCAATCATACCTATCCATCCCACTCATCAGATGGTATTCAAACCACAATCAAAAAAATCACAAATGTCCCGATGTCCCATGTCCCAAATCACAACCGCCACACCTGTCACTTTTACAATCACTGGCTACAATGTCTCAAGCAAACAAACACACAACTCCACTGTCCCGAATGTCCCCGCTATCCCACTCAAAAAAGCATGTCCCATGTCACAATGTCCCAATCCTGTGAATACATAGCACAACAGAACGTATAATCCTAATGATACTCCTGCGAGGAACCGACTAAAGAACAGAGGTGAGGGATGAATCGTCCAACCAACACAGCGCCACAACGCACCCGTCTCAATTCCATAGCCTCAATCGCAACGCTTGCCTTCTGGCGCTGGCGCGAGCACTGGTTCTTGCTGCTCGTAACAGCCATAGGAATGGTGGCAGCAGTGATGGTCGTCTGTACCGTGCCGGTCTTCTCACAAGTCACACAAATCGCGGCTCTGCGTGGCGTTCTCAATGCTACTCCCACCAGTTCGGAGATCTTACTACACGCCAATGCTACAGGCCTGGCCACACAGAGCGTCAAGGATACGTATCATTCGACGAGTGAGCCCTTCTTGGAGGAACTCAACTCCTACCTGACTGGCTCACCTCACTTCGATTTCCGTACTCCCGACTTCCCTATACTGTCACCAAAGCTAGGCGCATTTAACGGGCCAATGGGCCTCTATGGTACCTCCATGCAAGAGGCGGCAGCGCATATCACGCTTTTACAAGGAAGACTGCCACGGGCGCAGAACTCGGACTTTGAGATTGTCATCACACCTGAGATGGCTCAGATCTTTCACGCGAGCGTTGGCTCCATTATTACCCTGAACACACCGTTCTTTGCTCAACCTGCTGCCAGTAGTTTCGCACGAGGTATATCCGGCTCTCCCATTCCACTACAACTCAACTTGTATGTTGTCGGATTGTTTCATGTCAAAGCAGGCGATCCATTCTGGCACCAGGACGATTTTCTGCCCGAGCTTGCCCAGTGCGATGGATGTGCACCACATTATGTAGTGCTTGGTTCCGATCAGGGGCTGCTGAGTGCCTTTGATGCCATTGCCGCTCGTTACAGCGCGCCCGAGGTGTTCTTTGCGACCGTGGCTCAATCGCAACTCTACTGGTATTATCGGCTGGACTCGACGCGCATCTTCTCCATCGATCAACTCGCTGATCTTATTGGTCGCTTGCACGCACTACAGACGGATGTAGCTACGACCTTTGGTGACCCGGCAATGGTACTCAGTTCTCCCTACATTTCAAGCGTTGATGTTTCGGGTTCGGTGTTGAGCGCCGCTAACGTGCCCAGCACACTGGAAAAGTTCCGCAGCTCTTTAGCCGCACAACGCATTCCCTCGAGCGTTCTAGCGGCTGAAATCACCTGCCTTCTGCTCTTCTTCCTGAGCATTATGACAACGCTGCTGGTCGATCGCCAGGTAACAGCTATCACCGTCATGCGTAGTTGAGGCGGGAGTAACCGTCAAATCTTCGGATCGCTGATGACGCAAGGCATTGTCCTGGGGCTTGTTGCACTTGTGATTGGGCCGCTTTTGGCGCTCCTGGCAGTCTACCTGATTACGCAGCGATTGCTGCCATCGGCAGAACAAAGTGCGCTCAACGTTATCAGCAAAGCACCAATGCAGGCACTCTTCAATATGAAATGGTATGCCATCATCGCTGTACTTATCGTGCTTGCCACTATGGTCTTTTCCCTCTACCGCGCATCACGCGTCAGTATTTTGGGCGCAAGGCGAGCCGATAAATCATCAGTGGGTGCAGTCAATCGACCCCTACGAGAGCGCTTTCATTTTGACATTCTTGTTGTGATTATCGCGCTAACCGGTTACGGCATTTCGGCGTATCTAGGCGGCATCGGAGGATTACTTGATCCTCAAACGCAGGTGTTGATCTCCTCACCGATTGCGTTACTCGCTCCAATCTTTCTGCTACTTGCGGCTGTACTTCTCCTCCTGCGCCTCTTCCCGCTGTTGCTGCGCCTGGGATCCAACCTTGCTGCGCGTGGACGCGGTGCTGCTCCAATGCTAGCATTAGCACAAATGGCTCGTACGCCGCGTCAATCTATACGCATGACTCTGTTGCTTGCACTCGCTATCGCTTTTGCCATTTTTACCCTCGTGTTCACCGCATCACAAAATCAACGCGCAACAGATATAGCCTCATATCAATTGGGAGCGGATTTCGGTGGCGACATTCCTGTCATATTTTACGGCCTCTCTTTCCAAAAGGCGACAGCGCTTTATCACAGTATTCCCGGCGTTACCTCAGTTACCGCTGATCATGACGATCAGGGAACTATACCAGAGGGAACATCTGCAAACGCCCCAACCTTCTCTATCCAGATTCGAGCCATCGATCCCAACACTTTCGAGCAAACCATGATCTGGACGCCGCAAGATTCTTCCCAACCGTTGACCTCACTCATGGCACAGCTTGTAGGACATCGAGCAAAAGCACTGAGCAACGATGCTATTCCTGCGATTGTAGATGCTTCTACCTGGAACACGCTCGGCCTTCACGTTGGCTCGATCTTTTCCATACAATCGAATAACGTTGCCGGTAATGAGACCCGCTACGAGGCCATTGCCGAAATACAACATATCCCAACCGTTAGCAGCCGGGCTGGAGGCGTTCTGGTTGACTACACAAGCTTTTCCACCGTTCAAATGAAAGATCACAGTATCAGCACGCTCCCCACTCACATCTGGCTGCGTACATCTGACAACCCCGCTGTCGTGGCACAGGTACGTGCTGCCCTTTCCAGTTCCAAATGGCAACTGGACAACGTAAATGATCGACGTATGCTCATCGCTAGCTTACAAGCCGATCCACTCTCCATTAGCCTCATAGGCATACTCTTACTTGGAGCAACCGCGGCCGTTCTGTTGGCCTTGATAGCTAACCTGCTCGCTTCATGGTTAAGCGTTCGTACGCGCTTGACCAACTTCGCCGTTCTGCGCGCTTTGGGAGCCACTCCAAATGAAATTACTCGCTCCTTAACCTGGGAGTCGAGCATCATCTATACGAGCGGACTCCTACTTGGCATCTTTTTTGGAGCCTTGCTGTGCGTCACGGTGATTCCCAACCTGGTCTTTACCAGCGTTCCCCCCACAGGCAGCCTCAGTCTATTAAACATCAATGAGTTTTTCGCGCTCCAGCAGGCCATAGCCACGCAACTTGTCATACCTCCCACACTCATCATTGCATTCATCGTGCTGATCGTTATATTCATTGTCGCTTTAATTCTGATGGTACGCGTTGCCTTGTGGCCCTCGCTGGGTCGCATGCTTCGACTCATCGAAGATCAGCGTGTCAATTTCATAACGCAGGAAGAGGTGACTTTAGCGCGGCAGATCGCAGGAGGCGGAAGTACACGCCAATCAAGACGCTCCGTTCTACCCTCTATGGCCACCCTTGCGCTCTGGCGCTTACGCCATGCAGGGTTCCATCTCTTACTGCTTGGTTTGGGCATGCTCACCGCTGTGACGCTCATCTGCATCGTTCCTCTCTTCTCTGAAGTCACATCAACGGCGGGTGTTCGCGATTTCCTCAATGCATCTCCCGCGAACTCTGAGATTGCACTTGATACGGCGACACAAGGGCTCTCCACACGGATCGTTTCAAATCTGAAACAACAATTCGATCCACTTTTTCAGCAATACCTGGGAACATATCTAAACCAATCGACGCAATTCTCGCTTCAGGCATCAGGGTTTTCGATTACGGCATCACAGCCTGCCCAGAGGACTAGGGCAGGAACAAGTCCCACCGGTGTCAGTCTCGTTGGTATCCCAGTAGAAGAGGCAGGTTCCCACATTACGTTGGTACAAGGGAGACTTCCTCAAGCAACAAGCGGTGCAATTGAAATCCTGCTTACCCCAGCAACCGCCCAAAACCTACATGTGACGGTTGGTTCGTTAATCACACTTAAGGGCGATCTCTTCACAAATCCGCAGGATATGTTTGGTGGTACCGTTCCAGTAGGCACATTTGCATTACATGTCGTTGGCCTCTTCACCATCACCCAGGCGCAAACCGCCTTCTGGCATGGACAAGATTTTCAGCCGACCTCACAGAACCAAACCACATCCTACACATTTCTGGTTCCCAGCGACGCTCTCCTCACCGCGCTTGACCATCTTGCCGCAACATTTCACAGCGATACGGTTTTCTCACCACAAACCTACCAACTTACCTGGTACTATCACCTGGACGGGTCACACATCACCATCAATTCACTCAACGCCCTTATCAGTCGGCTAAATGCACTGCAAGCAAACATGGGCGTAAAATCTGAGAAGATACAAGAAGTAATCCAATCCGGTGCGCTACTCACCTACCCCTACCTCGTTCGGACGAATATATCCAGTCCAAGTTCAAATTCGTTCACTCTTCCCAATGCCCTGGATGGATACAGCAATCGTGTCGATGTTGTACGTATTCCTGTCACCATTCTCTCACTCCAGGTCATCTGTTTGCTTCTCTTCTTTGTCGTCCTGATGGCCGATTTGCTCGTTGATCGACAAACCGATTCTATCGCTATCCTGCGTAGCCGTGGTGCTAGCAATAGCCAGGTTCTAGGTTCCCTGGTCATTCAGAGTATTGGCTTAGGTATCATTGCGCTTATCGTCGGCCCGCTGATCGCTATCGTTGTCATTTCCTTGCTCTCCCAGCATTTTTTGACCGGAACAGGGCAAGATGCCGTCAACCAGGTCACCGGCCAGCCACTGCAAGCCATTCTGGGCATCGGCTGGTACGCTGTAGGAGCAGCGTTCGCCGCGACCCTTGCCATGTGTCTCTTGTTCCGGCGTGCGGTAAGCATGAATGTTCTCGCGCTTCGCCGTGAGGCTGCTCGTACGACACATCGTCCTCTCTGGCAGCGCCTCCGATTTGACCTTATTGCAGCAGTCATTGCACTCGTCGGCTACGGTATCTCTCTCTACCTGAGCACCATCGGCAACCTCTTTGACACGCGCACAAATGTCCTTGTCTCGACTCCGCTGACGTTGATAGCACCCATTTTCTTGCTCATCGCCTGTATCCTGCTCTTCCTGCGCTTTTTCCCCTATCTCCTGCGGGTTGGCTCATGGTTTGCTGTGCGTAGTCGTGGCGCTGTTACCATGCTCACCATCGCTCAGATGTCCCGCGCTCCTCGCCAGACCGTGCGTATGACTCTCTTGCTTGCCCTTGCCAGTGCATTTGCCATCTTCATCCTGGTCTTTAATGCCTCACAAGCGCAGCGCATGCTCGATGTTGCCTCCTACGAGTCTGGCGCTGACTTCAGTGGCGACATTGCCATTTCATCTACGAATATGACACTGGCCAATGAAACCGCGAGATACCAGCATATCCCCGGTGTCCTCTCCGCCACGGTCGGATACACCGGGTCGGGTGTCTCATCAGGTACCTTCCCGACCATCCCCATCGAGATTCGAGCGGTAGACAGCAAAACCTTCGCCAACACTGCTATCTGGACTTCTCAGGATTCCACCCAATCACTGACCTCGCTTATGCAGCAACTCACCGCTCAGAGTAATCAGGCAGGCGGTAACGATAGTGTCCCTGCTATCGCCGACGCCGCCACGATGAACAAGCTCAACCTTCACGTCGGCTCCCTCTTCACCGTCAATGTGAACAATTTGCAGTTTGACACCCTCTCAGCCCTTATTATCGCTGAGGTGCAGCATATTCCAACCGTCAACGACTCTGCCGGGTCTGGTGCTGGTGATTATTCTCCTCCCGGCGGCATCCTGATCGACTACACAACCTACGCTCACGTCTACGAACGGGATGCTCTCAATAATGGTGCCCCGAATGATATCAGCTTGCCTATTAACCATACATGGCTGCGCACACAAGACGACCCGCTAGCTCTGGCGCATGTACGTGCCGCTCTCAACACCCCCAGTTTGGGCCTGATTAACCTCTATGATCGGCGTGCAATCATCGACTCCTTACACAACGACCCACTTACCCTTAGCCTCACTATCTTACTGGCTCTTGCAGCAGTAACCGCCCTGCTCCTCGCCTTCGCTGGCAACCTCCTGGCATCCTGGATGAGTGTGCGCACCCGCCTGAACAACTTCACCGTCCTGCGTGCTATCGGTGCAGCCTCCTGGCAAATCACCGGCATCCTGACCTGGGAACAAGCCATCGTCTATGTTGCTTCACTCCTCCTTGGCATCATTTTTGGTGCATTACTTACCGTTACCGTTATGCCTGCCCTCATCTTTACGGGTGTTCCCACCAGCGGCATTCTCAGCAATGTAAGCAGCGGCGAATTTTACGTCATCCAGCAGATCATTCCAACTCAGGTCGTCGTGCCTCCACTGCTTGCTATCGCATTCATCATGTTAATCGCCATCTGCATCATCGCGCTCATAATGATGGCACGCACCGCCCTGCAACCCTCCATCAGCCAGCAACTTCGCCTCAACGAAGATTAAGGAGGCTACACATCGGAAACTTCCGTTGCTGTATCTATTACGCCCTGACCAGGCAGTTCGCCTTCATTTTCCACCTCGAACAATTGGCGAAACTCGGCAGGCAGTTGAGCACGAACGTTTTCTATCTCGCCCATCGTCACTACCTCGCTGACCAGTCCAATCACTACTCGCACGTGGAAGGTGGCATCCGGCAGAGCAACCCTTTCTCGATCGCTCACACGTCGAAAAAATTCGTCCAGTGAATAGCTCTCACCAGCTCCCGCGAAGGGTTGTTCCAGGTAGACCGCAATCTCCGAGGGAAGCTGGGATGCCAGGTCTTTTGCCTCACCACCGGCTAAACGTTCCGCCAGCGTTTCAAACGTAGCACGTACCGCTGTCTCTGCTTCGTCACGCGAGCTGAGATCAGCACGCCGCTGAATTTGCGCAATAAATTCGTCGTATTTCACTATGTTCTCCTGTTTCTAATCAATAGCGTTTCAACTAGTTTCTATCGATCTACAAGTAATCTCTCATCAAATACTCTCTAATACAGAAACGGTCTGCTCCATCTTTCCGAGCGGGATTGACGAAGCAAACCGTTTACTACGATCTTCCTGGACGTGTTTGTTAGGAAGCTAAATTGGGCAACCATAAGGCTCCCATTTCGCTCTTCCCCACTCCCGCCCTTATCCAGCATTTAGCTGCTGCTGGACTGGCTCGACTGCTGCGCCAGGAGCTGCTTGGCCTGTTGCGCCCACTGGTTATTCTGTTGCTGCATTTGTTGCACCAACTGGACAAACTGCTGATTGCCGCTCTGCTGAGCATCGCTGAGATAGGTAGCATACGTCTGAGCTGCCTCTAGCGAATGATAGACGATGCTGACCAGATCAAAGTACAAGTTATCGGCGCTAGTTTGCTGCTGTTCATTTGGCATTTTCTGCATTCTCCTTCTGACTAGGTTGACATTACTTTTCGTTACTTCCGGTGAGTCTACACGCTGTTTCCCACCATGAGAATCACGATTATTCGCCCTGAAAAGTTTCCTTTACCCAATATAATGGAAATGAAATCACCTTCTGGAAGGTGATTTCGTAACCTTTTGTAATCGGTATAGATTGCGGAAGCGTATAATCCTATAGGTAGAAATACCTCAGAAACATTTGTAATCTTTGAAAAACTAGGAGGAATCATCATGGCTTGGTCAGCAAATCGACTCTTCGCGTTGGTTCTCGGTATCGTCTTCGTATTGATTGGTATTTTAGGTCTGCTCACAGCAAATAGCTCCACCAGCAACCTGCTCGGCATCTTCGGTGTGGACCTTCTCCACAACCTGGTCCATCTGATCACGGGCATCATAGCGATTGTTGCCGCGTACATGGGCTTTTCCCGCAGATTTAATCAGGTATTCGGCGTCATCTACCTGCTATTGGGCCTTGCCGGCCTGATCCCAGCTCTCTATTCTGGTGCTGCTGGTATGCAATTCCTTGGCATCATTCACATCAATCCGGCCGATAACGTTCTACATCTGGTAGCGGGCGCGGCTGCCATCATCGTTGGCTTCTTTGTGACTGAGACCGCACGCACAAGAACTGCCCTCTAGCGGAATGTCTCCAGAGTGAGGCGGTTGCTCCACTCTGGAGATGTATTACGACGATTTTTCAGAGTATACCCTTTCCCCACCGAACTCAGCGTTTCCTACCCTTCCAACACCCCTCTCCCATCTCTATGAATATAGAGCGAAGCAACACTAGAATTGATCGCAAAATATATTGACAATCATCTTACTACCCTGCTATGCTAAAGACCCATAAGAACTTGTTGGAGGGTTTGGCAATGATGCTTTGGCCTGCACCATCATCTCGCAGTTCTAGTGCACCGGACACGCAAGGGACTGCACAGTATCCACTCTCACAGCAGCAAACCATGCCCCAACCAGTCGTTCCCCTATCGTCTGCTCCTGACAGCATTGTCGCTCCTCCTTTCCCTCAGGAGGAACGCGAGCCATCTAGCTTCAACAGGCGCAGGTATACCCGCATCTTCGCAATTGTTGTGACCCTGGCGCTGGCCATTACTATCTATTTCGTCTGGCGTTCGCCTACTGCACCGACCACTCCGCCGAGTATCAGCCAGCAAAACTTCAGTAATACAACATCGAACAGCAACGGAAGTTCAACCAGCTCATCCACTACCAACAGCGGAGATATCAAGGTATACGTCGTAGGTGCAGTAAAGCATCCCGGAATTTATACGCTTCCACCTGATGCACGTGTCTCCGATCTATTACAAGCAGCAGGCGGTACACTGTCAAATGCAAATCTCGTTGCACTCAATTTAGCAGCCAAACTGAACGATGGTCAGGAAGTCTATGTCCTTACCATAGGGGAAACGCCGCCAACCTATACGGGCGGGGTACCAGGTCCAGGTACAGCAAGCGTGGGCAATACTGCCGCAGGCTCACTCGTGAACATCAATACAGCAAGCGTTGATGATATGCGGCAAAGTCTACATGTCAGCAGCACTACTGCGCAAAATATTGTGAATTATCGTACCCAGCACGGCCCATTTACCTCCGTTGATCAATTATTGCAGGTCGTAAGCAAGTCTATTTACGACAAAATCAAAGATCTTGTTACGGTCTCATGATACTTACAAATCGTTATCACAACTGTCACTAGCATCACATTTCCAATCCACTCTCCGCTCCTAGAGCGGTATGAGTGGATGTCTAGAACGCTGAATAGCCAAAAATACCTTTTGATTGGAAGCCTTTGTAATGCGGAATAATAGTCCAGGGAACCTTAGAGGAGCCAGCAACACGCCTTTCAATTCGTTTACTGCTCCCGATCTACGAGGATTGACGCTGGTAGTCGTAGCGTGTGCATGGTTGGTAGGGATCTTAATCAGTTCCCGGGTACTCTTGCCCTCCTGGATTTTATTGCTCGGCGCTAGCATAGCATTGATAGGCACCATCTTCCTCTGGCGCAATACTTGGGGACGGCTCATCCTGCTTGTTGCCCTTATATACTGCTCGGAGCATGGCGCTATACCACCGTTTCACTGATTGGCGATCCTCAAGCGATCAGTGCATTCATTGGTTCCGGCAAAGTTGAGGTGAACGGCATAGTAGCAGATGAGCCTACACTGCAAGAACGAAGTACGCTGCTGGTGATATCAGCGAATGCCATCAGCACTGATAACGGAGCCTCCTGGCAAAACGCCAAGGGGCAGTTGGAAGTAGTCACTACAGGTCGCTGATCGACAATCCCTACGGCCCAAAGTACGGTGATAGCCTTGAGCTACAAGGCAACCTTCAGTCACGTTCCCAAAATAGCCTTCCCAATATTCTCGCAAGCATGGCTTTCCCCGTATCAGCATAAACCATAGCGGAGGCATTCCAATCATTGGTACACTTTTCAGCTACGTATCCGGTTGCGACTATCATTCTCAAGCAATTTACCTCAACCGGAAGCAGCACTTCTGATTGCTATCTTGTTGGTCTGCAGACGCCAGCACTCAAACTGCATACGCTAGATTCTTCAACGAATACTAGCACTGTACACTTGGTCAGCCGCTTCAGGCTTCAAAGTCACCATTTTAGCAGGCATGGTTGTTGCTAGTACAAATGGCTGTACGAAGAACATGAGAAATCAGCAAAAATTATGCTGCCTGCACAGAAACGTAAAGGAAACAGGGGACGCTGGCTATCAACATCGCTTGTGATCCTGAGTATTGCAGTCTATACTGTTCTCAGTGGCGCAGGACCAGCAGCAATACGAGCTGGAATCATGGGAATAGCCGTAGTTCTTGCACCAAGACTGGGCCGTACCTACAATGTCTATACGTCCCTTGCATTGGCTGCTTTTCTCATGAGCTTGTTCGATCCATTCGTGCTGTGGAATTCGGGTTTTCAGTTGTCGTTTGTGGGAACACTTGGGATCGTTATGCTGACTCCTTTTTTTGAGAGGTTGTTCCGACCCATTACACGCGTTGCCGACGCATCGGGGATGGCTGTGATACATCGGCTCTTACAGTACGCTGTGGAGATTTTTTCAGTAACACTGGCGGCGGAAGTTGCAACGCTTCCAATTCTTGTTCTGAACTTTAACACGGTCTCTTTTATTGCACCGCTCACCAATCTACTGACTGTTCCCTTTTTGGAAACGTTGATTATACTTGGTATCTTTGTTTGTGGGGCTGGTCTTCTCTTTACGCCTCTTGGGATTATTTGTGGTTGGGTTGCATGGCCGCTGCTGTTGTACGTTCTCACATATCATTCATTGGTGCGCAGAACTACCCTGGGCATATCATGAGTAGGCTCCAATTTGGATAGCGGGATAGCATGGTACTACTATGCACTGTTGGTATTCGTAGTTATTGTTATGCTACGTAAGTGGCCCGAACAGCACAATCACAGCAATTGCATAATGGTCCGCCGTTATTGCCACAACGAACATGGCGCGTAATCCAGCTAGGTGCAGCCCTGCTGGTGATACTCGCGACTGGGGTAACAGCCCTGGCAGCACAACCAGTGGACAATTGACGATTACATTTCTCAATGTCGGACCGTCAGGTCAGCCTTCGCAAGGGGAGGCGATACTCATTTCTACCTCGGACGGCAAGACAGCCCTTATCGATGGAGGCATAGATGCAGCATCACTGAGTTCAGCATTGGATAGCCGCCTGCCCTCCTGGCAACACTCACTAGATGTGGTTGTCTTGACTACGCCCGGATCAGATAATCTGGGAGGGTTGCAGGATGTTGTGAGTCGTTATACCATCGGCGAAGTACTGGACGCAGGGATGCTGCATCCAAGCACAGGATATGCACTATGGAGACGCACTATATCTGAACGCAATCTCAATTATGTACAGTTGCGGCAAGGAGCAACGATTGCGATAGGCGCACAGGTTACGCTACAAGTGCTTTGGCCAATTCAGCCTTTGCACAAGGGCAGCGATGAGGTACGAGACAATGGACTGATTGTACGCCTTGTCGCAGGCAACTCTAGCATGCTCCTGTTAGGTGAAACAGCTCTGAGTAAATATGCTCTCAATGGGCTGTTAAGTGATGTTGACCCTCGTTATTTGCAGGCCGATCTCGTGCAGGTCACTGGAACAGTAGGCAAAACCTTTCCAGATGAGCTGAGTACTGTTTTACAAAAAGCGCATCCGTCCTCTATCGTGATTACGCCAGGTATATTGAGTGCAGCCGAACGCAAGAAAAACGTGACATCTATTCTTTCCCCATCACAGCTATCATTTGATACGCCATCCTGGCAAGTACTTCAGACGGCTCAGCTAGGAATATTGGAGATGAGCAGTAGCCAGAGTGGGTGGAACATCAGCGCGGATTAATTGCAGCCTCAAAATGCATATGCTATGATACTTCCACAGTATAACATCTAATTTCTCCAACCTAAAGCCGGTACATCGGACCTTACAAGGGAGTGTAGTAATGACCTTTTGCGAACGTTGCGGAAAAGAGGTGCCTGAAAATATTACTTTTTGCCCCTCTTGTGGGACGATTATCTCGCCTGCGCAATCATCAATGCACTCCACAGCACAGAGCGCCGCTCATACCTTCAGTAACACAGCATTCGGCAATACCTATACACCTGTACGACCGACTAAAAATAATACCCCGTTGATCGTCGAGATCCTGCTTAACCTGTTCCTCAGTCTTTATGGCGTAGGATGGCTGATGGCAGGAAGAATCCGTGTGGGAGTGATCCTGCTGATTGCCAGTTTTGTTGTGTACTGGCCTACCCTCATATTTGGAATTCTTTTCACCTTTGGTCTGGGCGTCTTTTCTCTTGGAGCGCTTGCCCTCAGCCTGGTTATCCTCAATGCTATTTTGCTAAATAACTACCTGAATCGCAAAGCGGCGAGAAGGATGAGATCATTTTGAAAATGCCAGGCGGCGATACTTTTCGCGTGACTCTAGCCAGGCTTCGTCCGAGAGACCGAGTTTTTCACGCAGCACTTCGGGTGGGGTACCGGATTTGAGTTGTTGCACAGCAAAAGTATCGCGCAGCAGTTGCAACGTGACGCGCTTTTTTATGCCAGCCTCCTTGACTGCACGCGCTAGAATATAATTCAAGTTGCGATCTGTGCAGGCAAATAGTTCGCTTGTCGGCCGATACTTTGCCATGTATTGTTTCAGGATAGAAGTAAAGTCTGCTGGCAAGGTAAGACGACGTTCACGATGTTGTTTACCTGTCGAGGCTGCAAAGTGGACGGTTATCGTGGGTTCCTCTGGGTTGGAAAGGTCGATGTGTTCCAACTTCAGCCCCATAACTTCCTCTTTTTTCAAGCCTGCATGTAATATAAGGTAGACCAGGCAATGACAGCGAGGGTCCTCAGCGGCGGCTTCGAGCAGGCGCTGCACCTCGTCATCAAATAATAATTGTGGCAAAGGAGGTAAAGGCCGCTCCAGGATCAAGCTTGAAGATGGGTCCTCGTGTATGACACCTTCACGCGCTAGCCAGGAGAAAAAGTTCTTCAGGAAGGTAACACGGCGCGCCATTGTTTTCGGCGCAGGTGTCTGGCCTTTTGTGCCAAACTTCAACTTCATGAGCCAATCTGTGACTTGGTCTTTGGAAATGCGTCCTACAGGAGTGTCGCGACCAACGAAGTCACTAAACATTTTGAGGTCGGACAGGAAACAGGTCACCGTATAGTCCGATTTACCTCGCAGCTTCAGATCCTGGGAATAGGGAATGAAGCAAGCAGTGAGGCTAGATTGATCGGTGAGTGGATTTGTACGTACCAGAGGGGGGTAGGGCGTTTGTGAAGGGTCAGGCGGCTCGGTAATCACGGTTGGAGCACCGTTGAAGAGGTTGGGCTGCAAGATGGTACTGTCGTCAGTAAGAACTGGCTCAGATTGGTTTTTCTGATGAGTATCCTGCTGCATAGTTCGCTCCTTACGAAGTTTGATCTATTGCTCAGTCGCTATTTTCCTTTTCATTATAGCAGGAACTAGCAAGAATGTTCAAATTTCGAAGGCAATTATTGAAACATGATTGGTTGTCTATCACTCAAGCAAGACTGCCGAGGCTTCGCTTCTACCACTTCGCAGTCATCCGAACGAGAAGAACGTATTGGTTTGTTACCAGGGCAAATATTTTTCGTCTCTGATGTATGGAGTTCTATAGGTGATAACCATGTTAATGCGATTTAAGAAATTAACCTGGATGAGTGACTCAGGTATTTATATGAAATTTGTGAAACATTGGCAGTCATATATTCCCGCGATTGGCATTTTCTGTCTCGCTTTGCTGGTGCGGGTCGTGTATAATCTTACCGTTGCTCGCTATTATACGCCGGAACATGATTCGCTTTTCTATTACACTATTGGGCTGCATATATTAAACGAACACTGTTTTTGCTTGGAGCCAAATCTCCCAACAGTGTACCGCGCTCCACTCTGGCCAGCTATTATTGCGGGGATTGTGAGCTTGCTGGGTCAACATGATTTTTTGCCGCGTTACTTTCTATGTCTGGTAGGATCAGGTACGTGTGTGCTGGTGTATCTGTTCGCACGAGATTTGTTTGGCTGGCGCATTGGTCTTATAGCTGGTGCAACGGCGGCAATCTATCCCGAACTCTATATTTATGATGGTTGGTTATACACAGAGTCCCTCTATATTTTCCTGCTGCTTGCTTTCTGCTATGCAGTCTACCAGTTGCAGCGCAATCCAAAACCCAGTCGCTGGATTTGGTGCGGCATATTCCTTGGATTATCGTCGCTTACGCGCCCAAATGGATTGACTGTGCTCGGCCTGTTTATCCTCTGGGCATTAATTATGGGCTGGAGAAAAATTCTGCCCTGGCAGGTGATTGCCAAAAGTGTTGTCTTCGTTTCGCTGATTACGGCAGCGATGATTACTCCTTGGACGATACGTAACTACAATGTTTCGCACTCGTTCGTGCCCGTCGCTACAGGAGATGGCACGGTATTGCTTGGCGCGTACAATTCTCTCAGCGTAGTAGCGCCGAGTTATCCGGGAGGTTTCTTAGGATCGTGGATCAATCCTTTGATTTCTAGCCCATCGATAGCTAACAAATTTCCTCCAAATTGTGCGGCACCATGTGAGGTTGCTCGTGAAGAGTATTTTAAAAATGCGGCAATACAATGGATAAAGAAGAATATACGCATCATGCCACATATGTTGAAGTTACACCTGATCAATATGTGGCGTCCAGACACTTACGAGTCGGACTTACCTGTAGATCGTTTTACTAATCAGAGATCGACTCAGTTGATCTTGAAGATGATGAAGACCTTCCCAATCTTCGTCTTCATTCTAGCTGCGTTGGGTTTATTGGTTACGTTGCGTCGCCGTTGGCGAGAATTTTTGTTTATCTATTTCGTCATTCTAATGACGATTGCCGAAAATATCATCTTTTACGGCATTCCACGTTTCCGAGCGCCGATTGAGCCGATGCTAATTCTGTTAGGAGCCGGAGCTATCTGGTGGATGACACACAAAGAGCCTGGAACGATGCGATGGATACTGGACAGGTTCCGCAAGAAAGAGGAAGTTTTACCTGTGGCGGTCAGTGAATCAGGTGATGCAGAAGTCCTATCATCTCCAAGCCAGCCTGTAATTTAGTGAAGCGGTAGAGCAATACCTATTTCCCTGGCTTGTCGCTCTATAATCTCGGCTTCCTTACGCTTGCTCAGAGCACGTCTATAATACCAAATATGGATGAGCAGGATAATTACGAAGGTCGCGAGGGAGATGAGATATGCCTGTATGCTAGTGTCACCCGGATGGGCAATGATATTTGGGTTCATAGACACGAGTATAGCTGCCGCGAAACAGAAACTCCCCATCACCGCGATCAAGGCGCTTATGGCAAATGTTACACTGCCAATACGCTCACCTGGAGGAATGGTCTTTAAGCGCCAGCGAAAGGCATGTTCAATTTGAGGCATCTGCCGTTGAAATTGCCGAATATAGAACTCTTTGATTACATTCATGCAAATGAGGCTCTCACGATAGGCATTGCGCAAGCGCAGAATCTTTTCAAAGAAGGTGAAGCTCAGAACACCGGCTAACGCTAATAGGGCGATAACCAATGGATGCGAGGCGTTATGATTGTTCACATCTAATTGGTAGACCGCAAGCACTCCAGATGCCAGAGCACCCAGTAGGAGATAGTAGAGGCTTGATACACGTGCGCGATCTTCCATTGACTGGTAGGCAGTTAAGCTGGCGTAGTTGAACTCTTCGAGAAGCATGTTCTCTATGTTCAGGGAGGCATTCAGTTGTTTGTCTGTAAAGTTGGCCTCAGTTTCAGTCGTATGGTCACTACGAAAAGCAGCAGAGCGCGGAAAGGGCATGTTGGTTGCATCGCGAGGCATGGCATCTTCTCCTGTCGCAGGTGTTTGCAACATATTTTGAACGAGATACAGGCCAAGGATGGTTTTGCCATCCTCGATTTCACCATTGCGGCAGAGTGCCACGGCTTCGCTTAGTGGCAGCCAGCGTACCTGGGCAATCTCGCTTGGATCGTCTGGAACATCGGCAGCAGAACCATCTGGATATACTTCTGTAGCGAGATAAATGGTAATCGCTTCGGTCGAAAAGCCGAGCGAGGTGTATTCGCGAGTCAGGCGTTGCCAGTGTTTGGCGAGGTAGCCCGTCTCTTCACGCAGTTCACGCGCCGCAGTCTTTTGTAGATCCTCACGTTCGTTTAGCTCCACCAAGCCGGCGGGGATTTCCCAGGTCTTCTTGCCGATTGCGGGACGATACTGGTGAACCAACACTGTTTGCGGCTCTGCCTTGGAGCCATCCGATGCATTGTAGCGCAGGGCGACGATAGCGACGGCGTCGGGATGATCGACAATCTCGAAGCGACTCGTACCACCACTTGGCTGAGGCAAGGTTAAAATGCGCAGGTCGATCAATTTGCCATGATAAATTTCTTCACTCGATTGTTGGTCTGGCATGCTTGCCTCCTGGTAGAAGTGGCTCTGGAAACTATTATTACTCTACAGCAAGTGTCAATATTAGAGCTGGTCTCGCAACCTGCGCACAGCGAGAAAATAATCCACAACCCCGCTAATCGCATAAGTTCTACATTCCTCTATGATATACTGCTGACTAAACCGTACTCATAGCATATTCTGCCCCACATAAACTGTAAAGGCAACAGACACAGGAGGGAGTTCGCAATGCCCCATCTCAAACTTGACCAATCGCTGGTAGACGAAGCACGTGCCAGTGCACGTCACATCGTCGCGCCTGTTATAGATTATATTGGCAAACATACAACGGTTGCTATTGAGCGTGCGGCTTTGCGGCTGATCGGAGTAGATGGCGTTGATGAGAACGAAGTGCCACTGCCTAATCGTGTAGTTGATAGCGCAATATCATTATTGCCCGGAGGTATTTTGCGTCCATTCATCTACGCTATGCTCCGCAATAATCTTAATGTATCGGAAACAGCCGAGGCTATCGGGCGTAGCAATATTTCTCTTTGCAAAATTGATATCAAAGACGAGTCAGTTGAGAAGATTGATACAGAAGTAATCAGGCTGATACGGCAAGGCGTTGAGAGCATTCGTAAGCGACGGACTGAGCGTGCAGCGATGGTCGAGGAGTTGGGCAATCCTCAGATGCCCTGGTTGTATGTTATCGTCGCAACGGGCAATATTTATGAGGATATTGTGCAGGCACAGGCGGCTGCACGCCAGGGAGCGGATGTCATCGCAGTTATACGCTCCACGGCACAGAGTTTGCTCGACTACGTACCATTTGGACCTACCACTGAAGGTTTTGGTGGCACCTATGCGACACAGGCCAATTTCAAATTAATGCGTGCCGCGCTTGACGAGACCAGTCGTGAGGTTGGACGTTATATACGCCTGACAAATTATTGTTCGGGTCTATGTATGCCTGAAATTGCGGCGATAGGAGCTTTAGAGCGGCTTGATATGATGCTGAATGATGCGCTTTACGGAATCATCTTTCGCGATATTAATACGAAACGCACGCTCATCGATCAGCTCTTCTCGCGACGCATTAATGCTGCTGCGGGCATTATTATCAATACAGGTGAGGATAATTATCTGACTACTGCTGATGCGCTCGAAGCAGAGCATACTGTCGTTGCTTCGCAGTTCATTAATGAGCGCTTCGCTCAAATTGCAGGTATTCCACCAGAGCAAATGGGACTTGGCCACGCTTTCGAGATTGATCCCTCGACACCCAATCACCTCCTACATGAAATCGCCTCGGCACAACTGATACGCGATCTCTTTCCAGGTTACCCAATTAAGTATATGCCTCCAACAAAGCACATGACGGGCGATATTTTCCGTGGACATATGCTAGATAGCTTCTTCAATCTCGTGGGCGTGTTGACAGGACAAGGCATTCAGCTACTCGGTATGCCTACTGAGGCTATTCATACACCACTGCTGCAAGATCGGTTCCTGTCCGTCCGCAGTGCACTCTATGTGTTCAATGCGGCACGAGACCTAGGCGAACAATTCGATTGGCGCGAGGATAGTTTAGTAGCACGTTGGGCAAATCAGATTTTGCGCGATGCGGTAGAGTTGCTGCGAGAAATGGAGCGGCTTGGGCTCTTCAAAGGACTGGAGGCTGGCTTGTTTGCGGATATTAAGCGTTCTCCAGAGGGAGGGCGTGGGTTAGAAGGGGTGATTCAACGCGATGAAAGCTACTTTAATCCGTTTTATGAGGAGTTGCTGGCATCATGAAGTATCTCTTTCGCTAAGAGGGCTGGGCGTTGTAGAGGAATGTCGTGGATGGTATCTGGCATCCAGACAACGCGAATATCGGGGCACAGGCTTTGAATCTGGGCAACGCCTTCGTGGCGCATATGAAAACGCTGTTCTTCAGCTTCGCTTGTTGGTTGATGCTCAGCTAGAATAAGGGCGATAGGACAACGAACTTGCCGGTAGAGGTCAAAGAGGGGTTGATCCCACATAGCTCCAATTATCTGGAGGTGGTTTTCAAAATCCAGGCGTGGAGCTACAGTATCGTCATCACGTAGTTGGACGATATGCAGGAAGATATCTTCAAGTTCTGGTGTCCACTGCTGACCTAGCGGACCGCTACGGATGTAGGAGAGGAACGTTTTCCGGAGAGTACCGGCAAAATGCGGCGGGGCCAGGTCTTTGATCGCTTGCTCACGCGACCAGCCTGGACGAAGCGAAAACTGATTTGTGGCTCCATCGACCAGCACAAGGGCACTTACCTGATCGATGTACGTTGCAGCATATTGCAGAGCAACCATTGCTCCCCATGAATGCCCAACAACGATAGGTCGCTCAATATTCAAAGCCTGTATGACAGCAGCATCGTCTGCGATGATGGTTGCAAAGTCATAGCCGTGATCGGGCTTGTCGCTCTCGCCGTGTCCACGCTGATCAAGGGCAGTCACAACATACCCACGCTCTGCGAGCAAAGGTGCAACCAGATTCCAGATGTGTGTTGTTGAAGCCAGGCCGTGTAGCAAGAGCATAGGCGGGAGCCCAGTAGTGGGCTGCGATGGTGCCCAACGACGGTAGTGGAGTTGAAGACCGTTCGCCGATACGAAGCCGTCTACAGGAGAAATGGGCATGAAGATGACGCTCCTCTGTCAAGCAAAAAGCTCTATACAGTAATTACTTCAGAAGTCAAAACGCCTCCTTCCACTTCTTGGGGCTTCTGCCACAAGGGTGTGGAAAGAGGCAATTTTTCGTGTTGTCTATCAAAAAGACCTTCGCAATTTATTCGTATTGAAGGTCTTCAGGCTCAATTTCGTCTTCTGCTTCCAGGTCCTCTTCGTCATCATACTCGTCGAAATAGCCCAGGTCGTGATAATCGGTCGAGTAGGCTTGTTTGCGGATCTGGATAGTAGGATGAATGGTTGGGAATGGCTTCAACCCTCCGGGAGCAGCCGGACCATCCATCTGCGATTCGTACATCGGTGAGCCTTCGCACACCAGCACTTCATCCTCCCATGCCATTGACTCAAAGCCCAAGCGGCGCAGGTCCATAACCATACCAGGCCAGGTGTCTTCAGGGTCAATTGCCCACCAATCGCGTCCCATGACACGTACGGGTCGAACTCGCAAAGGTCGGTTGAGATCGCTCAGATTAGCCAACAAGGATGTGCGTTTCCGTTCGGCCTTTTTCATAGCTAGAACCGTCCCTCTCTTTACTAGTACAACAACGACACTATTTGACTTCTCGTCCTGTTCTTGACTCAGGATAAGGAGAGATAGTGCTTACTCATACGATACCACATAATATACAAGATTTGCTAGTGTCAAAAACACAGGTATTCATGGTGGCATAAAATAGTCACTACTGATACATACGTGTGAAAGTTTCCCCCGGCTCACAGCATCATTGAAAAGAGCAGAAGCTTGACGGGCTAAGGTGCGGTGAACGTTTTACGCGGCAAATATTGCCCACCACCCTGGCCACCGACATACTCACGATCTCGCACGATGACACGACCGCGCAGAAGCACTGTATCGGGAACTCCTTGTACACGCATGCCTTCATAAGGGTTGTAATCGACACGCTGGCGTTGGGTTGCGGCACTGATCGTTGCCGTTCGTTCGGGATCGAAGATGACCAGATCTGCATCACTACCGGGGGCAATTGTTCCCTTGCGCGGGAACAGCCCGAAGAGTTTGGCGGGCATCGTTGAGACCAGGTCAACAAAATGCGAAATGCCGAGTTTGCCCTGGCGCACCCCGTCATACATTAATACCACGCGATCTTCTACTCCTGGCAGGCCATTGGGTATCTTCGTGAAGTCGTGCAAGCCCATTTCTTTTTGACCATGATAATTGAAGGGTGCATGATCGGTTGAAACTACCTGGAGTTCGCGACGCTGTAAGCCAATCCAGAGCGCTTCGTTGTCAGCGAGGGTACGCATAGGAGGCGTGCAGACGTATCTGGCTCCTTCGAAACCAGGAGCGACATAGCAACTGTCGTTGAGGTAGAGGTATTGAGGGCAAGTTTCGCCCCATACAGGCAAGCCTTTAGCACGAGCTGCGGCGATGGGATGCAGCGAATGGGCGCAACTGACATGCACGATATAGACCGGGGCTTCGGCAAGCGTTGCCAGAGTGATAGCCCGCTGGGTTGCCTCACCTTCCAGAATGGCAGGGCGTGAATGGGCATGATAAATTGGGGCGGTATGGCCTGCCGCAACAGTCTCGCGCACGATCAGATCGATGACAATGCCATTTTCGGCATGTACCATTACCAGGCCACCCAGACGACCAGAGCGGCGCAGGACACGGTAGACGGTTTCATCATCAACCATAAATGTGTTTGGATAGGCCAGCAGGAGCTTGAAGGTGGTTACACCCGCGGCTATCATGTCATCCATCGCCTCTTCCGGGGCGGCAGCTAAGTCGGTGATGCAGATATGGAAGCCATAGTCAATGACTGCTTTTCCTTCTGCTTTGTGATGCCAGGATTGTAGGGCTTCCGCCAGACTATGGCCGCGCTGCTGATTTGCGAAGTCGAGGATGGTGGTGGTACCGCCGCAGGCTGCGGCGATGGTGCCAGTCTCGAAGCTATCGCTAGCAACTGTTGTGGGCAAAGGAAGCTCCATATGGGTATGCACGTCGATGGCACCGGGGAAGACATATTTGCCCTGAGCGTCAATCACCGTATCACCCTGAAGCGAGCTAAGCGTCCCAGGTGAGCCTACTGCTGCGATTTTCTCACCATCGATGAGGATGTCACCCTTAAAATCGCTAGTTGATGTAACGATGTGTCCATTCGTAATAAGTGTACGCATACGCAAATGATACCTTCTTTCCAGTTGCCTATTTTGTTATGACTGTGGATACACACTTAGATTGCTATAGACTGCTTCGGCTGGTGTCCCGTTACTGGTAGCCAGAAAAGCAATCACACCCGAGGTATAGCTGGTATTGGTCAACTGCACAAGGAACGCACCATTGGCATAGAAGGACAAGGTGCTTCCGTTCGCAATCACCTGTAATGTATTGGTCACATTATACCCCCGTTTTAAGGCTGGTGACGTTGTCCAATCCTGGATAGGGAGTGATGCCTGCCTGTACTATAATTCTGAGATATGGAAAGTCCTATATCTGCCTGTACTATCCACCTCGAACAGATAACCGGAATATTGATTGAAGAAATTGGTGCTGATGCGGAAGAAGAGGCCACCGGATTGCCCACTGAGGATACGCACATCTACAGAGATGGCTACGTTTTGATAGTGGTTTGCGCCTTCCTTACAACCGTGCAGGCTAGTGCCTTCCTTAACGTGATAGCCGTCCGAGGCAAAGGTGCAATGGTCGTTCTGATCCCAGTTTGCTGCTTGAGTGGACGGATTATTTAGATCTTTCAGAGTATCCAAGTAGGCAGGTTGACCTGATGTTGCTGTCGAGATGACACCGGCTGTGGCAGTGGCATGAGCCTGAGCAGTGACGGTTATAGCTACAATCGCAGTAGCGGTGGCCTGACTGTGAGCAGTAGCAGTAGCGGCTAGAGCAGCCTGAGCGGTTGCTGTTAAATTTGGTGTAGCAGTGGGTGATGGCACGGATGTATGGGTCTGAGTAGCAGTAGCATGCGAGCTGCCACCAGTGTTCGTCTTTGTAACCAACAAATAGGTGATTGGTACGGCTAATATAATAAGTGCTAACAGCGCTAGAAGGGCAATGAGCCAGGAACGACGGCGTGGTAGTACCGGTGAAGGAGATACAGGTAAGGGCGCATCGGCTGGGATTCCTTTACTTTCGGTTGGCAGATTGGTCGCTCGCTGTGGGGGAACAAATTGGAAAGTCTCATAGGAGCCAGCGAGGGGTGAGGGTCTTACAGGTACCACGAGAGATACGGGTATACCATTGTGAGGTTCAATCGAACTGACTTCAAGCGGCATGTCGGTTGTACTGCTATTATCAACAGTGGCAGTGTGGCAAAATGCGTTAGCCAACTCACCAGCACTGCCATAACGCTGTTCGGGTTTCTTCTCCAATGCTCGCAAAATGACGCGCTCAGCTTCGGGAGAAATTTGCGGGTTGAGTGTTCGAGGGAACGGTGGAAGCTGGCTCAGGTGCATCGAGACGAGTGCGATCTGGTTTTCTGCTACGAACGGGAGCTTGCCGGTGACCATTTCAAAGAGTAAGACTCCTAGGGAATAGAGGTCACTACGTGCATTCGCCTTGCGATGCGGCTCAAAGAGTTCAGGGGCAACGTAAGCGACGGTACCGAGCACGTTGCCCGTGGTGGTACGCTGGGTTACGTCGGTGGTCATACGGGCAATGCCAAAGTCGGAAAGATAGCACCTGCCGTCTGCGTCGAGCAATACATTCGAGGATTTAATATCGCGATGCACAATACCCTGGCTATGGATGTAATCAAGGCCGGAGGCAATGTCTCGCAGGCAGCGACATGCTTCGGTTGGCGAGAGAGGAGAGCGACGGATACGAGCACGCAGTGTGCCGCCCTCCATATAGGGCATGATGATGTAGTAGCGGGTAACGCCGTCTATCTGGCTCTCGCCTGTGCTATAAATGGGCACGAGGCGCTTGTTGTTGAGGGTGGCCATCAGACGGGCTTCAAGTATGAAGCGCTGCAGTAGTTCCTCATCGTCGCGTTTGAAGATTTTGATGGCTACTACACGCTCAAAGCGTGGATCAAAACCTTCATAAACGTCAGCCATGCCACCTTTGCCGATGAGCCTGCGTAACTCGTAGCGGTCGAGTGTTTTCCCTTCTAGTCCTGGCATGCAAAATTCTCCGGATATGGTGTTGAGTAAGTTGGATGAGGAAGTCTGCTAGGCTTCTTACAGAATTGTATATCATATTAAACGCTTTCCGCATTTAATTGTTTCTTTATCTTACACCCCTATCGAAAATCTGGATAAAAGTCATCCAATAATGGTTCCTACAAACTTCTCGCCAACGATTGGTCGTTCGACGTTATCAAGATCAGCACCGGAAGGGTCTAGGCTCGGACATAGAGATGCGTTGCTTCGTCATAACGATAAACGGGATTGCCTTTGCGGAAGATTAGATTGCCGGTGTTGTCAGCGGTGAGCCAGATGAGCAGGCGGGTACCGGTAGGGAAGTGCAAGGGATAGCGCCAGTGATCGAGCGAACTGGGGCCTGTGACGCCAAAGAGCCACGAGCCATTGTCGTCGGTGATGGTGTTGGGAAGGAGTTGGCTACAAGAAAGGGAGTTGTCGTCATGGGTGTTGTCGATTTGAAGGTCGCAGGCACGCAACGACATGCCATTGAGCGAGACAGTTGGATCGACGTAGGGGTAGGTATCAAATCCTGGGATGGTTTTACGGGCAAGCATGGCTTGTGCCCAGACCCAGGAGCCGACGTGTACCGGTAAAGATGTTTGCACGAGCAGGTGGACTTGCACTGCTGCAGAAATGCGCAGGGTGAGGAGGCAACCACGAGAACAGTCGATGGTCGCTTGCTGCTGGGCAATAGGGATTAAGGGCGTTGGTAGGGGTTGCTGTGGCGAGGTTGCTGATACTTTGAGCACTACGCCGCCTAAGGCGACCAGGGGATACTGTGGCGAGAGTGTCAGTACCATACCAGGTTGCAATGCATGGCAATCCTGACCTATGGCGGCATTGAGCGCTTTGACTGTATTTGGGTTAGCATCACTAAAGATCTGACCGGCATCGACCATGTGCATTTGGGTTGTCAGAATTTCATCGCAGGAGTCCGCGGCCTGGGCGGTATAGAGCAAGGAGCCTGGCTGAGGTAAAGTTTTTGTTAATGGGGGGAGTGCAGTAGGGATAGGCGAGGGCGGCGGACCTGAAATCTTATAGAAGAAGTTTGTTACCGAGGGCAACACTTTTTGTCCGGCACTTGTGCCAAACAAGAAGGCTGGGAATGCCACGATGAGCAAAATGGGTATGAGTAGCAATAGCCGCCAGGGTATTGCGTTTATGATAACGCGAAGATTTTCCGCAGGTGTGCTGCGTGGATGAAAGCGGCGAGCCATGGTCGCCTCCAATCTGTAAGTGCTTTAGCCACAAAGTATTATAGCAATGTGGAAGATGAATTACCACTGATTTATTGGCATCCATCAAACCTGCTCAGAACTTCTTTTCCTGATTCTTCACTGTTCAGTGAAGTGTGAGGCTGATATCCACTTATAACGCGCTAGAGGCGGGGAGTGGATTACGAAAGCGACAGTAGTGACGGCCGTGCCGGGAGATTCACTGATTATGAGTGGTTCCCGGGGAGGACTTTGAGCCTTACCCTGCCAGAAAGTATGGGAATATTGTTTAATGCTTGAGATATGTATATAATTATTTTTGAAGAGGTGTGAATACTATAGCTCCCAAGCGCCCCTTACAAGGCTATCCACGTGCCGAACCCTTACGAATAAATTGAAGAAAGCGGTAATATCCGTGATAAATGTACGCAAAGTTCTCATCATTGATGATAGCGCTACCTCACGCCTTTTAATGGCTCGTGTCCTGCAAAAAGCAGGATATGAGGTGAGTACGGCGTTGAATGGGCAAGAAGGTTTGATGAAGGCATTTCGGGAACGGCCCCATTGCCTGGTACTCGATGTTGTGCTACCTGGTGGGATGAGTGGCTTTGGATTATGTCGCCAGCTGCGGTCGTTTGATCCACAACGCAGCCTTTCGATTATTATGGTTAGTACGAAGAATACTCCTTTGGATCATAGTTGGGCGATTCGTCAGGGGGCGGATCGTTATTTGACGAAGCCGTTTACGGAAGAGTTGTTTTTGCGGACGGTTGAGGAGGTTTTGGCGGAACATTTTGTGTAGCAGCCCTCCCCCACAAGTTCCCTTTTGACCCCTCACTGCCTGCGGCAGTTCGCAAGAATTTTTTGTTTGGGAGCGCATTTTCCGCCTGCGGCGGAAAATGCGCTCCCAAACGTTAGGAGGGTGAGTCATCATAGGTGACAAGAATTGCTGATAGTTATCTACCTCCCATTGTGAGGGCCATGATGGCGTTTTGGACGTGCATGCGGTTCTCGGCTTGATCGTAGACGACGGATTGGGGGCCGTCGATGACGGCGTCGGTGACTTCGACGCCACGGTCGGCGGGGAGACAATGCATGTAGATGGCATCTTCTTTCGCGAGAGCCATGCGGCGCTCGTCGCAGATCCAGCTCTGGTATTGTTGAATGGTGCTGGTTATTTTTGAGGGGTCTGAGACTGCGACAAGGGGTCCCCAGCTTTTAGGATAGACGATGTCGGCGTTTGTGAAGGCTTCGTCCATGTCGTGCACGACTTTGAAGCTACCACCTGTTTTTCGGGCGTTGGAGGCAGCGTTATCGAGGATTTCGGGCATTAACTCGAATTCAGGGGGGTGGGCGAGGGTGACGTCGGCACCAAATTGGGTGAAGAGTTCGATGACCGATTGGGGCAGCGAGAGGGGTTTGGTGTATGATTTGGCGTAGGCCCAGGACATGACGACTTTTTTGCCGCGCAGGTCGCCTTTTTTCTCAACGCATGTCATGAGGTCGGCCATGGCCTGACAGGGGTGGTAGATGTCGCATTGCATGTTGATTACGGGTACGCTGGCGTGTTCGGCGACGTCGCGAAGGTATTTGTTGCCTTCGCCCCAGTCACAGTGGCGGATGGCGATGCCGTGGCCGTAGGAGGAGAGGATGCGACCGATTTCTTTGGGTGTGTCGCCGTGAGAGATTTGCATTTTGTCGGGTTCAAGGAAGATGGCGTGGCCACCGAGCTTAGTCATGCCTGCCTCGAAGGAGTTACGGGTGCGGGTTGATGAGAAGAAGAAGAGCATAAAGAGGGTTTTGTCTCGAAGGAGGCGGGTAGGGAGGTCGAGTCCCCATTTCATTTTGAGGTCGAAGGCGAGTTGAAGGACTGTTTCGAGTTCTTCTTTTGTCCATTCTTGTGTGGTGATAAAGTCTTTTCCTCGGAGGTTGGTTTTCATTTTGTGATGTTCCTTTCTATGATCCTTCGCGAGGGCAGGCACTAGGCGCTGCCCCTACAGGATGACGATTGCCATTATTACCAGGGCAGGCACTAGGCACTGCCCCTACGGGATGACATTAGTTTGGGATAATCCATGTTCCGGTTTGGCCGGAGAGGGCCTGACCGATGGTTTCGGGCATGGTGATCAGGGCAGCGCGGCCACCTCGTTCTAGGTAGTTGATGATGGCGCGGACTTTGGGTCCCATGCTACCTTTGGCAAAGTGGCCTTCTTCGTAGTAACGTTTGGCCTCGCTGAGCGTAATACGGTCGAGGTCGCGCTGGTTGGGTTTTTTGAAGTTGAGAACGGCTTTCTCTACGGCGGTTGAGATGAGCAGGAGGTCAGCGTGCAGTTCGGTGGCGAGGAGGCTGGACGCCAGGTCTTTGTCAATGACGCCTTCGACGCCGGAGAGGTTGCCAGCGCTATCGCGTACGACGGGGATGCCACCGCCGCCGACGGCCACGACGATGAAGCCGTTCTTGATGAGTGTCTCAATGGCTTCGCGTTCGATAATTTCTTTGGGCTGTGGAGAAGGTACGACGCGTCGCCAGCCGCGTCCGGCGTCTTCGACCATTGACCAGCTTTCCTGCTCCATTTTGGCACGTGCCGCATCTTCCTTATAAAAGGAGCCGATGGGTTTGCTGGGATTTTGCAAGGCGGAGTCGTTGCTATCGATGAGCACCTGGGTGACGATGGTGATGCATTGGCGTTGAATGTCGCGGCGTAAAAATTCATTGTGCAGGGCTTGCTGGATCATGTAGCCAATGGCACCCTGGGTATCGGCACCACAAGAGTTGAGGGGCACGGGATGGAGCACCTTGTTTGAAAGTTCTGAACGCAGAAGGATGAAACCAACCTGCGGTCCGTTGCCGTGGGTAATGACGACATTCCAGCCCTGAGCGATCATTTCGGCAATGTGGGTTGCCGTCTCGCGAACAGCGTTGAACTGGTCGGGGACGGACTGATGCGCTTCATCTTTGATTAAAGAGTTGCCGCCGATGGCGACAACGGCAAGTTTCGTCATTGGGTGGCCTCCAGGAAGAGTGGGAGCATGGCGTAGAAGTCAGCCACCTGCGCGACTTCTTCAGCGGGTACCTGATCGAGGGTGGTGTGCGCCCAGTGCTCCTCGCCGGGTCCAAAGCCGATGGATGGGATGCCTGCCTTGCCCATCCAGTAGGTGGCGTTGGTTGAGAATATCCATTTATTGGTTTTGGCAGGACGGCCGTAACAATTTTCAAAGGTGGTCTTGCCTGCCTGTACGTAGGGATGGTCTTCCGCAAGCGCCCAGGCAGGAAAGATTTTTTCGACGGGAAAGACGAAACCGGTGTAACTAGGTTCTTCGTACATGGGTACGACGATTTCAGCTACTTCTGCGTTGGGCAGGGCACGTAGTTCGTTGAGGACGACTTCTTTGGTTTCGGCAGGGTGCATGCGACGGTCGATGTAGATGTTGCACTCGTCTGGCACGGCGTTGAGCGAGGCGGTGCGGGTGCTGATGTTGGTGACGGTGATCGAGCCGGGGCCGAGGAATGGGTCAGGGCGGCTCTTCAATTCTTGATGCAGTTTTTCCACGCCTTGAATAAAGGGGATGGCTTTGTAGAGGGCGTTATCACCGCGTTCGGGAGCGCTGGCATGGCAACTGCGACCTTTGAAGGTGACGCTGATTTCGGTGCGTCCGCGATGGCCACGGTATATTTCCATGTTGGTGGATTCGCCGACCACGACAAAGTCGGGGCGAATGCCTTCATGCTCGACGAGGGCATTGCCAGAGATGCCATCGCACCATTCTTCCATGTTGCCGAAAGTAATAGAGCGTCCAATCTTTCGCCAGACCCAGCTTTTTGAGGGTGGCGAGGGCGTAGATCATAGGCGGGGTAGAGCATTTTTCGTCGCCCGCGCCGAGGCCGTAGATGATGCCGTTCTCGAACTTGCCCTGGAAGGGATCCCATTTCCATTGGGTGGGGTCGGCGATGCTGACGGTGTCGATATGGCTATCGTAGAGCAGTGTACGAGGGCCGTTGCCGATACGTCCCAGGATGTTGCCCATGGAGTCACGGCGGACTTCGTCGAAGCCGAGATCGGTCATACGCGCGCCGATGGCGTCGCCAACCGGGCCTATCTGGCTATCGAAGCTGGGAATGGCGACAATGTCGCGTAGGAATTGGATGATGGTGTCGTGGTGCTGTGCCAGCTCGCGCTGGACAGCATTTTGTGTTTCGCGTAGGTTCATAAATCATTACTCCTAACTAAGACTACAGGTTACTATTCGGTTTTCTCCTGCCACGGGCGGTGGCGAGACCTCCCCACTCCACCAGGGCAACCGCAAGGGATTGCCCCTACGATACACGAAGCGGCTTGCAGCGGCGCATTTGGCGATTAGCTAGAGGAGGACCGTACCTTTTTGGTTGGCCTGGCTGGACCTAAGTTAACGCCAATGCACTCCTCCTTACTCCTCCCACACTCCTACGGATTGTGGAGTCGTTTCCATAGGGCTTGTGAAAGTTCTTTTGCGTGGGCTGAGATGCGTTCTTCGTCGAGGGTGAGCAGTTGACGGTTGCGCATGAGCCAGCGACCGGCAACCATAGTTGAGTTGACGTGGTGGCCGTCTATGCCGAAGATCAAGTGCCAGGGAAAGTTGGCGCTGTTGAGCGGCGTTGGCGGCAGGTAGTCGAGCAAAACTATATCGGCGGCCGCGCCAATGCTCAGTTCGCCTACGGACGGGAAATCGAGACAGAAGGGACTGAAAACGGCTTGCATGATATGGGCATTTTGTGAGAAGGCCAGGTTCAGCACAAGGTTGGCAGGCATGGCTCGCGGGTCCGCGAGGGCAAGCTTGTGCAGGAGATAGGCGGCCTTCATTTCTTGCAGCATGTTCATACTAAAGCCATCATTGCCAAGGCCGACATTTACTCCAGCTTTCGTCATTTCCTCGACGGGGGCACGACCAACGGCGTTGTTCATGTTTGAGCGCGGATTGTGGACGCTATTGGTGCGGGTTGCGGCAAGGCGGTTAATCTCGGCGCTCTGGACGTGGACACAGTGCGCGGCAATGGTGCGCGGCCCAAGAATAGAATTTGCTTCCAGGCGGTCTACGACACGCGTGCCATAGTGAGTTATGCTATCTTCCTCGTCGGATACGTCCTCGGCGACATGAACATGGAAACCTACGCCTAAGTCGGCAGCGCCAGCGGCGCAGCGTTCAAGGGTTGCAGGACTGAGGGTGAAGGAGGCATGCAGGCCATAGCTTGCCGCAATTCTGCCGGATTCGGCTTGCTGCTGACGTTCGGCATGCAGGGAGCGAATGAAACGCTCATTCTCGTGGATGCCAGCTTCGATGACGGCGGGGCCATCACGGTCGGAGACTTCGTAGGCGAGGCAGGCACGGATACCGGCTTGCTCTACGGTATCGGCGATGATATCGAGGCTGCCTTCGATGGCGTTTGGGCTGGCGTGGTGATCGATGACGCAGGTTGTGCCGTGACGGATAGCATCTACCATGAATATCTCGGTACTGGCACGGGTATCGTCTAAGGTTAAGAGCTTATCGAGCCGCCACCAGAGGCGTTCGAGAATTTCGAGAAAGTTGCGGGGTGGGTCGCCAGGGATGGGCATACCACGGGCAAATGCGCCGTAGAAATGGGTGTGGGCACAAAGGAAGCCGGGCATGATTAATCCGCCATTGGCGTCAATGTACTCGGCACTTGGATGCTGTTGGCGCAATTCGTTGTTGGGGCCGATGGCGGCTATGCGGCTGCCTTGTACGAGTACGGCTCCTTGTTCTATTAATTGGTTGTCTTTGCCGAGTGTGACGACGGTTCCATTGCCGATGAGGATGTTGGGCATAGGTTTAGTCCTCCTTAGCAGCGTATAAAGGACAATGGGAAGCGGGAGAGTGATCCTCATAGGGCGACCCAAGGAAGCTCAAAGGTATATTCTTGGGGTAGCAGTTTCCGAGGGTATCGGGAACCGGAGAACGTTCCCTTCCCCACCCAGGGCAAGCACAAGGCCCCTGCCCAACCACCTCACATCCCCTTGCCCCTACAGGTACGCTGGGATCCCCCCCCAGTTCCCTGCCCCGCTCCATGCCACCTCTGCCCCTACAGGTACGGATATTCCAGATGATTACTTTCCTTGAGGGTTTATGCGTTTGCATGGCTACTTACCACTTTCTCTACCATGTCCATTCCTTGGGTTCCTTTGGAGATGGGGATGAGTTTGCCGGCGGATTCGGCGATGGCGTCGATGCTTTTGAGGCCGCTGCCGGTGACGAGGAGGACAACGCGCTCGTCCCGATCAATCTTGCCCTGGTCGAGCAGGCGAAGGAGGCCAGCGTAGGAGGCCGCGCCGGAAGGTTCAGCGAAGACGCCTGTCAGGCGGGCAAGGGCTTTTTGGGCGGAGAGAATCTCTTCGTCGGAGACGGTGATGCCGAAGCCGTTGCTGGATTTGATATGGCGGATGGCCATTGCGCCGTTGCGGGGGAGGCCGACGGAGATG
This sequence comes from uncultured Chloroflexia bacterium, assembly GCA_963778375.1. Taxonomy (GTDB): domain Bacteria; phylum Chloroflexota; class Ktedonobacteria; order Ktedonobacterales; family Ktedonobacteraceae; genus CAVZTX01. The sequence continues at coordinate 30,271 of CAVZTX010000013.1, read as the reverse complement.
CCATCGGCGATGGTGTGCGCGGGATAGGGGCGGACGGTGCCATCGCCTTCGAGGGCACGAACGATGGCAGGCGAACCTTCGGCCTGTATGGCAATCAGGCGGGGCATACGGTCGATTATACCCAAGTGGTGAAGGTCCTCAAAGCCACGATAGACGCCGCTGATGATACAGCCATCGCCAGTAGGGACGAGTATGGTGTCGGGAACTTGCCAACCGAGTTGTTCCGCTATCTCTAAACCAACCGTTTTCTTGCCTTCGACGAGGTAGGGATTGTAGCCGGTATTGCGGTTGTACCAGCCGAAGGTGTTACAGGCTTCGATGCACATATCAAAGGCTTCGTCGTAGGTGCCCTGGACGGCAAAGACGGTTGCTCCGCACATAAGCAATTGCACGATTTTGGCACGCGGGGCATTATATGGGACAAAGATGTAACATGGCAGACCAACAGATGCTGCCTGCACAGCAAGGGATGAGGCAGCGTTGCCGGTGGATGCGCAGGCGACAGTCTTCCCTTCCGCGAGCATGACGGCAATAATGCTGGCACGGTCTTTGAGCGAGGCACTGGGGTTGCGTGTATCGTCTTTGAGCCAGAGGTCGCTCATGCCTAGATGGCTGCGCAGGCGTTCAACCGGATAGAGCGGGGTTCCACCAATTGCCAGTTGTGGTGTAGCTTTCAGACTATAGGAAATCGGCAAGAGGGGACGATAGCGCCAAAGAGTTGAGGTCGCGGTCCTCTGCGAGGGAGGAGAGGCTGATGTGAGGGGCTATTTGTGCGTAGTCGTAATGGACTTCGAGGACTCCTAGCGGGCCGCATTTGGTGCAGGTGTAGGCGATGTCCGCGGGGTTGTAGGTGGCCCCGCAGAGAACGCATTGTAGGTGTGAGATGTGGCTGGCTGGCATAATTTTATTTAATTACCTCAAGTTTGACGCGGGACAGTTTGGCTTTGTCTTCGTCGGTGATGGGATGCTCGCGGTCGGGCACTTCAAGGTCGGTGAAGACGCCGCAAAGTTCGGTTGAGAAGTAGCGGAGGCCGTTGTCGGAAAGTACGGTGACGATCATGCCAATGTCGGGATAACGCCGGGCGACTTTGATGGCGGCGGCAACGTTGCAGCCTGAAGAGATGCCACAGAAGATACCTTCTTCACGTGCGATGCGACGGGCCATCTCGATGGATTCGTCGGAGGTGGTTGTGACGACTCCGTCGAGGTATTCGACGTGCAAGCACTTCGGGGATGAAGCCATCACCGATACCTTCGATTTTGTGTGGGCCCCATGATCCACCGGAGAGGATGTCGCATTCGGCGGGTTCGACGGCAAAAATCTTGATGTTGGGGTTCTGTTCTTTGAGGTATTTGCCTGCACCTGTGACGGTGCCACCTGTTCCCTGGGATAGGACGAGCGCGCCGATTTTACCTTCGGTCTGCTCCCAGATTTCCGGGCCAGTTGTGTTGTAATGGGCTTTGATGTTATCAGTGTTGACGAACTGGCCGACTTCCCAGTATTTGCCAGGGGCAGCTGCCTTGAGTTCCTTAACCTTTTCGATTACGAGGTCTACGTCACTTTCCGCGCCGGGGGTGAGTACAAGTTCAGCACCGTAGGCCAGGATGGTTTTCTTGCGTTCCTCACTCATGCCATCGGGCATAACGATGACGACGGGATAGCCTTTGGCGGCACCGACACAGGAGGTGGCGATACCGGTGTTGCCGGTGGTGCCTTCGATAATACTCATGCCGGGACGCAGGTCACCACGTCGCTCTGCCTCGGAAACGAGGAATGGAAGGATGCGGTCTTTGACGCTGCCGCTGGGGCTGAAATATTCAATCTTGGCTACGATGGTGGGTTTGACGTCACTTACCACGCGGCGAAGACGGACCATGGGGGTCATTCCCGCCGTGTCGAGGATAGTTTCTGCGATGCGAGCGCGACGATTCCAGTCAACCATGAGATAAAACCTGCCTTTCAAGGAAACCGGGCAACCGCAAGGGTCGCCCCTACATTTCCTTTTTCACATGAAGGATAACAATCCACATTATCAAACGATTTTTACAAGGGAACGATCAATGCTGGCGAGTGTGGGACGGCCAGCGAGCGCCATATCAAGTTCGAGTTCTTTGCGTAGTATTTCCAGGACATGCAGCACACCCGCGGAACCATTTGTCGCAAGTCCCCACAGAACGGGGCGACCTACCAGGACGGCCCGCGCTCCGAGCGCGAGGGCTTTGAGTATGTCGGTACCCCTGCGAATGCCGCCATCCATAAAGACATCACACCGCCCGGCGACGGCATCGACAACTTCGGGAAGCGCTTCGATGCTGGGGATGGCGGTATCAAGCTGGCGACCTCCATGATTGGAGACGACGATGCCTGATACGCCGTGCTCAATTGCCAGCACAGCATCCTCTGCCGTCAGTATGCCTTTGACCAGCAAGGGAAGTGAGGTTAACGAGCGCAGCCACGCCAATGATTCCCAGGTGAGAATTACGCGCTCTTCGGCTTCACTTTCGGGAGGATAATTGGGCTGGAATGCTGGGGGCAGGGTGAAGTCGTTGCGGGTGTCTTTCTCACGATTGCCAAGACGGGGCAAATCGACGGTCAGGACAATTGCGCGATAGCCAGCTTCTTCGGCACGTCGGACCAGGTTTTCAGTGGTCTTGATACCTCTGAAGACGTAGAGTTGGAACCAGAGGGGGCCGGTGGCAGCTTGCGCAATTTCTTCGGGACTGCGACTGGCGGAGGTGCTGGCGAGCATGATTGTACCGGCTGGCCCTACTCCGCGTGCAGTCTCACATTCACCCTCGGGATGTGCATAACGATGAACGGCCATTGGGGCTACGAGGACGGGCATGCTTATCGGGGTACCAAGCACGGTTGTACGCGTGTCACAGGTACTGACATCGACGAGGACGCGTGGACGAAGACGGATACGTTCGAATGCGGTGCGGTTGGCACGCAATGTTATTTCGTCGTCGCTGCCGCCGTTGTAGTAGTCCCAAGGTCCTGGCTCTACGCGGGATTTGGCGAGTAGTTCGTAGTCAAAGACGTTGACTGGTTCCAAGGAAGAGTCCTTTTCTTTTGTCTTCAAATTTCAGGGGGATCATCAGGACAGCTATGATGCCGAAGACGATGCCGCCGATGGCTCCTAAAAGAATTTTGTTCATTAATATTTACCTTCAGGCTAGCAACACCCACGGGCGGGCACAAGGTCCAATACATCTAGAATACTGGTGGTGAAACCGGGACGGTTGCCCCACCCCCCAGGGGCGCCATAAATGTGGCCCCTACGGAGGGTGGGGCGCGTCTTTGTGAATGTGGGCGTGGTAGGCACGTAGGACGCGTTCGGGGGTGAGGGGGATTTGGCGGATGCGGGTGCCGAGGGCGTCGGCGACGGCGTTGGCGATGGCGGGGGCCATGCCATCGATGGGTATTTCGGCGATGGCTTTGGCTCCGAAGGGGCCAAAGGGGTCGCTGGTCTCGACGATGTAGGATTCCATTTTGGGCATGTCGGGGGCGCTAAAGATGCGGTAGTCGCTGAGGTTGGTGGTGAGCAACGCTCCCTGTTCGTCGTAGATCATTTCTTCGCAGACGCCGTAGCCGAGGGCCTGGGTTGAGCCACCTTCGATCTGGCCTTCGGCGGTGATGGGGTTGATGACGCGCCCGGCATCAACCGCCGAGATGGCTTTGAGTACACGCACTACACCGGTTTCGGTATCGACTTCGACTTCCGCGCCCTGAGCGGCAAAGGGAGGAGGCGATTGGTAGCTCATCCACGAGGCCGCACCCATGATTTGCTGCTGGTTCTCGACGTGGAGGGAATCCAGGGCAACTTGTGAAACGGTGACGGTCTGGCCGTTGGGAGCCGTGATGATGCGGTTCTTGATGGTCAGGGTTTCGGGATTGGCTTTCAGCATGCGGCCAGCGACATCGAGGATCTGCTCACGCACCTGTTCGGCGGCTCGTTTCACCGCGCCGCCACTGATATAGGTGGTAGAGGAGGCGTAGGCACCGGTATCGAAGGGCGTGAAGTCGGTGTCGGAAGAGTGCATGATGATATCTTCGACGCGCACACCGAGCACCTCGGCAGCGATCTGGGCCAGGACGGTGTCTGAGCCGGTGCCGATATCGGTCGCGCCAACGAGGATGTTGAACGAGCCATCGTCGTTGAGTTTGATGGTGGCACCGCCCATATCAAGGCCGGCGATGGCAGTACCGTGCATGGCAAGGGAAACACCGACGCTGCGACGGAAACGGCCAGTGCCAGCTTTGCCGCGTTTCTCCTTCCAGTTGAGCTTCTCCTCTACGATCTGCAAACATTCGGGCAGTCCACAGCTTTCGATGACTTGCCCATAGCCTTCTTTGCCTTCACCCAGAGCCTGCGCGAAGGGATTTTCATCGCCCTGTTTAATCCAATTTTTGCGACGAAGTTCCAGGGGGTCCATGCCTAGCGCTTTGGCCACTTCGTCGATATGGGATTCCAGGGCAAAGATGCCCTGGGGGACACCATAGCCACGGAACGCTCCGGGAGGAGGCAGGTTGGTGTAGACAACTTCGGCTACAAAACGCATATTGGGACAGGGATAGAGCGGCAGCGATTTTGAGCCGGTATTGCTCTGGACGGTGAGCGAGTGGGTACCGTAGGCTCCGGTGTTGGCGAGTACTGTCATCGAATTGGCAACGATGGTGCCGTCGCGCTTGACGCCTGTCTTCATATGCAAAATTTGAGGGTGGCGCGAACGGCTGCTGCGAAACTCCTGGGCGCGTGAGTATTCAACCTTTACAGGGCGGTCGGTAGCGATGGTGAGCAGGGAGCAGATGTCTTCGAGCAGGACTTCCTGTTTGACGCCGAAGCCACCACCAATGCGCGGCTTGACGACGCGAATACGGCGCGGAGGCAGGCCAATGACGGGGGCAATAATGCGGCGCACATGGTAGGGCACCTGCGTGCTGGTACGCACAACGAGGCGATCATCCTCATCCCAGTAGGTGATGACGATATGGTTTTCGATGGGCGTCTGCTGCACCTGGGGGACGATGTATTCTCCCTCAACAACCAGGTCGGACTCGGCAAAACCCTGCTCAACATCCCCTATTTCGGCGTGAAGGTGGGCGGCAATGTTGCGCGAGGCGTCGTAGATGCGATAGGACTCGGGTTCGGGATGCAGACGAGGCGCATCGGGGTCCATCGCTTTGCGAGGATCGAGCACGGCGGGCAAGACTTCATAGTCGACCGAGATCAGCTTGAGGGCCTGCTCGGCGATTTCGGGTGTTTCGGCGGCAACGGCGGCGACGCGGTCACCTACGAAGCGAACGATGTAATCCAGGGTGTACTGGTCGTGCGGGCCAGGCTCGGGCCAGGATTGTCCGGCGGTTGTATAAGGAATACGAGGCACGTCTTTATAGGTTAAGACGGCATGCACGCCGGGCAAGGCACGAGCCTTTGATACGTCGATGTCGCGAATGATGGCATGGGCATGCGGGCTGGTCAAGAGCCGACCGTGCAGCATACCACGCAGGTCAATGTCATCGACAAAGGCGGGTTTGCCGGTGACAAGTTTGACGGCGTCTACTTTGCGCTCGGGCTTGCCTACGATGCTGAGATCGACGCCAACGCGGGTATCGACGAGGGTTGCAACGCCACCACCTGAAGCATCTTCGTCAGAGGTAGGAGCATCTTTTGGCTCTGCTTGAGCCGGATTGACCAGATTCGTCTTCGGGGTTGGCCGCGCCATGTTCGGCATGCTCTAGAGGGGAGCGACCGGGTGCCCAGGGTTGAAAGTTTTCGGTTGAGCCGGGACGACTGATCGGCTCTACGGTTTCGCCGCGCATAATCGCGGCGGCACGCAGGACGGCCTGGACAGGCTTAACGTAGCCAGTACAGCGGCAGAGGTTGCCGGAGATGGCATCGCGCACCTCGTCTTCGGTTGGGCGAGGATTATTTTTGAGCAGGGCATAGGCAGCAAGGACCATGCCAGGTGTGCAGAAGCCACATTGGATGGCACCCGTGTCAATAAATGCCTCTTGCAAGGGATGCAGTTTGCGGGCGCTGCCAAGGCTTTCGACGGTTGTGAGGGTGCAGCCACCGGCCTGCGCCGCAAGGGTGACACAACTGGGGCGCGGCACACCATCAACGAGGACGGTGCAGGCACCACATTCACCGGTTTCGCAACCATGCTTGACGCTAAAGTATCCTTCCTGGCGCAGGACAGACATGAGCGATTTGTTGGGGGCAACATCCAGGCTTTTGACTACCCCATTGATACGCAATTCAAGTTCCACGTTATGCTCTCCCTTCCGACGAAACCATACTGCGCAAATTTGCGATGTTGGCGGCCTCTTCAAGCGCACGGAATGCCAGATTGCCTCCACCGACGCGCCGATAGTTGCTGCTGGCGCGAAAATCGGATGGAGGTCGGAAGCTGGCCATACCGGTTTGCAGTGCGGCCAAAAGACGTTTTGTATCTATTGTTTTGCTCTGCTTGTTTGCCTCGCCTGGACGATCGACAGGCCCGATGGGTTGACCTTCAAGTTGCTGTTCAACGGCTTGCAGGCGAAGCGGCTCCATGTTGACTCCGCCTATTGCCAGTCGCACCTGTTTGTAGATGCCGTCAGCTATTTCTACCAGGGCGGCGGCATTCACGAGGGCGATGTCGGTGGGAGTGCGCCCTACGCGCATAAACGATGCGCCACAACTACCGGCCGGGCGGGGAATGATTACTTCAATGATGAGTTCATTGGGACGGCGCTCTGTGTTTAAGGAGGTCAATGGATTGCTTCCATTGTAGGCGACGCGTCGTTCTTGCTTGCCTTTATAGGTGACGCCGGCAAGAGGTAATCCTGGGTGTTCGGCGGTTCCTCCACTGAGATTGAGCTGGGTCTTTGAAGCGGAACGCAACACGACCTCGGCATTCAGTACGGCGAGAGCTGTGAGCAGGTCTGCCTGGGAGGCAACTCCCGCACCGAGGGTTCCGCCAAGTGTGGCGCTATTGCGGATGAGTCGCGAAAATGATGAGGCCTGGGCGGCACGAGAAAGCAGCCCTCCGGCAAAGTCTTTGAGCAGCGGGTCATCCACTATCCTTTGTAGTGTGGTCATGGCACCGATGTGGATGGTGCCACTCCCATCTGCATCCTCGGAGATATAGGCGAGGTTGAGATCGCGCAGATCGACGACGGCCTGGATGGTGTCATCGGATAGGCCGAGCAAATATGTTCCACCTGCCAGGGGCACGGTTTGAGTGTCCGGGCGGGCGAGCAGCAGGAGGGCGTCGTCGATATCTTCGGCCCAATGATATTCAAGAAGGTTTAATAGCATAGTATTTACCTTTGTAGAGACCTTCGGCAGGACAGGCACAAGGCACTGTCCCTACAGAATGACAATTTCTCCTTCGGCAGGACAGGCACAAGGCACTGTCCCTACAGAATGACAACTTTTCACCTTTGTAACGGTAATAAGGTGAATGTTTCGACGTCGATCAGACCCTGGTCGGTCAGCTTCAGGGATGGGATGACGGAGAGCGAGAGGAAGCTGAGGGTCATGCAGGGATGATCGAGGGTGCAACCCAGATCGGCGGCGGCAGCATCGAGCACGCGGAGTTGTTGTACCAATTCGGCGGCGGGAAGCGGTGAGACAAGACCAGCCAGCGGTAGTGGTACGCTGGCACGCACTTCTCCATCGACGACGACGGCAAATCCTCCACCCATTGCTTCAAGCGCGTGGGCAGCGGCGAGGATGTCGCTATCGCTTGCTCCCGCAATAACAAGGTTGTGGGCATCGTGGGCGACGCTGGAGGCAAGCGCTCCTTTGCGCAGGCCGAAGCCGTGTACTATTCCCAGACCGACACGACCGCTGGCATGGTGACGCTCGATGACTACAAGTTTGAGCAGGTCACGGGCAGGGTCGGCAACGATTTCGCCATTGCGTACGGAAGCTTCTTCGCGCAGGTGCTTCGTGGTGATCTGACCCGGCTGGATGCCTATTACTTCGATGGGTCCAGACTTTGCTGGTATGCGCAGGTCGCTCTCACGAATGTTTCCTATATGGACGGTGCCGGTGATGCCTGGATATTCAATTGAGGGGACATCGGCGAGCAATTGACCATCGCGGGCGACGAGTTTGCCATCTTTGTAGACGGATTGGACCTGAAAGGTATTCAGATCATCGAGCACGACCATATCGGCGATAAAACTCGGGGCGATGGCCCCACGATCATAGAGGCGGAAATATTGGGCGGTATTATAGGAGGCGAGGCGGATGGCTTCTATGGGGTCGAGTCCGAGTTCGATAGCGTGACGAACCATTGAGTCGATATGGCCGCGTGTAGTCAGGTCTTGCGGGTCGCGGTCGTCGGTGACGAAGAAGACGCGAGGTGGGTGCAGTTCTTTGACAAGTGGGAGCAACGCATCGAGGTTGCGGGCGGCTGAGCCTTCGCGAATCATGAGCCACATGCCGAGGCGAATACGCTGGCGGGCCTCTTCGAGGGTGGTGCATTCATGATCGGACATTACTCCGGCGGCGGCATAGGCGCATAGGTCGCGATCGTTGAGGCCGGGGGCATGACCATCGACGACAAGGTGATGGTCGAGGGTTGCGCTAATTTTGGCCAGGACTTGCTGATCTGCATGCAGTACGCCGGGCATATTCATCATTTCAGCGAGGCCGAGCACGCGTTGGTCTTCTAAGAGGGGCAGGAGGTCGTCGGCTGTGAGGACGCGATAGGGGCTTTCGTAGGATGAGGCCGGAACACAGGATGAGAGCATGACGTAGGAGGTGAGCGGAAGGTTGCGACCGGATTCGAGGACAAAACGGATGCCCGCAACGCCCATGACATTGGCAAATTCATGAGGATCAAGCATGACGACGGTTACGCCTCGTGGTGTGACGATGCGAGCAAATTCGGGGAGGACGAGCATGGTGCTTTCGATGTGCATATGACCGTCGATGAGTGCGGGGGCGAGCCAACGGCCCTGGAGGTCACGCTCTTCGTGGCCTTGATAGCTATTGCCAGGATTACTTATGCCGAGGACACGACCATCCGCGATGGCGATGTCGGCTGGGTAGCATTCGCCGCTACATACATTGACGAGTTTTGCGTTGCGCAGCACGAGGTCGGCGGGTATTTCGCCACGCGCGATCTGAATGCGGCGCTGAAGTCCGTCCATAAAGGAGACCCTCCATCTAGGGAATTTTGTTGTTTTTAAGTATACCTCTTGAGGGAAAACGGTGGAACGCTTTTCCATTGAGCGGGATAGGGCCAGGTTATAGTGTTCATGGAAGGTTGAATGCCAGCTAATGATGGGAAGAGCCACGTGTTCGTGACGCTCAATCTCTTTCTGACTCCTTTCAAAGTGATCTATTTTTTTGGAACTGCTGAGCTAAGCTGAGAATAGCTTTCAGGTACCTTTCAAAGTGCGCAATAAATTTGGAATTGCTGAGCTAAGTAAAAGACAAATGTGTAGGTTGCTGGAAATTTCCGGGCGGTTCTATGGGGGTTGTGGGAGATAGAATTTCTATGCATGTTACCAGTATACCTCATATAAGTATGACAGGCTCAAGCTCAACATAGCGAGCGGGCGAGGGGAAAAGAGCGATGTGGGGGAAGAAAGACGAAGTAGTGTGCTACATGCTGCTCATGATGGTATAATTTGAGCGATTTGCCGACACACTAGTTAGGTGCTATGATTTGGGTAATTAAGGCAGGCGGGTGAGTATAGCACAGAAAGGATCTGGATATGAACAATTTTGCTACATCGTTAATGAAGCTGGCCGCGCTGGCGGGTGGGGCGGTGATTGGGACTTTGATTGCACGGTGGATGGAGGAGACGATTACCGCGCAGGGCGGAGGAGCGGTCGGAGCAGGATAAGACGCGGTATGCGCAGGGGTTGGCTCCGGTACAGAGAAGTGCAGAAGTAGAGGGGGAACAATAGCGATGACGACACAACCTGGTTCGATGACGGCAAGTGAGCGGGTGCATGCCGCGCTGGCGGGTGAGCCTGTTGACCGGGTGCCTTTCTGTTTCTGGCACCATTTTAAACCAGGGGGTTCGGGGGAGCGGATGGCGGAGTTGACGATGGAGTTCTTTCGCGAGAAGTTTGATCTGGATATTGTTAAGATTATGCCTGATTTACAGTATCCCGCGCCGGATTCGGCGGTTACGGATGCGGAGCAGGTGCGTGCTTTGCCACGTTTGGATTTGACGACGCCTATGTTTCGGGAACAGTTGGTGTGTATTCGTAAGTTGCGGTCGCAGTTGGGCGATGATTATCCTTTGATTCTGACGCTGTTCAGTCCTTTTACTACGATTGGTCGCTTTATGGGGAAGAAGGTGGCGGTTGAGCAGGCGCGGAAGAATCCTGAGGCTTTTAAGGAGGGGATGGCGACGGTGGCGGCTAATTTGCGTGATTTGATGGCGGCTGCGGTTGATGCTGGGGTAAGTGGGATCTTTTTTTCGTGTATGGGTGCGACAAATAGGGATTTTACGCCGGAAGAGTATGCTCGGATTGTGAGGCCGTTTGATCTTGAGGCGTTGGAGGGGGCTAAGGGTGGTTGGTTGAATGTTGTGCATGTGCATGCTGATCCTGATCAGGAGGGGGATGAGTTGTATTTTGAGGATTTTGTGGATTATCCGGTTGCGGTGATGAGTTGGAGTGATCGGGTGACGGGTCCTGCGTTGAGTGAGGCGTTGACGATGACGGATAAGTGTTTGATGGGTGGGTTGTGGGAGCGGGGGCCGCTGACGCATGGGAGTGAGACTGAGCTTGAGAATGAGATTATGTCGGCGGTTAGCCAGATGCAGGGGAGACGGTTGATTCTGGCGAATGGGTGTTCGGTGCCGGATGATGTGGATGAGGAGTGGTTGCGGGTGGGGAGGAGGTTGGTGGAGAATCTACGCTAACCGCATGTAGTTACAATTCCCTATATTTTCATACGGAACGGCACAGCCGGATTGATAGCCCCGCCCCAAACGCAAAAATCTCCACTCACTCCGTTCAAAAATTTTTGTGACTTTCAGCTATCGCCGAAAGCGAGCTGAAAGGTATACTGCATGAAAGCCGAAGTACCCGCTCGCGTCTTTCTTTTGAGTGTATCACAAAAATTTTTTCACTTCGGGGTAGTATTTTTGCATTTTCCGCCCCAGGTACGTGCCTCTGCTCGCTCAGAGTGCCAGCATGGCATGGTTGAGCTTTTCATCGTTCGGTGTATACTCGCCTCAGTTATGAGTGACTACATGTACCGCTCCACTCCTTCCCTCTCCCACGATGTCCAGCACCGTAAGGAAGCCCGAAAAAAAGTGATCGAGGCAGCCCGCAAACTTGAGCGAGACAGTTACAAAGCCATGATGGACAGAAGACGCCGCTTGCAGGCAACCAGCAATTTGGTATAATGGTTGTGCTTGTATGACGGTTCGTTTGCATCGGAAACCAGTCTTTACCCCTTCACAATTTGACCGATTATCGAATATCTTTGATAATGCCGGTCAAGGGTTTTTTGTTGTAGTGGTACTCACCCCGCTTGTAGAGGGCATTGACAAGACAAGTCCAGCAGTGTTAGTATCAGGTGTATTCTATGTGCTCTTCTGCTGGATAGTGAGTCTTATCCTTGCGAGAATAAAAGATAAAACCATATGACACTTGACTTTCCTACCGTATTTATCCTAGCAGGTCTTTTTGTTACGCTCTTTGGAGTCGTGGTTCTTATTCTGGCCGCCCCTGGGGTAAAACGGCCAAAGGCAAGCCACCGATAACCTACCATTCTCTTTAGGACTTTCCTCCTTTGATTGCAGCAGCCCGCCGTTTCTCTAGGCTCATCCGTGCAAACCCTTTCGGAACTTTTACACTCCCTCCCCTACTTTGAGCAGCCCGCTTTTTCTCAGGACTATATTTACTAGATGCAAACTATGGTGGTACCAAAAGTCAAGACAGTTTCAGGGCAAAAATAAGACAAAACACAACCGTTCAAGAAATGCCTAGCTAGCTTTTGAGATACACCTGTGCTGGTGTCCGATAGTCCAGCGCCTGGTGCAACCGATCTTGATTATAAAAGGTAAAATAGGCTTGTAAATTCCGCATTGCGTCTGTAACTGTCTGATAGTCCTTGATATATACCTCCTCATATTTCACACTTCTCCAGAGCCTCTCCACAAAAATATTGTCCAGAGCTCGTCCTCTGCCATCCCAACTGATACGGATATCTGCGGCCTTGAGTCGACGAATGAATTCGGTGCTCGTAAACTGCACTCCCTGATCCGTGTTAAAGATTTCAGGGGTGCTCACGCGCAAGGCCCGATCCAGTGCTTCCAGGCAGAAGCTGGTATCCATGGTGATCGAGAGTTCCCAGGACAAGACATAGCGACTGAACCAATCAATGACCGCTATCAGGTAGATGAATCCCCTCTGGAGGCGGATGTAAGTGATGTCACAACTCCAGACTTGGTTACATCGCTCGATGTTCATTCCTCGTAACAAGTACGGATATCGCTGCTGTGTCACTCCTGGAATGCTGAGACGTGGTTTGGGATAGACCGCCTCTAATCCCATCAATCGGAGCAATCGCGTCACTCGTTTCCTCTCCACGGGATAGCCCTGAGTGTTGAGCCAGGCTGTCATCTTACGAGTTCCATAGAATGGCGTTCGCGTGTATTGCTCATCCAGTAATCTCATCAGGTGCAGGGTCTCCTCGCTTTCTGGCGCCGGTTCATAATAATAGCTCGACCGTGCAAGACCAAGCAACTCACATTGTTGGGCAATACTCAACTGAGGATGCTCAGGCTCGATGAAGCCTCGTTTGACCTCAATGCAGTGATTTTGATTTTTTTTCCAGCCAGTCTACCTGCACTTTTAATTGGCCGATTTGCTGGTAGAGACTGGCTATGAGCGCTTCTTCGCTTTTCTCTCGCTTGTCCACTTGGCTTGAGAACAGATTGGGCAACCCATCAAGTGCCTGTTTCTTCCATTGCGCGATCTGGGTCGGATGAACCCCGTATTCTGAGGCAATTTCATTGGCCGTTTTTTGCCCCTTGATGGCTTCCAAGGCGACCCTGGTCTTCAGCTCCGCACTGTATCGCTTCCGTTGAACTGACATCATTTTCCTCCTTCTGATGCTCTTCTCGATACAGCTATTTTATCTTATCGACCTGTCCAGTTTCCTGGTACCATCATAAACCCTTGATTGCTTCTCTTGTGTTCCCCTGCTCCTTTTGCCATAGATGAGAAAATTATAGCAAAAAGTCCGGTTAATGCGAACACGAAATTAGCAACCGAGTTAAGAAGTTCAGTAAGGTTATTAAAAAATATTGATAGGTTATGCATGACCACTAAGCAATACTGTGTTTTGTTCAGTTTTGCTAGAGTAAAAAACTGAACTTGTAGCCAGTACAGCTAGAGCTTACATGGTCATTCTGAACCAATCTTCTCAAAACAGTGCTTGCTTGTCAAATTCTCAGAATGTCTATTCTACGACCCGCCTGCTCTTCCAAGTCATAAACCATAAATTCTGCGTCATAACGTTAGACCACCTTAGAAAATCGCATTATCAAAAACTGAGTTTGGAGTTTCTAGTTGGTTATCTGAGGCAGGAGCGGGTACGAATGCGATAAAATCAACGGGAAATTTATAGTAAGGTTGCTAGATTTAGCGTACTATCGATGTTACTCAACTTTCAGTCAATCGTCTTATTCAAAAGGAAACTCATGCGAATTTGGTAGAAGGGGAGATAAAGGCACTTCTTAGAATACCTCACAAAGCTCTTGTAAGTTCCCCATCATACAAATGATGTAGCGTTTCGTTTAAATTCAAGCATTCATGTAATTAAAAAGGACTCACCATGAAAGATCATAATAGCTGGCTGAATTTAGTAAGCGAAAATAACCTACCTGAGCATTTGAAATCTTATGAGGCTCTGGCGCAACATTTTCGAGCCAATCTTGAAGGTCTGTCTACCACTGAAAAAGGAAGCAGATTTGCAGCTTCAGTGCGGAAACTTGTACCACAAACTGAAGCAGGTGCGGATTTTGCTCTTCCTGTCATGAATGAAAAGAAGTCAGGTGATGAAGGAGTAGATATGACTGCTATAGGTAAAGATGGCAGTCACAAAGCTCTCTATATTCAATCCAAATTATGGCTTGATCGAGCGGAAAAAATAGACTCAGTAATTAGTAATTTTCAAGCCTATACGATAGCTCAGCAGACGCCTGTCTTAAATAACCAACTCTTATTCACCTTTGATACTGTCCTTCCTCATTTTTTATTAGTAACCCTTTCTCCTCTTGAGGGGATACTTAAAAAATATGAGAGCCGTGATTTTGCTTCTAAAGATTTTTATCGAATGTGTATAGCAGAACATCGTATAAGTTTCGTTGATGGTCACCAGATACTGGAAATTTTAAGAGCCGCCTATCTTAAGGTCAATGAGTCGCCAACTTCTCTCGTTCTTAATCTAGAAACACCAGTTGTAAACAAAGACAATGTATTCATCGGGATTATATCCAGTAAAGAGATACAAAGATTATATGGGATAGTCCATGATGCTCTGTTTTTTGAAAATGTACGAGATTTCCAAGGTATATCACAAGGGCGAGAAAGACTGGGAAGAACTACTCCAAATGATGAGATTGTTAAGACAATAACCACTGCACCGGACAAAATGCTTGAGCGGAATAATGGTATAGTGTTTAAGGCGAACGATGTTAAGGTAAGTGATGATCTACGACAATTAACATTAAGCAGAGGGAACCTTGTTAACGGATGCCAAACAACAATGTGCTTGGTCGATTATGCAGATGAGACTTGTTATGTTACTCTCAAGGTAGTACAAACTTCTGATGCTTCTGTTTCATGGGACATCACGAAAGCAGCAAACCATCAAAATTATGTGGATCAAATCGACCTTGATCTTGCTCGAAACGTTAGACCACAACTTGTAAAACGAGCAGCGGCTACACTGGGTGTACAGGTTGATAGCAGAGAAAAATCTCTGTTTCAAATTATAGATGAAATTTATGACCAGAAAGTAGCTTATGAGGAGACTCGTCTCCTTTACATAGGTTTTTTCAGCAAAACCCCTAACAACTTATTTGCTGCTAATTATACTGAACTTATACCGAGCCTGATCGAAAATTTTTATCTAAGTGATCCTTACGGAACTAGAACGTTTGAAACTTTATTTGCACTTCAAGGCGCTTCCCAAGAAGCTATAGAAGAAGCGCGAAGGACTTTTAAACACCCTTCGTATGCAGATTTGTTTGAACGTCTCTATAGTGAAAGTAGCCTCACGTATCGTTGCTTCATTAGCATTCTTGCATTATGCGGTGTGATAAACATAAATTTAGCAGAACGTTTAGAAGGAAAGGCAGAGTTTGAGCGGATGCAAAATATTTTCTCTGAGGCTCTTCGCGTTCTTGAAGTCCGCAGAAAGAGATTTTTGAGGTATTACTCTCTTGCAGTTAAGGTCTGGATGGATACAGTCACATCTACGGAGGCAGAGGATTTATTAATAAGAAGAGATATGAGTAAGCTGAGCAAAAGGGCTAATTTTTCTGGTATGTTTGGAAAACTTTGTAGGGAAGCCGATTTCGACGAACGCCTTCTCATGGAAGAACAACAGTTTCAGCAACAAAATCGATAATACTGAGGGGTAAGGCTGTTCTTGTCTCTGACAACTGAAAAGTGCCTCAAACCAGCACCCAGCAAAGTGGGCACAAAACTTCTCCTCCCACCTGTTCTGGTTGGTTACTTAGATGACTTGCTTAGGCGTGGTTCAACATGAGCGTGAACTATTGTGACACTTTGAACAATTCAAGCAGATGAAAATGAATTCTGATATGGCCTTCTGAGCCACTTCGATATTTAATGAGATCGCCCAGACTGTTCAAACTGTCATATTGATTTGAACCTTGCCTTATAAATAAACTTAAGGTTTGAATATGGGATATCTCTTTGTTTCAAGTATCACCAACGTTATCATCGTAATCGCAATACTTAAGATAGAGAAAATAAGCAGCATCTTCTCGATGAGATCAAATCTTGCAATAGTAATCCCTGCTATTAATGTTAGTAATTCTGTGAAAATGAAAATTGCTGCTGATCCTATATAGCCAAAGAAGCGGAACGACATCTCTGATCGGGAATGGAAATGCTCCCAGCCAATATTGTTTTTCCCTACTTTTACCTCAAGTTTTCTCAGATAATTAGATATTTCATGAATTCTACGTGCATTAGCGACCCAAACACCCCATAAAAAGCAAGCTAGAATAGGATATGATAGCAGAAGAAAAGCATTCTTAGCCTGAAATGCAACAGCAAGGATCGTGCCAGGTGCAATAAGAGCAAGAGAGGTAAGTTGATGTCTTATTTCGATACGTTTAAGACTCTCGGCTCTCAAAGCATTATATTCAGTCACAATTAAAGTAACATTTTCTTCGCTACTTTCTTTCTCGCTTGATGACTCTAATTGCTCTTGTGTGCTCATAGAATAAACACCTCACTTCCTTTAGAGGAGACCTATTGCTTCTTCATCTTAAAATCTGCTTACCTTTCTGGTGAAGAATTAGACCTATATGTATAGACGCGATATTCTCTACCTATTAAAATGTTGAATGGACTATTCGGGTACACAACATTCGCGATGGCATCCTAATTTCATGTCATTGCCGACCAACAAATATTGTGCGTCCCGTCGCTTCCCACGTTTACTCTCATATGAAATATAATAATCCAAAGCTGATATTTGATAGTTCTTGACGGAGAGTAAAGCAGTGGCGAACCAGGAACATCTTGATATCCTCAAACAAGGGGTAGATGTTTGGAACAAATGGAGGGAAGCGAATAGTATAATACCAGAACTTCACTTTGCCAACCTCAAGGAAACTAACCTTATTGGAGCCAACCTCAATGGTGCTGATCTTCGTAGTGCTGATCTCAAAGATACTCTCCTCGACTTTGCCTACCTTAAAGGAGCCGATCTTAGCAAGGCCAATCTCAGGAAAGCTGTCATCAGAGAAGCCCACCTTAATGAAGCTAACCTCAGCGAGGCTATCCTGTATGACAGCGACCTCCACTTAGCCGATTTCAGCAAAGCAGACCTCAAGGATGCCGATCTTAGTAAAGCAGACCTCCGTGGGGCTAACCTTAGTGAAGCGAATTTCTTTTTGGCCGACCTCAGCTTTACTAACCTTAGCGAGGCTAATCTAGCTAATGCTAACCTCAGCACAACCTTACTTAAAGAAGCGAACTTTAGGCATGCACACCTTAGGAATGCCGATCTCAGCAAAGCACTCCTTCAGGGAGCTAACTTCAAAAATGCAAACCTCAGAGGAGCAAATCTCCAAAATGCTATCCTCAAAGAGGCAAATCTTACCGGTGCAGACCTCGAAGCGGCAAATCTTACCGGTGCAGATTTAAGTGGAGCTAACCTAAGTGAAGCCAACCTCAGAAGTTCAGTTCTCATAGGATGCAATGTTTACGCTACATCTGCATGGAATATCGAATTGGAGAAAGCTATACAATCTGGCCTTATTATTACAAAAGATAGAGAGCCAACTATCACAGTAGATAATCTTGAAGTGGCCCAGTTCATCTACCTGCTACTGAATAATAAAAAAATTCGTGACGTGATTGACACGATTACCTCCAAAGTGGTATTGATCTTGGGCCGTTTCACCAATGAGCGTAAAAAGGTTTTGGATGCCATACGAGTTGAACTTATTAAGCACAACTACTCGCCCATTTTATTCGATTTTGAGAAGCCCATTAGCCGTGATTTCACTGAAACCATAAGAACTCTTGCGCACCTGGCTAGATTTATCATTGCTGATCTCACTGATCCCAGTAGCATACCCCAAGAGCTACAGGCTATCGTTCCAGACCTTGAGGTTCCAATTCAGCCATTGCTGCTCGATACGAAAAGAGAATACGCCATGTTCGTCGATTTTAGGAAATATCACTGGGTTCTCCCCATCTATCTCTATAAAGACCTCCCTAGCCTGCTTGTATATCTAAATGGAAATATCATAGATGCAGCCGAGAAGAAAGTAAGGGAATTGGCTTTAGAGAAGGGAAAGCGATTAGATCGTCCTTAACTCACACGTACGACGCAAACAAAACCTTGTGCGAAGTCCGAAGCTCGTAGACGAGCTTCACAAAACGTTGCTGACTTTTATTGTCACCAAAGCTGCACTAGAGTATAATAATCACTGCCACAAATTGTAAACAGATTGACGAGCAAATTAGGCTAGAATAGGTGCAGTAGTGTCCACAATAGAAATCTTCTTCTCCTACTCTCATGAGGATGAGGCCTTGCGAAAAGAGCTAGAGAAGCATCTGAGTTATCTTAAGCGCCAAGGCATAATCTCTGGTTGGAAGGACCGCGATATTGGCGCAGGGTCTGAATGGGCACATGAGATCGATGCACATTTGAATTCAGCACACATTATTCTGCTACTGATCAGTCCAGATTTTATAGCATCGAATTATTGCTACGGGGTTGAGGTGAAGCGGGCGATGGAGAGACACAAAGCTGGGGAAGCTCTTGTGATACCGATTATTCTTCGCCCGGTTGATTGGCATGATGCTCCCTTTGGAAAGCTCCAAGCACTTCCCAAAGATGGACAACCGATCACGAGCTGGTCAAATAGAGATGAAGCATTTTTAGACGTTGCAAGAGGTATCCGTAAATCAGCTAAGGAATTGAAAGTATTGTTCTTACCTTCCACTAGACATTCAAGTGGAAAATCCCTGTCTGGGCACGCTACAAATAAAAAAGGACAAATTAAGCATCTCGGTCAATGCCCCTATCAAGGCCTTTTTGCATTTCAAGAGGAGGATGAGCCGTATTTTTTTGGTCGCGAGACTTTCACGCAACAACTGGTAGATGCTGTGCAGCGGAAACCTCTGGTGGCGATTATAGGTTCTTCAGGTAGTGGCAAATCGTCTGTAGTCTTCGCAGGTCTGATCCCTCGTCTACGCAAAGAACGCAGTTGGCTCATCACTTCTTTACGCCCAGGCAATCGTCCTTTCCACTCCCTAGCAGTGGCGTTGATGCCTCTACTGGAACCTCAAATGAGTGAGCACAAAAGGCTGCTTGAAAGTAACGAACTTGCACAACAACTTCAGCAGGGCAAGCTTGCACTACAAGACATTATAGAACTAATCACACAAAAACAAATCGGAAGACGCTTGCTCTTGGTTATTGACCAGTTTGAAGAACTTTATACTCTCTGTACTGAACCAGAAGTTCGTGAGCATTTCCTTGATAAACTTATCTCCATAGTCCAGTCGGCATTTAAGTACGATTTTATGAAATTCAACTTGGTACTCACTTTACGTGCTGATTTTTTAGGACAAGCTCTCACCTATCGTCCACTTGCTGATGCCTTACAAAATGCGGATTTCATGCTCGGTCCAATGAACTCTCAAGAACTTCAGGATACTATTAGAAAACCTGCTGAACAGCTCAATGTGCAGATCGAGGATGGCCTGACAGAGCGTATCCTGCGCGAGGTGAAACAAGCGAGTAATCGGCTTCCCTTATTAGAGTTCGCCCTGACCCTATTATGGAACAAGCAGAGAGATGGCAGACTAACTCATTCTGGATATCTAGAGATCGGAGGAGTGGAGAAGGCCCTCACAGATCATGCCGAGAAGGTATTTGCTGGATTGAGCGAGCCTGAGCAAATGCAGGCCCAACAAGTTTTTATGCAGTTAGTGAGCTTTGGGGAAGGAACGGAGGATACCCGGCGTCTTGCTACTCGTAGTGAAATAGGAGAGGAAAACTGGGAACTAGTTATGCGTTTGTCAAGTGCTAATGCCCGTTTGGTAGTAAGTGGTAGAGATCAAATTTCAGGGGAAGATACAGTTGAGGTGGTACACGAAGCTCTTATCAGAGGGTGGCAACGTCTGCGAGAATGGATGGAGAATAACCGCGAGTTTCGCACTTGGCAAGAACGCTTACGAGCTACAATGCGCCAATGGAAAAAAAACAACAGAGACAACGGAGCATTATTACATGGTGCCTTATTGGTAGAGGCAGCAAAGTGGATGTTACAACGCCCTAAGGATATCAACCAACAGGAAAAGATGTTTATTGATATTAGCCAACAGAACCGCGAGACAGAGGAACAACGCTGGAAGACCTTATACGAAGAAGCACAACGATTCGCTCTGTTGTACCAAGCAGAGCAGGAACTAAGCGACATTACCGAATTAGCGCGACGCGAGGAGGCCTTTGAGATCGTTCTACGAATTGCCGAAGGATTTAGCAAAGGTCACGTGACTATCCGACAATTTGATGAGACGACTCAGGAATTAGTCTTATCGCATGCTACACAGCAGCACGCTCCTCTTCGTGCTCGAATGAAACTAGATGAAGGTCTCAATGGCCAAGTAGCACGCGAGCAGCGAACTATAGTAGTGTTTGATATCGACAATTCATCATCAGAAGCAGTTTCTTCAGAACAGAACAATCTTTCAATCCGATCATTACTCGTTACACCTATTCTGTTTAAAGATCGATACTATGGAAATTTAGGGCTTAGCCACGAAGAAGCCGGTCACTTTCGAGGCACAGATATAATTTTCTACGAAGGATTGGCTAAAACACTGGCAAGCATACTCTATCGGTTAGAAATATTCCAAACAAGTCAAGAACTCCTTCAACAATTACAATCTTCCGAGGAAATGAATTCAATGGGACAGTCAGCATTTGAAGTAACCCATAGAATAGGCAATGATTTAGGTTTGGTTGAGCTTTATATAGACGACATTCGATGGGAACTAGAGAAAAAAGGAGTAACTGACAAGCCTGTCTTCGGAAGACTGGAAAACATTCTTCAAGCTACACGAGCTGTTTTAGACTTTAGTAGTAATTTAAAGCAGGAGCTGTCCAAATTAAGAACAAAAGAAGAGGTAGATAGTGAACGCGTTATCACTTCTCCCGAAGCATTGCTTGATGAAGTTAGAAGCACTACATTCTTACCATCCTTTATTTCATTAATGTTAGAAATTGAAGTGGATGTAGCTAATGTCCTGGTATTTCGTAGTTCAGTGGTCGATATCCTACGCAATCTTATTGAGAATGCTATTCAGGCAATGCCTATGGGAGGCATTATTACCTTGCGAGCACGCAATAGTGGACGTTATGTGGCATTGGATGTATCTGATACAGGTACTGGCATCCCTCCACATAATCAATCTAAAATCTTTGACCTGTTTTTCTCGACTAAAGGCAGTTCTGGCTTTGGCCTGTGGAGCGCCCGGCGCAATGCTCTAAAAAATCATGGAGACATAAGAGTTCAGAGCAGTCCAGGGCAAGGTACTACCTTTACCTTGTTACTACCTAAGACAGACATATGAGGTGAATAAGCAGAGGTCCAAAGAAAATTAGCAGAACCGATCACAAATTACTCACAACAAAGGTTACATATCAATTCAATAAATCCTTAATCCTTCTCGCAGGATGTATCTCGCAAGTAATGAGTACCCTATAGCTCTGCTTTTCCACGCCGTAAATGAACTGATTGTGCGACATGACCATCAGACCCGACGGCCAGCATTTTCTTCCGATCTCGGCCTATAACCGCGTGAAAACACTGCTATAGGCTCTCCCCTCTCACTGAGAAGTCCACTTTCACGGCTTATAGTGGGTATTTGTTGACTTTTTCCTGCTGAGAAGAGCACTTCACTTTGAAGAGTCGAGGAGATTGCTGTCTCCCTTCGCCTACAATGGAGATGTTTGACGATAGCAGTTCCTACGGTGGTAATGCTTCGGTCGTTCATGGGGCTTGATACAACTTTGCCCATGGCATCGCTATAGCAGAGAAACCGGAGAAACACCTGAGAAATACGCTACTACAAACAAAACTAGCCCATAACCCGCAAAATTTTGCACTCTCGGCCTACAATTGTAAGAATGGCTAGCCTCGGATGCTGTTTTCCAGCGTCATATACGCGCATTCTGCGAACAGAACAGGTTATTTTTCGGTAATAGCTACCATTAGTTTCAAAAATTGTTGCACTTGCAGTTTTGACTTCAATATTATAAGAATATTTGCTGCTGTTCACATTAAAGTAAACCCTCGTGTTTTCAATGGAAATTTGTTTTGCAATATTAGCAATAAAAATGATGGGATTGCCTCTATCATACATGAAATCACGGGAGTGTACTAATAATACTTTATCTTCTAGATATAAAGTATATCTCAACTTTAAATAAAGCCAGTTACCCACTCTTTCATACGTTAGTTTCAATCTATGTTCTTGGACACCTTTTAAAAGAAACACATGTTCAAATCCAATGAAGCGATTCTTATGGTTTACAAACTCTTTAAATTCATGGTCTACTAATTTCAGTGCTACATTATTAGAAGCAATTTGGGGTAAAAAGGGCTTTATAATAGTTTGGATGATACCCATTGCAATCGTATAAAATGCCTCGTCCAAATTTTGCCAAGTAGTAACGGGTTTTGCTTCTGGCGGTAGTGCTTGAAGCTTACCAAAGGGAGCATCCTGCCAATGGACAGGTCGAAGAATAATTGGAATAACTGTTGCTTCTTTATTTTCGTGTCTTTCTAAGGCCCGTTTCATTTCCTTACTATAACAATATTCAGAAGCCATAAAATCAGGACTAATAAGTAGTAGAATAATATCAGCCGTATTCAAACTTGTCTCTATTTCTTGTTCAAACTCTTTTCCTGCTGTAATATCTCGATCGTTCCAGCTAGAAATTATGCCCTGATTTTTGAAAACAACGAGTTGTTGTTCTAGCTTCTCCTGGTATTCACGATCTTCATGAGCATATGAGTAGAAGATTTTAATTGCTCTTTTTTGTTCAGCCACTCTTAAAACTTCCTAATCAATTATCTTAAGTCATTTCATAACAACCTTAAATGATAATATAACTTGTTTTTTGTTAACTATCAAGGCTATTCCTACGTACTTTATCAAGGACTATGTAAAAATTTGACGCCTGATTGCTTAGGTAACTGGAATACTTAAAGCATCTATGTTTATCCATCGAATAATAATTGTTTTTAATTTATTGCTTATTCTTCGATTAAAAAATGATATACAATGATTTATTTCAAGTACCAGAAGGCTGTTTCTGTTCATCCTCTTTTGTTTGACTTTTTACCGCCTGCTTGCTACTCTTTTTCCACTGGTTGCGAACCAGAAAGCTTCAGACGCGAAGCTTGTTTTGTAGCACCTTGAGAAGTTGTTGCAGTGTTGAAATTCAAGAGAAAGGAGTGGTATGACTTCTCCGTTCCATGACGAGCAGGCGACACAGCCTTCACTCTGGACGTATGGAGCACCACGTGCAGCAGAAGCGGAGAAACAGGTGAACGTCAAACAGTTGCGGGAACGTCTGCAACTGAGCGGGCCGTCTCTGCTCTCCACGGCTGAACTCGTTGCCATTGTGTTCGGCACGGGTCCTTCACCCCCACGTGTTCTCCACCAGATCCAGACGCTGTGCACCGACAAACATTTGCCGGAATTGCTGCGTCTGGATTTTGGAGACCTCAGACAGCACTATAGCTTGGGTGAGGCCAAAGCCGTGCAATTGCATGCTGTCCTAGAACTGGCAAGGCGCTTAACGCTCTCGTCAACCACACAGCAGTATCATATCCGTTGTCCATAGGATGCAGCGAACTTGGTCATGCCGGATATGGCGTTTTTAGATCATTTTGCTGCTCTCTCCTTGTACCGGTATGCTCAAAAATGGTTCCCTCTTGGCGCAGGGAAAAAACAGGTACACAGGTAATTTCACAGGTGTGTATCCACATTTCCTTGGGTATACTTTGATCAGAGTAAGGAGTTTTTACTCTGATCGACAGTAGAGAAAGAAAGGCAGGAGACGGATGTTTGCACGAGTTCATTTTATGAACATTGAGACGAGGGAGCGGGATGAGATGACGCAGTTTATTCGGAAGACGGTGCTGCCATCGGCGAGGGGGTGGCAGGGGTTTAAGGGGTATCTGGCACTGTTAGATCCGAATACGGGGAAGGAGATCGCGATTGCGCTTTGGGAGACGGAGGCGGATGTGAGTGCGAGTGCGCCTTCTAATCAGGAGTTGGTTGCGAAGGCGATGGATTTTTTGACTTCGGCTCCTGTTACTGAGGTGTATGAGGTGGTTGTTCAGGAGATGTAGCTGTTCGGTGGAATCTCAAGGTGAAGCCAATGGCAGTTCACCCTGGCATCATCTAAGGTTTGAATGAGGTCAAAAGGACTTCTACGATCATCTTCTCCATCATGCAAGAAACTCGGTAGTGTAGTGCTGCCGAGTTCTTTGTGGTTTTGGCGGGTATAGCAAGCTTGAGAATATAAGGTGAGGCAATACTTTCTGAAAACGTTCAGTATTTGGCTGCTTGACGGAACATCGAGGGGAATGTATACTCTCCCCAAGCATTTCTACTCAGGTTTTTTCTCTCACTGGGCTCCTTGGATCATCTGTTACTTGATAGGCTATTGCTGTTCTTTCTCAATACTACGTACGTTTAGGACGTGTAACATCTTACTTATGCAAAGGAGAGCACCCAGATGGACACACACCGCTTCGATGAGTTGACCAAGGCTGTGGCAACGGCGACCTCGCGTCGGCAGGCTCTCAAAACGATTGCCGCCACCGCTCTTGGGAGCATCCTCGGTCTGGGTGGCATCGGCACGGCCTTTGCCAAATGCAAACCCAACGGCATTGGCTGTAATATCAATTCCCAGTGCTGTAGCGGAGGGTGTTGCAGGGGCACCTGCACCGACCTGAGCAGTAACCTCAGCAACTGTGGGTCGTGTGGTCATGCCTGCCGTTCTGACCAGGTTTGTTCAGGAGGCATGTGTGTCTGTCCTAGTGGAAGTCAGGAATGTAACGGCACCTGCTGTAACACCTCTGATCACCTGTGCAGCAATGGGACATGTCAACCATGCGTGTCTCAGTGCGATGAGACTTGCTCTGATACAGGCCCCTATTGCTGCCCTGGCATGGTCTGCTGCACCTATGGCATCCCTGGTGGCCTCGGCTTCTGTTGCCCTGCAGGGTTCTGTAGCCAGGGGGGGTTTTGTGCAGCACCAGGGTGCTAGCTACGGGCTCTCCATGTATCTTCCGAGGCCTGCATCTTTGGGGAGGGGTTTGCCACGTTTGCTCGTAGTGGCTACTAGCTGTCAGGCCCCGTGTGAGGGTAGCAGGCAAGCTCGGCTTCGGACGAGCGTGAGGGATGCGAGGCGTGGATGCAAACAGCCATCATTTATGATGACTTTTTAGATCGTTTATTGAGCACATATTGCACCGAAGGGCTGACGGCCTTATCCGTACGGTGAATACAGCCATACCAACAGCAAGGTCGGCGCATGCCCTCTTTGAGTTCTGTGCGCACCCGTTCAACATGCTGCCTTCTGGTTGCTGGTTGTTTCACGGAGATCGCCCAGCAGATCCATTCATTGCGCGCAAGAGCGGTAAGATCCTCCCATACCGCTAGCGCCTCCGCATCAGAAGCGAGGGTGTTCCGTAAGTCCTCTGGCAATTCGTGGACAACACCACCGGAGATTTCATTGTTGGTCATAGTCATACATCTATACTACTACAAAATAGCCCTCTCTCGCAAGGATTGCAGGAGCTAACGGCGTCTTCAATTTGCCTGTCTTCTCCTGCTCATGTTGAAGAAATTCTTCTGCCGGCTCTCTTTACGAGCCGAATACAAAGACGGTACCCCCCATCATGGTGTACAGCAGGATGAGCAGCAATCCCTCTAACCAGACCAATTCCCCGTCCCTGGTAATCTCACTGAAGAGGAACGTCGCCAGACCGAGCACTGCTAATTCGACTAGACTGAAGACCAAATCCAGTCGTTTGGGCGTGAACAGACTGATCAGCACGAGCAGAGGGGCCATGAGCAGCGCAATCTGAATGGACGATCCCGCAGAGGCCGCTAAGACCATACCCATGCGCTTATCGAGGGCCATTGAGATGGTATTGAAGTATTCGGGCAGACCGCCAATGAACGGCAGAAAGATCAGTCCCACAAAGGCAGGGTTCCAATGCAGCACCTGGGTCACTGGCTCAATCGCACTCACTAACAGCTCGGAAAGTACCGCCACACCGATCGTTGCCACCGTGAGCAGCACTATGCCACGCCAGAGGGAGGACGTTTGCCTGCTGGGCTGTTGTGCTCCTGTTTGCCGCTCTGCTCCACGTGTGCCTGTTTCATGCGCCATAATTGCCTCAACCGTGCCATCAATCTGGCGCAATACTCCGCTCTTCGCAGGGGCCCCGATCAAGCCAGCCAGGGGAAGAATACCTAGACCTGCGACCAGGAACAGCAGCAGCGGTGGAGCATGGAAGAGCGCGAGGAGCGGTGCGGTGAGCGTAAAGATGAGCAAGAGATAGAACCAGCGAGGCATGGACTTCCTCCCAATCGTGTAGTGAGGTCATTGAAGCGTTGCACTGCAATTATGCCCCCAATTTCGCCTGTTTCTCGGGTTGAGCTTGGCGTGTATCTTCGCGCAAACATTCCCCACTACGAAGCAGTTTGCGCCAAGCTGACATGAGCGAAGAATCATGCGTGGAAGCAGCATACTTTTCGCCTCGCCGCCACACACTGGCGAATTGTGCCATGTACCCAATCGTAGATCAAGCTGTCTCGGTACTTTGGTGGATTGACATCCTGCTTGCATCTACGTACCCTTGTCTGTAGGTGAGTGGCACTGTGTCACCGCTTAGTCGAAGGAGGAACAGAGTCATGTTTCATTTCAGACACCACTCAGGTGATCGTGCACCATCTGGCACTCAGATTGCTTTCCATAGCCGTCTTCCTCGGTTGGTCTGGATCATCGCCACGATCTTCAGCCTTACCCTTGTATTTGGCATTGTGAGTATACCCGCACTCGCCGCCACGAGTGCTCCCACTCTGAAAGTCGTGCCGAAAAACGTCGGCATTCCAGGCGACGGGATCAATTGTAATGGGCCACATAGTGGGGCGTTTGCTTGGATCTGTCATGTAACGTTGACCGAACTCAAGAGTTCGAGCAAGCCCCTGCATTGGTTTACGCGCAGCGATCAACCGGCCAAGTTTACTCCAGCCAATGGGAATTTGTCGCCCGGTCAGAGTGTACAGGTGATGATTGCCACCAATTTCTGCGGCGGCTACACCAACTTCTACTTCGTGGGTCCAAAAAATGTCGCCACCGTGCAATACCAATGTGGTTGAGGAAGTTTCCGTTTTCTTTGCGCTTGCCCAGAGTAGTATCACCGTCCCTTGCAACAAGGCCTATCATCCTGATGGGTCTTGTCTGATATCATTCTATTGCTCCTATCTCTCACCGTGTTTTCGTATCCAGTACACCAGCTACTTGACCCTAGTAGGGTATCAATGTTCATGTGAAAGCGAGGGACCTGGCGACACAGTCCCCCAGACTGCGTCCACAAGGGATCGCCACCATAGGCGTTAACTTAAGCACGGGCCACACCCCCACCCGGCCCAGGGCGACCGCAAGGGTCGCCCCTACCATGCACGAAATGGCTCGCAGTGCCGCGTCGGACGATCAGCGAGAGAGGGCCATCTCGTTGGAACGAGCCTACCGAGGCTTAGGTTAACGTTTATGGGGATCGCCACTACAATTCTCTTTTCACATGAAGTTTGACAGACCACTAGAGTAGACGACGCCTCTGTTACTTTTTAGCAGCAGTTTTTCTGAAAGTAACGGAGGCGTCAGCCATCTTCTACTGATCCGGGCATTAAGAAGTAAACTAATCAGATTGTGATCCAGCTCCTAATGTCAATAAAGCACCAGTGAGAGTTTAGCTGTTTATAACGGGATCAATAAGTCATGACGCAGAAGGTTTTGAAGGCGACATTAGCGTTTAGATAACTGATTTAATCGTCGCTGTCTTGCATTACACTTCTTTTCAGCGGGTCTAATAACCTTTGAAGGAAGTAAGTCCAGTAAATGTTCCTTGTTCGCAAATTCAACAAGTGGTAAAACCCAATCCCCTTCTAAGAAGTCTGAAAACATGGAATAAATATCCTCTTTTCTACTTTCTTCAATGATAGGAACAAAAGGTATCTTAAAGTGCGGCACTGTTGAGCGAAGTTCGTTTGCTACAGATCGCCCACTAAGATCAACAACAACAAACCTAGATAAACCAACCAGCGTCATAACAGTTTCAGTAAGGTTGCGGCTATGTGGTCTGTCGAAATCAAATATTATTGGGAGATACTTCAGATCTCTTAGCTTTGCTGCAATGGCTTGCAATAAGTCAAGCCCACCTTCATTGAAGCGCCCAAGGAGAAGTACACCTCTTTCCATTACAGAATTGAGTACGTCTCGCAGCTTCTTATGGTTTAACAGTAAGTAGATGAATTGACCTACCTCAAGATAATCAACAGTGATCATAGGCTCTTTTGGAAGCGTGATAACTAGACTGTTTTGTTTTGCTCCTTCTAATTGCACATTCCATACTGATATTCCATAAATAGAACAATTCGTTAGATTGGCATTGGTCAAATTGGTTTTGACTAAGTTAGCTCTGCTTAGGTTTGCATAACTGAGATTTGCATAACTGAGATCTGTATTGCTGAGGTTCGCACCGCTAAGATTTGCGTTCTTGAGGATGGCACCTCTTAAGTTCATTTCGCTGAGATCAACCCAATCGAGGCGGGCATAGCTGAGATTTGCCTCTCTCAGATCTGCCGGTTTGAAGTCCATCTCTTGCCAGTCTTCGTATGATAAATCCATAATTGCTAAATACTCAGTATGGCTTATATTTGCAGACAGGGTTGCACCTCGAAGATCTGCTCCAAGGAGATCTACCCCTCGAAGATCTGCTCCACGAAGCTCTGCACCGCTTAAGTTTGCCATGCTGAGATTTATTCCACGAAGATCTCTTCCATTCAAATCATTCCTATTAAGGTCTGCTCCAAAAAGATTGGCCCCATTGAGATTGGTATCTCCGAGGGATACCATACTAAGATTAGCTCCACTAAGATTAGCTCTGCTTAGGTTTACTCTATACAAATTTGCTCCACTTAGGTCTGCGTTACTGAGGTTTGTCTCACTAAGATCGGCATTGTGAAGGTCGGTCAGGGCGAGGCTTGCTTTAGTGAGGTTTGCACCATTCAGATTTGATCCACTGAATTCTGTCATCCAGGTATCAATATTGCTGAGATCTGCTCCGTTGAGATTAGCTCCACTCAGGTTCATTCCTCGGAGATCGGCACCACTCAGGTCTGGTTGTATATTTGGATGTTCTTCTCTCCAAGTATTCCAAGCATTTACTCCTTGTTTGAGCAGATCGAGGTGGTCTTGGTTTGCCATAGAGCATACCTTCCTGTATAGAGGCTCTTTCATCACGTTCAGTTTCTCAATTATATTCCATACGGGGAATGGATGTGGGAAGCAACCGGACGTTCAATATTTGTTGATTGGCGGGTTTATAAAGGCATGAACTTATGTGGTACTTGAATATCGAAAACAGCCTGCCCTTTTTCTCGCCAATCTTCGATCTTTGCCTGTAGAAGATTATCTAAAGCGCTTACCTTGGAAAGACATAGCATCTCCTCATTACTGAGTATAAGAAAGAGGACAAATAGCCAGCGCATATTTATTGCTAAAACTGCATCTTGATGAGGTTGTACTACTATCCATTTACCGGATTTGTCGCGTAAATGTTTTAGTGCGTCAGAAGTATATGAAAAATGGGAAGCATGTTGATTTAAAAAATTTCTCAAGTTCTTAAAGTTACCTTGTATCTTCCTACCAACTTCTCCCGCTAACGGCAACTTTCCTCTAAGGGCTTCATCAATGCGTGAAGGCTCCTGCTCAAGATATATAAGTAATTCTATCACTTCAGCTAATACTCTAAACATTGCCCCTGCTTCTTGGGCTAATCCATCCAATGCCAAGCTGTAGCAAGCAAGGGCTAGATTACGTACTTTAATAAATGTCAATCCACATACTTCCGCAAACTGATTTGATCTGTGTATAGCGGAAAGACGCTGAATGCAGAGGTCTAGGATGGAGAAGGCATCTTGAATAACTTCTGCTTGCGGCTGTAAAACTGTATTCGTTGCAGATAACGCTTGATACCTTGTATCCCACAAGTTCATCTTATCTTTCCAATCACTAGCTTCAGATACATGAAATTTATCATAGAATATATAACGAATACTCCGCATCGTTTTCACTTGCGTCTCTTTGGTTTGGGATTAGATTTCCGTACATGATCTGTTTTGTCTAATTGTTCCCCTGATAAACAATTGGCTGTGCCTAAATAAGGGAGAAATTAAGCAGAGTCGGACAATAG
>CAVZTX010000012.1:0-54915 GCA_963778375.1 uncultured Chloroflexia bacterium | reverse complement strand
GGCTACGCATGGCTCTTAAAGGAGCCTCTCCAATGCGGGTGCTCAAGGACCTTAAAGACAACAACGGCAAGGAGTTGGAAGGGGCACTCAGAGGTATCACAGAGGAAGAGATCATAGCATCAAGATGCACACTAATGGGTGAAACGGTAGCTGAGGTAGGTGATCTCGCTACACTCGATGTTGCCCATATCTTTGAGCGCAAGGACAATGACACCGTAGATTTGCAAACGCCTTCCCTAGTCGCGAATCATTCCTCTAACATTGATGTGGATAAACAACTTCCGGCACTCGCTACAAAGGAGAGCCTAAGAGTCATTGATCTCCTGAAGGACTTATTATGCGGTCAACGACGATGCGGCGGAATACCTCATTGCCAACCGCGTGAGTACTCTTTGGGAATGCTACATCAGTGAAGGAAGAGCAGTGGTGCATGATTTCCTTTCAGGGGATGGTGGGTACTGGTTCTCTGAAATCAAGAACCGTTTCCTTGCGGAGGTAGAGGGTGTTGAAGGTCTGGTGATCCCCGAAGGCTGGTCCTTCACTGCAAATGATGGAAAGCCAGCACTTCCAAACGCAATGCAATGTCATACAGCATGGTCAGTGCGCGAGAAACAGCGTGTCGGGAATTGGTCCGGCGTAGGAGCAGGTAAAACACTCTCAGCAATACTGGCATCGCGCGTCATCGATGCTCATGTGACCCTCGTCGTGACCAACAATGCTACTGCAGAAGGATGGCAGAACCAGATTGAGGATGCCTATCCTGATAGTATCGTATATACCCACATAAATGATGTTCGCGTTCTTAATCGCGACCGATTCAACTATGTAGTCCTCAACTATGAGAAGTTCCAGGGAAGTGATAGAAATCACTTGGTGCATCTCCTCCTTGGCCTTGGTCTCGACTTTGTCGTTTTTGACGAAGTACAGTTTGTGAAGCAGCGGGACACACATGCTAGTAATCGACGTAAAGTATTAGAGGCATTGGTGAGTGGAGCCGCAGAGATCAACTCCAATCTCCGAGTCCTTGGAATGAGTGCCACTCCGGTTATCAACAATCTCCTGGAGGCAAAGAAGCTGTTGGAGATCGTCACGGGAATGCAATTCACAGAATTAGATACGATGCCGACAGTTAACAATGCACTCGCCATACAGCGTATGCTCATGCTTTATGGCTTCCGCTATCACCCACACTATGAGCAAGAAATGCATACGGAGATCGTTATTACCCCACGCAACGATCTTCTGGAGACACTACGAAGTGTCGGCACTAACATTCTGCATCTAGAGCAGATCCTCTTGCCTGCGAAGTTGGAAGCTGCGCGTCGCTATCTCCGCCCAGGAACCATCATTTATGCACACTATGTAGATGAAATAGTTGCACCTATTCGATGTTACCTTGAGGATATGGGTCTCAAGGTAGGGCTCTACACTGGTGTCGATAAGTCGGGATTAGCTAGCTTTCTTTCAGGCAAGGTGGATATACTCGTGGGGACCAAACCTGTGGGGACAGGACTGGACGGATTGCAGAGAGTATGCAATCGCATTGTGATGCTCTGCCTGCCCTGGACAAGTGCAGAATACGAGCAGATTATTGGGCGCATTCGTCGCCAAGGGAGTTGCTTCGGAGAGGTGGAGATCATCATCCCGCAAGTCAGTCTGGACTATGAAGGAGATATCTGGTCGTGGGATCAGGGACGCATGGCTTGCATTGAGTATAAACGTACTCTCTCGGATTGTGCGGTGAATGGGCATATCCCTGAGACAGTACGGATCGATCAGAACATCTTGTTGAAACAGAGCCGCGAAGCATTGGAGCGATGGATCGAGCGGATTGGCGAGCATGGACTGCTCGCAATTGAAAGGCAACGTCTTACTGTGCCGCTTCCGCCAGATTTGCGCGAAAAGATACGGCTGCGCCACGGTGACTTTACCATCCTCAATCAGAGGTGGAGCACTTCACGTAGTATGACCACACATGAGCGGATTCAGCATGACCCATCAGAGTGGTACCTCTACCATACGCTTTATTGAGAGACGTGTAAAGATTGGCCGGAGCAGCCATTTGAGCGTATCGCAGAACGCATTAGGGTGCGTTCCGATTGGGTAGTAGCAGACTTTGGATGCGGGGAGTGCCTGCTCAAACACGCGCTTTCCAACAATCACGTGATTGGGATTGATCACGTTGCATGGGACGAGCATGTAGTCGCATGCGATATGGCCTCTACACCACTTGAGGATGCTACCTTTGATGTAGCGGTGTTCTCTCTCTCGCTCATGGGAACGAACTGGGTCGATTATTTGAAGGAGGCGTATCGCATCCTGAGACCTTATGGGCACCTGTTCATTGCAGAGCCTCAAAGAAAGTGGCAAGAGCATATTGAAGAACTAAAGCAGGCTGTGACAACTCAGGGGTTCTGCTTATTAGATGGAGTAGAGCAACGCTATGACTTCATTTACCTGACTGCAATAAAAGCGTGAGATAAAGAATACTTCGGTTAAATATGGTCTTTATAGCCACAGAATATTTGATCTTCTTGAGAACGCCAGAAAGCATAAATTGTGCGAACCCCAATTTGCATACATCTATAGGTTATACGAATGAGATTTTCACAGCTTATGCTATACTGCTGGGGAAATAGGATGGATAGGGAGCAGAGCATGTCACCCAATTCGGTCATTAAACCGACCCTTTTACAGTAACCTCAGTCATCGAAAGTAGATCATAATGAGCAGGAAAATGAAGGAAAGTTCAAAAAAATTAATTGTAGAGCAGTTAGTGCGTCTTGCAAACGACGCTGTAAGTGAGCAAGAGCAAATTGACCAACTGATGAAGACTCTCGCCTCTCCTTCCGAAAACCCCTTTCGGCTTCTTCAGTGGAAGAGCGCCGAAGGCATCGCTTTCATATTAGTTGATAACGCTATTCATGATTACGAAAAACTTTTGGAACGACTGTTACAACAAGAAGGTTGGGGGGGGAAATTTTCAGAGGGGTATCTCGACAAGGCAATCCGACGAATACTCGCCACGATCATTAAGGAAGGACAAGCCAATATAGCTGCGCATCTTTTTGATGATCTGTGTGATGAGTTTTATGCTTACTCTCAAAGGCAGGTTGTTTATGTACCTTTAGTTGGTATTACTTTGCATGCTGATACCTTCCCAATAGGTAATATCATCTTCAGAAAAATGACGAGTACTTACGTCGATGAGCTATTTGAAAAATTTCAATCTATCACAATGCTCACTCTCAATACCCCAGAGGAGAAAAATGAATACAATGCGTGGACGAAGCAAACGCTTGAGAGTCTGAAAGAGACAGTATGTGCGGAATTTTACATTGTCGCTGAACCTGACAGGGCAAGAGAACGGGCAGAAGAAGAGGTACGACATATTCTCGATCTGCTGAGATACGCCATATCAGTTCTTTACAAAAAGGACCTAAATGTGGCAGTTGGCCTACAAGGAGAAGTGATGAGTGCTATACGCACGACACCTATTCTAGCATTAGATGGACAGGATGCTTCATTTCATTCTAGTCGTCAAGGCCCACTCTGTTCATTTGAGCTATCAAAAGAAAACATTGAAAAAATGGAGCAGATTGGGATTTTCAAAGTGGCACAGATATTGGAAAAACCGAGTAAGCAAACAGAATTTGAACGTACACTGCTTCGTGGTATTCATTGGTTTGCCACCTCACAAACGCAAGTTGAAGGAGAAAACGAACTGCTCAACTTGATTACTTGCCTGGAAACATTTCTTGCAGATGGTAAATCTATTACCAATGCGGTTGCTGTAGGCGCTGCACATCTCCTTGCAAAACGGCTAGAGACTCGAAAAGTCCTGAAGAAGAAATTACACGATTTATACGGCATGCGGAGCGGTGTTTCTCATGGGGGTCAAAAGGCGGTTCTTGAACAGCATCTTATCGAACTGAGAGCTATTGCTAAAGAATTGATCTCTCAGATGATTGAAAGGAAAGATGAGTTTCCTACACAAAAGTCGTTCGCATCTTGGCTTGAGGAAAGGCAGCTTTTAGGGTGACGAAAGACAATTTGCTAGAAGTACACTTACTACGCATCCCTTTAAAACCCTGATGTTAATTTCGTAAACCAAATATTGTGCGTCGCCCGCTTGCTGTAGTCATTCCAAGTATGAAATATAATATGCCAGGATGAGGTTTTATAGTTCTTAGCAGAGATTATATGAAATGGCAAACAAGAAACACGTTAATATTCTCAAACAAGGAGTAGATGTTTGGAACCAGTGGAGAAGCGAGCATCCAGATATTAGACCAGACCTCACCGAAGCTAAAGCTCTACCACGGGATCTTAATCAAGCCAATTTGAGCAAGGTCTATTTCTATAGGGTAGATCTAATGGGATATACGCTCATGTATGCAAATCTCAGCAAAGCCGATCTCGTTCAATCCAGACTCCACGGAGCCAATTTTTTCCAAGCCAACTTCACTGAAGCGGAGCTTAATGGAGCTGATTTGAGTTCTGCTAATCTCACCCAAGCCAATCTTAGCAAAGCTTTCCTTGCCCAAGCCAATTTTAGCAATGCCAACCTCAATGGAGCAGATCTTAGTGATGCCTCGATATTTGGAACAATATTTGCATACACTGATCTTAGCCAGGTGAAAGGACTAGAGACAGTAAGGCATGGAGGGCCTTCGACCATCGGCATTGATACAATCTATCGCTCTCAAGCTAACATTCCTGAAGCCTTCCTTAAAGGTGCAGGCGTGGACGATAACTTTATTGCCTATATCCGCTCCCTCGTTGGGAAAGCGATTGAGTATTATTCGTGTTTTATTAGCTACTCAAGCAAAGATGAAGCCTTTGCCAAACGGCTGCATGCTGATTTGCAAAACAATAATGTACGCTGTTGGTTTGCACCCGAAGACATGAAGATTGGCGACAAGTTCTGGCATAGCATCGATGAGTCGATTTGGCTGTATGATAAGCTCTTAGTTGTTCTTTCGCAACATTCGGTTGAGAGCGAATGGGTCGAACGAGAGGTGATAGCAGCCTTAGAAAAGGAGCGGCAGCAGCAGAAGCTAGTGCTGTTACCAATTACCCTGGACGACGCCTTCAAGCACACTTTTGCACCCTGGGCTGCTGATCTCCGAAGGCAACGGCATATCGGCGACTTTACCCTCTGGAAAACTCAAGATGACTACCAAAAAGCCTTTATCCGCTTGCTGCGTGACCTCAAGGTAGGAGGATGAATATGGCGAACCAGGAACATCTTGATATTCTCAAGCAAGGGGCAGGGGCTTGGAATAAGTGGAGAATAGAAAATCTCCAAATGCGACCAGATTTGAGTGGAGCAGATTTAAGTAATGCAGAGTTTAGTGGCATTAATTTCGGACTCACCAACCTTGTTGGAGCAAATCTAAGTGAGGCAGATTTAGCATTTGCAGAGCTTACTGGAGCAAATCTGACCTCGTCAAAACTTGTAAAGACCAATCTCTGGAATGCAACTCTTAATTTTACGAGCCTCAAAGAGGCTAATCTTCAAGACGCGATTTTGTTGGGGGCGAGTTTAATGGGAGCAGTTCTCATTAATGCAAATCTAAGTGGAGCAAACCTTATGATGGCCAGTCTGGTCAGTACAAAGTTAACGAGAGCTGACTTGACAGGTTGTTTTATCTACGGAACCTCTGTATGGGATGTGAATTTAGAAAATGCAAAACAAACAGATTTAGTTATTACTTTTGACGATCAACCAGCTATAACCGTTGATAACTTAGAAGTTGCTCAGTTCATCTATCTATTGCTGAACAATCAGAAAATTCGCGAAGTCATTGACACCATTACCTCCAAAGTGGTGTTGATCTTACTGATCTCGTGCAAAGGAACTAAACTGAATAGCCGCATTGACGAGAACAGCTTTTAATGATGTCCTTCTTGTGCCGCAAGCGCTCTTTGGCTCGAATGAGCGCGTGATGTAACTGATCCAGATTGGCACAGCAGACATTGCCCAACTCCACTCGCTTGAGATAATTCCAGATGCCCTCATCTGGGTTCAGATCAGGAGCATAGCCTGGAAGTTGTTCCAGATGCAACCGTTTGGCGGCTCCTCGCTTGAGAAAATCCTTGATCTCGTGAGCGCGGTGGATGGGCGAGCCATCCCAGATGAGCACAATCTTGCCGGAAATCTTGCGTAAGAGCACCCGCAAGAAGCCCACGACCGCTTCCGCGTCGTAGGAGTCGGGACGCACTTGCATGAACAGTCGCCCATCCAGCGTGATGCCGCTGATCGCCGAGAGATGATCGCGCGTCAGCTTGACGCGCAGGATCGGCGTTTGCCCGCGTGGGGCCCAGGTGCGGACTGCCATCGGCAGCAGATAAAACCCGGCTTCATCTACCCAGATGATGGTGGCCTTGTCCTGCTCGGCTTTTTTTTAATGTCCGGCCAACGCTCCTCCGACCATTTCTTGAGCGCCTCTTCGTTGCGCTGGCTGGCTCGCTCCACTGGTTTCTGTCGACTCCAGCCCGCTTCCCGCATCAACTTCCCAACATGATCGCGATGATAGCGCACTCCAAAGGTCCGCTTGATCGACTTCGGCCACTCGACTCGCTGTCCACACCTCCCCGCGAAATCCATAGGCTTCTGCTCCTTTGGCTAACAACTCCGGGATCTGCGCCTTCTGCTCCGCCGTTAAGCCGCGGACTCACTCCTTTGGGCGGATGCGCTTTGAGGGCCTCTATCCCTCCTTCTCGCCCTCGTTTGATCCACTGACTCACTGCCCCTTCACTCACCCCTAACGCTGCAGCTATCTCTTTTTGTGGCCAGCCCTCCTCTTTCAATTTCCAGGCTCGTTTTCGTCGTTCTTCTCGCCAATCGGCTTTCTTTGGTGCTCCCATACCTCCTATTCTATCACACTTTACTTCCTTTTGCCGAGATCAGTAGGTCGCTTTACCGCTGAACGAAAGGCAGTTCTGAATGCGCTTAGAGACGAACTTCGCAAGCGGAACTACTTACCTGTGCTGTTCGATTTTGAGAAACCAGCTAGCCGTGATTTCACAGAAACGGTGAGAACACTCGCTCATTTAGCGAGGTTCATTATCGCTGATCTCACTGATCCTAGTAGCATCCCACAAGAGTTACAGGCCATTGTTCCAGACCTTGAGGTTCCAGTGCAGCCACTTTTGCTTGAGGGGAAGAGAGAGCATTCAATGTTCGTTGACTTTAGCAAATATCACTGGGTTCTTCCTGTCTGTTCGTACAAAGACCTCCCTAGTTTGATTGCCACTCTTGAGGGAAATATTATTGAGGTCGCTGAGAAGAAAGTAAGGGAATTAGCTATCGAGAAGGCAAAAAGGTTAGAAAGACCTTAACTCATCTATACGACGTAGAAAAACCTTGTGCGAACCCGTAGGGAAAGGATACGAAAGTAACCTTATGGACTGCTACAGAGCTATAATTTTGAAGCTGCTCACATTGAGTTGCGCATCGTAACTCCATAAGCCTACTTGCTCTCCTGATGTATACGTGTTACTAGTGACTGTAAGTATTTGCGCCCCATCTATCAGAAAACGTAGCTGGTTATCTTGTGCTTCAACACGGTAGGTATGGTAGCTAGTGCCAGGACTGAAAGGAGCACTTGTAAGATTACCATAGTTGGCATTATCTGCATTAAATGCTAGTAAATTATCCCCCCAATTACAGGCTACGTATACTGCTCCTATATATCCTTGCCAGCCATTTACTGTTGATGTCGGAGTTCCCCGCACGTTTATTCCAAAACAAGTAGGGTAGTTATTATTTAATACTTGGATCCTCGCTTCCACTGCATAGTTTGCTATGTCCCCTAACTGGCAGGGTGCAACGATTGTTGGTGGTCCTTCCGAAAGATTGTTAGTGCCATCGCTAATCAGTATGCCATTGAGTACTTTCCAATCCGGGGTTCCATTCCACCCACTCCATCCATGTGAGGCATCTGCTTGACAGAGAACATCTCCTGGCTTTGGTGCAGGAGGCGAAGTCGGCGTTGGTGGGACAGGAGTTGGTGATGGAGTTGCTGTGGCTTGGCGCGGTATAGTACTAGTGCTTGACTGTGATATGCTTGTCGTTGGTGTAAAAGTAGGGCCTGGCTCATAACCCTGTACCTTCGATTGTTGGTTCGCAAGAAGATACGTAATTGTTACTAAAGCTATTGCTACTACCAGAAAGGTGAAAGCACGTTGCCGTGCTGCGGGATGCGTGTGTGACACAAGGAATTGAAATAAGCTAACGAATGCGCTTACTACTCCTATTCCATACCCCAGTGCAACCAAAAGTGAGAACAGCACTCGCTTCCTCCTTACTATCTTCACTGGTTCCCTTACATAACCAGATTCTTATATAACGGCACGTGTAATCGACTCTTCTATGAAACACAGCTCTTCTTTATAGAGCAAACGGAGATATGGACATAGCGAATTATACTCTGTAATTTATGTAAATGGAAGCATAGAATAGACATATCTAATAAAAATATACTTTTTTACTGGTGTCGAAACTGCACTTCCAACGTCCCTCAAGTGGAAGATCCAATTAAGCATATACGAACATCACAGCAATCTTAAATGTAGCCTCAATATGGCAGAATGGAGCGTATACGACATTCTAAAACGTTATCTGGGCTTACAGCTCTTACAATTCAGACCTTTGCCGATTATGGGATAGTGT
The DNA here is from genome assembly GCA_963778375.1 of uncultured Chloroflexia bacterium. Lineage (GTDB taxonomy): Bacteria > Chloroflexota > Ktedonobacteria > Ktedonobacterales > Ktedonobacteraceae > CAVZTX01. The sequence continues at coordinate 46,235 of CAVZTX010000012.1, read as the reverse complement.
CGTTTTTGATACTCGACCTGAGCTATTCACTGACCTAATGATCCTCACGACCTGGACCAGTTTTTCAAAAAAGTGTTCTTCAAGACTTTTAGCAGCGGATGGGATGATGGAGCTATCCTCTCATCCTTTCCACTTGGTTGGCTCGAGATGTTGGGCGTTCTCGTGTGGTAAGATTTCTCGTGAGGAAGGAGAAAAAGGTATGAGTGAGCATAATAAGGCGTTGATTCGGCGGTTTTATGAGGCGTGGAATGAGGGGAAGATGGAGGAGGTGGTGAGTATGATTGCGCCGAACTTTGTTGATCATGCTATGCCGCAGGAGTTGGCGTATGGGCGGGAGGGGTTTCTGAAGGCTCGGGAGCTTGGTAGGAAGGCACTGGCTGATGTGCATATTCAGGTGGAGGATATTTTTGCGGAGGGGGATTATGTGATCAGCCGGGTGATTATTCATGCGACACAGGTGGGAACGTTTCAGTCGATTCCGGCGACTGGGAGGCGGTTTGGGTTGGAGGCGATTAGTATTTTGCGGTTGGGAAATGATCAGATTGTGGAGCATTGGGAGTGTAGCGATTTTCCGGGGCTTTTGAGGCAGGTGGGGGCTAAGGTTGTATTGGGAAATGGGACGGCGGATTAAAAGCCATCTGAGACAAGCTAGGCTACGTATGAGTTTTAGGTAATGAACCTGGAGAGGTGATGGGGATGGCGGGCTGATACATTTCGCCTCGAGGAGGACAGGCACAAGGCGCTGTCCCTACAGGCGCGTTCGCCTCGGCGGGCCTGGACAGGCACAAGGCGCGTTCGCCTCGGCGGGCCTGGACAGGCGCGTTCGCCTCGGCGGGCCTGGACAGGCGCGTTCGCCTCGGCGGGCCTGGACAGGCACAAGGCACTGTCCCTACAGGTAGGGGTGGGTGTCCTCAACGACGAAACGTTGCATTACTTCATCCCACATGTCCTCGTCAAGATCTTTGCCTTGGAGTATCTCTGGCTGTAGTGGGTTCTGCAGGATATAGTTGCGAATGAGCGTTAATTCTGTTTCGTTACGAATGATGTGATCGTAGAATCGCTCTTGCCAGAGATGTCTGCCGCAGGTCATATTTCGGCTTTTGTTATATCGAATCCAGCTCACGCTGGTAATAGACTTATAGACGCGCATAATGTCACTTAAGGTGGGTCCTGGAGTCTGCTCGAGGGGCGAGATGAGATGGAGGATGCCGTGAATGTGATCCGGCATAACGACAAAGGTGTTGAGTGAGAGGTGGGCAAAACGTGCGGGCAATTGGTGCCAGGTTTCTATAAGGATGGTACGGAGTTCCGTTTTATCAAAAAGTGGTTGACGTTGCGAGGAACAGATGGTTACGAAATAGGTGCCGGGCTGGCTGTAGTCATAGCCTTTCAAACGCATAGCATGGCGATGATGCTTTTCAGGATCATATCCCATCGTTTCATGTTCCCCTTGAGGCTTGGATTCGCGTTCCATTATAGTATTCCATTTGGTTTGGTAGATGTTTGTAGGTGAAAATGGCTACCAGGACAGGCACAAGGCACTGTCCCTACAGGTACGGGCGGATATCGTGGCTAGCGAGCGAGGACAGGCACAAGGCGCTGTCCCTACAGGTACGGGCGGATATCGTGGCTAGCGAGCGAGGACAGGCACAAGGCGCTGTCCCTACAGGTACGAGTGGATATCGTGGCTAGCGAGCGAGGACAGGCACAAGGCGCTGTCCCTACAGAAACGAGCATAAGCGTATGGCTACCAGGACAGGCACAAGGCGCTGTCCCTACAGAAACGAGCTCTGATGAATTTTTCAATTGGTCACCAGGACAGGCACGCGGCTATATTATAATGATCTGAAAAGCTTGATGCGAAGGAGAAGGTTTATATGTTTCGACGTGTTCTGGCGAGTAGTCGTTATGTGATATTGATTGCTGTCGTGGCTACATTTCTGGCTGCAATTGCGGTGATTGTGTATGGTGCTGTGACGGTGTTTCATCTGATTTTCGATATGTTTGTTTCCAGCAAGTTTACTGCTGATGAGGCGAAGCATGTTGGGGTGGTATTTATTGAGATGATTGATTTGTTCCTGCTTGGTACGGTTCTCTATATTGTGGCTTTGGGTCTGTATGATCTGTTTGTTGATGATACACTATCTATGCCTTCCTGGCTTGTGATTCATGATCTTGATGATCTGAAGGGGAAGTTGCTCGGGGTGGTTATCGTCTTGTTGGCGGTGACTTTTCTGGGAGATGTTGTCAATTGGAATGGGGATAATAGCATTCTCGCGCTTGGTCTTGCTGTTGGATTGGTGTTGCTTGCTTTGGGTTACCTTCTCGGTAGGAGTATCAAGTCTCGTCATTCTGAGCAGCCCGTTTCAAATAATCACAAGGAAGATAAGGGTTGAGTTTAGCGACTATGCGAATACGTGTGAACTGACTCTTTTGTGCCAATATTAACCTTCTTTTGTAAACTTTTCTCGCTCATGACAATTCTTGGGCTTTCTCCTTCTACTACTATGCTTAAAAAATGGTTCCTTCTGGTGCAAGGGAAAAACAGGTAGTGAGAACAGGTAATTTCACAGGTGTGTTCCTCTTTTCCTCTGTATATACTTTGGACAGAGTAAGGTGTTCTTACTCAGAACCATTCTATAGACAGAAAGGAGTTTCTACCATGTCAACCGAAGAGAACAAGGCGCTGGCACGTCGTGCATATGAGGCGTTGAATCAGGGGAATTTGGCAGCTTTCTATGAGGTGTTTAGTCCTGACTTTGTGCTACATAATGCTTCAATGACTATCCAGGGGCTTGAAGCCTACAGGCAGTGGCTTTCGATGTATCTGGCAGCTTTTCCGGATGCCCAAACTAGCGTTGAGGATGTGATTGCTGAAGGTGATACTGTTGTAGTTCGCCAAACGTTTCGTGGGACGCATAAAGGCGATCTGATGGGTATTGCACCGACAGGCAAACAGGGAAGCTTTACGGGCATAGTGATCACCCGTGTTATAAACGGGAAGGCTGTTGAACAATGGACCAACTATGACGATCTGGGTCTGCTGCAACAGCTTGGGGTGATTCCCGCGCCAGGACAAGCCAGTTAGTGACTTTTGTTGTTCTTTGCTTTCGTCATTTTGAGCAGAGTGAACGGCTTGGAAGCTGTTCAGAAAGGCAGGAGACGGATGTTTGCACGAGTACATTTTATGAATATGCAGCCGGAGAAGCGGGATGAGGTGACGCAGTTTATTCGGGAGACGGTGCTGCCATCGGCGAGAGATTGGCAGGGGTTTAAGGGGTATCTTGCGCTGTTAGAGCCGAATACGGGGAAGGGGATTGCGATTGCGCTGTGGGAGACGGAGGCCGATGTGAGTGCGAGTGCGCCTTCTAACCAGGGGCTGGTTGCCGAGGCGATGAATTTTTTGACTTCGGCTCCTGTTACGGAGGTGTATGAGGTGGTTGTTCAGGAGATGTAAGCTTTCAGGGGAGTCTCAAGGTGAAGCCAATGGCAGTTCGCCCTGGCATCATCTAAGGTTTGAATGAGGTCAAAAGGACTTCTACGGTCATCTTCTCCATCATGCGAGGAACTCGGTAGTGTAGTGCTGCCGAGTTCTTTGTGGTTTTGGCGGGTATAGCAAGCTTGAGAATATAAGGTGAGGCAATACTTTCTGAAAACGTTCAGTATTGGCTGCTTGACGGAACATCGAGGGGAATGTATACTCTCCCCAAGCATTTCTACTCAGGTTTTTTCTCTCACCAGGCTCCTTGGATCATCTGTTACTTGATAGGCTATTGCTGTTCTTTCTCGATACTACGTACGTTTAGGACGTGTAACATCTTACTTATGCAAAGGAGAGCACCCAGATGGACACACACCGCTTCGATGAGTTGACCAAGGCTCTGGCAACGGCGACCTCGCGTCGGCAGGCTCTCAAAACGATTGCCGCCACCGCTCTTGGGAGCATCCTCGGTTTGGGTGGCATCGGCACGGCCTTTGCCAAATGCAAACCCAACGGCATTGGCTGTAATATCAATTCCCAGTGCTGTAGCGGAGGGTGTTGCAGGGGCACCTGCACCGACCTGAGCAGTAACCTCAGCAACTGTGGGTCGTGTGGTCATGCCTGCCGTTCTGACCAGGTTTGTTCAGGAGGCATGTGTGTCTGTCCTAGTGGAAGTCAGGAATGTAACGGCACCTGCTGTAACACCTCTGATCACCTGTGCAGCAATGGGACATGTCAACCATGCGTGTCTCAGTGCGATGAGACTTGCTCCGATACAGGCCCCTATTGCTGCCCTGGCATGGTCTGCTGCACCTATGGCATCCCTGGTGGCCTCGGCTTCTGTTGCCCTCCAGGGTTCTGTAGCCCGGGGGGGTTTTGTGCAGCACCAGGGTGCTAGCTACGGGCTCTCCATGTATCTTCCGAGGCCTGCATCTTTGGGGAGGGGTTTGCCACGTTTGCTCGTAGTGGCTACTAGCTGTCAGGCCGCGAGTGAGGGTAGCAGGCAAGCTCGGCTTCGGACGAGCGTGAGGGATGCGAGGCGTGGATGCAAACAGCCATCATTTATGATGACTTTTTAGATCGTTTATTGAGCACATATTGCACCGAAGGGCTGACGGCCTTATCCGTACGGTGAATACAGCCATACCAACAGCAAGGTCGGCGCATGCCCTCTTTGAGTTCTGTGCGCACCCGTTCAACATGCTGCCTTCTGGTTGCTGGTTGTTTCACGGAGATCGCCCAGCAGATCCATTCATTGCGCGCAAGAGCGGTAAGATCCTCCCATACCGCGAGCGCCTCCGCGTCAGAAGCGAGGGTGTTCCGTAAGTCCTCTGGCAATTCGTGGACAACACCACCGGAGATTTCATTGTTGGTCATAGTCATACATCTATACTACTACAAAATAGCCCTCTCTCGCAAGGGATTGCAGGAGCTAACGGCGTCTTCAATTTGCCTGTCTTCTCCTGCTCATGTTGAAGAAATTCTTCTGCCGGCTCTCTTTACGAGCCGAATACAAAGACGGTGCCCCCCATCATGGTGTACAGCAGGATGAGCAGCAGTCCCTCTAACCAGACCAATTCCCCGTCCCTGGTAATCTCACTGAAGAGGAACGTCGCCAGACCGAGCACTGCTAATTCGACTAGACTGAAGACCAAATCCAGTCGTTTGGGCGTGAACAGACTGATCAGCACGAGCAGAGGGGCCATGAGCAGCGCAATCTGAATGGACGATCCCGCAGAGGCCGCTAAGACCATACCCATGCGCTTATCGAGGGCCATTGAGATGGTATTGAAGTATTCGGGCAGACCGCCAATGAACGGCAGAAAGACCAGTCCCACAAAGGCAGGGTTCCAATGCAGCACCTGGGTCACTGGCTCAATCGCACTCACTAACAGCTCGGAAAGTACCGCTACACCGATCGTTGCCACAGTGAGCAGCACTATGCCACGCCAGAGGGAGGACGTTTGCCTGCCGGGCTGTTGTGCTCCTGTTTGCCGCTCTGCTCCACGTGTGCCTGTTTCATGCGCCATAATTGCCTCGACCGTGCCATCAATCTGGCGCAATACTCCGCTCTTCGCAGGGGTCCCGGTCAAGCCAGCCAGGGGAAGAATACCTAGACCTGCGACCAGGAACAGCAGCAGCGGTGGAGCATGGAAGAGCGCGAGGAGCGGTGCGGTGAGCGTAAAGATGAGCAAGAGATAGAACCAGCGAGGCATGGACTTCCTCCCAATCGTGTAGTGAGGTCATTGAAGCGTTGCACTGCAATTATGCCCCCAATTTCGCCTGTTTCTCGGGTTGAGCTTGGCGTGTATCTTCGCGCAAACATTCCCCACTACGAAGCAGTTTGCGCCAAGCTGACATGAGCGAAGAATCATGCGTGGAAGCAGCATACTTTTCGCCTCGCCGCCACACACTGGCGAATTGTGCCATGTACCCAATCGTAGATCAAGCTGTCTCGGTACTTTGGTGGATTGACATCCTGCTTGCATCCACGTACCCTTGTCTGTAGGTGAGTGGCACTGTGTCACCGCTTAGTCGAAGGAGGAACAGAGTCATGTTTCATTTCAGACACCACTCAGGTGATCGTGCACCATCTGGCACTCAGATTGCTTTACATAGCCGTCTTCCTCGGTTGGTGTGGATCATCGCCACGATCTTCAGCCTTAGCCTTGTATTTGGCATTGTGAGTATACCCGCACTCGCCGCCACGGGTGCTCCCACTCTGAAAGTCGTGCCGAAAAACGTCGGCATTCCAGGCGACGGGATCAATTGTAATGGGCCACATAGTGGGGCGTTTGCTTGGATCTGTCATGTAACGTTGACCGAGACTCAAGAGTTCGAGCAAGCCCCTGCATTGGTTTACGCGCAGCGATCAACCGGCCAAGTTTACTCCAGCCAATGGGAATTTGTCGCCCGGTCAGAGTGTACAGGTGATGATTGCCACCAATTTCTGCGGCGGCTACACCAACTTCTACTTCGTGGGTCCCAAAAATGTCGCCACCGTGCAATACCAATGTGGTTGAGGAAGTCTCCGTTTTCTTTCTCTTCACGGGTAAGAAGTGTGATACTCTCTCAACACTTTTGAAAGAGGTGCTACGGATGACAATCAAACAAAACGTGAAGGGACTACTGGCAAGAGGAGGACGCAGTGAGAAACAAAAGCGCCATTGTGCGACGTGATGCATCGCACAAGCACAAAAGACGAAAAACCCATTGAGAAGCACAAGCCATTAGAGCTAACTCGATGTTATTGCCTTCTCGGTCTGGAAAGCCCTGATCTGCTCAAAGCTGCCAACAAACACCAGAATCATTCCCACTACGAATAACCAGAAACCAGGGCCATAGTCAATGGAAAGGGCAGCTTCGACACAGCCAACAACGGTAGTGGTAGACAAAGCAGTAGGATTATCGGACCCAATGGTGCTAGTATCTGAAGCGCAAGTAAAGCTAGGGGAATTATTTGCAGGATTACGAATAAAGGTATGGGAAACAAGAGTAGCCGAATTTGAACTATAGGGGATGAGCGAAACTGCCAGTATCAAAGAGCTTAAAACGATCAGCAGAATTGTTATTTGAAGCATCCTTCCATCTTTTGCTGTCCCGCTCCTCAACATCTGCCATCCCATACACACTGCGAGAATCAGGGTGAGCAATCCTCCAAGCAAGAATAGCCAATTGCCTGCTAGTGTAAGTTGCGAAGCTGTGCTAGTGGTAAGCTGAACATCCCTGCCAAAGACTTGCGCCCTTGTAATGTAAGGCAGCAAAAGGAACGCGAGCAAAGCCAGTAAACAACCAATTCCTGAGATGATCAAGCCGAGGTTCCGGTGCTGTCCAAACATGGATGACCATGCTTTCCAAAAGCTGCTTTGCTCTTTATTATGCAGAATCTTCCTGGCCTGACCGAAGATTGGCCCAGATTGTACAAAGATCCCACTTCCTACAATCACAAGAACCATACCTAACATATAGAACCAGAAACCGGAGCCATAGTAATAGGCGGGAGTATCCCCAGACGTACCATTAACTGCCTTAGCACCGTTGGTATAAATTTCAGTTTGCTGCGAAAAGGAATAGGCGGCAGGGTGGAGTGGGAAGCTGTCAATGTGTGAGAGGAACGAGGTAACGAGCACGAGCAATCCTAAGAGGATTAATGCGCTGGTTACCTTTCGTGTTATTGGTGTATCGACTGTCCCTCGTGTGAGAACTTGCATAACAGCAACCACAATTGCTGTTATGGAAAGCAATCCCATGAGTAAAGCTGGCGAACCGCCAATACCAGATTGTGTAGTAAGCTGTATACTTGGTACAGTTGTGGGTGGCACAAAACTTATGTTAGTAAAGTCTATCTTTGTGATATAAGGGAGTCTGAATAACGCAAACAAAGCGACCAGACCGCCAATTCCCGCGACGATTGAACCAAGAAGCCGCTGTGACCTGAACATGGAACGCCTTTTCCCCTATCATTAGTGGATACGTCTACTACGAAGAACTCTTTTGCAAAATGTCGCTTCTCATTTTGCATCTTGCTAGAGTAGACGACGCCTCTGTCACTTTTTAGCAGCAGTCAGGAGTTATGAAAAGTTTGCGTTGGACAATAGACAATTGCCGCTATGGAGAAGAGGATGAAACTGCTTCCTCAACAGGAGTTTGAGGCGATTGATCCTGCTTTGACCTTTGTTCACACGCTAGGCTCGTCTACGACCTGTGGCAATGATGAGAAGATTGTTGCTCGTTAGGGCATGGCGTGGTGGTTGGTACTTTCTCCCTTGAACTCCAAGAGATCACTGTGGATGTGATGGAGTTTGCGCTCCATATCATGGATCCTGGAAGCCATGACCGTCATTTCCAGTTCTGCTTTCACATCCACTTCATAGTCCAAGTCTGCTTTCACACGGTCTTTAGCTGCCTGTCGGTTCTGGCTGACCAAGACAAAAATGGAGAGAAAAATGGCCTCAAGCGAGACGGCCATCGTGAGAAATTGAAAGGGAAACGGGTCAAATTGGATGGTCTTTGGTCCCAGCGTATTTGTCACCAGCCAGATCACAAAGATCACCAGATTCAGCAAAAGAAAGGGGATCGAACCGCTGAACCCAGCAATGAGATCAGCTATGCGCTGTCCCAGCGAGAGGTGCTCATCGATTTCCGCGTTCGGATTGCGGCTGACCCGTGTGCGCAGGATATCGTCGGTGTGTTTGAGACGCTGCCCCAACTCCGTCAGGACGTCAATAGCCGCTTCCGGTCGTCGGCGCAAGAAATCAAAGAATTCCTCGCGATCTAATTCGAGCGTTACCACTTCCTCCTCGGTGGAGGCGCTGGCTGAGCGCGTTTCCCCAGTCAGCATGGATAATTCGCCAAAGAACTTCCCAGGGCCGAGCACATCGAGCACGACCTTCTTGCCATCGGTGTCTGTCAGCCAAATCTCGATTTCTCCCCGTTCGATGATCTGGAAGGACGAGCCTTCCTCCCCAGCTTTCATAACGACTTGTCCTGGTTGGAAGAGACGTTCGGTCATCAGGGAACGCAGCTCGCTACGTTCTTCATCATCCATATGAGAAAAGAGGGGGATTTCTGCCAGACGTTGGGTCGTGACACTACTCATGCGGGTATCTCCTTCTGTGTATCAGCTATGGTGAGCAATGAGGGGATTGCACACCACATCATTGCTGCTGGCAAGTATACGCTAAGCGTGACATCTCGGCAAGGACTTTCTGCCATCGGCGAGGTGCGAACCGAGGGTCACGTGGCCCTGGTCTGTTTGTTTGCTTACCGGGGTATCTTGCGCTGTTAGAGCCGAATACGGGGAAGGGGATTGCGATTGCGCTGTGGGAGACGGAGGCGGATGTGAGGGCGAGCGCTCCTTCTAACCAGAAGCTGGTTGCCGAGGCGATGAATTTTTTGACTTCGGCACCTGTTACGGAGATGTATGAGGTGGTTGTTCAGGAGATGTAATCCTTCAATGGAGTCAAGCATTAGTCATTTATTAACTTTCTAGACTTAGTCTTATCCTTTCCTATGGATGTTCTCGTTCGTTTTGTTACAGTTGCAGCAGTGGTTGCTTGTCTCTCGGAGGTCGGTGGAAAGCTGTCCTGTTCTGCATTATCTGTGAGCCGTTACCTCTCTTTTCTCTCCTCCTCATGTCGGTCTCGTTGTCGCCTGCTTCTTTTCGGTCTTTATGCGTATCTCTGAGTACCATTACCGGTGGCCATATATGCTCTTTGTTATTTCTCGGTCAATTGTGCCTCGTATCTTTTCTAGACCTCTTGTTCCTTTTTTCTCTTCTTTGCTCTCTGTACTTACATCCAGCCGCCTTTATTCGGCTTTTGGGTTGCGGTAAATTGCTTGTTCTATTGCTGATTTATTGGTTTCTAGCACTTTATGTCTATGCATTTGCTTCGTTTTTTCATGTATGCCTATTTGATATTCATTGTAGTTCGTTAGTTCTTGATTTAGAGTTAGATTGTCACCTATTCCTTCGCTCACACCAGCAAACCCTCGTCGTATAGTAAATCGAAGTATGTTGTGTCTCTTATTGTTGCTTTCATAGTTGCCGCTGCTATTATTATAGCTGCTTTGATAAGTAAATCAACGTCGTTGTATATTTCTCTCTGTTTCACTCCTATCGCCACTATAACTCCTACACCTGTTACATTCACACCTAGTCCTACTATGTAGCCTACAGCTACTCCTTCTCACCCAGTTTTGTATCAGGCAGTTTTTCTCTAGGTAGTCAGTAGTGGCTTGTTATTTTCTTCCTCCGCTAGGACTTGTTGCGACCGACAAGGCTTTAGAAAGCGTCTTAGCTTGCCTTGTTGTACTCCTTTGACTACTCTGCCAAGTCGTCCTGGTAGCTCCTTACTTGATGCATGTTAGTGTTTATACAGTCGTAGCCGTAAAAATCACGAGATTAAATCAGAACCATCCCTATAGCAATGACCAGCCACCGTTCTTTGAGTTGTATGTGCGCTTAGATGACGTAAACGGTCAGAGATATATGGCAGGTATAGGATGTATTTACACAACACCTAATGTTAATATCGGTGCAATGGCCGCTCTCGTATCTTATTGGCCTTATCCCTAACCCTGCGTTTTACAACACTCTGTATACGCTCTCAGAAAAATATGTACTTTATTCTTCATCTCATACCTATCCTCTTTAAGTCTAAGTAAATATCTTTATGTTTTAATTAATCATACCTATATTCCCTCCTTATACACGATAATCTGTTTGCAAAGGACTAAAGGTGAATTATTCTGCCTCCTTCTAGTCCAAAACTCCTGTGTACCCACTATAAACTATCTCAATAACTCTTTATATTACAAATTCTCTTAAATATTTTTACTTCAACTAATACACATTTCACATACATTTTAAACACATCTAACAAATAACATTAAAAGACGGGTGACTGATACTTGCTATCAGTCACCCGCTACGCTTTCTCTTCCGAGTTTTGCGTCTACACGCTGGAAGAGCTAATTTCCTTCACCCGTTATTCGCTCAATCAACTCGGTGACTAGCGTCGCTGTTTTGGGAGTTCCCCAGCCGGTAGTAGGGTCCCAGCCGCGCGTGGCTTTATAGCCAGGAATGCCACCATAGCTGTTGTTGCCAACTGTGATGTCATGGAAGCTTTCGCTATAGTCACTGCTATTACCAAGACTGTAAATCGCCGGATTGAGGAATCCTAGAGGATGTCCGGCCAGTTGGTTGGCATCGGCAATGATACCGGCCCACTGAGGAGAACCTTCGCTCGTGCCACCAATAAGAACGTAACCGGCTGGCGCTACGAAACTAACATAGATCAGGATGGGCGTATATGGATCAGCGTTGTAGGCGACATCCGGAAGGCCACGATGACCGTTGAGCAGAACTTGATCTGAGTGAGGAAGATTGTCCCGTTGGTAATCAGGCTCCCCAAAGAACCGGCTGATACCGCCTCCAGTTGCGCCACCACTTACCGCGCTTTCATTCCAAACGGTTTCATGATCGTAGCTGCCATTTGGGTCAGCGTAGAGACTTGTACCACCAACTGCCGTGACCAATGGCGAAGATGCTGGGAAACCGACTGTGGGGTAGGGATAGATTTTGCCGTTCACATTTGGATTGGCTGTCCCAGAATCGCCAGATGATGCAAACACGGTGACATGCTGTTGCGCAGCACGGGCATAAAAGCTCTCGAATTGGTTGAGGATAAACTCACCGCTGCTAAAGAGTGTCTCTTCGGTAGTACCCCAACTTTGAGAGATGACATTGCCGAGGTGATGATCGAGAGCATATTTCTCCAGGTAGAGGAACTGCGGCAAGCCCTGTACACCCTGTGTCTCGTCTACAGGACTCGTCATCAGTACGATATTTGCATCGGGAGCCAGCGCATGTGACCACTCAACGTCCAGTGAGGTCTCATAGGCCCAGCCGACCTGATCCGGAATTTTCTTGGGGTTGAAAGGTACGGTTCCGAGTGGTGAGAGTATTTTGAAAGAGGGAGGATCAGGCAAATTAAAATTCTTATCAAAGACCTGCAGGTCGTGGCGGATTGTCGGGCTACCATACGAGTCAATGATGACGATCGATTGGCCCTTTCCAGTATAGCCAGCCTTGAGAAGAGGTGTCACGTTATAGGCGTTGCGAATTTGCTGCGGATCATAGCAGGGAACGCCGAATTGTGCAAGGCATTGCTGATAGGTAGGAGGTTGCTGGCTATTTTGTGTTAAGGCATAGCGCACGTTCTTAAAGTTGGTAAATGAAACGGTGTGCTTGCTGGTGCCCGCCGCGTGTGTCATCATGCCGACTATTGGCAGCAAACACAATGCGAGGGCAAGGATGATAAGAAAAATAGTGGTTCGTTGTCGTGAATGGGAGATCATCGATAGATTCAAATGTTAGGCCCCTTTCCATACGATAAGCTACGTAAGTAAACTATAGGAGAAGATAAACCTTCCTATTTTTACCATCAGCATCTGGGGTATCAGTGAAGAATTGGTTATATAGCGGTTAAGATTGATGAAAAGAGGTGAAGAAACAATAACTTATTCGATACGGGTTTGGGTTTGGAGCGGCGTTGTTGTTGGTGGTGATGTCGAAGGAAGGGGTGGTGGGAGATGAAGGGAGTGAAAGAAGACCGGACAGGCCCCACAAACTGGACAGGCACAAGGCGCTGTCCCTACATTTCGCCTGGCCCCCTCCCGCCTCCCCGGCGGGTGGACATGAAGTCCACCCCTACGGAGTTTTGGGTAGGTTTCCGTTGAGTTGACAACAATATTTTGTTGGCCTTACACTTCGACGGACATGGCTACGGCACCGCCGCCGCCGAGGCAGAGGGTGGCGAGACCACGACCACCGCCACGACGGCGGAGTTCGTAGATGAGGGTGGTGAGGACGCGGGAGCCGCTGGAGCCGATGGGATGGCCAAGGGCGATGGCTCCGCCGTTGACGTTGACGCGGGACCAGTCCCAGTCGAGTTCTTTGCCGTTGGCGAGGGCCTGGGCGGCGAAGGCTTCGTTGACCTCGATGAGGTCGAAGTCGTTGATTTTGAGGCCGGTGCGCTCAAGGACGCGGTGGACGGCACGGGTGGGTGCGGCGAAGATGTAGCGAGGGGTGATGGCGGCTGAGGCGTAGCCGGTGATGCGGGCCAGGATGGTGAGGCCGTTGGATCTGGCGAAGTCCTGGTCGACGACGACGGTGGCTGAGGCTCCGTCGCTGAGGCCGGGGGCGTTACCGGCGGTGACGGTGCCGCCTTCCTGGAAGACTGGCATGAGTTTTGCCAGGGTGTCCATTGAGGAGTCACCACGAATGGGTTCGTCGGTGTCGACTACGAGGACGCCTTTTTTTTGTTTGACTTCGATGGGGACGATTTCTTCTTTGAAGCGACCAGAGGCGGTGGCCGCGGCGGCACGCTGGTGGCTTTGGAGGGAAAATTGATCTTGCTGATCGCGGGTGATGCCGAACTTGTCCGCGATGATTTCTGCTTCGCTGCCCATGTGGATGTTTTCGAAGGCGCACCAGAGGCCATCATGGACGACGGCGTCTACGATTGTTGCATCGCCCATACGGTAGCCGGTGCGGGCTTTTGTGAGCAGGTAAGGGGCGTTGCTCATGCTTTCCATGCCGCCTGCTACGAAGGCTTGCTGGTCACCGGCACGAATGGATTGGGCGGCAAGCATGACGGCTTTGAGGCCGGAGCCGCATACTTTGTTGACGGTGAAGGCGGGGATGTCGACGGGAAGGCCGGAGTGAATGGCGGCTTGCCGTGCGGGGGCCTGGCCTACACCGGCGCTGACGACGTTGCCCATGATGACTTCGTCGATGGTGTCGGGTGATATTCCTGAACGCTGTACGACTTCTTTTATGACGATTGCGCCCAGTTGAGGGGCAGTGAAGCTAGAGAGGCCACCGAGAAATTTGCCGGTGGGTGTGCGGACGGCTCCGACGATGACGGGTGTGTGTTCTGCCATGTTGTTTTGCTCCTGTAATGTTCCACATCGTTGTGGATGGTAGGATGTTTGCCTTTGCATTATTGTATCTTTTGGAGGGGTGAGGGGTCAAATCAGCGCCTTCTTTCCTGTTGATTGACAAATAAAATAGCTCATGCGCGCTTCGGGGGCTTACTGCTAGCTTGTCTTGTTTCAATAGTCAATCGAAGTAATCTTGACAAAGGATGACCAGTATCTTACTGTACACTGAAGAGAGAAGAAAGACGAAAATTCATTTCTCCCATCTGAAGAAACATGTGATTTCTCAGAAAAGGATGGGTCTCTAACACGAGCAGATGTAGGAAACGCGATGACGGACGATCCGAACCCCTATGAGGTGTGGCAACCGTGGCAACCTCATGAAGTGGCTCAGCTCTTTTCTTCCTTGAAGATTCCCTGGTGGATTGCTGGCGGATGGGCGCTTGATCTCTTTCTTGGCGTGCAGACGCGTGAGCATCATGATATCGATGTCCAGATTCTGCGACGTGATCAGCAAGTGGTTCGTGCTCTGCTCCAGGAGTGGGATATCCAGGGCTGTGCTCTCCAATATCCGTATGACCTTGAGGTCACAGCTCCCACCTTGATTGACACCTTGCCCTTCCAGACGTGGGAGCCGGATATGCTGCTGGGGAAAGGGGCCTATGATATCTTTTGTCGTCCAACAACAAGCGACCCCTGGGCGTTTCAACTGATGGTAGGAGATGCCGATGAGGACCAGTGGCTCTTTCGCCGCGATGCCAGAGTCCATCGCCCCCTTGCCACCATCGGGTCTGTGACCCCTGATGGCATTCCCTACATGGCCCCAGAAATTCAGTTATTGTACAAGGCCAAGGCCCCACGACCTCAAGATGAAGCCGACTTCGCCAGGACCTTCCCACACCTCAATCAGGCGAGCCGGGAGTTTTTGGTTCAAGCTCTCGCTCTCGTCTACCCTGGTCATCGCTGGCTTCTCGAACTAGAAGGCCGCTAGCGGCGGAAGACGCTGCGTGGGAGGTCATAGGCTCGCTTGAGCGTTTCCAGATAGCGATACACGGTTCGCTCCGACCTGATGTAGCCTTGTTCCCTGAGTTCTTTCCAGAGGGTGAGGCCATTGCGCTTTCCGTCGCGCCAGCGTTTGAGGATGTAGGGTGCAAAGACATCAACTGAGATAACCAGACCATGTTCGGTGATCTCGATCTGATCAATCAGCATCCCTTCGAGCAGGCCAGGCAGGCAAGTCCCTTCCATCACAACCTCGCTTTTGGCTATGTAACAAGCTTTGAGAGGGTCCTTATGGAAGAGACTATATCATTACATGTCAATCCATAGTGTATACAAGGCAAGCGAGGGCTAAACCCTCGAAGTGCGCATGAGCCGGTATATGCGTCAGAAAACAGGTTGATGCTGTGCATCTCTCCATCCAGTCTTTCCCCTTTTTCTGTCCATGTGAGCATGGAATGTCGCTGAAGCTCCAAGGGCGACCTTGAAGCTTCAGCGACCGCATCATGCGCAACAGATCCACCCATGAGAGAGGGGAACGGAAGACGTTGCTGTTCTTACTCCAGCTCGACGACTGGCAGGCCGTGGACGCCGAGAATGGTGGAGATTTCGCTGCCGTGATGGATGTCATGTTCGAGCACATGCCAGATGATCCACTGGAGCGCAACTGCGGGTCTCACCTCTCCAGAACGAGCCGCCGCATCCAACCACATCTGGGCGAATGGCTGGAGCGCAGGCTCGACCAGTTGCGCGTGACGCACCCGTTCCGCCTGATCCAGAGGCGGGAAGACCTCGAGAAGATCAGCAGGGGTCAGGCGGGCAAGCGTATTCTGGATCATCTGCCAGGTCTTCTCCAGTCCGGCAACCAGTTCTGCCGCCGGGTGCAATGGATCCACGTCCGCCTCACAGACTCCCAGAGCCCATAATTCGAGGGAAGTCAGATCGGCGCTCCCCTCGCCCATCCGTGCGTGGAACCACCAGGCACGATCTGCGACAATATGGGTCGCGTACATGCCAATCGACCAGTGGTGCGGCGTGAGGCGCAAGGCAAGCTGCTCTGCTGTAAGAGGCGCGATGGCCGCGACAAGACGCTGCTGGTATCTACCCCAACCCGCGTAGAAAGGGGCCAACGAAAACTGATGTTCTGTCATGATGGGTACTCCTCTGTTCTTGCTGTTTTGTTACTTGTACAACCAAAAGCTGCGTGAAGGCATGTCGTTTGTCCACTCCAAGTGATGGAGTTCCAACACGCTTTCGTATGTTCCTCACTTGCACGAATGAGGACTGGCTCTGAAAAGTCGTGTAATGGCTGGTTCATGATCTCCTCCCGGAAGTCTTTTCCAGATCATGTCGATACAAATCGAACAAGACAAACGCGAGGGACTCAGAAAGCCTGATCCAGAGAGAAGGATCGCCGACATCATTGGTCATATCAGTGACCAGCAAAGTGCTGGCAGCATCGATCACCTCTCGAATGAAGGGCTCCTTCGAGAAGGCGTAGATTCGATGGCTTCTCTCTTTGCCAGCAGGCGCATCGACTACGGACCAGACGTGTTTGTCTTCTCTCATTCCTAAGTAGCGAATATGATAATTATGGTAATCTCGGCCGCCACAGGCAGGCTGAATATGCAGGTTGTAATGGCAGGCTGGTTGTCGTGCGTCATACTCTCGCATCCCTAACCAGCCCTGCTGCTGAACCAGCAGCCTCCGGCTAGTCCAGAGCAACCTCGTCTTTCGATCGGTGCGAACGGAACGGGTGTGCCGTCGACCGGGTCTTCGGTGCATGGGTCTTGCTCCATTTCGTTGTATCCGTGTGGGTGAAGGAGCGCACTCAACAAGGCAGGAGGGCAGGGCATAAGGGAGAACAGACCGAGATCGTGGTTCCCAAGATGTGAACAAAGCAGGGGAAATGGAAGAAGATCACACGTCTGCATCGTCTTCAGTGCTTATCCGTGCCGTCAGTTGAGAGCGCATGAATCAAGGACAGAAGAGCATATTCTGTGGATCGGTACTGCTTTCTTCGAGCGACCAGCCCACACGAATACTCCGGCTGTCACGCGACAGCCTTCTTCCTCGCTTCTCACATTAAGCTCTAAACTGAGGGACTTACCGGTACACCGCGACCATGAGACGTGTCTCTCCTGAAAGATAGGGTCTGAACAATAATTTTGACAAAAACATCATAGCATATTAGAAAAGAGACAACAAGGTCCAGGCTGAGTTTGCTTGTATCGGCGTTGATACAAACGCCTCTCCTCGTTTGGCTGGTTTCCTTTCAGTTCGTGGTAGCGTTTTAAGGTTTAGGTGGGAGGGTTCCCATGTGGAAGCCTAGGGGGATGGTCATGTCCCACATAGTGGGGGAAACCTGGGAGGGGGGCATGAGTTTGAGGGTGTCGTACATGGGACCACCGGTGCCAGGGCCGAGGGCACCTTGTAGGACGTTGACCGGCTGGTATTGCATGTTGAGGAGGAGGACGAGGCCGTCTTTCCAGCGTATGCGATAAACTTCCTGATTGCGGAAGGTGTCTTTGTCCAGGAAAACGGCGCGTTTGGCTTGTAGGTCGCTGCGCAGGGCAGCAAGGTTAAACATGGAGTCGTCGACGCTCCATGCACTTGCTCCGTATTGAGCGATGTGGTGGAGCATGTCCATGCCGAGCATGGTGTGACTGTCTTCAACCAGAACAACGTCTAGCTGGTTCGCCATAGTGGTTTCCACGTGCATACTGCCTGTTGCTAGATCGTCGTAGGTATCGATGCGATAACGGACGCCATTTGTGCCTATTTGTGTCTGACTATGGTACAGGACGTAGCTGTTCCAGGAAAGATTTTGAGGTATTTGGAATGCCAATGGGCCGTGTGAGACTACGCCGAAGATGTAGACGCTGGAAATGAGGGCGAGCAAGATCAAGACGGCAGCGACTAACTGGCCTACTAGCCAGATTGGCCGACGTTGGCGTGGTTTGCGTTGCTTTGTAGGGGCCTTTGGTGAGCTTCCGATAGGGGTGTGGTTTGATTCTTTGGCAGCTACAAGGTTGGGAGTTGCTGTTCCGGTGTGGGCGGCAATAGCGGCAAGGATGGCCTGGTCGACGCGAGTGGATGGCTCAGATGCGGTATGGCGGGCGAAGTCGGCGATTAATTGGGTTGAGCGATTGAGGAGATGCTGCTCCTGGGCGCAGTCGACACAGGTTTGTACGTGTTGGGATACGGCCTGGAGTTGTTCAGGGGTTAAGTCATTTTGAATGGCCAGGTAAAGGCGTATGGTGGCGCAGGCCTGGGGACCATGTTCTCCTGCGCCAGGTATGGGAGGCAGAGAGTCATCGGGTGAAGGGAAATGGTTGGTGTTGTTCATAGCCCTGGTCCTCGCTTCTCCTGGTCTCCAGAAGCTTCCTTGCTGAGACGCTGGTAGTGTTCTACAAACATGCGTTTGGCTCGCGAAATGCGCGTCGCGGCTGCATTCGGCGAGATACCTACGACGGTCGCTATTTCCTGGTAAGAGATGCCTTGAGCGGCGTTGAGTATGAGTGCAACGGCGTATTCCAGCGGCATACTGGCTAGAGCGAGTTTAATGTGCTCGCGCTCGGCAACTTCGGGAATACCTCCGGTGTTCGATGGTAAATAGGAACTTTCCTCATCTATGGCGCCTTCAAAACGTTCATCTGATGACTGGTTGCGGCGTATCAAGGGCCACCAGGAGATACGTTTGCGACGACGTAGGAGATCGACGCATAGGTTGGTTGCGATGCGATAGAGCCACGCTGAGAGGTTATCGCGTTCGTATAGGTTGTTCCAGGCAGCAAAGGCTCGCATAAACACTTCCTGTGTTAGATCGTCGGCATCTTCCAGACTTCCAAGCATACGATAGATGTAGGAGTGAATGGGTCCCCGAAAGCGCTCGTAGAGTATAGTCAGAGCACGAGCATCATTTCCGGGCGATGCTTCCGAATTTGTTATATTACACTGCTCTCCGGGGGATGAGGTACCGTTGGGTGCTGCATTCCCTGGATGCTGTGAAGCCGAGTTTTGAGAATCCGCAGATTCTTTTGCTGTCATGCTGGCAGGTGCTCTTTCCATTTGTTGAGCCTCTGTAAGGGGTTTCCTTCCAGACTTTATTGGTAGTATACCAGGAATGGCTACCGAATAGCTCAAATGGGTTCCGCCTGCATCTGGTTGTTTATATTTTTCCACTTTTGGCCGCTAGCGTTGGTGGTAGGTCAGGTTGTTTCCTTCGTTATTTGTTATCACGATGGGGAAGCGTTGCTTTTACAAGAGAACATCTTTCAAGCTTACCGACACTTTAAGGCGGGCCGAATGGGAACGAAAGGCACCCGCAAGAGGCCCCACATCCACTCCCAGCCACCCCTGCCTCTACAGACCGACAGTATCTTGCCAAACACCTATAGGTGTAAGCACCTTCCCCTATGGAACATAGGATGTGTCTTCGTTACGTTGATGCCTGTAACAATTTGGTGAAGGGTCTCTTCAAATGTGTTTCCCTATTATTACACAAGAGATATATTCTACTTGCATCGATGATGTTATAAGCGAATTTATTAGACGTTAGTATATGTATATATCATAGGAGAAGCGTCTATGAAAAATGAGCGATTCCGCAACGGGAAGTGTGGACTAGGCGTTCCTAATAACATTCATCCATTCAAGTTTGTGGCATTTCTCTGTACTTTGGTGTTTGTAATACTTTCAATAATTTATGTCTCACCGTTCAATATTGGGGCGCAGGCGAGTGGTTCGATCCGATTGAGTGGACATGTGCCGGGGTTGATTTATAGCAGCCAGTTGCTGGGGCCAACTGATCCAAGTATGCAGATTACGCTGATGGTTGGGTTGCGGCTACGCAACGCGGGGTATTTGCAGGCTCTTGTTGATACAAATGCGCGTCCGTTGGCTGGCAGTGCTGGAAGGCATCTGTCAGCCGCACAATTCGCGCAGGATTATGGGCCGCTGCCGGAAAGCCAGGATGCGGTGATTGCGTATATGCAGTCGGCGGGTTTTACGGTGAGTATGACGTTCAATCACCGTCTGCTGGTTGGCTTTAAAGGAACGATTGGGCTGGCGGAGAAGACGTTCCAGGTGCAGATCAATAATTATCGCGCTCCCAGTGGACGGCATTTTTATGCACCTACGAGTGATCCGAGTGTGCCTGCAGCGTTAGCTGCGGTGATTCAGAGTGTTATTGGGCTGGATACGGCGGAGTATTTTACTCATCCGCCAGTTTATGGGCCTGCGCATGCTCATAAAGGGAAAAGCCCTTCTATCAGCAACACCTGCCCAACGACAAGCAATAACATTGGCTTTCTGCCAAGCCAGATTGCGTCGGCTTATAACCTTAATGGATTGTATACTGAGGGGTTTCATGGCGAGGGGCAAACTATTGCGCTGTTTGAACTTGACGACTACGTACCCTCTGATATCAGCAACTATATATCATGTTATGGTGGTTCTTCTGTCTCCATCAACCCCATTAGCATTGACGGTGGACCGGGCACACCGAGTTCTGGGGCAGTCGAAGTTGAACTAGATATGGAACTTATATTAAGTGCAGATCCTCATCTCGCCTCATTGCGGGTGTATGAGGCACCTAGTAATCCCGCAGGCTATTTAGCAGAATGGGCGCAGATCGTTAATGACGATGTTCCTGTAGTAAGTACGAGTTGGGGAAGCTGTGAATCCAGCGCTTTTGCTCAGGATACCTCTACGGGTCCTGCTCTTTATTTGCAAGAGAATACACTCTTGACAACTGCGGCGGCACAGGGGCAAAGCATTTTCGCAGCATCAGGAGACAATGGCAGCAATGATTGTGGCAATAAAACTCCAACCGCACCCAGCGTGGATGATCCTGCATCGCAGCCCTATGTGACTGGTGTTGGAGGAACTTCACTTAGCGTTAACAATGGTAGCAATGCCTATAAAACTGAGACAGTCTGGTACAACAGTTGTACACCAACTCCATGCCTGCCTAAAGCTAGTGGGGGCGGTATTAGTAGTTTCTGGCCTATGCCATCCTGGCAACAAGGTCCAGGAGTTATTAACGCAACCTATAGTTCTGGCACTCCATGTAAGGTTGCGGCTGCTCTCTACTGTCGCGAAGTGCCGGATGTCTCACTTAATGCTGATCCAAATACGGGCTATGTCATCTATTGTTCAGTTACTATGGCGGGATGCAACAGCAGCAATCCTTGGTTAGAGGTGGGCGGAACTTCAGCGGCGGCACCGATGTGGGCAGCAATGATCGCGCTTGCCAATCAAAAGTCGGTAAACGATGGTCATTCCAATTTAGGCTTCCTGAATCCGCTCCTCTATAAGATCGCTCAGAATGCATCAGGAACCTCGTATAGTCTGGACTTTCATGATGTCAAATTTGGGAACAATTACACAACCGGGGACGGAAAAAACGAATATCCTGCTACACCAAATTATGATATGGCTTCCGGACTAGGGAGTTATAACGCTTTAAATCTGGCAATTGACCTGGAGACGTTAGCGGTGATTCAGGGGCCTCCACCTACTCCGACGCCATCAGTGACGGCAACTATCTCACCTACAGGATCAGTGAGTCCGACAACTTCGGTTAGTCCAACAGCTCCGCCGTGTGCTTCAGCTACTTCCACTCTTACGCCTACGCCAATACTTACTCCTACGGGGACGATTTCACCCACGGCCACTTCTACTCTGACGTCTACTGCTACACTTCCACCGACGATGACTCCCTCGGCCACGCCATCGCCATGCGCTTCCGCTACGCCGTCGCCGTCACCTTCTCCAACGACGGGTGAAGCACCTGTGAGTAAGACGTGGTACTTTGCCGAGGGAAAGGTTGGAGGAGGATTCACGGAATATCTGACGTTCGAGAATCCAGATACTGTGAATGATTGTGTAGTGAATATCGAGTATCTGCTGGGGATTGGGAATCCGGTGAATGAATCGGTGACGGTTCCTCATGCGAGCCGGTTTACGGAGTCGGTTAATAGTGATTTGAGTATAGCGGCAAACTCGGGATTCTACCAGACTGATTCGGCAATTGTTACTGTCAATTCGATAGCTTCGCCTAATTGTATGGGCATTGTGGCAGAGCGCCCGATGTACTTTACGGATTTTACCGGCGTCAGCAGTGGCAGCGATGTACTTGGATCGACCTTCGCAGGAAAGACGTTTTATTTTGGCGATGTTCCAACCGGGGGAGGGTATAGCTCTTTCATCACGATATTGAACCCTAACACGACGACTGCCAATATTACTGCTACCTATTATGCAGGTGGGGCAATTGTTAACACGCAGACACTGACTGTCACGGGTATGACGCGTGGTACGATCATTCCTAGTAATACTGGTCCCCTGCATCATACGGCGGTGGAAGTGATTTCCGATCAAACGGTCGTGGTGGAGCGTCCTGACTACTTTAGCAATGTCAATGGGGGTAATGCTCAGATTGTTTCAGGCGCTTCGTCTGTGGTGGGCGCACAGGCACCCAAGAATGATTGGCTTTTCGCGGAGGGCTATACGGGTAGTGGCTTCCAAGAATATCTCGTGCTAGCCAATTTCGGTACGTCGGTGATTACGACGAGTGTGATGTTGGAGTTCAGCAATGGGCATACTGAAACTGTGGCTGAGACTATTCAACCGTTGGATGCAGACGTTTGTCGATGTTAATGCGATTATCGCCAATCGATTTGGAACCTGTGATACTAATCCTTGTGAAGCGACGCAAGATGTGTCGGCTGAGATCACTTCTGACGAGCAACTTTATTGCTGAGCGCGAGATGTACTTCCACTATACGCATATTGGCAATGGCCGTAGGCTGAGTGCGACTGGGGGAACCGATATTATTGGTGAGCCTGGCCCGGCAAACGCTACTGCTTATAGCTTTGCCGAGGGCTATACCAACGCGGACTATGATGAGTGGCTTACTTTGCAAAACCCGATGGCTACTTCTGAGACGCTCAACGTTATACTGGTCAATGAGGATGGGCGAACCTACAACCAGTCGTTCAATCTGGTAGGTCACAGCCGCTTTACCATCGATATTACTGCTCTGGTTATACAGCATCTGATTGTGCTGAACGATACGTATCGTGGCTACGAGGTTTCGATGGTTGTGCAGTCGAGTAGTGGGGCTTTTGTGGCAGAGCGGCCAATGTATTGGAATACGGGATCATCAGGAACACAGGGGGGCAGTGATGTTAGTGGGTATGTGGGAGGGTGAGATTTATCTGGGACTATCTTCCCATTAAGTGCGAGGGCTGGCTGTACGACCGTTAATTACAGAGTGAAACATGGTGAAACAGTGCCAAGATCATCAAGACCAGCGTATAGTCGATTCCTATTGGGGCATTCTGGATGGGAATATGGGAGCGGTAGATAAGGGGTTTCGGGCTAAAATCGATGGCAACAATTTGCCAGGCAATGGCATGGCTAGTGTAGGGATGCGCTTGTCGCGCCCACAACAGGTTTAGTAGAAGGGAGTCTGTTCATGCCATCACAGCATGGAAGATCAGGGAGGGGTGGGGAGAAGCTACGTTCCATTCATCCCGCGATTATTTTACCGTTGTTTACGATTATGCTGATCATTGGAGGATTGGCACTACATTTGACAGGGATATTTGCTGCTCCTCCAGGGCAAATTGAGGTAGCATTTCCAGGTACGGTACCCGCTCTGGTCGCGCGCAGTCACTTGCAGGGGGCAGCAAATCCGAACTCACGTATTTCTTTATCGATTGGGCTGCGCCCGCGTAATGGAGACGCGCTTACAGCCTATGCGCAGGATATTTCACGCCGCAACTCGGTAAATTACCACCGATTTCTTACACCTGCACAGGTAGCCGGGGTTTTTGGGCCGAGTAAGACTACTTACGATGCAATGCTGTCGTTCCTACAGGGTGCTGGCTTTACGATTACGCAGACTTATACGCATCATTTGCTGATTGCTTTTAGTGGCACAATCGGGCAGGTTGAGCAGACATTTCATGTTACTATCAATAACTATACTGGACCGAATGGGCGTACGTATTACTCAAATAGCGGGAATCCAGTGCTGCCATCGGAGCTTGTTGGGGCAGTACAGAGTATCAGCGGGCTGAGCAATGCGACTCAGTGGCGTCATCCACCATTACCTGCCACAAGCCACTTAGAGAGATCGAGTGCCACATCGTCGGCGACGAGTTGTCCAGCGCACGGAAGCGGTTATCTGACGCCTGATCAGATAGCATCGGCATATAACCTGAATGGGTTGTACAGCGCGGGCTATCATGGCGAGGGACAGACGGTAGCACTCTTCGAACTGGATACTTTCCAGATGAGCGATCTGACGAACTACGAGGCATGCTTTGGTCATGCTCATACGGTGATTCAGACGATTGTTACAGGCCAAGGAAGTGTGCCTACCGATGGTGGAGTTGCTGAGGTTGAACTAGACGCTGAACTAGTGTTGGGCGCTGCACCTCAACTTGGTGAATTGAAGATTTATGAGGCGGCTAACGACTCGAATAGCACCGCTAATTACAATGCCGAGTGGGCGCAAATTGTGCAGGATGCCCCACCAGTTGTAAGCACTAGCTGGGGCGCATGCGAGCAGGATGTGGGTTTGCAGGAAGCGCAGCAGGAGAATATCTTCTTCACAGTGGCTGCTACCCAGGGACAGAGCATCTTCTCGGCTTCTGGGGACTGGGGCAGCGCGGGCTGCGCATACGATGCGACTAATCCGACACCACCACCTTATGTCAATAACTTGATTGCCTTTGATCCGGCGGCTCAGCCTTTTGTTACAGGTGTGGGTGGGACAAGCTTGACCATGAACGGCACAGGTTACGGCAGCGAGACGACGTGGAATAACACGATTGGAGGTTCCGGTGGAGGCATCAGCCAGTTCTGGTCTACACCGGCATGGCAGAGCGCTCCGGGTGTGAGCAATCAGTTTAGTTCGGGGACGCCATGTGGGGCACAGAACGGGGGGACTTGTCGAGAGGTTCCCGATGTGTCATTGAGCGGTGATCCTAATAATGGATATATGATCTACTGCACATCACCGGCAGTGACTTACTGTTCAAAATCCAATCCCTGGGTTAGTATTGGCGGGACTTCGGCGGCTGCGCCGATGTGGGCAGCTATGATGGCGATAGCAAATGAGATGTCGCTGAAGACAGGCAATTTCAATCTAGGATTTGTCAACCCACTGCTCTACCAAGTTGCAAGCAATGCCAGTAATTACGCTAACAGCTTTCACGATGTTACAACGGGTAACAATGATTACATCAATAAGAACAATGGTAGTTATCCAGCGACGGTTGGCTATGATATGGCGACCGGGTTGGGGAGTTATAATGCGCTTGTGCTGGCATCAAACCTTGTTTCGCTGGCACAGACTGCAACCGGGCCACGATCTTCGCCAGCGAATACGACGTGGTACTTCGCGGAAGGCAGCGTTGGTGGAAGCTTCCAGGAATGGCTTACGCTGCAAAACCCGAGCGCGACACAGGATGCTTCGGTCAATATAACCTATCTGTTCCAGTCGCGAGCGGCGGTGACAGTGCCACATAAGGTGCCTGTCAGTTCGCGTGTGACGGTGAATGTGAACCAGGATTTGAATATTCCGAATACGGCTCCTCAACAAGCGATTTCAGCGATTGTTCAGGTGACAAGCGGGCCGGGTATTGTTGCAGAACGACCGATGTACTTCAACCTGAAAGGGATTGCAAGCGGCACGGATGTGGTTGGGGCAACTTCGCCAGGGATGGCGTACTACTTCCCTGAGGCGGATACGCGTCAGGTTGGTCGCAACTATTACACCTACATCACGATGCTGAATCCAAGCAGTTCACAGACTGCAACGGCAATCGCGACCTTCTACACGGGTTCGTGCGGGCAAACGGGGCAAGCGGCATGCCCAACGCAGTCCTTATCCGTTCTGCCTTTGCATCGTGGCACTATCATACCGCCTTCGAATACGCAGATGTCGATCAGTGTGACATCAACTCTGCCGATGGTGGTTGAGCGTCCGATGTACTTTAAGGATACGATTGCTAATGCCGGAGGGCTTACTACTGGAGCGGCGAGCGAGGTGGGAGCAACGGCACCTGGTAACGACTGGTTGTTCGCGGAGGGCTATACGGGACCAGATTTCCAGGAGTACTTTGTGCTGTCGAATTTTGGCTCGACGAGCACGACGGCAAACATTGATTTGGAGTACAGTAACGGGCATACGCAAACAGTAACGGTAACGGTGCCTGCGTTTGGTCAAACGCGCTTCGATGTGAACGCAGCCAATGCTAATCCAACGGGTACTTGCGATGTGATGCCGTGCCAGACGACTACTACGGCTTCGGCGGAGATTACTTCGGCGGCACCAATTGTGGCGGATCGGCTGATGTACTTCCACTATGGTTCCTCGCACTTTTCGGGAGGGACGGATACGGTTGGGGAAGCTGGGCCTGCATCGCACAATGTGTACTCTTTTGCCGAGGGATATACAGCTAACACCTTCCAGGAATTTCTGACGCTGCAGAACCCGACGAATAATGACGAGGCAGTTGCGGTGACGCTGTTTGCCGATACGTATGTGATTCAGCAGCAGGTGACGGTGAAGGCGCATAGCCGCCAGACGGTCAATATTAATGGGTTGCTGGTGCCGATTGCGCAGGCTTATACGAATGGTGGGGCGAATGCGTATGCGGTTTCGTTGTCGGTACAGGCTTTGGGGACGGGGACGAAAATTGTGGCTGAACGCCCGATGTACTTCAATTTTTATGGAGATCAGGGTGGGACGGATGTGATCGGGTATACGGGAGGATAAGTAAGGTACAGGAGATTGAAGAGATCAGGAATGCTGAGTGCAGGCAAAATGGTAGGTTTTGGGGAAAGGTTGAGCGAGGGACGGAAGGCACCCGCAAGGGCCACCCAACCACTCCCTGCCACCCCTGCCTCTACAATCATCGACAAGGCGTTCTAAAATACCTTCCTGTCAATGATCAACCGTTGACAATTTGTCAACGGTTGATTTTGTAACAAGAGACAAAAAGTAGATTCCAAACTCCTCTACCCTGTCACATAGCGGTATAGTATTTCATTTCCATTGTTGAGGCCTAAGAACCACAGTATCGCGCCGCCATTCGTGCCGGTGGGTGTTAAGGTCAGTAGGATGCCAGCTGGCGGGAGGATTGGTTAGTTTGCTCCACTTGTTGGTGTTGGGGTCGTAGCGTTGGATAGCTTGGGATTGGGGTGGAACTGTGGGCACTACGACGGTGCCAGCGGGTGGCGGTACATTTGGAGTGGGGGGCTGGTTTGTGTTGGTAGGAGGAGAACCTGCTCCAGTTTGAGGGGCTGTGGGAGGAATGATGCCTTTCTTGCCTGGAACTACTGTAGCCACTGCGGTAGCTACGATGGCGGTTGCCGGACTGCCTGATGCTGCACTGCCAGTTGTTCCGTTGAATGTGACGGCGGGAGACAGGTAGACTTGCCCATCCTGGCTCACAACCCAGTTTCGTATGGCCCACGAGTCGGTGGGAATGGCTATGTCGCGCCAGGAAGCGCCAGCGTTGTCACTCATGCTGAGGTGGAAGAAACCAGCGTATCCCGGGTAGCTTGCTGTCTGAGCAGGATTGTCAGTGCTTGTGGACTCGGCAGGAAGTGGATAGTGGCCGATGAAGCCTCCTACGTAAATGATGTTTGGCTTGTTGTGGGCGAGTTGGATTTGCGTTCCGAAGGTTAAATCTTTGCGCAACAGGTGCCAGTTTGCCCCACCATCGGTGGTCTTGAAGAGTTCTCCATTTAAGCTGTAGGCCGGCAAGACGTCATTTGTAGGGATGGGCTTCACTACTGGCGGGATAAATGATCCGCCTAGCAGGTCGTATATGGTGTTGGGGTTGCCGGGGTCAACGGCATAACTGTGGGCACCGAGTCTTTGGGCGATAAACTGGCCGTCAATGACGGTCCAGGTCTGGCCGTTATCGATGCTGGTGGCCAGACGCTCGGAAAGGACATCCGCTGGCTCAACTTCGCGATTCGCGGGGAGAGCACCTATGGGCATCCATTGGAGGCCGAACATGCGGTTGCCCTGAATGCTGATCTGTTGCACATTCCATGGGATAGTGGATTGCGTGCCCGCGAGATGGAGGGTTGGCGAAATGGCAGTCCAGGTCTGTCCTCCATCGATGCTGTGCTTCAAAATGTCGTGAGCGGGCTTAGCGTTTGTTAGACCGACAACATATAGGTCATTGCTATTGCTGGGGTTAATTGCAAGTTCGCAATTGCCGCCAAGCGCGGCACTGCTACCAATATTTTGCCAGTTCGAGCCAAAATCGATGCTGCGAAGTATGGTGTAGCTGGCTGATTGGCCCGAATTAGAGGCGCTTTGGGATTGGACGGCACACGCATAGAGGGTAGATGGGCTGTTGGGTGCAGCCACGAGGGAAACGACCGTGTAGCCATTGAGCACCTGCTTCCATTGTCCTGCATTCGGGGGTATTGGTTGTTTGCCGGTATGATGTTGAGCTAGTTGGGCAAATACGATGGCGCTGAGGCTGACGATGAGAGCGACAGCTATTACAGCGCCAATGCCTGCAAAGCGCCGGGATTTTGGGGGGGAGAGGACGCAAGCCGATGAATCGGCGCTGGGCGCGATACATCGGCCCCTACGGAAGATGAATCGGGACTTACGGAAGGTTCGGTATCATGTGTTTTCATGTGTATCTCCGTTTTGAGTTAATCAATATTATGACATTGGCCTGGTTAATCAGCTAGCCGCACCCCGCCACCCAGGGCAAGCACAAGGCCCCTACCCTGCCACTCTGCCGCCCCTTGCCCCTACAGGGACGATGCCCCTTCCCAGACAACCTCCCCTTGAGGGCAGATCATAAGTAATGACGATGGGAGGTGGGCAGAAGTTCCCGATAATTGTGATTGACACAATGCGCTAAGGGGAATAATATATTCACGGTATTAAAAAGCGCAAGTACAATGAACGAATGCGACAAGGAATATAGAGTACTATGTCAAAGATGGATGCTAACAAGGGCGATCATGAGGATACTCAGGATGATCTGGAGCGGTTGCTTATAGAGGGGGTTAGTTTGCAGGAGGAGGACTGGGCAGAGATCCTTCGCCAGGGCAGACACAAGGCACAGCCCCTACGGGATGACACCAAATTCTAGAGATTTCGATGGGCGATTTGATGACGGAGATGAGGAGGAGGGGACTGGGGGTGGCGAGAATAGAGATGTGCAGGGTGCATTGGGGTTATTTGCGGAGGCTTCGCAGGATTTGGCGACGGCGGGGGTGGAGCTTGGTTTGGGGCGACATTTTGCCTGCGCGGATTTCTGTAATCAGGCAGCGGAGAAGGCCGCTCAGTCGGTTAGTTTGCTGCGTTTTGGCCGTCGATCTATGTATGATCATGACTTACGGGCGCTTGGTGAATTGGTAGGCGCGCCAACGGAGATTTTAGAGGAGTTGGCGACGTTGACGCCGTTTCATCCGGAGGCTTTTTACGCGGATACACCACCGGAGGAGGCGGATGAGGTTATTAGCGCGGAGCAGGCGAGTGGTTATATACAGAGTGCTCGCCATATTTTGCGCTGGGCAAGAAGTATTGTTTTGAACCCTTAAGGCCGTAGATTGTCATCCCTGGCCAGGACAGGCACAAGGCACTGTCCCTACAGGCTCGTTCGCGTGTGGCAACCCGGACAGGCACAAGGCACTGTCCCTACAGGATGACAAAGGATTTGGGGGGGATATTGTTGAATAATTTAGGACTTGGGAGGATATTGTGACGCAACAAATCACGCGGTCGGGACTGGACGAGGCTGTGAAACAGTCCCCACGCAAATGGGTGTATTTATTTAGTGAAGGCAATGCTAAGATGCGCGATTTGCTTGGTGGCAAGGGCGCGGGCGTGGCCGAGATGACTAACGCGGGACTGCCGGTCCCACCAGGATTTACGATCACGACGGAGGCTTGTAATGCTTATTACGATGCAGGCAAGCAGTTTCCGCAGGGAATGTGGGAACAGGCTCAGGCGGCACTGAAGATTGTTGAGCAGCAGACGGGTAAGCTCTTTGGACAGCAGGATAATCCGTTGCTTGTTTCAGTGCGGTCAGGGGCAAAGTTTTCGATGCCTGGGATGATGGATACGGTGCTGAACCTGGGTATTAATGATGAGACGGTGAAGGGGCTAGTGGCGCTGACGGGTGATGAGCGCTTTGCTTATGATGCCTACCGGCGCTTTATTCAGATGTTCAGCAAGATTGTGCTTGATACCGATCCGCAGGATTTTGAAGATCTGCTGGATAAGTATAAGGAGCGGGCGGGAGTTACGAGCGATGCTGAGATACCGGCGGCTGATTTGAAGCAGTTGGTTGTGGAATTTAAGCAGGTTGCCGAGCGCCAGTCGGGTGAGCCATTTCCGACTGATGTTTACGCACAATTGAGCAAGGCTATCGAGGCGGTCTTCTCATCGTGGAATAACAAACGCGCGATTGACTACCGAAATTTCAATAAGATTCCTCATGATTTGGGGACGGCGGTCAATGTACAGAGCATGGTCTTTGGCAATATGGGCAATGATAGTGGGACCGGCGTGGCTTTCACCCGCAATCCGAGCACGGGCGAGAAACAGCTTTATGGCGAATATCTGCTCAATGCGCAAGGTGAGGATGTTGTAGCCGGTATTCGCACGCCTTCAAAGATCAGCCGACTGGAATCGGATTTGCCGCATGTCTATGCGCAGTTCCAGGAGATTGCGCATCGATTGGAAGAGCACTACCGCGATATGCAGGACCTGGAATTTACGGTTGAGAAGGGTCGGTTGTATATGTTACAGACGCGCTCGGCGAAGCGAACGGCGCAGGCTGCGGTTAAGGTTGCGGTTGATATGGTGAAAGAGGGCTTGATCACCGAGCAGGAGGCTGTACAGCGGGTTGATCCTTTCCAGGTGTATCAATTGCTGCTGCCGCGTTTCGATGATGCTGAAAAGGCGCGGGCTAAAGAGCAGGGAAGGCTGCTGGCGAAGGGACTGAATGCCTCGCCTGGTGCAGCTACCGGTAAAGCAGTATTCGATGCTGATCGCGCCGAAGAGATGGGAAAGGCGGGAACGGCGGTTGTGCTGGTACGCCCGGAGACCAGTCCTGATGATGTGCATGGAATGCTGGTCGCTAAGGGCATCTTGACGGCACGAGGTGGCGCGACGAGCCACGCGGCTGTAGTTGCACGTGGATTGGGATTACCGTGTGTGGCGGGATGCGATGGGATTCGCGTACATGAAGCGGAACGGCTTTTCCGCGTGGTTGATGGCGGTCAGGTACTCCGCGAGGGTGACGACATTTCGATTGATGGGGCGACGGGAGAGGTTTTTGCAGGGATTATTAAGACGGTTGATCCCGATTTCGATAAGGAAACGGACCTGAAGAGCTTGCTGGAATGGGCCGACCAATTCCGCAGGTTGGGCGTGTGGGCGAATGCTGACTATCCTCGTGATGCGCGACGCGCTGTGATTTTCGGGGCACAAGGTATTGGACTGTGCCGCACAGAGCATATGTTTATGGAGCAAGAGCGCCTGCCGATTGTGCAGAAGATGATTCTGGCTCCAAATAAGGCAGAGCGACAGGCTGCACTCGACCAGTTGCTGCCTTTCCAACGCAGCGACTTCAAGGGCATCTTCGAGGCGATGGTGAATCCGAAGACGGGCGAGGGCTATCCAGTTGTGATTCGCTTGATTGATCCACCACTGCATGAGTTCCTACCTTCTTATGAAGAGCTGCTGGTTGATGTGACGCGCCTGGAGACAAGCGGAAGTAATGAGAAGGAACTGGAAGAGAAGCGCAAGATGCTGGAAGCGGTAGGAGCGATGCGCGAGATGAACCCGATGCTTGGTCTGCGCGGCTGCCGATTGGGGCTGCTCTTCCCAGAGATCAATGTGATGCAGACGCGTGCCATTTTGGAGGCGGCAGCGGAGCTTGCCAAAGAAGGCAAGAAGCTGCAGCCGAAGATTATGATTCCGCTGGTAGGGCATGTGAACGAGTTGAAGGAAGTGCGTCGCCAGCTTGAGGCGGTGGCAAAGGAGATTACGTCGGAGGTTGGCTCGGCGGTGGAGTACAAATTTGGGACGATGATTGAGTTGCCACGGGCTGCGCTGACTGCTGATCAGATTGCGAAGGTGTCACAGTTCTTTAGCTTTGGCACGAATGATCTGACGCAGACGACGTTTGGTATTAGCCGCGACGATGCTGAGGGTAAGTTCTTGCTGCGCTATGTGGAGGGGTTGGATGAGCCAGGAGCGAAGGAAAAGGTGAAGATTTTGCCGGTGAATCCTTTCCAGACATTGGACCGCGAGGGTGTGGGTCAGTTGGTGCGTATGGCGGTGGAGAAGGGACGTGCGGCCAATCCTGATCTGGAGCTGGGCATTTGTGGTGAGCATGGTGGCGATCCCAATAGTATCGAGTTCTTCAATGAGGTTGGGTTGGATTATGTGAGCTGCTCGCCTTTCCGCGTGCCGGTGGCTCGCTTGGCGGCGGCACAGGCAGCGTTGAGTGGGGCAGAGAAGGATAAGTAAGGATCACTAACGTAAAGTTCCTTCCTCGCCCTACATTAATATTTGCTTAGAAAATCAGCAATTATTAAGTGCTGAGTTTAATTCGCAAGATGCGGTAATGATGCTGCGGTGGCCTGTAGAGGCACCGCAGCATCGATCTTTCTCTTCTACTTGCATCCCCAGAAGAAATTGCATCTCTTATTGCAGAGAAACCTATTTTAACGTGCAAGAGTATTATCTATAAGCTTCTATCCTATGCGGAAATCTATGGTTTCTGCGAGGATTTTTACGATGAAGCAGAGACAACAATTTGGATCACCTCTGTAATTTCTTAGGGAAAGGTTGACATGCGCTGAGCAAGTTGCACTGAAACACAAGGGGAGGTTCTGATGAGTGACTCAATTGTAGATTCCAATGCAGTAACAGAGAAACCTATTCGCTCCACCGTTCCCACGCGCCTTGATCGATTGAAGTGGTCGCCGTTTCACACCCGCATGGTCCTCGGACTTGGAGTGGCCTGGGTACTTGATGGCCTGGAGATCACAATCGCCAGTGCTGTCACTGGAGTTCTCACCCAGCCCAACACACTCCATCTCACAACAACCCAGGTGGGATTGATCGCGAGCGTCTACCTCATCGGTGAAGTGATCGGAGCGCTCGTCTTCGGGAGGCTTTCGGACAAGTGGGGGCGTCGCACGCTGTTTATCATCACTCTAGGCGTGTATCTGGTTGGTAGCGGGCTTTCGGCCTTTACTTTTGGCCAAGGTCTGGGCTGGGCCATTTATTTTTATGCGACGCGCTTCGTCGCAGGTCTAGGCATCGGTGGTGAATACGCGGCCATCAACTCAGCCATCGACGAGATGATGCCGGCAAAATATCGTGGGCGGGTAGATATCGGAGTCAACGGAACCTACTGGGCCGGTTCGATCCTCGGCACGTTCGCTACCCTGCTGTTTCTCAACTTCATCCCTGTACCGCTCGGCTGGCACCTGGCCTTCCTGCTCGGTCCGATCCTGGCTCTGGTGATTGTGTTCGTCCGACGCAATCTTCCCGAAAGTCCGCGCTGGCTCATCACGCATGGCCGCGCAGAAGAGGCGGAAAGGGTGATCAGCACAATCGAGGACCAGGCGAGGAGGGCTGGACAAACGCTTGCGCCCGTCGACGACAGTGCCGCGATCAATATCGTGCCAGAGAAGCTGTATGGCTATCTCACGCTCCTGCGCGTGGTGTTCCAGCAGTATCCAACGCGTGCCATCCTCGGTGCGTCCTTGATGATCACCCAGTCGTTCCTGTATAACGCGATCTTCTTCACCTATGCCATCGTACTCACGAAGTTCTACCACGTGGACCCAAGGACGGTGCCTATATACGGTCTTGCGTTTGCAATCGGTAATCTGGCAGGACCGCTCATACTGGGCAGGTTCTTTGACACCCTTGGGCGAAAGACGATGATCGCGGGCACGTACATTCTGTCCGGCGCTCTACTGGCTATTAGCGCCTTCTTGTTTAACATTGGAGCGCTAACCCCACTCACGCAGACAATCGCGTGGGTAATCATCTTCTTCTTTGCCTCCGCCGGAGCGAGTTCGGGCTACCTGACTGTTAGTGAGATATTCCCGATTGAGATCCGCGCAGAAGCCATTGCAGTGTTCTTCGCCATTGCGCAGGTTGCCGGTGCGACAGGCCCGTTGCTGTATGGAGCACTGATTGGAAACGCTACGAGTACGACGGGACTCTTTGTAGGCTACCTGATTGGGGCAGCCATCATGATCCTGGGCGGGCTTAGTGAGGTGCTGTTCGGGGTTAAAGCTGAGGGTCAATCCCTCGAGTCCATCGCTCAACCGTTGAGCGCGGTTCCTGCCGAGCGTTCGCATCCATTGAGCCCCCACGGTGGGCATGCATCCGCTATGGTTGCTCCACCGCTCCACGCAGTCTCTGCCGAGCAGCATCCTCCCCACCACCAGGAAATGAGAGAACGATTGAAGCAAGGGCCTAGATCAAAAGCAAGCTGAGCCAATTCA
The DNA here is from genome assembly GCA_963778375.1 of uncultured Chloroflexia bacterium. Classification (GTDB taxonomy): domain Bacteria; phylum Chloroflexota; class Ktedonobacteria; order Ktedonobacterales; family Ktedonobacteraceae; genus CAVZTX01. The sequence goes on along the minus strand of CAVZTX010000012.1, from coordinate 11,760 downwards.
AGCCGTGCTTTCTTCCATGAGTCATCCCTTTGGGATGACTCATGTCTTTGTTGGTGATGCTTACTTACTTCTGTACATGCTCATTGCATTTTCTGCATCGGGTCTTCCACTTGCCTGAATGAGGCGAATGAGTTCACTCACGTCAATAGGGACGTGGCGAAATTCTACACCAATGTGCCCATTTGTGCTGTGACGATGGCGTAGTCGGCCCAAGGATCGGCATGAAACTGGTCTTTGGGGAGTCGCCAGTCGTATGCCAGGCCAATACTACCAGGATTGATGTACCAGGAGGTATTCCCGATACGGCGAAGTTGCTGGGTATGGGTGTGTCCACCAGACATAAGTGTGGCATCGAAGCCACCGAGGAAGCGTTGAAATTCTTCTTCCGGTGTAACGGGAAGCAGGATGTCGTCGAAGGAATGAGGAGAGCCATGAAAGCAGAGTAGCTTCTTATCGGTCTCAAGAGGAATCTCAATAGTTGGTTGGAAGCCTGCTATAAAGGCTCTATCCTCCTCCGATAGCTGGGAAAGCGACCATGCCCTGACTGCGAGTTGGGTCTCAGAAGTCTTCTCTAGTGGGCTTGTGTCCTGACCTGTTAATAACCAGGCATCAGCGTTACCCATTACTACTGGGCAATGTAGTTCTCGTAGTCGCTGGACGGTTTGGGCGGGCTGCCCTCCTCCTTGAATCGCGTCGCCAAGGCAAACGATGTGTTCTACTTCCTGCTGACGTAGATCGGCGAGTACCGTGTCGAGGGCGAAACAGTTTCCGTGGATATCCGAGATTACAGCAATGCGCATGGAAAACTCCTATACTTTTACGAGTACCTTTAAGACGCCTTTTTGCTCAGCATATTGAAATGCAGCCAGCCCATCATTCAGGGTATAGCGAGCGCTGATTAATGGATGGACATCGACAAGCTTCTGGCTCAATGCGCGAATTGCGGGTGAAAATGGGCCACAACGCGATCCTTGCACACGAATTTCATCGATCACAATTGGGGCCAGATATAACGAACTCCTGTCTGCGACCGTACTTTTTAGGATGATGGTTCCGCGTGGACGCACAAGACGCATGGCAAGTTCGAGTCCTTGTGGGGAGCCGGTGCATTCGACGACGAGGTCGACACGAGCGGTAGGAGCGATGGATTGGGTTTCCAGGATATCCCTCAGGAGGCGTGTTGAGATGCCGTGTGGTGCAGCGAGGGCTAGTTTTTCTGCGTGTTTGCCTAACATGGTGACTTCACAGCCGGTTAGAGCGAGGACTTGAGCGGCGAGCTGGCCCATTTTGCCGTCGCCGAGGATGATGACGCGGTCGGTTGGCTTGAGGTGTACTTGTTCGAGTATTTCAAAGTTGGCGGCGAGGGGTTCGACGAAGACGGCTTCTTCGTCGGTTATGTTGTCGGGAACGGGATGGAGGTTTTCAAGGGGGAGCGTGAGGTAGTCGGCGAATGCGCCGTTGCGGTTGACGATGCCGAGAGTGGTGCGGTTGGGGCAGTGGGTTGGCATATTGCTCCTGGCAATCATGGGCAATCGGGACGGTGGCAGGCGGCGTTGATTTCGCCGACGACGCGTAGGCCTTTGAGGTGTGCGTAGTGTTCCTGGGCCTGCTCGCCGTAGATTTCTTCGACGATGCCGACAAATTCGTGGCCGAGTATGCCTTGAAAGTCCATGTAGCCGCGCACGATCTCGAGGTCGGTGTTGCAGATGCCTGCTTGCAGGACACGGATGAGGGCTTCACCATCAATTGGCTTAGGTTGAGGATAGTTACTGTCAAGCACAAGGCCAGTTTTTCGGTAGACTAATGCACGCATCGTATTTCTCCTGATCTGTTTTTGCTACTCCTTAATAATATAGTAGCATGCCCTCTTTTTCAGGAAGTCTAGCGGTCAGTTCAGTTAGGTTTCGGGGAAGTAGTGATAAAATGGGAGATGTAGGAGGGAAAAAGAGGTCTGATACCGTCTGGCCAACCTTTTGCTTCAGCTGAAGTAAAGCCAGCTCGGGGCAGCAATAGTCCCCAAAAAGTGAAAGGAAGGAGAGTGCCTCCATGAAACCACGCATTACGATCATTACCTTGGGCGTCGATGATCTGGACAAGTCGCTGACCTTCTATCGAGATGGTCTTGGTCTGCCAACACAAGGAATCATCGGGAAAGAATTTGAGTATGGAGCGGTCGTTTTCTTTGACTTAGAAAACGGAGTCAAGCTTGCTCTTTGGCCACGAACAAGCATTGCTCAGGATACCCACCTCCCTGTTCAAGCGCCAAGTGCGGCGGAATTTACCCTGGCTCAGAATGTCAGCAGCAAAGAAGAAGTTGACCTGGTGATGCAACAAGCCAGGGCAGCAGGGGCAACGATCATCAAAGCCGCACAAGAGACGTTCTATGGAGGGTATGCTGGCTATTTCCAAGATCCAGATCAGCATGTCTGGGAAATCGCCTGGAATCCCGAGATCATGCCTGAATAGCAAGTACCCATGCTCAAGGAGAGCGTATCGCTCTCCTTTAATTTCACCAGCCTGATTCTTGGATGCAGGAGGTAGCAAAGCGGGTTCCTTTTCATTTCCGTGATGTGCGGCTCATCTAGTGGTTTGCCAACGTGCAGGTGAGAGGCAGGCCGGACAGGCACAAGGCACTGTCCCTACCGATGTTATCGTCGGTTGGTTGCACTTCAAAGTATTCTGACGGCAGGCCGGACAGGCACAAGGCACTGTCCCTACCGATGGGATGGTTCCAGCCCTCACATGAAGTGACAGCCCACTAGCCGTCTTCCATGGGTGCATCGAGGAATTCGGTGAGGATTGGTAGGAGCAGGTGGGTGCGCGTCATGATCCCATGATAGGGAGGAGCCCAGCCCACATGCGTGGTGGCCGGGAGAACCGCGAGCGAGGATCGAGGGAGACCGGACAAGTCGCCGTCCCCCTGGCCACCGCCCAGCAGACCAAAGAACTCTACCATGTGCGAGAGGCGCAGGCCATCGGCATCCCCGACCAGGATCAGGGTTGGGGTTTTGAGGGCGGCTACGCCTGCTGTCCAGTCGTAGTCGGATGTCACCAGTTGTCTGACCTTAGCAACGAAGGTGGGCCAGGCTTCTGGCCTGGGCGAGGTGCGGAGATAGGCGTCATGGATCGGAGTTCCGGCGAACGCTTCAGCGCTGATTGCGCTCATGGCCGCCAGGTCTTCGGGGTACCAGCCATCCCTTTTGAAGGCGGTTGAGGCCACCGACCAGCTTGCGCACCATCTCCGGATGCCGGATGGCGGTTTGTAGAGCGACGCCACCTCCCATGGAATAGCCGAAAATATCGGCTTGTTCGAGTCCAAGATGGCTGATGAGGGCGGCGATATCGTCCGCCATCCACTCGTAGCGCAGGGGGCGCTCAATGTCGGCGGTATGACCATGTCCTTGCAGTTCTACGGCGATGACGCGTCGCGTCGTGGCAAGCTGCGGCACCAGCTCCCCCATCGCCTCGATGGTCCAGAAGGAGCCGGGAAGCACCACGAGCGGCTGCCCGTTGCCATGGAGTTCATAGTAGAGATCCAGACCGTTGACCTTTGCATAGCTGCCCTTCTGGTCCTTGTTGGTAGTCATATGAATCACTCCTTTGGTTACAGGGAAAACTCGGTGACTTTTTCTGGCGTGAAATGCAGAGAAACACGAGATTGTTGGACTAAGGATGCAATCACTTGCGGTCTGATACTCGCATCGTTCACGTAGCGTGCGACGAGGCGCTCGATATCTTGCCGGACGAGTGTCTGATTATCACTGATGGTGACAGTGCCATAGAGGCTGATCGAGCGGGCGGCATCTCCCACACAGAGTCCGATGCGGGGATCACGACGCAGATTTTTGACTTTGCGGGTGCGGTCCGGCGTACTCATGATGAGTGTGCCATCGTCGGCAAGTAGATACCATATGGTGGTTAAGTGGGCGTTACCGTCTGAGTTCAACGAACTGACCACTCCAACACGGTCTTCACGGAGAAATTCCCTGGCCCAATCGGAAAGTGTGCTTGTCATAGATTCGTTTTCCTTTCCTGTTTCAATTGCTCCATCCACAGTTTCTTAAAACTAAGCTGTTATTTTTTGTCAGACTGGTAGGTAAGAGCGAGGACTCCTAAACTGAGCGTTTTGCTTTCGACAAGCCTCAGCTTCGTCTGAGGCATCCTGTCTGTGAAGAACCGCCTTCCCTTTCCCATGATAACGGGCTGGACTAAGAACCGATACTCATCGATAAGATCAGTTCCCATCAGAGATTGGACAAGGCTAGCACTGCCATCTATAATAATGTCCTTGCCCGGCTGATGCTTCAGTTTGGTGATTTCTTCCACAACATTTCCTTTGATGATGGTTGATTCTTTCCATGGAGCTGTTTTCAGCGTTGTAGAGACCACATATTTTTTCATGCGGTTGAGTATCTGCCCAGGACCATCGTCGTTCGTCTGGGTGGACCAGAACGGCCAAAGCATTTCATAGGTGGTTCGTCCGAGGAGGTAAATATCGCCTCTCGAGTACCCCTCTATAATGTAATTTTGCCTTTCAGCGCTGTCATAAGGATTCCACCATTGATCCATAGTATCCGCGTCAAAGACACCATCCAGGGTCATCCACTCCTTCACCACTATCTTTCTCATGTTCGTTCTCCTTTCCAATTCATTCTTCTCTATTTCGCAAATCCGTGCGAAAAGCCCATTGTGGCAAGGGCTTGCTCTGGCGACATCGTACGTCCCTCTTGCCAGGCAATGGCAAAGGCTTCCTCTCCCAGTTGCGCTCGGACAGTGGCCACCGCCTGCTCATAACCGCGACGATCAACAGGCAGCCGGGGAACGTCTATTGCTTCGCGCAGGGCTTCTGCCGCTCCCCACAACTGTGCTGCCCAGCGAAGCGCTCCTTGGGTGGCGACCACATCGGCCAGTCCCTCCAAATTGAAAGGGGTCATCCACTTCTCTCCTACTTGCTGGTTGAGCGCCAGACTCTGCTGATAATATGTACGAGCTGCGGGCATCTCACCCCGCTGTGTCTCAATCCTTCCTAAAAGGTGCAGCGACCAGGCACTATACCAGGGATCTCCCATTTCTCGATAGATGCTCAGGCTCTCTTGAGCCAGACTGGATGCTCTGACCGGCTCTCCCTCAGAGAGGGCCAACAGTGCGGCAACCCATAAGCATTCAGCACTCCAGCCTCGGTCGCCCACCCTGGTGATGATTGCCTGTCCCTCATGGAGCCGCTGGCGCATGGTTGCCAGATCGCCCAGAGTAAACCAGAGCCAGGAGGCCGAGTGGACGAGGATGACACCGACCCAGAGTTCGTTGCCTGCTTGCCGAAAGAGCTGGAGCGCCTCCTCGAAGAGCGCCTGTCCCCGGGCATACTCCCCAAGCGAGCTGACCTGCTCTGCCCAATCGAAGAGGGCATCGGCAACTTTCCCTGGCTCACCCACTTGTCGCAGGAGTCTCACCTGCTCTTCATGAAGCGAGACGGCCTCGACGATCTTTCCTCTCAACCAGGCGGCGGCGGCTAGTAAACCGAGGGAGTCAGCAATGCCGCAGGTATCCTCCAGTTCTCGGGAGAGGGTCAGGCTTTGCTGGGCCACCACCTCTATCCGATCAATGTCGCCCTGAACATCAGCAACAGATGCAATAGCCCGTAAGACCCTGGCACGCATGGAGGTACTGGTCCCTTCGCTCAAAGCGAGGGCGCGCTCTAGAAACGTACGAGCCTCACGATAGTGTCCATGCATCATCCAGAATTCCTTGAGTGCGGCGCTCAAGCGCAAGCCGATCTCCCTGCGCTCTGCCGCCTTTTCGTCTGTCACTTTCACCAGCGCCCACCCCAGGGCTTCGCGCAGGTTGTCGTGCTCTTGTTCTAATCGCTCCAACAAGACCGCTTGCTGGGAACCGGCCATGCCCTGCTCTGCTTCCTCTGCAAGTCGCAGGAAGTAGGCAGCGTGGGCCCATCGCGCCGCCTCTGTTTCCCCAGTGGCAGCCAGGCGCTCTCGCGCATACTCACGAATCGTCTCCAGCATTGCGAAGCGTGGCTCCTGGACCGCTTGCTGCTCCATGCGTCGCAGCAGACTTTTGTCGGTGAGGGAAGCTATTGTGTCCAGACCCGATTCTGCTTCGTCACCAAGTGAAGTGTAGAGGGCCTCTATAGCCTCAAAGGTGCAGCCACCGACAAAAATGGAGAGCCGCCGGAAGAGTCGTTGCTCCTGGGCATCCAGCAATTGGTAGCTCCATTCGATGGTATTTCGCAGGGTCTGCTGCCGCGTCACTACATCGCGTGGCCCACTTGTCAATATCTGCAGGGGTTGATGCAGTCGTGCGAGCAGCGCTTCGGGTGAGAGCAGTTTCATGCGCGAAGCCGCCAACTCGATAGCAAGCGGCAACCCATCCAGGCGCACACAAATCTCTGCTACAGCAGGTGCGTTGGCATTGGTCACTTGAAAGTCAGGTTTGGCACTTTGCGCTCGTCGAATAAAGAGAGCGACAGCTTCGTACTGTGAGAGCGCGGCCAATTCAGGCATATGATTGGGATCGGGTAGTGAGAGAGATGGCACGAAGAACTCTTGCTCGGCTTGCACGTGTAACACCTCCCGACTGGTTACGATCACTTTGAGTTGTGGGCAGGTGACAAGGAGGTCTGCCACGTGCACCGCCGCGCTGACTATCTGCTCGAAATTGTCCAGGAGCAGCAATATTTGCTTGCGCTGCAATTCGTCCTTCAGGCGCTCCAAGAGAGGCTGACCGGACACCTCACGGATGTTGAGGTTCTGCGCGATAGCTGCGATGACGAGTGCTGGATCGCTTATGGGAGCCAAATCAACGAAATAGACGCCGTCGGCGAAGAGGTCGCTCAATTCTGCTGCCACTTGCAAGGCCAGGCGCGTTTTCCCTGTTCCGCCGGGGCCTGTCAGCGTCACCAGATGCACATCCTCACGGCACAAGAGATGTCTGATGGCAGCTACTTCCTTCTCCCGTCCAATGAAGGGTGTTGGCTGAATGGGCAAATTGTTGAGATGGGTACTTAGGGTGTTGAGCGGTGGGAAATCGACGGGCAAACCTGCGATGACGAGTTGGTAGAGGTGACTGGGGCGCCGTAAGTCCTTGAGGCGATGCTCACCCATATCTCGTAATCCTATGCCGTCTGGCAAGCTATGCTCCACAAGTTCCCGTGTTGCCCGGGACAGCAGCACCTGTCCACCGTGTGCAGCGCTCATGATGCGTGCGGCGTGGTGCACATCGATACCGGTGTAGCCTTCAGTAACCAGGGAGGGTTCGCCGGTGTGTAAGCCCATACGGGCACATACCTCCACATCTTCAGGCCAAGTGTGAGCGGCAAGAGTGCGTTGCGCTTCGACCGCTGCTGAGACAGCATCTGCGGCACGGGCAAACACCACGAAGAAGGCATCTCCTTGCGTATCTACTTCGTGGCCATGCCAACGCTGCCAAATGCCACGCAGCAGGTGCCGATACTCGGCCAGCACGTCGGCATAGTGCTCGCCGAGGCTTTGGAGCAGGCGTGTAGACCCCTCAATATCGGTGAAAAGCAATGTGACCGTGCCCGTCGGCAGGTTCTGCATGATTATCCTCTGTGCTTTACAGGGTTGATAGAGACTGAGTGATCTTATTATATCGTATCACTCTATCATGTGATCTACGGTTATTAAAGAAGTTGCAGACCTGCGCCAGATAGGATTAAGAGTATAGTGAGGGATATTGACATGTGGTTCGCGATGGTGGCGGACTCTCATCAATTCACTGATGGAATTTCAGCTTGTCTACGATTTTGTCAACGACTTTTCTGTCTGCTCTGATAGCAAGGCCGACCAGGTTCAGGTTCTCTCGTTCGACAACGCGCACGACATTCCGATTGGCGGCATCATGGTCTGTGGAGAACATCTCTTCTGTATAAAGAGCAGGTTGTACTCCTCGTGCGAGGGCACGGTCAAGCACCCGTGCTAACGCGGCACGATCAGCTCCGAAGATCAATATGGGTTGACCAAGGAGCCGTAAGTACGTATTCCCGGACGCATCTTCATATGATTCTCCGATACTTTCCGGGTAGGATGCAGCAATGCCGCTTGCCAGGAACGCTGCTACATTCATTTTTTGCCATGAGGCCAGGTCGTCTCGAATGACCAATGCAATTTTTGTGTCAAAGAGCATAACAACAATCCCCACTTTACAATGTGTTACTATGCATACAAGTATAGCATGTGCTTCATACTTAAGTTACTTGTATACAAGCAACTTACAGAAGCCGGAGTTTTAGACGGGTTCTGGTTTATTTGCCGGTGAGTTGAGCAACTACAGGAGCAAAGTTCTCCATCTGGCCTACGTAGACCTGGAGGTAGGAGAAGCCGTAGCGTTCACGTTGTTCGAGAAGGTGGGTAACGGCTTGCTCGGTAGATATGGGTCTTTTAGGAATGGGCGGTCCCCCTGCCTGGGTAGAGAGTGGAGCTGGACTGTCGGTGATTTCCAGACCGTAGATGGTTTGACTGAGTTCGAGATCTGTGAAGCGCTGACCTGCGGCTTCTTGAATCCAGGCGATCTTTTGCTCTAATGGAGCGTCTGTTGGGTTGGCACCTTGGGCAATGATTTTTGATCCGATGGCGATGATGTTAGCTTCTCTAGCTGCCAGCTTAAGCATACGTTCTCCTACGCCTGCTATGAGTATAGGCATGTGGGGCTTCTGGATAGGTGGGAGATTGCCTTTCATTTCTGTGATCGTGTAGTATTTGCCGATGAAGTTGACGGTCTCCTGCGTGAAGAGTTGTTTTATGACTTGAAGGGTCTCTTCAAGATGGCCGACGCGTTGACCTGGACTAGAGAAAGAAATGCCCATCTGTTGAGGCTCGCGTGGCCCGACTCCGGCTCCGAGGCCGAGTTCAAAGCGGCCCAGGGAGAGTAGATCGAGGGTTGCGGCTTCTCTGGCGAGGAGGACGGGATGACGGTATTCATTACAAAGCACATAGGTTCCGATGCGCAGGGATGTGGTTGCCTGGGCTGCTACTGCTAACGCGGGAAGGGGTGCGAGGCTGCCTATACTGGTACGATCTGGCATTAATAAGGTGGTGTAGCCTAGCTCTTCGACTCGACGGGCAATAGTGATCCAGGCGATATGTGATGGGGCGTAGGCTGCTACTACGCTGAAGCGAAATGGTCGGGACATATAGTGATTCTCCTTTAGAGTAGTTTCGGAAGTGACTATGGTACAGTCAGATCATCCAATTTAATTATATAGATTGTATAATTAAACTTGGAAGATGTCAAGTTACTTATGAATCTCAGCAATATTGCCTACTTGCTCAGGAATGACAAGCCCTCAGAGACATTCAACCGTACCTCGTTAGATGGATGGACAGGTAACGTTCCTCTCAGATTATTTGCGTGAAATATAGGCATTGCCTTTCAGATAGAAGCGTAAGGGAAGTTCCTGAGCTTTGGTGATGCCGATACGGGTGGTTTCGATGATGTCCGTGGAGTCGATGGGGGCAAAGGAGGAGAGGCTATCGGGAGACCAGATTTGGAGGGAGCTGTCGAAGAGGGGAAGGCCGTTGTGGTCAAGGGTGATAGCGAGGGATTGGGTGAGGCGTGCCGGGCCATTGCAGAGATGGGCGAGATTTTGGGTGTTGCGGCGGTGTTGCATGATGGGGATGCCACGAAGGGGTTCGAGTGCTCGGATGAGGACGGCTTCTCCAGTTCCTTCGGTGCCGGTGACGGCATTAGTACAGTAGTGTAGACCGTAGATGAAGTAGACGTAGTTATGTCCTACAGGGCCAAATAGGACGCGGTTGCGTGGAGTTTTGCCTATGAAAGCGTGGGATGCAGGATCATGTCGACCAAGATAGGCTTCTGTCTCGACGATGCGACCGAGAGTGGTTTGCTCTCCCTGGAGGTGGACGAGGTAACAGCCGAGCAGTTGTTTGGCGACGGTGATAGTTTCCTGGGCATAAAATGCTTGGGGAAGTATCATATTCGATTATGCCGGTTCTAGCTGTAGGGTTGTGGACAAGATTTCTTCGCGTACCATGCCATTGGCGGAGGATGAGCGATGGTATTTGCGTAAGAGGTTGTCACTAATGCGTGAGATGACTGCTTCATCGGTTACTGGAACTGCGTGGACGGGGTGGTGCTGCCCATCCATGATAATGGCAGCATCCGGGTTTGCTTTGATCTCTTGATACCAGCGGCCTTTGAGGCCAAGCCATGAGCGAACGTAGACGTTCTGGTCCTCAACCATGACCCATATGATGGTACGGTGCGTTTGTCCAGTTGCGGAATAGGTTTCAATTTCAATTTCTTTGGTGTTGGCTAGCTGGTTGAGTATTTGTGTGTCGAATTGGTTTGGCATGGTGTGCTCCATTTGGATTGTATCTTCTCGTCAAGCACGATATGAGCGGAAAAGAGGTGTATTCTTTCCCTCTCCATTATGGCACAAAATGAAGAGTTACGGCCTATTAGGCCCACCGACGAAATTTACAACGTTTATGGCTCGCCCCGAAATAATCGGCCTCTAGGGTACGAAAGAATGAACATGCACACCAAGGGGACCGAGCTAGAGGGTAGGAGCTTCTTTTTTCCCATCATCGATAGCTTTCTCAACACAAAGCTTTTTTTCTTACACTGCTTGCCAGATCTGCACTGTTTCATCCGAGCTTGCGGAGGCCACACGGGTGCCATCAGGAGACCATGCCACAGCATTTACTGACAGAGCATGCCCTTGGTAAGTATATATGCGATTTCCAAGTATAGTATTCCAGATATGTACTGTGTTTCCATGTGCCGAAGCTATGTAACGACCATCAGGAGACCAAGATACATCGTTGGTATTAAAAGAGCCTTCCTGGTACATTAATATGAGCTTTCCAGTTTCAGCATTCCACATATGAACTTCAGGTCCTCTAGAACTTGCGATATATCTGCTATTAGGGGGTTGCCCATAGTTGGAGCAGAAAGTCGGAATAGAAAAACAGCCCAAAGGGGCTACTGCCCAAATAACTAAGCCTAACCAGGCTTGCCAACAAGTATTTACGGCATCTGAGCTTTCCTCATCCCTACGTGTCAAGTCAAATGAAAATGTTACCGAACGGTGACAGTTCACTCACATGAAAATGTTACTGAAACCGACCCCTCCTTTCTGTCTGTTGGCTTGCTCAGGGGAGCGGGCGACCAGTGGGCAGGCGGCGCCGCCTGCCCACTGGTCGCCCGCTCCCCTCATGCCACGCTGGTAGGTGAAACCAGGGCGCTGTGCCAGATGGCCTCCAATTGGCGATAGAGCGCCGCACGCAACTGCAGCGGATTGGTCTGGGCATACAGCTGCTGCAAATGGGCCTGCCGCTCGGCACTCAGCACATCTTTGGCCAGCAAGCGCTCATAGGGGGTCTTGGCAGCATCCCACTTGCGTCGCACCTTGTCACCGACGATGGTTTTCTCCGCCAGGTGCAGCACAGGCTGAAACAGGTTGTAGTAGAGCCACATCTGCTCATAGAGCGTATTGAGGGCCACGATCTGCTCTGGAGTGTCCAGGCGGAGATCCCCCAGATACTCGCGCACTAAGCTATCATTCTTTTGCTCGACCATGCGATTATCATTTTTCTGCCACGGGCGACTGCGTGAGAGCTGGACTCCGCTGACCTTGTCCTTCCAGTAGCGTACCAGATGGTGATTGAAGAACTCACTGCCATTATCGGGATGCAGTTCCTTGACCGGGAAGGGTAAGCGTCCCAGGATGTGTTCAAAGCCCGCTTCCATCGCGCGTTGGGCACG
>CAVZTX010000011.1:0-389011 GCA_963778375.1 uncultured Chloroflexia bacterium | reverse complement strand
ATGCTGGCACTGCTCCACTGGGTGGACAATCACCGTATCAGGGGTGGGCGACAACTGCAAGGTGCTTCCTGCATGACCCACCTGGCCTCCAGGCTGCTTGCCGCTTTTCTTGCGCAGGCTCTTGGGCTGCCGTGCAAAGCGATCAGAGGAGGGCGGCAGATGACTGTTGCGACTGTCTTTGCTCACCGCTCTTGCAAGGCCTGCACTTGCTCCCTCAACTGCAAGCTCCCCTGCTGCATCTGCAAAATCTGTGCCTCGCGTTGCGGGCCACCTGCTCGTGCAGCAGGCGCTTGTGTTCTCGCAGTTCAACCACTTCTTCTTCGCGTGTCATAGCGTTACTCTATCCGCTTTGCCTGGCTTTGACAAGTCCTCTAGGACTCCTGTATGGTTACTTCTGGTTTTGATTTTCAAGCTTTTTCTTATCCTCAGCCATAATAAATAAAATGAGATAATTTACACATGATTACATAGTTCTATGTAACCTCATGTATATGTAAGTACTTATGCACTAAGAAGTCAATTAAAATATTCGGATCGGAAATGACAAAATAGCGAATATACTCTGCTTATAGCAGAACGGGGTTTTAAACTCAAGAATTCAAGGATTCTTTTGATTGCTACCTGGCCCTTTGTTATAATCTTCCCTGTTACAAATTACTTAAGGCTGAATTAATGTATGACATTGATCTATCAAAAGAAATCGCAACTAAAATAAACGCAGCTACCTAAAGGCTGCTATCAGAACGCTAAACTGCTTTCCTAAGATACAAAAAGCTTCGTAGTGGCAGGTATATTGAGGGATTTGCAGTTGTGACTTTTGGCAGTTCGTCTACAAAGCTTGACTTTGAACACGCATGGATCGAACTGGAAGATGGAAGAATTATTGATCCGACCTGGGCAATTTTAGAGCATAAGGAAGTAGAGTACTTTCCGGGGATAAAGCTAAACTACGAAGAATTTAAGGTGTGGAGAAAAGAGAAGAAACAATTTCCTTTCTTTTATAACTTTGGCTTTGGAGGTTAAGCATCCGGGGTTTAGAGAAGCCTAAAAAAGGCAATAATAGCTCCAGGGTGGGCCTAGATCTAGATTTAGAATATCTTTTTGCCAACCACCTCTTACCTAATGAATTCATTATAAAATTGGAGCAATAAATTTAAAGGTCATTCTAAAACTCAGCTCTTTATAATGCTCTTTACTGTCTGCCGATCTACTCCTCCCAGAAGTCTTGCTATTGCGTTTTTTTGTACTTTGGCCTTGCGGAGCATCTTAAATTCCTCCTTGCCGGTAAGTTTAGTTTGTTTTGATTAATTCTCCTTTGGCCTCCCAAGCTTTGCTCCCTCTGCCCTTTTTCTTTGAAATAGCTTCAGATGTCGCACCATTGCGGGAAATTTCAGGTACAGATGGTACCCATTTGCATTGTCAAAATTTCTGACCTGGTTTTGTTTTGTTTGTCCAAAAGGACCCACTATGACCGTATTAGATTTTCCAAAACAGGCGGCAGCACAAGTTCGTCGATTTTTAAGTATGCTCTTAAGAGAACTACTCTCTCTCTTTATCCTTCCAGTGCCTTTCAAAGAAGGAGCCAATGAAAAGGGTGATACCGGTCAAAAGGATAATGGGAGTTGGAGGGAGGAAAGAAGCTAAAAGGTAGCAAAGGGTTATTAACATAAATACCAAATCTGTAATTCCTTATCTCACCTCCTATACTTAGAGCCATAGCGGGAAAAAATAGAGAAGATATAATTATGACAATAAAAAGAGTTTCTGCTTAAAGCGATTCCAAAGCTACGCCAACTTACTTTCAAGGTTTCTGTCATCGAACGGCCTGGTAAAAATTTCAGGCTGTTATAAACATGATGTAGATGTAGATAAAAGAGCTAATATAGATGAGCAATGCTAATAAGTACGTGTTGAGTGGATTGCTTTAGGTAAAGCGATCCATAATTGCTCAATCAGTGAAAGGGGAACAAGGCTAACGATAGCCGCTCCCAGAAACGCTGGGAGCAGAGCTGGGAATACAACCAGCGCTTACGTATAATCTGCACCAGGTGGAAAGGGTGGGTCGGAAAGAGAAGGACGTACCATACTAGTATAGATAAGAATAGCGGTTCAGATACAGTGATTATAAGAGGACCAGCTTTTCCACTTTGAAAATGTTGATAAGCGTAAAAAGAAGGGATGCTTAATAGCAAGATTTCGCAGATGATGTATAAAAGAGGCCTTCGATGAAGGGTTAAGAAGAACCAGAGCAGAGGATCTTTGATTTTAGCCTTTCTCCAGAAATTATCTGAGTAGTCGAAATCATAAAGCTTCAGGTAGTGATCTGAAATTATGCTAATCACCTGTATTAATCGTCTGCCATGCCCGTCTTCCTTTTGCTGCCTGGAGTGAAATTTGATTCTCAACTTGTGTCAAGGGAATATCATACTGGATGTCTTTAATAATAGCATCCAGTCTTTGTGACTGCTTCTCAACGTTTTCCTGGCTATTCAAAATTGGCTCAAGATATACCTTCTGTTCCTTCAATATCCAGTTCGTTTTTTACGATGAACGTGCATATATCTGGAACGCGCGAAATATATATACCTAACCCTGCCATCTCTTGTTTTATCAACTTAACTAGGGCTTTGGATAGGCAAATGAAGACTTGAAAAGTTGTTGGATCAGCAGTAACAATCCGTCGTTGAAAGTGTATGTAGTCGTCGATGAAGTGTTCGATTGGTTCGGGACGCTTTTCATAAGCAAGTGTAAGCACCGCTTGACTCACCTGAATGGGAGCTTTATCAAATTGATCGCGGGGAATTTGGAATCTCAATAGTTCTTCACCCAACTGGGAGAAAACCACCTCGTAAAACTCACTATTAGGAGTTTCTACTTTGAAAGTTGAAAAGGGCAAATTCGAGATGTTTGTACAGCTTATGCCAAGCCTCTAATTCAGATGCATTGAGGGTTTGTTGTTGCATTACTTCTAACCACTTAAACAAAGCAAGTAACATGAGTAGGTAGGTTGAATGGGCCTCTTCATTGATCTCTGTTTTCGAGGAGCTGCGGTATTGTTGCAAGCAGATTATTTAGCTGATCAGGGATCGTGTTGTGCAAGTAGGTGAAGCGAGCTTGCCAGCCAGCGATAGTGTTTCCTCAGCAGGAAATTGTATATTAAAAACTGTATCAGCCCCTTTTTGAACGATAACAGACATAGTGCTGTCTAAACATTTCCCGTCTGCACAACTATAAAATTCATAGCGGTGCTCTCACTCTCTCGTTCAGTTATCTCTACCTTATTGAGAGTAGACGGTGCGGTATTCGCTTCAGTTAATGAGTTTTTGTTGAGACCTTGGGTTGACAGGGATTTATCGGGGATATCCTGTGCCAGCTGATGAAGGGTTTCGGCAGAATTGGCTTTTGCTGGGGCGTGTATACGCTGTATCTGGTTCCGGTGACTTTGTGTTTATTAATGTTACTGGCTTAGGTTGGTTGGTAATTTCTAAAATAGCTTGATATATCCCTCTGGCAGTCTCTAAAAATGCGTCGTCGCGATTTGACCACTTTGTTATCGGCTTAGCATGCTTGGGTAATGCTTGGAGTTTTCCAAATGGTGCGTCCTTCCATTCAACAGGGCGAAGGATGATAGGGACTACACGTGCTCCCCCTGCTTCATGCCTCTTTACAGCCTGCTTCATCTCAATGCTGTAACAATAATCTGAAGATATAAAATCTGGACTGATCAACAACAAAATGATAGGAGCTGCGTTTAAATGAGTTTGGATTTCATTGGGCCGTTTCCTTTCCCGCCACAATTTCACCGTCATGCCAATAACTGATCGATCCCTTTCGTTTCAAGATAATCAGTTGCTTCTCAAGTTCAATCCGGTATTTTTCATCTTTGTGAGCATAGGAGATGAAAACCTCTATTTCGGCTTCCATGAATTCCTCCTATTTTTCTGGATCCGTCTCTAGTACGTTCCAGATCACTACTGTTCTTCCGTTAAACTTTCGTATCTTCCAGAATTATACTCTATATCTGAGATCACTAGTTCATATTCCCTTCTCCAATTAGGAGTTAGAGGTGGGGGATCTCCATTTTGATATAAGTATAGATTACCGAGAGCTATTCCATCAACAAGAAACTAAGGTTGGGTAAAAGTGTGCTTACACCTGGTTTCCTAAATCCCCTACTTCTCTCCTTCTTTTTAAGTGGACAGGATCTTTGGAAGACTCTGCATTATAATGGCCCTAGAAATTTAGACACGGGAAGAGGCTGAAATAAGATATACTCAAGCATGATGAGAAAACAGTATACAGCCGCGTTCAAAGCACGAGTGGTTCAGGAACTCTTGAAAGAAGAGAAGACGCTGGCGCAAATCGCCACCGAGTATGAAGTCCATCCGACCCAACTGAAGAATTGGCGGGCCGTGGCATTAGAAGGGATGCCCAGCCTCTTTGAGAAACAGGACAGCACGGTGGAATTGAAACGCGCCCATGAGCAGCAGCTCAGCGAACTGTACGCCGAAATTGGCAAGTTGAGTACTCAGGTGAGTTGGCTGAAAAAAAAGTTACAACTCTGAGTCGGGAGGAACGGGTCGGCCTGATTGAGCGGGCAGCGAGTGAGCTTCCACTGAATATGCAGGCCGATCTGCTCAGTCTGAGCCGTGCGAGCTTGTATTACCAGCCGCGCCCTCCCAGTGCAGAAGAAGTGCGGCTCAAGCATCGCATTGATGAAATTTATACGCAGTGCCCCTTTTATGGCTCGCGCAAGATCGCGGCGCAGTTACAGCGAGAAGGGATGGGCATCAATCGAAAAACGGTGGGCCGGTATATGAGCGAGATGGGCATTGCGGCCATCTATCCAGGACCCAATCTCAGTAAACGCAACCACAAGGAAGGAGTCTATCCCTACTTACTGCGTCACATCACCAGCGCGTACCCCAATCATATTTGGGGCATTGACATCACGTATATTCGCTTACAAGCCGGCTGGATGTACCTGGTAGCGATCCTGGACTGGTACTCGCGCTACGTGGTCAGTTGGGAACTCGATCAGACACTGGAGTTGCCCTTTGTGCTCACCACAGTGCAACGGGCGTTGGGACAAACGGTGCCGCTGATCTGCAATAGTGACCAGGGGAGCCATTTTACCAGCCCGCAGTATTGCCAACTCTTGCTGGATGCCCAGGTGCAAATTAGCATGGATGGCAAAGGGCGAGCCTTAGACAATATTTTTACCGAACGATTATGGCGCACGGTGAAGTATGAAGAAGTCTACATTCATGACTATGCGTCACCGCGGGAGGCGCGTCAGGCTTTGACCCGCTATTTCGAGTTTTATAATCAAGAGCGACCTCACCAGGCGCTCAATTATCAGACCCCTGCTGAAGTCTATTTTCACACTGGTCAGCTGGGCAAAGGCAGAACAAATAACACTAAAAGGAGGAAAGTAGCTCTTAGTTTAGCTGATTTCTCTGTCTTGACAAAGTGGGCCACCATACCTTTTGTTTTGTCAAACTTTCTCTTCTCGCGGTTCTGTTTAACCTAAAAAACCTTCATATTTGGCAATAATGCCCATCATTATTTCATCTGCTCCTGCACCAATGGAAAGTAGTCGTCCATCTCTAAACGGCGTGATATAGGCGTTTCCTCCATGTATCCCATACCTCCATAAAATTGCAGGCAGGTATCATTTACCTCGCTTGTAAGCCTTCCTGCCTTTAAGCTTTGCCATTGATGCTTCTTTTGTGAAATCCAGTCCTTCCATCAGCATTCTGGCGCAGTGGTAGTTTAGCTGTTTTAGAGCTTCAATCTCGGTTAATAGCTCTGCGAGCTTAAATTGGATCCACTGATTAGCAATTAATGGTTTACCAAAAGCAGTACGCTCTTTTGTATAAGCAATAGTATCTCTAACAGTTCTCTCGCATCCGCTATGTGCCATAATTGAGCCAATAAGCCGCTCTTTTGGAACTGCTGCATTTGAAGCTGAAATCCTTTTCCCTCCGCTCCAATCCTATACCACTGTGGAACACGTACATGGTCAAAAACCAATTCTCCCGTATCGCTGGAATAATTGCCCAGCTTTCTTAGTTTTCTTCCTACGCTAAATCCTGGAAGGTTTGTAGGAGTGATAATAAGAGACATTCCCCGATATCCTGGATCATCTCCTAGTACGTGCAAGAAGACAAATAAAATCAGCCTGGGTGCCATTTGTGATGTAAAGCTTAGTGCCGGTGATAATATAATCATCACCATCTTTTTCTGCTCTTGTACGGATTGAAGCAACATCTGATCCTGCATCAGGCTCACTGACTCCAATTGCACCATACTATTTCACCTCTGCAAGCTGGGAGCAGGAATTTCTTTTTTAGTTCATGGGGAACCGAACTGTTAAGCGCAGGTGTAGCACATGTCAGTATGTACAACAATTCCCATTGGAACGCCACCACAATTGATATGAGAAAGCTCTTCAGCAAATACAACCGTATACCAGTAATCTGCATCAGCCCCGCCATATTCTTCGGGGTAGTTAAGTCCTAAAAATCCCAAATCCCCCATCTTTTTAAATAGGTCATGGGCCGGAAAAATCCCTTCTTCTTCCCACTTGTCAACATAAGGATTGATCTCTTTTTCAACGAATGACCGGACAGTACTGCCGAAACAAATCATGTTCCTCAGAAAAGTACATGGCATTCTCCTTGATGGGGCAGGGACTTATGAAACTCTTTCAATTATCTCCTACATTGTACCTCAAGATATAAAAATGAGGAGTGGCGTTATTGCCACCCCTCAAGCTTTTTAACCTGTACTCTCTTTACTTTTGCGCACGAACTTTCTGCATCCATTTACTTGCAGTTGGGATGCTAATATCTAAAGCCGTTGCAACTTCACGAGTTTTAGCATCAGGATCATCTGCAAGAAAAGCCTGTACGCGATAGAAGTTTTTAGGGAAGCTTTCGCTTCTTTCCTCTGTGCCCTTTTGCCTTTTTCCTGTACTTACTGCATTCTCTGGAAGCTGTAATTGCTCTTTACACTCTATAAGCTGCGCATTACTATCTTTCATTTGGGACATAACCTCAATAACTACCGTCCGTACATCTTCAAGAGTGAAAGCAGGTTCTTGAGATTGTGGAGTAGGGGAGTCTTCTTGTACATTTTCAAACTGCAAACTTGTAAAGCGAATACTCTTTGTCCGGCAAAGGTAGATGTAGCCAATAGAGACAATACATCTAAGGGCAAAAAGTACAAGCATAAATTGGCTATCTCCCTGAGCTTCCCATCCTGCAAGCTGCATGAAAAGCATTATTCCTCCCGCCAAAGCAAGCAGCATTGAAAAATGAGGTAAAGCCATGCTTTTACCCTGTCTTTCTCTCTGATTGACTGCAGCCCATAAACAAGTACAACTCCTCCGCTTGACTCAATTGCAACTGATTGCGTTATAGCCCAGGCATTATTGAGAAGTATATTACTGCTTCCTATATGTCCCCGGCTTAATACATCAGCAGCAGAGTAAACAATGCCAGCAGCAAGTAGCGGTTCACTAGTTTTAGCAGTAAAGCGGAATATAAACTCAATCAGCTTATCGTACCAATCTAAGGACGCAAACCGATCAATAAGTGTGGTAGAATTACCGCTAGGTTGCTAGGTTGCATTCTGCAATCTCTCCTTTTTCGTTGTCGCTATTTAAAAGGCTAGGGTTGATAAATGCCCCAAACGGCGTCTTGTAGACAAAGAAAAACGGGTTATTCTGTTGCGCATTCCAATCTCTGCGCCCACAACATCTTGCGTAATGGAACTGAGCAACAAAAACAGAAATATCTGCCCAAACTTGTCAGCACTGAAATGATCGGGGCCTTAGCCCTCAGCGAGCCAAATGCTGGCTCCGACGCAATGGGTATTCAAACCACGGCACGCGCAACTGACGGTGGCTACCTGCTCAACGGCACAAAAATGTTCATCACCAATGGCCCCATCGCTAACCTATTGATCGTCTACGCAAAAACGCGACCGGAGGCCGGAAGTCGGGGTATTACCGCCTTCATCTTTGAAACAAACACACCGGGCTTCTACGTTGCCCGCAAGTTGAGCAAAGTCGGCATGCACGGCTCACCCACCGGCGAACTGGTCTTCGAGAACGCATTTGTGTCGGAGGAAAACGTGCTCGGCAAAGTCAATGAAGGCTACAAAGTCGTCATGAGCGGGCTTGACCTCGAACGCGCCTTCTATGCAGTCAGCATGGTGGGCGGAATTGAGGCCGCGCTTGAAGTCTCACTAAAATATGCCAAAGAGCGCGAGCAGTTTGGTCAACCCATCGCTAACTTCCAACTCATCCAGGCCAAACTAGCCGATATGTATACCGACCTCGAAGCGGCACGCTTAATGGCGCAGCGCTGCATGTTGCTTGCCCAGCAGGGCATACGTGTCAGCAAAGAAGCCGCAGCAGCGCTGCTCTTCACCGCAAGGGCCGCAATGCGTGCAGCCGATGAAGCCTTGCAAATTCACGGTGGCTGGGGCTACCTGACCGACTTTGAAGTTGAGAAGATGTGGCGCAACGCCAAGCTCGGAGAGATTGGCGCAGGCACCAACGAGATTCGCCAGTTATTGATCGCACGAGAACTCCTGGGCATGAGGTAATCCTTGTCATCCTGAGTGCTAACGGAGGATCTCTATTGCGGCCTTACAGATCCTTCGCTAGCGCTCAGGATGACAACTGGTGAAGGATGACAATCGCGAGGTAATTTATGAAATCTGTGCGCATAGCCGGGGGGCTTGGCTTCTATGGCGACTCGTGGGAACCAGTTCGGACCAGCATTGAGCGTGGTAATGTACAGTATGTTGCCTCCGATCACCTTGCCGAATTGACGCTGGCAATTCTCCAGAAAGATCGCCAGCGCGATCCCAGGCTAGGTTACACTCGTGATCTCGTGCCTATGCTCGCCGATCTTCTGCCTCTAGCTCTTCCTCGTGGCGTCAAGTTCATCCTCAATGCTGGGGGGCTTAACCCTATGGAGGCGCGTATCGTGCTGCTTGAAGCGCTCAAACATCACGGCTTCAAGCTCAAAGTAGGAGTCGTGCTCGGTGATTCCGTGCTGGAACGCCTCGACGACTTACAAGAAGCAGGGATTTCGCTCGCGCATATGGATACCGGCCAGGATATTGCAACAGTGCGCAACCGCCTGCTATTTGCCAATGCTTATCTTGGGGCGCGTCCATTAGTGGAGGCGTTGAATGATGGAGCGGATATTGTACTGACCGGGCGAGTAGCCGATGCTGCCCTCTTTCTGGCTCCTATGGTGCATGAACTGGGTTGGCGTTGGGATGAATGGAATAAATTAGCACAGGGCATAGTCGTTGGGCACTTGCTTGAATGCAGCGGACAAGCAACAGGGGGCAACTTCGGTGGGGACTGGCGCTCCATTCCCGACCTTGCGCATATCGGCTATCCCATTGCGGAAGTATGGGAGAATGGCGACGCGGTGATCAGCAAGCCTCCCGCTACAGGAGGGCGCGTTAGCTTCGATACCCTACGCGAGCAGTTGCTCTACGAAGTACACGACCCCTCCCACTACATCACGCCGGATGTAGACGTGGACATGACCACGCTTCACCTGGAAGAAATTGGATCCGACCAGGTACGCGTGACCGGAGCTACCGGACGACCAGCCCCTGAAACGCTAAAGATTGTCGCAGGTTACGAAGATGGTGTCATGGGTCAGGCTATGATTGGCTATGCCTGGCCGGATGCGCTGGCAAAGGCCCAGCTAGCAGCACAGATCATTCAGCAGCAAATGATTGAAATTGGCCTCAAGTCCGAAGAGACCCTGATCGAGTACATGGGATTTAATTCAATTCATGGCCTTCTGGCCGACCCAACACATGCGAACGACCTGAACGAAGTCTATTTGCGCATTGCCGTTCGCTGCGCTGATAGGAAAGAAGCCGCGAAATTAGGACGCCTATTTCCACCACTGGCGCTCAGTGGCCCACCATTCATTGGTGGCGCAGGTGGCATGCTTGAACCCCGCGGCCTGCTCGGCATCTGGCCTACCCTGGCTCCTCGTTCCATCATCGAAGAATACGTACGGGTCAGTGTGGAGGAATCATAACATGAAAAAGCAACTCGTTTCCTTTGCCCATGTCCGTTCAGGCGATAAAGGCGACAAGGCGGACCTGAGCCTCTTCGCACAGGATCAAGCAACATATGACCTCTTAGTCCGTGAAGTGACCGCCGACCGTGTGCAAGCGCACTTCTCCGGCATCATCACCGGAAAAGTCGAACGCTTCGAGGTTCCCAATGTCCTCGCACTCAAATTCGTCCTGCACGGTGCCCTAAACGGCGGTGCATCTCGGTCTTTAAGAAGCGATGCGCTAGGCAAGTCCCTCTCATCTGCGTTGTTGAGAATGGAGATCGAAGTAGAGTAGGTATAATACCCGCCAGCATCCATATCTCAACCCATTGACAGCTCGCTTGCTTAAAGGTATATTTATGAGTAGGGAGCAAATCTCGCTCCCCCCGTCTCCTTCCTCTAATCAACACCACTTCAGGAGCACCCAAACATGTCCCCTATTCCAAGTGTCTCATCCAATTCATATTGGACTGAACCCCTAAAGACCAGACCAACACCAATGCCCTGGCTGCCTCAACCAGGCAGCCAGCATTTTCTCACTAGCGGAAAGAAACAAAAACACCATCATGTCCCCACTGTCCCATGTCCCAATTAGATCAACAATGTATTCCAGGCTTATGATAAGATGTATACAAGTAAGTTGAGATTGATTGGTGAAACAGACTCCATTAAGTTACAGCGAAAGGAGTTCCTTCTATGTCTCTTGATGAACTTTTAAAGACAAAACGTGAGGATATTCTACGCACTGCTGCTGAGTACGGTGCTTATAATGTTCGTGTATTTGGCTCCGTTGCACGAGGTGAAGCCGACTCGGAAAGCGATATTGATCTGCTCGTGAATATGGAGCCAGGTCGCAGCCTCTTTGATCTCGGTGGCTTGCTGACCGATCTTGAGGAATTACTTGGTTGTAATGTGGATGTGGTGACAGAGCGAGGATTACGTGATCGCATACGAGAGCGTGTCTTAAAAGAAGCGATTCCCCTATGAGAAATACAACCGAGCGACTACTCGATATTCAGGAAGCAATAGCACAGATCAACAAGTATACGGATCAAGGACGAGATAAATTCGATCAAGATGAATTGGTGCAATCCTGGGTGATTCACCACCTTCAGATTATTGGTGAGGCGGCACGTGCTATTCCATCAGATTTCAAGAAGCAACATCCAGAGATATCGTGGGGGAGGATGAGTGGTATGCGGAATGTCATCGTCCATATCTATTTTGGAATTGATCCAGATATTGTTTGGGAGGTGGTCGAGCATGACCTTCCATCTTTGAAAGCCAACATTGAGGCAATCCTAAACACTGGGGAAACCACATAATTTTAACCCACCTTGTAAAGTAGTGCCCCCTGAGTGTACAGTAGCTTTACACGCGAGTTGAGAAATAGAAAGGGGCACATAGCTCCATGACAGACAATGCAGAGAAATTAGCTGCAGAGATCGAGCGTATCAAAAAGGGTGGGGCTGAGAAATATCATCTACGCAATCGGGAACAGAAGAAGCTGTTCGCGCGGGATCGCCTCAAATTGCTGCTCGATGATGGCAAGATCGAGTTTGAAGATGGCATGTTTGCGGAGGTCCAGAATCCTGAACTTCCAGCCGATGGTAGCATTACAGGGGTGGGACGCATTCATGGTCGCCAGGTAGCTTTCAGCGCGTCGGACTCAACGGTCAAGGCAGGATCGGCAGGCGAGAAATCGGTGCAGAAGAGTCTGCGCATCCAGGAGATGGCGATGCAGATGCGCATTCCTATGTTCTACCTGATCGACTCGGCGGGGGCACGCATTACCGATCAGATACGTCTTTTCCCAGGCCGCAACCAGGGCGGGCGCACCTTCTATAACCAGATAAAAATGTCCGGTGTTGTGCCGCAAATCTCCATCATGTTTGGTCCCTCACCTGCGGGCGCGGCATACACACCCGCCTTTGCCGATATTGCAATCATGGTAGAGGGCAACGCCAGCGCCTACCTGGGTTCGCCGCGCATGGCTGAGATGGTCACACACGAGAAGGTCACGCTTGAAGAAATGGGCGGAGCGCGTATGCACTGCACCGTCTCCGGGTTAGGAGACTTTCTGGCTGAGAGCGAAGAAGATGCTATTCGTATAGCCCGGGATTATTTCCGCTATATGCCGCAGAACTATCTCAGTAAACCCGAAGATGCTGAGCCTGTGCCTCCTGCAAGTGATCGACCTCTGAAAGATATCGTGCCGGAGGCGCAGAACAAAGCGTTCAACATGTACGATTTTATCCACTCTCTAATCGATGGTGGAAGCTTCCTTGAAGTCAAGAAACTCTTTGCCCCTGAATTGATCACGGGATTTGCTCGCCTGAATGGTCGTGTGGTCGGTATCGTTGCCAATCAGCCGCGTGTCAAGGGAGGCGTGCTCTTCACCGACTCCTCCGACAAAGGCACGCGCTTCGTCAATACCTGCAACGCCTTCAACATTCCTTTGCTCTTCCTGGCGGATGTTTCGGGTTTCATGATTGGCTCGGCGGTAGAGCGTGCAGGCATCATTCGGCACGGCGCAAAGTTTATCGCAGCAGTCTCTCAAGCTGTCGTGCCAAAGATTTCTGTGATTGTGCGTAAGTGCTATGGCGCAGGCCTGTATGCAATGGCCGGACCAGCCTTTGGCACCGATGCCGTAATTGCTCTGCCAACAGCGCAAATTGCGGTTATGGGGCCAGAAGCGGCTATTAATGCGGTATTTGCCAATCAAATCGCTGAACTGCCCGAAGACCAACGCGAACCCTTCCGCAAAATGATGGAGGCAAAATATGCTGAAGATATCGATATCTTCCGCCTCGCCTCTGAATTGATCGTAGACACTATCACGCCTTTTGAGAATCTGCGAGATGAGTTGATTGCACGGTATGGTGTGTATGCGACGAAAGAGGGGCGGTTTTCAGAGTGTAGGAATCCGATTTATCCGGTGTAGTCTCGTTGGGAAAGTGACACTTGTGACAGTTGTACCTGCTAACTATTGAAATTCTTCACAGTTTAGCCCCGAAGGCAGAAAAGTTCATCCGTATGTGGCTCGCATAAAAGGCTTGCTTCCTGAGAGATGATATAATAAAGGTGCTCTACAGCGCAATTATTAAGAGGCAATACCAACATATATGAAACACGTTCTATCCAACATGGCCGGTGTCGTTTTAGAATTTCTCGTCAAGCCGGGTGAAAAGATATCTGTTGACCAGGATGTTGTGATGCTTAAATTGATGAAGATGCAAATTCCTGTGCAATCTACAGTCAACGGGACGGTGAAAGCTCTCAAAGTGAATGAGGGTGATTTTGTTGATGATGGGGATGTATTGATCGAAGTGGAGTAACTTAAGGTAATATGCCATCGAAACTTGTTTGTAAAAAATGTGGGGGGCAAATTTGGGGGGAGTATGTTACGGCATTAGGGGCTAACTGGCATCCAGAGCATTTCGTGTGTGCTGGATGTGGCAAACCATTAAGCGGCGCACGCTTCCAGATACACAATGATGTACCTTATCATGATGAGTGCTACCGCGATAAGGTAGCGCCTCATTGTACGTATTGTGGGAAGCCGCTCTTGGGGCGATATAGCATTTATGAGGGGAAGGCTTATCATGATGAGTGTTATCGCAATAAGGTAGCGCCTCACTGTGCATCCTGTGGGAAGCCACTCTTAGGCCAACATACTATCTATCAAGGAAAAGCTTATCACGAGGAATGCTATCGTGAGGATGTTGCGCCGCGTTGCGCTCACTGTGGTAAACCACTTGTAGGTCAATACCAACGGTATGAAGGAGTACCGTATCACGAACAATGTTTTCGTGACTATGTTGCACCTCGTTGTGCCTACTGTCACAAGCCTCTCGTAGGCGAGTACCTGGTAGATCAATGGGGCACTAAATACTGCAAAGAGCACCAGAGCCAGTATCCAAAGTGCGCTTTTTGCGGTCGTTTAGTGCCTCCGTCACAGCAAGAGGGCGGCGCAAAACGGAATGACGATGTGCGTTGTCCCATTTGTAGGGCCAGTGCTATTGAGACCGAGAGTAAGGCACAGGCAATCCTCGCCGGGCAGCAACGCTGGCTTGCCAGTCAAGGTCTTGCATACAACAACCTCCAACCTCGTGTTGAGTTGTGTGACCGCGCTAAATTGGCAACCTTGATGAAGGGACGTAAAGGAACAGATGCGTTAGGGGTTACATTGAGCACAACGCATACGCTCAATGGGCAGTTTGTAAGAACTGATGTCAACGGCGTAGCAATTCTACGCGGTTTGCCAATGACCTTGTTTCAGGGAGTTGCGGCACACGAATTAGGTCATGTCTGGCTGATTGTGCATGATGTAAAGAATCTGCCGTCATGGGCGGAGGAGGGGTTCTGTGAACTGCTCGCGCATCGTTTCTACACAGGGGTAGGTACTGCTGAAGGACGTTTTCATGCTGAGAGTATTGAAAAGAATCCTGACAAAGATTATGGCGATGGTTTTCGACGTGTGCGAGCAATTGCGGATGCAATGGGCTTTGCGAGGTTCGTGGAGGTGTTGCAGAGGACAAAGCGACTACCTTCCCTTTGAGAAACCAGATGCTTCGCTTCGCTCAGCATGACAATCTGAGGTTAGCGATTACCTTCCCTTTGAGAGGTGAATATGTACATTCCAAAGGCATTTCGTGAAGATGATACTGCAACGCTGCACAAGCTCATGCGCGATTACAGCTTTGCTACCCTCATAACGCAGCAAAATGGAGTGCCTCTAGCAAGCCATTTGCCGTTTTTATTAGATGCCGAACGTGGTACGTACGGTACTCTTCTGGGTCATATGGCACGCGGTAATTCCCAATGGCGCACCTTTGAGGAGAATCGGGAAGTGCTGGTGATCTTTCAAGGGCCGCACGCCTATATCTCGCCTTCCTGGTACGAAGTTGAACCGGCCGTACCAACCTGGAACTACGCGGTCGCCCATGCTTACGGTGTGCCACGCCTCATTGAAGACAAAACGGAATTGTATGATCTGCTGCGAACCCTTGTGCAAACGTACGAAGCTGGATTTGAGAAGCCGTGGGCATTCGAGTCGTTGCCGGATGACTATGTTCAGAAGATGATGCAAGGAATCGTGGGTTTTGAAATACCCATCGCTCGCCTCGAAGGCAAGTTCAAGTTAAATCAAAATCGTTCCACAACCGATCAGGCAAGGGTTGCCGCTGCCCTAAGCGAACATCAAGAATGACTTGAGTGCAGGAGTGGCAGCGTTAATGCACTCGCCTAAATAGCAGGTCCCCAGGATGTGACATAATCCGGTATAATGACTATCACCTGCCGCGTTTCCAAGGCCATTGAGCGATATTGAGCGTAGCGTTCACGCAACAGGAGCAGAGCGCGAGCGTGTGTCGGGTCTTGCGGTGAGAGAAGGTCTGCTCGCCCGTGTACTAAAACATAGCCAAGCCGTGACCAGTCATCATCGTACCGATCAATGAGCAACGATGCCTCGTGACGAGCTTCAATATTGCGGACGCGGCGCAATTTGCTAACATCAACACGCTTTGGGTTTCTCATCAAGCGGCGTGTAGAAGCGCTCACCATCGAAGGCGTAGCAGACGGGTACGAGATGCGGATGTCCCTCGGCATCTGCGGTGGCGAGTCGTGCAACGCGCTGTGCATGCACAAAGGCAATTTCGGCTTCGGTGAGGATTGTGCGTTTGGTCATTGCTAAAAAGCCTCAACTTCTTTCATACACCTTAGTAAAGCACACCCATCTGTAACATTTTTACGCGTGAGTTGTACTATACTATACTGTATCAGCAAGAAAGTCAGAATAGCGAAAGGAAGCTAGCATGCCCACTATCAAACTCTATGGTACGAACTGGTGCAGCGATTGCAAGCGCAGCAAAAAATTTCTGGGTGAGCAGCGCGTCCATTATGACTACATCAACATAGAAGAAGATACGGAAGGTCAGGCCTTTGTACAGAAGTTGCAGAATGGCGGCATGACCATTCCTACCATTGTCTTTGAGGATGGATCGGTGCTCATCGAGCCAACCAATGCAGAGCTGGCTACAAAGCTTGGTCTAAATACGCAAGCTCAATGCGATTTTTATGACCTCATTACTGTGGGAGGTGGTCCTACTGCCCTGACAACAGCGATCTATGCGGCACGTGACGGCTTCGACGTACTGGTGATTGAACGCAGCGGACTGGGTGGTCAGGCTGGCATAACCGAGCGCCTCGACAACTATCCTGGTTTTCCCGAAGGTGTGACAGGTGCGGAATTTGCCGAGCGTGTGATTGAGCAGTCCCGACGTTACGGCGTTGAACTTCTTTCAGCGCAGAACGTTGTAAGAATTGGCAATGACGAGGATGCGCACTTCGTTGAGACCGAATCCGGAAATAGGTATCGCAGCAATGCCGTCTTGATTGCCACCGGTTCAACCTACAAGCGCCTCGGCGTGCCTGGAGAAGATGACTACATTGGAGCAGGTGTGCATTTCTGCGCCACTTGTGACGGCCCGTTCTATAAAGGTCGCGAGGTCGCAGTTATCGGCGGGGGCAATAGCGCTATTGAAGAAGCTGCCTTCCTCACACGTTTCAGCCCCAAAGTGACGATCCTGGTACGTGGTTCTCAACTGACGGCGAGCAAGCTAGCTTCCGATAAGGCTCTGAATTCACCTCAAATAGAAGTACGCTTCAATACCGAGGTCATTGAGTTCAAGGGAGAAAAGCATCATCTAACAACAGTCGTGACCAAAAATACCCAAACTGGCGAGATGCAAGAACTGCACGTACCCGGTATTTTCGTCTTCATCGGCCTCTCACCCAATAGCAGGAAGTTCAAAGATGTCGCGAAGCTGGATGCTCAAGGCTTCATCATGACGGGTATTGATTTCCAGACCAGCACCGAAGGTATCTTTGCTGCCGGTGACGTGCGCTCAGGCAGCACGAAGCAGTTGGTGAGTGCAGCAGGTGAAGGTGCGGCTGCGGCCCTCGCTATTCGTGAACATTTGCGCGGCCATGATGCCCGTTCGATGGAGTCAGCACTTGTTGGGAGTTCAAGGGCACCATAAATGTGGCCCCTACTGAGTGACTTCGGTTTTATTCCTCGGCTAATAATTCTTCAATGAGATCAAGGAGTTTATTGATTTCGACAGGCTTGCTCATACCAACAATCTTACGCCTTCTCAAATCATGTTGAAGCACACCGGCGGTCATCAGGATCGCGGGGAGATGTTCCAGGCCTTCGATTGTATGGATCTGATCATACAATTCAACACCATTCATGCGGGGCAGGTGATAATCTAGCAGCAACAAGTTCGGCTTGATACGCTTAATCACGTCAAAAGCGCGTGTACTTTCAGCAACCAGTATTGCCCGGTGCGGGGTTTCTCGCGAAATAGTCTCAACGAGCATGTCGCCAATAGCGGCCTCATCCTCCACAATGAGGATCACTTTCGACGGTGCCGATTGTTTCTGGGGGGCTTGTTCTTCGGCGTCAGACATCTCTTTCCTCTCGCGCATACGTCGTGTTTCAAGCACGGTTCTCCCTTATGGTACGTTTTAACGGAACAGCAGGTTTCAACTCGCGCCTCTGCCGTGGAAGAGCTTGTAGAGGCGCAATGAATTGCGCCTCTGGCGGAGTGGATGTTGAGGCCATGAGAAGTATCCAGACGGCTGCAAGAAACGCTCCTACACACCAACAAGGCCTTGTTATTGATATGTAGCGGAATCTCTTGCAGCCGCCCGGTTTATGTACCACATTGAAATGCGAGCCTGCAACGACACTCCCGTGTCTAGCTTGGCTTAGCAGGCTCGAAAGGTAGTACTACAGCAACCCTTTACTCTGTAAGAAGGACATTGCCACCTCTTTGACCGCCTGAGCAATAGACTCGCCAGCAGTGTGTTTCGTTGACACCTGTTGCTGTAACATGATGCTCACATCTGTTGTCAGGTCTGGTGCCAGTGGATTCAGTGCAGCCGAGATGCCTGGGTCACTCTGGAGTATCTGGTCACGCACAAGAGGCGCGGGATGGAATTGTGTAAACCCATTCTTATCATCATTGAGGAAGATGAAGCCTTGCGTTGTGACCGACCCATCGGTGGTGTAGCACTCGGTGACTTGCGCTTGCCCGCTCTTCACGGCGCTGAAACCAATTGCATAGGCAACCTTCGTCACCGATTTGAAGTTGCTTGTCCCGAATCCGTAGGTTGCCTTTAACCCATCGAAGAAGGGAATGCCATCGCTCTGTGTTGCCAGCGTTAACTGTGATACCTTTGAAGCCAGTTGCGACAAGCTGGTAACGCCCCCCAACTTCTGAGACTCGGCCTGGGATGTACAAAGAGCGTATCCATCATTGAGTGGCGCTTGATCGAGCCAGGTAATGTGATACTGCTGTTCGAAGCCGTTCTTGACGGTCTGATAATCCGTGTCTGGATTGTTGGATGACTTCACACCCAGGATATTCAGTCCTGTGCCGGTAAACTCGGGATAGAGATCGATCGCACCGCCCTTCAATGCAGCGAATACAGTAGGAGTCATTCCTAGCGCTAATTTGGGATTGACCGTATAGCCAGCCTTCTGAAGCAGTAGCACGTACATCTCACCAAGGAGCTGGGCCTCGGGGTCTAGTTTACTCCCGACTGTTATCGGTACCTTTGTTGGCGTAGACGTACCTCCACCATTACCTCCCGTGGTTGTGGAGCTACCGCATGCTGCCAGGATAAGCATGGGAATAAGAGTGACTAGTACGACAAATTTCGCTCCGAATGAACGCTTGAGAAAAGTCATTTCTTCCTCCTTGTTTACTATCAAACGTTGAATTGTGTCATGCTTTGGCTGTTGCTGCCTGCTCCTGCACTTTCAGGCCTTCAGAAGTCAAGCTGCGCTGCAACCAACTCAACAACACTTCGATAAGCAATGCTAGAACAGCCACGGAGACTGCTCCAACAATGAGTTCCGTATAATTGAAGACGGAAATCCCATCGACAATATAATCGCCATAGCCTCCTGCGCCGATGAACGCAGCCAGAGTAGCCGTCGCCACAACCTGCACTGCTGAGGTACGAACGCCTGCCGCGACAAGCGGCAAGACAAGCGGGGCCTGGACGCGGGTGACGATCTGCCAGGTCGTCATTCCCATCCCTTTCCCGGCATCGATCATGGCAGGATCAATGCCACGAATTCCTGTATAGGTATTGATCAAGATCGGCGGGATGCCCAACACGATCAGAGCAATAATCGAGGGTAAGAAGCCGAGATTGAAAATAGGGACGAATATAAACAAAACGGCAATGATCGGGATAGCCCGCATAAGCCCGCTCACGTTTATCGCAAGAAACGCCAGAAAGGCATTGCGTGAAACCAGCGCGCCCAGCACTACTCCAATCACGATTGCCACGGCAATAGAAACACCGCAGAGCTTGAGATACTCGATTGTCTGCCCCAGGTAGTCGTTCTGAGGATTTAGGATAAAGTTGATATATTGCATCTCGTACCTACCGGGCACCTGTAAGAGGTGCCTAACCGGGCGACCGCAAGGGTTCGCCCCTACATTTCTTATTTCATGCAACCGACAGTGCGCTTCGTCCCCGGTTCAGTGCTACCTGCAAGGCGAGCAGCAAAAGATCAGCAACAATGGCGAAGATCGCCGTCAGTATGGCCCCGGCAGCAATTGCGTCGGGATCAAAGGAGGCAATATTCTGGAAAATCAGGTCTCCCAGTGTATTTTGTCCCACCAGTGAAGCTAGGGCCGCTATACCTACCGTTGTCACCGTTGCGATGCGCACCCCCGCGACAATGACGGGTAGCGCCAGTGGCAGGGTAACGCGAAAAAGTAACTGCCGCGGCTTCATGCCCATAGCCCGTCCCACTTCGAGAAGCAACGGATCAATGCCATTGATGGCCGCCGCGGTGTTACGGATCAATACCAGTTGGTTATACACGACCAGTGGAATGATCGCGGTGGCCGGTGACAATCCAGTAATCGGGATAAGGAAACCGAACGCCGCAATGGCCGGGACGGTATACAATAAGCCAGAGACGGTAATCACCCAGAGATAGAGCCGCCGCTGCCGAGCCACCAGTATCCCTACAGGAATAGCGATGATGAGGGAAATCAGCATCACGATCCCGACAAGGGTCAGGTGCTTCAAGAAGAGGTTAGGAATGCTCCCCGGGTCTGACAGGTTGTAGTTGTAGGATTGGAGTAGATAGTGCATACATCTCCTCTTTGATTGTCATCCCTTCGCTCGGGCAGGCACAAGGCGCTGCCCCTACAGGGTGACGGCGCGGGCAGGCACAAGGCACTGCCCCTACAGGCAGGGTGACAGTCGTTCCATTCAGGATGACAGTCGTTTCACTACTTCGACTTGTAGATTACCTGTCCCCTAGCCAGGGTTCTCGATTTAGCGCGTCCTGGCTTCGGGTGTAGGGACCTGATCCATCGAGTCCTGACTGCGCGTCTTCGTGATTTCCGAGTTGATGCTAGCGAGGGTAATATAACCGAGAGGGTCTTGCATATCTTTGTCTTGTATCTTAAGGGCGGGGGCATTGGTTTCGAGGAGTTTCAACATGGCTGTAAGAAGGGTTGCATCCGAAGAACATGTTGGAACATCTCCCCAATGCGCCGAAGAGACCGCCTCCGGTCGTTTATCCAGGGCATCTAAAACGGGTAGATACTGAAGCTGGCGCATGATGCTGTCGGCTCCTACCAGCTTACGTACAAAGTCGTTGGCCGGGTTCGCGAGCAGATCAACGGGCGTACCAAGCTGCATCAGTTTGCCCTCCGTCAGCACGGCAATCTGGTCGCCGAGCTTAAAGGCCTCTTCAATGTCGTGTGAGACGAAGAGGATGGTCTTCCGTACGCCGCGTTGGATACGCAACAACTCATCTTGCAAACGTGCGCGGGTGATGGCGTCAAGAGCACCAAAGGGTTCATCCATCAGCAGGATTGCTGGATCGGTTGTCAGTGCGCGAGCCAGTCCAACGCGTTGCTGTTGTCCACCGGATAGCTGACGCGGGAAACGATGACGATATTCGGCAGGCGGCAAACCAACCAAGTCCAGCAGTTCGTCAACACGTCCAGCAAGACGCTGCTTTGTCCATCCACCAGCAATATCAGCCGTCACCGAAATATTTTCCGCAATGGTCATATGCGGGAAGAGGCCAACCTGCTGGATGACATACCCAATATGCCGGCGCAGCGTAATCGGATTCTCCTGGAGAATGTTCTTACCGTCGATGATAATTTCACCTGAGGTTGGTTCAATCAGGCGGTTCACCATGCGCAGGAGGGTCGTTTTGCCAGAGCCGGAGGTACCAACCAGCATACAGGTGCTCCCTTCTGGTACATCGAAGCTCACATGATCTACCGCAGGCTGAGCAGTACCGGGAAATTGCTTGGTGATCTCGTGGAATGCCATAGCCACACGTGTAGAGCGTCTATCAGTTATTGCCATGCAGCGAATCTCCTTTAAAGGGCAGAGAGGGCATGATACATCTGGCCCCTACAGCCCGCTCCACCTGTTACCACTCTTCCCCTCCCTACAGAGTCGATTAGGTTGGCTCCTTACAGAGCACATACAACAGATTATATGCAATAACGTGCGCAATTGCAAAGTTTTGTTACGCCTTGCAAAGGCAAAACCTCTTCATACTATACGTACTACGTACGAAATTGGTTCAGTTTCCCAAAATTGAAGTGAGTTTTTCATTTTGTGATTACGAGCAGAAGCTTTATCAAAAGCAGCAAATAATCCCGAATGCCATACTGTATCACCGTTTATCTTTGTATATTGACACGTCGTCTTGTATAACTATTAGATGTGGAGAGCTACATGCAGCGCATCTTTGTACGCAAACTCCTCGTTTCCCTCGTCGTCGTTGCCTTTATTGGACTCAGCATCCTCAGTATTTCCTTAGTGGTCCAGGCCAGGCAAGACCCACGCGTCGTCCTCAGCGGTCAAACCGTTCCCCTTCTGAAGCAGGCACACCTGGTTGGAACGGCGAGCGCACAACAAACCTTGAATCTTTCGGTAGGTCTGCAACTGCGGAACCGGCAGGAATTAGAGAACCTGCTCAGCAACATGTATAATCCTCGTTCATCCGAGTATCACCGCTATCTCACACCGCAGCAGTTTGCCGCCGAATTTGCTCCAACGGCACAGCAGCAGCAGCAGGTCAAGCAGTATTTAATCGGCCAGGGCTTCACCGTGATCCGTGTCGCATCGAATGGCATGTTGATCGACGCCAGCGCGACCGTTGCCCAAGCCCAATCTGCCTTTCAGGTGAAGATCAACAACTATACCCTTGGTGCACAGCGATTCTTTGCCAATGCCAATCCACCAGTCATTCCCGCATCGCTCTCATCGCTGATTGCCTCCATTGGTGGCCTGGACAACAGCGTGAAGATGCACCCACTCTATCGCTTGCCAAAGGGTGGCGCATCGAACACGCATACGACAAAACATGCTCAGCCGCATGCTACACAATCCGGCTACGGACCCTCAGATCTGACAGGAGCCTACGATTCCACCCCCTTGCAGCAGGCGGGGAACCAGGGTGTGAACCAGACCGTCGCCATCTTCGAGTTGGATGGCTACCAGAGCAGCGACATCACCCAGTACCTGCAAAACTATAGCCTGGGCACGCCCAGCATCAGCAATGTCCTGGTGGATGGTTCCGACGGTTCGGCCGGTGCGGGCGCTATCGAAGTCGAACTCGACATCGAAGTCGTGGCTGCCATGGCTCCCAAAGCGAACCAGATTGTCTATGAGGGGCCAAACTCAACACAAGGAGTAAACGACACCTACAACCAGATCGTCACCGACGACAAAGCGCAGGTCAGCACCACCAGTTGGGGCGAGTGCGAGTCGGCCAGCGGCAATGCTGAACTGCAAACCCTTGATAACATCTTCAAACAGGGTGCCGCCGAAGGAATTGCTATGTATGCCGCCGCCGGTGACTCTGGTGCCTATGACTGCAACGACACCAACCTGGCGGTAGATTCGCCTGCCGATGATCCCAACATCACGGGAGTTGGTGGCACCAACTTGCAGTTGAACGGAAGTGCGTACGGCAGCGAATCGGTCTGGAGTGATCCAACCGACACATCACGTAGTCCGCAAGGTTCTGGCGGCGGTGGCGGACTGAGCAGCTACTTCGCACTACCCAGTTGGCAAGTCGGCCCCGGCGTGAAAAATCAGTACAGCAATGGTAACCGTCAGGTTCCTGATGTCTCGGCAGATGCCGATCCCGCCTCGGGCTACGCTGTCTACTGTACGGTGACCGCCGCAGGGTGCAGTTCGAGTGGCTGGATTGTGGTTGGTGGCACCAGTGCGGCTGCACCTCTCTGGGCAGGCAGCACCGCCACCATCAACGATTACCTGCAAAAGCAGGGCAAGTCGCGCATGGGCAATGCCAACCCGGCACTCTATGCCCTGGAGAATGCGCAGCAGACCTATACGCCATTCCACGATGTGACAAGCGGAAATAACCTGTATTATCCTGCAACTGCTAACTTTGACGAGGCAAGTGGCTGGGGCTCGCCCGATGTCTACAATATCGCACGTGACCTGGCTGGCGGAAGTGGTGGCAATCCGACGCCAACACCGAGTCCAACGGGAACGCCTGCTCCTAGCCCGACAGCCACCGATACACCAACGCCCGTGCCAACGGCGACCGATACACCTACACCGGTTCCACCGTCACCAACGGCGACCGAGACCCCCGTACCCACATCTACCCCAACCTCTGGCTCACTGATTCAGAATGGCGGCTTCGAGGATGGCAGCACTCCCTGGCAAGAGTCATCGGGGGATGGATATGAACTCGTTGACACGACGAATCCACATAGCGGCAACTACAGCGCCTACCTCTGTGGCTATGGGAACTGTGATGATAGTATCGGTCAGGACTTCACCGTGCCAAGCAGTGCAGGCAAGATAGCCATCAGTTACTGGTGGGATGGTCAAACGAACAGTGCTTCCCAAAGCTGCGATGACACCCTCACCGCATCTCTAGTGGATAGCAATGGCCAGACGATTGCGACCATGCAACAGGTCTGCAATACCGATGCATCAGGCAACTGGAAGCAGGAAAGCTTCGATGTCACAAATAAACTGTCCAACTACGCTGGGCAGACCGTCACCCTCGTCTTTGAAGGCCAGACGAGTAGTTTTGGTGCCTCAACTGCCTTCTTTGTGGACGATGTGGTGGTGAGTGCATCGTAGATTTGTAAGGGCGACTCTCATAGTCTCCGCCCCAGCAGGGCGACCGCAAGGGATCGCCCCTACTATACACGAACGGCGCGAGGAAACCTCGTGCCGTTTGCAGTATTGTCTACTCTTGTGAGAAGAATACGCTCTTCACCTCTGTGTAGAGTTGAATGGCGTGCATGCCCATCTCGCGACCAATACCGCTTTTCTTGTAGCCGCCGAAGGGTGCTTCGGTATTTACGCTGTGATTGGAATTGATGGAGAGCACACCTGCGCGAATGCCTTTCGCCGTGCGGATAGCGCGGCCAAGATCGCGTGTCCACACTGATCCTGAGAGACCATAGGGTGTGTCGTTGGCGAGCTGAACTGCATCCTCCTCAGTATCGAATGGGATGATACAGACAACGGGGCCGAAGATTTCTTCTTGAGCGACTCGCGTTTTGTTACCGATATGTGTGAGTATGGCTGGCGAGAGGAAATAGCCAGCTTCGTTCTCCTTATTGAGCGTTGCTGGGATGGTTCCACCGGTGATCAGTTCTGCTCCTTCCTGCTGGCCGAGCGCGATATAGTCGAGGGAGCGCTGGCGCTGAGCGGCGGAAATAAGCGGGCCAATTTCGGTCTTCTCATCGAGTGGTGAGCCAACTGAGAGCGAATTTGTACGTGCGGTGAGCCGTTCAACAAACTCATCATAGATTGAGCGCTGTACAAGGATGCGAGAGCGAGCGCAGCAGTCCTGTCCACAGTTGCCGAAGACCGCAAATATTGAGGACTCAATACAGCGTTCCAGGTCGGCATCCGCGAATACCACATTCGCAGCTTTGCCTCCAAGCTCAAGCGATATCCGCGTAATATTGTTGGCACACAGGCGCATAATCTGAGAACCCACCTCCGTCGAGCCGGTAAATGAAACTTTCGAGACGAGCGGGTGGGTGACCAGTGCATTCCCAACTGTTGACCCGGGTCCAGGAAGTACTGAGATCACTCCTGGGGGTAGCCCTGCCTCCATCAAAATATCAGCCAGGATGAGCACCGAGAGCGGCGTGAGTTGGGCAGGTTTCACCACAACCGTATTGCCGCATGCCAGAGCGGGAGCGATTTTCCAGGATGCGATGACCATCGGGAAGTTCCACGGAGTAATCAGGGCGCACACTCCAACCGGTTCGCGTAGTGTGACTTCAAGCCCGGAATCTTGTATCGGGATGGTCTCGCCAAAAATCTTGTTTGCTGCTCCTCCCCAATACTCAAGCACCGAGGCAACCAGTCCAACTTCACCACGCGCATCTCGAATGGGTTTACCTGCATTGCGTGCTTCGATGATCGCTATGTCATCTAGTCGCTGTCGTACCAGGGTGGCGGCTTGAAGGAGTATGCGACCGCGCTCCGTTGCGCTGAGACGCGGCCAACTTCCTGCTTCAAAAGCCTGATAAGCGGCTCGCATGGCCCGCTCAACATCTTCGGTCCCGGCTTCTGCCACTTCAGCAAAAGGTTTGCCGGATGCGGGTTCAATAACGGGAAATGTCCTACCCTCGGCCGCGGGAACGCGTTCCCCACCAATGACTAAGTGGTCGGTTTGCATCGTATGCTGCTCTCCTTGAACTGGCAATGACCTCTCTGGGATCAGTTCTGACTGATGGGCTGAGTCCATTGACTCTGAGAGAAATGTATCGTGATGAGTGTACTGCTTCGGCCTATCGCTCAAAAGGACCTGACTGTGGAGGATGGCTTGACGTAACTCCGAACCGTGTAACTGAGCCGTACTTAAATCGGCCCCACGTAAATCGGTTCCAGAAAGGGTCGCGTTGCGCAGATCGGTTCCGTTCAGATCGGCATGAGAGAGGTCAAGGTCCGTCAGGTCAAAGCCGCGCAGATCAAGCTCTCTCAGCGTGGCATAGCTCAGTTTTGCATCATGCAGCACAACGCGATTCGCTTCATTTTCCCCTAGATGGGCACGAGTCAGATTTGCCCCATCAAGGTCAGCATGACTGAGGTCTGCCTCTTGGAGAGAAGCATGACTGAGATTAGCTCCCCGCAGGTCTGCTCCTTGTAAATTAGCGCCCCGCAAATTAGCGCCCTGCAAATCGTAGTAGGAGAGATCAATGGATTCCAGATGTTGAAAGCTGAGATCGAGCTGAGCACTACTTTCGATCTTGCTCCGAAGCAGCTCAATATCTGCTCTCGTCAAAGGGGAGATTGATCTTCCTGATCCAGTTTCGTTCTCAGTTGTCATGCGCAAGCTCTCTTTGGTCACTATCAGCGTTTTAAAAGGTCTCCTCATAGTATACGCGATAGAAAGTGACGAGTCATTTCAGTGCGATTGTATCAGTTGTATCTAATGTATCAGAAGTATCTAATGTATCAGATACTTCTGGCCGATTTGGGAACGATCTCCCCACCCCAAAGCCGATAAATCGGCCCTACGGATGTCCCGACTATTTTGTTAAACCGCATCATCTGGCCCCTACAGATAGTTTTCTCAAGCTCTGGCTGGTGTACGAGCCGGGGGCCTGAGCGATCTGTTCGGGAGTTCCCTGGGCGATTAGCTTGCCGCCTGCCGCGCCGCCTTCCGGGCCAAGGTCGATGACCCAATCGGCTGCCTTGACCAGTTCCAGGTTGTGTTCTACGACGATCACGGTGTTGCCTGCATCCACGAGGCGTTGGAGTATTCCGAGCAAACGGGCGGTATCGGCCATATGCAGACCGGTGGTAGGTTCGTTGAGTAGATACAGCGTGCGACCGCTGACACGGCGACCGAGTTCCTTCGCAAGCTTGACGCGCTGGGCTTCGCCACCTGAAAGCGTGGTGGCGGGTTGTCCGAGCTGGAGATAGCCCAGGCCGACATCGGATAGCACCTGGAGGCGTGATTGGGCGGCGGGAACATCCTGAAACAGCACGAGAGCTTCTTCGACGGTCAGATCGAGCACCTGAGCAATGTCATAGTCTCGGTAACGCACTGTAAGCGTTTCGTGGGTGAAGCGGCGTCCGTGACAGGCCGGGCAGCGCACTTCCACGTCAGGCAGGAGTTGCATTTTAATAGTCAGGACACCGGTACCTTCGCAGCGCTCACAGCGCCCACCAGGGACGTTGAACGAGAAGTGCCGAACGGATAACCTCCGGTGGCGAGCTTCGGGAGTAGCAGCAAATGCTTCGCGGATGGGGGTAAACGTATCAGAATAGGTCGCGGCGTTCGAGCGCGGGATGCGCCCGATGTGTTCCTGGTCGATGGTGATGATTTTGTTGAGATACTCGTAGCCTTCGATAGTGTCGTGCTCACCAGGAGCATCGCTGGAACCATACAGACGCTGGCGGAGGGCGCGGTCGAGGATGTCGAATACCAGCGAGGATTTCCCGGACCCGGATACACCCGTCACAGCGACCAGCAAACCAAGTGGTAGACGTACGGTGACGTTCTGGAGATTGTGCTGGCGAGCGCCGGAGATGGTAATGGCGCGGTCAGTTGGTGTGCGGCGACGCTGTGGAATAGGGATGGATGTTCGCCCGGCCAGATAATCTCCGGTGAGCGACCCGGGTTGTTCGGCTACCTGGGCCGGTGTACCTGCAGCGACTACCTGACCGCCGTGCTTGCCAGCACCGGGGCCGAAGTCGACCACGTAATCCGCTGCGGCGATCATCTCCAGGTCGTGTTCGATGACGAGGACGGTATTGTCAAGGTCGCGCAAGCGACGCAAAACGTTGATCAGGCGGTGAGTGTCTCGGTTGTGCAGCCCGATAGTCGGCTCGTCGAAAACGTATAGAACGCCACTCAATTGTGAGCCGAGTAAGGAGGCCAGGCGGAGGCGCTGGGCTTCGCCTGCTGAAAGGGTGGGAGTAGAGCGTTCGAGGATTAAGTAACCAGCGCCGACTTCGAGTAACCTCGCAATGCCATCGTTCAGGTTGATCAGGATAAATTCGGCGATGATCATTTCATCGGTGTTGAGAGCGGTGGGGAGAGCGCCCAGCCAGGTACCGAGATCGGCGAGTGATAGGCGCGAGAGAGCGATGATGGTCTGATCATCGACGGTCACAACCCGGCTTTCAGGACGCAGGCGCGTGCCTTCGCAGTCTGGACAGGTCTGGGTGACGAAGAATTCTTCCAGCTTATCACGGTAATCGGCCTCATGGATGTGTTCGTGGATGTGTTCATTGTAGCGTCGCAAGAGATTGGTGGCGATACCTTCGAAGCGTCCCTGGCGAACGGTTGTTGGCGGCTCGATAGTTGGGAAGTGGCGGCGAAAGTGTGGGCTTTCCACGCCAAAGAACAGCAGGTCGCGCTGCGGAGGGGTAAAGTCTTTGACCGGAAGCGAGAGGTCGAACTCAAATTTGTAATGGGCAGCGGCTGCCTGCAAGATAGGAGTATTATAGTTGATGTGAAAGGAATCCCAGCTGGAGACGGCACCATCCGGGATGCTCTTTTGCTCGTCAACCAGGCGTTTGACGTTGGCCTGATGAACGATGCCCAAGCCGGTGCAGGTTGGACAGGCCCCAGCGGGTTTATTAAAGGAGAAGTTCGCCATACTGATTTCGGGAATAGGCGCGCCACAATGGGGGCAAGAAAAGGTTTCTTCAGGTGCGGAGGCATCGTCGTCTGCGCTGGATTCACTCCCCCATTCCGAGTTGGAAGGGTCGAAGGTGGGCGGGACATCTTTGCCACAGTTCGGGCAAGGACGGTGACCCAGACGAGCAAACAACGCACGCAGATAGGTATAGACATCGGTGACAGTGCCAACGGTAGAACGTGGGCTGCGGTTGGTGAGGTGCTGGTCTATGCTGATCGATGGGGAAAGCCCAGTGATGGCATCGACGGGAGGTTTCGCCAACCCAAAGGGGACTATACCAAGCGATTCCATGTATTGGCGTTTGCCTTCCATATTGAGAATGTCGAAGCCGAGGGTCGATTTGCCGGAACCGGAGACGCCGGTCAGGACAACAAATTGATTCTTAGGGATGGTAAGGGTGACATTTTTCAGGTTATGCAGCCGGGCACCGCGAATAGTGATGTGAGCAGTCATGTGACCTCCAGCGTAGAGAGATTTGTATATGTTCTCGTAGTGCTTGTCATTTCTGCTCAATGTACCATATAGCTCTTATAATGCGTAGCAAGCGAGCTGTCAATAAATAGAATTACGCACAGTACTATTCAACCACTGATGAGTATCAGTGGCTATGGTCACTTGACAATATTTGTAGTACGTACTATATTTTCAGTACGTGGGAAAGATGTAGTATGTACCAAGCTATTTACTCTATCTAGTGAGTCTGGCATCTAAGGTGAGCGAAGGGTGATGTCTGGCAGCGCAGGTCGTTCGTTGCACTCAGGATGACAGGGGAGGATTTACCTTGTGTCAATTTTGTTTTTGCGTTAGAGGAGGTGCCGGTGAACGCTTTAGAACGAAAAGATGAACTTGACGCTTTGCCAGAGGATGTTCCGGTGGCTATGCCGGAGTTGCCTTTGAGATTGGTTATCAATACGGTGCAGCAATTCAAGGCCGTGGGTGATCCCATTCGAATAAGGATTCTGAGCATTATCCAGAATCGGCCAGCGACTGCTAAGCAGATTGCTGATCAGCTTGGGGCTACTCCTGGCTCTATCGGGCATCACCTGCATGTCCTTGAAGAGGTGGGATTGGCACAGGTGATTGCTCGCCGCATTATACGGGGGATCATTGCGAATTATTACACGCGCACTGCCCGCATCTTCACTTTCGAGTTTCCGCCTGAGGTTCGGGGTGAGAGGTCGCCGACACTTGATTTTGTCACAGACCTGCATGATCAGATTTCGGAAACGCTGGCTGAAAAAGGGGAGGATGCTGTGTATGGCACTTCATTCCCTCGTGTGCGCCTCTCACCAGAACGTGCGGAGGTTTACAAAAAACGGCTCGACGATCTTGTCTATGAATTTATTGCGGAAAAGTCCGATCCAGATGGGCAGGTCTATGGTCTATTTACTACGATGTTCCTGGCTCCGCGATATGTGCAAGGTGAACAATCAATTAGATCATCGGAGTCGGTAGGGTCAGATTATATTGATTGACGAATGAATGGGGAAGAGGTTGCCCCGTCCCGAAGCCGATCAATCGGCTCCTACGGAAATGCGTTAAAGTTCATGATTATGTCCAAGAGACTGATGGAGGAATTTCATGACGCAAACTACTGTCAATGAAGAGCGGTCTCAGCGTCCTCGTCGACCACTCTGGCGCAACCTGGACTATATGCTCCTATGGAGTGGTCAGACGGTTTCTTCTACAGGCACGCAGGTATCGCAACTTGCGTTTCCTTTGCTTATTCTGGCTGTGACGCATTCTCCCGCGCAGGCCGGATTTGCCGGTGCTCTGCGTGCTCTGCCTTACTTGATCTTCAGTCTTCCAGCAGGTGCCCTCATTGATCGCTGGGACCGCAAGCGCACCATGATTCTCTGCGATACAGGTCGCGCGCTCAGTATGGCAAGTATTCCTATTGCCCTTTTTCTTGGGCATTTGACGGTATTGCAGCTCTATCTCGTTTCTGCTATTGAAGGAACGCTTTTCGTCTTCTTCAATATTGCTGAGGTAGCCTGTCTTCCGCGCGTCGTCACCAAAGAGCAATTGTCTGCCGCCAACGCTCAAAATGCGTCTACTGAAGGCATTACATCGCTCCTGGGTCCGTCACTCGGCGGCGCACTGTACGCAGCAGGGCGATCCCTGCCGTTTCTCACGGATGCAATTTCGTACGCGGCCTCTGTCGTTTCATTGTTCTTTATTCGGGCAAAATTTCAGAAGGAAAGGACAGTTGCCCGGCGTGCGTTATGGGTTGAGATTCGAGAAGGACTTACATGGTTGTGGCACCAGCGACTTATTCGCTTCATCGCAATTCTAACTGGGGGGTACAACCTCATTTTCGCAGGGTTTACCTTGATTGTGATCGTACTGGCTCAGAACCAGCATGCATCGTCTTTCGTAATAGGTCTCATCTTTGCGATTGGAGGCGCCGGTGGTATCCTGGGGGCCATCGTTGCGCCATCCATTCAAAGAAGGCTTAGTTTTGCACAGGTGATCATTGGAACTACATGGCTCTCTGCCCTTTCAATCCCATTCTTCGCCATTGCTCCTAATGTTGTCGTCTTGGGCCTCCTACTCGCTGTTAGCTTTTTCATGGGCCCCATTTATAACGTTGTGCAGATGAGCTATCGAATGGCGATTATTCCGGACGAGCTGCAAGGGCGTGTGAATAGCATGTTTCGGCTGATTGCGTTTGGTGGTCAGCCACTAGGATTAGCGCTAACCGGCATACTCATTCAACGTTTCGGCGTGGTTGTGACTATACTCGCCTGCTCGATTGGGATGGCCGGTTTCGCACTAGCAGCAACGGTGAATACGCATGTGCGTGGGGCACGTTCCATTGCTGAGGTACAGGATGAGCTTTCATCGTGATGGGTGGTTTACGAGGCAAGACCGATAATGCTGTTTAACAAACGAATTGGGGAATCGTTTGGCCCCGTTTAGCCGATACATCGGCGGTGGGCGCGATGAATCGGCCCCTACTACTTTACGGTCACGGTGAGATTCATGCCTGTATGTACGCTGCAATAGAGGTGAAATGTTCCCGCTGTGTTGAATGGCCCGACTGTCTGGCTC
Organism: uncultured Chloroflexia bacterium; assembly: GCA_963778375.1. Lineage (GTDB taxonomy): Bacteria > Chloroflexota > Ktedonobacteria > Ktedonobacterales > Ktedonobacteraceae > CAVZTX01. Next base: position 357,105 of record CAVZTX010000011.1, on the reverse strand, counting down.
TGACCGGCGTCACTGAACATCAGGTTGTTGACCAGGGGCGCACCTGCTTCTTTGTTGGGTTCTGGGATGTCATTCACCCACTTGCCATTTGAGATGATATGGGCAACTCCTGTATCACTGATGAGGGTGATGCTACTGCCTTTGGTGATGGTAATCGAAGGTACGACGAAGTTGATATCATTCATATGCACGTCATTCCCGCCGCTACTGCCCCCGCCGGGATTACTACTACAAGCGATGATGAAGGTTGACGCCAACAAGAATAGGACAAAAGTGGCTACAAGCTTTTTCATTGGTTTGGCTCTTTTCTATGGAAATTTTTAAGGAATCATTCGTCTAAATTATAACGCTAAAAGATGTGTCTGATGTGTCTGATGTATGTTGGATTAGCTCCCAGCCCACCTGGGGCACGATAATGATGATTAACAAATTAATAAAGCATTAAATTGCCATCGGTGGCCGATACATCGGCGATGGGCGCTCATTGCCTGTACCCCGGACAGCACACCGTCCCCAGACGGCGTCTGCTCGGCCCCTACAGTCATTCCCCAATTCATTAGTTTATGTGGACCATCGGACCCCTACAAATGAGGCGATCAGTTCTATCGTGCTTGACAGTCCCAATAGCTTAGTGTATTCTTAATATAACCAATTGAAGACAGCGAACGCATCGACCAGGAACAGTAGACGTAGAAGTAGTCGATTAGCGAGCCGGGGCAGTGGAAGCCGGTAGATGGAGAGCACGTCGAACCCACCTGAGAGCGTCAGTGAGAAACTGACCGGAGTCCCACCGTTAGCAAAGGGAGCGGTTCTTAGATGAACCGTTTAAGTGGAACTGTGCTGTAAAGTGCAGTTCAATAGAGGTGGTACCACGGGCAAACAACTCGTCCTTGATATGAGGGCGGGTTTTTTTATGCACTTTTCTTCTGTTTGGAGGTCACCTATGGCGAATCAGGAAAAGCATGTCGAAGAAATCATCGACCAGGAAGACGATTTTTCGAAATGGTATAACCAGGTCGTACGTAAAGCCGAGCTAGCGGATTATGCACCGGTACGGGGCTGTATGATCATTCGCCCGTATGGCTACGCTATCTGGGAACATATTCAGCATCTCTTGGATTCACGTTTTAAAGAAACTGGCGTCGTCAACGCCTACTTTCCGCTGCTGATCCCACGCAGTTTCCTGGAAAGGGAGGCGGAGCATGTCGAAGGGTTTGCCCCCGAAGTGGCCTGGGTCACACGCGGCGGAAACGAAGAGCTAGAGGAGCCATTGGCCATCCGTCCTACCAGTGAAACGATCATTGGCCATAGCTTTGCTAAATGGATCCAGAGCTATCGCGACTTACCGCTCCTGATAAACCTGTGGAATAACGTCATGCGTTGGGAGAAACGTACCACCCTATTTTTGCGCACAGCAGAATTTCTCTGGCAGGAGGGGCATACGGCCCATCGCAGCGTTGAGGAGGCTGAAGAACGTACCCGCATGATGCTCGAAGTCTACCGGGCCTTTATCGAGGAAGATGCAGCTATCCCTGTTATCGCCGGACGCAAGAGCGAGAACGAAAAGTTTGCCGGGGCGCTGCGTACCTACAGTATCGAGGCTATGATGGGCGATGGGAAAGCCCTACAAGCAGGGACGAGTCACAATCTCGGCACAAATTTCGCGATGGGTTTTGATATGCAATACCTGGATGCTGACGGGCAGCGCAAGTATTGTGCCACGACAAGCTGGGGCCTGAGTACGCGTGTGATTGGCGGCGTCATCATGGTACACGGGGACAAGTCGGGCCTCATATTGCCGCCTCGCATTGCGCCCTACCAGGTAGTAATTGTTCCTATCTGGCGTAAGGATGACGAAAAAGCTGTCGTGAGCGAGATGGTAGAGCGCATCCAAAAGATGCTCAAGGGCAAAGTCCGACTCAAAGTTGACACAAGTGAAAATACGCCTGGCTGGAAATTTAATGAATGGGAATTGCGCGGTGTACCAGTACGCATGGAAATTGGGCCGCGTGATGTGCAGAACAACAGTGTAATGTTGGTACGCCGTGACAACCGTTCCAAAGAGCCAGTGGGTCTGGAAGCCCTGGAAACTCGATTGCCTGAACTGTTAGAGGAGGTACAGCGTGCACTCTTCTCGCGAGCAGCGGAGTTCAGAGCTAAAAATACGTATTACACTGACAGTTATGAAGAGTTCAAGCAGATTATCGCTGAGAAGCGAGGCTTTGTGCGTGTGAAATGGGCTGAAGACAGCGCGGCGGAACTGGCTATCAAAGAAGAGACTAAGGCAACCCTGCGAGTTATTCCTTTTGACCAACCAGAAGGTGGGGTCAGAGGAAAATCTATCTACACCGGAGAGCTGGCCACCTGCGAAGCCATCTTCGCCCGCGCTTACTAAAGATCAATGCGCAGAGGATAATTCATGTGAGGAACATATGCAGTTACAACTAGATGAACGCTTAAAAACACGCATTCCAGGCGTCATATTCGGCATGGTTACGATTGCCGGGGTGAAGGTGCGTGAGCATGATGAACGACTTATGGAGCCAGGTAGAGGCGATTTGCCAGCGACAAGCGAGAGAATATTCACTTGATAAACTGTCGGAATATGGGCAGATAGCAGCGGTGCGCGGTTTGCAGAAAGCGTTCGGTTTCGATCCTACGCGGTATCGCCCCTCGTCTGAGGCCTTGTTACGTCGTGTGCTGAAAGGGCAAGGGCTCTATCACATTAACACTGCTGTGGATGTGAACAATCTATGTTCGCTGGAGTTTCTGTTACCGATGTGCATCTATGACCTACGTCATGTGAAGGGACAGGTTCGAGTGCGCGTCGGAGAGCCCGGTGAAACATATCCAGGCATTGGGCGACAGGTGTTCTCGGTAGAGAACAAGGTCATCATTGCGGATGACGAAGGAATTATGGGCAGTACTGTCTCGGATTCCGAACGTACGAAGGTGACTACAGAAACAACGGATATTCTGTTGGCGATTTACGCGCCAGCAACGCTTGACCCGCGCATCATCGAGCATCAGGCTGCGCTCGCGGGTCAGAGAATGGTTGAATTTAATGGTGGTCAGGCAAGCGACATACGCGCTTTGACCGTGTAGGAGGTAAATTATGCGAGTATCACAACAACTCACAAAAACACTGCGAGAAGCTCCGCGCGATTCAGAAGGCGGCAATCAGGAACTGTTAGTGCGAGCGGGCTTTATACGGCAACTTACAGCAGGTGTCTATAGCTTCCTGCCGATGGGCGAACGTGTTCTACATAAGATCACGCGGATTGTGCGCGAGGAGATGGATCGTGCCGGTGGTCAGGAAGTTACGATGCCGGTGATTCAGCCCAAAGATATCTGGGAGAAGCACCCCAGCAATGGCAGTCCGAGCCGGGCGGAGGGCTATGGCCCGGTCCTCTTTAGCTTCAAAGATCGTAGAGACCGCGAGATGGTGCTCGGTCCAACGCACGAGGAGGTCGTGACGCTACTCGCCAAGGAATTTGTGCGCAGTTATCGAGACTTGCCGCAGCTTATCTATCAGATTCAAGTCAAAGAGCGTGATGAGCCACGCCCACGTGGTGGAATGCTGCGTACGCGTGAATTCATTATGAAAGATCTCTATAGCTTCGATGCCGATGCGGCCGGGCTCGATGTGAGCTATAACAAGATGAGCAAGGCCTACTCGACCATCTTTCGTCGCTGCGGCTTCAATTTCATCGTCATTCATGCCGATAGCGGGGCGATTGGCGGTAAGGACTCGCAGGAGTTTATCGCAATCACCGAGGCGGGCGAGGATGAGGCGATGAAGTGCGATACCTGCGATTATGCAGCCAATCGTGAGAAGGCGGAATTTGTGCGCTCCGAGCTACCCCGCGAGGAGGAGGCAGCATTGGAAGAGGTGTTGACGCCGGATACGACCAGCATCGAAGACCTTTCTGCATTTTTGGATATACCGGCGGCGAAGACAATCAAAACTGTTGCCTATGTAGCAAGTGGTCGGCTAATCCTGGCAATGGCGCGTGGCGACCTTGAGATAAACGAGGTGAAGCTGACCAACACGATTACACGCAATGGGATCAACCCGGTCGATCTGCATCTTGCCACGCCGGAAGAACTGGAGCAACATGGGATTGTGGCCGGTTATATCTCGCCACTCAACAAAGGGCAAGATGTACTGATTATTGCGGATGTGTCCCTCAAGCTGGGGAACAACTTCGTTGCAGGCGCGAATAGGGCGAATTATCACTTCAAGAATGTGAACTATCCACGCGATTTTCGCGTGGATGTCTGGGAAGATATTGCTTCCGCTTTTGATGGCGCAACCTGCGTGCATTGTGGCGGCACGCTGCATGCCATACGTGGCAGTGAACTTGGGCATATCTTCAAACTGGGCACGAAGTACAGTGATCTCTTTGATGCAACCTACCTTGATTCCGAGGGCGTGCCCCACTTGATGCTGATGGGCTGCTATGGTATCGGTATCACGCGCATGATGGGCATCACCGTCGAACAGAGCCATGACGAGAAAGGCATCATCTGGCCGATGAGTATCGCACCATACCATGTCGCGTTGGTTGGACTCGATCTAGACAAGCAAGAGACAGCTCAGGCAGCAGAGCAACTCTATGCCGATTTGACAGCGGCTGGTGTCGAAGTGCTCTTTGATGATCGCCCTGAGTCAGCCGGTGTCAAGTTCAACGATGCCGATCTGATCGGCTTGCCGCTACGTGCTGTAGTCAGTCGGCGTTCGCTGAAGAATGGGGGCATTGAACTGAAATTGCGCTCACAAAAAGAGAGCCGTATTGTGCCGCTGGCCGATGCAGTGACGGTTATACAGGAAGAGATTCGGAAGGGAATGGCGTGAAACGCAGGGCACTCGTAAAGAATGCCCTGGTGCCCTACGCACTTGCTTGATCACTAACCTTGAGACGCTGTTGTTCGCGTGAGGCATGCTCAAGCCCGGCTTTAGGCAGTTGGTTGCGAACGAGACCCACTAACATCTGGGCAATGCGAGAACCAAGTGGACTACGCACTTGTGTAGCGAGTGGCGGTGTCCAGACATTGGCGAGAGTAATCACGGCTACCTGCCCGTCGGTGAAATAAGGATCGCCACCTCCATTCACGCCCTGGGTCACTTTGCCAAAGCCAGGGCGTGTAGTCTCCTCTACGACAAAGTCTGTTTGGGTCAGTTCGGAGACGGCGAGAGCGCGTTCGGCGTCCACATTTGGCGAGATATGATGGGTGGGCAGGTGGTTGGTCTTGGCGAGTTCCACCTTCGTATCTTTCGTAACGCTGCCAATCCATATGGGACGCCTATCAGTCCCTTTGCGTCCAGTATTCCAGATACGGATGTGGTCGCGCTGGCGAACGGTATGACCAGGCCGTTCAAATGCCATGTCTTCCTTGCGTCCATAGAGGTAGAGGTTACTTACTGGAGCGGTCGAGTAAGCACGGCCAAGTACAGAGTCTGCGCAGATACGTGCAGAGGTGATGAAATCGATTTCATCGGCACGATACCAGCCAGCAGCGGCGAAAGCTGCACCAATCTGCCCATCGGTGCCAAGAAATTGAATGTTAATCGGATCGCCCGGCTGGCCGTGAGGATTGAAGGTTGTTAGAGGCGTATCAGCAGACGAGACACTTGCGGAAACCTCGCGACCCGCCTTCGATCTGTGCCGTAGCTTGCGCATGACTGAGAAAATATATGGCAGGGCCACGAGAGGAATCAAGATAACGGTCATTCCAACAAGAATGAGAGAAGTTATACTTACCTGTTTTGCTACTGACTTTTTATTTGACATAATGTGCACGCTCTTTTTCTCGCAATTACTTTGCCTTCACAATAATCACAATGGGCAGTTTAGCCAGCGAGTCAATCGCAACGTGCTGGCTGCCGGAGTTCACGTACAGGGCGGTGGAGGCCCCTCCATCCAGGTTGAGCGCCAGGTTGATGGAGAGGTCAGAGTTGACAAGCTGATCGGCTATCTCATCGAGTGAGAATGTTGGGTCTGGGCTGATGATGAACAATAGACGACCCTGCTTATCCATTGCTACGACACTGCGGCGGGAGCTAGAGGCGTCGGCGTCAAAGTCTGCGCGTTGTCCGCCTGGTAGCACAAGCATGGGTGAGGATTGCGTAGCCTGCTGCAGTTGTTCGCTGCCTGGATTATAGGGCTGCTGGTGCAATGAACGCAGGCTAATATTGCCTTGCGCATTCAACCGAAAGCATGCCACCGAACCCATTATAGGAGGTCCCGGACGCCTGTCCGTTGGAAACGACGAGAGCGGTGGCATTATCATTTTGGTCGAAGTATCCGCCATTGATGATGGCTAGAGCCTTCTGTTGTTGCATCCAAGCACTCATCAATAGTGGTTGAGTAGGCTGGTAGCCGATGCTCAGATTAATTTGATGGAGGTCAAAGCGCACAATCGTTACAGTATCTTCTGCCCCACCTGGACTTTTCCAATCTTCGTAGCGAATCTCAACCCCAGGTCCTCCGTTGCTCCACACATTCAGTGCTGGTGTTGGCGTACCTAAAGCGCCATTTGTTGAAGGGCCAGATGTACTGTTAGCCGCCGGAGAGAAACTTACACTGCAAGCGAGCAGCGGGAAGATAATGATGCAGAGCAGGAACGCTAGCTTGATGTAGGGAGGGCGCTTCTTTGCCGAGCAAAGAGATCCTTGGCGAGGGCAGGCGCAAGGCACTGCCCCTACAGGAGGACAAGCCGGGTTGCTCACCGCCGATTGTTGGGCTCCCATCGGGACTATCTCTTCCACGGTGTTGCTTCTATAGCCGACATTGTGCCTTTGAACTCCATAGCCAGCTTCAAGGCAGCATCATGGGCGGCGTTTTCTGTAGAATCATCCAGGGGGGCTAATTCGACTTTCCCGTAACGACGTTCCAGGGCAAGCTGGATAAGCAGATCAGTGAACCAGGGATTTTTCGGTAGCACCGGCCCATGCAGATAGGTGCCGAAGATATATTTATAGTTGGCTCCTTCAAATCCGTCTTTGCCGTTATTTCCCCAACCCGCGAGGACTTTTCCCAAAGGCTTTGCGTTTGGTCCCAAGTAGGTGCGGCCACTATGGTTTTCGTAGCCGACGAGCACCTTTTTGCCGCGCTGGTTCTCTGTTTGTTCCAGATCGACGGCAAACTCCAAGGCCATATGGGTCATGAAGCGCGTGCTGCCGCCCTCAGTATGGAGGTCGAGCAGGCCCGCACCTTTCAGTTCGGGTCCCTGAAACGGTTTGTAATAGTGCCCAAGCAACTGGAACCCGGCACATACGCTCAGCACTACCGAGTTTGACTCTACTGCCTCCTTCAGGGAGGGAACTTTGGCCTGGATATCACGTGAGGCGAGTTCCATCTCGCGGTCTGCACCACCGTGAAAAAGGATCATAGTCGTATTTGGTGAAGTCGGGTGTCTGTTTGACAAAAATCTGATCTACCTCGGTTTTAATGCCGCGCCACTGGCAGCGTTTCTCGATGGAAAAGAGGTTGCCACGGTCGGCGGCCACGCTCATGAGGGTGGGGTAGAGGTGACCGATTTTCAAGACCATACCGGTATCTTTGACTTGTTCGTTCATTTTATATTGTCCTCTTATGTTATTCCTTCGCTCGGACAGGCACAAGGCACTGTCCCTACAGGAGGATAGTATTATTCTTCCCAGAAGTGCTTCACCCAGCCGCGCTTTTGCATGATACGTCGCAGTTCGTGGGTTGGTGTATAGCTTGCCATGATGTAGAGTTTGCCACCGGGGCCTGCATTCTTGAGGGCGTCATCGAGGCCTGCCTCACGCTCATGGATGATGCTGATCTTATCAACGGGGACATCGGCGTATTTCAGACGCATGGCGAGTTCTTCTGCCTTGTTGCCGCTACAGACGACGTCCTGGATATCTTTGCCAATGCCCTCGATATCCACATCCCACAGCCAGGCAAAATCCTCTCCATCTACAACTGTTCTGCTTGCGACAATGAGCATGTGTTTTGGACCGGGATGCTGCGCGATGAGGCGCAACATGAGATTGAACGAGGTGGGATTTTTCACAAAGGACAGGTAGATCGTCTTGTCGCCTGCCTGAATCTTTTCCAGACGTCCAAAGGCGGGACGGATGTTGGTAAGGGCTGATGGCATTTTCTGTAGATCAAGACCTGCCGCCAGGCTAGCGCCGATGGCAGCCGCTGCATTGTAGACGTTGTGCAGGCCGGGGAGTGGGATGTCCAGTGCGATGTCACCTTGCGGGGTGCGCAAGTCAACGTGTGTGAGACCTTCGCCATCTTCGGCCAGCTTGACCGAGGTTGCGGCAATATCTAGTTTCGGTAGAGTATATCCGCAATTGGGACAGCGATAGATGCCCAGATGGGACATGTAGGCGACTTCGTAGAGCAGGTCTTCCTGACAGTGGATGCAGCGAATAATGTCGGCAGATTGCTCAGGAACGGGCATCCCGACCTCTGTAGTTTCCAGGCCGAAGAACAGGCGTTTGGCTTTCGCGTTCTGTCCGAAGTTGGCGACTTGAGGATCATTGCCGTTCAGGAGAATGGTAGCTGTTTCCGGTAAATCTTCCAGCACCTTATCGAGCGCTTTAGCCACCGAATAGAGTTCACCGTAGCGGTCCAACTGGTCTCGGAAGATATTGGTAATCACGACGACATCGGGTTGGATTTCCGGCACTGCCAGAGGCATCGTCCCTTCGTCGATTTCAAAGAGCAGTAGATCGCTATCTAGCCGTCCGAACACGCTGGCAGAGTTGACCGCAACAGAAGTAACACCTTGCAACATGTTAGAGCCGGTGCGGTTATGCGAGACACGCCTACCGTCATTATTAGCAATAGCGGAAGTCATACGAGCGGTTGTGGTTTTACCATTGCTGCCAGTAATGACTATTTTCTTAGCCTTGCTCGCTCCAATCACCGACTTGAGGACGTTGGGATCAATACGACGTGCGATCATGCCTGGTAAACTTGTACCACCGCCGATACGCAGGAAGCGGCCAGATGCCCCTGCCAGCTTGCCCGCGGAAATCGCAAGTGCAAGGCGTGCTCGCTCCAATCTCGATGGTTCGCTATGATGATTATTATGTGTATCTTCTTTTACCATGATTTTTAAGAACCTTCATTTCTAAAGTGCTTTTGCATTGGGTGCAGTATAACAAACATGAGGCTATGGGGCAAGTGAAACAAGACGATGTTCTTCATCGATGCGGGAAAGCTATGTGATCAGGAGGGATACGAAGGAACGGACAAGATGTAACCGACCCTAGCATACTACTTGAGGATGAAATAGGCATGAAAAAGCCATCAGAGAAATGGAAAGTAGTAGGATGAAAAAAGTTATCCCAGTATTACCGATTCCAACCGAAATCGACGCCCAGAAAATCGTAGAGGCGAGCATTATACGGTTCGAAGAATGTGATCAAGCGCTTGCGCAGGCCTGTATCCATCTCAGAATAGTGGTTGGCATAATATGGCTTGTAATTGCTTTTCCTGAGTTGAATTTCGGACGTAGGTACGTCTAGAAAGTCCAGAACTTGTTTGAGGATGGCGGCGGGATCTGCATACAACGCTTCGCTCTTGAGGATCAGGAACTGCTCCCGGGGAAATAGATGCATCCACCTCTGTAATTGGTCGATGTAAATGCTTCGCAGCAGGTAACAGTGTTGCATATAGGTGTAACGTTCATAATCTTCATCTTGCAGGAGATTGGCTTGTTCCTCGGTGAGGCAGGCCTCCTGAGCGTTGATCGCCTCTTCAAACGAGCGTGTTTCGTGCCCTTGTACCACTGCATGCTGATATTGGGAATAGGCGCGATTGACCGGGTTACGTAACAAGATAATGAGTTTGACATGCGGCAGTACCTTGACCACTTTAGATGGAATGTGTGGAAGAAACAGGTACTCAGGCGTAGCTTCTCCTGTCAAAAAGGCCTGCTGACGGAAGTGCTGGACATAATACTTTTCGACCCAGGCAGGAAAGTGTCCCCGGTACCAGGTTAGACCCTTGTTCAGATTTGATCGTCTATCAAAAAAATGCACTTCCTTTCTCTCAGCAGGTGCGATGCACGGGTGGGCTTGCAAATAGTTATAGAGGGAGGTGGTGCCACCTTTTTGCGCGCCAATGATCAGAAAGTCAGGTAAGAGCCGGGTTGGGGAAGTCAGTCCTCTATAAAGTTTCTCTAGTAAGAGAGTTGGGCTATCTTTCTGTCCTTGGAGTACTGGCGGAGTAGAAGCTGATGAGCCGCGAGGTGGAGAATTTATGGGCTGCTGTAAGTCACTGGACTTAGTGGTAGGAAGAGAAAAATCCATTGCCATTTAAGTGTAACGCTATGCTTCTGTATCAATACATAGGCATGTATTGACGCGCTACGCTCCTTTCATCCAAATTAGTTCTAAATCGTTGGTACAATCAGCGATCAGGTTCTTGATGGTTCCACAAATTCAGTATTGGAACCGTATCATGGCAGTGATTTCAGGGGCCGATTAGGGCATCCCTGCGAGTGCTCAGCCACTCGCAATTCAGAAGGGGTCGGCTAGTGGCAGGATCATAGTGAAAGTCGACCCATGCCCTAGTTGACTTTCGACACGCATAGAACCCCCATGTGCATGTACGATCCAATCGACAATAGAAAGCCCTAAGCCGCTACCTCCCCTTATCTGCGAACGCGCAGGATCAGTTCGGTAGAAACGCTCAAAGATATGAGGAAGATCCTCCGGTGCAATTCCAATACCTGTGTCCTTAATTGCGATGCAACCCCAATTCCCTTTGATCTCACTCTGGATAGTAACCTTCCCTCCTGCATCGGTGTAGATAAGTGCATTATCAAGGAGATTCATGACACACTGGATGAGCCGCGAGGTATCACCTTGTACAGTGACTGGCTCTAAATTTTCTATTTGCAGCGTAATTTCTCGTTCAACTGCTAACGCTTCGAGCGTGGCAACCACATCACAGACTAGCAGATCAAGCCGTACGAACTCGTGGTCAAGTAGTACCTGTCCTTCGTCTGACCGTGCCAAGGTTAGCAGATTCTGGATGAGCCAGCCCAGGCGCTCAGCTTCCGTATTTACATCATGCATGACGGAGATACATTCCTCTAAATTGTTGGATTGTGCCAATGCCACATCCGTCATGCTACGTATCGCGGCAACAGGCGTACGCAACTCGTGTGAAGCATCCGCCACAAAGCGGCGCTGTTGCAGAAAAGTCTGATCAAGCCGTCCGATCATCGAATTGAAAGTCAGAGCGAGTTGGTGTACCTCATCACGTGGCCGAGGTATTGGGACACGGCGATCCAGATCCCCGGCACTAATATCTTGAGCGATGTCTGTCAGGTGGCGGATCGGTACAAAGGCTCGCCTTGCAAGCCAGTAGCTGCCAATAGCACCGCAGAGCAGCATGAAAGGAGCGATCAGGAGCAATTTCACGACGATGTTGTGTAGAATGGCATGCAAGTAAGCCAGCGACTCGCCAACCTGGATGACGCCAAAAAGCGCTCCTTTGTAGATGAGTCGTGCACTATATAAACGCATTGTCTGTCCGTTAAATGTAGTGATTGTGCCTTTCCAAACAACACCATGCAACGCTTCAGTTACGCTTGCAGAGGGCGTAGGAATAGCCTGAGAGTTAGGCGTGGCATAGATTATTTTCCCTTTTACGTCCAGGATTTGCACAAACGAGCGAAAGTTCATATAGGACTGAGTTTGAAGTTGACTTTCTTGATTTGATACACTTATAGGAATGTTCCCTAGCACGGCTGGATCCAACTTTGGTACATCTTCCAATATCTCTTCAATGCTGGTCGTACCGTTTTCATTGGTGATGCCTACTGCAATCTGCTGTATACGCAGTTGCAAGTCAGTATCAACATCCGATTGCAATGCATCCTCTAGCGCCAGGTAGAAGATAATGCTAAAAGTAAGCAGGAGCAGCGCAAAGATGCCGGTGTACCAGAACATCAGTTGCATACGAATCCCAGGTGGCCAAATGCTTCGCAATCGATTTATCATGCTTGAGGTTCCTTCAATTGATATCCTGCATTGCGGATTGTGTGAATGACATTTGGCTCGTTTTGCTCGCAGAGCTTCCGCCTCAAACTATATATGTGCACATCGATAACATTGGAAAGATGCTCAGCATCATAATCCCAAACATGTTCAGCGATATTTAAACGGCTCAATACGTGATGCGGGTGGCGCATTAAAAACTCTAGTAGTCTATATTCCTTGCTGCACAAGGAAATGGCGCGGTCTCCCCTCTGCACCTCTTGTGTATGCGTGTTCAGGATGATATCCATAAAACGCAATTCTACCGTCTTGGATGAACTTTCGCGGCGTAGTAGAGCGCGTACTCGTGCCTCCAGCTCACGGAAGGCGAAAGGTTTTATCAGATAGTCATCTGCTCCCAGGTCCAGACCCTTGACGCGCTGTTCAACTTCGCCCAACGCTGTCAGCAGCAGAATAGGCATGGTTCGTCCTTGACTGCGTAGTTGAGCGCACACTTCAAAACCGCTGAGCTGAGGGAGTAAAATGTCGAGAATGATCAGATCGTATGGTATCGCCAGACCCATTGAGAGAGCTCCTTGCCCATCGGTCACGAGGTCAACAGCATACTTATTGGCCCCTAGACCTTTCCTCAGGCTAGCTCCTAAATGAGGATCATCTTCAACAATCAGGATACGCATAAGAATTGTAACCTCACTCATTTGCTCACAAAACAACCAGTTGCATCAGAGCTTGGGTAGTTATCATCGCTCCATTTAGAGACTGATATCGTTCCTTTTTAGCCTACGTTCCCTTCATGAAATGGATATTAAACTAGGTATAATTACCTAATTCAGAAACATCGATTTAGTACTTTCGTAAAAAATGATGACATTCCGTGTCAGCAAAGCGCCCTTGTCTGCCAATATGTAAAGGTAAAAGTGGTGTACAAGGTTCTGACGTAGCATATAATATGAATATGAAGTAGAGATGAAAAACACCGAAGGTTAAGAAATCTTTACTTTCGATTATCCATCTTCACTCGAAAGCAATATGTTTTGGGAGGAAATGATAAGAAATATGGGATACCCTACATGGTGCTTGGGATAGTCATGTATTGAACGATGCAAGTAAGTGCTGTTGCACTAGCCTTTTATGCTTAACGCGCACAACCAGCGACGACCGTCGGTGAAACGCGTATCGACTGTCGTTGTAATCTCCAGGACTTTTAAGCCTGCCTGCTCGAGCAATGTCCAGAGTTCGCCGCCACGATAGCGGGCAAAGAAGCGCAAATTGCCACTTTCCGAGTGTGCCTCGTAGCGTTCGTCGTCTCCGCTATCGGACTCTTTGACCAGTAGCATGAGAGGACCACCAGGAGCCAGTACGCGTACAAGTTCTTTAAGCACGGCTAGATTTTCACGCTTGGGGATATGCAGGAAGGAGGCTGAGACCCAAAGCCCGGCGCACGAGGCGTCTGGAAGATCAAGTATGCGCATGTCCATACGCCGGAAGGTGATGCATTCGGCAAAAGGTTGGTCCTGGCAGCGTTTGTGGGCCTCGTCGAGCATTGCTTCTGAAAGATCGGTCGCGATTACATTGAAGCCCATTTGCGCTAGCAGGAGCGAGTCGCGGCCTGGTCCGCATCCAACATCCAATACTGGAAGTGAAGGGTTGGCTTGGAATATGGGGCTTGATTGTACTGCATCAACAAAGCGTTGCAAATGCTCACGCCAGAATTCTGGGTGGGTAGCGATACTATGGGTATGAGCATAGTGAGAGGCGATATGCGAATACGCATCCATAGTGATCCGAGTTGGATCTTTATCCTCTTTCATCACATAGTCCCCTTAACTGGTTTGGCATGCGTTCGTTGTCAGATTGCACCGGATCGTGGTTTTCTGGAATTGCTGGCTTATGGATGACGCGTTGAATGCCCTGGGCATAGCCGTTGGATAGCCGAATTTCTTCAGGCCCCCTGACTTGTCAAAATACTTCAAAATTGGCCCGGAGATACTAAAACCCGTGTAAATGTAGTAACGACCGGCATTGGCGGTTGAGATAGTATTTCCCTGCTTGTCGTCGGCAAAATAGTTCCACAGGCTGTCATATGGGATGGGGGGATGCGCAATATCCGAATCACGAGGTGAAACCCAGGTGAAGGTGTCGAAGCCCCAGTTCATAAGATCGCGCATATCGGTCCACCAGTCAACGGTTTGGATCACGACACCGATCAGGTGATGGTTGTTGCGTGTCACGGACATGACCTGTACGTAGTCATCTGGAGCGTAGCCTGTCTTGCCACCGGCAACGCCTGGATACCACCAGAGAAACTGGTTCTCGTTAATCAGGAAGCGCTCGGGATGATTTCCACCCTGGGGAATATGGTATGTTTTTGTTGCGCTGATCTGGGCAATGAGCGGTAAGCTGAGGCTGTACTTCGCCAGTATTGCCAGATCGTGAGCGCTGGAGTATTGTCCGGTCTGCAATAATCCATGAGGATTTACGTAGTGAGTATCGTTTAGCCCAAGTTGATGCGCTCGTGCGTTCATGCTTGCTACGAAGTTTTGAATATTTCCCCCGATGGTATCTGCAATGGCAATGGCGGCATCATTGCCAGAAAGCAGGAGCAGGCCGTAGAGCATCTCACGCAGCGTATACGTTTCGCCCTTTTTTATGCCAAACAAAGCGCTATCGGCGCTCAACCGGCTTATGTCGTTTGCAATGGAAGGAGTGATGGTTATTTGCTGGTCGGGATTGCCGTGTTCAACTGCCAGGACCGCCGTCATCAATTTTGTCGTGCTAAGCATTGGCAGGTGCATAAACGGGTCGCGAGCATAGAGTGTCGCACCCGTATCGGTGTTGAGTAGATAGGCCGCGGTTGCATACACAGGAGGAGCGGGATGATCGCTGTCCTCGGGCGTGATAACTAGTTCATGTGGACCTAAAGGAACCTGCTGAAGCGACGGGGGCTGACTATTACCGATACCGGCGTTGGCTAATGTTGTGCTGGTAGACGAATGACCGATGCGAGAGATAATAGGGACAATAACGATCAATGAAATTAATATCAGGATACCCAGGGCCATAATTACTTGATTGCGACTAAGGTATTGTAGATAATTGAGCGGCAAGCGCTGCGCATGTCTATGGCGCGTATGTGCCGGCGTGCGTTTAAGGCGACGAGCTGTTTGAGACGGTTCATAGATGGTTTGACGTTGACGCGGTGCGACCATTATTTTGTTGCTGGTGGATTGAGTTGGGCCTTGCGTATCCTCTATATCCTCTGGTTTGAGACGTAGCGATGCGCGCCTGATACGGGGAATTTCGGGACGTTCGTCGGGATAATAGTCATCGAGTAGTCGTGCTGGCTGCTTAGGCGCTGCCGCACGTCTGCGCCGTTGAACGGGGTAGCTGATTTCTGGCAACTCGCGTTGTTCGTCATCGGATGGCGGGGTTTTGTACATCGCGCCCGGTTTCTCCATCTAAATATTGCTGGTGCATGGACTAGCTAGCAGCCTTTGTTTAAAGAACGGAAATTATGCTGAGTTAAGGGTAGATACTTTCAAACTTCTTACCTTTCTATTCTGATGGTAGTTTAACATAGTGGAAGCGCAGTGTCGAGATGGATAAAAGCATGAGGCAGGCAAATATAACCATTTGATCCAGGTTTCTATAGCGCTTTTGCCCTTGACGATGAGGTTTTCACGTGCTACTCTGCCAACAACGAGTTTACCTGTCCCCAGACAGGGTTCCCCACAGTGCATACAGAGGGAGGAGCCTGGAACATGCATCTAAAAACAGCGATTGTTCAACTCAACTCACGTGACGACCCCGTTGAGAATCTGGCCAATGTAGAGCGGTCTCTGGATCAAGCTGCCGATATGGGCGCACAATTCGTAGCACTTCCCGAATATTGGACATATCTTGGCCCCTATAGCGGCTTTGATACAGCCGCGCAAACAATTCCGGGACCGGCCATTGAGCGACTGCAGGAGAAGGCTCGCAAGCACAACATGATTGTTCATGGCGGCAGTATCATTGAGCGTCACCCGCATCTGGTGGGCAAGTTCTATAATACTTCCGTGCTGATCAATCGCGATGGCGAGATTGCCGCGCAGTATCGCAAGATACACCTCTTTGATGTGAATCTGAAGAATGGTGAGAAACACTACGAATCTGAGCGTATTGCGGCGGGCGATTCGATTGTAACGGCTGAAGTTGATGGTATCACGTTTGGATTGACGGTTTGCTACGATCTTCGCTTCCCGGAACTTTACCGCTCTCTGGCATTGCAAGGTGCCGAGATACTGATGGTGCCTGCTGCTTTCACGCTCCATACCGGTCGGGACCACTGGGAAGTGCTGCTGCGGGCGCGAGCCATCGAAAACCTTTGCTATGTAGTTGCTCCTGCACATGTTGGAACCTATCCACCAAACAAGCAATGTTTTGGTCGTTCCATGATCGTCAATCCCTGGGGGCTGGTGGTCGCCCAGGCTGCGGATATGCCAACAGTTGTTGTAGGCGATATTGATCTCGCGCAGATTGAGCAGGCTCGTTCACAGATTCCAAGCTTAGAAAATCGCAAGCCAGAGGTCTATCGCTGGTGAACAGTAAAAGGAAGGATGAGATCCTTCGTTGCACTCAGGATGACAAAGAAGGGATGGCAAGGGAGGGATGACAAAGAAAGAATGACCAGGAAAGAAAGGATGAACTGACTCATGGACATGGCTGAAATTCAACGTCTCATGGATGAGGGTAAGGTGGAGTATGTAAAGATAGGTGCCCCCGATATCGAAGGAGTCTATCGTGGCAAGCGGGTAGCTTCTCGCTTTTTCCTCAACTCAATTGATGATGGGTTTGCTCAATGCGATGTTCTTTTTGGCTGGGATATCGCAGAAAATGTGCTGCCCAATCTGAAGGTGAGCAATTGGGAACGCGGCTTCGCTGACATTGTCATGAAGCCCGACCTCTCCACCTTTGCGCTGGTGCCCTGGGAAGAGAATGTTGCTTCCTGCGTGTGCGATTTATGGACCGAGCATGGTGAACCGGTAACAGTGTCTCCGCGTTACGTACTTGGTCAGGTCATGCAGCGAGCGCGTGCCTTAAGCTATGAGCCAATGGCAGCATCCGAACTGGAGTTCCGGTTCTTTCGAGAAAACCAGTTATCACTACGTGAGAAAGATTTTGGGCCGAACCTGACCCCGCTCAATCCTGGCTTCAACTGCTACGCGATCAGCCAAGCGAGTGCCGATGACCACCTGTTGGGGCGCATTGCACGGATGATGCGTGACTATGGAGTCGAGATCGAAGGCTACAACCGCGAGCATGGACCAGGTATGTATGAAATGAATATCCACTATGCCGATGCCTTAACCTCTGGTGATCGCACAATGCTCTTCAAGACGGGAGTCAAGGAAATTTGTCATCAGTTGGGTTACACCGCGACCTTTATGGCTAAGTGGAATGACCAGGAAGATGGCAGCAGCGGCCATTCACATATGAGCTTGTGGGATAGCAATCGAGAGCGCAATCTGTTCTGGGATGACAGCGCGGACGATCACATGTCCACTACGATGCGGCATTTCCTGGCAGGGGTGCTCTCCAAGATGCCAGAGGTGATGGTCCTGTATGCGCCGATCATCAATTCCTACAAGCGCTACGTTGAGGGCACGTGGGCACCGTTGAACACAACGTGGGGTATGGATAATCGCACCTGCGCGGTACGTATCATCAACAATGGAAAACGCTCCATCCGCATTGAGAATCGGGTGCCGGGTGCCGATGCCAACTTCTACCTGGTCTTTGCTGCCACACTTGCAAGCGGCTTGTATGGTATTGAGCACAAACTGGAGTTACCGGCGCGACTAGATGGTAACGCGTACGATGAAGCGACGGTAGTCCAGGCCATTGAGCAAGGCCGTATTCGTCCCCTAGCCCGCAATCTCTCCGCGGCGACAGATTTGTTTGAGCAGAGTGAATTTGCACGCGAATATCTGGGCGAGGATTTTGTGGAGCACTATGTGGCGACGCGCCGTTGGGAGGTCAAGGAGTATGAAAAGGCCGTAACCAACTGGGATCGCCGCCGCTATCTGGAACTGATTTAACCCTAGAATGTCATCCTGAGCAACGCGAAGGATCTCGTATGTGGTGGGACAGAGATCCTTCGTTGCACTCAGGATGACAAAGCTGGTCAGGGTGACAAGGAAGCAGTCGGGATGACAAAGTCGGCCTCAGGGTAACAAAAGCTGGACTTAGGATGACTTCGAAGGTTCTTCGAGCCAACCATGCTCTTCACGGAAAGGCAGTCCTTGTTGTGTTGCCTCCTCGCCTGTTAAATAGGGTAGGAGGTGACCCACCAGGGGTTGTTTTGCTTTATAACGTTGTAGGTTGTCTTCGGCTCGTTCACGCATTAAGCGGACTCCTGTCAGTGGATCTCCAAGCGTCTCTTCCAGGGAGTTCAATACACGTTTAGCGTGCGTATCCTCGTGCCCTCGTTGCTGCCGATGAAGGTAACGAGTGACAGCAAATATATCCTCATTCGTGGCAAGCCCAAGGTGTTCAGCCCACAGCATCAAGCGCAGACTGCGCGCCAATTCCGCGTCAAGGGCAGCAACATTCATTTCAGTGTCGTCCCGCATGCCCCGATTGTTCAAATTGGCCGAGCCAGCCGTGCTCCACAGATCATCAACGATGCCAACTTTCGCATGCACATAGATAGGGCGATAATGTTCCCCATCCTCTTGAGAAGTTGAGGTGCCCAGGCAAAAAGCCTGTAGCCGTCCATCTTGCGCAGCATCACCGGCCTCTTTACGTAAGAGTGTGAGGCCAGCGTCCGTGAACGCTCGTCCCGGTTCTGGATGGTCGGGTAGAACCATGACGACAAGCGCATCACGCCTTAACGCCGCGGCCAGTTCGCGGATGTTGCGTTCCATCTGAGGGTTATCAGCGCCAAGTAAGGGAACGTCAACCAGCAGATAGGAATGCTGCCAGAAGTACTGGTTCTCCAGGTAGACGAAGTGCTGCGCATTGCTAAATGCTTTCGCATAGATTTGCGCAATGTCCTGGATACCTGGATCAGGATCAAAACTATAGGTATGTTCGGGAATAGTACGGGCCACCTGGATCACGCTCTTGCTCTCTAATGGAGGTGGGAGTGGATGCTCAGGTAGTAGCAGATCTTCATTCCAGTGGTGACGCTTTACTACATCATTCCAGCGTTGACGAAAGTTCAATTCAACGTCCCCTGCTGCTGGGCCTTCAATGATGGAGTGAACATCGTGCCAAGGGTGGGGACTGGTACCCTCACTAGTGCGACGTAAAGGAGAAGAGAAGGGATGCGACGGTGTATCCCAGCGGTCGAAATCACCATCCAGGTCGATCATCAAATCAATGCCACCGACGGAGGCATATACCCCATCCACAACTGAGATTTTTTGATGCAATGACTCCATGGGATGATGCATAATGCCGCGAGCGCTATCATCAAGGATGCAGGTGACGCCAACCTGTTCCAACTGCTCTTTGGCTTCTTTGGGATGATAGTAGATAGGTATCCCTGGCAATACCAATGTATCCCATAGCAACGCCTTGACTTCAACCCCTTTGCTCACTGCATAGCCCAGCACTGCCTGGACAGAAAGATCATGACTACACCAGAAGTCGATATCAGCTTGCTCAAGCCCTTCGGCGCGTAGTTCGGCAAGCAAAGCTTCTTGTTCGGGACTGCCATCCGGCCCTGCTCGATGATCTGTTCCACGCACAAGCTCCATGCCGGGAGTTATGCCCCAGTTTGCCAGGTAAATATACTTGTGTGCTTTGAGAAAATGAATGCACATTGTAAACATTGTCGTGCGTCCATCGATGAGATAGGTGATACGAGAATCGGTACGTACAGGTGTATCTCCCTCAGCCCACCAGTCGCCCAGCTTTCGCTTATCAGTGCTCTGCATGTAACTTACCTCCTCAATATGTATATATTTAAAACACGCGGATGGCTGGATGAATGTAACAAGGGGAGTATTGTATGGCAGAATACGGGAAAATATGTCGTGGGATCGAACTTAGCGTATGAAGGAGTAGGACACCGACTCATATGATGAGGTGATATATATTGAAATGATCGCTTGTGATAAAGATGAGATCGTGAAGGGAATGTGAGAGGAGGAAGCAAAACGACGAAGCTCAACCTATGCCGTAATTGCTTGCCTCCTCACCATAGATGCGTACCTCATTAGCCCTCGAAGAACTCTCCCAGCACCGATGCGATCAGCTTCGGTGATAACTGCTTGGTATGGCCCAGGCCTTTTTGAACGAGCAGGCGCGCATGAGGCAGCGCTTCGGCAAGTGCTTGTGCGTCATGACGCAAGAAAGCCGGGCTTTCACTGCCTGCCATCACCAGCATCGGCATGGTGACCGTCTGCCAGTCCTTGCCAGACCCCGGTGTATGGCATTCCAAAAGCTTGGCGTCATACGGAAGCGTATGGGCAACGGCCGTGAGCTGTTTCCATGCGCCTGGCATGAGGTGCATCAACGGGATGACAAATCCAGGAGCACCCATGCCTTGGGTCATGAAGTACTTAACTGCCTCACCTCGCCGGTCCGAACTGATTAGATTCGTGAGGTGTGCGGTAAAATCCTTCGGCGGTTGACGATCATTAGCATTGACGAACAAGGGAGGTTCCTGCAATGCCAGTTTGTTGATCGCCAGACCACTAGCAGCCGCCTCGAGGGCAAGAATAGCACCAGAGGACAGGCCCCAGACGTATGCCGAGCCGCCAGCCGCGTCGATGAGCGCCTGGATATCCTCAATTTCGCGCTCGACCGCGTAGGGCTTGGTATCGCCACTGTCGCCTCGGCCTCGTCGATCGTAGTTGAATACTGTGAAGTGCTGTGCCAGCAGATCTGCTAATTGCACTGAAGCAGGGTACTTGCGGTAGCTGAAAGCTCCAGCCACTAAGATGACTGCCGGTCCCTGGCCGACCTGGTCGTAGGCGATAGCAGTGCCGTCTTGCGAAATGACTGTTTTCATACTATTCTCCATTCATCCATCTAGGGAGACGAGGCCAGAACGTTTCCATCATTCCTTGATCGGTTGGTAGGTGAGAGAAACGGTACCCGTCGTGTACGCCTTGGAGGTGATCAATCGCAGCGTCGTTCGGCTTGCGTCTTCAAAGAGCCGCTTGCCTTTGCCCAGGATCAGTGGACAGACGATGAGCAAATACTCATCGATGAGGTCGTGCTGCATGAGCGTACGTACAAGCTCGCCACTACCCAGGATCGCTATGTTTTGACCAAACTGCTGCTTGAGCTTGGATACTTCTTTGGCGATATTGTCCTTGATCAGCTTGGAATTGTTCCATGTCGCCTCCTGGAGGGTAGTTGAAACCACGAACTTAGGGATGTTGTTAAATCGATCAGCCATGTCACCCGTTCTCTCTGGCCAGGCGGCCGCCATTTCTTCATAGGTCCGGCGTCCGTAAAGCAGCGCGTCAATCTGAAAGAGGCGGCCGCCGATATCCATGCCTATTTCTTCATTCATGAATGGTCCGTTCCAGGTGTCAGGTGCTTCCATGACCCCATCCAGGGTCAAGAACTCTGCGACTTGTAGTTTGCTCATAGTGATTCTCCTTTTCTCGTGAATAGACTGATATGCAGCATTTGCCGCCTCCAAACAGTCTCCTGAAAGTCGATCAGAAAAAACTGAGGGAGGCCTGCTGAGAAGGACATTATCGGCCTTCGTTGTGCGTCAATTCGCTACTTTCGAGCGAGAGCAGCGTCAAGCTCAGGTGACTAATTTTCGTGAGTACTCCAGAGAGTGCTGGCTGATCCTTGAGCGTTCCAGAAAGCCGAGACGTGCCATCTGGCTCGTGCACGATCTGTAATCCTTCCAGCCACTCCTGCCAGACAGGGTCCAGATGCCCTTTAATGCGAATTGAAACATGCATCTGTATCCTCCTTTTGTTCTGACTAGGGTCTGCTGTCTCTGCTTGAGAAGAGTATAACCGCGAGGCGGGGGAATTGACATCACCTGTGTTCGTGATTGGGCGGGTGATTTTTGCAATGATGCTCTCACATTTGAGGGTCGCGGGTTTTCCACAACATACATAGGCTCGTCTTACGAACCATCAACTAGAGGAGGTGTAACCGCTGGGTAGCCGCGATAGCTTCGGCGCGGCGGCTCACACCCAGCTTGCGATAGATACTGCTGACCTGCGTCTTAATTGTATTAGGGGAGACGATCAGCGCCTCCGCCATCTCCGTGTACGTCTGTCCTGCAACCAACAGACGCAGCACCTTCAGTTCCTGCCGAGAGAGTGGCTCAGCTCCTGGCCTCTCGACTGCTATAGGCTCAGGCTGGATCTCTTGCTGACTTGTCAGGGGTGCATCGGCTCTGTGAGCGCGTTTCCGCTCCTGCTCAAAGGCTGTCAATAAACGCGACACGTAGGACCTGGAAATGGAAACAGCGGAAACGCTGTTCCCATCTTCTTGTAGAGCGTCTGGACTCTCTTTGCTCGCGGCTTCGAGAAGCGCCTCTAGCGCTTGTCGCATGGGTTCCCCTGCATCCAGATAGAGGCGAATGAAGCCCTCAGGCTCGGTCATCGCGAACAGACGAGCTGCGACGGAAGCCACTTGCGCTCTCTTGCCTGCATGGTGCAGGGCTACCACATACAGCGCCATCCATTCGAGCGTTTTCTCGATATCTGCTGGCTGGTCAAGGTGTCCTCTGAATCGCTCCAGCGTTTCGACCGCGCGGGCGTACTGCTGCTGTGCGAGAGCGACACGCACCAGCAGCAATACCTCCCATTTGTGCAAGGGATCCCAGGCCTCTGGAGAGAGCGTGGTTTGTGCTGCCCAGTTGCTTGCCTCAGCCAGATTGCCCTGGGCCAGCCACACCTGGAGGCGGGTATCTACCACCCAGCGAGCATTATTGGCAAATTCCTCCTGCTCAAGGAGTGCCTCCGCCTTTTGCAGTGCTTCTTGTGCCGTGCCCAAATCCCTTCGTGCGAGCGCAAGCCGTGCCACGGCTCTCTCCCCCATGACCAGCAGTTCCACTTGTTGCCAGTCCTGCGCGATACACAGCAAACGCTGCAACACGTCAGATGCCTCTTCCAACCGATTCCAGGCGTAGTAGATGTCAAAGAGGGAGGCAAGCAGATAGCCTGCTATCGCGGTGCTCTTACCGATCTGCTCCAGCAGGGCGAGTGCCTTCAGGCATTCCTGGTACGCCAGGCGCAACTGTCCGGCTTCGATATACGCTCTGGCCAGCCAGGTCATCACACGGAACGTCGCCAGGGGATCTCCTGCCTCACTGATCCACTGCCGGGCCTCACACAGCCTTTCCACCAGCAGGGCACTTGCTTGCTGGAGCGCCAGGGTCAGCCAGAAGGAGAAAGTGAGCGGGATCATCTTCCAACTCACCTCCTCATCTGGGGGTAGCGCTTCTATCCCTTGAGTTAAGAGACGCAGGCGCTCTTTGTCGCCACGTCTGAAGAATGCTCTGACCTCGATCAGGGCTTGCAGCAAGCGCAAGCGCCGCTCGATCAACGCTACTTCGGCCTCTGAAAGCAAAAGCGATTGCTGACTGCGCAGTATCTCTTCCATACGTGTGATGGTCCGCTGCACCTGGGCAGCCATATTGACATACACCGTTTCAGTGCTGATATGGACAGAGTTGAGGAAGCGAAGAGCAGCGTTGAAGGCAAGACGCGTATGTGCACGCAGGACCGTATCTGGCAGGGCGAGCACCCAGGTATGGACAGTTCTTGCTTCCCCACTGACCCAGAAGTGAGGAGCAGCCTGCTCTACCAAGGAGGCTGCCAGAGGATAGTCAGGCGCTTCCAGTGCGTGTGTAATGGCCTCTCGCCACTCGCTCTGCGTCTCATACCAGCGGGCTGCCCGGATGTGCAAGAGCGGCACCAGTTCTGGTTGAGAAGCGTGCAGCCGAGCCCGTAGCGCCTCACGAAACAGATCGTGATAGCGGTACCACTGGCGCTGCTCATCGAGGGGCACCACAAAGAGGTTGGCTCGCTCCACCTCCTGCAGCATCTCCTGGCTCGCCTGGAGCGAAGGTCCAGCGGTAATAGCCTGACATAAGGCGGCGTTCATCCTGCTCACTATCGATGTTTGAAGCAGAAAGTGCTGAAGTGGGACTGGCAACACTGCAAGAATATCCTGCTGTACATAGTCCAGGAGATATCGGTAGCTGCCGGCAAAGTCCGAGACCCAACTTGGGAGATCCTGTTGCTTGCGCATAGAGAGGGCCGCCAGTTGTAGACCGGCGATCCAGCCCTCCGTCCGCTGTTGCAGGGTGGATACGTCTTCTTCTGAAAGGGGCAGGCCCATACATTGCAAAAGAAAGTTAGAAGTTTCTGCCTGGGTAAAGCGCAAATCACTGGAACGGATCTCGACCATCTGACTCCGAACGCGAAACCTTGAGAGAGGAAGCTCGGGATCAGTACGCGTTGCAAGCACCAGGTGGAAGGTGAGCGGCAGATGATCGACCAAGAAGAGCATGGACTCATGGATGGTCTGGTCCTCGATCACATGATAGTCATCCAGGATGAGGATGAGTTCTCTGCGTACCTGCCCAATCTCATTGAGCAGGTTGGTCAGGATAGTCGAGAGTGGGAGAGCCTCTTGCGAACGCAGCATGGCGAGAGCGGTCTTACCCACCGTGGGCAGGCAGGTACGCAGTGCTGCGGTGACCGAGGCCCAAAAGCGAATCGGATCATTGTCCAATGCTTCAAGGGAAAGCCAGGCGAGAGCGGATTCGCGTCCTGCTGTCCGGCTCCTGCTGCCCTGCAGGGAAGAGGTAACCCATGCCGAGAGGAGGGTTGTCTTCCCGCTTCCGGCGGAGGCCGATACGAGTGTCAAAGGATGAGTGTAGACCCCATCCAGTTCGCTGAGCAAGCGAGAGCGCTCCACTAGGGAGAGCGGAAGACGTGGAGGAGAGAGCTTGCTGGCGAGCAGCGCTTCCCTCTGCTCGGACGACTGCCCTGCAGGCTCTGTGGAAAGATAAGCAGGAGATGACGAGCTTGTGAGCACCTTCGCTACTTGCTCTAATCGTGCGAGCGTCACCTGGGCTGTGGATCCCAGATAGCGCTTGCGAGTCTGCCGATCCTGCTTGCGATAAGCGTACCAATAGCCGGTCCCACGAGGTCTCGCTTCCTTGATGACCGAGATCCTTCCTGCTTGTCCCACAAATGCAAAGGAGGACTGCTCTTCCAACCAGCGAGAGAACGCTGGCTCATCTCCTGGACGGAAACACTGCTGTGGGTGACCATGAATATGCAGTTCATAGTGCTGATGCGCTTCGGACCAGATGAGTTCGTGCAGCGACTGTTTGGGCATAATATCCTTCCTTTGCCGTTGGGTGACTCATTTCCGGTCACCCAACACCCAGGAGTATAGCACACAAATGCCAGCTAGCAAACGGCATTTCGGCGGCAGTAGCCTCGTATAGGGTATAATAAAATTCGAGCCATTTCTTGTTCTCAATGGGAGGAGCAGCATGAGCATTCAAACAATCAATCCAACCACCGGAGAGGTATTGGAAACATTTGAAGCATATAGTCAGCAGCAAATCGACGAAGCTCTGGACCAAGCGCGTCAGGCTTTTCTGCAATGGCGAGCATTGTCGTTTGCTGAACGAGCCAAATATCTGCACAGCATAGCAAGCCACTTACGAGACAACAAAAGTGAACTGGCGCGGGCTGCCGTGCTTGAAATGGGCAAATCGATCACCGAAGCCGAGGCTGAAGTCGAAAAATGCGCCTGGAACTGCGACTACTTCGCAGAGAATGCCGAACGCTTTCTTGCAGATGAAAAAATTGCCTCCAATGCCAGCGAGAGTTATGTTGCCTTCCGTCCATTGGGCGTTATTTTGGCGGTCATGCCCTGGAATTTCCCGTACTGGCAGGTTTTCCGCTTTGCCGCACCTGCTCTGATGGCAGGTAATACTACAGTCCTCAAACATGCCTCAAACGTCTCGCGGGTTGCACTGGACATCGAGCGCATCTTCCAGGAATCCGGACTGCCCAAAGGCGTATTGAGAACTGTGCTTGTGCCCGGTTCTGAGACGAGCAAACTCATTGAGGATCCAAGAATTGCGGCAGTAACGCTTACGGGCAGCGAGGCTGCGGGCGTTGAGGTAGCAGGGACGAGCGGGCATGTCTTAAAGAAGACTGTGCTGGAACTAGGTGGGTCAGATGCCTTTATTGTTCTGGATGATGCGGATCTGGACGAGGCTGCGCAGGTAGCCGTTACGGCTCGTTTCCAGAATAACGGTCAGAGCTGTATTGCTGCTAAACGCTTCATTGTGGTGGAGTCTGTCGCCGATGCTTTTGAGCAGAAGTTTGTTGCCAACACGGCTAAGATGAAAGTCGGTGACCCACTGGAGCACGATACCAAGATTGGCCCCGTAGCTCGCGAGGACTTGCGTGACACGCTCGATGAGATGGTGCAGCAATCGATTCAGATGGGTGCCAAAGTGCTGATTGGGGGCAAGACGCGCGAAGGAAAAGGCTACTTCTACGAGCCAACCATCCTGACTAATGTGACCCCAGATATGCCGGTCTTCAGCGATGAGACATTCGGTCCTGCTGCCGCCGTCATTCGCGTTCGCGATGCGGAGCAGGCGATTGAACTTGCCAATGACTCTAAATTTGGTCTGAGCAGCAATCTGTGGACGCGGAATATTGATCGAGCACGCGAGCTTGCCACACGTATTGAGGCTGGCGGTGTCTTCATCAATGGCATGACGGCTTCAGACCCCCGCCTTCCCTTTGGAGGAGTCAAACGCAGTGGATATGGTCGGGAACTCTCCTCCTTTGGTATTCAGGAATTTGTGAATGTACAGACGGTATGGATTGGGCCGAAGGTGGAGAATGCGCCGACGAAGGCGGTGAGCGAATAAGTGGGGAAGAAGGAGGGCTTTATGGGTAATCCATATATGAAAACTCTTTCTTCCTCCAAACAGAAAAGGCTTTGGCGGGGCGCTGTCTTCTGCTTTCTGCTCGCGTTTTTGCTGAGCGCCTGTAATACGCGCGGGAATGAGCCATCTTCCCATGCCTTGTCCTGCACGACTGTTCTCACCAATTCGACCGGTCAGGGTGCGGATGCCGCTGTTCTGGCCAATGTTCCTTTGCCGGGCCAGCCTTTCAAGGCCGTTGCCACTGATGATGGGCAGTGGATTTTTGTCTCAGTGGACGCGAACGATGCTGCTTCAAGCGGGATCGCAGTGCTGCATAATCGGGGGAACCAGATCTGCCTTCAACGTATCATTCATCTCTCTGAATCGCCTCTGGGGATGGTTCTTACCCATGATGATCGTTTGCTCTTGGTGGCCGATTTTACCAATGTAACATTCGTGGATGTCGCTCAGGCAGAGAGCAGTGCTCAGAAAGCCATTTTCGGTTCTGTCCTCGAACAGAGTAATTCTCTTGCGATCGAGGTAGCACTCTCACAAGATGAACGCGCCGCCTTTGTGGCCAACGAGAATAATGGCACGGTTGGCGTAATCGACATGCGGCGCGTTCGGACGCACGACTTCAGTTCGGATGCACTGATTGGCTTGATTCCAGTAAATAAAGGACCGCTTGGAGTGGATAGTGGTGCGGTTGGCCTTGCCGTTTCACCTGATAACCGCTTTCTCTACGTTACGAGCCGGATTGATACTGGTGACCATTCTCCACAAGGAAATATCTGTGACTTTGGTTATCCTCCCGGTACGCTCTCGGTGGTCGATATAGGCCGTGCCGAGCAGAACCCAACGCATGCTGTCCTCTCACATGTGTTTGTTGGTTGTGGTCCGGTACGAGTGATTCTTTCACCTGCAGGCGACACCGCCTGGGTGACAATCCAGGAAGACAACGTTGTTAAGGCATTCAGTACCGCACGCCTGCAAAGCGATCCAGCCCATGCGCAACTGATTGCGGTACCAGTTGGTGCAGCACCGACTGGCGAAGCACTCATTGACAATGGTGCGGTACTTGTAGTTACCAACTCCAACCGGTTCCTGCAACCGCAAACCCCACAAACGCTGACCGTGCTTGATACAAAGCGTGTACTCACAGGCCAGGGCGGTGTTCTCGGTACTATCCATGTTGAGGCTTTCCCTCGCGAACTGCTGCTTGAAGCCAATGGGCAGACCCTGCTGCTCACCAATTACAATTCTGACACACTGAGTATCATTGACGTAGTAAAACTGCCAGGTCCAGCGTAGGATGAAAAAGGACACTAAAGGCGTGGCGTGCTACAGCTTTGTAGCTCCATGCTTCTCATCCCACATCCTCACTTCCCGAATCGCCTCAGACACCCGATTCATATCCGCTCCTTGCCCCTTCGACAGTTCGCATAAGCAATCGGTTCGACGTTGAAGTGCTTCAGCAAAATCCTGAGGAGGGAGACCTGCCCAGTTGGCGAGTTCATCGAGCACTGAGGCATCTGCATGCTCGAAGGTGTCGTTGGATTTGTTCCAGCGAGAGAGTAACAGAGGCGTAATCGCTTCTGGATGCTTGGGGTCAGGTTGAGGTCGTAGAAAGTGGGTAGTGAGCCAGCGACGATACTGAGATTTCGCACTGCCTACCAGCCCGGTATTGATGATCAATCCGAGGCGGCAAAGATCCTCTACGCGTAGGCGCAGGTCGTGCTGGTACAGGTGGAGGACATCGTCAATCGTATCGGCGTGGACGCTTGTAGCAATGTGGTATCCCTGAGTTGGGAGGGTCAAATAGCGGCGGGCGGCTGCTCCCCACATGTAGGTGGTCTGGTGGTCGCTGATTTCGTTACAAAGTGCATAGGTGTTGGCAGGACGACTGTCGGGCAAAGAGGTGAACGCAAACGTCTCGTACTTGCCGGACATGTAGGCTACTGATGATCCCGCGGGCAGAAACTGTAGCAGTGCGTGCAAGGTGGTGCTTTTACCCGCGCCCGGAACCGGTGCTGTTGGTCCTGCCACAGTGAGTGAAGCTCCATGTTCCAGCAGCAACCAGATGAGGGCTACTGTCTCTGCATCCACGCTGCGCAAGGCAATAATCTGTACTATGGAGAGAGGTAGTCTTAACGTAAAGTCTCGCGGTTCACTTTCATAGAGATCACGCGGATGAAACATGGCTGCGTATTTCCTAATATACTACTTTCTAAAGAAGCGCTGGACAAATGCAGCGATGAAGCTGACCTCGATAATAAGTCCGACAATGGCTTCGATGCTGGCAACGAAGGCTTGCGGCCCATTCATTGCAAGCTGGTCAGGGAAGAAGCCCCGCCCATGGAAAGAGGTCATGCTTAGCGTCAATAACTCGCTCAAGGATTGGTGAGAGCCAATTACCATCCCTAGAACGGAATAGATGAACATGAATAGAGCGATTACAAGCACATAGACGATGAGGCTTCGCAGAGGCTTGTACCCGTAGCCAGCAACCAGGTCAAAGAGCCATGAGGAGAGATAACTGACCATCTTCTGTGTCAGTCGCCCTAATCCTTTGCTTCCCCGTCGTCTCAATTGCAGCATTTGCCGCCAAAGCACTCGCTTCTGGAGTAACTGTGCGCGATATGCAAAATGTGATGCCTCTTCATAGAGTCCCTGCACCGCGCAGTATACTGGCGAGTTGCCGATAAGCCCGAACCGCTGCACGGTAGTTATAGAGCCACGTGGTTTGCCTTGCCCGGCGCTCGTCCCCCAGCATCGTCACCGCTTCCCAGTCTACGGTTGAGAGATTCACACCATTCCAATGGATATCGGCCAGTGATACGAACCCGAAGTGCTCATCGCCGAGGATTACGTCTTCAAGCACGGTCGAAGCATTAAAGAAGACGCCTTGTAGGTTGGCGGGTGGCAAAATATCCTTATCCCAGTGTCGCACACGCTTAAGATAATCTGCCGGTACCGGCATCCCTCTCAAGGATGTGCCGAGGAGATTAGC
Organism: uncultured Chloroflexia bacterium; assembly: GCA_963778375.1. Taxonomy (GTDB): domain Bacteria; phylum Chloroflexota; class Ktedonobacteria; order Ktedonobacterales; family Ktedonobacteraceae; genus CAVZTX01. The sequence continues at coordinate 327,207 of CAVZTX010000011.1, read as the reverse complement.
GCCTTCCAGATGAGCGCCGAGGAGATTAGCGCCTTCCAGATGAGCGCCGAGGAGATTAGCGCCTTCCAGATGAGCGCCTTCGAGGTTGGCTCCCTCCAGATGGATATGTTCGAGGTTAGCGCCTTCCAAATGAGCGCCTTCGAGGTTGGCTCCTTCCAGGTGAGCACCTTCTAGATACGCTTCCTCTAAGTGAGCGCCACCGAGGAAAGCCTCCTCTAGATGAGCGCCACCGAGGAAAGCCTCTTGCAGGTGGGTTGCGCCAAGATCGGCCCCTTCCAGGTGAATGGTTGCCATATCATGCTGTTCTTCGATCGAGGGGAATTGTACGAGCCAGTTTCTTCCACCTTGCATACGGGCGAGAGGTAAGCCAGACAGATTCACCTGGCGCAGGTCAGCGCCACGCAGGTCCAAGCCTCGACGCCCTTGCTGGCGTTCATCACTCAAGTCCACGGGTCCCCGCTGGTCCGCATTCTCATGGGTCATGAGCAGCCACTCTATATCAGCGCGACTGAGCTTCACACCCTGGAAGGGATAAATACCCAGCTCACTATCCGACTGAATAGAGCGGCGCTCAGAAAGGTACATTTGGCGTTCAAGATCAATCTCAGGTTCGGTACGCCAGGGCAATGAAAGCGCTTGCCAGACATAGAGAGGGATAGAAATGGGCGTCTGCTTTGTACCTTGTTGGGATGCGGACATGATGCTTCCTTTAGGCTCCGGTATGGATAATGAAGACCTTGAACGTCTTGAAGAGAATACCAAGGTCATTTTTGTATGAGCATGTATCAATGTAACGCATATCGAACATAATGCGCTCCTCGTACGAAACATGCCCACGCCCATTGATTTGCCATAGCCCTGTAATACCAGGTTTCACAGAAAGGCGTTTCTGCGCCCATTTACCATAGCGAGGCAGCTCACTTGGATGGATCATGCGTGGCCCCACCAGGGACATCTGCCCAACGAACACGTTGAACAGTTGTGGTAATTCATCCAGACTTGTCCTCCGCAGAAACCTGCCGATACGAGTGATACGTGGGTCGCGTTCGAGCTTCATGTTCTGCTGGTATTTCCGCAGAAGCTCAGGATGTTTTGCCAGGTATTCATCTGCGTTGGGAATCATCGTCCGAAATTTCAGGGCATAGAAACGGCGGCCGTGCTGCCCAATGATCTCTCGCAGGTGGAGTATTTCCCCACCATCATCAAGTTTGATACAAACCATGATTACCAAAAAAACTGGCATCAGTATCAAAATGCCTATGGCAGAGAGTACGATATCAGTGAAACGCTTCAAAATACAGTAGGAAAGCGAAGGCTCACGAACAATGCTTGTACTCATACTTATCAATGCTTTAGGAGTCAAATATTGCTCCGGGCGTGACGGTGAGGTCGCGGTTAACCGTTCCATACGAAAACCTCTCTATGCTCTACTGATTAGTTTGGTGCCCATCTATCCATGCCATCTCCCATCCACGGCTTAAGTGTAACTTAAACACTCATGGTTGTCGGTAGCGAACAGGTTAAGATACGATGATGAATTTGTAAAATCCGTTAAGATTTCTTCTACTTTGCAAGAATCGTGGTGCACTGCTGACGGTAATGCCAGTTGTGCACCACGACTCTTGCAAAGTACTACTTATTTATCCCAACCAAAATTGATGCCCAGAAGATCATAGAGACGAGCATTGTGTGGCGCAAAGTACTCGATCAAACGCTTGCGCGTCTCAGGATTCATCTTGGATGAGTAGGCATTATTGTTATATTGCTTGAATCCCTTCTTGCGCACCTGTGGCTCTATCTCAGGCAGGCCCAAGAACGTTACGACTTCTTTGAAACTGGCTGCTGGATCGGCATAAAAATCTTCACTCTTGAGAATCAAAAACTGCTCTCGCGGGAAGAGTTCAAACCACGCCTGTAATTGATCCACGTAAATACCCTTGGAGAGATAGCTGAGATGTTTATAACGTTCACTGTAGTAGTGCTTATCTTTTAGGATCTTCTCGCGCTCTCTAGCTGTCCGCTCATCCTCACCCTCTATTGCCTCTTCAAATGTCGGGATCGTTTCGTGTCCAAGCTCGACAGCATGGTGATATTGCGAATAGGCGCGATCAACAGGATTGCGTAAGAGAACGATCAGCTTCACATGCGGCATCGCACTGGCAATCCTTTGGGGAGCATACGGGTGAAACATGTATGAGGGGCTGGCCTCTCCCGTAACAAATGCTTGTCCACGAACGCGCTCAGCATAATATTTTTCGATAGAGGTAGGAAAATGTCCCCGGTACCAGGCCAAACCTTTATGATACCTTCTGTCAAAAAAATGTAAATCCTTATTAGCCGCCGGTCCGACGCAAGGATGGGTGTCCAGGTAACGATGCAGGGAGGTGGTACCTCCTCGCTGAGTGCCGATAATCAGAAAATCCGGCAGGAGCCGAAGCGGGAAACTTATTCCTCGATACAACTTTTCTAATGGCGGAATGCGGGTGCCATCGTTCATTTCGCGATTATCAGAATGGGAAACTGGTGCGCCTTGAGTTGGACGCGTTTTGCTTGCGGAACGATCAGTCTCCGGGGAGCTTGTGGAAGTATTCATTACAACTCCTATCTTCTTTACTTATCCCAACCGAAATCAATGCCCAGAAAGTCATATAGACGGGCGTTATGCGGCTCAAAGTACTCGACCAGACGCTTTCTCAGATCTGGATCCATCTTAGAATAAGTAGTATTGTTATATTGCTTATACTCTTTCTTGTGTATCTTCGTCTCGGTCTCTGGCAGGTTCAAGAAGGCCAGCACCGATTTAACGGATGCTCCGGGATCAGCATAGAAATCTTCACTTTTGAGGATCAAAAACTGCTCTTGCGGAAAGAGATCCATCCACACGCGCAATTGATCGACGTAAATTCCTCGTGTCAGGTAGCTCTGATGCTTATAGGCATAACTCTCGTATGCTTCATCTTTCAGAATTTTCTCACGCTCCCTGGCTGTTCTTTCTGCTTCACCCTCTATCGCCTCTTCGAATGGTAATGTCTCATATCCAAGTTCCAGGCTATGGTAATACTGGGAATAGGCGCGATCGATAGGATTGCGCAATAAGACTATCAGTTTGGTATGAGGTAGCGCCTTTGCTATGCGCTTAGGCGCATGGGGATGAAACAGGTACGAGGGACTAGCTTCTCCTGTCACAAATGTATGTCCCCGCAGGCGCTCGGCATAATATTTTTCAATGGAGGTAGGAAAGTGTCCTCGATACCATGCCAGCCCTTTATTGACCCGTCTATCGAAAAAATGTATTTCCTTGGTTGTGGCAGGCTCGATAGAGGGATGCGCCTCCAGGTAGTGATAGAGTGAAGTGGTACCTCCTCGCTGCGTCCCAATGATCAGAAAATCTGGCAAGAGACGTATAGAGCTGGTCATACCTCGGTAAAGCTTCGATAGCGGAGAAGTCGTGCTAACCCTCTGCGTATCCGAATGTACAGAACTTGCTCTATTCTGTTTCGTGGCTAGTGTGCCCTGAGAAGGGCTTGTGTCCGAAGACCTGGTAGGATTGGCGGAAGTGCTCATATCTAACAGCCGGTATCTAGATAACTAGAAAACGGGCTATAACTCCTTTCTTTACTTGTCCCAGCCGAAATCGATGCCCAAGAAGTCATATAACCGGGCGTTATGCGGCTTGAAATACTCAATCAAACGTTTTCGCAACGTGGGGTCCATATGAGAAGAATAGGTATTATGCTCATACTGCTTGTATGCTTGTTTATTTATGCGGGGTTCTGTCTCTGGTACGTTCAGGAAGGCAGCCGTCTGTTTAAAGGTAGCTACCGGATTGGCGTAGAACTCTTCGCTCTTGAGGATCAGAAACTGCTCTCTAGGAAAGACGTCCATCCAGGCTCGTAACTGATCCACATAAATGCCGCGTGTCAGATAGCTCAGATGCTTATAGGCAGAACTGTAGTAAGCTGCGTCTTGCAGAATTTTCTCGCGTTCTCTGGCCGTCCGCTCCTCTTCACCCTCTATGGCTTCCTCGAATGTTGAGTGCACTTCATGTCCAAGCTCAATGGCGTGAAAGTATTGCGAATAGGCGCGATCAACGGGATTGCGTAAGAGCACGATCAGCTTGACGCGCGGAATTGCCTGTGCAACACGTTTCGGTGCATGTGGATGAAACAGATACGATGAACTGGCCTCTCCGGTCAGCAGGGTTTGTCCCCGCAGACGCTCGACATAATATTTTTTGATGCGAGTCGGGAAATGACCCCGGTACCAACCCAATCCTTTGCTAAACCTCTTATCGAAAAAATGTATTTCTGTCGCGGTTGCGGGTTCAATGCAGGGATGCGTTTTTATATAGTGATAGAGTGCCGTAGTACCCCCTCGCTGCGTCCCGATGATTAGAAAATCGGGCAGAAGGCGCAGTGAGCTGGTCATACCACGATAGAGTTTCGCCAATGGAGAAGTCGTATCGGCTGAAATCGCCCTCATTGTAAGAGGATCTGGCAAATCTCCATTGAGGTTGGCCACGTCGCTAGAAAGTATTGCATCCGAAGACTCATTGGTATTGATAGAAGTGTTCATGCGGATAATCCGTAGCGTCACGCCTTTATATCACTATTGTGAAAGGCACAAGCGTGTGGCTACGACTCCTTTCTTTACTTGTCCCAGCCGAGATTAGTGCCCAGGAAATCGTACAGGCGAGCATTATGTGGCTCAAAGTATTCAATCAGTCGTTTTCTCATAGCCGGGTCCAGCTTAGGAGGAACTACCTTCTTTCGAAACCCTTTTTTACTTGGCCTTCGATAATTTCTATATTCTTTGTTGAGTTCTCCACTTGTCACACCGAGAAACTCCAAGGTTTGTTTTAAAACTCCTTGCGGATCGCTGTAGAGGTCTTCACTTCTCAGTATCAGCAATTGCTCTCGTGGGTAGTAACGCATCCAATTTTGTAACTGTTCTATATAAATTCCCCTCGTGAGGTAGGAGTAGTGCCGATAGTTATAGCTGTAGTAGTTTTCGTCGTCTATCATCCTCTCGAGTTCGCCAGCCAGACGTTCTTGCTCGTGGTCAATAGCCTCTTCAAATGACAGCGTTTCAAAATTCGCCATTTTCTCAATCCAGTACTGAGAGTAGGCGCGATCAACGGGATTGCGTAACAGGGCAATAAGCTTTGCCTGTGGCACAATCTCTGAAGCTCTTCTAGGAACATGCGGGTGCAAAATATAGTAGGGTGTGCCTTCTCCCGTGATGAAATCCTGCTTGAGGACATTCTTCACGTACTCCTTGTGTAGAGTCGTCGGGAATTGCGTTCTATACCAACCGGCACCTTTCCTAAAATGTTCATCAAAGAAATGTGGCTCCTTAGTAAAAGCAGAGGTAATGCCAGGATGTTCTGTCAGATAGTAATAGAGAGAAGACGTGCCGCAACGTTGGCCACCAATAATCAAAAAATCTGGCAGGACGCGTAAACGATTTGTCATTGCCCTGTAAACTTGCAGGGAAGCGTTTAGGGATGTGCGAGTATAAGATTTTGCAGTTTTGAGAATACTCATCAAAAACTCCTATGGCAATACCCTTTCTTTGGGTATGAGTTGAAAACAAAGCTCCCAGCCAGGGAGGACATTTGCCCACTTTTTTTAGTACAAACGCCTATCCTTTTGTTCCACATCTGGGCACAGCAACTTCATAGCGACGGACATAGCATAGTTGGTGTATGTAAAGATAGAAATGTATGAATGGTTACGGATTGGTTATTATCATGGCTTTGGAGTTAAGAACTGATAACCGACATCTCAATAACAATGAGGAAGGTGTCCTATCGATGATTATCGATGTTACAAGGTGTATCATCTGTCGTTTGTACAGTTGGTAAAGAACAGTTGTGATAAATGGCAAGCCTCTATTTGTTTCCGGGCCTGCCGATTGATTATCAATGAGTAAACCTGTCTTAGAGGCCTTACCTTATGGTGCACTTGTAGGTGTTGTGCAGATAAAGGATGCAGTTACTGACAACCGTAAACTTGTTCTTCCAGGGAGGCCAGTAAATTCACAGTTATGTGGGGGTTTGAGTTATGAAAGTGTTCACTAAGCATGCACATAGGCAATGGAGATATTCGCAGCAGGAGAGGCAGTCTCTGCGTCCTGGTTTAGCATTTGTTGGGATAGTTCTTTTCCTCTTCAGTTCGTTGGTACTACTAAGTGCATGTTCTGGCATTTTTGGATCGCCATCCCAAAGTGGACCAGCATCGGCGGATGCGACAAGCGACCCTTCTACTCCATCCCCTGTAGTTTCGCGAACCTCCGTTGCTGGTGCTCCAACGATTACGCTGCAGGTCACCGGATGTTCTACCACACTTTCAATCAATTGGGATAGCCTGGTTGGGACGCATGCCAATGTCAATAAAGTGCAAAAAGTAATATGTGGAAGTTTGGAAGGCTCAGGCTCCGTCGATGCACTCATCGACGTGCGCTATTACTCATCAGACAACAAACTCGATTACTACGTCTACGATAACCTGTTTGGAACTCCCACTCAGCGTTTTAGTGGACGAGGATTGCTCAATGGTGATGCAGAAATCAGTTCGGTAGGGACGCTTACCACGGCAGAGGTAAATCCAGGCGATGCCATCAAAGGCGCACCAGATCTCTTCAAAGAGTATCAGTGGAATGGTGCGACGTTTGCGCAAATCCTTTTTCCGGGCATATATCCAGATACGACTCGTTACCAGGCTGATCGAACTCAGGCCATGGTCAGTGCGGAGATTGCGGCACTACCATCTGGACAATCGCAGGCGCCAATAAAGGATAGTTGGAGACTATCGTCAGGTACAGTGGCAGCACATCTGGCGCATGATATCTTCCACTGGGCAAGCTTTAAGGCCACATTGCCACCTAGAAGCAGCAATGCCCTAGACCTCACTGTTACTGTTACTAACCTGGGAACAGGGGGTGGTGGCTTCTATGCGGCGCTGCATCGTTACAATGAAGTCTCAACGAACATTTTTGAAGTCTGGCAAGTCACCGCGATTGATGGGAGTTCGGGAATTAACAGCCCTACTACAGGGGCACAGCTAACCAGTCCGGTCAGCGTTAGTGGGAGCGCTATAGCTAATGGGAGCATCCTGGGTCAGATAGTGATTTACGACGATATGTTTACTGCTGTTGGTACGTCGGGAGCGATTCGTAGCCCTGCATCAAGTGGCTACGTGCAGTTCACAGTCTCAGTCAGTTATCACCTGGGTAGCCCGGGACTTCAGGAAGGCGTAGTGGCCTTCTATCCCACCAATCAGAACAATGCCGCTCTGACCAATCAAGCAGTAATGATCAAGGTGTTCTTGACTGCTTGAGTGCTTGATAGAGCGGATGCCAAAGTTGGTTATGAAATCTTAACCGTAGAACACTAATCATTACCGAAATACAACAATATGCCTTAGTAGATGGCAACAGAACCTGGGTACAATACGAGGGATATTGTACACATCAATAGGTAGAAATGTATAAGCGACCAGGGAATGTGCATATCCAGATAGATGAGTAGGGCAGTACACAGGGATAAAATAAACCGATCATTAGTCTAAAAAAGGGGTGTACTTTGAAACGTTACTTTTCAACCATAAAGCAGTATAGCTGGGTCCTGCTGGCCTGTACATTGCTTGCTGCTATAGTAGGGGTTATAGTGTCGAAGGGGCAAGCTTCGGTATACCAGGCTCCCTCAGTACTGCTGGTGCAGGTGGGTGTCCCTGGTACCACGTATCCTGGAGGACCGTCCGCCGGATCGACTTCTACCGAAAGCCTTGGTCAGGCTCTTAACTACGCAGCGGAGATACAGTCCCGCTCGGTGATGCAATACGTAGAAAACACTTATCCTCAGCTTAAGCAACGTGGCTTTACAACAGAAGATCTACTTCTGGATGTTATTCCAAGCACATCGACAACCGCTGCCACGATTACTCTGCTGGCCTCAGCTAATCATCCATCTGATGCGATCTTATTAGCTAATGACGTTGCCACCGGTTTTGCGGCGTACAGGCAAGTGCAAGTTCAAAAACAACTGGACGCAACACGGGCAAACCTGCAAAACCAGCTAAACAGCTTACAGCAGCAAAAAGCCAAATGGGAAGCCGCTATTGAAGCTCTTCCTAATAATACAGTGCCCGCATATACTGTGGACAATAATAATCTTGCCAGCGTCTCCACTGCAATTAATACATTGCAGGCGCAGCTCGATGCTTTGCCTCCTACCGTACAAGGTGATGTTTCTGTCATACAACAGGCTACTCCGGTAGATGTGACGACTTCTCCCAAAGGTCTTATCATCATCGGCGTTACTGCTGGTGTTGGTCTGCTGATTGGTTTTCTGATTATGCTGCTCATTATCTTCCTTGACAACCGGCTGCGTAATGAGGAACAGGTGAAAGAGCGGCTAGGGCTGGCCTACCTTGGTGTTGTTTCCAATGATAATGACATCAAAGCGAACCCAACTCATGTCCAGGGTTCTAGCGCTCATGAGTTAGCGGATATATGCGCGAACCTTCGTCTAACAGGCATCTTGCCCGGTCAATGGCAAGCTCCTCATGGTGCTGTCTTATTGATAACAAGCGCTCAGGTTGCAGAAGGGAGAACCACGCTGGCCGCGGCATTATCGGCGGTTGCCGCTCGCGGAGGTTCGACGGTTGTCGTCGTAGATGGGAACTTGCGAGAACCTTCTACCCACCTCGCCTTTGGTATGAGTTCCGCCGGACTCGGGTTGGGCGGCTTGCTCAAAGGTACCGGCAATGAGAATGTCGATGATGCCGTGATGCGTAGCAGTATGCCAGGGGTCTGGGTGTTACCTGCTGGCGCTCCAATGGATAATGCTACCCTCTTATTAGAACAGAAAATGCCTGGGATATTAAGGCAATTGCGCAGAAAAACCGACCTGGTCATCATCGATGGACCTGCATTATTGAGCAGCGCGGATGCCAGTATTCTGGCAACTATGGTTGATGGGGTGGCATTGGTTGCTGATACTCGCCATGAGAAATTCTCACTCTTGATGCGTGCAAGGGAACTGATGAATTCTCTGGCACATAAACCAGCCGGTATCATCATGAATCGTGTTGCGCGTAGTCGCAAGAACCGTAATCGCTACTATGCAACTGCTTTTCCAGGAAATATAGTGGATGACAAATGGGTCCCGGTTCAGGCTTATAGCAGCAATGGGAATGGCAATGGGAGTGAATCGAATAATGGGCAGAAACTAGAACCAATAGCTGCTCCGCAGGTCGTCAGGGTGCCATCTCCAATGCCGACGAACCAACCACCATCGCCGACTCCATCAAATATGTCGTCATCGGCTTCATATGCGATGACTTCACCTGCTGCTCCATATGGGATGTCATCGGTTGCTCCGTCAGGCACACTAGCATCTCCAATGTTAGCGAACTTGCCGCCCTCACCAGACGCATCAACTATGTCGTCGCTGACTCAACCGTCACCCACGCCTCCGCCTGCTCCCAGGGTGGTACCGCCGGAGCCAGCACAAGATATATTCATAACGCAACAGCCATCCACATCTCCGCGTTCGGCACCTCGCCGTGTAGAGATGATCCCACCACCACAGTCGCGCTCTGGAAAAGGTCAGTGAGATTGCCATGCAGATTGCAGATACCTTTCCAAAACGTGCATTTCCTCCTCAAGGAGGAAATGCACCTGATATTAGCACTCAACTGCAACAGCGGCGTACGGAACATCAACGTATTCTATTGAATCGTGCTGTATTGCTATGGTGGCCCCGTATCCTACTTATTGCTCTAGGGGGTATTACTGCTGGAATTGTTGGCCAATTCGTTTTTGATTATCCAATCTACGTCTTTGCACCCATGGTTGCGCTGGTGATCTTGTTCCTGATTACCTGGCGTGTGCAATTCGGCTTGTTTGTCATTGCTTTCACCTCTACTGCTCTATTTCCGCAGGCCTTTTCAGTGAAGGCGTTGTCGGTCTACCCTTCACTCCCTTTGTTAGTGTGGCTCTTTTTTGTACTGGCTGTGCAAGTTGCTTTTCGTGTAAAGGAAGCAATCTTGCCATCATTCTGGGCGATCTGGCCACTACTGGGAATGGCCAGCCTTGCTATCATATCAAATATCGTGGTCCAGGTGACCTGGACAACTGGTGTGCCGCACAAAATAGGTAACTCGCCAATCATATTGGATGAGATATATGGCATCGCCTTGTTTTTCCTTCCATTGATAACAATTGCGGTAACGACGGTATCTCTCGTCGAGAAGGAACAATGGATTGAGTACATCCAGACTGCTTTCCTGACCATATCCGTGCTACTGGCTGCATTTGTGATCATTGAATTTAAACGTATCGGTGCCACTATATACACCTTCCGTTTCTCCGATCCCAAACTGCTCTGGATGTCGTTAAAAGCGATCTCACAGATACTGGTTTTAGGGAGTCTGATAGCCTATGTTCGTATGCTTTATAGCAAGCGTTGGCGTATGCGCATTATGTACGCCGTTTCAGCGCTGTTATGCTTAGGAGGCGTGTACCTGGCTCTGCAGAATAGCTGGTGGGTGGAGGCAGCCATTGGTTTCGCAGTCATCACTCTTGTGTACTCTCGTAAGCTGTTTGGGGCTCTCTGCTTGCTTTGTCTTCCGCTCATTCCTGTAGTGTTGGCAGAAATTCAAAAATTGGCGACCGTTAAAACGGCTGATTTCTATCGCCTCATTATCTGGAAGGATGCTCTGCGTGTTTGGAGCAAGCAGCCCATACTAGGAGTTGGCCCCGGCAATTTCTGGGCCTACGATCAGCGTTTCACGCAATTGCCCAAGTATCTACGCGACTTCAGCAAGACAGGTTTGGGAGTATCGCACAATGGTTATCTCCAGATATTGGGTGAGCTGGGTCCCCTTGGATTGTGCTTATATCTGGCAATGATAGTTGTTATCGCTGTGGTTGCTATGCGGCTCTTCCGACGCTCTAAGGCAGCAGGGAAGCGCAATGACGCTATGCTAGGACTGGTAGGACTTGGTCTAGTCTGTGGATCAGCGTTTGGCGATATTACTTCGGGAGCAATGTTCTTGCAGCCTCGTCAAGTTGGTAGTTCTGGTAGTTTGACGCAGGTCTTATCTACGTGGATTATCTTCGGCTGCATCATGTACAAGGATCAGTTGTGGAGAATGGCGCGTAAGAAATTGAGGTTTGATAAGCAAGAAACAAGTAGTTTCAACAATTCTAACAACTACATTTTGAAAGGCAATGCAAACTGATGGACAATATAAATAAGGAAACACGCAGGGCCTTTATACTCTGGTTAAGTGGCGCATGTCTGGCGGATATTCGTTCACTCGCTGGCATAGAAAATCTGATGAGGTCTAGTGCATTGATTGAACTCGATCCCTCGCCAATTACCGGACCACGAGCCCAGCATTATCAGGTCTTCACCGGTCAATTACCAGCAAGTTTTGGCTTTTTTGATACACTTATGCCTCTTAGCCGCCTTTCCCGTCCACAACAAGGGATAGATGGTTATACAGTTGTGGAAGAGCATGTGGGTAGGGATGCTGCTCCTAAAATGTTGCCAGAGGTATTGCGTGCGGCAGGTTGGGCTGTAGAGTATGTGGAGGCGACCCCGACTGATTTGCTCGGCTGTGTACAAGGTTTGTTTCAATCAGAGATTGAAGCTTCGCAAGCTACCTGTAAAATCGTCAAATGCAGCATAGAAACGAAAAATGCGACTGATACTGGACCGCTCGAGGAGACAATACAGCTTGCCCACTCGTGGGTAGGGGAAAGTGGACTGCTGGCGGTGCTTTCCGATATCCAACCGGCTCAGGTGGAGCGCTTTGTCAATATCAATAACTTTCTTGCCGATATGGGCCTGATAGAGCGCGATGAGCAGAGCGGGCAGATTAATTGGGCAAACTCGCTGGCTTACTATGTTGGACATGGCCAACTCTGGGTGAATTTACTAGGGCGTGATCCTCAAGGCGCGGTATATCCCCAGGACGAGTATGAGGAAGTTCGTGAGACCCTTATCAAGGCTTTGCCAACTAAATTACAGGATGCAGGTACGCAAGTCATCGAGCGTGTGTATCGCAAGGAAGAACTCTATTCCAGCGAATACCTCTTCTGTGCGCCAGATCTCGTCATAGTATTTAAGCCAGGGTATGCGCCATCACCACAGAGCGCATACCTGAATTTTGATGAAGCAACGTTTATTCAACCCCCGGCTGGCACAACAGCAATGGCTGGTGTTCACCCTTCTCGAGTAGGAGGCTTTTTGCTAGCCACTGCGCCTGCCTTGCAACCTGGCATATTGGCTCCTGAGCATGCTCCACTCACCTCTGTAGTCCCAACGTTATTGCATGCCCTTGCAATAACGTATGTTGATATGGATAGCCCTGCCGTGAGTACACTGTTTGAGCCTTCCTACCTGGAGACTCATCCAATACTAACGGATATGAGCAGCCAGGAGCTTTCCGAGGAGGACGAGGAGCTTGTTATCAACCGCCTACGCGACCTGGGATATGTCTAAATCTTTAATCTTTGAAAGCGGCGTGTTGTATGGATGATCTCTTTGAGCAAGTGTCAGGATATCTCTCAGAGCCGCGTTATCGTCGACTAAAGTTCACCGCTGTTACTGAGGCACTTCCACAACCGGAGCAGATGATAGCCTCACCCCTTGAGGGTGCACGAGAGTCATCCGTTGCGGTTCCTCAGCAACAGCTTGAGCTAGAAGTAACACAATTATTGCCACCGAACGAGGAACAGGAACTTCACGACGAAGATGAAGATACACAGAAAGTAGCAACGCCAAAAGCCTTGAAAGAGTACCTTCAAAGTCGAAAAACAGAGGATTTAGGCGCGCCTAATGGTAATGGCGCGAGGCAGGAACTTCAAAAACAGCAACAACATATACCGGAAGTGAGAGCACTACATGGTTCGAGGAAACTATTCCCGGGCCAACGTCTATCACGAGTGGTAGCTCCTAATGGCGCGAAGTATGGGATTCCAGGACGGGCACCATTGAGAGTGCCAGTGACACCCGAGAACCGACAGAATTTGCCAGAGCAAGAGGCCTCGCGCCTGGAGTCATCAAATGGCATCAATCATGCCAATGGAGCGACGAGGGAGCTGCCAGAACAGGAGACCTCACGCCTGATAGCGCCAGACATCAATGATACAAACGGAGCGACGGGCGACCTACCAGAGCAGGAAACGATGAAGGTATCTGTGCTATTTAGTGTCACAGATGAGGAACAAGACCTGCCGCAGCGAGAAACGCTGAAAGTAATAATACCACCTGGTGTGAAGCGGCCCGATATGACACTGGATGCATCTTTTGCCGAAGCGGGGCGTCGCGAAAGAGCGCGGCTCGAAGCGAGAAAAACAGGAAGCTCTAGCTTCAACGACGATGATGTTGACGAGTTTGATACCGTCCCCATGATGGTACTCAAAGGCATCGCAAAAGAGCAGGGTTCACCTCAGCCTGTCATGAAGTCAGAGATTAAAAGTGCGGCAGGTAGTGCAGCGTTTGTTAGTCTTGGCAATTTCGGTGGAACCGCCCTTAAATATGGTGGCAACCTTGTGATTCAGCGAGGCCTTGGTCCCGCTGCCTTTGGACTTTACACACTCAGCCTCTCGGTGATGACGTTAATAGCATCCATCTTTAACCTTGGCCTAGACGATGCTATGCTTCGCTATGTGTCGGTCTATCATGCCAAGCGCCAGGGAAGTAAACTGCGAGGCTTGACAATTTTCTGTACTCTGCTGGCCGGGGCGTCTGGCATACTCGGTGCGCTGGTAATGATCTACTATGCACCTTTCCTGGCTACCATCAGGCATAGACTCGATATTATCCCGATTTTGGTAATGATGTCTCCAATGGTTCCGCTGCTATGCTTGCAGTTGATCTGGATTAATGGCTTACAGGGATTCAAAGAGTTCAAATGGCGTGTCCTGGTTCAGAGAATCCTGATTCCAGGTCTATTGATCATCATGCTGCTGGCTGCCCTGTTGCTCTTCCATAATTTAAACGCGATCATTATAGCGACGGTCATCAATGCAGTCATGGCTACCTCGCTCAGCCTCTTCTTCTACTTTCGCAAGGTTAATAGAGTCGCAAAGCAGCGCTCTGAAACCTATGAACTGAAAGAATGGTTTGGCTTCGCGGCACCGAACTTTTTGACTTCAATCGTCGATACGTTACTGGAATCAATAGACACTCTATTGCTGGCATATTTCGCCATCTCAAATGTGTCGCTGGGGTTATATGCCGCCGCCATTAAAATAAGCGCCTTCGTTGTGATGCCCCAGGTTTCTTTTAATGCCATGTTTGCCCCCACTATTGCCGAACTCTATAGTCTAGGGGAGCGGCAAAAGCTCGAGGCAATGTTCAAGGTAGTGACTAAGTGGGTAATAACCTTCACTTTGCCCATCTTTGGGGTCGCTACCATCTTTTCCACATCTCTGCTTGCCATATCAGGTCCGGCTTTTGTCGCTGCCTGGCCATTAGTCATCGCATTCTCTTTGGGTAACCTGATCAACGTTTCAACTGGCTCTGTTGGCTATATGCTGCTGATGACCGGGCACACTAGAATTTCATTCCTCAATTCGCTCACTGCGGTTGTTGTCAACATCGTAGTAGGGATTATCCTGGCTCCCCACTACGGAGCGATGGGCGTGGCTATCGCTACCGGCCTCGCAGTAGCTGTCGTGAATCTGATGCGCTTGCTCCAGGTACGCCTTTTCCTGAAAATGCAACCCTACCGTTGGGATGTATTGAAGCCATTGGGTGCGGGAGTCATTAGTGGCGCTCTCACAGGAGTTTTGCTCTACCTGATGCGTCTCGCTCACATAGGAATTCATATCGGGCATGCAACCCTGTCTTTGGACCTTACTCTGGTACCTGTTTTCTTGGTACTCTATTTCGGGATACTTGCCTTATTTAAGGTAAGCCCTGAAGATAAAGTCGTTTTGGATACGCTGCGTAAAAAGTTCGGGCGCGGTAAAAAAAATAAAAATAATAAGAAGAGGTAGATTATGCGTACTGTCATCTTTGGAGCTGATGGGTTAACGTTTCGCGTTCTGCATCCACTAATAGAGCGCGGAGAGCTTCCCAATTTTCAGAAGTTACAGCAGGAGGGTTGCGAGGCTGTCCTCGAATCAAAATATCCCCCTCTTACACCTCCTGCATGGGTCTCGCTATCTACAGGCCTGAAACCTGCTCGTCATGGGGTCTATGATTTCTGGCAATATGATGAGCAGCAAGAGCATGGAGCTGCTCGCAAGGCTCATGTGCAGACACGGCGCAAAGGTGGAAAGGCGATTTGGAATATCTTAAGCGAGTATGGCAAGCAGGTGCTGGTGTTGAATGTACCGATGACCTATCCACCTGAGACCGTCAACGGCATCATGGTCAGTGGATACATGACTCCTAGCAGCGATACAGATTTCACGTATCCAACCTCTTTTAAAGAAGAACTTTATCGCGTCGTACCCGACTACAAGATTGACCTGGAATACGGTAACATCTGGAACCATCCCAGACAGAAAGCACTGGAATTACTCATTGATGCGACTCTGCGCATGACTGAGAAGCGCATCGAGTTATGCATGTACTTACTGAAAGAGAAACCCTGGGATTTCTGTTATGTTGCCTTTGTCGGTCCCGATCGCCTACAGCATCCACTCTGGACGCAAATCAGTGCCCTTGATAAGCGCGCGACCGAATATTTCCGTCTGTTGGATCGTGGTCTTGGGCAGATTATGGAACAACTTGGCCCCGAAGATAATCTCTTTGTCGTTTCCGACCACGGCTTTCAGGGCGCACCTCGCCTCTTTGATATCAATGAGTATTTGTATGGTAAAGGCCTGCTTACGCCCAATGCTAGCTATCAGGCAAACAACGTTCGTAGCACTGCCAATCTCAAACGCATTGTGGAGCGAGCTGGATTACTGTCCCTGGCCCGCAAGACAAAAAAAGCGCTTGGCCGAGCCGGTATTTTGAAAATAGCTTCTAGCGGTGATCATCATTACTCAGCGTTGGACATGATTGATTGGGAGCGCACACTGGCCTGCGTCCCTTCCCATTCTGGCTTCGGAGGAGGATATGCCGATATCTTTTTGAGTAATGAGCTGAGTGCTGAAGCTCAAAATGAACTGATTGAAGACCTCAAGCGCCAGGTCGATCCCAAGACTGGTAATCCACTGATTAGCGCTATCTACACAACCGAGGTATATGGAGAAGGATCATACGCCCCACGTGAGCCACACCTCATACTCTTGCCAACGGAAGGCATTACGTTCCGTGTGACCCTTGGTAACAAGCAATTGTGGGACGCGCCGAACGTTGTGCGTGGCACGCATCAAAAAGATGGTGTACTTTATGCGTACGGGAATGGTATCAAGCGTGGCTTTAAAGCTCCAAGCGCCGAAATATATGATCTCGTTCCAACCATACTACGCGGCATGGGATTACCATTTCCTTATACATTCGACGGACGTGCGCTCGATGAGTTGTTTGTAGAAAGTAAGCAAATGGAACAAACACCACTCACCGCAGATGATGCAAATGGTGGTGGTTTAGCGCGGCGTAAGCTCAAGAAATTACTGGAAGTCTAGTTTAACTCTTCAGAAATTACATAAAAAGCTGGTAAGGGATGAACAATCGAAATGTATGCTATCCCTTATCAGCTTTTTGATGGTTATTATCCAATTTGCTTGGAACGCGGTAAGGCTTCCAACCACGCTTCAATACTGAAGCTGGAAAGCGCACCCGTCGGTGAGGGGGCAGGAACTACTGTTGGACTTGGAGAAGGACCTGAGCCGTGACTACTTATCGAGAAGCTATCCGTAAATGAGCCTGAAACAGGAACAAACTGCATACTCAATTTGGTCGCAGAAATCGTAAATCTAGAGACACCATATGTTGGGTTGAGATTAGATCCCATCCACTTTCGGAAGTAGTTTATCTTGGGATCACTGGTGTCAAGATTAACCAGGGATTCGCCCCCTGTCCCGGTCGTGACGATGGTTGAGCCTGCCCCTTTCTTCATACTTGAGCCTGCATTAACGACACAGTTGGCATTGTAAGTGGTAGTAGGTATGCTTGCGCATTTACCCCTGGATGTTAAAGCTATCTGTGAAGGAGCCTGAGACGTTGATGTAGTGCATGCTTATTTGGGTCGCCGAGATCGTAAATTGAGAAAGACCCCAGGTTTGATTGATATTGGCTCCTGCCCAGGCACGGAAGTAGCCGATCTTGGGATCAGAGGTGTTAATGGCTAATTGTGGGGTTGTTCCCCCTGTCCCCGTCACGACGATTACAGAACCCACACCTCTGGTCAGATGGGTGCTGCTATTGACGACACAATGCGGATTGTAGCTGGTAATAGGTAAACTTGTGCAGTTGGGATTGAGCGCTAACTGCTTACTTGCCTGATAATTATGTTTCTGTGCTTGCAAAATCAGATCAACATGTTTGGTAAGCAGCAGGTCGAGCAAATCCTGGCTTGCACAGGAGGTACTGTCTATGACAAAGCAATATTGATGCATCGCTACAATCACCCAATGGATTTTAGCGGCTCGTGCACTATCGATCTCGTGTGATACCCAGTTGTAATCAGCACTTCCCTTCCCGTAATCGTAACCACTCACTACATTACTGGGCGAAACCAGGATGAAGCGTGCCAATGGATTACTCACCGGGTAGTCAAAGGCATATTGTATGCCATAGGTGCCTGTGATCTTGCCGATGTGATCAGGGAAATTTGCCGCGTAAATGCTACTGTCATTGCCGGTGTTTTCTCCGGCATCACTGGTATCGTGTCCCCCAGGAAGGATCTCGAAGGGAAAATTAGCGGGAAGATAAGTTTTGGCATAGGCGCTCCAGGCGGCAGCATTGACAGCAGGGTTATAGCTGAAATCACCAAGCGCTAGATCAAATTTCACCCCCGAATGTGCAATGTACTTCAGGTTTGCCGTGGTATAGTTGGTTTGCCCATAATCGCCAGCAGCCGTGAAGGTGAAACCAGGGTCTGGTTGAGCGGTAGGTGTTGGTTTTTTAGCGACAGTGGTGTGGGTCGCGACTGGCGCTTCCCCGCTGTGACCAGATTGTGTTTGACCTGTTGTTGCCTTGCCGAAGTAAGCGACGGTAAATAGTGTGCTCCCGACTCCGAGTACAACAAGCAAAGCAATACCGAGAACAATCATACGACGCGAGGGAAAGGTATCCTGTCTCCCGGTCTTGAATTGTGTTGTCATCTTACCTATCCTTCTTGTGTACAAAATGCTCTGACGCAGTTTATTTGGAATGTGAAATATATGGTTAGCTAATGTGGCAAGGAAGTCTAAAAGATTTCCTTGCCAAGTCTCGAATTATGAGTAAAGCTTAGACTACTAATGCGAAGTAGCCAGGAACGAACTGAAATCTGCGATGGTTCCGTTTGTAAGGTAGACCAGCACACCACACTGGCCAGACGTGAGACTGCTATCTGTCGTAGTGACCGTCACGGATTTCGAATTATCCGATGATGGCCAGGCAGTTGCTGTGAGAGTCGTACCTACTACACTGAAATCGATGGTGTAGGAGGTGCCCGCCGTGGCTGTGAAGGAAACGCTCTTCATTTTGGTGATCACCCCGCCGAATTTCTTAGAGATGACCAGGTTGGTGCCAGTAATATAGGCTTTATAGAAATTGTTGTTGTTTGTCCAACGCAGCACTGCTCCTAATGTATTGGTGCCGAAGCTGCTGAGAGAGCCGCTCGTCACTACTTCAGCATCTGTTGCGCTTTCTCCCAGCACACCCGTGTAGGTAGTCGCGCTGGATCCGCTGCCGGTGACTTGTCCTGTATCACTGGCGATGGAAAAGTTGGGGAGGTTGTTGGCATCAGCTCCCCAGGTATTAATACCGTCAGAGGCCTGACCCCACTCCGACTGATCCTGTGTGCGCTGGAAAGTATCCTGAGCAATTGTGGTTCCAGGAGTAGAAGTGGGAGTGGGCGTCGAAGTCGAAGTAGACGTAGGAGTCGGTGTAGGCGTGTTAGTCGAAGTGGGAGTTGGTGTGGGCGTTGCATTGCCATTGCTGATCGTAAAGCTATCGGTATAGGCCCCACTACCTCCTGTGGCGGGAACAAATTGCATGCTGATCTGGCTTGCAGAGATTGTATATTTAGAGTAGCCGTAGGCCTTGTTCGGGGTATTGGTGCCCATCCATGTTCGGAAGTAACCTGTCCTGGGGTCCTTGGTAGTGCCTGCTGTGCCGTCATTGATAGTAATAAGGGATTTGCCCCCTGTACCGTCGTTAACAAACACTGTTCCCTTTCCTTGAGTATAGTTGTCGGTTGGATTACCAACGCAGGCTGCTACGTAGTGACCATCAGAAGGAATGCTTGAGCAGTTGCTGTTAAGGGCTATCGGATTACTTCTAGCATAGTAATGGAGATGAGCTTGCAGAACCAGGTCAACATTCTGATTAAGAAGCAAATTGGTTAAATCACTGTCCTGACATACTCCTTGATCAGAGGGGCTACCAATAAAGAGGCAGCCCTCAGCCATTCCCACAATTACCCATTCGCCATTTTTTTTGGCAGCTATGATCTGGTTTTTGACCCAGTTGTAGTCGGTCTGGTTCGCACTATAGTTGTACTTACTGGTAGGGAATATTCCCGGCGAAACCATGATGAAACGAGCCAGCGGTTTGCTTGCCGGAAAATCAAAAGAGTATTCTTCTCCGTAGGCGGGACCTGAGATGGTGCCAAGACTTGTCTGCCATGGTAGCAACGTCTCTAAGGCAGAAAGATCACCCTTGCCATAGCTGGGTGCTTTGCCATAATCATGGTCACCTGCGATAAACTCAAAAGGAGGGGAATTACTTCCCAGATTCTGTTGCGCATACGTGACCCACTGCTGAGCTGTGACGGTGGGGTAGTCGTAGTTAAGATCTCCTGTGGCCATGTTAAAGTTTACACCTGATGATCCAATTGCTTTTAAGACGGCAGGAGTACCGGTCCCTTCTCCGTAATCACCGGTGGTAGTAAAGGTAAAGCTGCTGCTGTCGGCTTTCACCTTTTTACTAGTATTGGCGAGAGCAAAAAACGTGCCTGCAACCATAAGCGATATCAGAAAAACCGCGACAAGTAAGTAAACACGGTAAGAAAGGGGTAAGCTTCTTTCCCTGTTGTTGTTGAGCATTGTTGACATCTTCCTCAAGGACTCCTTCTCCAGATTTATCAAAACGTCTCGTTTATCCTCCTAGACTGCCTCTTCCCCCTGATCGAGCTTCGTGAAGGATTTCATGTATGCCAATATTTGGCTATTTAAAAGTTTGAACTTTGCAACATAGTCATGAGTATGAGTATAGAGGGTACGAGTCAAGAAAACAGATGCCAATGGTTAAGATAGGGTTATAAAGATACATAAATATGTGCTGGTTTCTTAACCAGTTCCTCGAGAGTATTATAAGGGTGCTTGACTGAATGAGTCGTGGGAGGAAGATACAAGCTTTTATTTGAAGGGTGAATGGAACTGTAGCTCTATTCACCCTTCAGATACGAGGTATTATCCGTTTATAGAAAAGCCGTCGCTAAAGCTTCCCGAAACGTTGACGAAGCGCATGCTTATTTGGGTCGCTGAGACCGTAAATTGAGAAACACCCCAGGTCTCATTGATATTAGCTCCCGCCCAGGCACGGAAATAGCCGATTTTAGGATCGTGAGTGTTAATGGCAAGTTGTGGTACGGTTCCTCCTGTGCCCGTCACAACGATGACTGAACCCGCACCTCTGGTCATGCTCGTGGTTGAATTGACGACACAGTTGGAGTTGTAGTGGGTATCAGATAGTGTTTTACAGGTCGTCCCATTGAGCGCTAACTGCTTACTTGCCTGGTATGTGTGTTTCTGCGCTTGCAAAATCAAATCGACATGCTTCGAAAGCAGCAGATCCAGTAGGTCCTGGCTTGAACAGGATGTGCTATCGATGACGAAACAGTATTGATGCATCGCCACAATTACCCAGTGAATATTCGCTGCCCGCGCACTATCGATCTCTTGTGACACCCAGTTGTATCCAGCACTTCCCTTACTGTAATTGTAGCCACTCAGTACATTACCAGTCGAAACCAGGATAAAGCGTGCCAGAGGGCCGGTTGCTGGATAATCAAAAGCGTATTGTATGCCATAGGTACCTGTGATGTTTCCCATGTGGTTAGGGAGCGCGGCAGCATAGGCTTTAATTTCATTGCCACTGTTTTCCCCGGCATCACCGGTATCGTGTCCGCCAGGAAGAATCTCGAAGGGGAAATTAGTAGGAAGGAGACTTTTCGCGTAGGTGCTCCAGGCAGCCGCACTGACACTAGTGTCATAGCTATAATCACCAAGTGCCAGGTTAAAACTTGCTCCCGAATGTGCGATATACTTCAAGTTTGCCGTAGTGTAGTTCGTTTGCCCGTAATCGCCTGCGGCCGTAAAGCTAAAACCTCCTCCTGCCTGGGAGGTCGTACTAGTATTGCTCTGAGCAGAAGCAGAGAATGTGGTCGCAATCACGAGCGCTACTATGAAAATGCTACCAAATGAAATAATAGTACGCCGACGGGTCAAGCTCCTTTTCCTGAGGCTGTTTCTTACGTTTAACATCTACAATACACATCCTTCTTTCAAAATTTGTTGAAAGCAGCAAGGAGCACGGCATAATGAAATATCTTCCCCCATAGCTTTCATAAGAAGAAGACGAATAGAGGCAAGAGTTGTAACAGAGGTATCACTATTGATAATCAAGATGTATAGGTTGAGGGTTTACAACCACACTTTGTCATACTTAACCTACCTTCAACTGAAGTATTAAAGATTTATACATAGACATATGTAATAATTTGAAAATACGTTGGTATAACCTGACATTCATGCAGAAAGCAGAGTGCTGAGAGCGGCTAGTGATAGTTGGGTATTTCAGTATAGCCGCTTGACATAATCAACATGCGCACATGTTGAGCGTTATTAGTTTGTCGACAATACTTTTTGAAAGGCAGGAAGCATGCAAGAAGAACAATATACGAAGTCAGTCCCTGAGATGGTTGACGATGTCCGCGCCGGAAGGATGGCGCGACGTAAATTTATGAAGGTCCTTACCGCGCTGGGTATTTCTGCCGCTGGCGCTGGTCTGGTCTCCTCGGCCGCCGCAAAACCATCGACCGCTGTAAAATCAGCTCCACATTTGAACTCAGAGACGGAGCCAACACAAAATCTCCGGTTGCACGATCAGCATCTTGCTCACCAGAGTCAGGGAAATACGGGTGCGTTACATCAAGACTATGCGGAAAATGCCGTAGTTGAAGATAGTATGCATAGCGCCCCCTTCGTTGGTAAAGCAGCGATTATGGCGCGTAAAGGTGTTGGAATGGCGGCAATTCCCGACTTGAAGATAAATGTCACGAACCGTGTTGCCCACGATGCCCAGGTTATGGTCGAATGGACGGCCACAGGTACGCATACCGGTGATTTCCCAGGATTACCCGCCTCTAATCGTCCCTTTTCTATTCGTGGAGTCACTGTAGTCGTGCGACATGAAGGCAAAATCGTACGCGAAGCCATCTACTATGATATGGAAGAGGTTCGGCGCCAACTCAGTTAAGGTCATTAGGGACGAGAAAAGCCTGGTTGAGCATTTAGCAGATTGATGAGAAGGAGAAGCACTCTGATATTCTTAAGGATGCTTCTCCTTAAGGTGCAGTAGGATGCTTACGAGGAATAAGTCTGTATTGTTCGCAGCAAATGTTGCTCAACCCGTTTGGCATTCTGCTCAATCGTGAAGCGTTCCTGGACTGTTATGCAGGCTGCTTGAGCGAGGCGTGCTCTTTTCTCTGGCTGCTCTATCAGCTGCGTAATTGCTGTTGCCAACGCTCGTTCATCTCCAGGTTCGATAAGCAGACCGTTCACCTCATGGGTAAGGATTTCCGCGGGGCCACCCACATTTGAAGCAATCACCGGCAATCCTCTCGCCATAGCCTCCGCAATTACCAGCCCAAATGGTTCCTGCCAGAGCGAAGGTACAAGCATGATATCTGAATTATCGTAGTGCCGGATGAGTTCATCTTGCGGGACTTTTCCATGAAATGTTACAGCCTTCGTTAGATGTTTTTCCTGCAGGAATGTCTGTAGCTCGTTAATGTACGTCTTATCGCCAGTACCGAAGATATTGAGGTGCAGGCGCGATTCTATGCTATCTTGATGATTGGGTTCGTTCAGCAGGAGATCGAGCGCTTTCAGAATGATAAGGATGCCTTTTTCGTCACGTAGACGGCCGACAAAGAGTAATTGGATGCAGTCCTTATCTGCACTCTTCTCACCGGGTGGTAACGTTAAAAAGCGGGGATCAATACCATTGTAAATCACCTCAATACGCTCTGGATCGAAGCCCGCCCGCACATACTCCTGTTTGACTGTAGCGCTGACCGCAATCAGGGAAGTCCAGGTCGGTGCAGGCAAATTGCCGATCAACCAGCGTTTGAGCCAGCGAGTGTGTAGATGGGATTGTTCTGTCTCTGGCGAACGAGCATAGAGCAGCAGATAACTTCCTAGATGGAAGACAATCGGAACTTTCAGGTCTGGTAGAACCTTGAGCAGCGAGTTAACGCCCAGACCGGCTATTTCCCAGATATAGAGTACATCGGGTTTCGTTGCTGCTACAATGCGACGCAACTCATCTGCATTGGTAGGACAATGATAACGCCGGTAGTAGTTATATGGTTGATCAAGCTGCCGCCATACAGGGCGCTGCCGATCAAAATGCGCAGGTGGAGCAAGATAGAGAGTGCGCCAGGTGCGTCCAGTCGATTCTGCTTGAGCAAGCCCAAATGAGCTAGTAAGTACCAGAACCTCATGCCCCAGACGTTCCAATCCTCCTGCGACATCTCCCGCCAGAATTTCCGTTCCCCCTCCATCAACATAAGGTGGATAAAGATTGTTGAGTAATAAAATACGCACTACTGTCCCTTTATCTGATGTAAAAATTTGTCGAATAGACTGGTAAGAGCAATCTTGCCCTTTATCCTGGCTGCTAGTGTACCTGACCAACAAAAGGTCTGCAAGAGAGAAACGGTTAAGAAACCAGTACAGTGGTGAACATTTCTTAACTCGATCTTAACCAATCGTTTGCCTTTTCAGAACCAGCCCCTGTTATACTTGCGGTCATATGAAATGTAAAGGCGATCCTTGCAATCGCCTGGTTTTCTATGTGTCTTGCATTGATACATCGAAATATGCTGATAGATCAGCTTCGCATAAGGGAAAATAGGGAGATAATTTATGGGAACAAAAGTCTTAATTCTTGGACTTGACGGCGCTACCCCTGAACTGCTAGAGCGTTGGGTTGAAGAGAATAAACTGCCATACTTGAAGCAGATCATCCAAAATGGCGTGTACGGTAAATTGAGGTCTGTCTATCCACCAATTTCGCCCGCGGCCTGGACAACATTTGCGACAGGTTATAACCCTGGCAAACACGGCGTCTATGATTTTCGTGACTATGATAACCGCCGTTATAGCTGCTTTGCCGATACAATCGTTGATTCCAACGCCTTTGCCGGTAAAACCATCTGGGATCTCGTAGGTGCAGCGGGCCAGAAGGTTGGAGTCGTAACAGTACCGGTTACCTACCCTGCCTGGAAGGTGAATGGCTTCATGATCTCTGGCTATCCAACACCGGATACCGGCAAATCGTTTACTTATCCGCCAGAACTGGGTAAAACAATTCCTCCTCTCGTCGGAGATGCAGCCTTCTTCAAGTCGGCCACGGGTCATGTTTTGCTGAAAGAGATGAACCGGCTCATGCATGTATGTACCGATGTATCGATTGAAGAGATGCGCAAGGATGACTATGGCCTTTTCATCATGGTAGTGGGTGCTACCGACCGGGCACATCACGATTGGTGGAAGTATATCGACCCCGATCATCCTGCTTATAATGCGGAAGATGCCAAACGCTATGGCGATCTCATCCTCGAAGTATATCAGGCTGCTGATGCCTGCGTAGGCAAGTTTTTAGAGGCCATCGACGATGATACAACCGTTATCGTCATGTCGGATCACGGCGGTGGGTCCCATCCCAAATACTACTTCAACACCAATTATTTGTTGCGAACGCTTAACCTGCTCAAGCCGAGCGCCAGCGCAAGTAAGAAGGGCGGCGTCAAAGATGCCTTCAAGCATTTCTACCGCACGAAGATTCGCCGTTTCCCCTACCTCGAAAAAGTCTATCGCAGCCTGCCACAAAGCCTGAAGAAGATAGCGACCAATCTGGATTCGCAGACGATGATGAATCTTGATGCCATCGACTGGAAAAATACAAAAGCCTATCGCTTCCCCATGTATCCTCCCGTTGAAGGGATCATGATAAACGTAGCCGGGAGGCAGCCAGAAGGCTGTGTACAGCCGGGCGAAGAGTATGAAGCAATTCGCACACGCATCCTGGAAGAAGTACGCAATCTTCGCGATCCAAAGACAGGCGAGCTCATCGTGCTGGAAGCGTATCGCCGCGAAGAACTCTATCATGGAGAGCGCCTGGAGACGGCCCCCGACCTCATTCTCGTCACGCAGGACTGCTACAAAGGTGGAACTGGCATCGAAGATCTCGTCAGCGAAGTCCCATTGGATGTCATCTCAAAGCTAAGTGGCGTGCACCGTATGGATGGCATCATTCTCGCCCAAGGCCCACACATTCGGCGCAATGCAACCCTTGAGGGTGCAGGCATTATCGACGTTGCTCCTACCGTAATGTACACGCTTGGCATGCCTATCCCTTCAGATATGGACGGCAAACCTCTCACAGGACTCTTTGAAGAATCATACTTGCAGCAATCCGAGGCCTCTTACACCGATGAGCGTAAGCACGAAGATGTTGCCAGTGAGGATTATGGCTACTCAGAGGAAGAAGAGGAAAGCGTACGTTTGAAGCTTGAAGCTCTAGGTTATCTCTAGTGCGAGGAGAACCGTATGCGTATCCTGTTTGTGACACCATATCCGCCTTCGCGTATCCGTGTGCGTGGTTATGGATTTCTAACGCAGCTCTCGCGAGAGCATGATGTCACCGTTGTAACGCAATGTGCTTCGGAGCAGGAACTGGCGGATGTCGAGGCGCTGCGAGGCCAGGGATATGAAGTAGTGGTAGTGCAGGAATTGAGGCGGCAATCCATGCTGCGCACAGGTTTGGCACTCTTCAGTTCTACCCCTTTACAGGTGGCGTTTGTCCGCTCGCTGCGTTTTGCGCAGGCAGTGCAAGACCTGTGCGTGAAGCGCGGCTTTGATGTTGTGCATATCGAACACCTGCGCGGCATTGCCTCGATGGAGCAGATCGTACGTACCCAACCGGTAGTATGGGACGCTGTCGATTGCATCAGTCTGCTCTGGAAACAGACGATCATCTCAGGTCCAAATCTACCCGTGCGTGCTACGGCTTTACTGGAACATCAACGTACGCGGCGTTATGAAGCCCGTATGCTGAGCCTAATCCGGCATATTGTCGTCACATCCGAGCGTGATCGTCAGGCCTTGATCGAGCTTTACCGCATCCAGACCAAAGACATCCTGCGCAGCGACGAAGAGCCAGGCGTGGATATGCATGTATTGCCCAACGGCGTTAACCTGGAATACTTCCGGCCGATGCAACTGGAAAGACGCCGCTTTAACCTCGTTTTCTCGGGGAAAATGAGCTATCATGCTAATGTAGCCACGGCTCTCTATCTGCACCAGCAAATTATGCCTTTGATCTGGCGGCATCGTCCCGAAGCAACTCTTACCATCGTCGGCAGCAAACCACCGAAAACAATTCAACAACTCGCTAATGATCCTCGCGTTGAAGTAACTGGCTACGTAAACGATATGCGTCCCTATCTCGCACGTGCCGAAGTCATGCTCAGTCCAATGGTCTACAGCGTAGGTATTCAAAACAAAGTACTAGAGTCCATGGCAATGGGTACTCCGGTCATCGTTGCAGCACAAGCTGCCGCTGCTCTGGGTGCCCAGCCTGGTCGCGATCTGCTGCTTGCCCAATCTGCACAAGAGTTCGCTGACGCCACACTAAGCCTGCTTGATAATGCTGAACTCCACTCAACTCTAAGCCAATGCGGACGCAACTATGTAGAGCAACATCACGACTGGCACACGGTAACCAATCGCCTGGTTAACGTTTACCAACAAGCAATCGCCAGGCATGCAGCAAGTTCGACACCAGAAGCACCAAAATCTCTGGCATTTAGAGCGTTGTAGAAGAAATATTATGCGAATATTAGTCCTAACACAAGTCCTGGTTTACCCACCAGACGCAGGTCCAAAAGTGAAAACACTACAAGTGCTGCGCCACCTTGCTGCGCAGCACGATGTAATCTACTGCACCTACGTGCGCAGCGACAAAGAAGCTCAGGATGCAGAAAAATTGCGCGAAATATGCAAACGCGTGTCCACGGTTCCTCTCAAACGCTCCAAAGTCAGCGATGTACGCTTTCTATTAGAAAGCCTCGTCACAGGCACATCGTTTATGTTGCGTCGCGATGACCGGGCGGCTATGCACCAAGTGGTGCGTCGACTGCTACAAGAAGAACGTATCGACGTATTACACGTCGATCAACTGAATATGATGCGCTTCGTGCCCTCAGACTGGTCGGGAACAGTTATCCTCGATGAGCATAATGCTGTCTGGCAAGTCTTTGAACGCCTGCACAAGGGGGCAAGTAATCCGGTAAAACACTGGTTCTTTGGAAGAGAGGCACGCGTCATTCGCAAAATCGAGGGCAACGCCTGCCGACGTGCCCAGGTTGTACTGGCCGTCAGCGAACAGGATAAGCAGGCACTGCAAACTGTAGCGGGTACATCCGTACCAATAGAGGTGGTGCCAATCACAGTTGATGCCGAAGCCTTCACACCCATCTGGGAAGCCCGCGATCCCCAACCTGACCGGCTTCTTACCATTGGCACTATGTTCTGGTTTCCTAACAATGAAGGTGTGACGTGGTGGCTGCGTGAAGGATACGAGCAACTACGAGCCATCTGTCCAGGCGTCACTTACGATATCGTAGGTGCGCGACCGCCGCATACATTACAGGTAGTAGCCGAACAATATGAGGGGGTCAAGCTGCATGGCTACGTGGCCGATGCCGTGCCCTTCTGGACACATGCCAGCGCATTAGCCGTGCCCCTTCTTTCAGGAGGCGGTGTGCGCGTCAAGATTTTAGAGGCTATGGCAATGGGCGTCCCAGTAATTTCAACAACCATAGGATGCGAAGGTTTAGATGTATGTAATGACGAGCACCTGCTGATAGCCGATACACCTGAAGCATTCGCCTGCGCCTGCGCGAAAGTTCTTGAGGATAAAGAACTTGCCCATCGACTCGCAAGCAATGCTCGCCAACTCATACTTGACCGTTATGATGCCAAAATAGCGCTCCGAACGCTCGACACAATCTATGAGCAGGTTCAAAAATAGGAGGTCACATCGTGAATGAAGAAAAGAAGCCCATAAAAATAGCCTTTTTGACCTCGTTTGATCCACTGAATAGGCGCTCATGGTCAGGGACTATCTATCACCTTGCCCAGGCCATGCAAAAGCACTGTGGAGAAATAACCTACATCGGCCCGATGAAGGTGCGCGAAAAAACACTTGGGAAAATCATCAATAAATGCACCCTCTTCCTCTTCAAGAAGAGCTTTGCCTACAATCACAGCTTCCTCCTGGCAAAGAAATATGCGAAGATTGCCGCCCAAAGACTTGCCGGGCGTTCATTCGACGTAATCGTCACCGTCGCCGGCGCCGCGGAAATATCCTTTCTCAAGACAGATATTCCCATAGTCTTAATAGAAGATGCCACATTTGCCGTACTACATAATTATTATCCTCAATATACCAATCTACTTAAGCGATCAATTTACGAAACAAATACGACAGAAGCTCTCGCTATCAAGAAAGCAAGCCTGCTGATCTACTCTTCAGAATGGGCTGCTCGTTCAGCCATTGAATTCTATGACGCGGATCCGCGCAAAGTGCATGTTATTCCCTATGGCGCAAATTTTGAGACTCCTCCTGCTAAAGAGGGAGTGCTGCAAAAGCAAAAATCGGGGCGGTGTATATTACTTTTCATGGCCGTCAACTGGCAAAGGAAAGGCGGGGATATCGCCTTCGAAACCTTATTGAATTTGGAGAAGATGGGTATTGAGGCCGAACTGATCGTATGTGGATGTACTCCCCCGAAGGAATTTGCCCACAAACGGATGACCGTCATACCCTTCCTGGACAAAAACGACGAAAGGCAGCGCGAAGAGTTAAACAAGCTCTTTGTGAAGTCTGATTTTCTGCTGTTACCGACCCGAGGCGACTGTACACCTATTGTATTCAGTGAGGCCAACGCCTTCGGCTTGCCGATCATCACCACCGATACCGGAGGCGTTCCAGAGATCATTCATGAAGGCGAAAATGGCTTCATGCTTCCTATAAGCGCTCGCGGCGATGAGTACGCCAAAGTCATTGCGGAGGTCTATCAAGACGATGCGCGTTATGCCGAACTGGTGAAATCTAGCCGAGCCGCCTTTGATAACCGCTTGAACTGGGATGCATGGGGCACCTCTGTAGCCGGAATTCTCTCGGAGATGCTCGACCGGGAAAAATCTCCAACTCCAGAACCACCACTTGAAAGGATATTGTCCACCTAGAAGGTAGCAGATATATGCAAAGAACACTTACCATTCTCATCTTTGTTGTTTTAGCCGTACTGGTTGTGCTTGGCGGCTTTGCAGTAGGACAGTTGATACTGTCTAATCAGCAGCAAAAAGGAGCCGGTACCGCAACCCCCACAACCACAACCTTTCAACCGGGTAAAATGCCTTATGTACAGGGCACCCAACTTATCGATGCATCGGGTCATCCATTTGTACTGCATGGCGCTCAGATAGAGAGTTCGTTAATTTTTGCTAATTCGTGGGGCAAAGCGGGTAAAAGCCCGACCACCGTCTTAAACAGCAAAACCTTCCAGGTCATGGCCCAGGACTGGAAAATGAACGCTCTGCGCTTACCTCTCTCCAATTGGCTCTATGCTAAAGATCCGGCAACCTATATGAATGTCGTTGATCCCATCATAAAGGAGGCAAACGCTGCTGGGCTGTATGTAGTGATCGACCTGCACGATAACGCCAAAAGTGGTTCACCTTATGGACCTGGAAGTGGTGTGCCAAAAACTGAGGACATCACCTTCTGGAAAGCGATTGCCGCCCACTTTAAAGATAATCCTATGGTGATGTTCGATGTTTTTAACGAGCCGCAAGCTGCTGATTGGCAGACCTGGCTGCATGGAGGTGGAACGATAGGTGGAACAAAGATAGTTGGTTTCCAGGACCTTGTCGATGCAGTGCGTTCGGTTGGAGCGAAACAAATCATCGTTGTCGAACCTGGCTCAAAGATAGGAGGTCCCGATGGTGGTTGGTCTACGATAGGCAATGATACCGTCAAGGACTCGAATATCGTCTATTCTCTTCATATCTATAGCACGATTGGCCTTCCTTCTAATCAGCAAGATGCCAAATGGGGGCCAATCCTCAATCACTATCCCATCTATTATGGAGAGTGGGCATTTCTGCCAAATTCTTTCACACCGATTCAATGTAGAAATGTTCCTCATGACCAGGCAGATTCGGCGGTAACTAATTTCCTCAACTATATGGCATCGCGCCATGCAAGCTGGACGGCGTGGTCATTTACGCCGCTGCATCTCATTCAGGATGCGACTTCCTTCACTCCAACAACACTCGATATTCCCTGGACATGTGGAGATACGTCAATCGACGCGGGTATGGGAGAGATCGTCAAACACTACTTGACGGTTGGGTCTTAATAGCCTCGGTTCGGCTGGCCATCATCTGACCCTTGTCTGCCAACGCCATTGTTGGTGGACTGGGGTCAGGGACGCCAGCGCCCTAACTGTAGTATACATAAACGCCGACTGTCACTGCAAGTCTACGCGCCTATTTCTTTTACTACTGGAAGCGCTTGTTCGATGAAATGTGCCGCCAGCTCATATGGGAAGAGGCTGGTGTTAATGAGCAGGTGATAGAGGCCTGGCTGATGACCATCTGAGCCATAATAGCGGCGTAAGTAGGCGTTATGCTGGTAGTCACGCTGTTCGATCAACATCGTTGCTGCCGTGTGATCTAGCTGGAAGTGTTTCATCACATTTTCAATACGATAGGGAAGTGGCGCAAAGATATAAATATGCAGCGTACGCGGGGAACTGTGCAGCAAGAACTGTGAGCCTCAACCGACAATGACTACGTTGCCTTCTGTGGCCATTTCCAGTACCACTCTCTGGGTTAGGCGAAAATACGCTAATTCATTTGATTGCGTGGGTACTTGCGCTGGACTAAACAACGTATTGTAGTTTACCGTAAACAGGTGACTCGACTGGATAGCCTTAAGGATGTGTCCCACCGACCCTGCCGTGTGTTCATCCTGACGACCTACCTGTTGAACATCCACGCCCAATCTTCTGGCAACCTCATCTATGATTTCGTAGTCAACGTATTGCAATCCTGTCACCTGTGACACAAGGCGGCCGATTTCAGCACCTCCGCTCCCAAACTGGCGAGAAATAGTAATTACAACGCTGTTCTCAGCAGGTACGCCTGAGGGCATAGTAACATCGTCAGTCCAAGTCGTCTCGGGGAGTACCTGCGTCTCTCCTCGTTTCTCGTTTTGCTGACCTCGCCCACGGAACAGTTGTGCCATCGGTAATTCTACATCCTTAAGAATAGAGGAGATCGGTTCGTTACACGTAGAAAACTTGTTATTGTGGAATCGTACAACGCAGGGCGAAGAAAGTGCAAGGGAGAACTTAGCTTCTGAAACGTCCAATCAAATTTATCCACTCTGTGCTGCGAGTCTGGAGGAAGACTGCCTGACCATTGGAACTCACGTGTAGATCGAAAATGCTCTTCGCCTCAAACTTCCACAGGGCATTACCTGTAGCTGCATTGATCGCATAGAGGCGTTCACGAGCGCAAGGGCTTTGCGGATCAGGCATGCAGATAGTAGCAAATAGAGTATCGTTGTGATACTGGAAACCGTCGGATTGAGGATTGATGAAGCTCGCCTGATTGGGAGGCTGGAATGTCCAACGTACGGAGCCTGTTTTTAGTTCTAAAGCAGTTATTGCTTGTATCGGTGTAGGTGTACTTTGGTCAATGCTGTTCAGTTGCACAACATACACCGTCTTCTTATCATCTGAAACTTTGACTCCCTCAATTGCATCGAATTGGTCTTGTTTCCAAATGATTTGTTGGGTAGTGGCATTTATTGCCTCGACGGTTGAATCACCGTAGATAAGGAAAATGTTGCCAACGGCGGTAACTCCTGCCAGCGATTCTACTGTACCGCTATCAGGATTAGGAATGCCCGAGAGTTCATTACCAGAAGCAGCATTCAGCACACGATAGATACTACTTCGTTCCACAAGTAAAACTCCTGCTGCCTCTGCCATATGAGGCTCTTCTGCAGGTAGAGCGTTTGGGTCATCCTCTAGAATTGAGCGACGCCACTGAATCTGACCAAGCGTGCTATCTATAGAATAAATAGTTCCCGCGGTTTGCCAGAAGATCATACGGCCCTGCAAGAGCAGACTCCCGTAATCAGTCGGCGCATTGATTGCCTCGCTGGGATCGAAAATGCGCCACTCGATGTTTCCGGTGCTTGAATTGACCGCAATAAGTTGTATAGTAAATTCCGGGCCATGCGGTCCAGCATTTCTTTCTCTGCTGGCGATATAAATAAACCTGGTATCTGCTCCGAGCACGACGGCATCTTGTTGTGAGTCGGGGCTGACGACATTACTTTGCCAGAGAATCTTCCCTGTCTCGTAATTGAGCAAGTACAGGTTCAGTATGTGTTCCTCAAGATGGGGATAAGCAGGATCATCGGGAGCGAACTGGTAATGCAGCATCGTAGGTCCACTTAAAGCTACCAGTATAGTACCTGGTGAAGTTGATACTGGGGGAACCGCGAAGATTCCTTCACTGGAAAAGGTAGTCCATTGAACTGCGCCATTGCGATCCAGCAGTGAAAGCTGGTGCGATTGATCTCCCACCGTGAAATTCTCTATGCTACCCTGTGTATCTGCTAGCATCGTCTGTGTGGAAGAAGTATTGATGCGCTGCCACTGGGTATTACCTGTCGATCCCGCAAACGCATACAAACCGTTTTCAAGCTGATTAAGGTGTACGTATTCCAGCACTCCTCCTCCAACGAATAAGAGAAGGATGACCAGCGCGAATAAGCGATGCGAATAGCGCCAGAACCGCAAGACCAGTTTCAGCGGATAAAGCAGCGAGTGTTCTATGGTGTGGCGTATATTGTGTAAATGATCTTGCTGTCTGAGTATCCATATATGAAGTGGGAACATCCACAGGAACAATAAACCGAGCAGACACAGCGCGATGAGTATCATCAGCAGGATACGTTCATGTGACCAACTATGGAGCGCTGTTAAGATATTAGATTGGGTAACTGGCAGGATCAAAACCGTGTCTGGTATGTTTGCCAATGCGGCATTAAGGTGCTTTTTCCCACGAGGGAGCTTGAGATGAAGTAATGCCTGGCTAGAGGCTCGCAGTAGCATTGGCGCTGCCGCTATCTCCCCATCGAAATGCACGTTCCAACGACTCGCGCCCGTACCGGTGTCGAAGGCGCTAAGGCTATAATCTCCATTATCCTGTGCCTGCTCAAGTGTAACGATCCCGTAATCTGGATCAACAAGCGGAGTGAAGACGCGCCCTGCATCAGCGCTTGTAACGTCTGAACCAATCGGTTCTGACCAGCGTAATGTTCCTGTTGTAGCATCTACTGCATAAAGCCAAAGCTGTTCTCGTACCTGCAGGGTATCCCATACGATGCCAGTCGCATAGATCATCTTGTTCCCGCTGTCGATGCCTGCTTGATAGAACTGTGCAGGCGTATCTGTAGGGGCAGTGCCTTGTGCCTGCCCTGCCTGCTGCTTGTTCGCTGGCTGCCCTTGAAAGGACCAGGTAATCCCACCACTAGCAGCATCGAATGCTGCCAGCCCCTGTGCTCCCGCTGCCAAGAGCAAGCTGGATTGTCCATTATTCAGTACGAATAAGCTGCGTGCTGCCCACTGTTTCTGCCAGAGCAAGCTTCCATCAACAGCGTTGATGGCAAAGAGGTTAGAGTCTCCCGCGATATAGAGGATGCCTGCGTTCAACAACAATGGCGGACTATAGTTGAACGTATCGTTCAGCTTCTTCATCCAGCGCATCGCTCCGTTTGCCAGAGCGAATGCGGCTACCTCTCCTGACCCGGCACTTTTCACGGTATACAGCATCTCGTGGTTAGATACGGGCTGAAAGGCGTGCGATCCAAGGGTAGGTTGGTCGCCTTGTAGGCTCCAAAGTATATGACCATTGGAACTCATTAGCTGTAAACCGTTTGCATATTCAACGACCAGGTGTCCATCAGTTGTGGTGCTCAATGTGCCAGAGGTAAGGGGTGCCGTGAACTGATTATCTACATGCCACGAAGTCTCTCGGCCCGTCAATGTCAGGATCTTCTGGTTTACGGAGGTGGATGTTTGAGCAGTACGCACGCCAAAGACAAGTGTTGATCCAGCCTGAACAGGATCGGTAATCGTAGTCTTGCCCTGGTAACCACCGCCAATATCCTGTTGTATCACCACGTCTCCGCTGCTCGGATCAAGTGTATACACATACAGATGGGTATCAGTAACATTGCGCCAGAGTAGGATCGAGCTGATGCCAGACAATACCAGTAGACACAAGGCCAATACTGTACGTGACACCTTCCAACGTCTACTCTCATACCAGTGCTTATAGCTATACGCTGGAAGAGGTGTATCGAGAATCTTTGGTAATGGTTCCCCTTCTGGATACCACTCCTTCACATTATAAGGAATCTCGTGAATTTGGTCTTCTTCAAGAGAGGGAGGAAGGGGCGTATCTATAATCTGCGGCAGTACATCCTGTTCGCGGATTGCAATATCACTGTCCTCATCGATCAAAGCAGCTTGAGGTGTATCAACATCTTCGTTTGCGGAAGAGGATGCAATCAATAGCGGTTCTAATGATTGTTCGTCCTCAACATTGACAATCGAAAGGGCATCCGCCGCTGCTGCGTCTTCATCCAAATTGCTAATCGAATGGCTATCCGTGTCTGTAGGAGCAGAAGTCGGAGGAGGCAAGGAAGGATCTTTATGGTCGCCTGCATCGGCCCAATCATCTTGAGCAATGACAGCGTCGAAAGGAGAGATAACTTCTGCATTGTCCTCAAGCAGAAAAGCATCAAGATCGATGCTACTAAAAGAGGCGGCTAATGCGGAATCAGAGAACGAAGCTTCAACTCGATCATCCTCAAGCAGAAAGGCATCCAACTCCAAAAAAGTATCTACAAATGTCGCATCTTTAACTTCATCTTGGTCAGCTACTGGATCGACCGGAACTTGTGTTTCTTCCTGTTTCAAATCATGTTTCGGTCGTTTTTCAGGAGTAGAGGGAGTAGCTCTCTTATGGTTGGATCGTTTAGAGGTATTTTTGGGAGTTGTCTGGAGTACTTGCCACTCTTTCTCTTTGTCTATTGTCTGAATGGAGCTTGACGTGCTATTGCCATTGGTAGCGCGGGAAAGTGCCGGATGATTTTTATTGGAGGATCTGGCCTTGCGAGTGGAAGAAGCCTTTCGTTTCGATCTGGGTTTCTTTGGCAGCGGAGCTTCGGAATGATTGGTTTGTTCATCAGGTAATTGCTTTTCGGACATTATGCCAGACGTCTCTCCTCTAGAATGATCGCACCAACTATATCAAACTATTTCAAAATAGGAAAGCAGTTGACAGTTTGGGCTATCATAGTACTATACATGAGGGCTATATCTTAGGGGGCTTTGACACTCATGCGTACGCTCAATCTGCACCAACTCGCCACATTCCAGGTCGTTGCCAAACACTGTAGCTTTGTCCGCGCTGCTGAAGAACTGCATTTTAGTCAACCGGCTGTTTCCGCGCAAATCCGTGACCTGGAAAAAAACCTCGGCATCAAGCTGTTTGACCAGATCGGTCGCAAAACGCACCTCACCAAAGCAGGCGAAGAACTCTATATTTATAGCCAGAAAATTTTTTCGGTGATCGATGAGACATTGGGAATGATAGAGTCGCTGCGCAGTCCCCACTATGGCAGCTTGAGTGTGGGAGCTGATACAACGGTAGGAACGTATGTCATACCGGGTTTGCTTGGAACGTTTCACCGGATCTATCCTCAGGTTGAGATATCGTTGGATGTGATGAATTGGGGTTTACTCGTCGATGCACTTATCAACAATCGTGTCGATATGGCCGTTATGGGAGCAATTCCTGTCGAGGTTCCTGTAGAGATCGAGCCACTTGTCTTTAATGAACTGGTGCTGGTTGCTGCGCCAACACACCGCTTAGCCGGTAGGGTAAAGGCACCCATCGAAGAGCTTGGGCGAGAGCATTTTTTGCTGCGTGAGCCGGGTTCTGGCACACGTGCGGCTCTGGAAGCAGCCTTGCAGGAGGCAGGAGTCCCTTTACAGATCAGTATGCAGATGGGTAACAACAGCGCTATTAAACAAGGTGTCGCAGCCAGCCTTGGCATTGCGCTCATCTCGCGTGTGGCGCTTGACATGGAACTGGAAACGAATCGTCTTGTCATCCTTGATGTCGAGGGTTTTCCCATTGTTCGCCAATGGCGCCTGGTTCACTTGAAGGAGAAACATCTCTCCGCTACAGCTCGCGCTTTCAAATCGTTCCTCCTGCAGCACGCTGATAGACGCTTACGTAGAAAAGAGGGCTAATGCATGCTTGATCCCGAGAGGCAAGAGATAATCAGCGAAGTTCGACAATTCGTAGATCGCGAAGTGATCCCAATTGCCCATGATCTCGAAAAAAACGACACGTACCCGGTTGTCCTGATCGACAAGCTCAAGGAACTTGGAATCTTCAGCGCAACCATCCCCGAAATTTATGGAGGCCTTGGCCTCGACTTCCTCACGTATGTACAGATCATTGAAGAGCTTTCGCGTGGTTGGATGAGCCTATCGGGAATTGTGAACACCCATCTCATGGTAGCCTATATTATTTCAAGTTATGGGACAGAAGATCAGCGCCAGCGCTTCCTTCCGGTGATGGCAGAAGGAGATAAGCGAGGGGGACTTTGCCTCTCTGAAGCAAATGCAGGAAGTGATGTGCAGGCTATTACGATGACCGCTGTACGGAATGGTGATGCATATGTGCTCAATGGCTCCAAACTCTGGGTTACCAATGGCATGCATGGCAGCATCTTTGCCGTTCTGGCTCGCACGGATACGAACGTTCATCCCCCGCATCGCGGTATGAGCCTCTTTCTCGTCGAAAAGGATACATCTGGCTTGAATGTCAGCCGTACCTTTGAGAAACTTGGCTACAAGGGTGTGGAGACTGCCGAACTGGTTTTTGACGATGTGCATGTTCCCGTCGCTAATTTGCTCGGAGGTAGCGAGGGCGAAGGCTTCAAGCAAGCTATGAATGGGCTGGAACTGGGCCGCATCAATGTCGCTGCACGCGCCGTAGGTGTAGCACAAGCTGCCTTCAACGATGCTATTAAGTATGCTCAACAGCGTCAAACCTTTGGTAAACCGATTGCCCAGCATCAGGCAATTCAGATCAAACTGGCAGACATGGCGACCAAGATTGAAGCGGCTCGCCTCTTGCTTCAACAGGCGGCGCAGAAAAAAGATCGAGGCGAACGCTGCGATCTCGAAGCTGGCATGGCGAAACTTTTCGCTACCGAGATGTGCCAGGAGGTTACCCTGGAAGCTTTGCGCATTCACGGCGGCTTTGGCTATACCAAAGATTTTAACGTTGAACGCTACTACCGCGATGCCCCTTTTATGCTGGTAGGTGAGGGTACCAGCGAGATTCAGCGATTGGTGATTGCTCGACAATTGTTGGAGAGATATAAGGAATAGGAGGTACATATGCAGTTTGGTCGTTGCTTTGAAGAATTTGAAGTCGGGGCTATTTACAAGCACTGGCCTGGACGTACCATTACCGAATATGACGATACGCTTTTCAGCATGCTTACGATGAACCACAATCCGCTGCATATCGATGCCTTCTACAGTGAGACAACCCAGCATAGACAACGTCTTGTGGTGGGCCCGCTGATCTTCAGCATAGCGCTTGGTATGAGTGTACCGGATGTGAGCGGCAAAGCGATTGCAAACCTCGAATTTGAGAACGTCAAACATCTTGCGCCTACCTTCCATGGTGACACGATTTATGCTGAAACGAAGGTACTGGACAAGAAACTTTCCACTACCAAACCCGACCGGGGTATTGTTACGGTGGAGACCATCGCATACAACCAGCGTGGTGAAAACGTACTCTCGTTCAAACGGCGTGTGATGGTTCCGACAAAAGCGTTTGATGAAGCGTGGCAGCGTGCGTGGGATGAGAAAATGACGAAGGCCCGCGAAGGGAAGGTAGTATAGCAAGGAGGGAATTATGCGTTTGAGACGATCTGAACTATCGACGCCTGCTAGCAATGAACATATGATAGCAAAAGCTGCGGCTAGCAGTGCTGATCTTGTGTTTCTTGACCTGGAAGACTCGGTTGCGCCTAATGAAAAAGTAGCGGCCAGAGCAAAAGCGATCAACGCGCTGAAAACCCTCAACTGGGGAAAGAAAACGCGAGCTGTACGCATCAATGACCTTGAGACGGAGTATGCTTACCAGGACATTATCTCGGTTGTTGAGGAAGCTGGTGAGTATCTTGACATTCTCTTCATTCCTAAAGTGAAATCGGCAAAGGATGTGTGGTGGGTTGATGTACTGCTGACGCAAATAGAGAAACGGTTGAAACGACCACGGCGCATCGGTCTTGAGGTACTGATTGAAGAAGTCGAGGCGGTGCTGACGGTTGAGGAAATAGCACGTTCCACTCCGCGCTTAGAGGCAATCATCTTTGGCCCGTTTGATTATGCCGCTTCACAGGGAGTGGATACCAGAGCTATTGGAGACAATCCGAATCTTTATCCTGGTGATGTCTGGCACTATGTTCGGAATAAGATTGTAATCGCTGCGCGTGCCGCTGGCATTGATGCAATCGATGGACCGTTTATTGACTTCAAAAATCTTGATAGTTTTCGTAGGGAGTGTGTGCGTACGCATACCCTCGGTTTTAGCGGCAAATGGGCTATTCATCCCAGTCAGATCGATATTGCCAACTCGGTCTTTTCACCTACCCAGGAAGAGGTGGAGCGGGCGCGTAGGCTGGATGCAATCTACAAAGAGGCACAGGCAAAAGGACTTGGCGCAGTTGCATATGAGGGAACAATGGTTGATGTTGCGCTTATACGAAATGCGAGAAAAATTATTGAGAAAGCTGAATTGATCGGCATGTAGTAGGACGTAATTTGTACGTACTTTGTGTACATAACGAATGTGTCTTCACGATAATATCGTTTTCTTGTTTCTGGGCCGTACCATTCAGCAACAATGGTTACTAAAGGAGATTGCTTGAAATAGCTCTATTTTTATGCTAGACTTGCTACAGTATTCAGCTTGTATCCTCCTCTTCGGAGAAATAGTATTCCACTCAAATTGTCTTATATGATAGCTTGTCAGTTTTAGGATCTGTAGAGTGAACAGTTTTTTGTAGTGCGTATGCTTTCATTTAGAAGGAGAATTATTGATGGCACTTGTACTACTTCTAGCACGACTGCTATTGGCGCTAGTCTTCCTCGTGGCAGGTCTGGCTAAGCTGGCCGATCTACCCGGTTCACAGCAAGCTATGCGCGACTTTGGCTTGCCGAATGCGCTAGCCGCACCCTTTGGTATCTTGCTGCCCCTGGCGGAACTCGTTGTGGCAATAGCGCTGCTCATACCGGTCGTTGCGTGGTGGGGAGCACTTGGAGCACTAGTCTTGCTGTTGCTATTTGTTGGTGGCATTAGCTATAACCTTGCTCGTGGTCGGCAGCCTGATTGCCACTGTTTTGGCCAACTGTACTCGGCTCCCGCGGGCAAGTCCACTTTGATTCGTAACCTGGTGCTGGCTGCTATAGCGGCTGTAGTCGTCGGATTCGGGTTAAGTACAGTGCAGCTCAGTCCCCTCGTCTGGTGGGGAGCGCTAACTATTGCTCAGCGGATTGAACTGGTAGGTGGAGTGATCTTGCTCGCGTTGCTGGTGCTGGAAGGCTGGGTACTCTTGCAGTCTCTGCGTCAACATGGACGACTGCTTTTACGGCTGGAAGCGATGGAAGAGCGACTTGCTGAGGCTGGTCTCACGTTACCTTCGAATACTGCAGCAGGTTCAAACCTGGGAAATGCTGGCTTGCCTGTTGGCACGCAGGCCCCCACCTTTGGGTTAGCTGGCCTGCGTGGAGAAACGCTCACGTTAGAAGCGTTGCGTGCCAGTGACAAACCGGTGCTCTTGCTCTTCTCAGATCCCGGTTGTGGGCCTTGCACCGCTCTCCTGCCCGAAGTTGGTCGTTGGCAGCGTGACTACAGTCGTAAACTGAACCTGGCGGTCATAAGTCGTGGTACGCCTGAAGCTAACCTTGCAAAATCTAGCGAGCACGGCATCACTCAGGTCCTTTTACAAAAAGATCGTGAAGTGTCTCAGTCCTATCAGGCTTATGGCACGCCCAGTGCTGTACTCGTGCAACCAGATGGTACAATTGGCAGTCCTGTTGCGCAGGGGGCTGATGCTATTCGTAGCCTGGTCGCAGGAGCCGCAGGTCTGCCCGTACTTCGTTCACTGCCAATAGCCGCCCAGGGCAATGGAGGAGGAGCATCACGACCACAAGCGCCTGTTGGTCCCAAGATTGGTGAACCTGCCCCACAGTTCAGCTTGCCTGATTTGAGCGGTAAGCAAGTGAGTCTAGCAGATTTCAAGGGTAGTAAGACCCTTGTACTCTTCTGGCGACCTAGCTGCGGC
This sequence comes from uncultured Chloroflexia bacterium, assembly GCA_963778375.1. Lineage (GTDB taxonomy): Bacteria > Chloroflexota > Ktedonobacteria > Ktedonobacterales > Ktedonobacteraceae > CAVZTX01. The sequence goes on along the minus strand of CAVZTX010000011.1, from coordinate 286,247 downwards.
TTTTGCCAGCGTATGCTGGAGGATCTCAAAGCCTGGGAGGCCAGACCTCCTAAGGATGCGCCGAAGCTACTCGTTGTATCGACCGACAGTGTGGAGGACAACAAGGCTATGGGCCTGCAAGCGCCTGTGCTGCTCGACCAGGGCATGAGCGCCGGGAAGCAGTTCGGTGCGGGGGGCACACCAATGGCGATGCTTATCGATGCCGAGGGCAGAATTGCCTCCGAACTCGCGGCAGGAGCACCTGCTGTGCTTCAACTAGCAGGCGTGGAAAAGGAACCGGCACACTAGTCTGCATAATTGTAGAACAATGTGTCATTGAAGGCAGACAGGGCACCCGCAAGGAATGCCCCTACCATGAGACGAAGGCCAAGCGGGGCCGTTTCGGATTATGGTGAGGCATTCCTTGCGGGTGCCTTTGAGTTAAGAAACCATAACCATTTCCCCTAAACCACAACCGCTTTTCTATAGACAATCACGGTAACCACCACTAAGATGCAGATAGATATTCTGTTAGGAATCCCACACGTATCCGATATTCAAATATGGAAATATGCCTTCTTTTCGTGAGAAGGAAGGAGACGAAGTCCTATGCAAACGTTGTCTGCTCGCTGGATCAAGGGGTTGTGTCTCGCTCTACTTGTACTCGTTCCACTTCTGGCGTTGATGGCCCATTTTGTGAGCGTTTCACACAATGTGCACGCCGTCGGTCATATCAGCAAAAAGAAAACTCCACCCAAAGTTGTTAAATTTGTCCATAAGACGACTATCAATGGTTTGAATGGTCCGGTCTCTATCGCGGCAGGCGATTTTAACGGAGATGGGAAACTTGATCTTGCTGTCGCTAACAAAGCAGGCAACAATGTAAGTGTGCTGTTGGGCAATGGTGATGGCACGTTCCAAACAGCGGTAAACTACAATACCGGTACTTCTCCGATCTCGGTAAAAGCCGCGGATTTGAACGGTGACGGGAAACTCGATCTTGTTGTCGCAAATAACGGGGGCGGTAATGTAAGTGTGCTACTGGGCAATGGCGATGGAACATTCCAGACTGCAGTCAACTACAGTGTCAGTAAAAATCCTACTTCGGTTGCGGTTGGCGATTTCAATGGAGATGGGAAACTGGATCTCGCTGTAACGGATGGTGGAAGCAAAGCGGTCAGCATCCTGCTGAACCAGGGCAACGGAACTTTTAAGGCAAAGGTAAACTACACCACTGACACCACTCCAGCCTTCGTTGCAGTAGGTGACCTCAATGGAGATGGGAAACTCGATCTCGTCGTAGCGAACCAGGGTAGCAAGTCCGTCAGTGTACTGCTGGGTAAAGGAAATGGTACCTTCCAGTCCAAGAAGGACTCCACGGTTGGCGCTACGCCTGTTTCACTTGCCCTGGGTGACTTCAATGGAGATGGGAAGCTCGACCTCGCTGTGACAAATAGCGGAAGTAGCAGTAATAATGTGGGGGTGCTGCTGGGGAAAGGCGATGGCACGTTCCAGTCAATGGTCACCTATCTTGTAGGAAGCGCGCCCGATTCGGTGGCAGTCAGCGACTTCAATGGTGATGGTAATCTCGACCTCGCCATAACAAACAGCGGAGCCACTACGACTAATGTATTGTTTGGTAAGGGAGATGGCACATTCCCTTCACGCGGTAGCTATAGCGTTGGCTCTGGTCCTGTCGCTGTGACGGTGGGCGATTTCAATGGGGATAACAAACCTGATCTAGCTGTGGTGAACAATACCAGCAACAGTATCAGCGTGCTGCTTAATAAAAACGGCGTGGCGCTAGGTACATTCCAGCCGGCAGTGAGTTACAGTACAAATGTGAATGCGTCTCCTGTTGCCGCTGTAGTAGGTGATTTCAACGGAGATGGAAAACCCGATGTGGTGACGGCAAGCACAAACCTCACTGTGGGCGTGATGCTGGGAAACGGAGATGGCACTTTTCAGCAAAGCTTGCTCACCAGTACCGGCCAGAATAGCTCTCCTGGAGCTATAGCAGTGGGTGATTTCAACAAGGACGGCAAACTCGACCTGGTAGTGGCTAATAAGACTAGCAGCAATGTGAATGTGCTATTAGGTAATGGTGATGGCACGTTCCAGCCGAGCGTGTCATATGCGGTAGGTGCTGGCAGTGGTAACGTTATAGTGGGAGACTTTAACGGAGATGGAAAACTCGATATCGCGGTAACTCTCCCCTCGAAGAATAAGGTGAGTATCCTGCTAGGCAACGGAGATGGGACCTTCCAGTCGAACGCGCAGTATGCCGCAGGTAAGGATCCGGTTGGAATAGCAACCGGTGATTTCAATGGAGATGGGAAGCTTGATCTCGCTGTAACGAACTACTTAAATAACCAGGTCAGCATTTTGTTGGGCAACGGGAATGGCAGTTTCAAATCTCCGAGCAGCTTCACTGCTGGTGCCGGTTCACGGGCTGTAGCGGTAGGCGACTTCAATGGGGATGGCAAACTTGACGTGGTGACGGCCAATCTGACGGGCGATAGTGTGAGCGTGTTGCTGGGTAAAGGCGATGGCACCTTCCAATCCCCGACCGGCATAGCTGTTGGCTCCAGTCCTACCTGCGGTAGTAGTAAGCGATTTCAACGGAGATGGGAAGCTCGACATTGTAGCGGCCAATAATGGAAGTAACAATCTGAGTGTGCTGCTAGGAAATGGAGATGGGACTTTCTCGGCAGCCGTGAATTACAATACCGGCGCGACTCCCGTTTCTGTAGCGGTGGGTGACTTCAATGGAGATAGGCAATCTGACCTCGTTGCGGCCAATAATGGAAGCAACAATGTAAGTATGCTCCTGGGCAATGGAGACGGCACCTTCCAGGCGAGCCAGAACACGACCACTAATCTGAATACCAATCCCGTCGCTTTAGCGGTTGGTGACCTCGTTGGAAGTGGATCTGATCTGGTAGCGGCAGACACAACCAATAGTGTGAGTGTCCTGCTAAGCAATGGCAGCAGCCTTCTGCCAAGCGCTCTCTATGGTACAGGCAGCACTACTTCTCCGGCAGCCGTACGTTAGGTGATTTCAATAGCGATGGCAAACCCGATATTGTGACGGCCAATAATACCAATAATGACGTAAGTGTGTTGCTGGGCACCGGTAAAGCAGGCTTCCAATCGGGAGGAGAGTCTAGCACCGGCCTGTCGGCTGCCCCCAATGCTATGGCGGTAGGTGACTTCAACGGAGATGGGAAGCTCGACCTCGCTGTTGCCAGTGCTGCCTCGAATGAAGTGAGTATCTTGTTGGGTAAAGGCGATGGTACGTTCCAACCAGGAGTGCTCTATCCCGCGGGGACCGATCCCATCTCGATAGCAGTAGGTGATTTCAACGGAGATGGGAAGCTTGACCTTGCTGTGGTGAACGAAGCGACGGCCCAGGTCAGCGTTTTGCTGGGCAAAGGAGATGGCACCTTCCAACCAGCCATCCAATCCCCGGCAGGGACCGATCCCGTCTCGATAGCAGTAGGCGACTTCAACGGAGACGGCAAGCTCGACCTCGCTGTGGCAAATAAATCTGCTAACCAGGTAAGTATCTTGCCAGGGAACGAGGATGGCACCTTCTCGGCACCACTCACTTCTTCCGTCGATGCATCTCCTGACTCGATAGCAGTAGGCGACTTCAACGAAGATGGCAAACTCGACCTGGTGACGGCCAGTAGCACCAACGATGATGTGAGTGTGCTGATGGGGAATGGGGACGGTACCTTCTCGGCAATGGTCAATTATAGCGCGGGCACAGATCCTACCTCTGTGGTCGTAGGCGATTTCAATGGTGATAAAAGCCCTGATATCGCAGTGCTCAACTCTGCCAGTAACTGCGTGAATGTCATTCTGAACAATGGCAATTCCTTATTCTAAACAAATAGGAAGCTTCCTACCAAGAAGATACCAGTGAGCGACCTACCTCTATAGGTTCCCACTGGTATCTCCTTATCACAAGGGATAGCAGTTTTCACTTCACCTGAAGAGATTAATCTACCAGAAGCGTGACCGAGTTACCCGGTAGACCTGTAAAGTCATCTACTGACGAAACTACCCAGTGATCAGGGGCAGTCACGAACGGGTCACAGATCATCTCACTCGCGCTGAATTTGCCTTCCCTGGTAACGGGAATGAAAATCGTAGTGTTCCCGTTACCAAAGGTAGCGTCCTGATCAAAGAAAGGCGGATCGTTGACTTAGTGAGATCAGCATAGTTGGTAACGGTGTTGGTGGACTCGGTGAAGCCGCTACCGGAAAACTTGAAGGTGGCGCAACCATTGCCATTCGTGATGGCGTGGGTGCGATTAACCGAGATGTGAGGATTAACTGTTGCCGCAAAGGCTGTGCCAACGAGCGCCAGGCAAAGCAGCAAGCAGGCTAGCATTGCTACTCCAGCGATGCGAATACGTGTAGAAAGATGCATGTTTGAGAACCTCGCTTTCAACGCTAGTGAAGCTGATAGTAATGAATGACACGCTCTTTATCTTTGGCGCTGCACATTCTTCTCACAAAGATGAGAGCTTACATTACCTGAACCGAATCAGGAAGCTCTGACATTGACACAGTTGGAATCTACTCCTGGATTCTCGTCGAAGCCACAAATTGTAAAGGTGTCGCCCGGGACCACGGTCGCCTCGCAGACGGTTTTCACAGCCGAGAACTGACCATTAGCCTCGACAGGAACTTCGGTGAATGAGGTACCGGTATCCTGGAAGTAAGCTCCGCCTTCCGAGTCGCTCACATCCAACTCAGCAAAGTTGGGATGGCTTTGCGTTGAGGGTTGGAATCCAGTACCGGAGACTCTTACCGATCCACAACCATTGGCGTCCGTGTAAATGTGATGAGGGGTAGCTGAGATGCGTGGATGTTCTTTGAACGCCAACGCCTGTCCGGTAAATGCCACGCAGAGCAAGAGGCAGGCCATGATCGAGCCGAGAGTCAATGGAATACGTCTTGAGAGTCGCATGCGATAACCTCACTTTCGAATGAAATATGGAGATTTGCAAATGCAGAAAAGTGTAAAGGCCACTCTACAAAACCAACCTACGAGATTACTAAACACAGCATGGGATAAACACAAACACAGCAGCAGAGACAACTATACACAGAAGCTTGAGTCAAGTTGCCTGAGGCGAATTCCTTCGTAAACAGCACGAGGAAAAGTTCACGAATTGTTTTGTGTTTTATCACTAGAGGGACAGCCCTAGAGTCACCTATTATGCAGCTTCCTGATGTTAACAGTGTTTTGTACGCTTATGCAATCCTAACTAGGATCAATACAGAGAAGCACGTTCTTGCGTCGATAAACGTGATATCTCTCTCAAAAGTACGAACTGTGGCACATCTTCTGTTATCAGCAACATGAATAGCTTGCACTGAACTGTATAGCCCATCATTGCTGTTCCAATGCTGAAGTGTAGCACCTGTCTCAACGTTTGTCAAATTATTCTATTATGATTTTCTTGTGTGAAATTTAAAGTTGATGTGTTTTGTATAACTGGGCAACGTGAAAGTTGTTGCGCGCATTCGGCAACCTTATTGGAGAGTACTGAAGGGAAAGTATTTGTCGGGATCAACTTTACAAAGAAATGCGGATGCAGCAACACTCACTATTGCTGCATCCGCATTTCTTCTATCGGGACTGAGAACGCTTTACGCTCCCTGACGGCTTTAGTCTACCAGCAGAGTGACCGAGTTGCCCGGTAAACCAGTAAAAGCATCCACCGATGAAACCACCCAGTGATCAGGAGCGGTGACAGTATCAGGAGCGGCGGCAGTTAACCCTGTAACTCCTCCACCATCTCCTCCTCCGGAGTCACAGATCACCAGGGTTGCAGTGAATTTGCCTTCCTTGTTGACGATTACATAGGTAGAGTTACTTCCTGAATTCGCAAAGTAGGCATCTTCATCAAAGAACGGGGGATCGTCGACTCTTAGGAGTGCAGCATTGGTAACGGTGTTGGTGGACTCGGTGAAGCCGCTGCCGGAGAACCTAAAGGTAGCACAGCCGTTCGCATCAGTGACGGCATGGGTGCGGTTGACCGAGATGTGTGGCTGAATCGTGGACGCAAAGGCGTTGCTCACGAAGGCGACGCACAGTACCAGGGCGACCAGCAGGGTGGAAAACACTGCGAGGCGCTTGCCAGTAACAAATCGCATGAGTAAACCTCACTTTCCTATTAAGCTCGAGTTATTAGCTGGCCCTTACATTGACACAATTGCCATCTATACCTGTATCAGCATCAGTCGTACAAATGGTAAACGTATCGCCAGGCACTATCAAGGGATCACAAATGGTTACGACGGCTGAAAAGCGCCCTTTCGCATCCACAGGAACAAAGAGAGTGTTAGGAAAAATGATGCCATTCTGGAAGTAAGCATTGCCTTCCGAATCGCTCAATTCCAGCATAGCTTCGTTTGGTGCGGTTTGAGTGGTAGGTGAATAGCCGGTACCTGAGACGCGCACTGAGCCACAACCGTTGATATCTGTAAAGATCTGGTGGGGTGTAACCGTGATACGAGGGTGGACTTTGGGACCGCCAGATGCGAAGGCATTGCCGATAAATGCTGCACACAGCAACAGACAGGTTAATGCTGATGCAATAATGATCCAGAAACGTGTTGAATGTCGCATGAGAAGCCTCACTTTCAAAAGTTGAAAAATATTCAATGAGAGAATGTCATCCAATGAGTGCCTTAAGCTAGCGATTCATCTAGAGAAGTAGTGTTCGATTTCTGCTAGCTATCTCCTTTCATTACAACCATTGCTGAGCTGCATGAGAAGGATGACCATATACAATCTCTCATTCATAATTATCGATGTTAGAAGTAAAGAACAAGTTGAGAGCCGGTTGAGAGCCGGTTGAGGGCATCCATTTTTCCACCTCTTTTCACGTTAATTTGCGTGGTGAGGTCGTTCACAAGCATTTGGTTGCATGATCCATGAAAACGTGTAACCGGGAACTGAAACCTGGGAAAGTGAAAGGGGGGGCCGTAGATGACCGTGAATACACAGGGACCTGTTGAGAACAGAAAATCAGACAAGAGAAAGTCAAAAAAGATGCCGGTGAAAGGATAATTTGCACTGTCCTTTCACCGGCACATCTTTACATTGTAGGAGAACAACCTACGCTTTGCGGGACCCTCAGTCTACCAGAAGCGTGACCGAGTTACCTGGTAACCCCGTAAAATCGTCCACCGACGAAACTACCCAGTGATCAGGAGCAGTCACTCCACCAAGGTCGCAGATTTGCAGATTGTAACTAAATTTACCTTCCTTAGTGACGGGTACGGAGATGGTGTAAAGACCGGGGACCCCGAACCAGGTAGCATCTTGATCAAAGAACGGTGGATCATTGACTGTCAGATCAGCATAGTTGGTAACAGTGTTCGTCGATTCGGTAAAGCCACTGCCAGAGAACTTGAAGGTGGCACAGCCGTTCATGTCGGTGACAGCATGGGTGCGGTTGACCGAGATATGGGGCCGAATCGTGGACGCAAAGGCGTTGCCAACGAAGGCCACGCACAGTACCAGGGCAACCAGCAGAGTGGAGAACACTGCCAGGCGCTTGCCCGTAACAAATCGCATGAGTAAACCTCACTTTCGTATGTACAATCGAGTTATGTGTAGAGAATACAATGAATAAATGTTTTGCCAGAACGAGAGTTCTCGTTCTGAGAGACAGATCTGCTAACAGCTAGCAGAACGTCATCGAAATGGGCTACAAGAGTTTGGCTGGAGGAATGGAACTACTTCCCTTCACAGGCGAGTACTGCTTCCCTCCAGCAAATTGTCAGATTGAGCAGAGTTAGCTGGCCCTCACATTGACGCAGTTAGAGTCAACTCCGGGATCCTCGTCGAATCCACAGATTGTGAATGTGTCACCGGGAACTATCGAATAATGACTCGCAGACAGTCTTCACTGCCGAGAAACGACCCAGCGCATCAATAGGTACCTCAGTGAACTGTGAGTCCTGTATCCTGGAAGTAGGCTGCACCCTCTGAGTCGCTGACATCCAACTCAGCAACATTGGGATGGCTTTGGGTTGAGGGCTGGAAGCCAGTGCCTGAAATCCTGACCGAGCCACATCCTATGGTATCGGTGAAGATATGGTGTGGAGTTACGGTGATGCGGGGATGCTCTTTGAAGCCTCCACCAGATGCGAAGGCATTGCCAATAAATGCTGCGCACAGCAACAGGCAGGTCAATGCAGATGCGATTGTGACCCAGAAACGTGTAGAACGTCGCATTAAGAGAACCTCACTTTCAAATGTTTAAAGATATTCAATGTAGAGAATAGAACATGAACCACTCGCCATCCCAGGCTAGCGAGACCTCCTGATAAATGATGCTGGATTTCTGCTGACTCACCCCTTCCATCATATCGGGATTTCCTTACAGCCTTGATGGAGAGAATGGCTCTATATCATTTCCCATTGATAAGTATGAATGAAAGAAGTAAAGAATAAGTTGAGAGGAGGTTGAGAGAAGGTTGAGGACACTCTTCTTTTCGCCTTTTTTCGCTTTGATTTGCGTGGCGAGGTTCTTCTTAACATCCCAGTGCGCTGAAATCAACAAATGATCCTGTGTAACGTTTCTGCCTGACACTCATCTGACACTCCATTAGGATATTTGTCAGTCTGCTTGTAAATTTTTAACATCCTATGCTATACTTCGCGACATGGCTTAGAACACAGTATCCACATATGATGTAATTCTATATGAAGAAGGAGCAGTCTATGATTATCGCTCGTTTGAAGGCGAACGCTGCCTGGCGGGTTTTCGCTATGTTTCTCTTCCTTGTAACTCTACTGGTACTTTCTGCGTGTGGAGGCCCTACTCCTAAAGTCTTGACGCCCGGAGACAAATTGCTGGCAAAGGTTGCGCAAAATCTCACCTCTGCAAAGACCCTACATGGTATTTTCAACTGGAATGTTGCTGAACCATCGTCGAATCAATTGATCAAGTCTGAAGTGTGGAGTCAGGCACCTTCCAAAAACCGCGTGGTTATCCTCCAGTCCACCCAGGCGAATTTTACTACCGGAACAATTGCTGTCACCGATGGGCAACAGGAATGGCTTTATAAGCCCACCCAGAAGGTTGTATATACAGGTTCAGTACCTGCACAGTCGGTCACCCCTACTGCTCGGCAGATAAGATCCCTCTCAGGCCCTGGTGGCTATATCGGACAAGGTCTATCACCTTTAAACCAACTACTAGCTGTCTTAACCCAAAGTGATGCGACGTTAGGTTCTACCTCCGCAACCATCAATGGGCACTCTGTTACCGATGTGCATGTTGTATCAGGTGCGGGCAATACAGCGTCGCAATATAGCGGTGAAGTTTACATTGATAATGCAACGCAACTTCCTGTTCAGCTTGTTTTGAATGGTAAGGACACAGATACGGGAAAGAATGCACAAGAGATAATTGATATCCCACTACTGACATTGGATTCAACGCTTCCAGAGAATACTTTCTCCTTTATCCCTCCGAAGGGTACGAGGGTTATGCCAACGTCTCCAAACCCTAGCACGACTTCTCTCACGCTCGATCAGGCGCAACAGCAGGCAGGCTATCATCTGTTAAGCATCCCAAGTTCAGTGAAGAGCTATACATTACAAGGTGTAAGCTTGCTTGGTTCCAAAGGACACGAGATTTATGAGCTTGACTACGTGAATGGTAATCTGAATATCGCTATTGATCAAAGCAAGTTCTTCTCGCAGTCAGACTATCCTGGAAAGTCCATTCAAGTACGTGGCACAACGGGAACCATCTCAACGGATGGTAGCGGTACAACAACACTCTTCTGGCTTGAGAATGGGGTCGGCATCACTATTAGTGGCTCTATGAATAACAACCAGGCAATTTCAGTTGCAAATTTGTTGATGTAAGGCTATTCTGAATTCTCCTCATGACTGTGCTATGAGATAATGAAGAGCAAAAAGATTGCCGCTTACCTATAAAGTGAGCGGCAATCTTTTTATCATTGCGATGAAGCATACAATAACTTTATGGTTCCATCACAAAAGGTTGACTAGCAAGGTCAGGCATCGTGTCATGAAAAGGGTACTCCTTGTGGAGATCCTATGTGCTATCTTACGTTGGCTGTTCCCAATCAGCGCGTATTGTTATTTGGGCCAGTTGCGGTAATGTTATTCACCGTGATGTTGTCCAGAGTGACCTGCTCACCGGTACTCGGATATAGCCAGCCAGAGTCATTGACAACGTAGATAGCGGTAATGGTTGCACCTGAATGGCAAGCTTTCACTGCTGTCCAGGTAGTCCCGTAAACGTATCCGCAACTGCCACCATTATTATCCCAGTTGTTCCCAACCATTCCATCCAGGTGGGTCCAAGTATTTGCTGTCCATGTAACCGGGCGTAGCTCACCGTCTCCGCCATCGCTGAACTGGATCACCATACGAGGTGATCCTCCACTCCCTCCGGTCTGGTTGGGATTGAAGTCAAACGAGAGTGCGTAAATAGATTCGGATTGGTGATGTTGCCAGGGACCGCCTTCAAATAGAGACCACCGTCGGAACAGGTTGAGTTGGAGGTTGTGACAAGGCCGTAGGTACCGTTGGTTCCCGCACCATTAACCCACTTTGCACAGTCAAATGGGGCCCAGTAGTCGTTGGTCCCCGCGGCGAATGCTACCGGAATCACTGTGAACAGTCCTACCAGGAGAGCCAGCATGGTGGCATAAAATAGACGTGACTTCATTGAAAATACTCCTTACTAATCTAGAAACCGACAATCTGACGTGAGCGTTAAGGATTTCCTGTAATATCTCCTACATTGCCGCCATTGGCAGCATCCGCGTTTTGCCAGGTACCATTGCGGCCATTGTGGCTGCTCGCGTAGTTAAACTTGAACGAATCCACATTGTATGTGGCATCTGGACCATAGACTGTATTGACGAACCCTTGTGTCGTATTGCATGTGCTCTGGGTACATTGAGCGCTTGGATTATAGGTACCACCGATGATAGTCAACTTCTCGAATCCATGGAACGTGCCAGAGACATTAGCTCCCACCGTGTCACCGTTGTTAGGGCCATTTTCACATGCACCTGGGCTGATGCCTGCTACGGTTAAAAAGGTGCCACCAAAATTCTCGGTTACTGCATATGGGTTGTCCGTGTTCAGCGTAAAGGTGCGCTGGAAATCGTCATTCGCCCAGTTGTTGCCGCAGGTTCCACTATCAGGGTCATTGGCAGTCTGAAACGGTCCATAATTGCGAATGGAAGCGGAGGCAGCGAGTGCTACTCCTGTTCCTACAACAAGTAGGCAACCAAAAAAGACAGCTACAAGGAACAATCGCCGGTTGATGAGTAGACGCATAGAAACTTTCCTTTCTCGGATGAAATACAATTGCTCATCTGGCAACTGACACTACTCAAATATGAGCTTGAACTCACGTAACTTACTACAGGTTCGCTAAAATACGTTGCTTCGAGCCTTTCCCTCAAACATCCAGGTCTATGTATCAGGAAGTAGTTATGCATTAATGGAGAGAAGGTTAAAGTTCGGTGATAAATATATATTACTGGTTAATCTTTGTCAATACAAAATTCCATTTGCTTATTTAATTTACTCTAAATTACCATGCAATTCCACTGTAATATAGCATACTTGCTTTAGCAAGTGTGATTACTAGGGTTGTCAAGGTAGGGTTGGGAACCATGAAGGTTCGCAGGCGAAGGTTGACAAATTGCAACTCTATTTTGTTATACTCAACCGTTTTACAACTCAAGGATTAAGAAAGAATACATAGAAAGAGATAATAATTTGAATAATTTGATGTACATCACTAAACTCTAGAAAACAGTAATAGCTACCTTAAGGCAAGATTGTGCGGGAAGCGATCTATTATGACATAGAAGAGGTTCGGCGCCTCCTCAGCTAAGATTTGTACAATCTAAAAAAACGTAAAGGACATGTAAGGTCATGGGATACGGAGTCAGTAATGGGTATCAAAGAACAAGGCACTACTGGTTATCTTTTGCTGGCGTAATAGTGGCGTTGGCAATGTTAATTGCAATGGTAGCGGTCATCAATTTGCATCAGCAATCCGCACGTGCTAGCAGCGGCGATTGGCCGACATTGCTTGGTAACCTTGAGCGCACGGGGTATAACAGCAGTGAGACTGCTATAAATCCAACGACTGCTTCTAACCTGAAGCTCCAGTGGACCTTTCCTACAAACGGTAATATCTCCTCGGAACCAGTTGTAGCTGATGGACAGGTATATTGGGGCTCCTGGGATGGGAACGAGTATGCTACAGATCTCACCGGCAAGAAGCTTTGGTCTGCTTCGATCGGCGGCCAAACAAAGAATTGCAATCCTCCACTAGTCTTCGGTGTTGGTAGCACTGCAACGATTGCAGACGTATCAATCAATGGAACAGATACCTCAGTAGTTTTTGTAGGTGGGCAGGATGCCAATTCAAAGACTGCTAGCATGTTCGCATTAAATGCTGCTACTGGAGCAATCATTTGGGAAACTTCGCTCACTTCATCTACTGGTAGCTTTGTCTGGAGTAATCCTGCTCTGTATAACAGAAGTATCTATGTTGGCCTATCTTCCGTGAATGATTGTCCATTAATACGAGGAGCATTAGTGCAGTTAGACGCAGCGACGGGAACAATAGAGCACACTTTTTACACCGATCCTGTGGGTTGCATAGGCGATAGCGTCTGGGGCTCACCTGCAATTGATGAAAATGCAGGCACAATATATATTGTGACAGGGAACAATGGAAAATGTTCGAGTGCGGAACCTTATGCTCAAGCGCTTATCGAACTCAATGCATCGGATCTTTCGCTGGTTGCCTCCTGGCAAGTGCCGCCATCTGCGCATGGGGTTGACAGCGATTTTGGTGCTACTCCTACGCTTTTTACAGCAGTATTTGGTGGTAACCTGCGATACATGGTAGGTGTTGAAAACAAAAACGCGGTATACTATGCGCTTGATCGAACCAATGTTTCTGCTGGACCTGTATGGAGCACAACAATCAGTACGGGCAACCATAGTATCTCCTCATCTGCCTGGGATGGCTCAACCCTGTATGTCGGGAGCTACACTACAACCATTGCTGGCAAGAAATGCCAGGGAAGTCTACGCGCGCTAAATCCTGCTACCGGTGCCTTCATTTGGCAAGATTGCTTTAATGATGGGTCTGTCTTTGAACCCATCAGTGCAGTTGCAGGGGTGGTATTTGTTGGCGAAGGACCTCATTTTCTCGCAGTAAATGCTGCAACAGGAAGGATCCTCTTTAACTACACAACGAATGGAGTTATCCAAGGAGGGGCAACCATCTCAAATGGTATTGTTTATGTAGGCAATAAAGGAGGAAATCTTTATGCCTTCTCAGTTCCATCTACATCTACTCCAACACCAACTCCCTCGCCTACATCGACTGTGACGCCGACCGTCACACCGTCTTCTACGCCAGGAACTACCCTGGCACAAGATACCTTCCAACGTCCCAGCCAGACCCACTGGGGAACCGCCTCTGATGGTCAAACCTGGGGAGCCGATGCTAACAGTCTCAGCAACTTTTCTATCAATAGCAACATGGGGCAAATCACTGGTAGTGGCAGCAGTGGCACTACCTATAATGCAGTCCTGGGACCAACAGCGAGCAATGCCGAAGTGGTAGTGGCTGGCTCCATTAGCAGTTTTGGAACCAACACGCTGGGGGCGGCTCTGCGTTGGACGAGCGGCAACAATTTCTATAAAGCCTACCTCACCGGTACAAACCTTGTCATTCTCAAGAAGGTCAACGGAACGGTCACCAAGCTCAAGAGTGTTGCCTTTACTGCCAAAGCAGGCACATCCTATACCATCGATTTCAGTGTTACTGGAAGCACTCTGTCAGCCAAAGTCTGGCAAACCGGTAACACTCCCCCAACCTCCTGGATGGTGATGGCGACAGATAGTAGTCTCTCGTCGGGCAACTGTGGCATAGTGGTGTTCCTCGCGAACAACATCAATGCCGATTTCACCATGTTCCAGGCAACCCAACTTTCGTAATGCCGTTCTGAATCAATGAATTGCGCCACATACCTGATTACTAGTGAACAGGTACATGGCGTAATTCATTGATTGATTCCCTACTTCAAATGCTCCTTCAAGAAACGAACCGCCAGAGGCCACGCTTCAGCGGCTGCCTTCTCATTCCCCGCCCCATGATCTGGATTAAGAAATGCATGTCCCGCATCATACACCTTCACTGTAATATCTTTGCCAGCCTCCTTGTACATGCGCTCGATCTTCTCAATTTGTGCCTTTGGCGTACTTTGATCGCGACTACCGTAAATAGCCAGCACAGGCGCATTCACCTTCGCCACTTCTTCAGGTGTTGGATCGTATCCTGACCCATAGAAAGGAATAACCGCGCCTAGATCAGAATAGCGCGATGCAACGGTCCAGGTCATGAAACCACCAACACAAAATCCGATCAGACCAAGCTTCTTCGGCTCTACATTCGGCATCGCCTTAAGAGTATCGAGCGCTCCAATGATCTCTTTGGCAGTCTTATCAACATTGCCCCGCATCATCATAACCATTTTCTGGGCCTCATTAGGTTCCGTCGCAATCTTGCCATGATATAGGTCGGGCACAGCCACTACAAAACCCTCAGCCGCAAGTTTCTGCGCCAGGTCACGAATGTGCGGTTCAATGCCCCACCATTCCTGGATCAGCACTATACCGGGATGCCTCACATCATCATCAGGTTGCGCCACGAAGGCGTACGCATTATCGCCGTTCACCTTGAGATCAACATTCGAGGTACGTACTATTGTCATAAATACTCACTCCTCTAGAAATATCGTATCTTTTGCTGCTAAAGCAGCTTCCGCATAGTATTATACGATTCGAGTTACTTTCTCGCCTTCAATGAGAACGTAAGGGGCAGCATATCCTTCATCTTGGGATCTCTAAACCGGAACATACGATCCTCGCCTTCCTCCATATTTGGAAAACAAGCCCAGGCACAGAAGGGAAACTCGTGCAGGAACTCAATTGTCAAACCAGCCGAAATCAGGGAATCCACGATATCACTTAAAGTATGGTTCCACCCATACTCAGTTGTATGCACAAGCTTCGCGTTCGGGTCTGCATAAGAGCCTTGCGCCTCAAACTTCAGTGGCTCGGTTGAAAAGTAGGAGTAAGCCAGCTTGAAATCCGGCGTGTTATCATCGAAGATCCATATGAAAGGGTGCCCTTCCGCAATATAGAAAATCCCGCCTGGCTTAAGGAAATGCGCGATCACCTTGCCCCAGCGCCGCAAGTCTGGCAGCCAACCTAGCACACCATATGAGGTAAAGACGATATCAAACTCTCCGGAGAGCGCTTTCGGAAGATCATAGACGTTCGAGCAAACAAAATTTGCATCGATCCCCAATTCTTTACTCAAAGTCTGAGCCTGGGCAATCGCCTTCTCCGAAAAATCGATGCCCGTCACTTTTGCACCCAGCCGTGCCCAGGCCAGCGTATCCATCCCAAAGTGACATTGCAAATGCAGGAGCGATTTCCCAGGCGCATCATTTGCCAGCTCTTCAAGTTCAGGACCATGGAGCGGCTTTCTATTGGCTTTGAAGTCCTCAAGGTTGTAGAACTCCGATTTGGCATGAATTTCTACCAGTTCATTCCAGCGGTCCTGGTTGAACTTCATATAGTCATCCATATGTGTATTACCTCCTATTTAATGAATAGTAGCACAAAAACCTTGACAAATCGCAACATTAGCAGTTATCATCTAGAAAAGGCATTTGATATTGTGCCCAATCACAATATCCTTGAAAAGGCAAAAGGACAGCAACCATGCAACGTAAACATAGCCCTTCCATGTTTACCTGTGCACTTCCCCGTCTGTATTGGATTGCAGCAGTTGCAGCAGCATCCAGTAAACCGTCGCTGTCCTCCGCATGTACACGAACAAGACTTACCTGAGGATCAACTAACTAGAACACTCAAGTGTACCAGGGGCGCAGGCGACAAACCTGCGCCCCCTTCTTTTTGGCGAAATAACTATTCTTAGGCTTGTCTCAATAGCAGCAGAGGAGGAAACAGATGTCCATCATTGAGGTCGAGGGATTATCAAAAAAATTCAGAACCCGCGAACGCTCAGCAGGTCTGGCAGGCAGCTTGCGCTCCTTCATTGCGCCGCGCTACCGCGAACGGCAAGCAGTCAAATCGATTAGCTTTACGCTCGAAGCAGGGGAAGTGCTTGCCTTCATTGGCCCAAACGGCGCGGGTAAATCCACCACTATCAAAATGCTGACAGGCATCCTCTATCCCTCTGCGGGAAAGGCGCACGTACTCGGCTTCACGCCCTGGCAACAGCGGCACAAACTATCCTTTCATATTGCCAGCGTCTATGGACAGAAGTCGCAGCTCTGGTATCACCTGCCGCCGCAAGATACCTTTGACCTGCTGGCACGCATCTACGAACTAGATATGTTCGAGTATCGTAAGCGGCGTGCCTTCCTGGTGGATGTCTTCGATATAGCGGATTACATGCGAACGCCTGCTCGCAAACTAAGCCTGGGGGAGCGCATGCGCTGTGAGCTGGCTGCTGCTTTACTGCACAAGCCTTCCGTGATCTTCCTGGATGAGCCAACCATCGGGCTGGATGTAATTGCCAAGCAGCGTATACGTGACCTGATCGGCCAGTTGAATGCCGAGGAAGGCGTGACCGTCTTTCTGACCTCACACGATGCTGGGGATATCGAGCAAGTATGCCGCCGTGCCATTGTCATCAACCACGGCGAGATCATCCTCGACGCACCCGTAGCGAAGCTCAAGCGAGACTACCTCAAGAGCAAAACGGTCGATTTGCTTCTGGAAGAGCCAGCGACTGCACTTTTGAAGACAGACGCCGAGAGCGGCGAGCAACGGTTAACTATCCAGTTACCATCGTCTCTTCATGAAGAGATACACGTAGCCGAGGCTGTCCGGGTGCTCAAAGCCAAAGGTCACGGACTTAAGCTGGAGATCAACACATCACGTACTCCGCTGGAACCGATCCTTGCCGCTATTATGCAGGCCTGTCACATTCTCGACATGACAATCTCCGATCCTCCCATGGAGGAGATCATCGCTACCATCTACTGCCAGGAAAGGGGAATAACTGTATGAGCGAAACAATCAATGCCCAAGACCAGATCTTGACACGCAAACTGAGCCTTATCATACAGAAATATGGCGCAGTCTTGCGCGTCAGCATCGCCAATAACCTGGCCTACCTGATGGAAGTACTCTTTCGCGCCCTGTTCCTCATCGCGATAGTCTTCATCCTCGGCCAGTTGTGGAAGACCACGTTCTCAGCGCGAGGAGCGAAGCTGCTCAGTGGATTTAGCATTAGCGATATGGTATGGTACCTTGCCGCTTCTGAGACGATCGCGATGAGTTTGCCTGCCTTGACTCGCAGTATCGATCAGGAAGTGCGTTCGGGGCAACTCGCTTACCTGCTAGGACGACCATGCAGCTATGTCTTCTACCATTTTGCGCAGTACCTTGGTGAGCGGCTGGTGCGTCTGATTATCAATGGGATGGTGGCGGCAACACTGGCGCTGGTCATTGTAGGGCTGCCTCATTTCACCTGGATGGGTATTGTTGCCTGGCCTCTGGTTGCCTTGCTGGCGTTATGCATCGATTACGTTGCCTACTTCAGCATCGGGTTGCTGGCCTTCTGGACTGAAGAGACAAACTCGTTCACCTTGATCTTTAATCGCCTGACATTGGTGCTCGGTGGAGTGCTGGCTCCCCTGGAAATCTTTCCGCAGCCGCTGCGCAGCATCGCCCAGGTACTACCATTCAGCGCCATACTCTATGGCCCGGCACGCACATTAATACATTTTGAATCAGATCCCTTCGTCGGCCTGTTATGGCAACAGATCATTACCCTGGCTGTAGGCAGTCTGATCCTACTGGTCTTGTATCGTGTAGCGCTACGGCGTGTGAACATCAACGGAGGTTAAAGAGCAATGTCCTTACTACGTAAATGTGCTCGTACGCTGCGTTTCATCGGCGCGTACATCGTCGCAAATCTTCAAGCCTCAATGGAATATCGCGTCTCATTCTGGGTGCAGATCGTCACAATGATCGCTAACGATAGCCTGTGGCTGTTCTTCTGGTGGACGTTCTTCCGCCAGTTCCCACTCACGCATGGCTGGCAGAGCACAGATATTGTCATTCTCTGGGCCGTAGCTGCTTGCGGCTTTGGTATAGGCATGGGCATCTTTGGCAATGCACGCCAGCTCTCCGCGCTCATTATGAATGGTGGCCTGGATGCCTACCTGGGCATGCCGCGCTATGCCCTGCTGCACGTCTGTATAGCAACAAGCGACCCAACCGCCTGGGGCGACATCATCTTTGCTCTGGGAGCCTACATATTGCTGCTGCACCCAGACCCGGCGCACATCGCTCTGTTCGTCCTGCTCGCGTTTCTGGTCGCATTCATCTTCACATCATTCGTCGTGCTGCTGGGATGCCTGGCCTTCTTCCTCGGCAATACGGAGGGCCTTGCCCAGCAAGTGCTTGGCGCCTTGATCTCATTCAGCACGTATCCGATGAACATCTTTACCGGGGTCGTCAGACTCCTGCTGTTCACCGTCGTTCCGGCCGGTTTCGTCTCGTTCGTGCCCTTGCAGTTGCTGCACCAGTTCACCTGGCCACTCCTGCTCGGCATGGCCGGTTTCACCATTCTGATGATAGCTCTTGCCGCGGGCACATTCCAACTTGGTCTGCGTCGCTACGAAAGCGGTAACCTGTTAGGCATGCAAAATTGAAGTTTGGAGATTAATCATGAACAAAAACATTACGACGAGAGAGATTCGCGACATCTTTTTACGATTCTTTGAAGGGAAAAATCACCTGCGTATTCCGGGTTCTTCCCTCATTCCGGTGGACGATCCAACGCTGCTGTTCATCAACTCCGGCATGGCTCCGCTGAAAAAGTACTTCACGGGTGAAGAGGTACCTCCCCAGCCCGACCTGTGCAATGTGCAGCCCTGTATTCGCACGATTGACATTGAGGAAGTGGGAGACCGTTATCACCTCACATTCTTCGAGATGCTGGGCAGTTGGTCAATTCAACAACTACTTTAAGCAGCGGGCGATTGAACTCGCCTACGAACTGCTTGTGGGACACTTCGGCTTCCCCAAAGACAAGCTCTACGCGACCGTCTATCAGGGCAATCCGGCGCAAAATATCGCTCTCGATGAAGAGTCTGCGCGAGCCTGGGAACAAGTCGGCTTGCCCAGAGATCACATCGTCTTCCTCGGAGAGGATAACTTCTGGGGTCCAGCGGGTGAGACAGGTCCATGTGGCCCCTGTACTGAAGTTTTCTTCGATACCGGAGATGACTATGGACAATCCTACCAGCAAGGTGGTCATTTTGATACCGATCGCTACATCGAAATCTGGAATGCTGGGGTCTTTATGGAATTTAACAAACAGGCGGATGGAAGTCTGACACGTCTGCAATTCAACAGCGTCGATACCGGCTCCGGTCTGGAACGTATGGCTTTTATTATGAATGGTGCTGAGTCGATCTATGATGTCGACCCTCTCCACTCACTCCTGCAACAGGTGCAGGAACAGTGCGCGAGACATAGGCGAGGCGCATCTCCACAACTACACAGCGCATCCTCACCGACCATATCCGTGCCGCGACTTTCATCCTATCAGAAGGTGTTGTGCCTTCTAACGAAGGGCGAGGCTACATCCCTCGTCGGCTTATTCGCAAATGCCTGGCCTTAACGGCTCGCGCTGAAAAGCCAGAGTTCGACTTTGAAGGAATTATCACTTCGGTAATTCGAGAGTATCGTGATTTCTATCCAAAGCTGCAAACGAATCAACGCCAGATCGTTGAAGCCTTTTCTCAAGAGCGCAAGGACTTCGAGCGTGTCATCGGCAGGGGTATGAAACGCCTGAAGCAACTCTCTGAAAACCCACCGTTTACGATTTCAGGGCAGGATGCCTTCATTCTCTTCTCTACCTACGGTATGCCGCTCGGCTTGATTCGGGACTTTGCGCACGCCAGCGGAGGCAATATAGATGAAGAAGGTTATCTGCGCAAGTATCGTGAACATCAAGAGGTGTCACGGAATACGGCCAGGCGAAAAGCATAAGGATAGTCAGGTATCTTACCGGAAAAGACGAGCAACAGAGCATGTAAAACCCGGTATCACATTCAACCCATCGAGGGTATCATTGACACCCAGTATTGCTGTAGGAGTCTCACCGGTTGGCTGCCATACCTCAACCTGTTTCGATTGAGGCCAGATGATCCATACCAATTGCACTCCTGAGCTAAGCCACATCTTTGCGCGTTCGAACATTTCGGGCCGGTATTGACTGGGGGATACAACCTCTACTACAAGGTCGGGGGCCAGACGGGGAAATGCTATGCTTTCAGGTGTATTGGGTCGAGGCGTTCGGACTGAGGAGACAAAAGCCAGATCAGGACTGCGAACAGTATCAGGCTCACCTCGGTGGCTCAGGAGATAGCCTGCCTGTGAAAGCGTACACTCTCCAAGATTGTGCTCCTCCACAAATGGCAGCAAGCGAGCAGCTAGACGCGAAACAACCACATCATGGTTGTAGCCAGCGAGAGGCATCCTGACCAGTCTCCCTTCAGCCAATTCGTAGTGCCAGCCGTCTTCTCTAGGGAGGCGGATAAACTCCTCTGCTGTCATGAGTGTACCAGGCTGTATAGTAATCATGTAATAGGCCATTGAGATACCTCATTCTGCCTGTGAAGAAGCTACACTTGCGTCAACCCTAGTATACCAGCATGGTGACAATCTAGCAATGGTCATTGCCTATCTCGAAAATACCCTATGCAAATAATCCCCCTGGCTAAATTCGATCTCAACCTCGTTCGCAGAACTGATCCAGAAGTAATCAAACACCATACCCTCATCCTCACCCTCACCCGTCACAACATGATCCCACTCATCCGGCGCTGAATTCGCCTTCAAGAGAAAAAAGTGCCGTTCCTCTGTCTCGTGGAAATCCCTATAACCATATTTCCACTCATCCGCTGCAATCTCACCCTCAACTGTAAAATCTACTAGCCCTGTCTCCTCCTGAATCTCTCGTATTACTGCTTCCAGAGGCGTCTCATCGTCTCGAACCGTCCCCTTTGGTATCTGAATTCCACCCTCAGCCATCGGATGCTGAAAAACCAATACCTGTATTGTGCCATGATGGATTCTTGTAACATAGCCATAAGCCTTGCGAACCAATTTCATGTCAAACCTCTCAATGAGTGGAAAATTATGCAATAACAGGGCAGTGCCTGATATTATACAATGATGGCAGATATGTCATTCATAAGGAAATCCAATCGTGCGAGAACTGTTTCAAGAACTTATACAGAATCTAGCCAACGGTGAAACCGTGGCTATGGCAACCATCGTCAAGCGTAAAGGCTCCGTCCCTCGTGAAGTCGGGGCAAAGATGCTTGTGCATGCGGGAGGCAAGAGCAGCGGCACCGTTGGCGGCGGCTGCGGCGAGGCCGAAGTATGGCGCAGTGCCCTCAACGTGATTGATACGCGGCGTCCCAGCATGGTACAGGTCGATCTCACCGAAGAAATTGCTATGGAAAGCCAGGGGGTCTGTGGTGGCATCTTCGACGTCTTCGTCCAGCCCTGGTATAACTCATCCCTTTCCGGCCAGCCGAGCATGCAGGACTATGCTCAGATCATCGACGAGGCGCTAGAGGGCGAACAGGCTATCGTCCTCGCAACCATTATCGCTGGAAGTGGTCCCTGGCGTACATCTATCGGCCAGCACATGCTCATCTCCGAAAATGGTCATACATTCGGTACGCTTACCCTTCCTGATGCTCCCGCCGAAATGACAACCCAACTCGCTCAAGCTGCCCAACATGCCATCACAGCAGGCAAGCCGCATGTTGAAAAAATAATGAATCCTGCGCATACCTGGGCCGAAATCTTCATCGAGCCTTTTATTCCCCCACCGGTGCTACTTATAGCGGGTGCTGGACACATCGCCGCACCACTTGCTGCCGTTGCTCATTTGATGAACTTTTCGGTCAGTGTCACCGATGATCGCGCATCCTTTGCCAGTCGCGAACGCTTCCCCAATGCAAAACAATTATTGGTTGGTGATATTGAGACCACACTGCGCAACTATCCTATTACACCTCGCACATATATCGTCCTCGTCACCCGTGCCCATGCTCATGACGTGCAAGGACTGCGCGCTATCATAGACTCTCCTGCCTCCTACATCGGCATGATCGGCAGTCAGCGCCGCGTCTGGGCAGTCTTCAAACTCCTGCACGAAGAAGGGGTCCCCGCCGAAAAGCTTGCACGTGTACGCGCCCCTATCGGTCTCGACCTTGGTGGCGGTACTCCCGAAGAAATTGCGCTCTCTATCATGGCCGAAATCACTCTGTTACGTCGTGGCGGCACAGGCAAAGCTATGTCTGAAACACTGCGCAATCGCTATATGGAACGACTCAAGCGGCTAGATGAGGACCCAAAAGAGGACGGCGACGAACTTTAAGAACTCATGTACGCTTTGTGCTAGTAGGTGACAGGGAAAGAGAACGGTAGTACGCTACCGTTTGTAATCATGACAGACAAACAAGGAGCGCACTACCACTGCTTGACAAAGCCACTGTTCTCACTACCATTTTTACCATAGTTGATGATACCATGAAAGGATCAGCCGTGATCCAACACGCCTTGAAACGGCCTTGACCAGCTCCCCATCTTTCGGACAGTGAGGTGGTCACCATTGCCCTCTATATGCTGCTGTTTTTACACTTTATACCGTCGCAAAAACCTGTGGCTCCGGCAATACTTCCTGATGTTTACGTGCTGAGACTATAAGTGCATCAAGAGCCTCTAAACCGTGCTGCAATGCCTCCTCATAAGTGTCGCCATGTGTGACCGGTCCAAGTACACGATCGTCACGCTCCCAATCGGGAAGACGCACGATATAGGCTTGATCCTCATCTGACCATTGAATTAACATAGCGTAATGAGATTCATTCATTGTTTGACGTCTCCTCTAGTGTTCTCGTAGTTCTTTAAGCCTTCGTAACACATCTTCAAGCTCTCGTTCTTGATACGGTTTGGCATCAGCACTATCCTTGCCCGCAAGGTTTACACTTATGCCTGAGATAAGCGAATGCTTCCAGACTTGATGACTTCCAGTTTGATGATCGAGATAGAAGCCCATACGCCGCAAATCTGCACGTAACTGTCGTAGTTTGCGAGGCATGATCGCTCCTTATACAAGTTTATAATGTGCTTTCGCACAAATACCAATATGTTGATTATACTCAACTACACAGTACATGACAACATCAAGCAGTGAATTACAGGGCTTTTTCGTTTACCCGACTTCCTCTTTTTCAGTCTTGTCAGGAAATGCTTTACGCACAGAGACTATGTATATAGTTCGTCCGCAAGACCGAACTAGGTGCACCTTTAGCCTTTAGATGCAGTTTTGATGGTTTATGCTTTTATACTGTACTTGCCCACAAACCTGCCATAACGTTCAGCCGCGACAACAATAGCCTCGTTTTGGGCTTCGCTCAGTGAAGTAAAGGGATTTAACGTAATGACTACTCCATCTTTTTTAAACTCCCGCTTCCAGGAACCCACAATTTGGCCATCTATGGCAATAGTTGGACTGAAGATACCATGCCCCGTCTGTTGGCTATACAACGGGTCCAGTATGGCACTGCGATCTTTATACGCAACCGTATATTCATCATAAGGTGGCAGCAAATAAGCGGTTGGCGGCACAACTGTTGCGGTAGGCGTTGATGGAGAAAGCCAATAGGTTCGGCTATCGATAACCTCTTGTATAAATGCTGACCTCACCATTTCAAGGCCCGCTCTGGCATCGGCGGCTGTCAGCCCTGACCACCACATAAAATCTTGCAGCGTTGCTGGACCGTGACTCGTAAAATAGCGACGCGCCAGTTCGGCAAGCGCCTCCTCCCGCTCAAGTGTGCGAGAGATCGGTACCAATTCATCGAGCAGGGCAAAGGTAAATTGCTTGCCGCGCCGTCCGCCAGAGCCGATCACACCCTCCAATTCAGCACGATGCAGGAGAAAAGTGAGCCGTAGTCCTTCTGTAGAAATACCCACCTGTCCAAGCCCGGCAGCCAGTTCTTTACGGGTAAGTTGTTTGCCACCCTGGAGCATTGTAGCGAAGATAGCATTGCTTTTCGCAAAGGTTGTCTCGTCCAATTCGAGCCGCTGATACCAGAGCGCATTGCTTGCAATCCTCCCCGGTGCCATAAGCGTAAGCAGCCAACGAACATCCTCTGCCGCGACAAAATGCCATGTACCGCGCATGAGATGCGTGCGCACGATAACACCATTGGCTACTGCTCGCTCGATGTCTGCCGCAATCGCATTGCGCATCCGTAGTCCAACTGCCCAGAGCGCGCCGGGATAGTCTTGCGCCTGGACTGCGCCGAACCACCTCACTACATCCTCTGGCCTCTTGAAGTCAGGCCTGGCAATATATTGGTTGTAAAGTCGCAGGTATGCAATTTCCTGGTTTGTCATGAGCACTCCCTTCATTTGACATATTCCATACTAAAAGTATACCCTTGAAGAAGGGCAGAATCAGCCCTCGTTCAAAAGCGACTTTGAAGCTCAATATAATACGAATTGTCATCCTGAGCGAGAGCGAAGGAACTCAGATGTTTCGCGATCGCGAAACATGATAGCCGACAAGAGGAGAATTCTCATGTACCACCCTACCAGCCGCGTCCTCACTGTACTTGAATTGCTCCAATCTCGACCGTCCATTACCGGTCCAGAACTAGCCGCTCGTCTGGAGATGGATGTACGCACCGTACGTCGCTACATTATGCACCTCCAGGATGTCGGTATTCCGGTTGAGGCCAACATTGGCCGCTATGGTGGCTATCGACTCCGACCTGGCTTTAAACTCCCACCACTTATGTTTACGGAAGAGGAAGCTACAGCAGTCATGCTCGGCTTGCTCGGTACCTCGTGGCTAGAGATCGGACAATCATCGCTAGCCGTTGAAGGAGCGCTCGCCAAAGTCTCCCGCGTACTTCCCCTGCATGCGCGGGAACGCCTGAATGCCATGTCTTCTCATCTCTTCTTCTTTTCTCCGCATCAGGAAACACGACCTGACGTCTCACTCGTGATTCATCTCAGTGAAGCAATCGGACAACAACAGCGCATTGCCATCGAGTATCACTCCCATCAAGATCAGGTAACGCACCGCAAAGTTGAACCGTATAGCATAGTTGGATGGAACGGGCACTGGTATCTTGTCGCATACTGCTGCCTGCGTCAAGATTACCGTACATTTCGCCTGGATCGCATCCAGCAGCTAGAACTGCTTGCGGAACCCTTTGAGCGAGCAGAGGATTTTGATTGCCGCGCCTACGTGATAAAGCAGAATACCGCTCGCTGGCACATTGAAGTCGAGTTTCAAGCATCCTTATACACTGTGCAGCAGAAAATCCCCGCATCCTATGGATCGCTGACAGAGACCCCAAACGGTGTCCTCTTTCAGTGTCAATATGATGACGTAGCCGACATGGCACGCTATCTCATGTCGCTCAATCTTCCCTTCATCATTCATCACCCCTCTGAACTGCGTGAAGAACTGTTGCATCTGGCAGAACAAATGATTCAGATTGCAAGTACTCAACATCCTCCAGAGAACACTTGACTTTGTTACATACAAATGGTATGTATGTATCAGGAGAAAGCATTCATGCGTAGGACAAAAGAAGATGCAGCTATAACGCGAGAACACCTGTTGGACGCGGCCTTGCAATGTTTCAGAACAAAGGGCTACTCTGCCACTACGCTTGATGACGTTGCCAGGCAAGCAGGTACCACTCGAGGAGCCATCCACTGGCACTTTGGTAATAAAGCCGAGCTCTTCAACACGCTCGTGCGTGAGCGCTACAAGCAAGCGGCTGGTATCTTTCGTGAGGCATATGCCTCGGGAGGCACTCCCTTACAACAGTTCCGCCAACTGCTCATTCGCTGGTTGACCTATGTCGAGGAAAACACCGATTTCCGCATTGTGCTTGAACTCATTCTGCTCAAGACCGAGGCTGCTCCTGAACTGGCAGGTGGCATGCAGGAGAAAATCCAGGGCCAACGCCTCTCCCTTGAACACTTCGCCACTTTGATCAAAAAAGGGATCGATACGGGTGAGGTCAGGCCGGATGTCAACCCGGATATAGCAGCATTGGCAGCTTTAGGTATGGTCAATGGTATCACAAGCCAGTGGCTTCTTGATCCTACGGCATTTTCTCTGAAAAACATTGCGCAAGAAACTGTAGACCTATTTCTTTCGGGCATTGTCACGTAGTTCGTCTTTTTTTGTTCGTGAAACATACAAACGGTATGTATGTCATTTGAAAGTACAGAATGCATTCAGAGAGGAACAAAACCATGCCAGTACCATCACCCATCGTCAAACGTGTTGACCACATCATGATTCGCGTCACCGAATCCGCCTATGATCAACTTTTCTCACTGCTCACAGAAACTCTTCAGCTTCCCATTACCTGGGCCATTAATACCTACATTCCCTCTTTCAAAACAGGGGGAGTCTTTGCAGGAAATATCAGCATGGAAATCTTTCAGTCCGGTTCGCGGCAAACATTGTCCTCACCAACCCCTTCCCAGGCTCAACTCTACGGAATCGCCTTCGAACCCTTCTCGCTCTCTGAGAGCCTGCACACCCTGGACAGCCGGGCCATTCCCCATACCCCTCTTCTTCCTGTTCCTCCAGGTGAACCCGGCACAATGGGAGCAATGTGGACGCTCCTCTATGTAACGCATCTGCTTGAATGTTACCCATCACGTAATATATCTGCTACAGACACCGCGAACAATAAAGATGGAGATTTAACGCCCCTCTTTGATCAGGTCTATCCCAACGGCATGATCTTCTTTTGTGAGTATAATGCGCAATTCTACGACACAACCCAGGGACGGCTCAATCGACAAGCAGAACTACGTGCCCGGCTTGGAGGACCACTCGGCCTTGAAGGCGTGCGAGAAATTATCATTGGCGTAAAAGACGTTGAAATCGCACAACGCAACTGGCAGCAACTATTTGCTCCGATAGCTCCACACTCTCCCGGTCTGTGGCACATTGGGGATGGTCCGGCCATTCACCTTGTCCCTCACGCTGAAGATGGCCTTTTGGCACTCATCTGGAAGGTAACATCCCTCGAACAGGCCAAGGCCTTCCTCAGCAGGCAGGATATGCTTGGTACATCCACCAACCAGCAACTATCACTTGCTCCTACAAAAACGTTCGGACTGAATATTCAACTCGTTGAGTAATGACCGGAGTTGTTCCGAAAGCGGAAAAGCTACGAACTTCCGATCTTCCGCCTCCTCGACAGAGCAAGCTTATCCACAGCCTGCGTTATTGCCACCATAAGCGCAACTACAAGTGCCGCGCCTATATTGACGAGTACCGCCACCAGGATGCTCATCGTTGAATTGTCTGCCTGGCTTCTCCCTTGTGTTGTCGAGGGAGGAGTTGAGAGCGAACGCATTCTCTTTGGTGGAGGACGTGTCTCTCCTGACGAACCTGCTGCACCTCCAGAGTGAGCTGTAGCCGTTGCTGTCGCTCTTCGTGCGTGAGAAGGAGATACCGTCGGCGTTGCACGCGGCTTACCGGGTGCCGTAGCCGTTGGTGATGGCCCAGGCAGAACGGTGGCTCTCGGAGTGGGTACATGCGTTGGTACCACCGTCGGCTTGGGTGTAGCGGTGGGTCGCGGTGTTGGGGTAGCCGTCGGCAATGGTGTTGGGGTATCAGTTGGCAAAGGCGTAGGAGACGGCGTGTCCGTAGGAAGCGGCGTCGGAGTATTAGTAGGTAACGGAGTGGGAGACGGCGTATCGGTCGGAAGCGGCGTCGGAGTATCGGTAGGCGAAGGTGTAGGAGTGGGTGTATCGCTTGGAAACGGTGTCGCAGTGTCAAGACTGCTCATGGATGATGTAGGGGCCTGGTGTATCGTGCCTTGTGTGCCTGACCCCTGTGAGGGTGCAGTGGCCAACGCATTGTTTGTCAGCACGAGCGCTGAAAGCCCGCCCACACCAATCAGCAGGAGCGCAAAAATGAGTGCAGTGATACGCAGTATGCGGGGCGTATTTCCCATTCCCTTGTATTTCAATGTAACGCTTGCATCTTCCTTGCCTTTGCTCTCTATGTGCAACCTTCACACCGCTTGCTTCCATTATGGAAGATAGGCGCAGACAAAGGAAGAGTAATAGAGTTGTGATCTGGTTAAGATTGAGTGATGATTAGCAATGATGAAAGGACAAGAGCAGGGTTGACAGCTGTCCTTCGAATTCTGTATAGTAATTAGTATGCTAATAGTTAGCATACTAAAGAACAGTAGAGAGTAGCAATCAATGGAACTTCGCTCAGAAGACACAGTAGGATACTGGCTGTTCTACGCCCAACGTACGACCGCTTATGCCTTCTATGAGGCCTTAAAAGCCTGCTGTCTGATGCATAGCAAGCCGTATGTCATTACACCGCCTCAATGGAATGTCCTCTCTCTTTTGCACGAGTGCGATGGCATTACTATTGGCAGTGTCAGCCAGAAGCGAGGCTTCGATCCTCCCACGATCACAGGCATCGTGAAACGTCTCGAAGCCAATGACCTCGTGCAACGCATCCACGACCGCGAAGATCGCCGCCAGGTCAAGCTCTACCTCACCAATGAAGGACGAGATCTCATGCAATTTTTACCCGACGCAGCAACATCATTCAACGAAATCCTGGTGCAAGGCTTTTCTGAAGCAGAGCAGCATGATCTCGTAATCAAGCTGCAACAGCTTGTCGTCAACCTCTCCTCCGTCGGTCCAGGTACCGGAGACCGCTTTGGCCTGCTTCCCGATTTTCTGCGCCAGGACGTTCAGGAGGAAATGTAGGGGCAACCCTTGCGGTTGCCCGGTCACGCGGTCCGATGTATCGGCCAAATGAAAGAGTAATAGCTATGAGCAAAGAAATCGTACAAACCTCATCAACGACCAACCATGCATCCATAGGCACCGTTCCTGCCATAGAAATGATCGACCTGACTAAAACCTTTGGCACGTTCAAAGCCGTCGATCACCTCTCGCTCACAGTCCAGTCGGGAGAAATCTTCGGGCTGCTCGGTCCCAATGGCTCGGGCAAAACCACCACTATAAACATGGTCAGCGGCCTGAGTATGCCCACCAGCGGTCAGGTGACCGTGATGGGATACGATATACAGCACAACGTTCGTAAGGTACGGCAGATCCTTGGTGCTGTACCTCAAGAAACCGCTCTCTACGAAGAACTTTCCGCCTGGACCAATATGGATTTCCATGCCGACCTCTTCGGTATTCCACGCAAAGAGAAGAAAGAGCGCATCACACGTATGTTAGAATTGGTGCAATTGCTCGACCGCAAGGACTCCCGTGTGGGCACATTCTCTGGTGGGATGAAGCGCCGCCTGGCCCTTGCACGCGCGCTCCTACATGATCCACAACTTATCTATTTAGATGAACCCACTCTCGGTGTAGACGTGCAGTCGCGTCGTGCCATCTGGGACTATATCATTGCACAGCGGGAACAGGGCAAGACCGTTCTGCTCACCACCAACTACCTTGAGGAAGCACAAACATTATGTGATCGTCTGGCCATCATTGATCATGGCAAGCTCATTGCCGTCGATACCCCCGATGACCTCAAACAAAACTACGGAGGTAGCGTGATTGAAATAGAAACTGCAAAACCAGGAAACGCACTCGCCGACCTCCGTGCCCTACCTGGAGTGAAAGAAGTCAACCAGGATGGCACGCACCTGAAGATTGCGACCCAGGGTGCCGACAATATCGTCCCGCAGATTATCAATCTGCTCTCTCGTGAAGGCGAAATTCGCGCTATCCAGGTACGCGAGCCAAACCTCGACGAGATTTTCCTGCGTCTTACCGGCACCGCACTTCGAGATTAATTGCCACTGTAGGGGCCAATTTATTGTGCCCACCGCCGATTCATCGGCCAGGAGATACAATACTATGTCAACATACATCCTACGCGTCATCTGGGCCTGTACAAAAAAGGACATAAAAAGCGCCCTGACCGAACGTGTTTTTACCATCATCGGCATCTTCGTCCCAGTGAACGTGCTCATCTTGTTGAGCCTGTTCGTGCTGGCTGGCAGCAACGCCCCGACAGCCGTTGTCATGAACGATTCTGGCCACTATGCCCAGCAATTTTATGACGCCATGAGTCATGCCCACTCATTTCGACTTCAACAGGCAAGCGCCGCCGAGGCACAGAACCTCATCTCAGCAGGAAAAATCGTCGCCGTTGTCACAATACCGACAGACTTCGATACCCGCGTTGCGAGTAACCAACCGGTACAGGTAGGTGTGCAAATCAACAACCTCAATACCGATTTCACCAATGACATTCGACGAGCTGTGCCACTCTCTATCACCTCCTTCTATGCTAAAGCATTTCCGAGCGTCGTCACCATCGTGCCCAAAGAGCAAGATTTTTACCCCCAGGACACCGATTACATCCCCTACCTCACCGTTTCAATCATCGTCATTGGTATCATGATCGGTGGCTTGCTCCAATCTGGCACAGCTTCCGCTCGTGAGTGGGAGAATGAAACCATGAAAGAACTCCTCCTCTCTCCCGCCCCCCGCTGGGCCATCCTCCTTGGCAAGATACTCGCTGCATTTCTCGTCAGCCTTGCCTCCGTCGTCATCTTGTTGTTCGTACTCATCTTTCTGGTGGGTGTCTGGCCCGCCCACTGGGACGAAGTGATCGGCTTCACCCTACTCACGCTCGTCATCTTCATCGCCTTTGGCACATTACTCGGCACGCTCTTGAAGCAGCGCCAGCCCGTCGTAGCGCTTGCCATGGGCATATCTATCCCACTGTTCTTCCTGAGCGGAGCCTTTGGTCCCATATCCTTTACGACACCGGTCATTCAAGTGCTTGCCCGACTCTTTCCCGTCTATTATGCCATCGTCTTGCAGCAGCATGCCTTCCATAACTTCACGCTCAACACCCTTGGCACCGGCACAAACGTCTTGATCCTCGCTGCCTATGCCCTCGCATTACTGGCAGTGACAACACTCCTCTTACGCCGCAGTACCGTGTCACACTGAGGAAGGCAAGGCCCCATGATTCGCATTCACCAAAGAACCACTACAAAGCAACGACGAAAGGAAATACCAATGTTCCTCACCTTCATACGCACAACCTGGGTCATACTCAGAAAAGATCTGGCCATTTGGTTGCGCCAACCCGCCAACATCACCGCAACCGTGCTCCCACCCTTAGCCTTCTTATTGGTTCAGGCCTTAGGAGCCGCCGCCGTCGGACGCAGCCCCGTCGCTCTCGTTGTCCAGGACACCGGCCCACAAGCGGTACAAATGGCCAATATCATTCACCAGGCCGATGTGTTCCGCATACAAGATGCCAACTCGCAACAGGCTCAGGCACTGCTCAAAAATCTGAGCGTGGTTGCCGTGATCACCATCCCACCCGACTTCACACAAC
Organism: uncultured Chloroflexia bacterium; assembly: GCA_963778375.1. Classification (GTDB taxonomy): domain Bacteria; phylum Chloroflexota; class Ktedonobacteria; order Ktedonobacterales; family Ktedonobacteraceae; genus CAVZTX01. The sequence continues at coordinate 254,665 of CAVZTX010000011.1, read as the reverse complement.
ATGTCGCAGCTCACGAAACGGCACCCATCGATGTTACCGTGAACAACCTCAACCTTGATTTCACCAACGATCTCCGCCGCTCCGTCCCCGACGCCATCACTCAGTACTATCAGGTCCAGGGTAGCGCCAGCCCCATCAAAATCACCCTCCAAGAACACGACCTCCGCCAGCGCGACGTCCAGTTCTTTCAATACGGCATCCTCCCTACCATCGTCCTCCTCCTCATGATCAGCGGCCTCGTCAGTGGCGGTCTTTCAGCCGCCCGCGAGTGGGAACGGCGTACCATCAAAGAACTCCTCCTCTCGCCGGCAACCCACGTTGCCATCATCGCTGGTAAAGTCCTCGCCGGCTTCGTCACCACCTTCACCCTCGGTGTCCTCGTCCTCCTGCTTGGCTACCTCCTCGGCTGGACCCAGCCACAAGGCATCTACTGGCTCACCACCCTGCTCACCATCGCCCTCGTCGCCCTGCTCAGCGCTGGATTGGGTGTTGCCATCGGCGCACTCACTCAGCGTATCCAAACCGTCATCCCCATCGCCATCAACCTCGCCTTATACCTCTTCTTCCTTGCAGGTGGCACTGGCGTCCTCGCCTTCGAACCCGCCTGGCTGCAAAACATCGCCGCCTTCATCCCTCTCACCTATGGCACGCACGCCTTGCAAATGGCTATCTTCTATAGCTCAGCCGACCAACTTGCTCGCGATGTAGCTATCCTAGCTGCCACAGCTCTTGTCGCCGTCACTCTCGGCATCCTCTCTATGCGGCGGGGAATTGCAAGTTAGCCACATACAGAAATTGCCTTTCAGCGTTAGGAGGGTAGTGGGTTAGGCCTAGCTGAAAGGTAATTTCATTTACCTGAGGAATCACCGACATTTATCCCTTGACAAATTCTCCTTTCCAATCTATAATCTAACTAGTTAGTTAGAAATCCAACTGGTTAGTTTGAAAGGAGAATAAAGACAGCATGCCTGAACCTGGAAGTAGACGAGGACGCTCTCACAATGCTGAGGGTGCTCAGGAGGCTATCCTCAATGCAGCGGAAAAGGTCTTCGCGGAACATGGTTTCGATGGAGCAAGAATTGATGTCATCGCAGCGGAATCAGGCTACAACAAAAGCCTGATCTTTCAGTACTTTGACGATAAGCTCGGCCTCTATGCGGAGATAGTCAAGCTTGCTGATAGAGAAATGACCGAACTACAGAAACAAATACTGACTCCCTTGCTTGAAGATGAAACCATCACCTCCAATGCGCACACGTTTCAGGCATTCCTCGAAACAATTGTCACAACAGTTTTCGATTATCTGATAGCACATCCGCGTTTCGTGCGCATGTTGCTCTGGGAGCAAGCAGAGGGCTGGCAAACCTACTCAAAGTTCATTTCACAATTTGATGTAGAGGATGAGGAAACGAGAAAGATCGAGACAATCTTTCACAAGGCACATAGAACTGGACTAATCCGATCGGATTTCGTTCCCTTGATGCAACTTGGCATGATTCTGCAGATTTGCCTGGCCTATCTGACCTTCACTCCCTTGTATCAAATGATTCTACCGGATGAAGATGTATCCTCCCCTGCAGCGCTTCTAGGTGCGCGGGAATACATTGTTGCTTTTATCGTTCATGGGATGATGACCGATCTCCCGGAGACGAAGCCTTAGAAAAGGAAAGGAGATGAGCTATGCATCTCTCATACAGGTGGCAAGCCACGCTCGTCATCGCGCTTGGCCTACTGATGGCAATTCTCGACGCTACTATCGTCAGCGTCGTACTTCCTCAAATAGCCACAGCGTTCCATACCAATTTCCAAACTATTACCTGGGTCGGCACCGGCTACTTCCTGGCAAATGCAGCAGTCATTCCTATCGTCGGATACCTTAGTGATCGCATTGGTACCAGAACGGTGTTTCTCACTGCCCTGGCGATCTTTACCATTGGCTCCGGATTATGTGCAATCGCTCCCAATGAGAAATTCTTGATTGCCTTCCGTGTGCTTCAGGGCATTGGCGGTGGAGCAATGATACCCGTTGCTATGGCCATCATCTTCCGCCTCTTTGGACCGACGGAGCGCGCCGGTGCTATGGTACTGTTGATGGTCCCTTTGCTCTTGGGACCAGCTTTCGGCCCGACCCTTGGAGGCTACCTAGCGACCAGCTTCAACTGGAATGCCATCTTCACCATCAATTTGCCAATCGGCATCGTAGCCTTCGTCCTGTCGTTCCTCGTCCTGCGTGGAAACGCAGCCGAACGCGAAGCCAATGGCAGTATTGGGCCAAATGCGAAAGGGTTTGACTTCCTCGGTTTAGTGCTTTCTATGGTAGGCTTTACCGCTTTCGTCTACGGCATCAATTGAGCAGGAATCAATGGCTGGGGTGATGCAACGGTCATAGCTTTCCTGGTGGTGGGCGCTGTGTTGCTGATCGCGTTCATTATCATCGAGTTGCGCGTCAAAGACCCGGTCATGGATCTGCGCTTGTTCCGCAACTACACCTTCACGATCTCAAACATCCTGATCTGGGCCACAACTGCCATCCTCTTCGGCAGCCTCTATCTTCTGCCGGTCTTCTTCGAACAAGTGCAGGGCTTGTCCGCACTGAGTACTGGTGAGATAGTGATCTCGCAGGGGCTGGCTATGGCTGTCGGGCTGGGGATCGGCGGGAAACTCTATAATAAGATCGGACCGCGCATCCTGGCCGTGGTCGGCGCGGCTCTCGTAACTGTTTCAATGATCGGCTTTACGCGCCTGGATGTGACGACCACTGGTGCCGACCTGCAAGTCTGGCTAATCCTGCGCGGCCTGGGTCTGGGACTGGTGGCTCAGCCACTGCAAACTCTCGCGGTCTCGGTTGTGAGCAACCGGTTGATGGCCAAAGCCTCATCGCTGATCAACTCGACCAAAACAGCCTTCGGTGCGATAGGTGTAGCCGTCCTCACCACCTACCTGACGCAACAGACAGCCACTCATGTAAGGGATATCGCTGCTGGCTTCTCGACTCATCCTGTAAGTGGTGTGGCACTGACCTGTGTCCAACAGGTAGACCAGCATGCACAGGCGCTGCAAGCCTGTGTGGTACAGCATGCTGCGACAATGGGCCTCAATGACACCTTCTTGTTCTCGCTCGTCGGTTGCACCATCTGTATTGTTCTTGCCTTCTTCGTCGGTCGCGATCCGGCTATCGAGGCGGCCAAGGAAGCACAAAAGCATCCACAATTTCAGGAGAAACATGCAGCAGACGAAATAGTGGCATCTAGCTAACAATGGAGCTCGGCGGTGGGCCATTCACTCAATTCATCAATCCCCACGGCTTGGCTCGCCGTCGTGCTTTATGCGCTTCCTGCATATTGCCCAGTGCCTCGTATACATCGCCTTTCAATATCCAGGCGCGGGCATAGCTGCGATCAAGCTCCGTCGCCTCATTCAAAGCATCCAACGCGGCTCGGTTCTGCCCGGCTCGCACTAGCGCCTCCGCCTTGTTGCACCACGCTACCGCGCTCCGTGGATTGACTAGCAGTGCTCGGCTATAGGCGTCCACGGCACCGGCAAAGTCTCGCACAAATGAACGCGCATTGCCTAAACCATTCCACGCCTGAAAACTATGTGCATCATAGACCAGCGCCTGCTCATATGAAGCAATCGCCTCGGACGGCATATTCATATCTAACTGCGCATCCGCCTTGCCGTTCCAGGCAGCCACATACTGCGGATTTGTCGAAAGTGCCCGCTCAAAATGCACCAACGCCTGCGAATAGCGCTGTAAGCGATTGAGCGCCAAACCTGCGCTTACCCACACTACAGGATTCTGCGGCTCAATTTCACTCGCTCGCTCGTAAGCCTCAAACGCCTTCTTGTAATTGCCCATGCTATAGAACGCCGTCCCCTTCCCATTCCAGGCGTGGAAATTGCGGGGATCCATGCGCAACGCCTCCTCATAAGCGTGCAGCGCTTGGGTGTAGTGCTGCTCTTTAAGCAGCGCATCACCCTCCTGGCACTTCTCACGTACGCTCCCGCTCGTACTGTTCGGCGAAACCGCCGCCTGACGTCCCACCGAATCGCCCCTTCTGCCCTCCGAACCTCCTGACACTATGGCCGGAGTGGAAGGGTTGGTCATCCCGCGCACTAATGGCACATGCGCCGAACTTCCATTGGGCGGTGTTTTTTGTGCAGGAATGCGTACACTTGTGCTCGTGCGGCATGCAGCATCAAACATCTGCAAGAACTCCAGCATATCACCAAAACGATCTTCGGGCCGGGCAGCGAGTGCACGCAGTACCACCGTATCAAGCGCGAGCGGCAGGTTCCTATTCAGCGTCGAAGGTGGGGGAACAGGTCCACCTGACGGATCAATCGGGTGAAAGCCCGTCAGCATCTCATACAACACCACCGCGCAGCCGTACTGATCACTACGGGGATCAACCACCCCGCTCGCCTGCTCAGGAGCCATATATCCCACCGTCCCGCGCACCGTAATCGTCTTACCACTACGCGCACCAGGCTCCAATGCACGTGCAATCCCAAAATCGGTAATCACCAGGCGTGCATCTTCCTGGTGGATCAATATATTTTCCGGCTTAATATCGCGATGAATAACAGGACGCGGTCGTGTATGGGCGTACTGTAGGGCGCTAGCAAGTTGGCGGAAGTTACTCATCGTCTCACTGGCTGGTAGCGGCCCATTCGCCTTTGCCAGGCGGGTCCTCAATGAACCTGCCGTATAGAGCGGCATCACAAGGAAAACGCTCTGCTTGTCCTTGCCGTAATCAAGAATGGGAGCAATATTGGGATGATCCAGAGTGGCAGCAATACGCGCCTCACGCAAAAAATGTTCTTGTTCGACTTGCGTGGTCTTACTCGGCAAGAGCACCTTGATTGCAATGCGGCGAGAAAGATGCTGGTCTACCCCACGAAAAACTGCCGCATAGCCACCCTTGCTAATCAAAGCCTCAACAACATAGCGCCCCGCCAGGGCAGTATTCAGCAGGGGTAGCGCACACGCCCGGCAAAAAAGATCGCTGTCCCGATTATCATATCCACAATCAACCAGATCGGCGCAGCGTCGCATTCCCACTCCTCTAATAGTGTGTAACAGTATCATCCTGAACCGGTGTCATCCTGAGCGAAGCGAAGGATCTGAAATGCCTGGCTATCGCTTAGTATGACAAGTCGGGACAGTTTACGTCGCAGCCTGCTCGCGAGAACGGGCCCACTCCTGGCACGCAAGCGCCTCCTGAGTCCTGCCCAGCTTCTCAAGCACGATTGCCTTATTATACCAGGCATCCGGCTCATCTGGCGCAAACGATGTTGCCGTATCAAAAGCAACCAGTGCCTCATCCATACGGCCCAGCACAAAGAGCGCAAGACCCTTGTTATTCCAGGCAGCGATATATGTTCCATCAAGAGCCAGTGCACGATCAAAGGCTGCCAACGCCTCCGTGTCCCGTCCCATCTCGTGTAACAAGCTCCCTTTGTTATACCACGCAGAGATCAAGCCAGAATCATACTGAAGGGCGGAATCATAGGAATCCAGGGCATCCTCGTACATGCGCAAAGCGGCTAACACGTTTCCTCGATTATACCATGCGCTGGCGAGCGTTGGGTCAAGCGAAAGCGCCGAGTCATAGTCTCCGAGTGCCTCCGCATAGCGTTTCAGATCGCGCAAATCGTTGGCTTTATCGAACCACGCCATTGCATTATCAGGCGCAAGCTGCGTTGCACGTTCATGCAGGAGCAGTGCCTGACCTGGGTCTTTCATACGCCGCAGAATATTCCCTTTGGTGTCCCATAAGGCCGCATTCTCCGCTTCAAGGGCCAGAGCATGATCAATCGCAATCAAGGCCTCATCGTACTGGTGCAAACTATAAAGTGTATCGCTCATTGCCTGCCAGATCACACTTTGTCTCGGATCAAGCATCAGCGCACGATCAAAGGCTCGGAGTGCTTCCTCGTAGCGATGTTGTTCAGACAGCGTCATACCCCGTCCGCTCCACGCGAACACATAGCTTGGGTCGTACAGCAGCGCCTGGTCATAACAATGCATCTCTTCATCATAGCGATGCAGTTCGTGCAGCACATTGGCACGCGAATTCCACAGGTCTGGGTCACTCGGACGGAGCGAAAGTGCAGAATCATACGCAACGAGTGCCTCCTCAGCATGTCCAAGGTGAAGCAGCGTTGCCCCGCGTCCACTCCATGCCTCCACCAGCCGCGCATTACTCTCTAAGGCCCTTTCGTATGCTACCAGTGCCTCTTCATAGCGACGAGCTTCGTACGCACGGTCGCCCTGGGCTAACCAGTTCCATTGCAACGGGGGCGTATTCACCGAGGCAGACGCTTTAGATATGGTCGGCCTCAACTGGGTAAGCATATCATCCTCTGCCGTAGGGTCTGTAAGGGCGGGAGTGGAGCTGGAAGGAGTGGGGGAGCTTGTCTCCGCCCTCTCTGCCCACCCAGCCTGCCTTCTATCGGCCTGGTATACATCGCCTGATACGCGCACAGTCATAAGCGGCTTTTGAGAACGCGCGTCGTGGATGCCAGATTGATTTCGCTCCCACTGATTTTTCGACTTCACGAGAAATGCCACCGGCCCATCTTGCCCATAGTTGGTAACGTGTATACTCTCAGGGTCCGGCATGTGGCGGGAGAAGGCAACAGCCATTTCAGCATCTTGTAAAAAGATCTCACGCTCTTCGGGACGGGTCAAATTTGGAAGAAGAGCACGAACCGTTACGGACCTTCCCTCGTGGCGGTCAATCGCGTGTAATGTCACTGTTCCATGATCTTTGTCCACGAGATCTTGTATGTCATAGCGTCCCTGTAATATTGTTCCCCGCATCGGCATACCGCACCGCACACAAAAACGGGCTTTCTCCCGGTTCTCAAATCCACAGCCTTGTGTGTCTAAACATGTCGCCATGAGGCCATCCCACCTCCGAACCTTCTCATAGGTGCTCAGAATGACATTTCCTTATAAATCGTCTACTTTACTTTAACGAAATACCTGAAGCTTTGTCAACATTATCGGTGAAAGAGCCAGGGCAATTACCAGCGGGGGAAAAACTTGTCAACTTCAAGAATGGCTGTCATAATGTAGGGACAATCAGCACAATTGCCGTGGTAACAAACGCTTCAATCTACTATAGTGAAATACTAGAGCGTACATCTTACAACAGAACGAAAAGTAGATGAGGCCGCACCATGCAACACGAAGTATCAGAGCAAAGTGACAATAGTGACATCATGCAGAACACGAATCAAATAGCAGGCAATGGCGAACTGGATAGCAACCAGTTGATACGAGTACTGATCGCTGATGACCATGCTCTTGTGCGAGAAGGCACACGTCGCTTATTAGAAGCCGAAAGTGATATAGAGGTCGTCGCGGAAGCTGCCAGTGGCGAAGAGGCGATTGAGGCCGCGCTCAAACTGAATCCCGATATCACTCTCATGGATATTGCCATGCCAGGTATAGGCGGCATTGAAGCAACCCGAACCATTAAAGCGCATGCCCCTGAAACCGCTGTGCTTGTACTATCTGCTTATGATGACGAACCCTACCTGCTTGCCTTGCTTGAAACCGGCGCGGCAGGATTTTTGCTCAAGAATGTGCATGGTCAAGAACTCGTCAACGCGATTCGCGCCGTCGCGCGGGGTGAATTTGTCTTACCACTCTCTTTGGCGGAAAAAGTAATGCGGCGACTCAGTTCTCGTAGCGATCCAACCCAGCGTTCGACCGATCTTCTTAGTGAACGCGAATTTGATGTATTGTGCCTGGCAGCTCGAGGACTCCCCAACAAAGAAATCGCCCGCCGCATGGGGTTAAGTATTAGAACCGTCCATAGTCACCTTGCCAATATATTTACGAAAATGCAAGTTGGTTCTCGCACTGAAGCCGTTTTGCTCGCATTACGTCAAGGCATGATTTCTTTGCAGGATACCTATGATACTGAGTAATACGCTCAAATTTGTCCAGTTTCCACGTTTCAAGCTGCTAGTAAGCTCTCTGCTCATTAGCTATAGCCCTTGCATTACTAGCATGGTCACTCAGTAATTACCATCCAGTGCCAATCTTTTATGGCCCACGTGCCATCTTTAGCATGATTGTGCTTTCGATGATACTTGCATTGTTGGGGCGTCTCTTGCTCTTGCGCATGCTCAAAGCAGAGATGGTGGAAACTGTATCTATACGTGAGCGTTTACGAACGGCCACACAGCCATTATTTCTTTTAGATATTACAGCACCCCTTTACCTGGCTGCAGGAGTACTTATTGGTATTCCCGCATCAGTGCTGGTTGCGCTTGTCACACAGATATTGCTGCAAGGGTATACCCTCCTGCGTGGATTTGTTTCATGGACAGAGGCTAGCTATCGCGTCGCAACCACTGCTCTTCTCGCGTTAATCTCTTCTGCAATATATAGCTGGGTTGCTGGCCCTACCCATAATCATTTGCTCACGGTGGGAGCAGGCCCAATCGCCGAGTCGAGAGAATTCCTCGGCTCAATTCTGGCCGCCATTGTGACACTGTTATTAATCGCTCTCGTCTCGTTTTCCATTATGAAAAGCGCTAGCCATCCAAATTTGAGGACTGCCTGGCAAGAATACATCCATTCACCCGCGTTACTTTTCCAGGCTATGGTATTAAGTGTCGGTCCCCTCTTACCTGTAGTGGATATCTTTGATGACAATGCGGGTGAGATAGCATGGCTCTTCTTTCTTGTCCCGCTCTTTGCTATCTACTACCTCGCTTTACGCAGTGCTCAGTTGAGTATACGAACGAATGAACTGCAGCACACCTTGCAAGATCTCAGCAGTGCGCATCGTCGCCAGGATCAATTGCGCGACTATGCCTCACTCATCACACGGGTACAGGAAGAGGAACGTCGTCGCCTTGCCAGGGAGCTACATGACGACACAGCACAGGCCCTTATCGCCTTATCACTGGGCCTCGACGGACTTGGGCGAGCAATGGGAAAACTCTCTCTTCCAGAAAAAGATGTACAATGGCTCACCAGCCTCCAAAATCTTGCCGGTTCAACCCTGGAAGGTGTCCGTCGTGCCTGCCGTGACCTGCGGCCCTCCGTACTTGATGATCTGGGACTGCGTGCCGCTGTAGAATGGTTAAGCGATAGCTCCGCCGCGCGCGGTGTTCCCTGTGCGTTCACTTGTACCGGATCGCCTCAACAAGCGCCGCCAGAAGCAGAAATTGCTATCTTTCGCATCGTGCAGGAAGCTTTATCCAATATTTGGCGGCATTCACACGCAACCCAGGCCAGAATAGAACTAAAATATGCACCTGACCTTTTACAGGTGCTTGTATGCGACGATGGACAAGGATTTGTTCTAGGCCAACTTAATTCCAATTTCGATACCAACTCTCATAGCAGCCTTGGTCTTCTAGGTATGCGCGAACGTGCCGCCCTGATTGGAGCAACGCTCACCATCACCTCTTCAATGAATGAAGGCTGCACCATCTTTTTATCTCTACCATTGAAAGTAAGCTAGTTTAAGCATTTTTGCTGATGCTTTCTCTATAGAAATGACGCATAGTATAGTTGGGCAGAGCTCAGTTAGGTGTGCCGAGAAGATTACCCAGGAAAGTGAATGTCCGGTAGACTCGTAGAACGGAACCGGGACCAGACTATGAGAACTAAGATTACCGGACTATCCATCACTTTCCCAGAGAGCAGCATCTTTGTCTCTCCGTGCGATGCGTTCCCTGGCAAGTAAACCTACTCAAGTACATCCCATTGCAGACTCTGCCCTCAACATTAGCCCCTTCTCCTGGTTCATCTCCAATTCCATAGCTTCTGTTATATAATGAAGTAGCAAAATTTCCGCTTATATTTCCTTGCTATGATAAACGAAGAGAGTATTTGAATCGTAGCATAGTAGTGACGCCTATAAGAGGTGCCACATTCAAAATCTTTCCGAGGATGATAATTCTATGATCAGTCACAAAGACGTGTTTGGTGCTCGAACGCCATTGAAAGGTGCTGTTGGCACCATTTTCTACTACAATCTAGAATCGCTCACCCAGCAAGGCGTGCAAGGACTCGACCGGCTCCCATTCACAGTAAAGATCCTGCTTGAAAACGCCTTACGCCAGGCTGGTGGTGAACTTGTCACCGCAGACGAAGTCTTATCCTTAGCCCGCTGGGTTCCAGGCCAGGCATCGAAATCCGAGGCGGAGTATCCATTTCTGCCCGCCCGTGTCCTGCTGCAAGACTTCACGGGCGTACCCGCTGTAGCTGACCTTGCCGCTATGCGATCCGCCATCGCGCGTATGGGAGGCGATCCCAAGAAAATTAACCCATTGGTTCCCGCCGACCTGGTCATTGATCACTCTGTCCAGGTCGATATGTTTGGCTCGACACTCGCATTTGCCCGCAACGTTGAGCGCGAGTATGAACGCAACAGCGAACGCTACGGGCTTTTGCGCTGGGGGCAGCAAGCCTTCAGTAACTTCCGCGTCGTCCCTCCCGGCACTGGCATTGTCCACCAGGTAAACCTGGAGTATCTGGCCTCTGTAGTGATGACCAAAGAGGAGAACGGCGAGACGATTGCCTTCCCTGATACACTTGTCGGCACCGATTCGCATACCACCATGATCAATGGTCTCGGCGTCCTTGGTTGGGGCGTTGGCGGCATCGAAGCTGAAGCCGTTCTGCTCGGCCAACCCCTCTATCTACTCACACCTGAAGTGATCGGCGTGCGCCTCTCAGGTTCCCTTCCCAGTGGATCAACCGCTACCGACTTGGTACTAACCGTGACGCAAATGCTCCGAAAGCGAGGCGTCGTCGGAAAATTCGTCGAATTCACCGGTACTGGCCTAAGCTATCTCACGTTGGCAGACCGCGCTACCATCTCCAACATGTCCCCAGAATTTGGAGCTACGGCAACCCTCTTCCCCGTCGATGACGAAACTCTGCGCTATCTGCGCAGCACCGGACGCGATCCCCAACTGGTTGACCTTGTCGAACGCTACACCAAAGCCCAGGGGCTTTTCCGTACAGACGAGGCACCAGAACCGCAATTTGATGACCTGCTCGACCTCGACCTCGACAGTATCGAACCAAGCCTTGCCGGTCCCCGTCGCCCCCAGGATCGTGTTGCCATGCAAAACCTCAGCCATGTCTTCCGTGAAGCCTTCGCTGATCGCTTCAAAGACGCTGAGGTCAATGTCACAACAGAGAACTCAGTAAATCGCTTCATTGGCGAAGGTGGTGCCCAGGGTGGTGGTTCTGCTCAGGCCGGTGGGGCAGGACAAGCTAGCGATCCCGTCGCCCAAAGGGAGGACGAGGAACAGCTCTTATCCCAGGCGAAGACCAACGGTCACGCAAGTGTGCATAATGGACACCGCAAGGGCGTAATCGTCACGATGGGCAATACAGAATCGCGCATGACCAATGGTTCTGTAGCCATTGCCGCCATCACAAGCTGCACGAATACCTCCAATCCATCCGTGATGGTCGCGGCCGGCCTGCTCGCCAAGCACGCCGTTGAGCGTGGCCTTTCCGTCAATCCAACTGTCAAGACAAGTCTCGCGCCCGGTTCACGCGCCGTCATCGACTACCTGCGCAACGCCGACCTCCTGCCTTATCTGGAGGCGCTGCGCTTCCACCTTGTCGGTTTTGGCTGTACAACGTGTATAGGGAATAGCGGTCCCTTACCCGAACCGGTCGCTGAAGCCGTCCAGGACAACGATCTTGTCGTTGCTGCAGTCCTCAGCGGCAACCGCAACTTTGAAGGACGCATCCATCCGCAGGTACGTGCCAGCTTCCTGGCCTCTCCACCGCTCGTCGTTGCCTACGCACTCGCGGGTACGGTCGACATCGACCTGACAAAGGACCCCGTCGGCGAAGATGTCAACGGCGAAAAAATCTACCTGCGCGACCTCTGGCCTACCCAGGACGAAGTGCGCGACCTTGTCACGAAGTCCATCACTCCTGAACTGTTTGAAGAAAACTACGCCCACGTCTTTGATGGCGACGAACACTGGCGCTCCTTGCCAAATTCTGAGGGCACACTCTTCAACTGGGACCCCAACTCGACCTACATCCAGGAGCCGCCCTTCTTCCAGGGTATGTCAACCGATCCTGAACCGCCCAAGGATATCCATACGGCTCGCGTGCTTGCCTTGCTCGACGACTCCATCACCACCGACCACATCTCGCCTGCCGGTAGCTTCTCTGCCAACAGCCCCGCCGGTAAGTACCTGATCGAACATGGAGTGGACAAGCGCGACTTCAACACCTATGGAGCGCGCCGTGGCAATCACGAAGTCATGGTACGCGGCACCTTCGCCAACATCCGCCTGCGCAACCGCTTAACCCCCGACAAGGAAGGCTACTACACCGTCCACCTGCCCGATGGTGAGCAGATGACCATCTACGACGCCTCCGTCCGCTACCAGCAAGAAGGTGTGCCATTACTCGTCATCGCGGGCAAAGAGTACGGCTCCGGCAGCTCCCGTGACTGGGCTGCTAAAGGACCACTTCTGCTTGGTGTTCGTGCCGCCATTGCCGAAAGCTTTGAGCGCATCCATCGCAGCAACCTCGTCGGCATGGGCATCCTGCCCCTGCAATTCAAACCCGGCGAGAACAAAGAATCCCTCGGCCTCAGCGGTCACGAAACTTACGACATCGAAGGCATCGAAACCGGCCTCAAACCCCATCAGGAAGTAACGGTCAAGGTCACGCGCGAGGACGGCTCAACCTTCTCCTTCTCAACCATCGCCCGCCTCGACAGTCCCATCGACGTCACCTACTACGAGAATGGAGGGATTTTGCTGGCAGTGCTGAGAAGGTTGATGAAGGCATAGGCAAGCGTTTTATATTGATTGCGGGCTTAGTGGCCTGCTGCCAAGTCTGCAATCAATATAAAAGTCCTGTGAACTGTCCAGTGAAAAGCCAGGCAAAGAAAATCTCAATTGTTGCAACCGAACAAAAATAACCATAATTACTACCTATTATTGGAATTACTGCGTCAAAGCAGATCAGCATCGTTATAATGGCTAGAGACCAAAAAATAACTGCATTGTGAGCAACAAGTTATATGAAGGTAATCTCACAACTTACATCGGTGTTACGGAGACCGCTATGAGCTACGCCATTGCTCGTAATCGCGGCGTTAATAGCGAAATAAACAAGCTTTACCCAGAAGATCGGTCTGCCCACGAATGGTACCGATTTGTGCTATCTTTCCCTCCTCACCTCGTTCGCGACTATATTCAACGGTTTGGGATACGTCATGGCCATCGAGTTTTGGACCCGTTCTGCGGCACCGGTACTGTGCTTGTTGAATGCAAGAAACTAGGTATCTCAAGTGTAGGAGTTGAAGCGAACCCAATGGCTCACCTGGCTAGTCAGGTGAAAGTAGACTGGAATCTCGATCCAGACGACTTAGTGGAACACGCTCGTCAAGTCGCTGATGCTGCATTAACAAAACTCAAATCAGAAGGCATTGAAGATATCGCGTTCTTTCATATTGTCCAGAATGATCGTCCGTTGCGTTCGCTGCCAACTGAAAGTATGAAATTGTTGCTAACAAACTCAATCAGTCCTTTGCCCCTCCATAAGACGCTGGTTCTGCTTGAATGTTTGAAGCAGCACTGCGATGAGCGCTTTTATCGTCATGAACTGGTAGCACTTGCAAAGGCCCTTACCTACTCCATTGGTAACTTGCATTTTGGTCCAGAGGTCGGAGTTGGCCCTGCCAAGCATGATGTCCCAGTTGTATCCACCTGGCTTGCGGGCGTTCGTGCAATGGCGAACGATCTGCGTAAGGTACAGCACTTGAAAGCAATTTCTTCAGAAGTCCATCTTGCCGATGCTCGCAGGCTTCCTCAAGTCTTAGAGCCTCATTCTATCGACGCAGTGATAACATCGCCACCCTACCCAAATGAAAAAGATTATACGCGCACAACTCGCCTCGAATCGGTACTACTAGGGCTTATTCACAGCAAAGCTGAATTGCAAGCATTGAAGCGCGGGTTAGTGCGTTCGAACACAAGAAGTGTTTACAAGGATGATGACGACGACCAATGGGTATCTACACATCCTGAGATACAGCGTATTGCTGAGGCCATTGAAGCACGGCGCATTGAACTTGGCAAAACATCTGGTTTTGAGCGAATGTATGCCCGTGTAACCAGATTATATTTCGGTGGTATAGCGCGGCACTTGGCAGCCCTTCGTGTCGTCTTGCGCCCTGGCGCTCAATTGGCATATGTTGTAGGCGATCAGGCATCTTATCTACGCGTCATGATTCCAACAGGCCAATTGCTTGCAGATATTGCTCAATCTCTTGGCTATGAGCTAGTTGGCATCGATCTCTTCCGAACTCGTTTGTCTACAGCTACTAAAGAACAATTGCGCGAAGAGGTAGTGATCCTACGTTGGCCAGGTGAGTGATTTAAAGGCATAGGTTATCTATTAACCCCCATCGGCAAAGGGATGAGCATGATTGGAGTGAGGCAATGACCGATCTTCCTTCTTCACAAAGGTTAAATCGTTATCAGCAGATCATTGAGCGTATCTTCTTCTGGCACTATCAGGAAGATATGCGCGAGGTTGCATTTGAGCGGGAAGATATGGTGCGAGCTGCTCAAGAGCTTGGAATTAACCTTCCAAAGAATCTTGGTGATATTACATATACTTTCCGATATCGAGGAATGTTGCCCAATTCAATTCGAGCCAAAGCGCCTGAAGGGGAGGAATGGATTATCAGGGCGTCCGGTCGCTCACGTTACCGCTTCGTAGCGACATCACTGGTGAATATCGTTCCCAATGAGATGATGGCTGATACAAAGCTGCCAGATGCAACTCCGGGTGTGATAGCGATGTATGCTTTGGGGGATGAGCAAGCACTGTTAGCAAAACTACGTTATAACCGTCTCATCGATATATTTACTGGGGTGACCTGCTATTCGCTGCAGAACCATCTGCGTACAACTGTACCCAATATTGGGCAGGTGGAGACCGATGAAATTTATATCGGCATAGACCGAAGAGGTGCACACTACGTCTTTCCCGTTCAGGCAAAAGGCGGAAAGGACAAGCTAGGTATTGTACAGATTGAGCAAGACTTTGCTTTATGTGCTGATAAATTCCCGGCTCTCATCTGTCGAGCAATTGCGGCGCAGTTTATAGATGATGAACGCATTGCGTTATTTGAGTTTGAGGAAGGTGAGCGTGGAATAGCGCTCACCTTAGAGAAGCACTATCAGCTCGTTCCACCCGAAAATATAGCTTCCACTGATCTCAATATGTACCGCTCACGTTCTATGCAGTAGCAAACCATTGCTCGGCTGAGTTGCTAAGCCTACACCTTCTCCGCCTCCGCCAGTTTCTCCAACTCCACTTCCCCTGCATCCAAAGGCAACACCTGGCACGCCTCCGGCGGGAAAGAAAGCCCAACATTCTGCGCAACAAAATAATTGCGTGCCTGCTGGCTTGGAATGTCGGCAGTCAGCGTCGTCTCATCATTCAGACGTACATGGAAGCGCGTAAAAGGCCCTAGGAATGTTCGCAGCTCGATCACACCACTGATATGATTGCCAACCCCATTTTCACTCTCAATGCTTGTCTCATCTCTTGCCGCAAGCGTCATCTCCTCAGGCCGCACAACCACCAGCACCCTATCCCCATTATGCATCTGTGGTACCGGCGGCACATGCAGCAGCGTATTGCCAGTTCGACATAAACCTTCAGCAGCAGATTCTAACACTCCCTTGAACTGGTTGCTTGTCCCAACAAACGTCGCGGCAAAAACGGTATGCGGATTGCTATAAATCTCTTCTGGTTGATCAAGCTGTTCAATTTTCCCCTTCGCCATCACCGCGATACGGTCTGAAATCGCCAGTGCCTCTTCCTGATCGTGCGTCACATAAATTGCCGTCATCTTGAGTTGCTGTTGAATACGCCGAATCTCGTTACGCAGCGAGATGCGTACCTTAGCATCAAGTGCCGAAAGCGGCTCGTCCAGCAACAGCACCTTTGGTTCCACCGCCAGAGCGCGTGCCAGTGCAATACGCTGCTGTTGACCGCCGGACATCTGGTGTGCATAACGATTGCCCATTTCACCCAATCCCACCAAATCAAGTAGTTCAGCACATCGTCGTCGGATTTGATCTTTGGGGAGCTTTTTGATTGTCAAGCCAAAGGCAATGTTTTGCTCGGCAGTCATATGTGGAAAGAGCGCGTAGGATTGGAAGACCATGCCCATTGGCCGCTTGCTCGCTGCTCGCTGAGTAATATCATCCCCATCAAGCAAAATATTTCCCTCGCTCGGCACCTCAAACCCCGCAATCATACGCAAAATCGTCGTTTTACCGCACCCACTCGGACCGAGCAGCGTAAGAAATTCCCCTTGCTCGACAGACAAGCTGATATGATCCACGGCGGTAACCCGTCCGAAATATTTTGTAATGTCCTCTAACTCAAGAAATGCCACGATATGCTCCTTACTACCAAGCTACTTGATCGTTGCGATATCGATCTGGCCTTCTCTCCTTGCACCGCCGGATCCCCGCCGTACAAGTAAGACAATGCCAAGTACGCAAATGAGCGTGAATATAAAGCTCAGAATCGACAGTAACGCTGCTCTATGTGGATCGCTCTGCCCAACCGTGTTGTTCAAATAGACCGGGAAGGTATAAATATTGAAAAGCTGTGCAAGTGTAAATTCACCCATCACGGTTGAGAAGGTCAGTAGAGCCGCGCTAATCACTCCAGGTAAGATGTTGGGCAGGACAATCGTCAGGAATGTTCTCCACCAGCCGCTTCCCAGGCTATATGCCGCTTCGGTCAGAACCGTCGTGTTGATCGCACGCAAACTGTTGTCAATCGGCCGATACACAAACGGCAGCGCGATAATGACGTAGGCGCAGATCAGCAGCGGAGGCGTATTTGAGATATTGAGATTATTACTCAGCACTGGAACCAGGCCCAGAGAGAGGATATTGATCAGCGGACTGGCTGTGCCGCTATACTCCTGTAACAGACCCACTGCTAAGACAATCGCAGGAACGGCAAATGGCACCAACGACAGAAATTCTAATAAGGGACGTGCTCTGGGGATGCGTAGTTGCACCCAATAGGCCGTCGGTGTGACTAATAGGATAGCTAGCAGCGTTGCTCCAAAGGCCAGTCCGAGTGACATCACCAGAGTTTGGGGAAGGTCCGGATCACTGAAAATCCGCTGAAGTATGCCACCCCCACCTTCTACACCAAACACTAATGTCGCTCCCAGTGGTATCAGCAGGTATAGCCCAACAATAATGAGCGAAATTTTGTCCACTGCGAACCTTGGACGTATTGGTTGTTCTTTACGAGGCGGGATATATGGCTCTCGTGTCGCGACGCTTACATTCTTCGCCATAGTTACCTCCCTTGCCAGGTACTGACTCTACGCACCATCGCAGTGTAGAGCGAGACCGCTATCAATAAGACAACGATCATCCCCACAGCCAGCGCATTCCCTAACCCAAAGTCTACCTGGACATTCCCGTTCACGACAAAATTGATCAGGATCGGCACCAAATTGATGCTTCCCTGCGCGAGTGCAAACGCCGTGGCAAATGCTCCGAATGAATTGGCAAAGAGCAGCATCGTCGCTGCAACGAGCGAAGGTAACAAAATAGGGAACGCCACACGCCGCCAGTACGTGAAATTTGATGCTCCCAGGTTCGTTGCTGCCTCCCGCCACTCGGGACGAAGAGCAGTCAAAGCAGGCAGTGTTACCAGAATCATCAGTGGGAGCTGGAAGTACAAGTAGACGAGCACCAGGCCCCAGAATGAGTAAAGACTGAAGCCCAGATCATACAGGCTCACATGGAACCAGTCATGAATACCTACTGTAATAAAACCTGTTACGCCGAGTGTTGCAACAAAAGCAAACGCCAGGGGTACACCGGCAAAGTTTGCGGCAATGCTCGAAAAGCCGATCAGAAAATTACGTAGCCAGCTTGTCCGTAAATTGTACACACCATACGCAGCCAGCGCCCCAATGATGCCACCGAGTATTGCGGTAACAAGAGAAATAGAGATGCTCGTTTCGAAGGCATGTAAATTGCTTGCCTGGCCGAGCATATGCTGGTAGTTGCTCATTGTCAATGCACCGGTCGTATTGTCGGTGAAACTCCCCTGTATAATGATGATGGCAGGCAAAATTTCAAACAGTAAGCAAAATAGTAAAAATGGGACGAGTCCTAGCCAGCTTGTCAGAGCATAGCTCCAATTGATCCCTCGTGGCCGTTTCGTCGTGGCTGTAGACCCAACTGTAGGGGCCAGATTTATCGCGCCCTTTGCCTTAGTCACTCCCCTTGCCGTCTCTTGTTGCATCAACCCACCTCCTTCTCGATGAGTGCCGAATATAGAAAGAGTATGGGCGAGAAGAATTCCGCCCATACACTATGCAACTGAGCACCTATGATCTATCTCAGCACTATTATACACTACCTATCGAGCCTGCTGACGTGAAGCGTAGCCACGAGAGTGGCGTTGGAGGCTCGCATTTCAAAGGACTATCTGAGCACTCTTTACTGTCCTAGCACCTGAGTTCCCCAGTTCTGGTTGATAATGGGGGTAGCCGCATTCAGTTGGTCGATACTTGCAGTTTTGACGTTCGCATACTGCTCGGCTGGTGGCAACTTGGCTGCAAGATCGGCGGGAATTTTGCCTGCACTGACCAGCGCCTGGTAACGTGCTGGATGAGCGTACCCCTTCAGGTAGTCCAGTTGCCCCTCATCAGAGAAGATATACTCAATCCAGAGGCGTGCCGCGTAGGGATGCGGAGCCGTCTTATTGACAATCGAGACATAGGGGCCAGTAATCGAACCATCCGATGGAATGACAACCTTGAGATTTGGTTTACCCGCAAGCTGATCGCGGAATCCCAGACCTAGATAGTCCCACATTACAGCAATTGCTACTTCACCTTTAGAGATGTTCGCAACGCTTGAACGTGCAACCGTGAAATTCCCCGCTTTTTTCAGCTTGGCAAAGAAGTCGATGCCCGGCTGGATGTTATCCAGGCTACCTCCATTTGCCAGTGATGCCGAGTAGACGGCAACAAAGGCATCATTCGCCTGGCGTGGGTCGCCATCAATGCCAACCATATTCTTGTAAGCAGGATTGAGCAAGTCTTGGAAGGTTGCTGGCGCTTGCTTGACCAGGTCAGTATTAATGATAAAGGCCTGTGCACCGTAGTATTCGGTGCACCAGTAAGCATTCGGGTCTTTCAGACTATCGGGAATATCAGCCCAGTGGGAATGCTTATAAGGAGTGATTAATCCTTGCTGAATAGCTTGAGGCCCGAACTTAAATCCTACATCTCCGATGTCACCGTGAGGATGTTTGATCGAGTCTTTGAAGACCACCAGTTCCTGCGCCGAAGAGTACTCAGCTTCTACCTTGTAGTTGATCGTCAGGCCGAAGTTACTGGTATAGCCCGCCAGAATATCTTTATAGTCTGCCCATTCGGGTGGAATACCAATCGCATCAAGTGCACCCTCTTGCTTCGCCTTACTCATCAACGTCTGCATATCAATTGGACCGACTGGAATGGCGTTTGATCCTCCACCTCCCGTTGTTGTCGTGGTGTTGCTACCACAAGCCTCCAAAAAAGCGCTGAGCGCTGCTCCGGAAAGACCGACAGCGCCAGCACGCTTAAGAAAATCGCGACGACTGTGAGGGGCAAATACGTTGCCAAATAACTCATGTTCAAAACTGCTCATGATGGGAATTCCTCCATGTGTGCTGAAAAGGGTTGGGACAACAATAAAAATGAGTGCACTACACCTCGACAAATGTAATGCCGCAGAATGACGTACATAAAATATGAACTGATTCGCTACAGCTATTACGTTACGATCAGCTTCATAATCTCATGCAGGACAGAGGATGCAGAGAAGCCGATACCCTCAATTGAAGAGATATCTGAATCGAGTGTAACAGGCAGAGAGAGTTGAAAACAATGGACAGAATGTCTACATGCAGCCGCTCATCCATAGCTAATATGTATAGAAAAAGATAACCCTCTTCCGTTTTACAAGAAGTTACCTATCCCTTAAAGATGGCTTAACATCTCAACAGTATAGTCGTAAGTGCAGAGAAACAACATCATCAGCAGGATAGAGGCACCTCAAATATATATGCTACAATGGAAACATGAACGTTTCCATGCATATCTCTGTGCGCAAAATTGAACGTTTCAAGCAGATACAAACATTGCTTGAGCAATTACATCCCGAAGCTGCACCCCAGGCCCTGCTCGTGCCAGACTCGCCTATACCCAGCGGCACTACTATCGTTTTTCCCGGCTCTTTCAACCCACCCACAAACGCCCATCTGGCCCTTTTGAAACAAGCACGCGACTTCGCCCGTCAACATCTTTTGACAACATATCAGGAAAACTTGTCGATTCACCTCTACGCTGCAATCAGCAAGCACACCATCGATAAAGAAACCGTCGAGCGCCCGTTGCTACTCGACCGCGTCATGCTCCTTGACACCGTCCTCCATCGTCATCTGCGCAATACAGGCATCCTGCTCTTCAACCGTGGCCTCTATGTTGAGGAAGCGGAGGCTGTACGCTCATCCTTTCCCGAAGTGACCCGACTCTTCTTTCTGATCGGCTTTGATAAGATTGTGCAAATACTCGATCCACGCTACTACGAAGATCGCGATACCGCCCTGCGTGAACTCTTTGCCCTTGCGGAATTGCTTGTTGCTCCTCGCGGAGATGCTGGAGAAGACGCATTAGATGCCCTGCTCAGTCAATCACAAAACCAACCATTCACCCAGCACATTCATCCGCTTCCTTTCAGCCCCACCTATCGTACCATCTCCTCGACCACCATCCGTCAGAACCCTCATACCCATCTTGACGAAATCCCTCCAGAAGTCCAGCGCTTCATCCAGGAAACCCATGCCTACGACCCCCCACAGCATCTACCCGATGGCACCCAGATTGATTACTACGCCGAGCGCATCAAAGCCCTACAGAATTTCCTTACCTGAGAAGATTCTTACGAGACTCCTGCTGAGCTTAATCTCAGCTACTCTCAAGCTTCGTAAGCTCTACCAGATGTTCAGGAGCCATCGCTTCTTTCTCATACATGTCCTTTTGTCCGTATCCAAGTAAAGGCAGCAGCGGTGGTGCCATCATCGTCGTAACCACTGCCATAATCACCAGCATCGCAAAAAACGTCGGTGAAATTACACCCAGATCCAGCCCAATGTTGAGCACGATCAACTCAACCAGTCCTCGTGTATTCATCAGCGTACCTAGCGTCAACGACTCTTTCCAGGACTCTCCTAACACCTTCAGAGAGAGCGCGCCTCCCAGAATCTTGCTCACGCAGGCTACAATCAGCACCAGCCCACAAATCAGCCATAAGACTGGCGAATTGATCAGTCCAATGTGTGTTCGTAAACCGTTATAGACGAAGTAGATGGGTAAAAACAGCAAATTGTTTACCATATCGATGCTCTGTACCTGTTCAATGAACGTGGTTTTGCGTGGCAGGACAATACCCATCATAAATGCACCAAACACTGGGTGGATCCCCATCGCATTAGTTACATAAGCGGAAAGCAGCAGCAGGATCACTGTGAGCGCCATCAATAACGGCTTCGATTGGATGCTACGCTCGGCAAAGAGCAGCAGTGGACGTACCACACCAAGCATGACCGCAACAAAAAGCGCAAGTAACCCAAGAGTAATCGCAACAGAACCCAATCCTGCGGCATTAATCAGCGCAATCACCAGCGCCAACAAACACCAGCCGATCACATCATCGATTGCTGCGCATGTCAGTGCCAGCGTTCCAATACTCGTTTTCAGCATGTGCCTTTCCGCGAGGAGCCGTGCAAGCACGGGGAAAGCCGTAATCGCCATCGCCGTACCCACCAGGAGCATGAATGACGCTAGAGTAGCCTTCGGTCCTGCAAACGCAGGGTACAGGAAGAACGCGAATATCCCTCCCATCAGAACAGGCAGGAGAATACCACTCAGCGAGACAACCGTGGCTTTACGGCTCTGTCGCAGCATTGTATGCGTATCGATATGCGTGCCCAGAGAGAACATGTAGAGTACCAGACCAATATCGCCTAGTGTCTGCAGCGTTGGCAACACGCTACTTGGAAATACTGTAGCTTCAATTCGTGGCAAAACCGCGCCCAGAAGCGTTGGTCCTAGCGCAAGTCCTGCCAGGATTTCCCCAATCACCCTTGGCTGGCCAATAAAGCTGCATAGGTAGCCAAACGCCTGTACCACGAGCAAAATAACAATCAATTGCAGAAGAATTTGACCAGTGAGCATAACGACCTTCTTCCTTCCGCGCTCCAGCGCTACTTGTAACTTGGTTATCTCTACAGCTAGTGTACCCGAAAATGTTCAAGGAGGATATAGCACAGTAACTATTCACACTGTGAAATTGGTAACTTTTAAAGGAGAGGCATCTAACACTTGGAGCTAAAGAGGAAGAAGATCACATATCACTCGTAGGGTGGAAAAGAGACGTGGGAAGTGAGACCTCATTTGGCGAGGACAAGAGCTGCCTATCTGTCCCACAGCGCTTGAGAAGCATCATACCTTATGTACGTGAACGCCGAAACGTTAGCCGACTCGACCCAACCTGCACAACATCCCCCTCGATCAAACGATAACGCGTCACACGCATGCCATTGACGAAAGTGCCCGTAGCTGAGCGATGATCCTCTAACTCATATCCCCCGTCAGGCAATTCATGGATTGTCACGTGCAATCGACTGACCGCGAGGTCTTCCAGAAAGATATCACAGTCGCGGCTGCGGCCAATCGTCATTTCAGGGAACAATTCAAAGCTGCGAATAGGGCCTTGTCTATCCGCGAGGTTGAGTTTCGCAATCGTACTGGTGTTGGGTTCGGGTGGTCTGGCGATCAACCGTTCGCGTCCCCTCGACGAAGCAAGCTGAAACGGACGCGTGCCTTCATGTGCATAGAAGGTCAGCAGCGAATTACCAAAGCTCAACTGATCTCCATCCTTGAGCAATTGCTCTTTAATCGGCTTTCCATTAACAAAACTATCCCCACTCCCATGATCATCACGCAGCATATAACCGGCAGGAGTGAGCACAATACTCGCCTGTACGCGATGAACGGTTACATCCTCCAGGAAGATGTCAGAATCAAGGCTACGACCAATGCTTGTGCACTCTTTCCAAAGCTCAATGCGTTTGCCAGCCTTTGATCCTCGTTGCATAACCAGGTATGCTGCCGGTACCTGCTCTCCCTGAATCATATCCTGCTTTCTCCGTGCATCTAGACCGTATATAGTAGGGGCACCCCTTGCGGGTGCCCTGCTCAAGGTTTGCGGATGCCCTGCTCAAGGCTTGCGGGTGCCCTGCGGGGGGGCTTTTCCTCACCCTGAAAAAGGCCGTATTCACCTTGTACCTATTGCTTCAATTCATCCAACGCCTGCAATATCTTCTCCGGCGTAATAGGTAGGCTGCGAATCCGTATCCCTACTGCATTATATATCGCGTTGGCAACAGCAGGAGCCATACAATTGGTCGGCACCTCACCGGCGGATTTTGCCCCGAAAGGCCCGCTATATTCAGTATCCTCTACCAGGATCGTCGTCATCTGTGGCATATCCAGCGTAGACATTACCTTGTAATCAACAAAACCCGGATTGCGCACACGACCATGTTCGTCGAATTTCACCTCTTCGCTAAGCGCATAGCCCAGCGCCATCGCCACAGCCCCCTCTACCTGGCCGCTCGCAAGTGTCGGGTTGATAGCCTTGCCCAAATCCAGCGCATTGACAGCCTTCGTCACACGTACCTGACCCGTCTCCGTGTCTACCTCAATCTCGATGAACTGCGCGAAAAACGGCGCGGGCGAATCATCCGTCCAGAAATCGCCCTTGGCCATAATTTGCTGGCGATGCTTGCCATACAACGTCTCATTGGCGATGGCAGCCACGGTAAGATTGCTTCGTCCGCGTGGAGTGTAAAGTACCCCATCGCTAATAGACATATCCTCAGGAGCACAGTCCAGCATATCACTCGCCACATCGAGTATCTGTTGTCGCACCCGCTCAGCCGCCACCTTGACGCCGCTTCCGCTGATGTATGTCGTGCTCGAAGCGTACGAACCGTAATCAAAGACGCTCGAGTCAGTATCCACCGAATGCATGATAATCTTATCCATCCCTACACCCAAGGCTTCAGCCGCGATCTGCGCCAGAACAGTATCGCTGCCCTGCCCGATATCCGTAGCGCCCGTCATCACATTGAACGACCCATCCTCATTCAGTTTGATCGAAGCTCCCCCCAGTTCAAAGCTGGCCACACCGCTTCCCTGCATCGCCGTTGCCATTCCCCGCCCTCGCCGTATCGGTTTTCCATCCCCACGATCAAACGGCTCATGCCACCCAAACGCCGCCATTCCCTGCTCCAGGCATTGTGGCAGACCACAGGAACGGAACTGCCGCTTTGGACGCCAGATGCCCTTCACTTCTTGCCCCTCAACAGGATCCCAATCCCCCTTCTGCACATGATTCTTACGTCGAAATTCCACCGGGTCCATATTGAGACGATGCGCGATCTCATCGATATGCGATTCGAGTGCAAAAAATCCCTGCGGCGCACCATAGCCACGCATCGCGCCGGTAATCGGCAAGTTGGTATAAATGGCGTCAGCTTGAAATCGATAAGCCTTTGCGCGGTACAGGCACAGCGTTTTATGCCCTGTACTCCTTGTAACCGTCAGGCTATGCGTGCCATACGCCCCAGCATTGCCAATAGAGTGCATAGAAATAGCGACCAACGTACCATCCCGTTTGACCCCGCTGCGCATGCGCATAATCATTGGATGACGGAAACGCCCGGCCGTAAACTCCTCCTGCCGACTATACTCGATCCGCACAGGCTGGCGTGTCTTCAACGCCAGGATTGCCGCGACCGGCTCCAGCAGCATTTCTTGCTTGCTGCCAAATCCCCCACCCACACGGGGCTTGACGACGCGCACTTGAGAGATTGGCAACTCCAAAACAGCCGCGAGCTGGCGGCGCGTATGATATGGCACCTGCGTGCTGCTCACAACGATCAGCCGCTCGTATCCATCAAGGTAGGCAACGCAGACATGCGGCTCCAACACCGCGTGCGAGATGAACGGAACGCGATATTCTCCTTCAACTACGATATCAGCTTCGCGCATTGCCGCCTCAAAATCGCCATTGGTGATGACTTCGTGTGCCGCGATATTATGTGCCGCATCATAGATATTCCCCCCTGCCTCCTTGTCTATATTCGGGTGAGTCGTATCCGGTTCATGCAATTGCGGTGCACCTTCGCGCATCGCCTCGAATAAATCAAAGACAGCAGGCAACACCTCGTACTCTACCTCAATCAGCCCAAGCGCCTCCTCCGCGATGGCAGATGTCTCGGCAGCCACGAAAGCCACCCAATCACCAACGTATCGCACCCGGTTATCAAGCAAATATGTGTCATAAGGCGAAAGCTCTGGATAAGGCTGCCCGGCAGTGCTATGGGCCACGCGAGGCACATCTTCATATGTCAGCACAGCGTACACCCCTGGAAGCGCCAGCGCCTTGCTCTTATCAACCCGCCGGATATTTGCATGCGCATGCGGTGAATGCAGAATCCGCGCATGCAGCATATTCGGCTGCTCAAACTCGGCAGCATACACCGGTGCACCCGTCACCAACGGACGTGCATCCACCCGCCGCTCCTTTTGTCCCACAACCCGCGTACGCGCCATTTGACGCGCCTGCTGGTGCCCCGCATCGGCAATATTCCCTGCCCCCGGCTCATAAGAAGAAGCCGTTTCGCGATCATCTATACTCATTGCCTTGTTTCTTCCAACAACTGCGCTGCCCGCAAAACAGCCGCCACCGGCTTCACATACCCCGTACAACGACAAATGTTACCCGCAAGCGCCGCCCTCACCTCTGCTTCATCAGGGTGAGGATGATCCTGCAAAAACGCGTATGTCCGCATAATAAACCCCGGCGTACAGTAACCACATTGCGCGGCACCCTCCTGTGCAAACGCTTCCTGAATCGGATGAAGTTTCCCCTCCTGAGTCAATCCCTCGATCGTCAGCAGTTCAGCGCCATCAGCCTGGGCAGCAAGCATACAGCATGCATTGATTGAGCGCCCATTCAGAATGACTCCGCACCCACAACAATCCCCAGTGCCACAAATCAGCTTTGTTCCTTTAAAGTGATGTGCATGCAGTGCTTCCAACAACGTATCACCTGCCTGTACGTGCCACTTCACAGAACGCCCATTCACCCTCAGCGCTATTTCAATCTCAGGCATGCAACCATTCCTCTCCTTGCGGTGCCAATCCCGCCGCCTGTCGCAACGCTCGTACCGCAGCAACCCCACTCATACGCCGCCGGTAGTCCGCGGAGGCGCGCTGATCGCTAATCGGCCGTACCTCACCACGCACAATTTCTCCAACCCGCTGAAAGATTTCCTCCATAGCAGGTTGACCGAGCAGCGCCTGCTCAGCCTCTCTCGCACGTAGAGGTACCGGAGCAACCGCTCCCAAGACCAGTCGAGCTTTATGAATAACACCCTCTCGGATCAGCAATGTCGTAGCTGCACTCACCACCGATATATCCTCAGCAGTACGCCCGATTTTGTACAAACCGCCCCTTAAATCACCTTCCGCTAGCGGAACCCGCAGTTCCCGAATGATCTCCCGATTCCTCACGCTCTTAGCTGGACCAACAAAAAACGTATCCAGCGGCACAATATGCTCTCCATTTGTACCTATCAATATCACCTGTGCGTCAAGCGCCAACAATGCTGGTGGAGTATCTGCGGATGGAAGGGCCGAAGCAACATTACCCGCCAATGTCGCCATATTGCGGATATTCGGCGAACCACACACCGCCGCCCCTCGCGCCAGAATACCATTGGCAAGCGCCTGTATTCTCGGATGCTTTGCAACCGTCCGCATGGTAGCTCCCGCCCCAACGCGTAGCCAGCCATCCTCGACAGAAATGTAATCCAATCCAAGTCTACGAATATCAACCACTTCGCGCACACCAACCATATAGCGCGGATTCACCAGCAAATCCGTGCCCCCGGCAATAACAGTCCGTCCCTCATCTGCCAACAAATCCACCGCCTCAGCTAATGTTGTGGGACTATGATAAGCAGCAATTTTAAGCATAATGAACGTATCAAGCCGCCGATGAACTGAGAAGCCAACGTACCGTAGCTTCGTCAGGAGCGGTGGAAACTTTGTCAAACAAGAAATCTAAAGCATCAGGCTTGTTTATCCTTGTCACCTGCTCTTGGGCCAGTTCAGTGAGGGCAGGAAATCGTCCTCTCACGATCTTGACCACCACCGCCTGCAGCGCTATGACTTTCCCCTCAGCAATTCCCTCAACTCTGCCTTCGGCCAGACCCTCGGCTAAGCCTTCCGCCCTACCTTTCTCTTCTGCCTCAGCGCTTTTCTTTTGTACAAAAGGGTTCTCTTCCAGTAAGCTATCAAATTGATCCATCTTCTTCTGAAGCCTCCGTTTGTCTTCCAGGGACACTGTGTCCGTTCGCTTTAAAAAAGTGCTAAACCACAAAAGCTGGGTCGCTAACTTCCTGCCTTGTCCAGCATACCATTCCTTCATCTCATCAAGTGCCTGCGAAAGTAGTGTATAATCGGCACCATCCATAGTTGGTAACAAGGCGTATATGCTCAACTCATGCCTATCAAGATACTGCTGTGCCTTTAACTTCCAGAAAGCAATCACTCGATAGTGAAAGATCAGCACTTCCTCGTCTTCAACTATCACTCGTAGAGGTGGCTCTGGCAGCCTCGTACGGAACGGATAGAGTACCAACGAGATCATCGGCTTCTTGTACTTTCTGTACAGGATGCCAAAATACTCCAACAATCGCTCGGCTATCTCGCTATCAACTGCTGTCTCTAGTTCGATATGAAGAACGTGTATTTTTCTTCGATATATAACCCGATACACGCGGTCTGCGCGTAGCGGGGGTTTGAGTGACTCTTCACTCAGCTCCTCTAGGTACTCGACTCCCTCCATAAACAAAGGGAGCAGTTCCTTAGCCTGATCCTTCAATAATGACTTGAGTGTACTATCATACGGTTGCTGTTGATACGGGTTTAGCTTTTTCTGTTCTTCGGACATTATACATAGGACGCCCTTCCATTTTGCTGACAGAATCATACCATGCTTCTATCTGCTCTACAAGATGGATTCATTGGGCATCTAATAAGAGCATCCCTACCTGTCGAATCCCCTTCCCATCGCTGACCTCGCAGGAGAAGCGATGGAGGAGGGGCGGGCTATCCGAAATGTAGGGACAGGGGGAAGTTGGGTAGCTGGGATGGAGCCTTGTGCCTGTCCGGCCTGGTGGACATACCTACTGCCTCAACAAATACAACACCGCCTCCAACACCCCTCCCGCAATAGCCCGCGACTTATCCGAAATAGTAAAACAATGCTCACGCACCGCACGAGGGTCAACATCCCCCACCTTCATACCCGTACTGACCGGCAACCCATCACGCACCAACCCACGCAAAATACCAGCAATAGCCGCTATAACAGGCGTGACCTCTGATGTCCCTTCCATCTCCTTCACAACCGCCACCGTCTCGCCAGCCTCAACAGCATCTCCAATCTGCCGCACACCATAAAGCATACCTGCACAAGGTGCCCTCAGCAGACGTTCACCTGCATACCCTCCAATCGCTCCCGGCACCCCTGTATTCGGTTCCGCGAAGCCATGCAGATAGACGCGTCCCAGATTATGCCCCCGATTTGTCTCTATCACCGCGTGTACATCTTTGCCCGCCTCATAACCTGGCCCAAGCGCAATAACAATCGGAGCATCTTGCATCGTCACCCCGCTATTGTACTTTGAAAGCGTTGCCTCAACCAGTACCGTCGGACGCATTTGCTTCAATACCAACCCATCAGGATCAACCACAACCGGTACAATTCCCTTTCCTATAGCCTCTCGAATGTCCTCTGTCGAAGTAACCAGCCGTGCCGTCACGCCCTCGACCGTCATCTCGCCCAAAGCAACAGCCTCCGCAAACGCAACAGTACGTCTCAGCACAGTAGGTTGTGCCAGTTCTGTCGCCATAACCGCAAACCCCGAGCGAACCAGGCGATGAATCACACCGGTTGCAAGATCACCAGCACCTTTTACAGCTATCAGCGTATCTTCATAAGGGTTCAGGGGGTAAGATAATTTCATTACTGTTCCTGCAATTTATCTAACAAATCACCTTTTGTACTTTTGACGATACTATAACAAGCTACCGATTTGCATGGGAGGGGTGGGGCCAGGCAAAATGTAGGGACAGGGGGTGGTGGAGTGGCTGGGTGGGGGCCTTGTGCCTGTCCGGCGAGCCCACAGACGAATGTTGACAATCCACGACCCTCCAAAACTAGTGCCAGCCAGCATAACGCAGAGCATGCGAGATCTGTTGCCCGGCACGTGTCACAGCAGCAATCATCTCGCCCTGTTTGGGATGGCAGCGATCACTGGGACCACCGATTGAGACAGAAGCAACAACCGTACTTAAATGGTCAAAAATTGGAGCAGCGACAGCATCGATACCCTCTTCTAATTCGCCACATGAAACAGCATAGCCAAGTGCCCGTACACGCCGCAACTCCTCCAGCAACGAACGTGGATCAGTAATCGTACTATCGGTATAGCGCGTCAGTTTCGCATGACTCAGCATCTCACGCAGGTGCACCTCCCACTCGTAAGCCAGCAGCACCTTTCCTGTAGAGACAGCATAAGCCGGGAGACGTTGCCCCGACACATTAACAGCTCGCTCAAAAAAATAGGAATCCTCAGTATCGATAATCACCGCCTCCAGCCCCTCCAATACCGCGAGATGGACAGATTCATGCGTCGCCTCACGCAATTCCATCAGGATAGGACGAGCCGCTTTACGCACAGTGTGAGCATTGAGAATACTGGCTCCCAGCGCCGTCACACGCAGACTCAGAGCATATTTATGGCTATCCTCGTCCTGTACCAACAATCCCTCGTCCACTAGTGCTGTAACCAGGCGGTGAGTAGTAGACTTTGGCAATCCTGTAGCGTTGGCAAGATCGGTAATCCCCAACAGTCCCGCGTTCCCAAAAGCTCGTAGAACGCAAGCAACCCGATGGACGATATGAACTGTTTTTTCACCGTCCAGCGGTTCTCCATGTCGCATAACCCTCTTCCCCCGGCACTAGCGCCAGAATCCTGGCCAGTAAATTCCATTTGGTGGAACACTGTTCCACTCTTAATATGGAGTGAGTATAGCCAATGCCCACAAGCGTGTCAAGGCAAGCAATCTCTATAAATTGCATCCGTCCACTGCGAAGTTGTATCATACGTTTACGACCGTTTCAGAATAACACCATACCACCAATCAGGAGGAGCTTTCCACTTATGGCAATGCAAATCGGCCATCAGATCACCATAGACTTTGATGTTCCAGCGAAAATGCGCGACGGCACCACTCTACGCGCCAATGTCTATCGACCGGCAGGAGAAGGCGAGTGGCCTGTTCTGCTCACACGCCTCCCATATGGTAAAGACTATCCTTTAGGCGGCACTGTAATAGACCCGGCTCAAGCAGCGCGGCGCGGCTATGTAGTCATCGTACAGGATACACGTGGGCGTATGACCTCCGAAGGCGAATGGGCACCGTTCATCAATGAAGCTCAGGATGGGTTCGACACCATTGAATGGGCCTCCAAACTGCGCTACAGCAACGGAACAGTCGGCATGTATGGTGCCTCCTACTTTGGCTTCACCCAGTGGGCAGCCGCCACGCTCCAGCCGCCTGCTCTCAAAGCAATGGTACCTTACGTCACTTGGAATGACCCCTTGAATGGAGTCTTGTTTCGTGGAGGAGCACTGGAACTGGGGACCTCGGGAAACTGGCAATTGATGATGGCTCTTGATGTACTGATACGTCGCCATCGAGGGGATCCGCAGGCACTCGGACGTTCCATCTATCTCTTAGCAAAAGAGATGGATGTCTTGGGCAAGCAAGGATACTGGTCACTACCTCTCAATCAATTTGGACCCCTCAAACAGCAAGACGTAGCCCCACAATTCTTTGAAGGTGTAACAAGGGGTATGGACCGGGAATATGAACAAGTGAAGCAGATGACAATTCTTGGTAGGCACGAAAAAGTCACCGTTCCCACCCTGAATATCGGTGGCTGGTACGATATCTTCCTGAAAGACACGATCAGTAATTTTAACAGCATGCGTCGTGATGGTAGTACGCCTGAAGCACGCCAAAGCAAGCTTCTCATCGGTCCTTGGACGCATAGTGGAGTAACGAATCCCATAGGTGAAATGAATTTCGGCTTTGGCTCCTCTGCCGCCCTCATTGACCTGCAGATCGACTTTGTAAGCTTACAACTTCGCTGGTTCGACCACTGGCTCAAAGGTATCGATACAGGTATGCTGCGTGAAGCTCCAATCAAGCTCTTCGTCATGGGTGCAAATGTCTGGCGCGACGAGCAGGAATGGCCGCTTAGCTCGTGCAGTTGAGACTCGCTATTTCCTGCACAGCAACGGACAAGCCAATACCCTGAATGGTACAGGTCACTTGAGTACCGAAATGCCGGATGCCGAACCTTCTGACCAGTATACCTATGATCCATCGAATCCTGTAATCACTCGTGGTGGTGCGCTCCTGATGTCACCTGAGTATCGTCCAGGCCCTTTTGACCAGCGCCCAACCGAGAGCCGCGAAGATGTTCTCGTCTACACAACTCCAGCGCTAGAGCAAGATGTTGAGGTAACCGGCCCCATCATGGTACATCTCTGGGCAACCTCCAGCGCACCCGATACTGATTTTGTCGCTCGCCTCGTCGATGTCCACCCCGACGGCTACGCCCAGAATCTAACTGACGGCATCATTCGTGCCCGCTACCGCAACTTTGCTCAAGGCGAGGCACCTTCGCTGATTGAACCTGGCAAAGCCTACGAGTACGAAATCGACCTCTGGGCCACCAGCAACGTCTTCAAAGCAGGACACCGCATCCGCTTGGATGTCACGAGCAGCAATTTCCCGCGCTGGGACCGCAACCCCAACACCGGCCACGATTTCGGCGTCGATAGCGAATTAGCCGTAGCCCATCAGACAATCCTGCACGATCGCGAGCACCCCTCGTACATCGTCTTACCAATCGTCCCAACACATCCCTACTGGTGATTACCCATAAGTTCACGAGGTGCTTCGCGAGTGCCTTAATAAGGTTCAGATTTGCAAACAACAGATGGCGCGAAGAGCCTTGTAAACCGTTTCGTTGCAGGTCTTCAAAAGATATGGGTAATCACCAGGTGATATAAAGTCATGCCATTAAGCCTTTTTATAGGCTTGCTCAGCTTGCTTAGACCTTCCTAGCTGTTGAAGCATCCTGCCTAGATTGTAGTAGTCCTTGGGGTCAAGCTCAATCGAACAGACAAAAGCGTCAAGGGCTTCCTCGTAGCGCCCGTTTTCGTAGTCGGTGATCCCCTGCTCTAGTATTTGTGCTCTGTCCATGAGCGTAGTTGTTCCTTACGCGTGTCTATACATTGAGCACCCAGGGTATTTCAATCGCGGATGGTCTCCTTACTCACGCCCCATCTTTGAAAAAGGAGGTTTTACGGCGCAGAGTGGTGAAGATCCTCCAGGGCTTTCACATGTGAAAGCCCTGGAAGCAGGAGATGGTTTTGAGTCGAGGCGAAGTGTTTCACTAATAGACCCCTATGAGCCAGTAACCGACTAACCGTTACCGCTCTCTCTAGCTCATTCTCCCTGAGTTTTTCTGATTGCAGCAGCAATTTTTCTGGTTGCAGCAGCTATTGTTACAGCAATTTTTCTGATTGCAGCAGCAATTTTTCTGGTTGCAGCAATTTTTCTGATTGCAGCAATTTTTCTGATTGCAGCAGCAATTTTTCTGGTTGCAGCAATTTTTCTGATTGCAGCAGCAATTTTTCTGGTTGCAGCAGCTATTGTTACAGCAATTTTTCTGGTTGCAGCAGCTATTGTTACAGCAATTTTTCTGATTGCAGCAGTTCTTGGGGCAAGGTGATGGTGATGGTGATGGTGTCGGCGATGGTGGTGGCGTCGACGGTGAACACTTTTGAATCATATTCGTGTCTAATGTCACTGCGGCATTGAGAGCATACAGGCTGCCGTTCGACGTAACCCCTGTAGTGGCGGTGATGGAAGTATTCGCCAGTATGTTTCCTGCAAAGTCAGTGGTCGTTCCCAAAGTCGCAGAACTGCCGACCTGCCAGAAGACATTGCACGCCGAAGCACCATTGATAAGCAATACCTTAGATGCACTCGCCGTAGTGAGCGTACTCCCTATCTGGAAGATGAAGACACTATTGGGGTTCCCTTGCCCATCGAGAATGAGCGTCCCGGTCAATTGGGCAGAGGACGAGAAACAGTATACACCAGGAGGGAGGGGGAGAGGGAGGGTTCCGAGATCCTGGCCAGTCAAATCGTGAGTGCAGGGTTGTCCTTTCGCATTTGCATACGCGGCAGCCGCATCAATCTGAGCTTGCATTGCTACAGCGTCCGCAATATGTATCGTTCCGATCACTACTCCGGGAGGGAATCCGGTCACCGAAGTCCCTGGACTCACTCCTAGATCGCCTGTCACAATAGTCGGGCCGGTATTTGTGATCGTCGTGGCCGCTAGCACGGCAAAATTGGCTGCCGTTCCAAGCGAAGGTTCGCTTGCAGCAGCACGTGAATTACCGAGAGAGCTAGCCAGTGCTACGGCGATAGCACTAGCTAACAGTAGCACTGTGAAAAGAGTTAGGATAATCTTTGATCTGAGAGATCCTTTCATGCATGTTCTCCTAATTAGAAATACAAAACAACAAAAATGGCCTAGAAAGGGTCAGTGCCATAGGAAAATCTCGCTACCCAGGCTCCGTTTGATGGCAATCCCTTTCACCTCGTTCAAATAGATTCCAGTCGATCTAAGGCTCGCGAGCTAAAGGGCTGATCCAAGGCTTCTAGCTTGGTTCGTTTTGTTTCGACGACCACCTCAATCTGCCTTTGCGGATAGCGTGAAGGCCGACCTGAACGCGGAAAATCCTCCAGGCCTTTCATGCCCAACTCATTGAAGCGTTTGAGCCACAGGCGAACGGTTTTTTCGGTCAATTCCAGTCGTTTGGCAATCTCTGGCACTCTCTGGCCTTGTTTGGCATACCAGATGATCTTGGCTCTGATCACTTTCCAGGCTGGCATAGATCGTGTTTGGGTCACTCGTTCTATTGTGCAGTCTTCTTCTGTCGTCAATGGTCGGATTTTTAGGGCCATTTGATATACCTCCTCTACTTGAACAAAGCAAGCATACCATCAAATCAATGAAATCTTAGTGGTGATTTGGTTGTTTTTAGGTTACGATTATATAAAATAGGTTATAGAATTTCAACTATTTCAACTTGTGTAATGTTGTGATTGTTCATCTATATTTCAGAATCAAAAGTGGTATTTAATTTACTAGAAAAGGGTTACTTAATTCTAGTGTATCACCGAAATAAGCCAGATAAGATGTTGTTGGCAATGAAAATGAGGGATAAATTGAGTGCTCTTGCATAGTTTATGTTTCTTACAATTCTTTCATCTATATTTCAGAATCAAAAGTGGTATTTAATTTACTAGAAAAGGGTTACTTAATTCGGTAGTTATCACCGAAACAAGCCTGATGAGACGTTGTTGGCAATGAAACGAGGAGGTAATTTGGGTTCTCTTTCGTGGTTTATACTTCTTGCAATTCTTTCATGAATGTCCCTAGACATCCCAGTACGCTTTCCATGCCTCATTATCCTCATTGGCAGGGTGTAAGGTCACTACTGGTATTTGCCTTTTGTTCTGTAACAAAAAAGCTGCTTCCCTGTGGTGAAACAAGAAAGCAGCAAGAAGAAAGCTTATCCGATATAATGGGTAGTACATGGCTGAACACTATCATCTACTCAAGAAAAAAGTGTATATCGTGTTCACAATGATTGCCCCTACGCTTTGTAGAGAACAATGGGAATGATCTACTAAGGAGTAGGTTACTGAGGATTTGGTTCACAGCATCCCTTGAAGAGATTGCTCAATAGACGAGGGACTGGCTACTGTATTCCCACTTTTGATATATCAATCTCGTTAGCGAGACAAGGCAAATTTTTTTCTTCTCATCAACATATCTTATTGTATCAATGTAAGGGGATTTTTTGAAGTACGGGAGTGGCTGCAATTCTTCGTGCGAGATACTGCTTATACTCTTCTATACGAAGGCCTTCGTATCCTGTAGGGGCAACCGCAAGGGTTGCCCTGGGATGGGGTGTGAGCCCTGCTTAGTGGGGCAGGGGCCAGACGAAATGTAGGACAGGCACAAGGCCTGTCCGGCTTATGGGCGTCAACGTAACGTGTTCCAAATGTGTCAGGGACAGGGGTCGGCTGGTCGGGTATCCCTGATGTCACTAATGCCCCAGCCGCCTCAACGCCTCATTGGCAGGCGCTGCAAGTTCCGGTCGTATCTCGGCGAGCGTGCGCAATAATGGAACAGCATCCGAATCATGATACTGGATAGCAAGCTGACATGCAGCCTGTACCACCGTTGGACGTGGATCGCTCAATGCATCGCGAACCACCATCCGGCTGCGCATCTCCTCTCCGGTAGGATCAATGCTTTTCAAAGCATCAAGCGCCTGCGTACGCACATAGGGATCAAAATCACTTGCTGCCCGCTCGACCACGTCGATACTCCCACGGTCACCCAGTTGCCCAAGAGCACGAATCACCGCTCCATAAACAATACTTATAGGAATATCAAGGTCTCCGAGATCCAAATTATCAGAGCGTTTGGGGCGAGCAGCGCGCGCTCCAACATTCACAACCCGAGAAATGAGCTGGCGCATAGGACTAACCGCGCTCCTATCACCCAATTGCGCCAGCATATCGCAGATATGGCCTAGTTGTAGAGCCTGCTCGCGATCAGCTATCTGTGTCGTAGCATCGAGCTTAGCTATCAACGCGGAAACCGCTCGCGGATCACGTAAATCACTCAACACCTTCATCGAGGGCAAAACGGCCTCTTCCTCTGTGCCGGAGAGCGCCCCCAACAACACATCGCGGGCAGGACCGTTCATCCATCGTTCAACGCTCGGCATGATTGGCAAACAGGCCTGGACGGGCTGCACAATGCGTGGGTCTTGCACAACGCCACGCGATATATCACGCCAATAATAACCAAGCATCAGCCCAAGGCGATGCAGCGCAACCACATTTTGCCAGCTCGGTGCGCTTCGCGCTCCGTCAAAAAGTGCTGTCGCCAGCATAGGCAGATCGCGCTCAAAAATGATTGGCAGGCTATCGGGACTTGTATTGGTCAAACTATCCTGCAAAACCTGCCCTACAACCAGCGCAGCCTGCTGAGTAAGACGAGGTGCCACACCTTTCTCGGCTCGCAGGTAACGTTCCAGAGGAATAGTGCGGTAAAGTGGAACAGCGATATAGCTTTCCAGCCCCTGTGCATGCTCAAGCCCGCTTGCCAGTAAGATATCATAAAAGCGCGTCAGATTCAGCGTCGCATATGCTTCAACGAGATCAACCTTTGCCCACCCCTCGGCATCCTTAAGCGCTGCCGCCATCGCCTGTAAAGCCGCCACCGTTCCCTGTTTTACCAGCGACTGCGTTGCGTATAGTGAAGAGTTGGGGTCAGCAGCCAGCTTGCCTAGCACCTCAGAAAGTTCTGCCGATTTATAATAGCCTAACATCAGGATTGCAAAGCGCCGCGCTCGTCCAACCATCGTATCGGCAGGATTTGCATCGGAAGGCAAATCGCCAGGATCATCTTCCCCAATAATCTTGAGCCAGGCAGGCACAAGATTGCCTGCTCGATCTATTTCCAGCACATTAGGCACAAGTACGGGTATCCACTGCTGAAGTGGTCCTGGATTAAGTAAAGGGATAATGCGCTCCGCGGTATCTTGTACAGACTGCCCACCCCAGCGCAGTCCTGTAACCAACGCCGTAAGTTCTGCCCGCAACTCGATAATCCACTCTTTCACCTCTGGCGCATCAGCATTCAACGGAGGAAGAGTGCGGCGTGTCGCAAGATGTTCAACCGTCCCAGGACGATGCGATCTCCGTTGTGCTGGCGTTGGCGCTGGCTTAGCCTCAATAGATGGTGCAACAGGAGGTACCTCTGTAACCTCCACAATACTCAATCCCCCCTGGTCATCTATATTACTATCAATCGGCGTGGCAGGTTCTGTTTGCTCCAGGTTTGACATACTATCTTTATCCTTTTGCGGCTTTACTCTATAATCTTTAAGAGCCATAGTTCCATAGCAAACTACACACTCAACTATACCGGCCCATTGTATCTTTCTCCGCCCCTCCGGTCAAGTGCAAAAAGCATTGCAACTCACCGTATCTCTTGCTCGTAAATCATAGTAGGTCAAATGAATAGAAATGCGATAAAATAAGTAGAGATAATTAAAAGCAAAGCAGAACAGAAAGACCAGAAATGGAGTTATATATTTTATGAGCAATCAAGATATGCAATTCGCCGACCCGGAGTGGCAACCCCCAGAAGAGCGTGAGCTAAACACTAACCCACAAGTACAAAAGATGTCCCCTCCTCAACCAATTAATGCCTATCGAGGTGAACAACCACAATGGCAAAGTCCACCACTGCCGGAAGGGTACCTGGGCCCTGGCTACGCAGGCTCTCAACCCCAAACATCATTGCCTGGACGCTCTACACCAACACTACGTAGGCGAAGCAGCCCATGGCGCTGGATCATTTTCGCACTCATTATCATTGCCTTAATGAGCGGCGCTTTTAGCAGAGGCTTCAGTGGCTATGGTGGACCTGGCCCACAACAATCCTTCCCTAGAGGGCAGACACAAAGCTTTGCATTTAATGGTGCTTCAACTATTATCATCAATGGTGGCTCGGGTGATATTAATGTCCATACAGGCGGCTCAGGTAGTAGCGTGAACATTCAGGAGACGACCAATGATGGTCCTTTCGGCAATTCCGGTAATGCAATTGTAAAGCCTACGCAGAACGGGAATACTATTAGCGTGAGTGAAGATCAGGGCAGCGATACCAGTTTTGATGTAACTGTTCCTTCTAACGAGAATTTGACACTCACAACGACCGACGGTTCAATAACGGTGAATGGCGTCAATGGACAAATGACTTTGCAAAGCAGTAATGGTGATATTACTGCAAACAACGATGTATTGACAGGCTCATCCAGTCTAAGTAGCAATAATGGAGGCGTCGCTTTCAGCGGCTCCATTGACGCAGGAAATTATCAATTTCACAGTACTAACGGTTCGGTCGATCTCACCTTACCGAGCAATTCAAACCTTCAAGTGAACGCTTCGACCAGCTCGGGATCAATTAACAGCGATTTCTCAAGCGTAAATCCACAAAGCCAGGGTAATGGCGCTGTAGCACATGGTAATGTGGGAAATTCTTCACAGGCTGCTCAAACGCAAGTCACACTAACAAGCGACTCAGGTGATATTAACCTACATGCAGCATCATAGGTCAATAGACTATTTGCCCATCCATCCTAGAAGCGTGCCTTGACAGAGGACTACCATCTCTGCCAAGGCACGCTTTTAGTTATAGATTTTTCGTCTACATATACCTTCTCTCTCCATCAAAGAGATGAGCCCAAGATGTTCCTACTCTGCTCTCAACACCTCAACCACCTGCACCCGATTAGCCGCCCGCACCGCTGGCACCGCCGCCACCATCGCAACCACCACCAGCAACACCACCGTCCCCAACCCCAGCAATGGAGTCGGCACCACCTGCTGTGCCTGCTGTCGCACTGCCAACACTGCCAGCGCCACCAGCACCCCTGGGATTGCCCCCAGCAGAGCCAGCGTCAAGCCTTCCTGCATAAACAGGCGCTGCACCACCCCTGTCCGCCATCCTACCGCTCGTAGCAGCCCAATCTCCTTGTTACGCTCACGTACTTGCAACAGCAAGAGGTCAGCCACACTCAAAAAGGTCAACAGCACTGCAAACGCCGCTCCCGCCAGTTGTGGAACTGCCGTCTGGAGCAAGACGTAGTTGCCCAATAGTGTGCCCTGCAGCGTCTGTCGGAACGCTAAGAGGCCATCGGCCATCACCAGGAGCAACACCGCCGAGAGGAACAGGCTGCCCAGAGCGATCAAAGCACGTACGCGCCCTCGCATCAGGTTGCGTACCGCCATACCACTGACCGTGAGTAGCCGCAAAGCATTTCCACGCCTCGCATGCTCCCTCTCAGCCCCCTGACTCATAGAGACGGTCGTGCCCGCCCGTAAAACCTCAGCCGGTTGCAAGTGCCACAGTTGCCACAAAGGGAAGAGGGCACTGATGAATGCCAGTCCTAACACCAGCGGCAGCGCCCAGGCCACTACCAGCCAGGGTGGACTGCCTCCAATTAGGGCAGTGAGCAGCAAGGCCAATCCAATCCCCACCACGCCACCAACCAGGGCATAGATCAGAGCCTGAGCTACGAATAGGCGTGCCGGATGCCAGGGACGCCAACCTAGCGCACTGAGGATGGCGAAGTCACGCCGCTGCCCGGCCACTAGCGCCGAAAGCGTAACCATTAGGTAGCCCAGGCACACCAGCAGCACTGCCCCCAACAGCAAATTTTGAGTCTCATGGGATTGATTGAGATAAACGATGCCTGCTCCAACATAGATCCAACGCTCTTCCACCCAGCCGAGCGGCTCAATATCTCGCGTCGAGCTATCCTCTCCTTGTTTGAGACCCGGCACATAAACCAGGGTAGGGCGTGGCGAGGACCCCAGCGTCACCAGCACATGTAACCCGGTGCGCTGCTGGATGGCAGCAGCAACCTGCTCCACGCGCGTCCAACTGGCTTGGTTGGCAGCATCCACTCCCGCCACGCGGATCCGGATGCTACTGATGATGTTGTTCCCTTTGAGCCGCTGAGCAGCAGCCAGGGTCGTCAATGCCAGC
Source organism: uncultured Chloroflexia bacterium (assembly GCA_963778375.1). GTDB lineage: Bacteria > Chloroflexota > Ktedonobacteria > Ktedonobacterales > Ktedonobacteraceae > CAVZTX01. Next base: position 214,642 of record CAVZTX010000011.1, on the reverse strand, counting down.
GGTGGCTGGAGTGTGAACCCTGCCGGATTGGTCGTCGGGATGAGATTGGCAGGTGCGACAGGCTGGCCCTGAGCATCGTAGCGCAGCACGACCGGCGAGGGAGTGTACGTATTTTCTGGCAGCCAATTCAAAGCATTGCTGAACTGCGTCGAGAGTTGTTGACCATGAAACTGCCCAACGGTCTCCGCATAATAGAGTGCGCTCCTATAGGGTGGGTGGTCAATTCTCCCCACCGAAAGTGGCTGCAATGTGCGAAAAAAGACTTCTGGTCCCTGCTTATCGCTTGGTAGAGCCGTGCTGCCTGGCGGGAGATGGAACGCGCTCAGGATGGCGCTCGCATTCTGTACACTACTCGGGACCAGACGATAGGCCGGTCCGCTCTGTCCGGCAGGGGCCGTGACCGGTTGATAGTTCAGTCCAGAAGGTGTGTACAAGAAGGACATACTGGTTCCTGTACGGATGCTATGCTGGGCCTGCCAGTTGTGTCCATCCCAGACGAGTGTGCTATTCGAGAACCCTTGGGGATTGTTCTGAAGCAACGGAACCGTTCCCTTATAGACTGTCTGTTCAGGCAGGCTCTGGAGATAGCTGGAGCCACCACGATCGACGACTTGTTGCAGATCAAGAGTGTTTGATGCGATGCGCGTCAAATCGGCCTTGAGGGTAATCTGTCCGGGAAGAGGGGTATTGAGCAGCAGGGGCACATCATAATCCGGTACCGGCACGGGTGTTCCTCCTGAAACTCCAAGGGGAGTAGCGGGGATCTGAGGATCGATGCGTAGCGTATCCTGCTCGCTGAGCATGCGACCATTGAAGACGCTTGCGGCGAGGTGAACGAGCTGATTTTCAGCCAGGGGGTCAATGGCCGCCAGCAGAAAGGTCCCAGATTCCACTGAGGGAAAGACAGCAACCATTGAGCCAGGGCCGCATTCCCCGGCCAAGATGTGTTGTTGTTGTAATGCCTCAACCGCGGATTGCTCTGAATTCAGCAAATCACATGTATTGAGAAAATATTCCAAAACCTGCTCGTGCCGCTCAACGATCTGTCGGTGACCATCAAAAGCAGTGAGCGTCCAATCCACCTTGTAGTAGCCCTCCGGTAGTCCTTGCGTGGAGAACTGAACTGCGGGTACAGGCAACTGGACATAACCGAGAAAGGCAATAGGAGCTGCTACTTCCACCCCTGGAATCTGCTGAATCTGCTGATACTGCCCGATACTGATGCCCCCATTGTAGCCCTCCAGCAGATCAGCGGGAACCACCTGCCCTTGAGGGACTCTGGCTTGCGGCGGCAGCACAACAAGATCATAGGTAGGTCGCCAGTTCTGACCGATAATCTGATTGGTCGTCAAGACGGTTGCCTGGGTGGTGGCGCTGAGCAAAATCAACGCACACGCCGCCAGCAGGAAGCCGCCACTGACCAGGATGCTTCGACCCTTCTGTCGGCGCAGCAGCAAGAAAACATATGACCACATAGGTGGCCCCTTTCATTTGTGATGTTGCTACATCACTCATCTCTACCATTAGCACTCGCATCCTGCATAGTTTAACACATGCATACAGGCTACTGCTGGTATTCCTGAAGATCTTTTACAATGACCTGAAGATCTGAAGGCAAACTCTTGTTGACCCGTTGAGCCGTCTGCCGTAGCTGCGCCTCACAAGCTGCTGTTGGGACTGGTTGTCCATTATAGATAATACCACGCTGGAGATCAGCAATATATTGAGCATTAGGATTACGCTTTCCGTGATCGAAGAGGATAAGCAGAATATCTCCAAGCGTATTATCCTTATACTTGTAGATATCAATCTCCGCAACTTGTTTTTGTTGCAGTAGGTGCAGCGCTTGCTCGCAGGTGATATCTGGTATACGATTCGATTGGGGAGGAGTGTAGGGTTCTAAGGTGGATGCAGGCGTAGAAGTTGCTGTAGCACTCGTAGAAGAGTCTCCGCAACCAGCAAGCAAGAGTAGTGAAACTAGCGCGAGGGAAAGCATGAGCAAGGATACAACAGACCTGTTTCGCATTACCCGCTCTCCTCTTTAGACACTAGTTGCTCTGAATGCACTTGCTATATTTAAGAAGTACGTAAGGGATGTAGTAGCATCTCACATCTGTCAGTAATTGCCATAAATACGTAGTCTACTAGTCATACGTCTGGAGGTCTTTCACGACGACTTGTAGGTCTGGAGGCAAACTCTTGTTGATCTGTTGAGCTGTTTGTCGCAGTTGTGCCTCACAAGCGGTTGTTGGTGGATCGGGTGGATAGATGTTTCGTTCCAAGTAAGCAAAGATTTGTCCATTAGGACTACGCTTTCCGTGATCGAAGAGGATGAGTAGGATAGTATTCAGCTTGTTATCCTTATCCTTGTAGATATCAATCTCAGCCACCTGTTTCTGTATCACCAATTGTACTGCTTGCTCACAGGGGATATCTGATATGCGCCCCGAAAGAGAGGGAGTGTAGGCAGCTAAGGGATCAGGGGTAGGAGTTGGCGCGGCAGCCATAGGGGTTCCAGTACAACTAACCAATAGAAACAGTAATATAGTAAGGATAGTACCCACGCACGGTATGAAAATCTGCTTTTTGCTCATCCCGTCTCTCTTCCATAGATGTTTCGATACGCAAGCCCTCAATGATAACCCTGATTACAGCAGGCGCAGGCCAGAAAGGAAATACTTTAAGATAAGAATAAATTAACTCAGCACTGCAATGGGCGTGTCAGCACTTGAGAAGTCATTAGCAATGGCAACAGAAATGCTATGACAGTGCTGAGTACGTGGAAAGAGTAGCGCCCGCTAACAGGCACTACAACCGTCAAAACAACCCTTATATGTACCTACGTAAGGGCACGACTGACCCTGGAATACGCAACCTTTATAGTACTTGTATGTCACGTAGTTCTCAGGTGGCTCGCAAATTCCACCTTGGCAACTTGTAGTATGACATAGCTCACAAGGAATACATCTTGGCATATCAGTCCCCTTACTTGCTGCCAAAGCATTCAAAGGATTGGCTAGCCCAAGGCCAATCCCAGCCAGCGAAGCACCAGCCGCAACCTGTCCGATCCATTTGAAGACGCTACGCCGTGAGCGAACCTGCTCAAGGTCTAGTCCATTCTCCTTCGGTTTGTTAATCATGGGTTCCTCCATTCTTCGGTTGTGTCATTTACTTCAGCGGTGAAAAACGACTTCTTTAATGAACAACCGATGGCTGTACAAAAGCTGTGCGTAGCAAGTTCTGCACATGTTCAGTCGCGTTCACTGGACCTTTCGCACGGATAAGCCCTGCTTCATCAAGGATGAAGACAAAAGGTACGCCCTGAACACGATATGCTTGCTTCACATCAGCAGTCGGCGTATGAATCGGCATCTGTGCCTTGTGCTCAGCCGCATACGCCCGATTCCGTTCACGATCTGGTCCTCCCAGAACCAGCACGACCAAATCCCGCTCCTCTCGCACCACCGCATTCAACGCCTCGATCGCTCCGCCACATGCAGGACATCCTGGCGAAACGAAGGCCAGAACCCGTCGTCGCCCTGAGAAATCCTCCAGGTTGACCGGAGTGCCATCATCATCGATGGCAACAAACGATGGAGCCTGCTCGCCTACATCGAGACCGCCCATCTCAAAAGAGGGCGTCTGAGTAGCTAAGAGCTTCCCCTGCTGCTTCAGTTCTCCTAAAGCCCGGAGCAACAACAGCAGCAGCCCCGTTTCAACAAGCACCAGCACCCACAAGGCTATAATACTGATCATCCAGATGGTTGGTATGATACGACCCTCCTTTCCTCTCTCATCACAAGCTACTTTTTACGTTTCTCACACTATGAACGCAATACAGTACGCGCAGTTTGAACGAGCACCACTACCAGGAGAATGCCAACGACGAGCAGCACGACCGGTACGACGGTACTCAAAAAAGCTCCACTGAAGAAAGAGGGACGACGAATTAGGGTATCAAGCGTGAACGAATCGACAGGAGTTATCAGCACTAGCAGGAACCCCGCGCCGAACACCCCATTGCGCCCAACCAACCACCACGAAATACGATGCTCTCCTACACTCCCACCGCAGTGACAGGACAGGTCGCTGCGGCCACGCAGCAGGTTGCTCGCGATGGCTGTGCTGAATACCACCAGCAACCCTAGCCCCAGCACGCTTGCAGGAACGAGTAAGAAGCCACTCAGCAAGCTCAGTGCGACGACGAGTTCCATGCTTGGGATTCCGAGCACGAGCAGCCATGAGAGCGCGAGCTTCGACTCCACAACGGCTGGCAGTACCTGGTAATCCTGAATTCCTCTCTGGAAACGCCGAGGATGAGCTAGCTTGCTCACGCCGGTACTCAAGAAGATTGCGCCCAGCAAAAAGCGCACAAATAAACGGAGCGCAATTATCTCAACAGGGAGTCCCATGCCTGGCCCTCCTGGCCCTCCTGGTCGTTCATCTGCTGATCAATATCTATCACGGTCTCTCGCTCACTACCATCGACAAGTATACCCTCTTACACGCTGCTTTACTAGCCAAATTTGTTGATATTTTGTTGATTTCTATTGCAGTACTTATAGGGTCAATTCACTCATCAACGCTCATTGTCATCTATGCGCTTTGGGAGAGTCAAACGTTTGAGTTGCTTGCGATTGAGGTCCAACTTACGCACTATATGAGATATATGCGATCTCACCGTACCCTCTGTCGTACAGAGCTTCTCAGCAATCTGTTCATCACCAAGGCCATCCTGTAAGAGCATCAATACCCGGTATTCCTGGGACGTGAGGATGCTCAAGTCAACGGGAGCGGGATTCGCATTGCGCTCTGAACCGAATGCATTGAACGTGAGAACGGGATCAATCAGCAAGATGCGTTCGTCTTGTTTCTCAGCAATGCCCACAATGCCTTGCAGCAGTACCTGCATATCCTGCGCCAGCTCATACCTTCGTTCCTCACGGTTAAGCGCTGTCAGTGATATATCAGTGCCTCCTTGCGTGGCAACGATGAGGAAATACTCCTTTGGAAGAACGTTGATCTCACTTATGAATGCTTGATGGATGATGGCGAGGTCTATAGAATAGGCAGAGAGATAGCCCTGTAACGCTTCAACCGTTGCTACCTCGTCAATGTGTTCAACTATTGGAAAGGCAGTCAGAAGTTCCCGTAAGCCTTTTCGAATGAGATCGCGAGGATCGGCCAGTACGATGCGTAATCCCACGGAATAATCTTCCTATCCAGCATTTCTAATGACCCTTCACAAAATAAACAAGCTCTCGTAGGGGCCGATTCATCGCGCCCATCGCCGATTTATCGGCTGCGGAAGCCACACCGCCCGTCCAGAATAATTTCTTAAAACTCATTAGAAGTGAAGCGTTGCATCCTCTATCAGAGGAAATCACGTCAATAAAACAAGCCCCCGCAATCCGCAAGAAATATAATAATTTTACATATAAAATTATCTAAAATATGCTTCATAAAACAACCATGTAAACTATACAAGGTATAAAAGAAAATGGCAATCAAATCACCCCTTGCTTCCTTCCAAAATCTATGCTATACTCTAAGCAAGCAAAGAGGCGGACTTTCCTCGTCTAGCCTCTCATCTCATTGTCCCGTACATCACCCCTATAGCACTTCTCAGCAAGAAAGGCACTCCAACCCATGATCCTTACCCAACCACCTCAAACCTCCTCACCCGTATCCGACCAACCCATTACTCCTCTATACCCCCAACCCAATCCACAACCCCTCAAATGGCTGTGGCCAGGCCGCATCCCGCAGGGCAAACTCACCCTGCTCGACAGCGCACCCGGCTGCGGCACCACCCTCTTCGCCATCACCCTTGCCGCCCACGTCTCCACCGGTCAGCCTTGGCCCGACGGTACTCCTTGTCCTCAAGGCAAAGTCCTGTTCATCACCCCTCACGACGACTTCCGTGACACCCTGCTGCCTCGTCTCAAAACCGCCGGTGCTCGTAAGGACCACGTCCTTTCCTTCACCCACCTCCCCGATCCCGCCCCAAACGCACCCCAGCGCACCCGACCCTTCTCCTTTGCCCGTGACCTTCCCCTGCTAGAACGCACCATCACCACCCAGGGCATCACCCTGCTCATCATCGATCCCTATACTGCGCTCCCCGGCTGGCGACGTGCCTTACCCTCCCTCATTGCACTTGCCCAACGCACCCACTGTGCCATCGTGCTCACCCGCTCCCTCTCACGTCCACCCTCCAACCCGCTTCAACCTCGCTGTCCCGCCTCCACCGCTCTCACCGCCGCTCATAGTCATCTCCTTATGTCCCAAGCCGGTGAACTCATCTCCCTCGATCGCGGCCTCTACACCACCTCCGATCATCCCTGCCTCAGCAAACATATGCCTGCCTCCCCAACTTCCACATCCACACCCGCTGATTCTCACCAAAATGTCCCAAATGTCCCCGCTGACTTCCCTTCTTCCTCACCAAAACCCGCCGATTCTTACCAAAATGTCCCGACCGTCGCCAACTCCCCAACCTGCGAGTCAGGTGATAAGACTGCCAGAAAGGTCTCAACTAGCCAATCGGAGCCTGTCGCACCTTCGTCATCTCCCACACCCCAGCCTCGGCCCTCCGATTATCCAACCGATCCCCTCATGCAGCTCTTTAAACACCAGCTTGCCCTTCAACAGGACCTCTTCGCCCGCGTCCAGGCCACCACCCGCCTTGCTCAAAAAAAGAAACCCCATGTCCCAATCACTCTGTGATATACTTTCCATTCTAAGCGTATCTTTCTATGAAATGTGTATCATTGCGGCACTGCCAACCATCTCGGTGCTGTGTGCAGCCAGTTGAACACAGTTGATGGAAATGATATGCATAGGGGGAAAGAATTGATGGAAGACGAGATACTACAAGAGAAGCAGCATCAGGACGAAACTGTCCTTCGTGTCGAAGGTCTCTGCAAGTCGTATGCGCTGCCCAACGGCACGCTCACGGTACTGCGCGAGGTCGAGTTAAAGGTGCAGCGTGGCGAGTTCATAGCCATCACGGGACCTTCAGGTTCAGGCAAGACAACGTTGCTCGCTCTGCTAGGTGCGCTTGACGTTCCCGACACAGGCACAATCTGGCTGGATGAGGTGGCGGTGCATAGCCTGCGTGGAGTTGCCGCTGCGGACTTTCGCCGCCAAAAGATCGGCTTCGTCTTCCAGTTGTTCTACCTCTTGCCTAACCTCACGGCGCTCGAGAATGTGATGGCTCCCTTATTGCCATATCGTCGTAAACTCACCTTTGATCTGCGCCAACGCGCACGCGACTTGCTTGAGAGCGTCGGTTTGGGGGATCGCCTGGGACATCCACCTGCGCGCCTCTCCGGTGGGGAGCAGCAGCGGGTAGCAATTGCACGGGCCTTGATCAATCGTCCAACGGTTCTATTGGCCGATGAGCCGACAGGTAACCTCGACCCGCAGACGGGCGCGGAGGTGCTTGAGGTGTTACGTACGCAGCAGCGTGAGGGGAGCCAGACACTGATTCTCGTTACCCACGACCCACAGATTGCTGAACTGGCCGACCGCCGCATCCATCTAGAACAGTTGCGGCACACTTCTAACTAACAGAACAAATACGCCCACAATGCTTCATTTGCCCCGGGAAATGTAGTGGCACCCCTTGCGGGTGCCAGGTGTTCTTGCGGCTGCCAAGTTCCCATGCTTCGTCTTCTCCCCTCGCCTGTTAGGCACCTGCATATACTAAAAAAGAAGCGTTGAAAGTGGTGGAATGGGGAGGTACGCAATGTCGGCAGATGCAGGTCTACATAATATAGCTCACCAGGTACGTGATCTTTTAAAATGCGGGGCAGATCCTTCAAAAGATCAAATCCCTGGCACAGGTCTGGACCTCTATATCACACGTAAGATCGTCGAAGCGATGGGCGGTAATATTACCCTCCTTAGGAGCGAAGGTCAGGGAACCAGCGTAACCTTTACCCCCTCAAGCACCATCTGAATTAGTCTCTGTCGATGCCTGAATGATTACTGGTTTTGGCTCTTGCTAAATACTGTGCAGTTTGTTATAGTGTTCTAGTAATCCCAATAATTTGCAGACAGATAAGGGAACAGTAATGAAGGTAGGTCTGCTCGAAGATGACGTAGCCATCCAGGAAATGCTGCGCCTCGTACTTCAGGATGAAAATTACAGCGTCACCATCTATCCTACAGCAGGGGAATGCTTGAATGCACTCCTGGATCACCACCAACAACTATCTCCACTAATAGACCTTCTCATCGTAGATTTACGCCTCTCAAGAGCCATGTCTGGGACTGAAGTAATTCAGCAACTGCGCGAAAGCGGCAAACTCAACTCACTTCCCATTATTTTAACAACAGCATCCACGTTCACAAATATGAAAGAACTTCAACGCTTGAATGTAACATTAGTACAGAAACCCTTTGATATCGACGAAATAGTCAATGTCATAAAAGACCTTACCCAACCCTCTTCCTTATGCTAGTTAGCTCATCTGTTCCTTAGAAAAAGCTGAACCTACCTTAGAAAAAGCTGAGTCTTTTATTGTTGACTTGTACTCATGCATATTAGCCTGTTATTCTTTATATGGATGTGGTGGAGTCTTCTATCTACAAAGAAGATAGCTTTCAAGAAGTCCACTAGATTTCTTGAGAACTTCGCCATTGGGTTAGTAATGTAATTTGGGAGTGCAACTTTATCTTTTAGTAGCTAGCATCGATCTACACCGTCAGCTGCTTCATAATCAGACGGTGTACAGAGGAAAGGAGAATCAAAATGCAGGTAAGCAAAGGACGTGGCCGTGGTTTCGCATCAATGAGTTCAGAAAAGAAGCGTGAAATTGCCAGCAAAGGCGGGAAAGCCGCTCATGCCATGGGCACCGCGCACAAGTGGACCAGCGAAGAGGCGCAGGCCGCGGGCCGCAAAGGTGGTTCAATCAGCCGCCGTCGCCCGAAGAATGTCGCTCAAGCGTAGTGCAGAAACTACACCTCGCAGGCTGGCAATCACTATTGCCAGCCTTTCTTGATTCTTAAGGAAGTTGTACATAATTCGTCGGGTCTACCCACACATTCTGATAGAGCACCATAAAATGCACATGAGGACCCGTAGAAGCCCCCGTGCTCCCCTCGTAACCAATCACCTGGCCCTGTGCCACATCCTGTCCCACCCTCACGATAAATCGCTCCATGTGCCCATAAATTGTAGCAAGGTAGTGACCATGATTGATTTTCACCGCCCAACCTAACCCCGACCAATCCCACCCCGTCCATATCACCTGCCCACTATCTGCAGCCATAATAGGCGTGCCATAGGGAGCTGCCAGATCGATACCCGTGTGCGGCTTCCAGCATCCACACCAGAGCTGGTACTCCATATGACCAAATACCTGCGTAATCACAGCACCTTGTATAGGTCGTTGCATTTGCCCTGTCCCCATAACCCCGCTGGCAGTAATGTACGTTGCACATGTCCCCCAAATATCGGTACCACCACAAGAACCCTCACCCGCAGATAGCATTTGAGGTGGAGCATCATGCTGCTGCAACGTGTTAATAGCACTGAACTGGCTGGCCGAAATCAAATCACCTAGGGTCTGGGCAATCGTGCGTGGATGCTGACTATTATCCAGCGGAATAACAAAAAGAGAAGCAAGAATGAACAATACCAGGCTCCCCACCAACACACCGGGCAGCACAAAAGGATGACGCCGCTGAATTGGTGGGATATACGGCAACCTACGATCCTTCCTTTGTGATGCTGGTATTACGATAGGTAGCTTCATGCTGGTAATTGGCGTAGCCTGCTGCCCGGTAGAATATCCAGGTAATTTCTCCTGAGATATCATAGGGACCATAGAGGTTACTGTGGAGACAGGATGTATCGTGCCCTCATCCCCATTATCGAGCGGCTGTGTGACACGTGGACGCGCATTCGATGAAAATAACATTCTCAATCCTCGCTCGCTTAAAAATAAATGGCAACACTTCTGTATGGAAGCCTCACCAACTATTCGATTGAACGGGGTCAAACATGAGTTTTGTAGAAGTGAGCATACAAGCCATAGGAAAAAGAGGCCACTCGGTACTAATGCAAGCATACATGTGATGATGTGAGCAATCAACCGTTGTAATTACAGCGCCATTAGCAAAACTTTTAGATAGTGAACAAAAGTACTTTCTGCACAAAACTTAGGCTATTGACTTGTTCACTGGTATAATAAACGGAAACTGAACTTTACAATAGGTAGCAATACTCCTTGCATACCGCCTGAGTGCGAACCTACGCTTTGCAGCTTGCCTGACTGCGTAGACGCGTTAGCGTCGTTGGCAAGCTGGCTTAGTTCAGGCGCGCTAGCGCCGTTAGCGGTGTAGATTGGTGCCAAGGTGAGAGGAGACGCGGACATTACACACGAATCAGATCGCCCAGAAAATACATCAACAATAGCCACTACAACCGTTGACCCGAAGTGCAGAAACGTCAACCCCCCCTCTCGTAGAGGAAAACACCTTGGGGGAAAAAGAAGCAAGCACTCCTCCGCATCAAAAATATGTAGGAATAGGGATATTTCGCTTTCGCTTCAACCTGGCAAATTTCCGACTTGGTCGCGGCCTCTCGGAGCGCCGCTTTAGCATTGCAGAAGCCGCTATATTACTGATGCTGGCATATATTGGTTCGCGTGGTCTCGGCGTGATTCGCCAGACTATATTCAATGCACTTTTTGGCCTGGGTCCCCAGGCGAACGCCTACTATGCCGCTGTGCGCCTACCCGATACCCTATTCGAGTTGATTGCTGGTGGCGCACTCACACATGCCTTAATCCCCGTCTTTATTTCCTATGAAAAAGATAATGGGCGCAGAGAAGCATGGCGTCTCGTCAGTCTCGTCTTCAACGTCCTGCTTGTCATACTCACAACCGTTATCCTGATAGGCGAATTCCTGGCTCCTGCATTCGTCACCCACTTACTGGTGCCGGGCTACTCCCCTCAAGAACAAGCACTTGTCACAACACTCTCACGCATCATGCTCGTGCAGCCGCTCATTCTCGGCCTTGGTACCATCGCTACCGCTGTCCTCACGAGTAAACGGCAATTCTTATTACCCGCTCTTTCGATTGCACTGTACAATACCGGCCTGATCGGGGGATTGCTCTTCTCGCTTGCTATTCCCAAAGTAGGTATCTATGGCCCTACCTACGGCATAATCGCCGCCGCGGCATGCCAACTACTGATACAGGTCCCCGGTCTGAGAAAGCAAGGCTTGCGCTACAGCTTTATTTGGAATCTCAAACATCCCGGCTTACGTCAAGTCATGCGTTTACTGGGTCCAAATGCACTATCCGTAAGTATCGCCTCGATAGCCCTCATCATCGATACTGCCTACGCTTCCTACCTTGCTAACAAGGCGAGCCTCGCAGCTTTACATAATGCGCAAATGCTCTTTGCCTTTCCTGTGGCTTTGCTCGCGCAAGCTGTAGCACAGGCCGCTCTTCCACAAATGTCAACGCTAGCTTCCTCTGCTCACTACAGAAGCTTGCGCAAATTAATAGTGAAGGTCACCGGTGCTGCCGTTTTACTGAGCATACCATGCGCAATAGGACTTTACCTCTTTGGAAAGCCCGCTATCCATATTCTTTTTCAGCATGGAGCCTTTAACAAGCATTCAACCGAGATAACGGCATTAGCACTCTTCGGCTATGCCGTCGGCCTACCAGCAACCATTGCAAGTGAATTATTGGTAAAAAGTTTCTATGCGCTTAAAGATGCTCGTACCCCGCTTTTTACCAACATTTTTGCCTTAGCAGCTCATTTTGGTCTGATCGTACTCCTGCTCAAAGCCATGTCTACCAGCAAATATGTAATTCTGGCCATTCCACTTGCAGCATCCATCGCGGCAACCGCCGAAGGACTTCTGCTCTTCACCTTATTATTCTTCAGATTACGAGCGAAAGTAAAGCTGGATAAGAGTACGGAAGATGGACAGGATACCACTTTCGACGACGAACAAGATGACCTGGAAGAAAGTCTATGAGACCTGGGTTGTACTCTCCATAAAAAATTTCATAACCGCTGCCGTATATTCCTCTTCACATCGAAGATGAGCCGCATGCCCGGCATCGAATAACAGCAAACGTGAGCCAGGGATGCACTCAGCAATAATGCGCGCATAATCAACTGGCACGACTCGGTCACGTTCGCCATGCATAATAAGAGCCGGGCAGCGAATCGAAGCAAGCTCCTCATCGCTAATCAACAGTCCACCATCTGCAACCAGTGCCTCCTGTCCCGCCACATACATACTCGGAAGTGAGCGCCAGTATGGCTCGCCATGCAACTGTGCCAGTTGTGCCTGCCATTCCTTCGAAAGCGGCTTCTCAAGTAACCAATAGCGAATAGCGGCCACATTTTCTGTATTGATCGATGGCTGCGCACCCAGCACCGCCAATGCCCGCACCCGCTCTGGATGTAGTGCCGCTAGCAATAGCCCGGAAATGCCTCCATCGCTAAAACCCAGCACCAATACTCGCTCAAGATGCAGCGCATCCAATAATGCAACCATATCTTCCACATCATCGCGATAAAAGGACAAGCGATAGCTGCTGCGCTGCGACGAACGTCCATAGCCATGTAGATGTGGTGCCAGGACACGGAAGTGGCTCCGTAAGTAAGGAAGCTGCCCTGCAAAGTCACTTTCAGGCGTCCCCGCAAAACCATGCACCAATAAAACCGTATCAATATCAGGACGATGGGATAAAACCGTGAAATGCGGCTCAAAAATATCGTAGTACAGAGTAGCGTTCGGCGTTTCAAGCAATGGCATCAGTCACCTACCATCAAAAAAGTCTATCCTGTAGGGGCTGTGCCTTGTGCCTGCCCTATTCAAGATGCAAACAGTATAGCATCTTGTGTATCACATAGAAACTTGCCCATCAAAATGCTTGACAGGCCCTAAACAGGTGCATATACTTTATTGCAATATTTATTCTCCTTGCTTGAGTTGATGCCTATCTGCCAAATCACGCCTTACAGTAAGTAAAGGAGCATTCCATGGACTCCGAAGAAACCATATCGAATGGTGCCTCTCCTCCAATTCCGAATTCTGGTTATTTATCTCCACCTGTCAGCGGCGACCTGGATGAGGCAATTATCCGTGCCATCAAGTTGAACAAGTTTTTCGGCGACAAACATGTCCTCAAAGATGTCGATTTTGAAGTGCGTAAACAGGAAGTCGTAGCATTGATTGGCCCCAGCGGTTCCGGTAAAAGTACACTCATTCGCTGCCTCAATGGATTAGAAAAGGCAACAAGTGGCGAAATCTACATCCACGGCCAAAAACTTGACCCCTGGCTCTCTACAAAGCAACTTAGCCCCATCCGCCGGGAACTCGGCATGGTCTTCCAGAATTTTAACCTCTTTCCTCACATGACCGTCATACAAAATGTCATTCAAGCACCTTTATTAGTGCGTAAAATGCCCAAGGATCAGGCCGTAGCTCTCGGTGAAAAGTTACTGGCAAAGGTCGATCTGGCGGAAAAGCGAGATGTCTATCCCAGCCGTCTTTCAGGCGGACAAAAGCAGCGTGTAGCCATTGCGCGAGCCTTAGCTATGCAGCCGCGTGCCCTGCTCTTCGACGAGCCAACCTCGGCCCTCGATCCCGAATTAGTGGGTGAGGTCCTCAAGGTCATGCGCGATCTGGCCTACGAAGGCAGCACCATGGTCGTAGTCACCCATGAAATGCAGTTCGCTCGTGATGTATCAGATCGCGTCGTCTTCATATCTGACGGAGTGATTGTTGAGCAAGGCGATCCTCAAGAACTTTTCCGACAGCCCAAGGAGGAGCGCACAAAGCTATTCCTGGAGCGCGTGCTCTCAACCTTGCCATAAACGAAACGCAATTTCCATCTACCAGGACGATCAACAGAAAGGCAAAGGCGCATTCATGAACTCTGAACTGAATAGGCGAACATTCTTGAAGCGTGTAGGTCAGGCGGGAGGACTCCTGGCTGCTGGCGGAACGATCGAGTCATTGCTGGCAGCTTGTGGCAACGTCTCTACCCCCACAACCACAACGACCGGTTCAACGAAAATAGCGAGTAAGGGACTAAAAACCTCTGGCCTACTGCAATGGGGATCAGACTATGTCGATGGTGCGCCCTACGTATTCCAGGATCCTACGCATCCTGGAAAACTGATTGGCTTCGAGGTCGAGATTGCACAGGCTATGGCCGACCTGATGGGGATCAAACAATCACAGGCCGAGACCGATTACGGTCACATCGAGGCAGCCTTATTAGCAAATCAATTTGATTTCATCATGAATGGCTGGGAAATCACTTCGGACCGCATGAAAACCGAACTGTTTTCCGCTCCCTATTATCGTTATGGTCAGCAGATCGTCGTACGAGCGAACGATCCTCGCTTCTCCGGTATGGATCAGAATAGCAACGTGCAGTTATCAGCTTTAGAGGGCCTTACAGTAGGAACTGGCACGGGCTATAAGGCAGCAGACGACCTTGCGACAGATCCCAAAATTACCACCAAGCTCTACGATGGTGACCTACCATTCGATGATCTGAAACAGAAGAAGATCGACGCGATGATGGTGGACCTGCCAATAATCACCTACTATGTACTGGGCGCTGGCCCCGGCGGTACATCTGATCCCACCTTAAAACCAATCGGGAAACCCTTATTCCCCGACATATATGTCTGTGGCTTCAACAAGGCCAATAAGAATGCTCCAACCGTATTGAGCGAAGTCAATCAGGCATTTGCCGAGCTCAAGAAAAACGGCACCCTCAAGAACATCTACATCAAGTGGAAACTATGGAACGACCAGCAGGCCGCCATCGGCATCGTCTGAAGACCTATTTGGTAATGTGAGTGGTGGGCTGTGTCGCCGCAGGTGATACAGCCCACCACTCACATTAAAACCCTTGCGGACTGCCGCAGGCAGTGAGGAATCAACAAAAGACCTGAGTAGTAGTTACTAAACATAATGAAAGGAAGTAATTATGGATCTTATCCAACAAGCACTTCCGGACTTTCTGAATGCCGCAAAAGACACAATTATTTATTGTGTCGTCTCTTTCCCTCTTGCCCTCATCCTTGGACTCATTCTCTCGCTCATGCGTGGCTCATCTTTTGTCTGGCTAAGAACCCCTGCCCGCATTTTTATCGAAGTTGTACGCAGCACACCCATCATCTTGCAGATATTCCTCATCTACTATGGTATAGGTGCTATCTTAGTACAATACAACCTGGCAACTCTCGATAATGCCTGGGTAGCGGGCATCGCCGTACTTGCTCTCAACTATTCCGCCTATGAAGCCGAAGTCTATCGCGCCGGTTTTCTCTCGGTTGAACAGGGGCAAACAGAAGCTGCACTTTCGTTGGGCCTAAACTCAACGCAAAACTTCTTTCGCATTGTGCTGCCTCAGGCTATTCCATTAATGATCCCTCCATTCGTCAATGACTTCATCTACATGCTCAAAGACTCCGCAATCGTAAGCGTCATTTCCGGTGCTGAACTCACCTCAACACTCGATTACTGGGTTTCGCGTCATGGTAGTAATCCCTTACCCCTTTATGCCCTCGCAATGGTGCTCTATTTAGTGATCAGCCTTCCCATCTCATATGTTGCGCGATTATATGAACGAAGATTGCGTGCCGCATTGTAACTCAAAGCAGAATTATTGTGGGCTTAGACCATTGTTGAATCAACGTTAAGGAGTGAGTAATGTCGGATATCATACATGCCCCAGGGTATCAGCAAGTCGTTACAGAAAATAAGCCAAAACGTCGCGCCTGGCTCGTAGCTTTGGATTATATCTTTTACGTGGTTCTGGCTGTGGCCGTAATAGCCTTCCTCTACTATGTGTATCAATACATGTTTGCCTACCCCGATACTCCCGCCGAACTTTACTTAAGCTTTTTATGGGAAGGCCTTGTTGCTACCATCATTATCTCTATCATTAGCCTGGTACTCGCAAGCATCTTTGGTCTCATCGGTGCTTTGGGGCGGCTTTCACGTTTCGCACCAATCCGTTGGATTGCAACCATCTATGTTGAAGTGATACGTGGTACCCCTCTTCTTGTGCAGATTCTACTGTGGTACTTCGGCATTGGCCAGGTACTCGGAAATGCAGGTTTCGATCCCTATAACATCGCCTATCAGTTCATGACAGCGCTCCAAAACAATAGCATTCTGCCCAACCCAAGTATCTTTGACGCCTTCTTCTACGGAATAATTGGACTAAGTTTTAACTATGGTGCCTATCTTACTGAGGTTTTCCGCACGGGTATCGAATCGGTGAATAAAGGCCAGACAGAAGCTGCATTGAGCCTCGGCTTGACCTCTCGTCAGGCTATGCGCCATATCGTCTTACCTCAAGCAATACGCATTACCATTCCGCCATTCACCAACTACTTCATCACACTGGTACAAGATAGCGCCTTGCTCTCCACAATTTCCGTGGGAGAATTGGAGCAGCATACCTCCGCCATTGCTGACCCCCTCACCCATGCAGACATTAAATTGTTCATCTACGTTCTTGGTGGCATTTTCTACTTTGTGGTTTGCTATGGACTCGCAATACTGGCCCGTTATTTAGAGTCGCGGTTTGCCAGAGCTTATTAACAGGGCTTGCTTTCTTCCCGCTTGATAGGTATACTATACAGTAAGGGTATCCCAAATCGTACAAAACCCTGAGAAACTGAGTGTTTTCCGTGAAAGTTACCGACATCCCTGGTAAAAAACGAGGCCGCTACATACCGAAATACTACGTATTTCGTGGCTTTCACCTGTCCACCTGCTACCCCTGAATCCCCTCCATCCTCGTTATCCTGAACTTTCTTCATGCTGAACGAAATGCATCAAACTATGCATTTCCACTTATTCATTTTAGCTAAGCTCTGGAATTTATAAAGCTTACCGCGTAAAGGTAGATCTTATCCAGTAGCAAGCTACCTGAGTTTTTAATTATTCGCCTATCCTAGGAGATAGGTCGTCACATACCCACAAGCTAACGTGTATGTATGCACACCTCATATCAGGTGCTGAACCGGCAGGCGGACCGGGGTGGGATGTCTTTAATCAACCGCTCTTTCAGAAAGGTCTTTTATGAGTGCCGATGGATTACTCAAGGCCCTCAACGATTCCCAACGTTACCTCGACATCGTCCAGAAACAACAACTCGGCAAAAGTGAAGCACAATGGTTGATCGAAACCACCGTCAGTAACTTTGCCAAATACTACAACAGCGGTTTTATCGAGTATCGTAAATCAGTCGCAGAAGCTGGCGACTTTGCGGCAGTCGAATGGACTGGACGCGGCGCAACCTTCCGAGATGTACTTGGCCGCGAATACATCGACTGCCTGGGTGGGTTCGGATTATTCAACCTTGGTTGGGCCCATCCGAAAGTCGTGGGGGCCGTCCAAGCACAATTAGAGAAAAGCCCATTACCCACGCAGGAACTTCTTGATCCCCTGCGTGGCATGCTTGCTCATTTGCTGGCTGAAATAACGCCAGGTGACATCCAATATAGCTTCTTCGTCGGGAGTGGCACCGAAGCCGTCGAAGGTGCCATGAAACTTGCCAAGCTCTACACACGTAAAAGTGGCTTCATCGCCTCCGTGCGCGGCTTCCATGGCAAAACAACCGGTTCCCTCTCCCTAACAGGCAAAGCCATCTTCCGCCGTCCAGCTCTACCCCTGCACAATAACGTCTATCACGTCCCGTTTGGGGATGCCGATGCCGTTGAGCAGCAATTGCGCATCGCCCGCGAAGTTGGTAACGATATCGCCGCCGTCGTCATGGAACCTGTCCAGGGCGAAGCAGGCGCTATCGTCCCTCCCGATGACTTCTGGCCGCGCCTGCGCCAACTTTGTGACGAATACGAAGTATTGCTCATCGCGGATGAAGTCCAGACCGGCATGGGCCGCACCGGTAAACTCTGGGGCGTTGAGCACTGGGATGTTGCACCCGATATCATCACCTCGGCCAAAGCATTAGGCGGAGGTGTCATGCCCATCGGAGCCTTCATGTCCACCCCCAAAATCTGGAGTGTCATGAACAGCAATCCCTTCATTCATACCTCCACAACAGGTGGTAATCCCCTGGCCTGCGCTGCTGCCATCGCAGCTATCAACGTCACACTCGAAGAGCGCATCCCTGAGCAAGCAGCTCAAAAGGGTGAATACTTCATCCGGCAGTTGAAAGAGATAGCCGCCCGTCACAGCGATGTCTATACAAACATCACCGGCAAGGGCCTCTTGATCGGACAGCACTTCGTGGACGATGAAATCGGCTATGCCGTCGCCTCCGGCCTCTTCAAGCGTGGTGTCCTCATTTCAGGCACGCTCAACAACTCACGTGTCATCCGCGTCGAGCCGCCGCTCGTCATTACCCGTGAAGAAATCGACACCATCCTGAACCGCCTGGAGGACACCCTTCACGAACTCCACGCCACAATCTCAACCCCCAACGTCACTCGTAACGTTGAGGCAAAAAATACAACCAAAACCGTTACCACCACATCCGCGGTAGCCTAGCAAAGTCGTTCCTGTAGGGGCACCCCTTGCGGGTGCCCTGGTCGTTCCTGTAAGGGCGCCCTTCCGAACCGTTCCTGTAGGGACACCCCTTGCGGGTGCCTTGCCCTAGGCTCACAGACCCGTAAACAAAGAAAGGAAATCCTATGCACATCATTGTCCTTGGTGGTGCCGGCGCAATGGGCCGCATTGCCGTACGCACACTCACCGAATACGACGACGTCGACTACATCACCATCGCCGACTACAACGAAGAACGCGCCCACGAAGTCGCCGCCGCACTTAACAGCAGCAAAATCGAGGTCAAACAAATCGACGTAAACGACGCCGACCGCCTGCGCAAACTCTTGCGTGGTGCCGACGTCACCCTAAATGCAGTTGAATACGTCTTTAACCTGCCCGTCCTCAAAGCCTGTATTCAAGAGAAAGTCCATTATGCTGATCTCGGCGGTCTCTTCCACATGACGCGCAAACTCATGGACCTGACTGCCGAAGCCGAAGCCGCAGGCATCACCGCTATGGTAGGCATGGGTGGCACGCCTGGCGTCACCAACATCCTTGCCCGTGCTGCTGTTGACCAGCTCGACCGCGTTGAGACCATCAAAGTGCAGCTTGGTTGTAGTGATTCCACCCCATCAACGGCCCCACTGGTAGCGCCCTATTCCATTCGCACCATCCTCGACGAGTTTACCAAGGAGCCGCAAGTCTTCCAGGATGGGACCTGGTATCCCCAGCAGCCGCTCACAGGCCAGGAAGAAATGCTGTTCCCAGAGCCGGTTGGCCGCGCCACCGCCGTCTACTCGCTGCACTCCGAATGTGCAACCTTCCCCGTCTCCTTCCGCGACAAAGGTATACGTCATGTCTCCTTCAAAATTGCCTTTCCCACCGACTTCATGACGAAACTCAAGTTCCTGGTTGACCTCGGCTTCGGCAGCGCCGAACCAATCGGCGTCCAGGGCGTAAAAGTCTCACCACGTGAAGTCCTTGCAAAACTCCTGGATATGGCTCCCACTGAGGATGTTGAGCCACAAGATTGTGATGTGCTACGCATCGCCGCTGCCGGTGAGTCAGGCGGACAGCAGGTAGAAATCACCAACACCATCATCGTCTTACCCTATCGTCGTTGGGGTATCAGCGCAGGCGCGTTAGATACCGGTGTACCGCTGGCCATCGCAGGACATATGCTGGCAAACGGCCAGATCACCCGCCGTGGCTGCTTTGGTCCAGAAATGTGTGTACCTACCGAGCCCTTCTTCCGCGAACTCGCCCGCTATGACATGCACGTAATCGAAACAAAGAACCCTTACCAGAATATTAGTACCGTGATAAAATAGCGTAGATAGAACAGTATTAAACACTGAATTCGTACCTATTTTGTCGCTCCGCCACGAATATCGTAGATCGAAACGCATGGTAGTGCAATAGGGAGGGAATCTGCCAAATTCCTTCCCAGTATTTCCCAGCTCTGAAAGGGGTTACTCAAATGGCCGAGTACAAACTTCTTATCAATGGCGAACTCGTCAATAGTAGCCAGGGCAAAACCGTCGACGATATTGGCCCCGCTACCGGTGAGCCAATCGCCCAGGTGCCCGAAAGTACGCTGGAAGACGTAGAGCGAGCTGTCGCAGCCGCGCGAGAAGCGTTTGACGATGGGCGCTGGTCCGGCTTGCCCCATGGGGCGCGTGCCACCACATTAGAAAAGCTTGCAACACTCATAGAATCGCATGCCGAAGAGCTTGCCGAGTTGGAATCAAAGGACGCTGGCAAACCCATCAAGTTAGCCCGTGATAGTGACATCCCATTCGCCATCGACAACCTGCATTTCTTCGCCGGAGCAGCTCGCCATCTTTCTGGCGTAGCAGCCAGCGAGTACAGCGGCGGCCATACCAGCATCATTCGCCGTGAACCCGTCGGCGTAGTCGCATCACTCGCCCCCTGGAACTATCCCTTCATGATGGCTGCCTGGAAGATTGGCCCGGCCCTTGCTGCCGGTAACACCGTCGTCCTCAAGCCATCAGTCGAAACACCACTGACAACTCTCAAACTTGGCGAGATCGCCCAGGAAGCAGGTCTTCCTCCCGGCGTTCTCAACATCATTACCAGCGGCCCAGGTGTAGCCCAGGCGCTCGCGGGCCATAAAAAAGTCAACATGGTTTCCATCACAGGCAGCACCGAAAGCGGCAAGCATATCATGCGTGCGGGTGCCGATACCATCAAGCATGTGCACCTCGAACTTGGCGGAAAAGCTCCTTTTATCGTCTTCGATGACGCGGATCTGGATGCGGCCACCAGCGGCGCAGTCGTCGGCGGCTACGTCAACTGTGGCCAGGATTGCACCGCAGCAACCCGTATCTACGTCCAAGACGGCATCTATGACACTTTCCTGGACTCCTTTCTCAGCAAAGTCAAGCAGCTTCGCGTCGGCGATCCAACAAAGGAAAACACCGACATGGGGCCATTAATCTCCGCAACCCAGCGCAACACCGTCGAAGGCTTCGTGGAGCGTGCTCTTCGCGCAGGTGCCAACATCGTCACAGGTGGAAAGCGTGCCACCGTCAAAGGTCTGGAGAAAGGTTTCTTCTTCGAGCCAACCGTCATCGCCGAAGATCGAAACGACGCCGAAATCGTCCAGAACGAAGTCTTTGGCCCGGTCGTTGTCGTCAGCCGCTTCAAGACAGAAGACGAGGTGCTTGCGAAAGCCAACGACGTTGTTTACGGCCTTGCCGCCTCCGTCTGGACCCGCGATATCTACAAAGCCATGCGTGCCAGCCGAATCCTACAGTTCGGCACCGTCTGGGTCAACGACCACCTTCCGCTCGCCTCAGAAATGCCCCATGGTGGCTACAAAGAAAGTGGCGTCGGCAAAGACATGTCCATGTATGCCTTTGAAGATTACACCCAGATCAAGCATGTCATGATCGAACTCTTTGGCGAAGCTCGCAAAAGCTGGCACTACACCATCTTCGGCGACGCATCCTAAAAAACTCTTTTTCATTTGCTAAGTGTGAGCTTTGCCACCAGCCTGGCAAAGCTCACACTTAGCAAAAAAATTTCCTGCGAACTGCTGAAGGCACTGAGGAGTCAAGAAAAGAAAACCTGAG
The DNA here is from genome assembly GCA_963778375.1 of uncultured Chloroflexia bacterium. Classification (GTDB taxonomy): domain Bacteria; phylum Chloroflexota; class Ktedonobacteria; order Ktedonobacterales; family Ktedonobacteraceae; genus CAVZTX01. Next base: position 193,009 of record CAVZTX010000011.1, on the reverse strand, counting down.
TGGCTACAAACACTCTTTGTTCCAGGGAGTGGCACTATCACTCATCCAAGGGGATGGGTGTGATATACTATTCATTGGGAACCTCTTTTCTTTGCTTAATATCCATTTAAACTTCCTGTGATATACTGCTTAACTGCGAAGCTTTTCTGACGATGGGAAAGTCCAGGCCTTATAATACAGGGTGAACTTCGTGAGGCCTTATGCCCATCCGTCATATCTTCATATTTTGTCGTCGTTTAGCTTGACACTTATGAGGCCATCTTTCAATGGCCCCACAGAGGAGGACCAATGGACCGCACGAAACCAATTCACCGGTACCCCTTCACTCGCGTGGCTGGAATGGCAATGCTACTGGCGATACTTCTGGCATATGGGGGATTGCCAGGCCTGACCTCTCACACCGCTCTAGCCGCTACTCGCACGGCCCTTTCAGGCAATGGCTGCGATCTACAGTCGGCTGGAGACAACATCCATCACGTAATCTACATCCAGTTTGACAACACGCACCTCACGCGTGACAATCCCAACGTCCCTTCCGACCTTGAGCAGATGCCCCATCTTCTCAACTTCATCGAGAACAATGGCGTCATGCTCTCAAAGCACTATACCCCGCTCATCGCGCACACCGCAACCGACATCCTGACCTCGGTAACCGGCGTCTACGGTGATCGCATGGGTGTGCCAGTCAGCAACAGCTTCCGCTACTTTAATCCCAATGGCACAAGCAACCTCGGCGTTTCCTTCGCCTACTGGACCGATCCTATTTACGACCCGACCACTTCGTCTGCGACCGACACCACATACAATATGCTCACTCCCCAGGGCAAGAATGCTCCCGCTCCCTGGGTGCCCTACACCCGCGCTGGCTGTAACTTCGGTGGGGTTGCGACCGCGAACATCGAGCTTGAGAACATTGGCACCGATATCCCAACCGTCTTCGGCCCCAATTCGCCGCAAGCCGCTGAAGTAGCGGCCAATCCTGCCCAGGCAACCGCTGACTTCGTCGGTATTGCTGTTCACTGCGCAAAGGGCAATGCAACCTGCTCGTCTGCAAACACCGGCGTCGCTGATCAACTGCCCGACGAGCCAGGTGGCTATACTGGATACTCCGCTCTCTTCGGGAATAAGTACGTTGCCCCCCAGATCAGCCCGAACGGGCCAATGACCGACCTCTTCGGCAACGTCATTTCAGACGGCAATGGCCATATCGGCTTCCCCGGCTTTGACGGCATGTCCGCCGCCGTTTCACTCTCCTATGTCGCAGCAATGCAAGAGCACGGCGTTCCCGTGACCTATGCCTATATCTCGGATGCGCATGATAACCATGCGACGGGTACAGCCTTTGGTCCTGGTGAAGCTGGCTACGTCGCTCAGCTCAAGGCATATGACGATGCCTTCGGCCTATTCTTCCAGCGCCTGGCGAAGGATGGCATCAATAAGAGCAACACCTTGTTTGTGTTCACGGCTGACGAGGGTGATCACTTCGTAGGTAGTACTCCAAGCCCGACGAATTGTAATGGTGTGACCGTTCCATGTACCTATACCCAGGTTGGTGAAGTCGATGGTAACCTGGCGGGCCTAGTGGCGACGGAGCAAGGCGTAACAACACCATTTAAGGTTCACTCCGACTCCGCTCCTGTCTTCTATGTCACCGGTCATCCTGCTCGTACAGACTCTACGGCACGCACACTCGAACAGGCTGTAGGCAATTTGACTGCGGTCAATCCCTATACAGGTAACACTGACGTGCTCACGAAATACCTGGCTGATCCGGTGGAGATGAAGTTACTGCACATGATCACTGCCGACCCGGCCAGGACGGCGACCTTTACCATGTTCGCCAATCCCAATTACTACCTGTATGCCGGTGCGCCCAATTGCAGTTCTCCATGTATCAGTTTCGATACCACCGACGCCTGGAACCACGGCGATGTCAATCCAGATATCAATACCACCTGGCTTGGCATGGTCGGACCAGGGGTACGCCACCTCGGTGTAGATAGCACCCTCTGGTCAGATCACACCGACATCCGCCCAACGATGCTCGTACTACTTGGCCTCAAGGACGACTACGATTCCGACGGACGGGCGCTCTTCGAAGTGCTCGAAAATTGGGCCGTACCACAATCGCTGCGTGAAGATCGTGGCTACCCTAACCGCGCTCGCCCAGGTCTACAAGCAGATCAACGCCTGTGTCGGAGAACTGGCCCTGACTACTTTGCGTATCTCAACAAGAGCGTTGGAGAGCAGTTCATCTGGGGATAGTATCTATAACAGCCTCGAGAACACACTCTCGAACATCACGACGGTGCGCAACAACCTTGCTTCGCAGATGGCCGATATCCTCGAGGATGCCAGCTTCGATGGACAGTCGATCAACGTATCGCAGGCCGACCAACTGATCCAACAGGCGAATAGTCTGTTGAATCAAGTCCAGGCGGCAGTAGCTTAATCTAGGGACCGATTTATCGCGCCAATTGCTGATACATGGTCAAATACAGGGCTGATTGATCGTGCCCAACGCCGATGTATCAGCCAAATATGGGGCGACCGTAATGTATATCGCGGTCGCCCTGTTGCATTTATCTAACTGAAAAATCAGCCTGGATAACACTACAGGAAATTCCTAATGCCACAACTCTCGCACCTCCTCGACCTTCCACCTCACCCCCTCATCGCCATCGTCGGAGCAGGCGGCAAAACAACCACCATGTACACCCTTGCCCACGAACTCGCCCAGCACGGCAAACGCATCATCACTACCACCACCACCAATATCTTCCCTCCCCAATCTGGTGAAACAGACACTCTCATCATCTCCCCTGACACGCCCACCCTCCTCATAATGATCCAATCTGCCTGGCCCTATCACCATCACATCACCGTCGCCGCATCCACCACCAGCGCGGGAAAACTAGCCGGACTCCAACCCGACCAACCCCACCAACTCCTCACGCAAAGCGGAGCCGACGCCATCATCGTCGAAGCCGATGGTGCCCGTCACCGCATGATAAAAGCCCCCGCCGAACACGAACCCCTCATCCCCACCCACACCAACCTCGTCCTCCTCATGCTAAGCGCCGAAGCAATCAACCAAACCCTTAATTCAGAAATCGCCCACCGCCCAGAACGTATCGCCGCTCTCCTGGACATGAACCAGGGAGAAATACTCACCCCCACTCGCATCGCAAACCTGATGCTCAATGAACAAGGCGGACTCAAACACATCCCCGAAACAGCCGTCACATACCTGCTCATCACCCATGCAACAGCACAACGGCAAGCAGCAGTACAAGCAATCGCAGCCCTCGCGCAATCTTCCCCACGCATTGCAGCAGCATACTATTCCGTCCAACCCGCAGAATGGTTTGCATAAGCTTGAACTAAATGAATGCCCTCTCGATACTCTGTAGGGGCGGGAGCGGAGTTGGGTGGAGTGGGGAACCTTGTGTCTGCCTGTGGGAGAGGCTTACCACCTTATAGGTTACCCCTTGCGAACGCCCTACCTATGCTACTACCATACACATAAGTAAAAAAGTACCCACCTTGGGTACAAGGCTAATCATAACAAGCTTATAATAACTCTACCACCGAAGACCTTGAAAGAAGAAAAAAGCATACATGAAACTCAGGCTCTATTGGTCTTATGCCACCCGCTCCCTCATACGCGGCGGCCAGCGAACCATCCTCGCCATATTTTGTGTCGCGGTCGGCGTAATGGCCATCGTCGCCCTACAACTCGTCGGCCTCAGTGTCAACCAGGCCCTCATCGGCAACATCATCGAAGCCAACGGCGGCGATATGCGACTCAGCGCCGACCTCGTACCCCTACGCCAGCGTGACCTCACCTTCTTCGACAAACTCAAACAGCAACAACAAATCACCGATTACGCCACCTCCTTTGACGCAAGTGGAACCATCACCCTTCCATCAGGCGACCAGCCCATGTTTGACTTCATCGCCGTCTCCAGCAACTTCCCCCTCGTCGGGCAAGCTAACTTTCTCGCTCCATCACACAACCTCACACTCCAGCAAATCCTCACTGGCAACAACGTCGCCGTCAGCTCATTCATCTTCGACGAACTCGGTGCCCACATTGGCAGCACCTATCAGGTCAAAACCCAGGATGGCCGCATCGTACCCATCACCGTCGCCGCCGAATTTCAGAGTGGCGGCGCGTTTCAAAGCACTGAAATCCTCATCTCCCAGGCCACCTTACAAGCTACCCCTGGCCCCAAAGGCACAACAGAGCCATCTCAGTACGACACCATCTACACAACAATCCCACCCGTAAACCTCAATACAGTCAAGCAACAAGTCGGCCAGACATATCCCTCACTGCGCATCACCACCGCGCAGGATTTGCTCCAACGTCGTCAAAACCAGGTACAGCAAATCCAGCTCTTCTTGCACATCGTCGGCCTGCTCGCCCTCTTCATTGGCGGCATTGGCATCATCAACACTATGCAAGTCATGCTCCGTCGTCGCCAGGTCGAAATCGCTATGCTCAAGACAACTGGCTATCGTCGAACCGACCTCTATGCCCTCTTCGGACTCGAAGCCGCCCTCCTCGGCACAATGGGAGGCATCATTGGTACGTTATTCGGCATAGGAGCCAGCTACCTTGTGCGCATCGTCGTTGAGCAAGCATTCTTCCTGCACCTACCAATCGTGCTCGATACCCTCACCATCCTATCAGGCCTGCTCATCGGACTCACAACAGCTCTCATCTTCGGTTTACTACCAATTGTGCAGGCCAGTCAGATACGCCCCTTAGCCGTACTACGTGAACTTTCCGAAGGCAGAAAACTCTCCTCCAGGCTCACAACCATCGTACTCCTCGTACTGCTCTCCCTACTCTTCGTTGCGCTAGCCGCCACCATACTCGGCGACGTAGTAACCGCGGTCCTGGCCGTCTACGGTGGAGCAGGTATCGTCTTTGCGCTCGCTCTGGGATTTGGCCTGCTCGTACTCGCCATCTCGAAATTGCCCGTCTATGAACGTCCTACACCTCGCATGCTCCTCTGGATTCTAGCTGCCCTTGGCATCACCCTCCTATCACTGCTCGCCTTTGCTGCCCTCTACTTTCTGGGCACATTCCTGAATAACTTCGCGACAAATCACGGCAACAGCACAGTTGGCAACTATATCCTGGTCGTATTAGGTGGGCTTGGTATCGTCCTCGTCGGTGGATCACTCGTATTCTTCCTCGCGACATGCCTCAACGCCATAGTCATGTACACCCCACATTCCTGGAAAACCGCCCTCATGCTCGCCTATCGCAACCTCGGCAGGCAGCGACTGCGTACAACTACTACACTAACCGCCCTCTTCGTCGGCGTCTTCGCTATTGGCCTGATCCTCATCTTAGGTCAGGGCATTAAAGACGCCGTCAACAGCGAACTCAGCACGATTTTCACTCATAACGTATTTGTAGTGGTGCCTCCAATCCAAAAACAACACGTCACCACAGAATTATCAAACCTCAAAGGCGTTGACCCAGCCAAAACGCTCACAAATCCCGTTGTACCGCAGGTCTACCCGCTCATCATCGCCGGGAGAGACATCAATACAATCCTCAAAAGTAGCAGCAGCCGGGAGAAAAACCGCGTAGAAGATAATCTTAGTTCGCTGACCAGCATCGAAGGCTTCAACCTCGCTGGCGGAAGCAACAACGTACCAATTATCACACTCAAAGACGGGCGTAACCTCAAAGCATCGGATGCCGGAACCAACAACATTATCCTCGGTTCCTCGCTCGAAGCCGCCCCCATTCACCTGCGAATCAACGATAGTATCATCGTCCAAAGCGCCGATGGCTCCATCACCAAAATCCTCAAAGTCGTAGGCTTCTATGACGACTCAGCACAAACCAACAACCAAAACTTTGCCGGAGTACTCGCCGACTCATCCCTAACCGACCAGCTAGGTGGCTCGCTCACCCTCGAAGTCTTCTCACTCAATGTCGATCCCGACACCTTGCCCACCTTCAAACACAGCCTCGGTAAAGCCGTTCCCTCGGCCATCATCCTCAGCGTGGTAGATATCGATGCCATCATCAACCAGGTCCTCAACAACCTCGTCATCATGCTCACAACCATCGCCTCCCTCGCCATGATCGCCGGCCTCATCATCATCGCCAACGCGGTAGCCCTCGCCATGCTCGAACGTCGGCGTGAAATCGGCATCCTGAAATCCGTTGGCCATACCAGCCGCTCAGTTCTTGCCACCGTCCTTATTGAAAACGGCCTCGTTGGCCTTCTCGGCTCCCTCGTAGCCATGCTCCTCGTCACCGGAGCCATCATTGCCCTCAGCAAATTCGTCTTCCACACCAACCTGAGCATCAGCCCTAACCTTCTCATCCTCATCATCGCCGCCACCTCCCTCATCACCATGCTCGTCGCTACCCTCGTCGCCTGGAATGCCGTCCGCCTCCGCCCCCTCGACGTCCTGCGCTACGAATGAACAAAAGTTTACCCTCCGCCGAACAATCCCCCAAATATCGCGTCAAGACAACCCTCACTGGCACCCTCCGCTAAAGCCTCTCGACCGCGCCGAGTCACAAGCATCCCAATCAAAAGCAACAGGAAGAAGAACACAATCATTCCTCCAGCCACATACGCGAAGATCAGGTGTAACCTCCCCGATGTCAGCGCCACCCCGATGAATGGCCCAGCAAGAATCACCAGGACGAGCAAAAGACAACCACACCCGCGCAACCTGGACCGTGGTCGCCTACCTCGCACCCGGGCATTACGCCCCCTCCTGCTGGCTACATAGTCAGCAGCCAGACCAGCGAGAAGCAGATCATCTTGTTCTTGATTTTGCGCCTGCGCGTAGGATGGCACAGGTCCCGGTTGTGCCCCACTGGGAAACTGGCTTGCTGTGCTTGTAGACGGTGTGCTCACTCGCGTTCCACAAGCGACACAGAAGGCAGTGCCAGGTGCCAGCGGTTGCCCACAGTTCGTGCAGAATCGCTGCAGTTGCTGATTATTGATAGTCCTGCCTCCTCACTCTCAACCTCGTTAGTAAGGGCTATTCAACCTCAAGTATGAATAATTGCCCTCTTTATACTATATTGCGCCGTCTCCCAATCCAGCACATCCCCTAATTCCTCCCTGAACGCCGCCAAATCCTCCTGCAACATCGCCTCATCCGGCAACTCAGTATCCTTCCAGATCAACGAAATCGCCACCATTGCTGGATTTGCCTCATCCTCGAACACATAACGCTGCATCGTACCGGGAAACAAATGCACCTGCCGTTCCTGCATAGCAGCCAGCTTCTCAATCAACCTTGACTGCTGGCCTTCTCGTACCAGCACCCGAATATCCATAGCCCGCACCTTAGCCCCAGCACGATAAACTCGCCACGGCGGAGGCTTAACACGAGTACGCCCCGTCGGCTTCGCCTTAAACTCCTTCACCGCCTTCTCAGGAATCATGTAAATACCGCCCACACGTTCCGCAACCAGGCGATTCTCCCGGATATACTCATACACCGTATAGTACGAGACGCCCAGCATCTCCGCTGCCTCATTCGTCGTCACAAAATCACGTCTTTTTGAAGTATCTTTATCCTTTTTCATAAGCCAAGTGTAAACTTATCTGCTATTTTCTGTAAAAATCGAATAGTAATTTGCTTTTATCAAAATAGACCAATATAATGTGGCCATTATTAAAAAAGCCCTGTCTGACAACAATTTCTAAAAATAAGGAAATGGTAGGTATCGACCCATGACAACATCCGGTTTAGCGCCCGACAATGATGAAGATCATCAACCATCCAATAACTATCCTCCCTTTCTACCCCAAAACGAAACCGAAGTAGCCCGTCTACTCGTACGCCACCGTCGCCTGAGTGACCTTCTAGACGGTATACTACCCAAATCGCTAGACCTCTCCAACGTTCATCAAGTCCTCGATGTAGCATGCGGCGTAGGAAGCTGGTCCCTCGACATGTCCCGCAAGCATCCCACAATGCAAATCACCGCTATCGACCAAAGCCACTACTTCATCGAACAAGCTCGCGCCCAGGCCAAATCACAACAACTCCCAAATATCACCTTCATCATGCATAACATGCAACATCTAGAGGCCAACGGCTTCACCCCTGCATCCTTCGACCTCATCAACATCAGCCTCACCACCGGAAAAATCACCCTCCAAGAATTTCCATCCCTCCTACAATCCCTTGTTCACCTCTGCCGCCCAGAAGGCATCCTCCACTGGCTCGAAGCAGAATTTCCCATCACCAACAGTCCCGCTTACCAACATCTCACTGGCATCATCCTACAAGCCCTCAAGTCAGCAGACCACACATTTTCTCCTAGCAACAACTCCCTTGGTATTACGGCCTGCATGGCAGCTTGGTTGCAAAACGCAGGTTGTCGCATCATTCAGGACAACGCCCATGCCATCGAAATCTCCGTCGGTACCCCAGCCCATCCCACCTTCCTTCGTCAAACCTGGCTATTCGCCCACCAGATCCAACCCTTCCTCCTCGCCACCGGCGTAACCACCCTCCCCGAATTCGAAGCCCTATTTCAACGTACCCAAAAAGAAATCTCCGCCCAAACGTTCTGCGGCATATGCCTCCTCCGTGAAGTAGTCGCCACCAAACTGCATGAAGGGGAACAACCAGAGGTATATAGATAATGAGGACTTTAATCATCAGTCATTGGATAATTTCGCGAGGGCAGGAGAGGATTTAGTGGATTAGGGACCTTGTGCCCAATCCATTTCAAAAAAGGAACCATCTCATTTTGTCATCCTGAGCGATAGCGAAGGATCTCTCGCTGGACAGAGAGCTTTCGCTATCGCTCAGAAACATTCATAGCTGCCATCCTGAGCTATAGCGAAGGATCTCCGTGTTCAACGAGCTAAATCCTTAGTGATAGCGAAGGATGACAGGCAGAATATATCTCCATCTCTTGTATTTTTTGGCCACATTAACAAAAAGAACCCGGCTGCCACACGCTTGCCGGGTTCCAAAATCTCATCTATTCTAAAATCGCAGAAATCAATGCCTCTCTTCTTCCGGCTTGAGGCATTACTCCCGCCAGTTCCAGCATAGCTGAAGTATCAAACACACCCCAACTCTCAACAATCTTGCCATCAACGACGCGCTCCATACTCATCCCAGGAATGCTATCAGCTCGCGCCGCCACACTCGGATCTTTCGGCCCACTCGCCGCTCGTATCGGCCCTATATTATCGCTATGCCCTGTCAAACGCGTCACAACTTTATCCCCTTCAGCGATTTGATCCTCAACGGTGAAACGCAAATTTGTGTAGCCACTCAGGAACATCGTAACCAATTTTTTAACGCCCTCCAGCCCAGAAGGCAAATTCGGAGGCGCGTCAGCAATATGGTAGACATAATCGGGAGCAAAAATTTCCTCAACCTGTGAGGGATCTCTTTTGTTCAACACCTCTTCATAATAGCGGCGCACCAGTGCCTTGTTCTCATCAGTTGACATCAAAGATACTCCTTTCTCTCAGTCATACCCAAAATACATGAAATAAACAACGCTATCAGGGTTAGCACTACAGCTTCTTTGGAATGGGGGAATCACATGCATCGTTTCTGGCCATCACCCCTAACACGTAGCAAGCCATATCTTTGGATACTATATATCCTGGCTGTGGTAAAATGTGCCAAAAGTGAAGTATGTTCCACCTATACCCTGCTTCTCTCTTACTCATCCTCTCAAAGCGCTCTGTAGCAAGCGGCTGGGTAGAATATGAGGTGAAGAACATACAGCAAAGAGGTGATGCAATGGGAGTAAGGCTCCGTTCATCGTGGCAAAGGGCAAAAAAACCTCTAGAAATACTGAGCATTATTGTCGTATGCCTGCTACTAATTGCACTGATCGTGCTAATTGTCCTGGCATATGCATTCAACGTGAATATCTCTGGCCTTCGCGGAAAGACACTCTGGGACTGGCTGCAACTCCTCATTATACCCGCGGTACTTGCCATTGGAGGCTATTTATTCAACTACACAACCAGTAGGAATGAGCGAAATGCCACTGATCGACGCAACCAGACAGAACGCGAGATCGCGCAGGATAACCAACGCGCGGCCGCTTTGCAAGAATACATCGACAACATGTCTGAACTTCTACTTCACGAAAAGTTACGTAACTCAGTCGAAGAAGATGAGGTATGCAAGATCGCACGAGTGCGGACGTTAACAGTCCTACGTGGATTAGACACAACCCGCAAAGCGAGTGTACTCCAATTTTTGCATGAAGCTGGCCTGATAGACAAAAACAGGCGCATCATTGATCTAAGCGAAGCCCAACTCTTTGAAACCAACTTAAGCAGAGCCAACCTGCGAGGAGCCGACCTGCACGAAGTAAACCTGCGAGGAGCCGACTTATCTTATACCAACCTGCTCTATACCAACTTTCGAGGAGCCGACCTCTCTTCAACGAAGCTAATTGAAGCCAACCTTCGAGGAGCCAATCTACGGGAAGCCAATCTCTATGCAGCCGACCTCACCCATGCTAAATTGCCTGGAGCCAAGCTATTTGGAGCCAACCTGCGAGGAGCCAACCTCCGGGAAGCCAATCTTCGTGGAGCTACAGTCACTCCCGAACAATTGTCGCAAGCCAGATCACTTCAAGGCACAACCATGCCCGACGGATCAATCCATCCTTAATAGGTTAACTTGCGAAGCGAAGGCTCTTTGAATTATTAGCGCTCTTCTGGAACCTCCTCAACGAGGTTTAACGCACAGTCCGTAACATTTGTCTCATTCATCCGACTCCTTAAATGAGACAGCATTTCTCAATGAAGGAGAGCGTATGCAACAGATGGATGCAGAAACCGCTCAGGATGGATTTGGGAGTACACTTTACGACCGTTTTGCGCTTCCCGTATTTGCCTATTTATGCCAGCAGGTATCAAATGAGCAGGACGCCGAAGACCTCTTGTTAGAAGTCTTTCTAGCTGCACTCAATAACGACACGCTCTCCAACCTTCCTGCTGAACGACAACTGGCATGGTTACGGCGCGTGGCTCGCAACAAAGTCATAGATCGTTACAGGCATTTTGCTCTCCTCACGTTAGTGCCAATAGAGCAAGCTATAGAGATGGAAGACGGCTCACTCACCCCTGAACAATTTACTGAACAGAGGGAAAACTATGAACGCCTCTATCGAGCGCTAGAGCAACTCGTACCGCTTGAGCGCGAGTTGATTCGCTTACGCTATAAAAACGGTCTGCGCTTTCAAGAAATTGCCACCATCCTCGAAAAATCCGAAGGCGCAGTACGTCAATTACTCCTGCGCACACTTCAACACCTGCGGGCAGTCTATGACCAGGAAGAAGGGGGAAGCAACAATGAAACCACTCGATGATATGCTCCCAGAAGAAAACGAACCTCAATATAAGGAACTTATCACATTATTGCAGCATTCCTATAGCGACTCTGCACCTATTTCCCTGGAAAGGCAACAACAAATCATTTCCCAGGTGCGAGCACGTCTGAAGCAGGCAAGCCTTGAAAACTCTTCTACTAATAATAAGCGGTTGCCTGTACTTGGAACGATGAATTCTTCTTCTCATAAGTCTAAAAGACTTCTAGGTAAATACTTTCTCAATACGCTTGTTGCTGCCCTACTCATGCTTGTACTTTTCGGTACTACCCTGCTGTTCCTGCGATCTGGCCTTTCAACAATAGTTGGTAGTTCCACATCTGAACTCTCGTTACAAGTAACCCCTTCAACCGTTCCCGTCGGGGGTATCATTACCCTGCATGGCTCCAACTTTCATCCCAATACCCACGTCGGACTGATGCGCGACTCCGAGATTGCGATCATCGATAGAAGCAGTCACGATATCATCTCAGCCGATGGCTCCGGCTCCTTCAGCGATACGGTCTTCGTCGATAGTAGCTGGGGTGCGGGTCCCCATACCATCATCGCGGAAGACGCCAATTCCCACACAACCGCCAGTTTCCCCATCATGGTGCTGGGTCACGGCGAATCATCGCGACCACCCCATCTCTCGCTCTCCCTGACCAGCCTTGCTCTCGGTTCAGGCGATCAAGCCACCAATAGCACGGCCACCATGAGCATCGCCGATAGCGGCGGTGGCGTCATCTCCTGGCAGAGTGCCACCACCCAACCCTGGCTCGTGCTCAGTCCGCAACACGGCACCTTCCCGGCCGATCAACCCATGACCGTCACTGTTGCCGTCGATCGCTCCCACCTTGCTCCCGGCAGCTATAGCGGCGACCTCCTCATCACCTCCAATGCCGGTAATGCCACCGTCTCGGTCACGATGACCGTTACCCCACTGCAAGCGCAGAATGAAAGCATCCTGCAAGTTGACCCGGCTGCCCTCTCCTTCACCGCAACCGATGGAGGTGCGAACCCACCCAGTCAAACCGTCACGCTCAGTAATCCCGGTGTACAGCCGTTGCAGTGGGGCAGCTCCACCTCGACCATCAATGGCGGCGCGAATTCCCCCACGCAGTCCATCAGCATCAGTAATACTGGCGGGCAGTCGTTACAGTGGAACGCCTCCACCAGCACTGGCGCGAATTGGCTGAGCGTCTCCCCGCCGTCGGGCAATGTTGCACCCCAGGGCGGGAGCGAGTCAGTCAAGATCAGCGTGAATACGAGCGATCTCTTGCCCGGCGTCTACCGTAGCAAGGTGACCTTCTCGGATGCGGGTACACAGCAAGTTCAGGATAGCCCTCAATCTGTATTTGTCAGCCTGACCATTCTATCACAGTCTCCTGTCTTCAAGGTGAGTCCCACATCGCTCACATTCAATGTCACAACGGGTACCTCGTCGCAGCCCATCACGATTAGCGATTTGGGTAACCAACCCTTAAACTGGAACGCAGCCCTGGCCTCGGGTGCTCCATCCTTTGTCTCGCTTTCATCTACCTCTGGCTCTAATCTGGCAGGAGGTACAAGTACTGTCACCAACATCGTTGTGAATGCAGCCGGAATAACCAGTAATCAGACATTCACAATCAGTGTACAAGTTAGCGCTACTGACCCCTCTACCGATTTACCAACCGCCGGAAGCCCGGCAACCGTTTCGCTCACCATCACTAATACCGGTGGTGACAGCCTGAATTGGGCAGTAGGTGCGCCATCCCTAGCAGCAGGATGGTTGGGAACAACTCCTCATAGTGGCAGTGACAAGTCCGGTGCCAGTTCTCAGGTCACCTTCTTCGTCGACATGAACGGTCTGAATCCTGGTTCGTATGCAACAACGGTAACCATCACGCCTTCAGTAGGCTCGCCTGTCACAATCAATATTGCCCTGATTGTGAATGGAGCGGCACCCACTCCTCTACCCACGCCCAATGTGACGCCTGGGCCTAGCCCAACCGATACACCGTCGCCCCAACCGTCGCCCAGCCGAACCGACACTCCCACTCCTCTACCCACGCCAAATGTAACGGCTGCTGGCAGCGTGGGCCTCTCAGCTTCTTCAAGTGCAAATGTGGAAGTTGTACTCAAGAGGCCAGGTGCTGGGCCATTCCGAGTAGGAGAGTTCAGGTAGAATATCATGGGTGCAAAGTACGACAGCGGTTTGTACGACAGCAATGACCTCATTGCCGCCTATAACGAAGGCTATGATGATGCCCTTCATCGGTTAGTATTGGAGGTACGGGTCCGTTGTCCCTGGTGTGGAACACAACTTGCAATCATCGAAACATCCATTGTTGAGCTTACCAACTGACATACTCGCTACAAATCGTTTGTGCCAACAATGCGAAACTATAGTGCGACCACAGATCCAAATGAGTGCAGCCTCATAAGCTACGAGAGGAGCTATAGAGTGTCTACGACCAGGGGACAACAACTGATTGGCAAAGAGCTCGGCTCTTGCACCCTCGAAAAGTTGCTCGGCTATGGGGGATCAAGCGCCGTCTTCCTGGCCCAGCAGCATACCCCTCACCGCAAGGTCGCCGTTAAAGTCTTCCTGCCTCGTTCCACTATGGACATGCAGCGCACATTTTATAGCCGCTTCCTGCACGAAGCTGAAGCCGCCAGTGATTTAGATCACCCGACGATCCTCCCCATTTATGCCTATGGCGAACAGGATGGCTGGCCCTATATTATCATGCCCTATATGCCGGGTGGAACCCTGGCTGAGTATATCGAGAAAAATGGTCCGCTCTCGTTAGATGAAGCGCAGTTGTACCTCGAACAACTTGCTTCCGCTCTGGATTATGCTCATGCCCATGGCTGCGTGCATTGCGACGTCAAGCCGGCCAACATTCTGTTGGATGGAGAGGGTCATGCCATGCTCTCAGACTTTGGCATTGCTCGCCTGACGCAGGATTCCCCCAACAAGCATGAACTGAGACACAATGCCGACACCTTACTAGGCACTCCCGGTTATATCTCGCCTGAACAGGCCCTCGGGCAACATTTGGATGGTCACTCGGATGTCTATTCGTTGGGTATTACCCTCTTCTACCTGCTGACCGGCTCTACACCTTTCACAGCAGAGAACCATATCGCCATGGCCCTTTTACATGTGCATGAACCGCCACCTTTACTCGGAACGATCCGTGGCGATAGCACACCACAAATTGATCTCGTAATTGGTAAAGCCCTTTCCAAATGGCCAGAGCAGCGCTACCAGACGGCAGGTGAATTCAGTGATGCCTTTGCTGAAGCGGTCGATAATGTCGGTGATAACCCTCAAATAAAACCCCTTTGGAAGCGTCCTTTTAAGCTCTCACAAGTCATATTTGCCTCATTTTTACTACTCATCCTACTCTCTGGCTCTGCTTTTTATCCTACTCACATACGTGCACCGTTCCGTATCCCGAAAACAGATGACCTGTTAAATATTGAAGACGCTTGGCCGACGAGTAGCAACTACTTCTTTGACGAGAAAGGACAATATCATATCCGAAACACCTCATCGAAGACCACAACTGACGCATTGTACACCGGGGAGCAGTTTACCAATTTCCGCCTTCAAGTGACCACTTCCGAAGTGGCGGGCACACAAAAAGACTTCTATGGCGTCATTTTGCGTTCCGCCGTAGACCAATCCGACTACTATCTTTTCGAAGTCTCGGCAGCGCGTGGTGGAGAGTTTAATTTCTTGCACTACAATGACGGGTGGAGTCCTGCACTTACTGACGGCCCTGTGCCCTCGCTCAATGCTATCGGGCAGCGTAACACTATCGTTGTCGAGGCTAGAGGTCAAACGTTCACCTTCTCTATCAATGGTAAAACAGTTGGGACATATACCGATCGTTCAACTTCCGCATACGCCAAAGGCGAAATCGGCCTCTATGTAGAAGAACAAAATACTGAGGTTGCGTTCTCGCACCTGCAAATCCAGAAACTGTGATCACATCTTAATTTTGAGTGCCTGACGCGAAAAACTTCATACATCTGTATGCAGAATGTTACTTGCTTCTCCCCGTTGCATCAGCAGCAGCCGCACGACAAGCAACAGGCCCCAGATTGCGTCGAAGCCGGTTGCCATGCGCTCGAAAAGTCCAGCCATCGACGCGGCGTGAGAAGTCGCTACACCGAAAATGGCAATGAAGATGATGGTCAGCAGACCAGTAATCACCGAATAGGTTGCCCATCCACGCCAATGCGGTTCTCTAGCAAAGCGCCGGGCAAAGACAAAGCAGCCTAATGCCAGGGTGGTAATCGCGATGAACGCGAAGACGGTATGGATAGCTCCATGAAAGGTCGGTGTACCCAGCAGTGCTCCAACTGGATAGCCGACTGCCGGGTCCTGTGAAAAAAAACCGTCAAAAATCAGGCCGAGACCAGCAATGCCCCTGAAGAGCGGATACCAGATTGAGCTTGTCCCTGGCTTGAGGACCAGACGCCAGCCGATTGCCGAGCAGAGCATGAACAGGCCAAAGACAATAAAATTGATCTGCTGCACCCATCCACCCGGACCAAGGCTGAGAGCACTAATAGGTTGTTGCAAAGCATTATAGCCGGGTCTGGTGATACCTTCGATCAAATAGGTCGTGGTAAATATGACCGATCCGATCACGCCACAGCTAACCAGCAGCAACGTTATAGGTGGCAGCGATGCACCATTGAGACCTGATTGCGCAACTTTCGACGCGTTTGGAAGTTCATCACCGTCACGTGATAAACGAATATGTTCCTTAACCATAGATTTTTTCCTTCTAGACCTGAGCATTTCACACCTCCTCTGCCTCAACCTTATCCCCACGCACCCCCTCCATTTTCACCAACTCCTCCTCCCGCACCCCCCTGACCCACTCCAGTTCCGCCTCCCATTGTTCTTCCACATGCTTCATTACCCGCAACACATTTTCCAGGAACGCGGGATTAGGATTATCGGCCAGTTCGTGAACCAGGCTCTCTCGCTCCGTTTGCCTATGCAAAATAGTCGTCTGACAGTAATTGATATAGTGGTTCAACAGCAGCAAACGCTCATTCGGACGCAGCAAATCAAAATACTCCAATTTGCGATGGAAGAACCTTTGATACTCCCCCAGATTGGAAGAAGTATCCATCATAAGTTGGTGGAAACGCTTGCGTCCCTCCTCCGTAATTGTAAAAACCCGCGCCTGTCGAACCCCCAACACCCGCTCCGATGGCACAACCACAATCAGTCCCCTTTGCTCCAACCCATTCAATATCGTAGAAAGGGAACCACTGCTGATTCGAGCCCACGGCCCAATCAAATCATTCGTGACTTTCACAATCAGATACCCATGCATCGGCATGCGCATCAACAAAGAAAGAATCACAAGTTCATACATCCTTCATCCTCAATGCCGAAAAGAAATGCCAATTGTGTAGGGAATAGCCGCCAACAGAAAGCCAACCGACATCAACAGCGAACTGAAATCGTGCCCATAGTTCATAAAGCTCGCCCCATTAAAGCCCGCCGCCACAATACCGAGAAATCCCAACACCGAAACCGTAATCCATCTCCTCTGCCGTGAGATTATCGCAAGTACAAGCAGCACAATCGACAAGATGAAGAGCAGCAGTCCCACTACTACATGGATCAATAACTGCCACTGCGCATTGAATAAAGCCCAGAATACACCCTGAGCCACGCCCGAGAAATATTCCGGCGCATTCGTACCTGGATGAACCGAAGGAACCTGCACAAACAGATTGACCAGCATCCCAATCAGAAATTGAGCAGCCAGCAGTATAAGCAGGATCGCATCAATTGCGCGCAACGACGAAACCGTTTTCCTCGTCATCGGCGTCACCATACTAGACGAACTGCTTTGCGATGTATCTTGCATAAAACAGTGCTCCAATCTTCAAGAACGTTTTATTATGGCCAAACCAAATCTCAATGCGTAAGGGTTCTGTCAAAGTTATTAATAGTAGCTTTATTAGATGTATCATAGCCATCAAAAACCCATTTGTCAAGGCGTTCCAGACGTTTGAAGAGCAGACTTCCCGTGAGCGGACTTTGAGTGCTGTCATCCCTTCGCTTCTCTCAGGGCAGGCTCGGAGCGGGGGCCTTGGACCTGGCGCAGCGCAGGGGAAGGGGTGAGAGGCCTTCTCTCCAAAGGTCTGTGCCTCGGTCAGAACTGGCAGAGTATACTGGTGGAAAGAGAAGCGTGAGGCCTGGAGCTCGCTTGAGGAGCAAGGGAATGAGCAGGCAAGGCCGCTCATGCAGAAGTCTGGCATTCAGGTCGAAGCAGCACGTGGGCAGTGCCTCAGACGCGCGAGGCTCTCCCGATAAAATTGTCGCTCACTTTGAAAGAGATGTAAAAGAGGTTCAGGAGTGAAGAGGCTCTCCCGAAAAATTGTCGCTCACTTTGAAAGTTGTGTGAAAGCTCTTGTCTTCCTACCTCAGCAGTTCCAAAATTGTCGCTCACTTTGAAAGGTATTTGAAAGATGTCCA
This sequence comes from uncultured Chloroflexia bacterium, assembly GCA_963778375.1. Classification (GTDB taxonomy): domain Bacteria; phylum Chloroflexota; class Ktedonobacteria; order Ktedonobacterales; family Ktedonobacteraceae; genus CAVZTX01. The sequence continues at coordinate 175,136 of CAVZTX010000011.1, read as the reverse complement.
GCACTATTGCCTGTTTTCCCACTCTTGATTCATGGGGAAGGGGAGGAAAGGTGGGATGAGGCTCAGGCAAAAAGACAACCAAAAACATCATGTCCCCGATGTCCCATGTCTCAAACCCGATTGTGGTACAATAACCAATACAGACCTGAATGGAATCATTACACTTACCAGCACCTTTGCCGGTGCCTTGCTACATCACTCACCAATAACCTCAACGAGGAGGAATCACTAACCATGCTTGAACAGAAATCGCCAGAAATAAGAGAACACAAGCAGCCCGTCATAGAACAGAGCACGCTCTTTGATAAAACCACATTGGAAGAGCTAAAGACCGAACGACAGCACTGGGAAGAAACAACCGTCAAAAAGTCCCAGGAACGTATGCCCGAACGCGACAACCTCATCACCACATCCGGTGTCCCAATCAATCGCATCTATACACCGCAGGATAACGAAACCCTCGACTACACTCGTGACCTCAGCCTCCCCGGCGAATATCCCTATACTCGCGGCGTCCAGCCAACCATGTATCGTGCCAAACCCTGGACTATGCGCATGTTTGCCGGCTTTGGCACCGCCGAAGACACCAACGCACGCTTCAAATACCTGCTCACCCAGGGGCAAACTGGCCTCTCCACCGCCTTTGACATGCCGACCCTCTATGGCTACGATACCGACCACCCACTAGCCGCGGGCGAATTTGGCAAATGTGGCGTCGCTGTCTCCTCCCTCGCTGACATGGAGATACTCTTTGCGGACCTGCCACTCGACAAAATCACCACCTCGATGACCATTAACAGCCCGGCGTCAGTCATCTGGGCCATGTATATCGTCAATGCCGAGAAGCGCGGCTTCCCTATGGCAAAACTTGGAGGTACCCTTCAAAACGACATCCTCAAAGAATACAGCGCTCAGAAAGAATTTCTCTTCCCGCCCGAACCATCCATGCGCCTCGTCACCGACACCATTGAATATGGTACCCGCCACATGCCCCGTTGGAACACCATCAGCATCAGCGGCTACCATATCCGTGAAGCAGGCGCAACAGCCGTTCAGGAACTTGCTTTCACCATCGCTGATGGCCTTGCTTACGTAGATGCAGCCCTCAAGCGCGGCCTGAAGATCGACGAGTTTGCCCCACGCCTCTCATTTTTCTTCGACGTCCACAACGACTTCTTTGAAGAAATTGCCAAATTCCGAGCTGGACGCCGTCTATGGGCCAAACTCATGCGCGAGCGTTACGACGCAAAAGACCCCCGCTCCTGGCTCATGCGCTGTCATGCCCAGACCGCCGGCGTCTCCCTCACAGCACAACAACCCGATAACAACATCATCCGTACCGCAATTCAGGCCCTGGCCGCAGTGCTTGGTGGCACCAACTCGCTGCACACCAACTCTCTCGACGAAGCCCTCGCTCTTCCCACCGAGAAAGCTGTACTGATCGCCCTGCGTACCCAGCAGATCATCGCCAGTGAAAGCGGCGTCGTCAACACCGTTGACCCCCTCGGCGGTTCCTACTTTATAGAGAGCCTCACCGACGAGACCGAACAAGCCGCAACCGACTATCTGAATCGTATTGACGCCCTCGGCGGCGTACTCGCCTGCATTCAAAACGGCTTCTTCCAGCGCGAAATCGCCGAGTCCGCCTACCGCTACCAGCAAGAAATTGATCAGCACCAGCGCACCATCGTCGGCGTCAACGACTACATCATAGAAGAGAACATCAAGGTCCCCACCCTCTACATCGACCGTGTAGCCGAACGCGCACATCTCGAACGCCTCAACCGCGTCCGTCGCGAACGAGACTCCGCTGTCGTCAAACACTCACTCGAAAATCTCCGTCGTGTAGCAGAAGGCACCGAAAACACCATGCCCGCCATCATCGAAGCCGTCAAATCCTACGCTACCCTTGGCGAAATCATGGACGTCTTCCGCACCGTCTTCGGCGAATACATGGAACCCGCCGTCTACTAAAAGGACGCACCATATCCATAGGGGGAAGAATGGCTGATAATGACCATCAGGGCCTCGTCAAAAAACAAGTTCTAACAGCCGCCGAAGTCTCACAAATCGAGCAGCTTGTGGCAATCTGCAACGCGTATGAAGGTTTACACATGCGGCTAGATCCTAACATGCAGCACGACCGTACAGGCGACGCCACACATGACTTCTATTATGCAGACGGCACCCTCGTCGGCTACTTAACCGTCTACCCCTGGGGAACACAAAAAAAAGAGCTTACCGGTATGGTTCATCCAAACTATCGCCGAAGGGGCATCTTTCGCTCCCTGCTCGCAACGGCCAAAGACGAATGGCTACACAAAGATGTGCAAGAGCTCATTCTGATCTGCGAACATACCTCTCGTTCCGGGCTAGCATTTCTGAAAGCCCTCGGCGTGCCTCACGACTTTTCTGAACACGAAATGGTATTAGGCATCTTTCGGGAAAGACAATCTTTTAATGAACGCATCCATACTCGTAAAGCCAATGCCGACGACTTCCAGGCCCTGGTCTCCATTCTAGTCACCAATTTAGGCAATGAAGAGAGGGCGAAACGTTTCGTCACAAGATTCTTCCAGGAAATCCAGCGCCCATTCTACATAGCAATGCTTGGCGAAGAACCCATCGGCTGCCTCAACCTCGACGAAACAGAAAAGGAAATTGGCATCTACGGCTTCGTCGTCCGTCCCGAATACCGCGGGCGTGGCTACGGGAGGCAAATACTAGAAGACGTCATCCGCGCCATCCGTGCCCAGAGCACCAAAAGCATCATGCTCGACGTAGAAACCGACAATACAAACGCCATCGGCCTCTACCTCTCCTGCGGCTTCGAAATAAAAACCACTTATGACTACTATGGCCTTGATCTCAAGGTTTAAAATGAAACACAAAATACTTGTCATAACGTTGAATTAGGAGAAAACCATAAGTCATGCATTGGCTAGAACTCACTGTAAAAACACATCCTGAAGCCATAGAATCTGTCAGCGAACTCCTAAGCCGCTACATTCCTGGCGGCGTCGCCATCGAAGAACCAATCGAACTCATTGACGAAGGGCAAGAATATCGTGTCCTCACAAGCCAGCCCGTCCAGATGCATGCCTACCTTCCCATCGACGGCAAGGAAGAAGAAATTCGTCAGCGCATCGCCGAAGGCCTATGGCACCTATCCTCTTTAGGTCCGCACTTCATCGGCGACTTGCAAACACGCGTAGTCAACGAAGAAGACTGGGCAAACGCCTGGAAAGACTACTTCCACGTCACCCACATTGGCCGTCGCCTCGTCATTCGCCCATCGTGGCGAGAATATACCCCCAAAGATAACGAAGTAGTCCTGGAACTCGACCCAGGCATGGCCTTTGGCACCGGCCTGCACCCCACAACGCGTATGTGCCTCGAACAAGTTGAGCGCTACACCCGATCAGGCATGCATGTACTCGACGTAGGAACCGGCTCCGGCATCCTCGCAATCGCGGCAGCCAAACTAGGCGCAGCCCACGTCCACTGCATCGATAACAGCAGCGTAGCCGTCGAAAGCGCCGTCTCCAACGCCGCCGCCAATAACCTCACCGACCGCATCACCGTAACGCTGGGCGTATTAGATCAAGCCGAAGCAGCTCGCCTGGCGGATCAATACGACCTTGTGCTCGCCAACATCATCGCCCGCGTCATCGGCTCAATTGCCCCTCAACTCGCCCAGGTACTTGCCCCAGGAGGCCAACTCATAGCCAGCGGCATCATCGAAGACCGCCGCCACGAAGCCGAACAACCCCTCCTCGCCGCCGGTCTAACCCTCCTCGATACCGTAATGATCGACGACTGGGTAACCCTCATCATGACCAAATGAAAGCTTCAAAATCATGCACCGTTTCTTTGTCACACCAGAACTATTGCAAATATTGAACTGGCACCAGGAAATGTAGTGGCACCCCTTGCGGGTGCCAGGTCCACTGACCCGACCACATCCTCTGGCTCCCATTCAATCACCCTCCCAAAAGATCTCGCCCATCAAATACGCGACGTTCTCCGCCTCACCATCGGCGAACAACTCCTCCTGCTCGACAACACAGGCGACGAAATCCTGGCATCCGTAACCGAAAGCAACAAAAGCATGGTTCGCGTACAACTCCTCGAGCGCCGCACAGGCAAAGCCGAATCTCCAATTCGCATCATCCTCTGTCAAGGACTGCTCAAATCGGCGCGCTTCGAATGGATCCTGGAAAAAGGTACCGAATTGGGTGTAGCGATCTTCTCTCCCATCCTCTGTCGCCGCTCAATGGCAGGATTAGAGGACGCTGGTCCCTCAAAAATACAACGCTGGCAGCGCATCCTCCAGGAAGCCGCCGAACAATGTGGCCGTTCTCGTCTGCCACAACTCTTACCAATCCGTCCCCTGATCCATGCCCTTAACGACATACCTCCCGGCGCAATAGCCCTCATACCTTGGGAGGAAGAGCACAACCTTACCTTCCGTGGAGCCTTAGCTTCTTACCTGGAAACCTCGCAAATCGGACAATCCCTGTTCTCATCCGCAACACCAATCACAGTCGTCTTGTTCATCGGCCCCGAAGGAGGTTTAATGGCCGAAGAAGTCGCGCTAGCCCAACGACACCGAGTCCAACCAGTCTCCCTTGGCCCGCGCATCCTACGCGCCGAAACCGCCGCACTAACCGCTGTAGCTAATGTAATGTACGAACTGGAGCGCTAGGCACCAATTTGTTCTTTAAAAAACGCCAACACACGCTGCCACGAATCCTGCGCAGCCTCTGCATTATACGTGCGACCCTGATCATTGAAAAATGAATGCTTCGTTCCTGGGTAAATCTTAATATCGTGTGGAATGTTATGGCGATTCAACTCTACATCGAGCTTCTGACCTTGCGAAGTGGTGAAATCTCCGGTAGGATAAGAGCCGACCACTGGGCAAAGGCGGGCAACCGCTTGAAGTGGTCGTGGGTTCGCCGCGTAGTAGGGCGCGATAGCTTTAAGCCGATCATCAGTGCAGGCCCACCCTATCGCGAAACTGCCTCCCATACAATATCCAATTGCTCCCAGTCGTGTGCTATCAACATCCGGCTGCTCAGCAAGAAAGGACAATGCCGCCTTGAGATCGCGAATCCCACCATGATTGCGTGAATTGAGTAACATGCCGCCCATGAAGCGGAACATACACACCGCACGATTGCGCCTGGCAAATAAATCAACCGCCAGCGCAACATATCCCTCACCCGCGAAGCGCCGTGTAATATCCTTAATATTCTCATTGAGGCCAAAGATTTCATGGATAATCACCACACCCGGATAAGGTCCTTGCCCCTCAGGACGCGCCAGATAGCCATCCAACTGAATACTACTCGAACTCCCCGACGGAAACGAAACCGATTGCGTAACTTGAACCATTGGAAGGTCCTCCTTGTAAGGACGGTAAAATTGTGTTTAGTATAACATCTTTCAGATTGACCCTACGCCTGCTTCATGCTATCATATTGCGACATAGTTAAATTGGAATGCGAACAAACATAGGCTCGAATATATGGAAGATGTTGTACCTGGCGCACTACAACGCCTGCGTGAATCAGACATTATAACCATGGCAGGGCTAACAGGTGCGTCTCTAGGGCAAGAATATTGTCGAATAGGTGCAGTACATTCAACGAAGCGCCAGGGAGCAAGGCTCACCGGTATCGTCGATGTACCAAACACGGTGCATCAAGAAGCAGTATCACCGGCAATTCGGGCAGGTCAAACTGCCACTGAACCTGGTCACTATCTCGTAGAAGTCGAAGCACGAGAACGCATCTCCTGGGCTGCTACCTGCACCTGCGTTCGATACCCAGGTCTATTGCCTCTCTGTTCCCATGCTGCCGCCCTCCTTTATCAATGGCTCGCCCATCCCTCGGACTTTCTGACGCTTTCCCCTCCATTTCCATCATTTCCATCGTCCGCGACCTCCCTCAGAAATGAAGGTACAGAATTGCAGCTAAGAGAGCAAAAGAACAAAATCTCCCTCTTATCAAAGAAGGCCCCATCGGCAGCATTGGAACAACCTGCTAATACTCCTCCCTTTCGTGGCGCAACTCCTCCTGGCAATCTTGACGAAACACTGGCCCTCCTCGGCCTGAGCGAGTTACGCAATATCGCGCGTGAATATGACATTACTACCAATGGCATGAGTAAGCAGCAACTTTCAGAGAGCCTCTCTGAGGTCCTCAAGCAACCCGAAATGATACGGCGCGCAGTAAGCACGTTAGAGAAGCCCCAGCGCCAATTGTTAGCAGCACTCACATTAGCAGGTGGTTCCATGTCCGACGACGACCTGCGCAGCCTATTTGAGCGTTTCTCGCTCGGAACTCCCAGCCAATTGCAAGGTATGCTCGGTACGCTTCAAAGCAAGGCCTTAATTTTTCACACCAGCGTCAACAGTTCCTTCCAGCAGCGCCTGCGTCTAGGTGGATCGCTATTAGATGTAGGTTGGCACGTGCCAGTGGAGGTGCGTTCTGCATTGCACGTCACCCTACCTATAACTCCTTTTGATGTGAATTCCCAGCCGAACCGGGAAAGCGATGCTTCTCACATCCATCACATTGAGCCATACAATCTCCTTGCTGATCTGCTCCTGATTGCTCGTGCGCTCGATGGCTACCGCCTTGAATCTGAAGATATCCACAATGAGCGTCGACCGGGAGGAACATCTCCTGCGGCTGGTCAATCCACCGCTCTATCGAATCATAGCTTCCTTACCCTATCCGCTAACCCTCCTTCATCGGATGGATCAATAGCTATTCCTCCCTCAATTGGCATGCCTTCATCATCTCTATTGGAATCTTTACAGGAACGTGTTTCACGGACACCCTCGTTTTTACGCTTTGCCATCCGCCTGCTCCGACTCGCGGATATCCTCTACAAAGATGATGCGAAAATGGCTCACCTGCATGCCTTGCCCAATGTCGCACGATTATTGCTTGGCTCTACACGTGCCGAAGTAGCGCGAGAACTGTTTACTCAGTGGCTTAGCCAGGCCACCTATGAAGAACTGTTTGATTTGCAACAAACAGAAGGACTCTTTCTGCGTTGTCGTGCTACGCCACTCAATCAGCCTGCCCTGCGCCCAGGAGAACTGGAGACCGAGAATAGCGAGGCAAGACAAACGCTTATAGCATTGCTTGCCCAGGCTCCTCTCAATCAGTGGATCAATTTTTCTGCTTTTGCCCGCTTCGTGTATCGTCTGAATCCCACCTTTTTGCAGAAACGTCAGCATATCTTCTCCTCACCTCATTGGTGGCTGGAGCTAGAAGAAGGACGACCGCTGCGCCCTACCCAACTTAAGTGATTGGCTGCGAGCAGAAGGGCGCTACCTTACCCAACTATTGCAGGGCCCATTACACTGGTGGGGAGCCGTCGATATAGCTACCTCATCTGATGACCGTCTGCTCGCATTCCGTCTAACGCCCATGGCTGGTCTACTATTTAATGGCGTTACCTTCGAGGACCACCCAAGTGGGCAACGAGATTCACAAACTCCGGCGGCTTTAGAAACCTCAGAGGCCGGCGACGTATTCATTACTTGTACCTCGACTGCCTGGCCGCTTATTGAAATCCTTGAGAACTTTGCCGAAGTGGCAGGTGTCTTTGACGGTCGGCTTCGCTATAGACTGACGCCTGCATCATTAGGTGAAGCGTTTAGCCGTGGACTCAATCCCACTGACCTCTTGGATAATCTACGTCATGCCCTGGAAAACCAAAATGCGGGAACGGCCCGGAATTCCTCCTTCGCCCATGACCTCATCTCCTCCCTCGAACGTCGCATAGCCAATTATGGACGTGTTCGTCTGTATACCGATGCTTCGGTACTGGAGGTAGCAGATACTCAAGTCAAGCGCGAGCTTTCCGCCACTACCTCGTTAGATAATCAGGTAGTACGTACCATTTCCCCTACCCTCTTCATTTTAAAAAAGCAGGGTACAGAACACCTTTTAGAAGATCTCAAGCGGCGTGGTCAGGCACCACTTTTGCACGAAGAGGAGTCGCATGGAACAGAGTGACCTCAATTTGTTGCAAAATGTGCCTGCCTATCACTTACAAGCAGTCATAAAATCGCGCCAGGTCGCTCGCGCTCTTAGTCGCCCCTTACTGAGTGAACAGCGCAATTCCGTACTCCCCGATTCCTCTACGCTGAGCGTTCCAGAAGTTGCACAGTATCTCTTCAATCCCTCTGCCATCCAGGAAGCAATACACAGCCTCGAGGAAATTGAGCGGCTCATGCTGCGTGAACTGGTGGCATGCGGTGGACGTGCAAATAGTCGTGATCTTGCCTTGTACCTTACCAGTAAAGGTCTCCTCAATCCTCTCAAAGGTAAGCGGCAGACACGCCCCTTACCTGGAAGCAATCCTGCCGGAACTTCGACAATCGTTATCCATGGCTCACCACAGTATCCGACTCCGCACCCTCACGGAGCCTTTGAGCAGGCATTGCGGCATCTGCTGCTTCTGGGCCTGGTTTTCTGGGGCAAACAAACGAATATCGTTGGTCGGGATTACGCCAGTGGAATTTATGACGGTGTGTTACTGGTACCCCACGCTGCCATGGACATCGTCAACGCACAGATACGCGAAGAGTTGAAAGCCAAATCAGCCGCATCACAAACAAAAGACAACAACAATCTAGGAGATGGTCAGGAAGGTATACGCACTTTCCAGCGTACACTCTACCTCTACTGGTCGCTTGTAGTATCTCTGCGTGATGGCTTATCATTGGTCAGTAATAAGTTGCTCTCCCGTCCTGCACTGCGCCTGGTAGTCGAGCAGTTGAATCCCACCGCACAGACAGAGCAGATACGCGTTGAGAGTGATTTACCCCATCTCCAGTTCGTACGCTTCCTCCTGATGAAGCTCGGATTGCTCATTGAACGACAGGGTACCATCTATGCAGCCCCTGCCAATGATTTTTTTGCCTTGCCATTGATTGAGCGAGCACGCCTTTGCTATCGCTTATGGCTGGAGACACCCTTCTGGAACGAATTAGCCTACTTACCAGACGTAATCGTACGGCCTGGTCCTGCTCCCCTCGACCCTGCCCACGAAGAGGTAGTGCATTCCCGCCAGATGGTCGTGGAACGTGTACTGCATGAACAGGCTGGAGTATGGCATGAACTACCTGCGTTTATCGCGCGTACCAAATTGTATGCGCCGTATCTCCTCTTCCCACGCCAATACGGCTCGCGTGCGGACCGTTATTCGATGGGCAGCAATCCCTATGGTTGGGATTTCCGTCTGCGCCGTGGCTGGTTAATGCACCGTGAGGGATGGCACATGGTGGAAGGAGGCTTCATTCGCAGCATCGTATTAGGACCATTGCACTGGCTGGGACTGGTGGAATTGGATAGTGAGAATCATCCCGATGCCTTTCGCTTCCTCCCAGAGGTTTCTCGCATTACTGACGATACTGCCTCTGATCTCAAAGAGCCTCCACCCGGGCGGCTGATAGTACAGCCGAACTTTGAGTTAGTAGCGCTTGCACCCGTCTCCGAAACCCTACTCATTGACCTTGATCGTTTTGCCGACCGTCTGCGCTTGGAGCATATCGCACAATATCGCCTTTCCAGAGCAAGCGTCACACGTGCTATTCAGGCTGGAATGCATGCTCATACTATTGCACAGGTACTAGAGAAAGCCGCCGAAACCCAAATTCCCCAAAATGTCCAATATTCACTCATGGAGTGGGAACGCCAGGCGCGCCGCATCGAACTCTGGCGTGACACAACGCTGCTTGAGGTAGACGATGCGGCATTGCTCGACGCACTTTTCGCCAATGAAAACACACGCCCAATGCTAAGTCGTCGTCTGGCCCCTCTACTGGCCGAAGTCCTCCCACATCACCTATCAGCCATACAAGAAGCACTCTGGCAGCGTGACTACTTACCTGCCCTTGCCTCAGCCCCCGTACCCGACAGTCCCCTAGAAAGCGGTCGTCTACCTGCCAAAGATCCTCAATGGCGCTTGTTAGATAACGGCCTCTTACAGCCATGCTATCCCGTGCCAGATTTTTACCTCTCAACCGAATTTGAGCAAATCACTGAACTCGACGAAGCATCCGGCTGCCGCAAAATTACCCCTTCCTCAATTTCACAAGCATGCAGCGCGGGCCTACCTTTAGAAAACATCATTCGCTTTTTGCAAACCTACTGCCTCGGTGGCCTCCCTACCTCCTTCCTCATCCGCCTCAAACTCTGGGGAGGTGGCTACGGTAACCAACATGCTATCGGCGTAGAGCGCGCACCCCTCCTTCTCCTCTCAGCACAGGCCCTCCAGGACCTCCAGGCTGACGAGGACATCGGTCCCCTTCTTAGCACCGAAGTTCCCCACGAACACCGCCTCGTACGCGTCCCCCAGGAATCCTTGGAGCGAGTAATAGAGCTATTGAAAGACCGGGGATTTGAAGTTGAGTAAGGCAAGTAGCGTAATGCTACCTTTAGATCTTGAAACCTGAGCCAAAAGTTATTGACAATCGGCTCCCAATATGCTATCTTAGTCTCACAAATGCAATGCGGGAGTGGCTCAGTGGTAGAGCATCTCCTTGCCAAGGAGAAAGTCGCGGGTTCGATCCCCGTCTCCCGCTCCCCTTCCAAACATTCACGGCGACGTCGCCAAGTGGTAAGGCACGGCTCTGCAAAAGCTGCACCAGCGGTTCGAATCCGCTCGTCGCCTCCCAAAACTAACGTGATCCCGAAAATCACGCCTTTCTTCTCTATAGGATACTCTCCATGCGACAGCAACACAGCTACTCCATCGAAGCTATCGTACTCAAGCGCACCGACCTCGGTGAAGCCGACCGCATCTTAACCCTCTTCACACCCAACAAAGGCAAATTCCATGCTATCGCCAAAGGCATACGTCGCACTATCAGCAAAAAAGCAGGTCACCTTGAACTACTCTGCCGCAGCCAATTACAAGTAGCTCTGGGACGCAACCTCGATATTGTTACACAGGCCGAAGGACGCGAAAACTTCCTGCACCTGCGTACTGAACTCTGGCATATGACCTGTGGCTTCTATCTCGCCGAACTGGTAGATCGTTTTGTTGAAGAGCAAACACCACACCTCGATATCTATACCCTACTGCTCGCCACTCTACGCTACCTGGATGCCGATGCTCTGGCACTACACCAGCAACACATCCAGGAAACGCCATCCACAAGCTCTGCTAACATGCGCACCAATCTCCTGATGCGCTACTTTGAACTCCATCTGCTATCATATATTGGATATGAACCATCTTTACATAACTGCGCACATTGCGGAAATGAATTAAAGCCAGAGGAAAATGGCTTTAAAGCCTCGCTCGGAGGCATGCTCTGTCCCCAATGTTCCCAATTCTGGGAACGCCGAGTATCGCTGAATGCGTTCAAAGTCTTACGCTTCATGCAGCGCAGTCAATGGATTGAAGTATCGCGCCTGCGCCTGGACACTCATTTACAAGTGGAATTGGAGGCAATCATGCATAGTCTCCTGCGTTTCCATCTAGAACGCGACCTCAAATCATGGAGTTTTCTAGAAATGTTGAGCTTAAAGAAATAAATGCAACAATTATCCTCTTCCATTCCTCTCCCTTCTATGGTATGGTAAAGTTATCGTAGACCTCGTTCTTATAACATATTCTTCCACTTAGGAGGCACTCATGGGTGAAGTCGCCCCGCCCGCCAGAGCTGGCGTAGAGGTTTCTAAGCGCAAGACCCAAAAGTATCCAATGTACGTCTTCTGGGTCATGTTCAGCATCAACTTCCTGAACTATATGGACCGCAATGTCCTGACAGGTGCCGCTGATGTCGTTGCCCACGAACTAGGATTTGGTAGTGATGGCATTGGTTTGATTGCATCGGCCTTTCTCATTGTCTATACACTTGGTATATTGCCGCTAGGTATTTGGGCCGACCGTGCAAAGCGCAAAGACGTTGTTGCCGCCTGCATCACTGTCTGGAGTCTGGCTACTGCCTTTACCGCATTGGCAACTAACTTCACCACGCTATTTATCTCACGTATGGTCCTAGGAATTGGTGAGGCTGGCTATTTTCCGGCTGGTACAGCACTCATGGCTGACTACTTTAAACGTGAGAGGCGCTCGCGCATCATGAGCTGGTGGAATGTCGGTCAACTCGTTGGCATACTGTTCGGCTTCGCGATCGGTGGCGAGGTTGCTGGTCTTTTTGTCGGTAGTTGGCGGCTCGCCTTTATCTTTACGGGCATTCCTGGCCTTATCCTGGCTTTCCTTGCCTGGCGACTCCGTGAGCCTCGCCACAACCAGGCTGACGAAGAAACGCAGGTACTCAGTTCAGACTTATCAGACAATATAGATTCAGTGGTGGTGGCACCCCACACAGTAGCCATTTCGTCTAACGTGATCTCACAAATTCGTGAGTTAGTGCGTATCAAAACGCTGGTCGTTTTGACTGTGATGCAGGTGTTTGCCTACTTCGTACTGGGCGTGAACGTGGTCTTCTTACCTACCTACCTTCAGCAGACAGATATTTTTGATCTGAGCGCGGGTGGCCCTTCTGGTAAACTAATCGTGGTCAATCATCAGTTAGGCACCTTCGGTCTTTCTTCGGGGTTTGCGGGTATCCTCTCTGGCGTCATTATCGTCGTCGCGGGTATCGCCGGTACCATTATCGGCGGTTACATGGCCGATCTACTTAACCGTCGTCATCCCGGTGCGCGTGTCCTGGTATGTGGCATTGGTTTTCTTTTGAGTGCACCTGCTTTTGCACTGGCACTCATCCTGCACAGCTTTACCTTATTCATCATCTTCTTTATCGCTACGGCCCTCTTGGTTACCCTTTACCAGGGACCTAGTACCGCCGCAACCCAGGATGTTGTGCCATCAGCCTTGCGTGCCTCAGGTGTAGCCATCTCGCTGCTCGTTGCCCATCTGTTCGGTGATGCTTTAGCACCTTCTATAATAGGTGTGCTGGCAAAGGCTTTTGATCCAACACATGGTCAACACTTTTTGCACAACGTAGCGGGTCAGGACTTCAGCCATGCCCTGTTGATTACCTGTACACCTGCTTTAGTTATTGCTGGCCTGATAGGTATTTTAGGCGCGCGCTGGATGAAGGGCGATATAGAGGCTGCCAACAGGGCTGATCAACTGGCTAAGGGAGAGAAGCAGACCGGTATGTGATCTACCTCGCATTCTCAGTGTAAAATATTCTACTGCCCACAAGCAAGAGAATATGTTATAATGCGCCCAGTATGGGAATGCATTTGTTAAGATAACAAAAGTGGTTGTTTGAAGTCTGAGGTGGCTCTAGAAACCACCTTAGAAGGTATTCTAGAGGAGTACGGGCCAAATTAATCAAGGCCCAATAAGCGGTGTAAAAAAATATGGCAAGTAGTTATCCGTCTAACCCACAAAATGGTGCATCTATTGGTAATCCTGCCACGCCGCAAAGTGGTCCGGGCGGGACGGTACCAGAATATCCACTGCCCCCAGTATCCCCTCAGTCTATTTCTGTGCCTTCATCTGGACAAATGACACCGAGTAATCCTCCTTCTGGTGATGGACATGGAAGTCATCGCCGCTTACCTACGGGTACGCAACTCTCCGCTGGACGCTATACCATCGAGAAACTCGCCGCTGCCGGGGGTATGGGAGCCGTGTATCTTGCCATCGATAACCGTTTTAACCGTCCCTGTGCTGTCAAGGAAATGTTAGATGATTTCCAGAATGAGACCGAACTCAACCAGGCAGTCGAGTGGTTTAGGCGAGAGGCTACCCTGTTGCTCGATTTGAATCATCCCTGTATTCCTCGTGTACGCGACTTCTTTCTTGAGCAGGACAAGCACTACCTGGTGATGGATTTCATCGATGGACGCACATTAGGTGAGGTGCTTGAAAAAGAGGGTAACATACCCGGCCTCAATGGAGCACGTGGCGTATCAGAAGCCCGCGCTCGCAGTTGGGCTCAGCAGATTTGTAGCGTTCTCGGCTATCTCCATCGTCAAAATCCACCCATTATCTTCCGTGATCTCAAGCCATCGAATATCATGGTGACTGAACAGGATGAGATCAAATTGATTGACTTTGGCATCGCACGTACCTTTCAATCGCAGCGTCAGTCCACCATCATTATGACGATTGGATATGCTCCTCCCGAACAATTGCATGGCATGCCAGAGCCGCGCAGCGATATTTATGCGCTCGGTGCGAGTCTGCACCGGCTATTGACACATCATGACGCGGCCAATAACAAACCCAGTATTTTCTCGTTCCCGGCAGTTCGTTCGCTGCGACCCGACATTTCTCCCGCCTTTGATCAAATCATCATGAAGGCATTGGCACCCAACTTGGAACAACGTTGGAATAGCGCTGCTGAAATGGAGCGAGCCATTATCAATCTTCCACCCGTATCAGCGCGAACACCAGGTCCAATAGCAACTCAGTTTGTTCCACAGCAGCCCGTTGTCAATCCACAAACCCCCAGTAGTCCCCAGACGAATATTAACGCCGGGGGAATAACAGGCCCAGGCGGTGCCTTTATTCGAGCCGCGCAGGATCATCTAAATGCAGGTCGTATCGATGCTGCCCTCACGTCGATTCAGCAGGCGCATGCACTCGAACCAAATAATTCCTTAGTTCATAGAATCTTTGGGCAGGTGTTTGCTCGTTGTCTTCCTCCCTCGCCCGATCTTGCACTCTCGGCCTATAATCACTCGTTGCAACTGAACGCGAACGATGCCGTGACGCATAAGCTGGTGGGAGATCTTTACCTCACTCTCAGGCGGCAGCCAGCGCAGGCTATCCAGGCTTATACCCAATCGCTACGCTTGAATCCTAATAATTTTGAAGCGCATCAGCGCTTGGCAAAGTGTTACGAAGAGATGAACCAACTTGACCCTGCCTTGCGTGAGTACCAGGAAGCTGCTCGCTTAGCGCCGAAACGGCCTGAGATTCACTACGCGGTTGGTCAACTTGCCTGGCGCCTGAATCAGTTACCAGTGGCTGAGCGGGCCTTCGTACAGGTGCTCACCATCAACCCTGCAGATCATCAAACCCGTTTTTTGCTCAGCCAGGTCTATGAACGCGAAGGCAAGTTTGAAGATGCTCTACGTGAATGCTCCTATGTTGTAGGGGCCATGCCTGGCAATTCGGCGGCACAAGTAATGGTGCAACGCTTGCGCACCCAATTGCGACGATAAGAGGATGCAAGACTATCCTATGTTAATAAACTATATACCCGTTATAAGGGAGAAAGAGCAAATGAGTACGCAACGTTTACTACCAAAGATGTGCAAGGGCATAGGTCGGTCGGTGGTATCTCCGCTCTCACTCCTGGCTGGAGTTCTCCTTATCTGGCTGCTTGCCTTGCCCTCTGTCGCTCTGGCTTTCCAGGCTGCCTCCAAACCGACGCCGACGCCTACCTCCAACATAACTTCAACCGTTGTCTCCACGTCGACAGTTGCCACTGCCATCACCACCCCTGTCGTCAGCCCAACGCCTCTATCGGTTCCTCATGACCCGGCACAAGCACTGGCTCAGGTCTCGGTCGTGCGCCTGGTCGCAACGTATACAACCGAAGGTGCAACTGGGAGAGGTTCTGGCGTTACCATTTGTACGGGGTTGGGAGTCCTTGTCGGAAGCTGGCCACTCGCTCCTGGCAGTACTCTCCCTACCAATTGGGTGCTCACCGACAGTAGCGCTCTCAGTACGAAGAACTGTTCCGTGAGCGGGGCAACGTTAACTTCCATTCAGGTGTTTGCCAATAATGTCTATACCAATACACCGTCTACAGCTAGCCCACCCATTCCTGCGGCACTTGCCACCACGACCTGTTCAACCACTGCTGCTTGTCAGGTGCTACAGGTCTCTCCTGCCCTTCCTCCCACCCCCTGTCGTCTCACGCAATGTAGTGGTCCGGTGCTCTTTTCCTTCAGTTCGTCGCTCCCACAGCCATTTGTTGCCTTGGGGACGGCCGGTAGCGCTCCCCATATTGGTATTCAGTTGACCAATGATACTGAACAGGTTCCTTCTGCCTCGACACAGAGTAGTTCGCCCGAACAGTTTCTGACTGCCATGCTCTTTGCTGCCACAGATAGTGCTCTCACCAGTACTGCCCTACTGCAAAGTGAGGTTGGCATGCCGGTCTTCAACCAAGATGGACAATTGGTCAACATGCATTTGAGCACTGGAACCCTCAATCTGACCAGCTTGAGCGCGTTTTTGAACCCTCGTACCAATGCTCTTAATGCTGCCTGGATCCAGGGCATCACTGCCTTCTATGGCTTCAATGGACAGCCAAAAGACGTGAATAAAGCCCTGGTCCAATTTCGGAAAGCGCAAACTGCCAATAGTGCTTTTCAGGCTGCTACCTTCATGAGCAATGCCGCTGTTCAGGCAGGTGGAAAAGTGCCTAGTACTCCCACTTCAACTACTGGCTCCTCAAGCCTTTTTGGCATTCCATTATGGATAGTTGCGATAGTTGGAATAGCTGTTCTTCTCGTGGTATTTATCTTGGTGAGCTTGAGCTTTGGACGAAAGCGGGCACAACGACGACGCGAACTCGCTCGTTTCAAGGCTGATGAACTTGAGGCGCAGCGGAGGGCTGAGGCCGAAGTTCAGCGTCAACGTCAAACATCTGCAATTGTAAATAGGGGAAGTTCATCCAATCAACAACCTCAGTTCGTGCCTGATTTGCGTTGTCCACATTGTAATTATCTTGTAAAATCAAATGACGCCTATTGCCCTAATTGTCAGTCTCTACTCTCTCCTTCCGCTTCAGGTTTGCATTTACTGGCTACTCCACCTGTCCAGTCTCTGCAACCTCTCCAGCAAATACCCGAGGCAACCGGATCTGGTAATTATCCATCACCGCCGCCTCAGTTGTCTCCGCAGCAAGCTGCTTATGCACAGCAACCTACGCTTGTGCCGGCCTCATCGATGAGCGAGCAGCCAACGCTTGAAATGTCGCCCGATACGTCGAAGAATGGACAACCTGATCCAGAGCAAACCGTGCCATATGCACTCCAGCAGGTGCGCGGTCGTAATTTGAGCCTGGCTGTCGGATCACGCTCAGATCCAGGAATTAAGCGCAAACACAAGCCGAACGAGGATAGTCTTTTTGCTGTGCAGGGAGCCAGAACTCATAATTCGCAGCCACAGGAGTTTGGTCTGTTTGTCGTGGCCGACGGTATGGGCGGACATGCCAATGGACAGGATGCCAGCCGTTTAGCCATCCAGACCATTATCAATTATATCTTGCCGAAAGTTTCTGCTAATAACATGGGTGATGCGGGCTACCTCAAGCTCTTGTCTGATGGAGTGCAGTGTGCTAATGAAGCCGTACACCAACGCAATATGGAAGAACGTGCTGATATGGGTACCACCATGACCGCTGCTATGGTAGTTGGCTCAACTGCTTATATCTCCAATGTTGGAGATAGCCGCACCTATTTATATCGTGAACCTGATGGGCTGCAAAAGATCACTCGTGATCACTCCGTAGTAGCGAGCCTGGTCGATGCCGGCATTATCCAACCAGATGATGTCTATACCCATCCGAAGCGCAATCAGATCTATCGTAGCTCTAGGCGAGAAACCTGTGGTGGAGGTGGATTCGTTTGAGGTCCCATTGCAAGCGGGTGATAAACTGCTGCTTTGCTCCGATGGTCTTTGGGACATGGTACGCGATCCCCAGATCCAGCGCCTCATGAGTAATCCCGCCCCTGATCCGAACATGACCGGCAATGCGCTCATTCAGGCAGCCCTCGATGGTGGAGGCGAAGACAACGTGAGTGTGATCGTAGTCTCTATCACTGAAACTTCCAACAGGACCGGTATAACAGGTATCCAACTCCTGGCCAAGCCCGATTCGGTCACCGTGCCGGAAATACCATCACTCTAGATGACCTGCTGGCACTAGTTATCGGGAAACGAGAATGTAGAAGAGGTGTTCCTGAGGGATTCAGGAACACCTCTTAACGAAAAGGAAGGAGGTAGACGCTACTTTTCTATTGGAGCGCCGATCAAGCTGCCCCACTCTGTCCAAGAGCCATCATAGTTGCGTACATTGGGATACCCCAGCAGGTAGCTCAATACAAACCAGGTATGACTACTGCGTTCGCCTATGCGGCAATACGCCACAATATCCTTCTCCGAGGTAATTCCTTTACCCTCGTAAAGAGAGCGCAGCTCGTCGGCAGGTTTGAATGTTCCATCCGCCTGGACCGCCTGTGACCAGGGAATATTGGCGGCTCCCGGAATGTGGCCGCCACGTTGTGCACCTTCTTGCGGTAGATTGGCCGGAGCCAGTAACTCTCCGCTATACTCTCCAGGGGAACGCACATCAACCAGGGCGACACCAGCATTACTCAGTTCTGAAAGAATCTGATCACGGAAGGCACGAATATCTGAGTTCGGCGTTTGCGCGTGGTAAGTAGTGCGTGCGTACTCAGGAATCTCTGTCGTCGTTTCACGGTTGTCAGCTAGCCACTTGACGCGTCCACCGTCTAACAGTCGCACGTCTTGGTGCCCGTAATACTTCAAAATCCAGAATGCCCAGGCCGCAAACCAGTTGTTGTTGTCTCCGTACAGCACGATCGTCGTATCATTGTTCACACCTGCGCGGCTCAATAGATCTTCCAAATGCTCTTTGCTCAATGGAGCACGTACTACCTGATCCTGCAGCTCCTTTTGCCAGTTGAACCCTATTGCTCCTCGGATATGTCCTTGATTATAAGCACTTGTATCCACATCAACCTCGATCAACCGAACATTTGGATCGTGCACATGATCTGCTACCCAATTCGCATCTACCAAAGCCTCTGGATGTACATACCCTTTGTTCTCAGCCATTGACTACTCCTTTAATTAGTGAACTTCAAATAACGCTTCGAGGTACTGTACTCTTAACAAAGACGGCAATGTACCTACGAATTCTACTTTACTCAAGAACAATACCACATTTAAAAATATTCCCACAATAGATTATGATGTACATTCCAATAGATTATAATAAATTGGCATGAATTGTGCAAGAAAGCATTCCAAAAAGAGGCTACCATTGTCGCAAAAGCTAGGGATTTGGAAATCTTTCTCCGCGTTCCATCGACCTACGTTCTTAGATCACTGTCAATTTTAGCAGCCAAGTTTTGTTATGAGCAGTCGCGCAGTTCATGTTCACATTTCAATTTGGAGGTTGTTTGTGTTGCCTTGAGGGCTGTTTGTTCTATTCAGATGGTTATTTTCTCCCTCACATCCTTCGTGAGGAGATGAACGATGCCTTCCTGGTAAGCCCAGTTTTTGTGCTCCTGCATTGCTGCTATCAATGGGGCAAATATTTCGGGGAGAGTTTGTAACATAGACAATTCATTCGCACGCGCCAGGCTGCCTCCCGCTTGCAGGGCAACTGAGTAGGCATCGGCATCGAAGCGCCAAGGGTGACATTGGTTTGGGTAGCGGGTTATGAGGTAGGAGGCGATTTGTAGACCTTTCAGGTCGAAGTCGCCGCTGTAGTGGAGGTGGTTGTCGGGGGATTGGGTGATGAGTAGGTTGAGTAGCTTCATGGCTGCAGTGCTGGGCCAGCCGGAGGTGCAGATGAGGGTCGGTAAGGGTATATCTGAGTTCAGGGATGAGATGACGGCTTCGAATACCTGGGGGTTTTCGAAGATGTAGATGTCTGGGCTGGCGGGTAGAGCGATTTGCCATTCTAGCAGTTGGCGTAGGGGTAGTAGTAATACACGTTGACCCGCGGTCTGGGGAAGTGGGTCGGGTGTACCATTGGTATAGATTGCGCCTGCGAGATTGAAGACGGCGACGCTGGAGGAGATGGTGTCAACGAGCAAGCCAGCGTCGTTGTAAAGACGGAGTTCTTGTGCCCGGTCTTGTGGCGATAGTGGAGTAGGAGTAGGAGTGGTGCTGGTGTTCGTGAGTTGCTCTGGGTTATCCTGGTTTTGTGCTTGATCTTGTGGAGAATTCGTTGCATTTTTCGTGAGGTCGTTGAGGGCAAGGAGGAAGAGACGACCGGCAGGTCTGTCGGGATCGAGTGTGTGGGGGTCGCCGCTTGTTCGTTGGGCGAAGAGGGCTAGTCGTTCGGGAGCGTTGGGTCCAGGTAGTTGGTTGAGGGTGTGCGCGATGTAGTGGACGAGTTTGATTTGTTGCTGTTGTTCGTCTATTGGCGCATTTTTATAGCGGGAGAAGAGCCATTCTTGTCCGTGTGGCCCTTGTAGTAGCCAGGTGTGGCCTCGTGATTCTGCTGGGTAGTTCTGCGGCAATTGAGAGGAGTTGTGCTCGAAAATCTGCTCTGGTGATGTGAGCGGACGGTTCGCTGCTCCTGGCGGGTTATAAGGGGTTGGTCGGGAAAGAAGGCGGCAAGGACTTCAGGTAGGGTACAGTCCGAAGCTATGCGAGATGGCTTTCTCAATATCGATGAGTTTGACTTTGAAATTGGCGTTGGGGTAGGGGGGCTTGCCAAGAAAGCTAGCGATTTCCCGCCGCTCGGCAGGGGTGCTATCTTCCAGGAGTATCTGACCCCCTACTCTGTCCCATTTCAATGTATTTTTGACGCAGTTTGGCTAGCAGGCGGGATAATCCTGCTTGAGCGAAGAAAGTGACGGCTTTCTGTACGTTTGGATTCATATTGTGGTCTGCCATTAACCTATCACCTGTGTACATCGTTTATGCGGCAAAGTGAGTATTGGGACACGCCCCTCCCCGCCCCAGCGGGTGAACTTTATGTTCACCCCTACGGAGTTGCTGGAACGTCGTTGATGGCCTGGATGTCGTAGCTGTCGCTCCAGAAGGTGGCGGAGGCGGTAGCTATGGGTGATCCTTTTTCGTGGATCATGAGGTAGCGGGCACAGGCAGCTATCTTGGCACCGGTGCCACTAATTTGCGGGCCGGTCATGATCCATTGGAAATCCTGGGAGACGAGGAATTCCATGATACGCTGGGTGTTGGCGACGCTAACTTTGTCGAAGGCTTCGTCAAGGGCGAGAAGTCTTGGTGCTCCTGGTGCGGCGCTGCGGTAGAGCGCTCCCAGGGCTGCGAAGAGCGGGACGTAGAGAGCGAAAAGCTGCTCGGCACCACTACGCGTTCCTGCTACGCGATCGGTCAGGCGCTGGCGTTGGCCTCCAATTGGCGTGACCATGACATCGAAGTGGAACCACTCGCGGTAGTCAAAGACTTGCTCCAGGGCTTCCATGAAGTTCATGGCTGGATTCTCTTGCTGCTGGATGCGTACCGCTTCGATTTCACGGCGGAAAGCGTTCATCAAGGTTTCGGTTTCCTCAGCAGTTAATGTTTGGGCGGGCTTGCGCAAGAGTCGATAGTGTTGAGCCAGGTGGCTTCCTAATTTTGCCATGTCGAACTCGGCAGGCTGCTTCCACTGCAAAGCGTAATGTTCGCCGATCATAGGCAGGCCACTGAGCACGCTGTTGATCTGTTGTACCCATTCCTCTGCTTCAAGAATGTGCGTGCGAATCGCTTCGGCCATTTCCTGGAGTAGGAAATCCTCGAACAATTGCCGCTCTTCCTGACCAAGCAGCATTTTTTGCATCTCGATGCGTTCGCTCAGAAGTTCGAGCAGTTCGACGGGCCGACTCTTATTTTCGTTCAAGAAGAGAACCTGTCCCTGGTCGTCCAAATCTGGCCCGTATTCAAGCAAGATGGATTGCTCACGGTTGAATGTACGAGAGAGATTGTTGTAGCTCTCGCGATACTCGGCCTCGAGGAGTTCCTTGCGTGCCGGGATATCGATTTCGCTCACAGCTTCTCCGAGTAGCTTTTGAGCAGCTTTGGGATACTGTTCCCCGGCAGCTATCTGCTGCACGGCTACAAGTGCTTCGACAGGGTAGGCTGCCAGGAGGTCGACAAAGTGGGTCTGCTTTTCAACTCGATCCTGCTGAACCTGCTGGAAGTGTTCTTCGGCTTCGGATAGATTAGATGTTGCGTTGCTGGCACGCTCGTCGGCACGCACGTAGCTGGCTTTTGCCTCATCAAGCTCGGTGAGTAAGGTTTCGCTGCGTTCACGGAGCATGCGTAGACGTTCGCTCAACTCCTCGGCATCGGCAAATTCGGCCACACGCTGCAATTCTTCCAATTGTGCTCGCGACTGTAGAGCCTGGTTACGAACACGCTCGTACAGATGAGCCACATTGGCCTCGTTGGCTTTTGCTTTTTCCAGCGCCTCCCTGCTTTTCTGGTACTCTTCCCAGGTGTTAGAGATACTTGCCAGTTGGGTTTGCAGCGACCGGGCCTGATTTTTGAGCTTCATGATTCCCATGAGCGCTTTTTGCACTTGCCTGGGGTCGCTGGCCAGTGGGTCGATGCCGTTGCTCTCGCGCTCTAATTGGGCGATGACTGCATTGCGGCTCTCTCTGGCTTCCTGTGTCTGTAAGCGTGCCTTCTGATACTTGCTGCGAGCATCTTCAAGGATTGTCCTGACTTGAGAGAGTTCAACGTATATCTCCTCTATGCCGCTGTTTGCGAGGACCTTGCGCAACTGGGCCTGCTTCTCTTGCAACTCTACCAACTGCTGTTCATATTGCTCGAGTTGGTGGGTAAGCCACTTGAGTTCCTCGTCCAGTTGCGTACGTTTCTCAGCCAATTCGTCCAGTTCTCGCTGCCTTACGTTCAGACGTGTAGCTTTGCCGATAACTCTGGCTGTACCCGCCCCTGCTCGTCCTGTGAGCAGACCATGCGTCCAGCTACCGTCCTCGTTGATTATGAAGCCAGTTTTTTCAGCGGGCTTCTCTTTTGTTTTCGTACTGTCCCCTAAGGCTGCTAGAATTGCTGCTGTCGTTGGCTCCCAGTCAATGCTGCTCCCGTCCTGATTTTCCTTAACGGCTGTATCGAAACGCAGCAAATTTGATAGAGAATGGTCATTTTGCCCATCACTTGCCTTCAGAACAGGCAAGGTAAGTTGGGTTATGTCCAGGCGACAATCGCTTAAATCTTCGGCTGCAAGCAGCGCATCAGCGGCGGCTATCTGGGAAGATGCTACGACGAGGGCGTCAAGTAGACCTGCATCTTCCAGGATGTATTCGATGCGTCCGGCTTCTTCGCTATCAATGTCGGGAGCGAAATCAAGCAGAGCGTAAAGCGGTAGGGCTGTTATGCCTTGCTCGGCCAGTTTTGTGCGGGCGAGTGTCCGACGCGATGGGTGCTGGGGAGTGAACTCGGGTTCGGATAATTTCTGCTCGTACAAGGCATTGAGTTCAGCAATCTCGTGGTTCTTACTTCCGGTGAGTAGTTGCAGCTCATCCATCTCTCCCTGGACCTGATCAGCCGCGTCGATTAGCTCACTTTCGAGCATATTTATGGTCTGGCGGTAGCCGTTCAAGGCCGTGGCAAATTGCTCTACTGCATTGGTGGTTAGTAATTCTTCGTTCTGGGCGTCGTTCACCGGCTGTACGATCTCTTCGGTGTCAGTCTCTGTTTCAACAGTGCGATCATTCAGACCTGCGGCGGCGATAAACTGCTCTAGCGTTTTAGTCAGGCTTTGGCGGGCTTCATAGCCACGATCCTGGATGGCCTGGAAACGACGGCGCACGTCATCTAATTCCGAGAAGCGGGTTGTCTCAAGGGTGCGGGCGTATTGGACCTTTGTCTCTAGCTTCTCTCGCTGTTGGTGGAGTTCTTCGAGCTGGCGCAACCATGCAATACGCTCTTCCGACTCTATGCCTACCAGAGAAGTGACAATAGAGGGCACCTGCGGAGCGCTTGTCTCTGGGGAGATGGAATTGACTTCGCGGAGAGCTTCCTGCAACTGCAACGCGGCAACTTCCCAATAGCCCTCCTCGGCAGCTATGGAGTGCAGCTCCTGTAGATGTGCCGCGCTCTCAGTCTTCATCTTTTCAAAGCGTAGACGTTGGCGTTCCAGTCCCTGAGCGTTTTCTTGTATGGCGTGGCGTGCAGCGTCTCGGCTTTGCTCCTGCAGGTGCATCTGTGCCTCGGATTCCTGGACGCGCTCGCGCACTGAGGCAAGTTGCTGGGCAACCTGGAGTCCTTCGCTGGCTTCTAAGGCCTGAATCTGGCCGTTTATCTGGTAGTGCTCTGTTTGCAATGTCTGGGAACGTGTCTCTGCCTTGGTACGGTCTCTCTCTGCAATGGAGAGGTCTTTGCGCAGCTTCATCACGCGGGTTGAAACGGCATCTTCTGCCAGTTGTGCTCCCAGATATTCGCATGCTGCCAGTTGTGCTCTGACTAGGGCTAGATGCTGCCGAACCCGGTGCAAGCGCTCGGTGGCGTCGTATGCCTCCTGGATGCGCTCTATTTCGCTCGATATGGCATCAATGCGCTCGATGGTTCCGATGACGCGATGGGTAGTCTCACCTGAGATTTTGCGCAGCGACTGTTTGAGATACTCGTGTACACGGGAGAAATTCAACTCGCTACTCAAATTTGGACGACGCAGGACGAGCAGGAGATTGATCAGTTTTTGGAAGTCTTTTTCATCGCTGAAGCCGAACAGATGACGTGCGACTTGCCGCTCATATTCTGCCTGTGAGTCACAAATGATGCCGTGTCCTTCGAGCATCTGCTTGAAACGTATATGGTCAAGGGCCCGTCTTTCGCGTTTATTTCCTGTCTCATAGGTAGTGTCAAGATCGTAGCCGAGGCGCGAGCCATCGGTGATCAGGAAACGCAAGGGACGGATGCGGTCGGTGACGTTGGCATTTCCAGCTATACTCAGGCCGATGGTGAGGAAGCGGGCCTTTTCACGATCTCCATTTTCCCAACGCTGGCGTAGTTCTGGGGCAATGGGAGGAGAATCTGGGTCGCACCACTCGAATTCGAGCGCAATGTAAGCTGTACGGCGCTCGTGGCTATAAGGCGTTGCAGATTTTGCACCACCGAGTACGTAATACTCAATGTGGCGTTCGCGTCCGCCGAAGGTATCGAGACGATTGGGACGCAGGTCACCATCCAGGGCCAATGGAAGCGCTGCTGTGAGGACGGTCGATTTACCGCTGGCGTTCTCACCTGCAAGGAAGAGTCTTCCATGGGGAATCTCAAATTCCTGCTGGCCGTACAACCAGAAGTTTGTCAGGAGAATGCGGCGCAGGCGATAGCCATGCGGGCCTCCAGCAAGTTTCTGTAGCATTTCGACCAGGATTTGGGCCTGACGAGTCTGGGCATCTTCGCTTAATCCGTCTAGTCCTGCTGGCCATTCTGTCAAGTTATTAAATGTGGTCTGCATGATCTCTTCTTCCTTATTCTTCATCTATCCCTGGTAACCTCGCTGCGATTGCTTGTTTTGTTTTCTGTGGTGTTGACCTGCTGCGGCTGCGAGTGTTCGTCGCTCCATCCTGACCCGCTTTATCGTATGTAGCGGAGTAGCGAGCGGCGGTGGGCAATATCAGTACATTTCCGGCTTCGTCCGGGCCACGCATGAGACCGATCTGACGCATCTTTCTATAAACATCGTTCAGGAGGCTGCGTGAACTTTTACTACGAGCATCGCTGCCCCAGTTCTCTCCATAGCGGTCACGAAGTGAGTAGAGTAGCTCGGCCATATCCTCTGTGGTTACGTGCAGGCAGCCATATGCATCGGGGGCAGACCAGGTGCCAGATTCGACTGCATTGCGAATGGCTCCGCATAGAAGCATGGCAATATGATCACTGGCACCAAAGAGCGTCAAGCCCGTTACGGGACCGCCAGAGGTGCCACTTGCGCGAATGATACATGCGTAATCGCGACGTATGTCTAACAGCCAGCCGAATGTTTCTAGCAGTTCGTTGGCAACCTCGTCAGCGTGTGTTGTGAGAGCAGAGAAGGCGGCAGGATCGTCAAATCGAAACAGCGCTGGGCCAAGCAACAATGCACGCCAAGCACGAGATAGAGGAGTAGTTTGCGGGACAACAGACCTGACAATGAGTCCCCCAGACTCACTGCCCGCAAGGGGTGCCACTACATTTTCCTCAAGAAGCGTAGGCTGTAGGATTGTTTCATTGTCCTGTAGTCGAGCGGAAACCATGCTAACGAACTGTGGGTTGAGTGCGGCAACAAGGGAACGTATTACATCGGTGAACTCGTACAGGACATCTGCATCGGGTGTCTGTTCAACCCATTCTCTTGTCTGGCCATCGACCAGTTGTAAGCCACCCAGGTCTTCCAGGTATTGCAGCGCACGCTGGATGCTATAGCGATCGGCTGGTTTGCGGAAGTCGAATTTGGCCTCATTGTCTGCACCTTGCGCCGACTGCTCTGTAATCTGCTCGGCTAACTGAGAGAGCAAGAACTGCGAGTCGTTGCCACGTCCGCTCAGTTGGCGATTCTCCGCATACCAGAAAATCCACGTCAGGCAAGCAAAATCTCTCGGCTCTTTCAGGCGCTCATACAGGTAGCCAGGTGTTGTTGCGCTCGGTTGACGCACGAGGCGGATAACGGTGCTGCTGCGTGAGACACGCCAACCGGTATTTTGCTCGTGCCAGGTTTGCAAACGATAGTAGTGGTGTTGAACCAAGCGGAAGAGATCGCCATGTTTTGGCAGAATCACTTCCCTTTCCATTAGTGCCACATGGGCTTTTATAAGATCGGCAGTTGAGGCTCGCTGACGAGATAACATTGAAAGGTTGGGGCGACTGGTAGTGCTATCTGGCATGACAGGCGAATCAGTACTGGCATCCGCAGGGGATGCGGACCTGGCAATGAGTCCCCCAGACTCACTGCCCGCAAGGGGTGCCACTACATTTCCGTCGGGAAGCGCGGCTTGCAAGGTGTTCCCGTTGGGTGATGTGTTATTTATTTCTGTTGTTTGTATTTCGTTCTCTGTGTTCATTATGTAACTCATTTATTCGCCAGAATCAATCTCGCTGTTACTTGTTCCGTTGCTATTGTGTAGTGTGCCAGAGCCATTGATTGCCAGGGGAAGAATTCTCTTGCTAGTATGATTGTTCTGCGGCTCTTGTTCCTGGCGCTGCAAGTGATAGCGCGGTAAGAGCAACGCTCCATCGGATGAACGGAGCAAGGTGTAGTTAGTCTGATCGGGATTGAGTAGCCCGATGGTCGAGCCGTCGGGCGCACGGTATTCGTGATTGGTATCGCCCAGGCAGGCATCAATGATCTCCATCAACATTGCACGATCTTCTGGGGCGATTGTCTTGATAGTGCCAATATCGAGATACGCATCGGCGAAGAGCTTGTCGAAGCGCTCGCGCTGCTCTTTCAACCGATTCTCGTGCTGCACTACCAGCTCACGGATAATCGTGCGGTTATCAATGACCGGATCTTCCAGAGGAGGATCGCCGCGATAGTTACGACTAACGGACCGCAGACGTAGTGTGACGGCGGTTGGCTCTTGCCATGCTCCTGGTAAGCCAGGCTCGTGAGTGGCGCTGGCGGGTCCGGCGAGACCTTCAGGCATATGTACAGGTAAGAGATTGGCGAAGGCGGCGGAGAAGATCTGCTGCGCGGCTTCTCCATCTCTCGCCTGTAAGAGTTGGTGGGCCAGGGTATTCAGGTGCGTCGCATAGTTGGCACTGGGTCTTGCGGTAGCAGCGAGCGTTGCCGCACGACGTACCACCTTGTCCACTTCAGCGAGGGCGTTGCGACGGAAGGAGTCAGCGTTTTTGCCTTCGGCGAACCAGTTTGTGATGGCTTCCACCTGGTTACGGGCTTCCTGCGTCAGTTCTTCCTGTGTTGGCCGATTCTCCATCGTCGGCGAAGGCGGTTCAAGATAGTCTGCTATGATTTGGATCAATCGATCTTTCTTACCCGTTGAAGACCAGGCAGAAAGTAGTTCACGAACGCGACGGCTATATTGGGTCAAGGCCTGGGCAAACCCATGTACGTATGCTACGACTGCTGCCTTATATAACTGGTACGACTCAAGATCAGCTTTGTCTTGCTGAGCGGCATTGATCATGTTGGCGAGATATTGCGCTGCCTCACGAGCCATGGTGTTCCATACCTCGAAAGCACGCTGCCACTCTTCCGCGATTTCGCGGCTGCGTGAGGAAATCTCCAGAAGGCTGTGTTGCAACTCCTCGTCGATCTGTTGCAGCGATTCCCATAGGCGTGGAAGATCACTCTGACGTAGTGATCCTTTTCCGGTGTTGGCACGAGTCTGCTCATCGAGAAATGTCTCGATAGCGATGGCTTCCGGGGTTGCCTGATAGAGTAGGGCAGGTGAGAGAAAGCTGGCGATAGAGGTTGCGCGACTCGAGTCATAGATGGTGCTGATGTTGCCCCACTCTTTGAGCGCGGCGAGATCATTTTGGCATTGCTCAAGTGTGTAGTCGGGGTCGAGGATGGAGCGTACCGCATCGCGAACTTCCTGCGCAGTCAGTTGGTAGCGGTACAATTCCCGGTGGCGCTGCAAGAAGACGCGCATGATGACACGATACCAACGTGTACGGTTGGAGTTGACCAGATAGGTGAAAATCGGCAAGCGGTCGGTCAGGTTGAAGGCAGATGTTGCTACAATGCTGTCCTGTAGAGGTGATCCTGCTCCTTGCGTCGTCTCTGCTACATTTTCTTTATCTAGCAGGTCTATATTTGTAGTATGTTTGTCGCTATTGTTCAAATCCATAGTACCTTCGTGGAATGTATTGCTCCTTATGACTGCCCCTCGTATCTCGCATTCTTCTCGATTGGGATGAAAACGGTAGTTGAGAGGATACGGTAAGCTATACTCATTAGCGAGGGGCATAGGTCAGGTTAAAATTTGGCTCGGCTACCGAGATAGATGGGGTTGCCGAGAACGGTCATACCGAGACCAATGGATAGTCGAGCAGTCAGAACCAGCCTTTCCACATCTGTTTCATTTTATCACAGGTTGTCCAAGTGGTTCAACTTGGATAGCCAAAAGCCCTATTTGAGTGCCTTCTGCATGTTATAATGTGTTACGTATTGACGGAGCGGGTCTATAAAAGGCAAAAGTGGGCTATGACTACTGCATTTCATCTTTCTCTCCTTATTTCTCCTTCATTATAGTATATGCATTCATGCTTCTCAAGAGATTGAATTGAGATCGGGACATTTGTGACTTCGGGACATTGGAAGGATTTTATCGTGGTTGAGCCCCAGGGCGCGATTGATCGCGCCCCTACAGATTGGGACATCGTTTTGCTCTGGGACTTGGGACAACGGGGACATGCGATTTTTCGTTGCATCTTTTTTCTGCTTGTCTGGTTGTGACTTCGGGACATTGGAGAGATTTTTTATTTCTTTCCGTTTATGAACATTGGTGATTGACTGGCAATGGGTTCGGGACATTTGGAAGAACATTTTTGACCGTTTCTTTTCTTTATCTGCTTGCTTGGAGACATTGGGACATTTGTGAAAATTTTGTTGTGTTGGTTTCTTTTATGGTGAGAGTAACTGCTTGTCTGGGACGGCGGGGACATTGGGACATTTGTGAGATATTTTGGTTGGTGCTTTTATTGAGATTGTATATCGGCCTGGTTGTTTAAAGGGTCGGGGACATTGGGACATATGTGAAAAAATGTTGTGTGAATTTCTTTGGTTGGAGTCATGGGCTTGCCTGAGACAGCGGGGACATTGGGACATTTGTATTGGTCTGGTTGATAGGGGTTCGATTGGGATTGGGAATGGGTGCCTGGGAACGTTGGGACATATGTGAAAATTTGTTGTGTTGAATGCTTGTAGTTGAGATATATGCCCGGTTGTTTGGGACATATGTGAAAATTTTATTTGAGATGTGGAGTACTGGTGTTTTGGGGCGAAGTTGGATGCTGGATGGTTGAGAAAGAGTTGGGACATGGGACTGGCTCCTAAAAGGTAGTGTTCAGAGGAGGTTGAACGAGCAGAGAGGTTGGTTCTGCTATTTTGATTATACTCTGTAGCAAGCGAGCTGTCAAGGAGTTGAAAGTTAGCAGGGTGCATTACTCAGGCGAGCAAGTTGGATGGCTTAGTCGCCGCCCCGCCCCACCCCGGAGGGTGAAGTTCATCTTCACCCCTACGGACAATCTGCGCTCCGGAGGGTGAAGTTCATCTTCACCCCTATGGACAATCCGAGCCGCCTCGTGCCTGTTGAGAGATAATGACTTTTAGCCTGCCAGTATATTTTATCTTCTATCCGGGGGCTTCAAATTCGTCGAGGCGTGCGGGATTAGTTACCTGATTGAGGCGGTTCCAAATGAGATAGTCGGTCTCTTTCTTTGGGACATAGTAATGATTTTCGTCGGCTAGCATGTTTGCCATGGCTACGAACTCGCCCTGTTCGAGGTGTTGGAGATCGATGTATTTTGCTCCTTGCTCCAGGCTAGTTCCCACGGGGACAATTACGATGTTTTTGAGTTCATCATCGGTCAGGTCGGCGAGTTTGGTATGCAGGTCTTTGACGTCGTAGGCTGAAAGTCCGAATTCACGGGAAAGCTCCTGGGGTCCATGATTCTCACCTGCCAGGTTGTCTGGCCTGAGATCATCGATGAAGTCTTTGTTCTGCTGGTGATGAGGCTGGGGCTGCTTCTGTGCCTGTTCATGAAGCTTTGAACCCTTACGGTGCTTGTTCGCGTTCGAAGCGCTGCCACTACGCTTTTCACCTTCCTCGGTCATTAAACGTGAATCGGCCTTATGTGAACGTCCCTCACTGAAATCTATGCTGGGTGGAACTTTCGCTTCTTGTGGAGTTATAGTCGGATTTTCATGCTCTAGGGCCTGTTCCCGAGAGGTTTCAGATTTTTTGTATGTGCCTGTGGTAATCGTTGTACTTTTCTTTGGATTGTTCCGACCCGCCAATTCTTTGGCGGGTCGCTGTTGATGTCTTTTTGGCATCTGCGGGTTCCCTTCTACATATACATACGGCTATTGCTGGTAACCGTATTGGTCCTGGCTTCCCCGTGTTCCATAGCGGTCTTTATCTTTGCCTTTTTGGCTTTGATCGCCTGGTTGGGCAAGAGGTTCGGCAAGACCATAGAGACCTGCTTCGGGATCATCCGGGCCATTGCTGGCCGCATTCGTTTCATTTTCCTGATCTGCATCGTAGAGATTGCTATATGGATCTTGGTTGTCCAGGTCGCCGAACTGATCCTGGGGACCATAATTGTCGGGGTCTGTATTCACCTCATCGTCGATAGTTACCTCGTCGCCGACATTCACTTCGTCGTTAGCATAATCACCGTGAGGTCCCAGATAACTATATCTACCGTGGGTTTCCTCGTTGCCGGGAGATTCGGGCAAATCCGCGACGAGCGAACTGTTGTCCGGCGGCTCGGTGGTATTCTGCGGAACCAGTTTATCTTGCTGGTTAGGGGTCTGGTTAACATTCTGATCGGGCATGATTTATGAACTCCTTATCTATTTGTAGCTCTGGTGGTATAGTTCACCGAGGATATTAAGGGTTCCCTATGTAGGGATACGCAAGGGAATGAGGAAACGTGTACAGAAGATATTTAGTAATGCTTATGGAAATTAGCGTACCCTTTCCATCTGGATAGCCACAAATATGCCGTGTATGAGCATGATCAATCCTATCAGCAAGAAGATTGGCCAGAGATAGTGCAGGAGGGTACAAGCAAGCGCACCGAAGAACAAGAGGGCAAGGACAATACGAAGAGCTTGATCACGAGGAAGTGTTCGTCTTAACCAGAGCAGCGAGAGAGCAATAGTGGCAATCAGTCCGAATAAGAAGAGCAAGTTAGGAGTGTTGCCTTGGAGAAGATGGCCCAGAGATCCCTGGATGTTCATGAGCAGCGGTAGGGAGGTCTTCTGTACGCCAGCATTGTCAAACGCAAGAAGAAGGCAGGCGATCACAACGATGAGCATTGAAATACTATCCCAACTGTTGAACGATTTTTTGAGGCGGAAAAGCGAGATAAGCGTCAGGAGTGTTAAAACAAGAGCGAAAGATGCGTAGATGGGAACAGGTGTTCCCTGTATATAGATGATGGTTGAGAGGAGATGACCTGGCTCTTCGTTGCTTCCTAAAAAGAGGATTAGCAAGGTAGCAGTGAAGGTTGTGCCAAAGATGATAATACGGACGATCCAAGCGAGGGCCTCTTCTACCCAGCTAAAATGGTCTTCTATGCTTGCGGCTGTTTGATCGATCCAAGGAGAAGTTTGACGGATGAGGCGAACGAGAGGAATAGCAATGGCGATGACAATACCGCTGATAGTGACGAGTAGTAGCATGCCAGCGAAGATCTGATGGAAGGCCAGCAGTAAATCTTGACTTCCTCCTGGCGTTCCAATGTTAAGCAAGGATAATTGTGTCATCTGTGGAGCTAGAGATAATTGCAAGAGAGCGCTTATCAGGGCGACAACGAAGATGGCTGGTTGTTCTACCCTGGAATCTCTCACAAAGAATCGGACTAGCAGCAGTGAACCGGCAACGAGTAGGCCTCCATAGAGAAAGAGCTGGTTGAGGGTGAAGGTATCTAGAACGGTCTTTGTTAATGGAGAGAGTGTCGATGATGGAAGGACTATTTTGATATCATTTACAGCCGCAATTTGGAGCAGGATAGTCGCAAAGGCCAGCAAGGCGGTGGCTAGACGGCTTGCATATTGAAAGCGACGGCCTATGAATACCGCAGCCATGACGCCAATTGCCGGTAGGGCAATCAGGAGGATATCAACATAAGCAACAGTTGAGGATCGACCAAGTGATGGAGTTGGGTGCGTTGTCAGTAAAGTGAGACGTTGAAGTTCGGTATAACCAACAAAAATTTGCAGCACAATAAAGATGAGGACAAGAACGAACAGCAAGAAACGATCAAAGCCGGAGAACGGACGTGCAATACCACACAGGAAAAGAAAAGCAATCGCTGCAAGAAGCAGAGTGAGTCCATCACGAATGGGTTCATAGACATAACTTGGCAGGCCAGGGACTTGTGTCAGTTCCTGGTAGCCAAGCGTGAATTGGAGAAGGGCAATGGTGCTCGTTGTGATGATGAGCGCCAATTTGTCGACCCATATAGCTCTATTGCTGGCACGTACCAACGAGAAGAGAGATGCTAAGGCAAGCAGCACGGTAAGCAGTTGGCTAAATGTGACTGTGTGGAGCACTTTTTGTACATCGGGAGTCGCCTGTAAGCCAAGACAAGCGATGAGTGTTGCCAGCGCGGTAGAAAACAGGATATTTTTGGCGATGGAGTCCCGAATCTTGGTACTGGTGCTGACCAGACCTGTGATGAAGAGCAACATGAGTAATAAACAGAAGGCAACGATTGCATGTGAGCCATGAAAGAGATGAGAGAGGTAGATCGTGCTAGCGATAATGATGGCAAGGCGCAACAAGAGCAGGAGGGTGAAGCCTGGGGTTAATGTCCGAGATCTCCAATTGCTAATGCCCAGCTTGATATTTTCATATCCGATGACTATACCATGCCCCATTTGAGTAAAACCGCGCTGTAGACCCTGCCTAACATCCGCAGGAGAGATGTTTTTCGCCCTTCCACTCAGAAATAGACCAACAGCAGACAGCATGGTCCACCCCAATCTCAGAGAGCTGATCAACAAGAAGAGAAGGGTCGGAGGTAACCAGAGCATGAAATTTTTGAATGAGTGTGCCAAAAGCTTTGACAATCGAGGCTCTGGTTGATGCGCCTGGGTTGTTCTGTTTGATGAAGAGGTGACTTCGCCGGGCGAAGCGCCGTTGAGACCTGCTGTGAGTCGTAATGGCTGCTGTTGCAGTCCTAGAAGAGCGGGTAGAGGAACTGTTGGAGAGCTTTGTGCAAATTGACGTGTTACCCCTCCAGCTTCTTGAAGAGCCATTTCCAGTTCCTGGCGCACATCCGCAGCGTTGTTCGGACGTCGCTCTTCCTTGACTTCGACTAAACTCAAGATGAGCTGATCAAGTCGTGGCGGTACCTGTGGGTTCAGAGCAGATATGGAAGGGTAGACCAAGCTGTTTTGGGCATAACTGGGAATCCTGCCGGTTAAACAGTGATGAAGGGTGGCTCCCAGGCTGTAGAGATCGGAACGCACATTGGTTTGTTCCCCATCCAACTGCTGCGGGGATGCATAGGCTAATGAACCGAACGCTTCTGTATCAGAGATCTGGCCTGGTTTGAAAAAACGTGCGATGCCAAAATCAATGAGCATAATGTGTCCGTCTGCTTTGACCATCACATTTGCAGGTTTGAGGTCACGGAAAATGATGGGTGGATATTGACGGTGGAGGTAGTCGAGCACGTCACATAACTGACAGGCGAAGCTCAAGACCTGAGTGACAGGGAGTGGAGAGCCACGTTGTGCCTGTAATAATTGGAGCAGGGTGTATCCTTCAATAAACTCCATGACGAGGTACGAGCGGCCACCTTCCTCAAAGGAATCATAGACCCGAGGCAGGTTAGGATGGTCGAGGGAGCGCAAAATGTTGGCTTCACGCTGAAAGCGCTTTCGGGCCTTCGCCAGATCTTCAGTGCTTGTCAGCTTCGATTGGCTCATCTCTTTGATGGCTACGTGCCGATTCGGTTGATGTTTGGTGTCTACCGCTTCGTAGACAGCGCCCATACCACCTTGACCCGCTTGTCCAATAATGAGGTAACGCCCTCCAAGCATTCTGCGTGGTGGAAGCGATCCTGTGAAGTGACCGCTAAAAGACATATCTTACCTCGTAAATATTTATAGCTTAGTTTATGGTTGATGTTTAGGCGAACGATCATTATTATGGTGTAATCATTGAAATTTATTGCAAGTTAGTGCGATGATTATAGTTCATTCAAGATGAAAGGTCAATATTATGGTTCTGATTTTCCCTTCCATATATTATTACGAGTTCGATTGATGAAAATCAAACGCTCAGAGGAAGGTTTAAAATGCCTTTAGTTAGCTAGCGGTATGATAAAATATCGGGAGTAACTTTTGGTACTCACTGTGCTTCATGTTTAGCTCAATGGAGAAGTCCTCATGTCCACGCCTGCTCATCGTGTAGAGACCTTTGGTACGACTGTTTTCACAGAGATAAATGCACTGGCGCAACAGTACAATGCCTTGAATTTGGGGCAGGGAAAGCCTGACTTTGATACGCCGGAAGATATCATTCAGCAACTAGTGGAGGCGGCGCGGGCTGGGCAGTATAACCAGTATGCGCCTGGTAACGGGACTGCGTCTTTACGCCAGGCGATTGTCGATTCTGCCAGTCGATTCTACAATTTGGATATTGATCCGATGCGTGGAGTTGTTGTAACTTCGGGGGCAACGGAGGGTATTTTCTCTGCGATCCTGGGGCTTGTTGACCCGGGGGATGAAGTGATTGTTATCGAGCCGTTTTACGATTTATATGTGCCAAATATCATTATGGCGCATGCTGTGCCGGTCTGTGTACCACTGCATCCACCGAGTTGGACATTCGATGTTGACGAACTGCGTGCCGCATTTACCAGCAAGACACGTGCGATCATCTTGAACACGCCGCAGAACCCCACAGGGCGAGTGTTTACGTATCAGGAGTTGACCCAGATTGCTGAGCTGTGTCTTGAACAAAATGTGACGGTGATTTCCGATGAGGTGTATGAGCATCTGATCTTTGGGGATGCAAAGCATATTCCTATAGCCACACTTCCAGGGATGTTTGAGCGTACGGTTACGGTGAGTAGCGCCGGGAAGTTGTTCAGCGCAACGGGTTGGAAGGTTGGTTGGGTATACGGCCCTCCCAATCTGGTAGAGGGTGTAGCTCGCGCACATCAATTCGTGACTTTCGCGGTACATCATCCATCGCAGGAAGCGATTGCTTACGCGCTTAATTTGCCAGAGACGTACTATCAGGCATTCCAGGCAATGTACGAGACGAAACGACGGTTGATGCTCTCAGCCCTTGATGGCGGAGGGTTGAAGTACTTTGCTCCGCAGGGAACCTACTTTGTGATGGCGGATTATTCGGATGTGTTTGATGGGACGCCGATTGAATTTACGCGCTATCTGACGAAGGAGATAGGTGTTGCTTGTATTCCGCCGGAGTCGTTTTACGGCCCGGAACATAAGCATATCGGGAGTGGGTATGTGCGCTTTGCGTTCTGTAAAAGTGATGAGTTGTTAGGGCAGGTGAAGGAGCGGCTTGCGAAGATTGGGAGAAACAGTTTGTAGGAGGAATTTATTTATTATTTTCGCGGACGAAGAGGACGCATATGCCTGCTACTACGAGGAAGATTGTGGCTGCGGTGAAGACGAGGCGATAGCCGAGTGATATTTGTCCGAAGTGATTGGCGATGTTGATGATGAGGCTGCCGAGTAGGGGGGCGATGATGGCGGGGATGGTCATGGAGGCACCCCATAAGCCCAGGTCTTTCCCTACGTCTTCTGATGAGGGTAAAGCGTCGATTGATAAGGCCCAGTCTACGCTTGTATAAGCTCCATAGCCTAGTCCGAAGAGAATGCCTAAAGGCCATAGCCAGATTGCGAGGTTGTTAGGAAATACAACGAAGGCGAAGGAGGCCAGACTCATGCACAGGGTGGCCGCGCTGACGATGGGGGTGCGACGTTTGAGACGGTCGGAAAGTATGCCAAATACGAGGCCACTTACGACGCCTCCTCCGAGCGCAAGCACTGCTACGATTGCTGTCACTTGTACAAAGTTCGTAATGTGTTGCACCTGGGCGAAGTAGTATTCAATGTAGGTCATGAATAGAGCAAGCCCTAGCATAATGGAAGAACGTGTAAGAAAGACGACAGTGAAGTTGAATGAGCGCCAGGGTTCTATCCAGTTGTGTATGAACCAATGAGAGAGCCTGGGCAGAAGTTTTTCTTCTGTCTCGTGAGATGCATGCGGATGACGTGACAAAGGAACTTCACGGACGCCAATGACGGTTATTAGAACGCCGATAAGTACGGCGACTGCGGCTACTACATAGTAAATACCAGCATCAGTGCGTATCATGTTCTTACTATAGGAGTGCTGGTTGATCCCACCTAGAAGCCAGGCGGCGAGGCCTAAGCTGGCTATATTCCCAAGAATGGTCATTCCACCTACATAGCCGGATGTTTCTCCTCGTTGCTCTTTAGGGACGCGATCTGGAACAAGGCTTTGGTAGGCAGGGGTAAGAATATTTATGCCGAGATGCAAGACTGCGAGACCAACCAGGAAGGTAACTACATTGCTGGATTTTGCTAACAATGGTGTACTGATGAGCAAAAAGAAGCCACCTGCGGCGATATAGGGACGACGGCGTCCAAATGGGCCGGGTGTATGGTCTGAGATGCCTCCGATGAGCGGGGGCATGAGCAATGAGATAACGGACGCTACGGTTATAAGCCAACCGAGAAACGTTGCCTGCTGCACATTTCCCACTTGACCGGGGGCAACAAATAATAAAATCTGTGTGGGGATGACGATTGGCAACAAGGCGGCAGATTGAGTATTGAGAGAAAACCATAAGAAGTTAAGCGTCAGTTGTTCTCGAATTGAGAGGCGAGCAGGTTTCAGATCCCTATCCAATGTTCCTTGTCCTGGTTGGGGTTTCATAGGCAACACACATCATACCAAAATACGTCGGCACTTCGTACGAGAGCAGTTCTCCCTGGAAGTTTAATCCCTCGATAGCTCCGTCCAGGTTGAGGACTTGACCATAAGAGTCGGTCGAGGCGCGTTTGAGCCAGTTCAGATCAAAGGAAAGCAGCCGGTCCAGGTCTTGCGCCTTCACAGCATCAACAAGAGCGGTATCAAATTCCTGTGATGCAATGTCGTAGCCGTAAGGGCCTTGCGCATCGTGGGCGTGTCCCAGGTCGGCACTGGCAACTAGGGCGATACGGCGATCAAGTTTTTCAGCTGCTTTCCTTATAGATAGACCGAACGGCTTCGATAGTTCCCAGGGTACGTTATTGCGGTCGGGACAGGCGATGACGACTTTCGGTTGCGGGTTAAGCGGCATGCCAAGGAACCAGAGGGGAACCAGCGCACCCCAGTCAAGTGGCTGCGGAAACTGTGTTTCGTCGGGTATGGCATAGCTCAGACGAGCGATAGGTACATTGAGCGCGTGAGCTTCTGCGACAATAGCGGCATTGAGTTCCTTGTCTACTTCGAATGTCAAGGTGAAGCTATGTCCGTTGCTTTCCGGCTCAGGTCCGAGCGTTCCCTGTACACGCCTGTTATTGAGCAGTGAGAAACAACCATCGACACGGTGTCCATGCGGAGTAATTACTACCAGTGTTTCCGGTTGGACAGCGACTACACGCCGACCAAGCTCCTCCAGCGCCATACGAGTTTGAAGGGCTTTCTCAGCACCCTTTTCACCTAACAGAGGAATTGTTATGCTGCCATGTGGAGCGATACAAGCAAACACAAGGCCGCTCATAGATAGATGTTCCCCACTCGTTTCAAAATTACCTCCAGGGTGCGATCAATCGCGCCCCTACATGGTTTCTAACAGATGTCACGTTATCATTATACAATAAGAGATTTTGTTTGATGGCCTATTTAACCGGAAAATTAATGGTTCTCGGACAAAATGAATTGTGGAGGAATAGGGTCAGCCAGCCAGATCATGTCATTGCCGAGATAGAACTTTATGCCATGCTGATAGGCGTCCAATGCTGCTATTTTTAGGATGATAGGGCGGTTAGTACGTCGCAGGGCGACTTGTCGCGCGGTCTCTACGTCGATAGAAAGATGAACGTATTGGCGTTTCATGGGTTTAAGGCCCAAGAGGCGGATGGTATGGATAGCTTGAGGCGTTGTGCCATGATACAGGAGAACAGGAGGTTCTTTCTCCTGGCGTTCCATCTTTTCAGGTGTTGAATGGCCGTATAAGGCACGTATTTTCCCT
Source organism: uncultured Chloroflexia bacterium (assembly GCA_963778375.1). GTDB lineage: Bacteria > Chloroflexota > Ktedonobacteria > Ktedonobacterales > Ktedonobacteraceae > CAVZTX01. The sequence goes on along the minus strand of CAVZTX010000011.1, from coordinate 136,481 downwards.
TCATATAGCTCAAAACGTTGCTTTTCGGATTGGGCGATCATGTCAGCGATGTCTTTCTCTTGCAGGGTTAACCATGCTGATCTGCGTTGTTGGAGGGCGGCTAGCAGGTCATTGAGGGGTACCCAGCCTTCGTGATCTAGTGTTATTCCGTATTGTTCGGGTTTATGACGGAGGGCATGGGATATGGTTTTGCTGAGTTTTACTAGGTTTTTGTTCATGATGGACTGCCTTAATTTGGGAAACGAAGTTGGTTTTCTTGTTAGTATCACATATTTAGCATGGGGTAGTCGACTTTGATGAGATCTATACGGCACATCCGTATTATGGCTATCGTAAGATCTATGAGTTGGGAATTGGATCAGACTATGCACGTTTCGTTCTTGATGGAAGCCATTCAGCGAGCATTGGAGCGAACCAGACTACAGATTTGTAACAGCAATCAGAGCAGCCAGTTCACCTACCCACAGTATACAGGATTGCTGCTCTTATATAATATGCGGATTAGCGTGAATAGCAAGGGACGCCCACTTGACAACATCTTTACTAAACGGGTGCGCCGATGCGCATGCATTCTCCTTGTTGGAGAAGTCCAACACCACTGAAGCAAAGGTGGTTAAAGCACTTCCTTACCTGGCGGCGAAAGCCAAAGGGGACAGGAGCATGGAAGGAAAGCACAGTGAGGGAGGCACCCTCTCCCAAGACGCTGTGCAAGCTAGGCCGCATAGGGTTAGCCCTGGATTGGGCAAACGTCAGGCGACTCGTTGCAGGTGAACAACCAGAGGGTCATGGTGCCATTGCCTCTGCTTGAGATCAGGATGATAAGTCGTTCGTCATGCTGAATGCTTCTCTCAAGGGGACTCGGAATGACCGAGCGAACCGCCGAACAACGGACCTACGTGCGGAGCAGGGGAATGCGTGAACTTCGGGATCGCCTACACGTTGAGAGACGCAGGGCGACGGAACCCCCATAGTACCTGGATGAACCAGCGAAGGGGCAGCCTCCGAAGGGAGGCCAGAGTGCATCGTGATCGACGATGCACAGGGAAGGTATCAAGAAGTCCATACACGGAAAGGCATGCGCAATGCAAAGCACCAACACGTACCTGGGACTTCTCCGCGAACGAAGCACAAGCGATCACGTTCACGGACGGAACCACTCCGATGATGCTGGAAAGCCGTATGCATTGAAAGGTGCACGTACGGTTTGGAGGGGAGCATTCGGAAAAGGGCAGCCATGTACTATGGTGATCCCAAAAATCTAGGCAGTTTTTGAGCAGAGATAAGAGAAACACAATCAATTTTTTCCTTGTTGTGTTTCTCTCGCTATTGCTTTTTTGCTCCTGCCAGTCTTTGAGACCACCTTACTTTGCTAGAAACGGCTGCGGCGGGTTGTTGTCATGCTTTGGCGACCGGTAAGGTTGGGTGCGAATATTACTCTGCCTAGGGATACCAGGCCCCAGGCGATCAAGGCGTATATAACCATCGCGACTAAGGTTGAGGTTTCAAAGACGCTTACATTGCCGATGGTCTGGTCGTTGAAAATGCCGTTAAAAGGTGCTACGAAGACATGGCTAAAGCCGTACAGGAATGAGACGAATCCGCTGCCCTCGTTCGCGCCGAGAAGACGGAAAATGAAGCGCAATGCCAGGATTATTTCTAGCACAGCTAGTATAAAGTAGATGATCGTTGCGATCCAATAGCGCGTATTCGCTCGGGTCTGGTTCACATCTTCAAAGACTTGTGCCTGGCTCTCAATCCGGTTACCGGCAGGATCGACATAACTTTGGCGCTGGCTCTCACTGTATGCTCCACCAGCGTTGACCGACTGGGCATCGCTGGCTGCCCTATACGGATAGTCCTGGTTAGGGACCTGGTTGTCCTGGTTCGGTGGCTGCTGATAACGTGGGTCGGGTGGATAAGGTTGATTACTATTCATGTTTTTTCCCTCCTTCATGTAGAACTCTTCTGATGAAAGGTTGTCTTTCTTTATCACGTAAGACTCTGCTAGAAAGTAGCAGAGCTGTCTGCTCGCACGAGCAAGTCGTCCATAGGATATTGTGATACAATAGAAGAAAAATCTTCTCCTTGCATCGCTGCTGGTGGCTTTGTAGAGGCTTTTGTGCTCCCCACATGTCCGTATGGATAAGGACAGCAGCGATAGATTATTGCCGACTTCTGAGGAAAGAAATTGCTCATGAAAAAACCTGCTTATAAGTGGATTGCACTTTCTGTGACAACAATTGGATCGTTAATGGTGGCTATCGACTCTACGATTGTGATTCTGGCTATCCCGAATATGTTGCAGAATTTGCATTCCGATCTGGTGTCCATGACCTGGGTAATTACTGCGTATCTGCTTGTGAATACGGTGTTGCAACTCACTTTTGGTCGTATGGCGGATATGTTTGGCCGGGTGAAAATGTATAACCTGGGCTTTGTGGTCTTCACGATTGGCTCGGTTCTGTGCGGACTGGCGCAGAACGATACTATGCTTATCGCTTGCCGTGTCATTCAAGGTGCAGGTGGCGCTATGCTTGCCGCCAACGCAATGGCTATTGTGACTGAGGTTTTCCCGGCGAATCAACGTGGGCAGGCAATGGGCATAAATGCTGTTACATGGGGTGCAGGCAGCGTACTGGGTCCTGTATTGGGGGGATTTATTTTGGCATTCGCCAGTTGGCGCTGGATTTTCCTGGTCAACTTGCCAATTGGCATTGTGGGTACATTGGCAGCATATCTGCTCCTGCATGATATTGAGCCGAAGCCTCGTGGGGAGCGTTTCGACCTGATTGGCGCACTACTTTTCAGTATCGGGCTGATCTGCCTGTTGCTTGGTTTGACCGGAGGGATTGGCTCAGGCTGGCTCTCGCCTTCTATCCTGTCGTTCTTGGCGCTAGGCATCATTTCGATGGTTGCGTTCATCGTTCGCGAGCGACGTATATCGTATCCGATGTTGGATCTCCATCTTTTCGAGAATCGCGAGTATGCTTTCTCGGTTGCGGCGGCCGCATTGCAGTCACTTGCGGTTTTTGCGGTAAACTTCCTCCTGATTTTCTATTTGCAAGGGGTACGTGGCTATGCTCCTCTCACGGCCGCATTGCTTATCTTGCCTTTGCCGATACTGACTTCGGTGATTGGTCCTTTAGGGGGACGTTGGGCGGACCGTGTTGGAGGAGCGATCCCGGCAACAATCGGGCTAGCATTACAGATTGCAGCACTACTGGTACTGGCTTTTCTCACGCCCACTACATCTTATCTGATGCTAGCCCTGGCACTTAGCTTAATGGGGCTTGGCGGTGCCCTTTTCTGGTCGCCTAATACAAGCACGGCGATGGGCGCTGCGCCTCGTCACCGGCTGGGAGTCGCGTCGGCTACCTTAAATACGATGCGAAATCTTGGCATGGTGTTCAGTTTCTCGGTAGCGCTGGCTGTCGCGGCGGCTGCGATGCCTTCAGCACTGGTGAACCAGATCTTTCTGGGTACGGTGGGACACCTGGAGGCTGGCATTTCACTTGCATTCACGGGTGCAATGGATCACGCGTTTGTGGCTTCGACCGCCATCTGTTTGATTGCTCTCGGGTTTTCTGCTGTGCGGGGTAAACGATTCGTTACTCGTTCGGTCCCGCCGGAGGCTGCTTCTACAATTGCTCCGACTCCTTATGTAGCTAGCGAACCGAAGGTTGGGCAATCGAAGGAATCATAAGCGTGCAGTAAACGCTAACTTTTTGCCAGATCTTCTTTGAGAAGTTCAGTGTTGATGGCCCAGGCAGCGGCGGCACCTTCGGCGGCTGCGATGATTGCGAGTTGGACACGGCGGGAGGCATCGCCTACAACGTAGAGGCCGGGGATACTGGTGGCTTCGTACTCACCGGTGCGCACGGCTCCCTTTTGGAAAAGGTGCAGCCCAGCTTCGCGGGTAGGTCGGAGCGCTGCTGCTCGTTGCCCCGGAAGAAGAGTGCCTGGCATTCCAATACCTGATCGTTTGTAAAGACGATGCGTTCTAGCGAGCCGTTGTTGCCTTCAAGGCGTGCGATGCGCTCTTCGCGTATCTTGATGTTGTTGTGAACCAGGCGTGCTCGTTCCGCCGTGGAGAGATTGGCCGGGCCGTCGGTACATAGGGTGAGGTCCTGGCTCCACTGTTTGAGTTCGAGGGCTAGTTTTCTTCCATGTTTTTGCGCACCGTAGATGGCCAGGGGTTGATTCCGGTGTTCCCATCCATCACAGTAGGGGCAGTGAAAGACGCCTTGACCGAAGAATGCTTCGGCTCCTTCGATTGGAGGTAGCTCGTCGATGACTCCGGTTGCGAGGATGAGTTTGCGAGAGTTGATATGTGTACCATCAACGAGGGTAAGTTCGAAGTGGTTGCTATGATGGATTGCATCAACTACTTTGATGGTACGCAGTTCGATGCTTTCGTATGGACAGAGTTGCTCGCGTGCGAGGCGTAGGAGTTCTGTTGGTGGGATGCCATCACGGGTGAGGAAGCCGTGCATGGCGTGCGAGGCGGCGTTGCGATGCTCGCCAGTGTCGCAGACGAGGACGTGCCGACGGCTTCGCCCGAGGATAAGTGCGGCGCTGAGGCCTGCGGGGCCGGCACCGATGATGATTACTTCAAACATACTTTTACAATCTGTCCAGGCGGATGCGAGGCTTACATGGTTAGGTGGTTCGGGAAAGGGCAGAATGGAGGATGGGGACGGAAGGCACCCGCAATAGGCCCTACCCCGCTTCCCAGCCGCCCCTGCCTCTACATAAACCGACATCTTGCAAAAACCCTACCCGTGTAAGGACAGCGAGGGTTGCCTCTACTGTATACGGAATAACCCTACAACAAAAACAAGCGAAATGTTCAGGGCGACCGCGAGGGTCGCCCTGATCTATATACGGAATGGCACGTCAAACAGGTTCAAGCATGTTTATGCTTTGTTTGAGAGCGAAGGGGTGTCTTTGTCGTCGTGATGGACCTTTTCCAGGAGTTCGCGAAGGGCAGTGATCTGGTCCTTTGTGGCGGCATCTGTGCCGCTGGCTTTGAGGATGACGGCCTGGACGCCTAATGTTACGATTGTGTAGGCGTCGTCTTCGCTGATGTTTTCCTGGACATTGAGTAGCGCGGGGAAGCGGACGGCTTCACGCACGGCACGGTAGTGCAGTACGTCCTCAATGGTCATTGCGCTGCCTTCGCCTGCCAGCGAGAAGTCTAGCCGAACAGCGGCGATGTTATCGAAGGCTGTGAGGTTGCGAATGAAGAGTGGGTACATGTCTCCTTCCTGCATGGGGACGGAGATGACTACTTCAAGGTCCTTGACCTCCAGTGCGAGTAGGCGAGCAGGGGCGTGCATTGGTAGTACGATGTAATTGACGCCGAGCTCTTTGAGGTGTTCGAGGTTTTCGCGCTCCAACTTATCCCAGCCACTCGTGATATTTAGTCCGCTAATAGTGTTCTCACTGCCTGCCTTTGCGGAGTCGATTGCTTTCTCAAGTGTGTCAAGCGTAGAGCTATCTTTGCCATCCCAGGTGAAGAGCAGTCCGTCTGCTCCTGCTTTGATGGCGGCTTCTGCGCTGCCCTCGTTGAAATTTGGAAGTTCGATGACAAGTGCCGCGGCGCGTGGTTTGGTCGTGGGCCTACTTTTGCCGACGAAATCCGAGACTGCCGCCGCTCTGGGCTCGCCGTGCCTGTTGAACATGTCATGTAGTTTGGCCATATGTTTTGTTTCTCCTTATAGTTACGGCTGCCATGTACTGGCAACTCGTATGAAATTTTTTTGCGTGTGAGGCAAATGGTGAGTGTATTATACTACATTCTGTTTAGTGGTGGGGATTTAAGGGTGAGATGGCCCTACCCTAAAGCGTGACGAAGCTGTGTCTAAGTAGTCTATCAGATTCGTGTAAGTCTTACATTAGTAGATAAATGCCCTAAAGGTGAGGATAAAATTATTGCGCCTGTGGGGTTTGATTGATATGAATGGAGGGCTGTTATGGCTCAAAATATGTGGACAGGACCAACTCCACAGCCAGTACGGCGTGGTGGAAGGTGGTTACGTGCGCTGTTGATTGGTCTGTTCTTCTTTGTTGTTTCCGCGGTTATTCTGGTGTGGACGGGCAATCCTAATCTGTTCCCGACGGTTATTCTGATTGGAAATTTTTTGATTCCGGTTGTCTTTGTTGCTTTCCTGTACGATCATCAACATATTAGCTTGCTCTCGCTGGATACGGTTGCGGCAAGCTTCTGCATCGGTGGTATTCTAGGGGTGCTTGGGGCAGCGGTGATCGAGTCGCTGGTGCTGCCAGCTCCGTCAAATCCTACGCAGGGGTTATCGCTAGGTGCTGCGTTTGCTGTTGGATTGATTGAAGAGGGGTGCAAGATCGTGGCAGTGGCTTTTCTAGCGCGAAAGATACGTCACACTTCGCAGATGGATGGGTTATTGTTGGGTGGCGCGGTTGGGATGGGGTTTGCGGCGCTGGAAAGTACCGGTTATGCCTTTACGGCTTTGCTGCTTAGCCAGGGTCATATCAGTGCCTCGCTTGGATCGACGGTGATTCGAGGCTTGCTCGCGCCGTTTGGTCATGGGGTCTGGACGGGCATTCTGGGTGCGGTGTTGTTCCGCGAGAGTGGGCCACGGCATTTTCGTATTACGGGGCTGCTGATTCTGACCTATCTCTTTGTTTCTGCCTTGCATGCGCTTTGGGATGGGCTGCCGGTTACTTTGTATCTTATTATTCCACCGGGTCTGCCTATTCCGGTGATATCGGTGGTACTTGGTGTGATCGGTCTTGTGATACTGGCTGTGTTGTACCGGGGGGCGGTGATTCGACAGAGGCAACAGATAACGTGGCCAATGTCGTAGATTCCTTCAAAAAAAGGCTCATCCTGCTTGCCCTATCTTCCCGCATCGCTTATAATGAAACCCACATGAGAGTGACTCTTATGGAAGTTCGCGACGAATGATATTGTAGTAGTGCCCGTTGTGGGCGCGTTTTGATGCAGGGATGTGTCCTGTGTTACAAGAAGTTGTAGATGAATATATTGCCTCGCTCTCATTGAAGGAGCAGGGGCAGGCTGGAAACAATTCGAATACGGTTGTGGCCTATCGCAATGATTTGCACCAGATTTGTACGTATCTGAGTCATCAGAAGGTGGAGAACTGGCAACAAGTGACTCGCGAACATATCGCGGGCTATCTTTTGGAGATGCGCGAGGGTCAGGCTTATCGGCCTACGACAATTGCACGCAAGTTAGCGGCGCTGAAATCATTTTTTCGTTATTTACACACTATTGGTATGATCACCTCTGATCCGGTTGAGCAGTTGGCATCACCGCGCTTGCAGAAAGAGTTACCTCACGTTTTGAGCCCTGAGCAGATTAGTAGTCTTTTTCAACAGGTGGAGGTCGAGACACCGGCAGGAATGCGCGACCTGGCGATGTTACAGATGCTGTATGCGACGGGGATGCGCGTGAGTGAGCTTGTTTCGGTAAACCTGGGGGATTTTGATGCTGAGCGGGCAACGGTACTTTGCCCTGGTCGCAATGGACGCAGCAAGCGGGAGCGTATTTTGCCGCTTTCTCCGATTGCAGTCGAGACGACGAAGCAATATATGGAGCAGGCGCGCCCTCGGTTGGTGCAGCGGCATCCCGATGAGCAGGCGCTGTTCCTCAATCATCATGGTGAGCGATTGACGCGCCAGGGTTTCTGGCTGATCATCAAGGGGTATGCACGGCAAGCGGGTATTACAGATATAACTCCACATATGCTGCGGCATTCATTTGCTATCTTGATGCTTCAGGAAGGGATGGAGCTGAGGACTGTACAGGAGTTGTTGGGGCATGCGCATATTTCGACGACGCAGGTTTATAATCAACTTGCGCGTGCGGAAATAACGACAAGCGTTTGAATATCACCTTTAAAGGACGTTATGGGACTTTACGAACAGGCAATCGAAGCTACGCTGGAGGTTCAGGCACGAAACCCTCTGAAACCGGATGTTGCCTTGATACTTGGTTCTGGTTTAGGGGATCTTGCAGGTGAAATTCGTGATGCCATTGCGATCCCTTATGCTGAAATTCCCCATTTTGCGCGTTCAACTGTACCTGGGCATGCAGGGCGTCTATTAGTTGGCAAACTTGAGGATGTGCCTGTCGTGGTAATGCAGGGGCGTTTTCACTTCTATGAAGGCTATGCTCTCGAGGTTTTGACGTTGCCTGTGCGGGTGATGTATCTGCTTGGCGCACGGACGTTGATTGTGAGCAACGCAGCAGGAGGAGTAAATCCGGCATACCAGCCGGGCGACTTCATGCTGATGCGGGATCATATCAACTTGCCAGGGCTGGCTGGGGCAAATCCTCTGTTTGGACCAAATGACGAGCGATTTGGCGAGCGTTTCCCGCCGTTGGCTCGGGCCTATGACGCGGAACTGCGTACATTAGCGCGGTCTGTTGCAGCACAATGGCCCGAGATCACTTTGCATGAGGGGGTGTATGCGATGGTGGGAGGGCCAAGCTATGAGACGGGCGCGGAGCTGAAATTTCTACGGACAATAGGGGCAGATGCGGTTGGAATGTCTACAGCGCCGGAGGTGGTAGTGGCTCGTCATATGGGGATGCGTGTACTCGGTTTGAGCTTGATTACTAATAAGGCAACGGGCGAGGAGACGGAGGCGGTTAACCATGCTGAGGTGCTGGCGGCGGCTGATATAGCTCGTCCGAAGTTTGCGTTGCTGGTGCGGGGTATTTTGCAGGGAATGAGCAAGTAACTTCGCTTTAAGACTTAACTGACCTCGATATTGATCCAGGCCCAGTTGTAAAATTCTCCGTTCCAATCGGTCAGCACGACAAGATCATAAGCTCCTGAATCAACCGAACTGGATAGCTGATACTTCCAGGTAAACTGACCATTCGCGTTGCAGAGATGTGTTTGCGGTGTGCTGTTATCGAAGTTAAGCCCATCCACTTCTTCAAAAGTGCGGCCATTCACAGAACCTACGATTGGGTTTGGGATGGTATTCACATTTTTGAGGACTGAGATTGGAATATCGAGAATAGTACCTGTTGGGATGCGCTTGACGAGCCAGAGTTTACACGTGATGTCGGTTGCATGAACAGGTTTATTTTGCGCGTTTATAGCCTGCGTCATTAAGGTGTAAGATGTTCCATCTGCTTTTTGAAACTCACTGGATAGATTTCTCACGGGATATCCTAAACGTACAGGATGGGATGTAGGTGATGATCCTGGTTTCGTTGTTTGGCCCTCGGAAGATGTTCCTGATGCGCCTGTAGTCGAGGATTGCCCTGATTTCGAGTGCATGAAGCCACCTACGGCAAATCCGCTCAGGAGTCCAGCAAGAGCGAAGAGTAGGACGGCCAGTACGGCAATGGAACGTGATGGACGATTGGTGTTGTTGATTGGACCCTGAGCAGGTAATGACTGCAAGTATAATTGCCCTCTTCTAAGATTTTGGTACATAATCTAGCTCTTCCCCATGATAGCACAATTTGATTATATCTTTGTCTCAATAAACGGGATATAGCCTAAATTGGTTGGATTGGCTGATTTTTTCCTGTTCAGACCAAGTAGTGGGCATTCCTTGCAACCACAAAAAAGGCATTTCGTATATAGGAATATAAAGATATATCGCGTTGTTTTCAATGATAGAACGATATATCTAAGTCGTTCAATATGAACAAGATGAAAGAGAGGATTCCCATGTTTTGGGGATTTGGATACGGTCTATGGTTCCTTCTGCCCTTGTTGTTCCTGGGCCGGTTCTTCTGGATAGTGCTCCTGTTTGTCCTGATTGGAGCTTTGATCCGCCGGTTCAGCTACAGCCATTGGCAGAGACCTGTTTATTATAATCCTGGCCGAGCGCAGTTTCAGCCAGGTCAACCTTCCGCGTTAGAGATACTCCGCCAGCGTTATGCGCGAGGTGAGATAGATGCTGTCACCTACGAGCAAATGCGCGAGCGGTTGGAGGCTTCAAATGGGCCGAGATATCAGTAATGCTGAGAGGCTTGTTCCATGACGGGAGGTATATGGTGAGGTAGTTTGATGCCTTGCCGTTTAATGTGGCCGTTCTTTCCTTACACTGAGAGGTGTGGGGAGGAATGGTCACTTTTCTTTGTCTCTGCTTTCCTGCGGTACCAGATTATATGAGCCGCCAGTGCTAGTGCAATCAGAACCCAAGAATATTCTGTCAGGCGAGGACCAGGCAATGTTGGTGAGAACGCGTTGGTGAATGCCAGGCCAATCGAGAGGAAAAAGATGATTGGTGTGATCAGGAAGCGGATATCCAAGAACTGTATGAGTGTATCACTTAGATCTTGCCTTACCAGGTGATGTCCTCGTGAGGCATACCACCAGATGGCAAACATTGCTAGCCCTGTCAGTGCCATGCATATTGCATAGAATACGACGGATACAATTGAGCTTTCATATGAACCAATCATGCTGGTTGGGAAAGGCAAAAACGCAATCAAGAGCAGCAGGAAGATGTTGAGCCTGAGCAGCGTTGTATCGTAACGTTCGATGTACTGAAAGATGCGATGATGCGCCCTCCAGTACATACCGATCACAAGAAAGCTAATGATGTAGCTTAATATGTCGGGGAAACGGCTTGCTAATGCTGCAAGCAAGGCGTGGTTGATATCGAGGGTTTTGCCAATATCGGGTACTTTGATGTCGATGACGAGCAAGGTGATGGCAACTGCAAAGACGGCATCGCTTAGGGCTTGTATGCGTGTTGTATCTGTGCCTCTTTCATGAAGAGCGTCTTCATATATATCTGGTTCACGCTGTGATGTTTTCTCAGCAATTGCCATAACTAACCTCTATCTAGTGGAGCCTTGCACGAACTTGCAGAAGTGTTCCGATCACAGTTGACCAGAGGATAAGGGTGCAGCCAGTGCCATAATTACTACCCACAGGAAGATTTGAGCCCTCTTCCTTGCAAGGGCTTTTTATAAAGCAAGGCTTTCTTTTGCAACGTAACCTGGAGGAACGAGCACGGATTCGTCCCCAGGTTTCCCTCTCATGAGGTGTGCAGGACCTGCCACGAGTACCACGATAATCGCGGCGATCAGGTAGACAACGACGCCCAGCCAGAAGAGAACCATGCTGCCAGACAATATGCCAAAGAAGGAAAGGGTGATATTCGAGGCGATGTGGAAGATGTTTGCCAGCAGCACACTGCCTCGTGTGTTGTTGAAGATCCAGGTAGTCAGCACGCTTTCGGCGAGCGTGAAGAGCAAGAATCCTACATAGGGCCATGTAGACTGCCCGGTACCCGCGATAAAAAACAGCGGGGTATGCCATATGCCCCAGAGCAGTCCGAGAATCAGGCTGGCGGTTAAAGCACTTCGTCCCACCTGTAGACGCGGCAGGGCAAAACCTCGCCACGCTGTTTCTTCAGTTAGCCACGAGACAGGCCCAAACGTGATAGCATAGATGAGCGCCCCAAATGGTGTCATATAGGTACTGATGGGAACATGGCCGCCGAAGAGCCAGTAGACAACAGCAGGGACTACCACCAGTACGACCGGCACAAGGAGGGCAAGGGCGTACCACTGGATGCCGACGCGCCAGCGAAAGATGCGGCGTACAATATCCAAAATCGCGTCCTTGCCACCAGCCAGACTTGCTACAATGAGCACTGAGATGGTGAGGGCCCAGTATGCAAGGGTATCGGGAATGTGAAAAGATAACCATCCATGTTGCTGTGCAATTTGACTGCCCCAGACCAACCATGTTAGGAGGTAGGCCAGAACGAAGAAGATGGGTATCTGATAGCGCTTCACGAACGATGAAGAACGTGGAGAAGATGAAACCATGTTGTTTACTCCTTATAGATAATATCTAGTATCTTGATGTGGTGGTGTTTGGACGTATCTCTGTGATACACTGGAACTTGGTGAACTCATGCCGACACACTATACACATCAAATACATTCCATAGTGCTTTCAAGGGACAGGTACAGTATAAAGCGAAGCGTTTCTTATCAAATCGCTCAAGAGAGTGAACATGGCATACTTCTTTGGTGGGAGAACGTTCTCACTCGAAAGGAGGAGGGCCGATGGTGATTCGTGTGTTGATTGCTGACGATCATAGCGTTGTACGTGAGGGATTGCGGATGTTCCTGGGACGCGACCCGGAACTAGCCGTAGTGGGTGAGGCGGCTGATGGTCAGGAGGCGGTGCAGTTGGCGAGAGAACTGCATCCCGATGTAGTGTTGATGGACTTGCTTTTACCAGTGATGGATGGGATTACTGCAACGGAAATTATCCGCCGGGAACTGCCAGAAACGGAGGTCATCGCGCTTACAAGTGTGCTGGAAAGTGCTTCGGTCGTTGGTGTAGTGAAGGCGGGGGCAATTGGTTATCTGCTTAAGGATACGCGAGCTTCCGAACTACGGCGAGCGATCAAAGCCGCGGCTGCGGGGCAGGTTCAGCTTTCTCCTCAGGCTTCGGCGTATCTAATGCGAGAAGTACGAGCATCTGAACTGCCGGAGCCATTGACCGAGCGGGAAACGGAGGTACTGCGTTTGCTTGCCCAGGGGCAGTCGAATAAACAAATCGCACGTCACTTGCATGTTGTTGAGGATACGGTTAAGACGCATGTGCGGCATATTCTGGCGAAACTGGGGGTACAGAGCCGTACACAGGCGGTTTTGTCGGCGCAACGTCTTGGGCTGGTCTTCAATCAAGAACTTCATTGAAGAAGGACATGGAGATTGTGCTGCTATTACCAAGTGCGCTTAGTAACTGTTTGAGCAGGATGAGAATGGGAGTGGGTGATGAAGCAAGTTGAACGGTTTTCTTCGCAACACGAGATCTCGGCATCACATTGGAGACGCTACATCATCGATAGCTTGTTGGCTATTGCAGGGGTGGCGTTGGTTACCGCCATCATCGCTGTCGTTCATCTTTATCCCCGAATCCCTACCATCTCGTTTGTTTATCTGCTTGTGATCTTAGCCTTAGCCAGTACGCGTAGTCTCTATGCTGCTATCTTGGCTTCGCTGCTGGCTGTGCTGGCTTTTGATTTCTTTCTGATTTCGCCTACGTATACATTTGTCGTCATCACAATTGAAGATCTGATGACGCTGGTTGTCTTCCTGGCTACGGCTATCATTACCGGCCAGTTGGCTGTATCATTGCGACGACGTGCGGAGGAAGCGAGACGCAGTGAACGCGAGCTACGTGTGCTTTATGAACAGGCGCAGGAACTCGCGGCATTGCAAGAGCGGCAACGACTTGCCCGCGAGTTACATGACTCGGTCTCGCAGGCGCTCTATGCGATTGGGCTTGGTGCTCAAACTGCTCATGAAGCGCTGGAGAGCAGTGAGCGTGAACAGGCTTTGGCCTCAACTGAGTATGTGATTACACTTGCCGAGGCAGGACTTGCGGAGATGCGCGCGCTTATCTTCGAACTGCGCCCAGAGTCACTGGCAACGGAAGGACTGGTGGCCGCTCTGCAGAGGCAAGTGGCGGTTTTACGCGCTCGGTATAAGCTGACGGTTGAGGCAGAGTTGAACGGTGAACCGGATGTCTCTCTTGAGATGAAACAGGCTCTGTATCGGATCGCACAAGAGGCTTTCCACAATATTGTCAAGCATGCGCGTGCAAGGACTGTGGTAATTCGACTGATAGAGCTGGAACACGAGATCATCTTTGAAGTACGTGATGATGGGAGAGGCTTTGATCCGGCAGGTTCATTTCCTGGGCATTTTGGTTTGCGCTCAATGCAGGAACGGGCAGCGCAGGTGAATGGAAGCTTCACTATTAAGAGTTCCCCGGGACAAGGGACGTGTGTTCATGTGAGCATTCCTCGTTAATGTTGTCTTTTCGAAATTTCCCTCGTTTTTACTGCTAAAGCTGTCGATTTACTTAAGCCCCATTCGTCGTTTTAATAGATGGGTGAGATGGATCACCCACAAAAACTTTTGCTAGTCAGAAAGGGAATTCAATGCGCTACTTATTGCTGATCTACACTGATGAAGTGGCTGATGCTCAGATGAGCCAGGAACAACAGGCAGAGATATATCAAGCCTATAATACCTTCGGAGATGAACTGAAGAGGCTAGGCGCTCAGGTACAGGGCGGAGAAGCTCTCATGCCTACCAATACCGCGACGACTGTACGGGTGCGGGATGGTAAAATATTGACAACGGATGGCCCGTTCGCCGAAACGAAGGAACAGCTTGGCGGATATTACCAGTTCAATTGTAAAGACCTTGATGAGGCGATTGAGCTTGCAGCTAAGATTCCTGGGGCGGCTTATGGATCCATCGAGATTCGACCGGTCATGGAATTTGAGCAAAACCAGTAGAGGGAAATGGACGCAATACACCGGATTGTGGCAGATACCTTTCACAAGGAAGCTGACCGCATTCTTGCTTCGCTCATTAGTTCTATAAAGGATTTTGAGCTGGCGGAGGATGCGCTGCAGGATGCTATGCTTGTGGCGCTTGAACGTTGGCCACGAGAGGGTGTCCCCCGCAATCCGAGTGCATGGATTACTATTACTGCGCGACACAAGGCTATCGACCGCTTGCGCCGCACGAATACTCTGGCACGCAAACAGGTTCTGATGCAGGAACTGGTTGAGCAGGAAGAGCAGGGAGGAAGCGAAGAGATGGAGGATCGTGCGATCCCTGATGAGCGGCTAAAGTTGATGTTTACTTGTTGTCACCCAGCTCTGGCAATGGAGGCACAGGTTGCGCTCACACTGCATACGCTCGGCGGGTTATCCACTCCCGAAATTGCCAATGCCTTTCTCGTTCCACTGCCAACGATGGCCCAGCGCCTGGTACGAGCCAAGCGTAAGATACGGGATGCTGGCATTCCGTACCGTGTGCCGCCAAATGATCTGCTGGAAGAACGTCTTGAAGCAGTGTTTTGCGTTCTCTACCTTATTTTTAATGAAGGATATACAGCCTCATCTGGAAACGAGTTGATTCGACGGGAACTGTGTGAAGAAGCGATTCGACTGGCCCGAGTACTGGTGATGCTATTGGCCGAGGAGGGGCTGTACCGCCAGATTCCAGAAGCGCTGGGTTTGCTCGCATTATTGCTGTTGCATGATTCGAGGAGTAAGGCGCGTGTGGGGTCGGAGGGAGGGTTGGTGCTGCTGGAAGAGCAAGATCGTTCGCTCTGGGATCAGAATGAGATACAGGAGGGCCTATCACTTTTAGAACGGGCCTTGAATATGAGGCGACCTGGCCCTTACCAGTTGCAAGCGGCGATTAGCGCTCTGCATGCCCAGGCAAAACGTCCTGAGGATACAGATTGGGCACAAATTGCTGCACTGTACAGAGGACTCATGAAAATGATGCCTTCGCCTGTGATTGAGCTGAATCGGGCGGTAGCCATAGCGATGGCAGATGGTCCCCTGCCTGGGCTGGCGGTGCTGAATCAACCGGAATTGGAGAAAGAGCTGCACGATTATTACTTATTTCATGCCGCCCGTGCTGATCTATTGCGGCGTGCGGGACGATTGGATGAGGCAGCCGTTGCTTATGTTCGGGCTCTTGAATTATGCCAGAACGAGCGTGAACGGGCTTTTCTGCGTCGTCGCCTGAATGAGGTTTCTCCGTGACAGCTATGGAGGAAGTATGACGGAAGTTAGGCAATATCTGTATAGGATCCAGCCTACCCGGCTTGAGATGCTAACGGAGGGTGCAACTTCGGAGGAGATGGAGATTATAGGAGAGCATTTTGCCTATCTCCAACGGCTCACTGATGAAGGGATTATGATCCTGGTCGGGCGCACTCTCACCACGGATAAAGATACTATGGGCATCGCCATCTTCAAAGCAAACTCAGATGAGGAAGCACTTGCCTTAATGAATGCTGATCCAGCAGTGAGCAAGGGCGTGATGGACGCGAAGCTCTTTCCATTTCGCATTGCGTTATCTTCGGTGCCAGATGAGTGATTAAGTTGTGAGATATTTTGTCTTCAAGGTGATCAATTTGGCCCGAAATGCTTCCTCCAATTCCTGGCGATACGGCTCTGGAAGGAAGCTGTATCGAATGCTATTTAGGAGAATCTCGTCGATAGCAGCAATATCCATGTCAAAGTGAGTTGCTAGAAGGGCTACTTCCTTATTAAGGGTTGTGTCGAAGAGCGGTGGGTCATCGGTGCTGATCGTGATTGGGATGTCAGCGGCGTGTAACTGTGGCAATGGGTGGGCTGCATAACTGGGATAGACACCCAGGCAGATGTTGCTGGTTGGGGTGATGTTGAGCGGAATGTGATGCTGCGCGAGATAATTCACCAGGGATGGATCCTCGATGGCGCGTACCCCGTGTGCAATGCGCTCGGCTCCAAGTGCGAAGAGCGCTCCCCAGATGCTCTCTGGCCCTGCCATTTCCCCGGCGTGGGGTGCGCTATGTAATCCAGCATTGCGAGCTCGCTCGAACCAGGGTGCAAAGGGTTCGGGAGGTGCGCCAGATTCTGAACCAGCCAGTCCGAGCGCTACGACACCGTCATCTTTGCCTTCGATTGCTACGTCGGTCACATAATCTGCCATAGGATGAGTACGAGTTGGGTCGATCCATTTACGTACGATGTTGAAGATCCAATTTATCTCGACGTTGAAATCCTTGTATGCGCGTGCTCTGCCTTGTTGGATACCTGTGAAGTACACGTCGTGAGGAACTCCGAGCAGGTAGTGTGTGCTGGGCGTCACGGTCACTTCGGCATAGCGAACATTTTGGCGAGCCATCTCTGCACCAAGTTCGTAGGCAATTTGCTCATAGTCCTCACGAGTTTTCAGACATTGAGTTACCATGACAAAGGTTTCAATGAAATGGTCAAAGTTGCGGTAGATGAAGCGTTGTCGCAGTTCTTCCTCAGTTTTGATTGGTAATGAAATCTTGTTGCGCTGTGCGAGAGTGAGTACAGTGGCGGGTTGGATAGCGCCTTCTAAGTGAATGTGCAATTCTGCCTTTGGAGCGGCTTGTAGATATTGTGCGATTGACATCGATTTCTCCCTCCTGAGAAGAACATTGCGTGTATTCCCATGGACCTTGTTTCATGTTACTATGCATTGTATAGTAGAGAATAGAACTATGCTGTGTGCTTCAACAAGTGAAAGCAAATCGACCTTATAGAGAGCATGATTTGGCTTGCTCTCATTCACGAATAGCAATCATAGCACTCAAGTATAGTGGACTGTACACGCCCAATGGCCTAGCTTATTATTGGAGGCTCAGATGGCAACAACAACAGAGCCACCGGGATCGAGTGGCAGCTACACAGTGCCTGGACTTGGTGCTCGAAAGAAAGCAATCTCACAATGTGGTGGTACCGTTCTTGACATGGCTGTTGCTATGCTTGAAACCGATACGATGCAGGCAGACTGCTATCCCTATGGTGACAACAAATCCGACGACTCCGCGAACTTTGGTATCTTTAAGCAGAACTGGTATATGTTTCGATCCTCGGTACCGCAGTATCAGAGCCTTACGTCTAGCGACTACAATACGGGAGTTACTCTCAACCAGGATTTGAGTTGGGATATCCAGGTAATACAGGCGAGCCAACAGTTTTATGGGGTAGATGCCTGGTTTGCAGGACATCGCGATGGTCAATCAGGGCTTTCCAATCCAAATACGAGGATATTAATAACTATAAGCAAGCTGTTTACTTGCTTCGAGACCAGATGAATTCGGATCCGAAATACCTGACGGATGATACGCGGTTCTGAGAGCAGATGACGCGATTTAGAACGCGGATTTAGGATGAGTTTTGCTAGATTCTATTCGAGTTTTTCGTAAATTATCGAAAAATTAAACATTTAGCAAAAACCTGAAGTATTGTGGTCTTGTGCGATCCCTTTTCTGGAGAGGGTTGTAAACTTACCCATGGCGGCTGAAGGGCAAGCATTGGCGAAGGGTATGGAGTGATTCGTATTTACATCGATAGCGGCCGACAGGACTGGCGTTCGATAAACTCCGTGGGGAGCACGGCGCGGGTCATTTCTAGCGGTTCCCCATTGATCAGACGAAGTACCATTGCCGCTGCTGTGCGCCCCAGCTCCAGTCGCGGCGCATGCACTGTGGTCAAGGGAGGATTGAGTAGTTCGGTGAAGGGAAGGTTATCGAAACCAATCACACTCATTTCGCTTGGCACGGTTATGCCGAGTTCATGGAGTGCCCGGTAGACACCTGCGGCCTGACGATCGTTGCCGGCGAAGATTGCCGTAGGTGGCTCCTGCAGCTTAAGCAAGGTTTTGGTCGCCGTATAGCCATCGGCCTCTGTAAAGGCTCCGTCGCACTGCAACTGTGGGTCAATTGGCAGATTGGCCGCGTCCAGAGCTGCACGATAGCCAGCAATGCGCTCGATCGCATCCCGCGCCGGAGCGGTTTTGCCGATATAGGCGATTCGCCGGTGCCCAAGGTTGGTCAGGTGATTGGTCGCAACAAAGCCACCCTCCCAACTGGTAATCCTCACCGAAGGCGCTGTAGACAGCAGGCCACCCTGGTTATGAATGAGTACGAAAGGTACGCCCGAGCGTTCGAGATGCTCGATAACTCCCTCGGATGGAAGGACCACGAGGATACCATCCGTGGAGTGATCGGTGACCGTATCGATCCATCGCACCTCTTCTTCGGATCGGTAATTGGTCGGGGTCATCACCAAGCGAACCCCGGCCTCGAACAGTACTTGAGCCGCTCCCTCTAAAATCGGCAGAAAATATTCGTCGCCCAGGCGTGGTAAGATCAGTTCCACCAACCCGGTTTTTCCCTTACGTAAAGCGCGGGCCGCACGATTGCGCACAAAGCCATATTCCTCAATCACCTGCTCCACTCGTTCGCGGGTTGGTATGGACACATCCATACGGCCATTCAAGACCTTCGAGACAGTTGGCACCGAGACTCCTGCAATTTGTGCAATCCGCGCGATGGTTGGGCGCCCATCTGTACTATGCCTCTTTGCCATCAGTATATCCTCCAAATTTTCAGAAACTTTCGATCTATTATAGCACATCAAGAGCCGAAACAATGCCCTTTCGCGATCTTTTTATAGGATTATAACGAAAAAGTCAGTAAATCACGAAAATGGCCTTGACAACCACTTCCAAAATCAGTATATTGATACTTATAAGAGAGATATCGATTTCGTAAAATATCGGCAGCTCTGCTTTGAGCCAATTCTTCTGAGCATCTTGGGATATATTGGCTCAATGGCCAGCGGTGACTCGCGTAGACAGAGAGATAGGAGGTCCTAAGAGGAATAAACACACCAAGCGACAAAAATTTCGGCTCAGCAATGACTTCAGTTTTGAGACCAGTGTCTGGTAGGTAGACCTCTCTAGATCGAATAGAGAGGAGAACTGTTATGTTCTTATTTACAGATCCAAAGGAGGTTTCAGACGATGCAGCTTTTCTCCTCTTTCCCATGGCTGCGACGCTTTGCATCCGGGTTTACCTTCGTCGCCGTTGCGCTCATACTCATGGTTCCCCTCGCCGCTTGTGGTGGTAGCTCCAGTTCGGGGAGCAGCGGTACATCCACTGGTCCGGTGACCTTGACCTACTGGGCCTGGATACCGAATATGGATAAGCAGGTAGCGCTTTTCAACCAGTCCCATCCTAACATCCACGTCAACTGGGTCAATGTAGGAGCCGGTCCCCTTGAATACAACAAATTGTTCACGGCCATCAAAGCCAATAATGCGCCAGATGTGTCCCAGATCGAGTACCAGCTCTTGCCGACCTTTGAGACGACAAGTGGACTTCTCGATATGGCTCCCTACGGCGCTGCTTCTGTGAAGAGTCAGTTTGCGGGTTGGACGTGGCCCCAGGTGACCCTCGGGAACGCCATCTACGCTATCCCACAGGATAGCGGCCCCATGGCCCTGTTCTACCGGGCTGACGTTTTCAAGAAGTATAATCTCCCCGTACCCACCACCTGGGCCCAATATGCGGATGATGCAGCAAAATTGCACACTGCCAATCCCAATGAATACATCACCGACTTTCCTCCCAAGAACCCAGGACAGTTCTCTGGGTACGCCTGGCAAGCGGGTGCCCATTGGTTCGGTATCAATGGTCAATCCTGGAACGTATCCATCAATGACGCTCCAACCCTGCAAGTCGCGTCATACTGGCAAGATCTGCTTAGCAAGAAGTTGGTGAAGACCGAGACGGATTTCACGAATGGGTGGTACCATGACCTGCAGACAGGAACATTGGCCACCTGGTTAACAGGTGCATGGGGCGCTGGTATCATTGAACAAAATGCCCCGCAAAGCTCTGGGGACTGGCGGGTCGCCCCGCTTCCACAGTGGCAGGCCGGTGGAACCCTTGATGGCGATTGGGGCGGATCCACCACCGTGGTGTTTAAGGATACGAAGCATCCCCAGCAGGCCACCGAGTTTGCCGAGTGGATCAGTAACAACGAACAGAGTGCCGAACAGGAGTTTACGGGGGGTGGGGCATATCCAGCCTTGCTGTCCTCCTTAAGCTCGTCCACAATCAACAGCCCACTGCCCTTCTTTGGCAATCAGGTGATCAATGATGTGTTCAAGCAGGGTGCCACACAGGTGAATGAAAACTTCGTCTGGGGGCCAACCATGAACCAGGTCTATTCGGATATGGGGAATGATTTCGCTAACGCGGTGAATGGTCAGGGGACCCTGAGCGATGCCCTGAATGCGGTGCAGCAGAGTACCATTACCTTCATGAAATCACAGGGATTCAGCGTCAGTCCCTGAGATACCAGAGTCTGAGCAGGATGCCGCGTCGGCGACGCTTCTGCCCGGACCTCTGTCGAGCAAATGAGGCACCACAGGGGTGAGTCCCTCTCCAGTCGAGAGAGGCTTACCCCTCAAGTGTGTACTTGTAAAGAACTGGTAAACGGCATTCCTTCATAGGTCTCTCAGGAAGATTTGTAAGGAGTGTTTCATTCTAGAGAGGAGCATGTACATATGGCTCTTGAGTCAGTAACATCACTCTCCCCTAGTGTAGGAAAATCACCCAGGTTTTGGCGTCGTCGCGAGTTGACGCCCTATCTATTTCTCCTGCCTTTTGGGCTGCTGTTCCTGCTCTTTTTTATCGCGCCTATTCTCTATGCGATCTATGAGAGCTTGTTCCGCTCTCAGCGGAGCGGACTCGGGCTGGGAGCACCGACTGTCGAGTTCAACGGGTTGAGCAACTATCTGCAAGCCATACATGATCCTAACTTCTTCACAGGTGTGGGCAGGGTTCTGCTCTATGGCATTGTGCAAGTCCCGATCATGTTGGGCTTAGCGCTGCTTTTAGCTTTGCTGTTGGACTCAACGGTGGTGCGCTTCAAGCCTTTCTTCCGTCTGGTCTTCTTTGTCCCGTATGCTATCCCCGGTATCATCGCTGCACTGTTGTGGGGCTATCTCTACGATCCGGGACTGAGCCCAATCGTCAAAGGTGTGAGTGGGCTGGGTCTGGGTACGCCTGATTTCCTGGGTCCACAGGCGGTGCTGTGGTCGATTGCCAATATCGTGACCTGGGCCTGGACCGGCTACAATATGCTGATCATTTTCGCGGCCTTACAAGCCATTCCGACCGAACTCTATGAGTCAGCACGCCTGGATGGGGCCTCGGGTTGGCGGATTGCCTGGCACATCAAAATTCCGCTGGTGACCCCAGCCTTGATCCTGACCTGCATCTTCTCCATCATCGGCACCTTGCAACTCTTCAATGAGCCGCAGGTCCTCTCAACCATCTCCAACAACATTTCCACTTCCTACACACCCAACCTGTATGACTACTACACCGCCTTTAGCAACAACAACTACTACTATGGCGCAGCGATCGCCGTGATACTGGCCCTGGTGACGTGCGTGCTCTCCTTCGGCTTCTTACATATCACCCGACGACAAGCAGGAGTATAGCAATATGAGTCAACAAACCGCGTCCGTGCCGATACCAACCGCCCGAGAACTGGTAACCGCGAGGCAGCAGCGCCCTCGTCGATTCAACTTGGAGAGTATCGCAGCCATGACCGTGCTGTGCCTCTTCACAGTCTACTCTCTGGTACCCTACTTCTGGTTGATCGTCTCCTCAACGAAGAACGCGGGCGACTTGTTCGGCACCTTCGGGCTCTGGTTCGCCCCAAACTTTAATCTCTTCAGCAACTTGGGGCAACTGTTCACCTATCAGGACAGCATCTTTTTGCGCTGGCTGCTCAACACCCTGCTCTACGCAGGAGTAGGGGCGGTGGTCGGCACCTGGCTCTCAACGATGGCCGGCTATGCCCTGGCCAAATATGTCTTCCGTGGGCGCAACCTGATGTTCT
The DNA here is from genome assembly GCA_963778375.1 of uncultured Chloroflexia bacterium. Classification (GTDB taxonomy): domain Bacteria; phylum Chloroflexota; class Ktedonobacteria; order Ktedonobacterales; family Ktedonobacteraceae; genus CAVZTX01. The sequence continues at coordinate 114,215 of CAVZTX010000011.1, read as the reverse complement.
CACTTGTCTTAGGAGCCATCCTAGTACCCACGACCGCGCTCGCACTGCCGCTGTATCTGATGATGAGTGGGGTGGGGCTGACCAACACCTACTGGGCGGTGCTCTTGCCCAGCTTCGTCAGTCCATTCGGTGTGTATCTCTCACGCATCTATGCGTCGGCAGCGGTGCCTGATGAACTGCTGGAAGCAGCACGCATCGATGGGGCGAACGAGTATCGGACCTTTACCATCGCGCTGCACTTGATGATTCCGGCGCTCGTGACGATCTTCCTCTTCCAGTTCGTAGCCATCTGGAACAACTACTTTCTGCCCCTGGTCATGCTCAGCGATGAGAAGCTCTTTCCGATCACAGTCGGCTTACAGACTTGGAATGTGACGACATCTGGCACTACAAAGTTTCTCTACGGTCTGATCATCACCGGGGCATTAATCTCCTCGATACCGCTACTGGCCGGCTGTGTTGTTCTGCAACGCTTCTGGCGTGGTGGACTGAGTGCGGGCAGTGTCAAGGGCTAATGGTGGTGGTGCAGACAAATGCGTAGAAACGAATAGGAGAACACATGAGTATTACTCCCAAGACGTCAATCCAGACTCAGATCGAGACAGACCTGGCCAGGAGATTCCCCAGGCATTTCCTCTGGGGTGCTGCTACTGCCTCTTATCAAATTGAGGGTGCGGTCCACGAGGATGGCCGTGGCTCCAGCATCTGGGACGATTTCGCAAACACGCCTGGCAGAGTCTATCAGGGCCACAGTGGCGAGGTAGCAGCCGACCACTACCACCGGATCGAGGAAGATACCGACCTGATGGTGCGACTTGGCCTGGGCGCGTATCGCTTCTCGATCGCCTGGCCGCGTATCTTGCCCGAGGGGCGTGGCACCATCAATCTGGTCGGCCTGGATTTCTATGATCGCCTGGTGGATACGCTGTTAGCGAAAGGTATAAAGCCCTTTGTGACGCTCTATCACTGGGATCTTCCCTCGTCGCTGGAGCAGATCGGTGGCTGGCTCAATCGTACTACGGCTTATGCTTTTGCCGAGTATGCTGAGATTGTAACCCGGCGACTGGGGGACCGCGTCGCGAACTGGATTACACTCAACGAGCCGTGGTGCAGCGCTTACCTGGGTTACGGGATCGGCATACACGCGCCCGGCATAAGAGACCGCCAGGCGGCCATCAATGCAGCTCATCACCTCCTGTTGGGACATGGCTTGGCCGTGCCAAGGATGCGTGCCCATTTACCGTCCAGCGCGCAGGTGGGGATTACCCTTGTCCTGAACCAGATCTATAGCACCGACGAACGAGCTGAGACGGCACGTGACGTGGAACTCGCGAATGCATTTATCAACGGCTGGTTCCTTGATCCAATCTATCGCAGTGCCTATCCTGAGCGGCTCTTTGAATATATGGCGCTCAATCCGCCGCCGATCCAGGAGGGCGACCTGGATAGTATCTCGGTTCCGCTGGACTTTCTGGGGGTGAATAACTATTTTCGTATCCTGGTGCGTGGGGTCCAGACGCAACCGCTGGCCGATCGCATTGAAGGTGTCGCGCCAGTGCCCAATGCTTGCTATACCGACATGGGCTGGGAGATCTACCCGAATGGCCTACGCGATCTGCTGGTTAATGTGGGACGCGACTACCCGGTGGGCAAGCTCTATGTGACTGAGAACGGTGCTGCTTTTCCCGACGGCTGGGATGGTGGTGACATGGTCAGTGACCCCCGGCGTGTTGCCTATCTGCGCGCGTATATCACGGCCTGTGCTGAGGCCATTGAGCAAGGGGCACCTTTGTGTGGTTACTTTGTCTGGTCGCTGATGGACAATTTTGAGTGGAGCGAGGGCTTTGCCAAACGCTTCGGCATGGTGTATATCGACTATCCCACCCAACGCCGAGTGATCAAGGAGAGCGGTCACTGGTATGCCGCATTGCTGAACGCCTTTCGTAAGGTACAGCCGTAAGTAGGTACCCCATTTTCATCGGTCTGAGTAATAAAAAAGAGACCGGTCGTTGTCCTGGGGGAAACACGACCGGTGTACCCAGATAAGGGGTGTGTGGGGGAAGTCCTGGGCTCAGAATACCTCCTACCGCGAATGATCAGGATGGCTCAATGGAGCCTTACAAGATGCCATTGAGCCATCCTGCCACTTCACGACTTCTTGTATACTCTCTATGAAAGTAAACGCCCTGTTTTTCTTTTTTAGCGGTTGTCTTTGACGTAAACAGAAGCGAAACAGGGAAGATTTGGTAATCATTCTGTTACTAATGCACGTATAATATGGTATGATAAAGAACGTAAATATATTTGAGCCATTCATAGCTTAATTTGAAAGGAGGCATACGTCGGTATGGGAGGATTTCATATAGTCGATCTGGTGGTGATCCTTGGCATTGTGCTGGCACTCTTAGGGTCCAAGTCTTTGCAATCAGTTGCACGAGGCGCTGGCAAGGGTATGGGTCAGGCTAAGGCGGCAAGAGATAAGGTGATGTCCGAGTTGCCTCTGGAAGAAATATCAAAAGTAACACAGAATATTCCAAGGATTCCTCTAAATACGACTCAAGCTGTCCAGATGCTATTGACTCCTACCCCTCAGAAGGGGCAGGACCAAGCAAAGAAAGAGGAGCCAAAAGCAGAAAGCTAACTCCTGATTAGTTATTGAGAGAAACGTCGGGTAAACTTCACGAGGACCTCTAGTAAACCTTTGATCTGGTCACGAGTTGTCTCATCGATCAGGTTACCATTATCATCAAATTTCTCCCAGGCGTATTGGATGAAGACTTCGGGCTTGTTTAAGACGGGCACATCGAGGTATTGGAGCATCTGGCGCAGATGCAATTGGGCACGGGCGGTGCCAACTCTTCCACCAGCTCCGAGAATCGCTGTTGGCTTGCCTGTGATTACCGATTTTGCGTATGGCCAGGAAACCCAATCAATGGCGTTTTTGAGCACCCCTGGAACCGAGTAGTTAAATTCGGGAGTCACGATAAACAATGCATCTGCTTTGCGAATCTTTTCCTCGAAGGCGCGTACAGGTTCTGGTTTATCGTTCTCAAAGTCCTGGTTGAACAGGGGCAACTCGTCAAGTTCAACGATTTCTAGTTCGGCTTCTGGCGGAACTAGCTCCTTGGCAGTACGAAGCGTGGCCCTGTTGTATGATTTTTTGCGCAAGCTGCCTGTGAAGCCTAGGATGTGTATGGTTGATGCCAAAGCTGTTGTCTCCCCGTAAGAGTTACGTTTTAGATATCATAGTCTTTTTGTGATGGGATTTGCTATGTTATTTCTCGATCAGGACGACGGTGTAGCAGGCAATTCCTTCTTGTTTGCCTGCGAAACCGAGGCCGTCGGTAGTGGTGGCTTTTATGCTGACTTGCTCAATCTCCAAATGTAAGTGCTCAGCCAGGTGGGTACGCATGGCTTGTATGTAGGGAGCCAATTTTGGGTGTTCGGCGACGATGGTGGCATCGATATTGCCAATACTCCATTGATATTGACATAACAATATATAAGCGTAGTCGAGGAAGACCGTGCTGGGCTGGTCCTTCCAGCGAGGGTCGTTAGAGGGGAAATGTTTGCCGATGTCGCCGAGGCTTGCAGCGCCGAGCAGCGCGTCGACAACAGCATGTATAACTGCATCTGCATCTGAATGGCCGGAGAGACCGCGCTCAAAGGGGATGGTGATGCCTCCCAGTACGAGCGGGCGATCGGGAGTAAGGGCATGGACATCGTAACCAAAACCGACGCGTGTTGTCATGATGGTGTGGATCCTCGTATAAGCGCTTCTGCGATCAGTATGTCTTCCTGGGTGGTGATCTTTATGTTGGTATATGAGCCGGGGAAGATGGCAATTGGTTGTCCCAGCCGCTCTAGCAAAGCAGCGTCGTCGGTAACATCCGCCTGGGATGTTGGACTATGATGGGCGGAGTGGATAAGTGGAAATGAAAAGACTTGGGGGGTTTGTACTGCGTACAGTTGGGAACGATCGAGCGTAGCATGGACGATTCCCTGCTGGACTTGCTTGATGGTATCCTTGACGGCTACGGCAGCGATGGCTGACGAGTGTTCCTGTGCGGCTTTTAGACCCGTCTCAAGTATGGCCGGAGTGACAAGTGGTCGAGCGGCGTCGTGAATCATCACCCAGCGAGTGGTTGGGGCTATATTTGCGAGTGTATCGAGGCCGATACGAACTGAGTCTTGCCTACGCGGACCACCGGGTACAATGGCGGAGATTTTACTCCAACCCTCATGCTGGCAGAGTTCCCTGGCATCTGTAACGCGCTCAGGATTTAGCACCAGGATAATGCTCTCTATTAAAGGAGAGGAGTCAAATACGTCGATGGTGCGTGCAAGGGAGATACGACCTGCCAGCGGTATCCACAGTTTATCAAGTCCGCCCATACGGCGGCTAGAACCGGCGGCGGTGATAATGGCGGCAGATCTCTCTTGCATATGATGTGCTAGCCTTGCCTTCTCAATATTGTTTTTGTTTGGTGGGCGATTGAGTTGGTATGCTGCCAGTATTGCCTTGTTTGGGGTGTGCGAAGATCATGCGCCCGGCAACGGTTTGCAATACGCGGGTCACGGTTACTTCAATCGTCATGTTCATAAATTGGCGTCCTCCTTCAACGACGATCATCGTGCCATCATCGAGGTAACCGACGCCCTGACCAAGTTCTTTGCCATCTTGCATGATGCGAATCGGAAGGTCCTCGCCGGGCAATAGAACAGGTTTGACGGCATTGGCCAGTTCGTTAATGTTGAGGACTTTGACGCCCTGCAACTCCGCAACACGGTTGAGGTTAAAGTCGTTGGTGATGATGGGGCAGTGTAGGTTACGAGCCATCACAACAAGCTTCCCATCGACCTCTGCGACGCTGTCTATATCAGCATCGGTAATCTCGATGGGGACGGTAGACTCTTTTTGCAGACGGTTGAGTACCTCTAGCCCGCGTCTACCACGGTTGCGTCGCATTGTATCAGCGGAATCGGCGATGCGCTGCAATTCATTCAAAACGAAGCGAGGGACGAGGAGTGTGCCGGAAATGAAGCCGGTGCGGCTGATATCATCGATGCGTCCATCAATGATAGCGCTAGTATCTAGCAGTATTGGCATAGATGGTTGTGCTAGTGCGGTGGCTTCCTTATTGCGTTCTTTGTTGCGTTCCTCTTCACGCTCGCGCTCACGCTCACGCCCTCTCCTCGTCATGAAGCCACTTTGAAAGAGGTGCGCCATATCGTTTTTACGCTGGACCGCGAGCGCCACGCCCAGGAAGCTAAAAACGCCTGCTGCCACAAAGGGCAGGATATGTCCAAGGTTCGCTGGCAAATTTGCTAACGGAATGCCGAGTAGTACCGAGATAATGAGTCCGACGATGAGTCCTATAACTGCTGCGATGAGATCACTTGCTGAAGTGTCGCGCATCCAACGGTAAGGTACAACGCTGACGTAGGGCGCGATAATGAAGGCTACCAGAGCACTTCCAGCACCGATACCAAGCGCCCACCAGACGCCTGTGACGCCTTGAGGAAATTCTGAGCGATCCAAAAAGAACAGAGCGACGACAATACCAATGGCAAGTATGAACCCGATGATGCGGGTCTTCGTTTTGATAGACATCCCTTCATCCTCCAAAAAGGTGCGTGTGTAGTTTGTTGTGCACCTGGGAAGGGCAACGCGAGGTAGAGTATGCGGGCAGAACAGATGATGATAAGGATAAAGGATAATTGCAAAATGTTGTTGTCTGGCCTGCTGTACTGAACCATGAGACGCGCCCGTTTGACCGTAAAAATTCTTCTACGCCGAATAGAGAGTATACACTGTTCTAACCGAGGAATCAATAGTTGTGACAATTCTCCGTCGAGCGGTTTCCGACCGGCATGGCAGGGGCAAGCCCTGCCACTACCAACCTACGTTGGAATCGCATGATTCCGTAGTTGGTAGTGGCACCCCTTGCGGGTGCCATGTGTCCTTGCACAAAAAAGGATTCCTCTTATATTATATACGACTTTTTAGTGGAGTGCGACCTCTAATGCGACTGCTAGCGAACTGGATGCGAAAATTTCGAAATCGGCGGGCAGACCAGAACCTTCCAATTCAGCGCGTACCTGGGTTCCCCCTCCGGCCTTTGGGACGATGCAGCGTTTGAAGCCGAGCTTGGCAGCTTCACGGACGCGCATGGCCAGGCGATTGACTGCGCGTAATTCGCCTGAGAGGCCAACTTCACCGATCAATGCCATATCGGGGGCGATACGTTTCTCGCGATAACTTGAGGCGATGGCTGTTGCTACTCCCAGATCGATAGAGGGTTCCTCGAGGGTAAAGCCACCAACAACGTTTGCATAGACATCGTGGCTGCCAACGGCCAGACCGACTCTTTTGGTTAGGACAGCGAGCAACATCAGCAGGCGACTGTATTCAATACCGTTGGTGGTGCAGCGTGGATTGCCAAAGTTGCTGGGCGTAACCAGGGCCTGCACTTCTACAAGCAAGGGGCGCGTTCCCTCCATGCTCACAACGACGGCAGAGCCTGTAGCGCCAAGAGAGCGATCGGCCAGAAAAATAGCGGAGGGATTGGCTACTTCTACAAGTCCATCGCCATGCATTTCAAAGACTCCTACCTCGTGGGTTGCGCCAAAGCGATTCTTTACGCCACGCAACAGGCGATAGGTGTGATAGCGCTCGCCTTCAAGATACAGTACGGCATCGGCAATGTGTTCCAGAGCTTTGGGACCGGCAACTGTACCCTCTTTGGTGACGTGGCCGATGATGAAGATAGGAGTAAGTGTACTTTTTGCCAGTTGCATCAGTTGCAGTGTGCATTCACGCACCTGACTGATGCTCCCTGGTGCCGAAGTGATATGGCTGGAGAGCACGGTTTGAATGGAATCGACGACCACGAAGGCGGGTTTGAGGCGGTTGATTGCCTCAGCGATCACATCTAGCTCGATGGAGGCAAGCAAGTAGAGTCGCTCACCGGTAATGTCGAGTCGCTCGGCACGCATTTTGACCTGCTCAATCGACTCTTCGCCAGAGACGTAGAGTACAGGGCCTGTGTTTTTAGCGATGCTGCCGGAGACTTGTAGTAACAAAGTAGATTTTCCAATCCCCGGCTCTCCGCCAATCAAGGTGAGTGATCCCGCAACAAGGCCACCACCGAGTACGCGGTCCATTTCTGGATAGCCGACGGAGATGCGTTCCTGAGCAAGTGGTTTAATTTCGGGGAGGACAAGTGGAAATTGTGTGCCCTGGGCGATGGTTGAGGTGCCTAACAATGCCTGGCGACGTTGTTGAGCGGGGCTTTGTGGCAACTCTGCCACTTCCTCCAAGGTGTTCCATGCCCCGCAATCGGGGCATTTTCCGACCCATTTGTTCTGTTCGCCACCACATTGCTGGCAAATGTATTTTGTACGTGGTTTTGGCATGAGAGTATCAGGTCTTTTTAATAATCACCATAAACAAGGTTAGGGGATTTCTAACCAGGGGCCTTTATGCATATGAAAAGTTTTAATAAATGAACCTGGATATGTAATGTGGCTTCCATGGCCGATAAATCGGTCCCTACGAAGAATCTCGTTAAGGTATCATAATGCGGGGTGCGCTTAGCGCACCCCGCATTACTTATCCCTGGATTGCTTCGCCTGAACTGCTTTCACCGCCAGCCGAGAGGGCTGCTTCAGGTGAGGCAGGGGCGGGCAACTGTTCGATACGATTGCGCACTTGCAAGACGAGATCATCGTCGATGACGACCGCTTCAACCAGGTCACCTGGGTGGAATTTACCTTCCAGGAGGCCTTCTGCCAGCGGATCCTCAACCAGTCGCTGTATAGTGCGGCGCAGCGGACGAGCGCCATACTGGGCGTCGAAACCCTTTTCTATCAAGTAATCCTTGCTAGCAGAGGGAACGACCAGTTCCAGTTGTTGCTCGGTCAATTGTGCACGAACACGATTCAGCAGCAGGTCGACGATTGAGTACATCTCTTCGATGCGCAGCGAATGGAAGACGATCACCTCGTCGATACGGTTCAGGAACTCAGGCTTGAAGGTGTTCTTCAGTTCTCCGAGCACCTTGGACTTCATGGCCTCGTACTCGCTCTGGTTGGCTTTGGCCCTGTCTTTGGACTGTTTAAAGCCAATGGAGGCTTCTTTGTTCAAAAGGGCTGCGCCGACGTTCGAGGTCATAATGACGATAGTGTTACGGAAGTCTACCGTACGTCCCTTGGCGTCGGTCAACTTGCCGTCCTCTAGAATCTGGAGCAGCATGTTGAAGACATCGGGGTGAGCCTTCTCGATTTCGTCGAGCAGGATCACGCTATAGGACTTGCGGCGGACAGCCTCGGTGAGTTGACCACCCTCTTCATAGCCGACATATCCGGGAGGGGCACCAACCAGGCGTGCAGCCGCATGGCGCTCCATGAACTCTGACATGTCGATTTTGATGAGCGCTTCCTCACTGCCAAACATAAACTCGGCAAGCGCACGCGCCAATTCGGTCTTACCAACACCGGTTGGGCCCATGAAGATGAATGATCCAATAGGCCGCTTGGGGTCTTTCAGGCCGGCACGGGCACGACGCACCGCGCGGGAAATCTTTTCAATCGCCTCGTTCTGGGCTATGACACGGGCGTGTAGGGCATCTTCCATTTGAAGTAGGCGCTGCGACTCCTCCTGAGCAATGCGCATGACGGGGATACCGGTCCACATCGAGACGATCTGGGCGATTTCCTCTTCACCGACTGAAGGCTTCTCACTGCCGCGCTCACGGTGCCAACCTGACTCCAGTTTGGCGATGCGGTCGCGCAGCTTTACCTCGCGGTCGCGCAATTCGGCAGCCAGTTCATACTCTTGCTGCTGAATCGCCTGCTCCTTTTCGCGCAGCACTGATTCGAGTCCCTTCATGGCCTCTTTGAGGTTGAGGGGAGCGAGTGAGTTCTGCATGCGAACACGGCTGGACGCTTCATCGATCAGGTCAATAGCCTTGTCAGGCATGAACCGGTCGGTGATGTAACGGCTTGCCATGTCAGTAGCCGCTTTAAGCGCTTCATCAGTAATAGTCAAGCGGTGGTGAGTCTCATAGCGTTCACGAATACCTTTGAGGATTTCAAGTGTTTCCTCAATACTAGGCTCGCGGACAATGACTTCCTGAAAGCGGCGCTGCAAGGCTGCATCGCGCTCGATATACTTGCGGTACTCATCAAGCGTAGTTGCGCCAATACACTGTAATTCACCACGAGCCAGTGCAGGCTTGAGGATGTTCGCAGCATCAACTGCGCCTTCCGCCGCGCCAGCGCCAACGAGTGTGTGAACTTCATCGATAAAGATGATGCAATCTCGGCTATTGCGGATCTCTTCGATAATCTTTTTCAGACGCTCTTCAAACTCACCTCGGTACTTCGTACCAGCTACGAGCGATCCAACGTCCAGTGTCAGCAAGCGTTTGCCTGCTAATGTCTCTGGTACCTCGCCAGCGATAAGACGCTGAGCCAATCCTTCAACGATAGCAGTTTTGCCAACGCCAGGCTCGCCGATGAGTGCAGGGTTGTTCTTATTGCGTCGAGAAAGTATTTGAATGACTCGCTCAATCTCTTGATGGCGACCAATGACGGGATCAAGTGTCCCGGCACGAGCGGCAGCAGTGAGATCAATACCCATCTGGTCAATGGTGGGGGTTTTAGAATGCTTGGCATCACGCTCATGTGGAGCGCCAGATTGGCTCAGCACCTGGATTGTTTGCGTGCGCACCTTTTCCAGATTGACGCCCAGACTCTCCAAGACGCCGGCGGCAATACCTTCACCTTCACGTACCAGACCTAACAGGAGGTGTTCTGTCCCGATATAATGATGATTCAGGCGGCGAGCTTCATCGACAGCTAGCTCAATCACCTTTTTGGCACGCGGAGTCAGACCAATCTCGCCCAAGACGATACGATCGCCACGGCCAATTATAAATTCAACGGCGCTGCGGACCTTATTCAGCTCCACGCCGAGGTTACTCAATACTTTTGCGGCGACACCTTCACCTTCACGAACTAGTCCGAGCAGAAGATGTTCGGTGCCAATGTAATTGTGTTGGAAGCGCTGGGCTTCCTCCTGAGCAAGGCTCAAGACCTTCCTGGCCCGCTCTGTAAACTTGTCAAATCTGTCTCTGTCGTTCACCTGTTTGTCACCCCCCTTTCAGTGGCAGAGGGTGGAACCCGGCCCTCTGTGTCGCTCAGGTAAACCATGCATTTCATGATACAACACCCATCAAACAGCGTCAAGGATATCACATTCATCCTTTGCCTCCTCCTTGATAATCGAAAACGAAATACTCCACTACTTTCTTTAGCATAACTATTTGCTTACGTTGAAACAATCGACCTCCTTGCTGCGTATACAATAGTGTATACGCAGCAAGGAGGTCGTGCGATCATCTGTTCAGGTACAACTTCTTAAGCAGGCACTAAATGTCTACTCTTCGGATGTCTCCGTCTCCTCTTTAGAACGCTGGCGGGCTGCCGCACGAAATGCTTCAGCCATAGCTGTTGTCTCTCCCTCATCACCTGACGGTAGGTTACTCAGAAGTGGATTCTCGTTGGCACGATCAGGGCGCTCACGGCGTTCGTTTCGTGATTCACGACGTGGGCCATTGCCCTCTTTCTCTCCTTCTTGGGAAGGAGTTTCTGACTGTGCCGGTACCTCTTCCAATGACATTCCTATTATATCACCTGTGTGATTTTTCGTACCTGTTTCTGCTGGTGCCTCTTTGACATCGAGTTCGTCGGCCTGACGGAGGCTGAGTCCCAGACGACGGCGTTCTGCATCAATGCGCAGAATGCGTAGTTGGAGTTGCTGGCCTTCATGCAGGTTGGCTTTGGGATCCATCCCGGGTGTCAACTCGGAGAGATGGATAAGGCCCTCGATGCCATCTTCGATACGGGCAAACGCTCCAAATGGTGCGATCTTTGTAATGACGCCGGTGACCACCTGACCGGGTGTGTAGCGTTGTTCCACTGTTGTCCAGGGATCTACTTCAGCCCGCTTGATTGATAAGGCAATCTTCTTTTTATCTTTATCGACGCTGAGTACCTGCACTTCGACCTCCTGGCCGACATGCAGGACTTCGCTGGGATGATTGACGCGGCTCCAGGCTAATTGACTGATGTGCACCAATCCATCTGCACCTCCCAAATCGACAAAGGCACCAAAGTTGGCGAGATTGCTCACAATGCCACGCCGTACTTCACCGGGCCGTAACTCGTTGAGCAGTTCTTCGCGCCGTCGTTGCCGCCATTCCTGCACCGCGAGGCGTTCGGAAAGGATCAAACGGTTGCGTGCGCGGTTGATCTCGATAATCTTGAGTTGCAGTTCCTTGTCCTTCATGCTTTGAAGTTTGGCTGCCGTCTCCTGGTTATCACCACCGGAAGCTACTTCCTCGCGCTTGAGGTTGAGAATCTGTGAGATTGGCACGAAGCCACGAATGCCGGAGACATCGACGATCAGGCCACCCTTGTTGTAGTCGATGACGCGTGCCTTGAGCAGTTCGCCGTCACGATATTGTTGCTCAGCGATACGCCATTGCCGCTCCGCGTTAGCTCGTTTAAGTGAAAGCAGTGCATGTCCATCGAGTGTTTCTGGTTGGATGACATACACGAGCACCTTATCGTTGAGATGCAATTCACTGAACGAGCCATATCCAGTTGCTGGAAGTTCTTTTGTTGAGAGGACGCCTTCAGATTTGAGGCCAATATCGACCAGGATCTCATCCTGGTCTATCCGCACGATTACGCCCTCTACGACATCGCCGCGTTTGATATTGATGGGGCTAGCAGATTCCCGCAGCAACTCTGCCATCTCATTGAAGTCACCCATCTCCTCGGGGTTGTTGTTGCTTTGCCCTTCCGGGTCATTTTCTTCGAACATCGTCTGTACCCGCCCGCTATTAAAATTTGCCGCTGGCTTTGTCGAAAGGTCGCCGTGCTGTTGTGCTTGCATGGGTAAAATACCCCCTTCGATCCACGGTTTTTGCCAATCCTATCTTTCTGCGCCCGCTCATCCTGGCTAGTAGGTCATCGTTTCGTGTAGTTTCGGGCGCTCATCCTGCCAGAAAATGACGAAAAGGACTGCACACCGGGACCAGGGGATGCATTCATGGACATTGGCTTATCGGAGGAGGTTGCTTAGGCTGGAATTGCTTGCGCGTCTTCAATCGTCTTTGAAAGAGACTGAGCTAGTACCTACGACTGTTCTTGCTCTACAAAATTGTCAAATTAAGAGAATGCTTGCAGACAGAGAAGCCGTGATATGGACATAATAAGAGCCTGAGCACAGTAAACCCCCACTCGATGCTCTAATTATACCAAATGCAGCAGGTGAATGCAAGACAATACACAACCTTTTGGCAAATTCCGCCGATGTTTTATTATCTGCCATATTGTATCACAGATGGGCAAGTGGTACCAAAGGGTTCGAGAAGGATCGGGTAGTAGTGCATACACCAGAGCATCCGCAAGGGATGCCCCTACTATACACGAATTGGCTCACGATAGACGTAGACGCGAGTGTCCTACTTGCAGGGTCGGTTGTGCTACAATTGGAACATGGATTTACGGAATACTACAGAAGTTATTGCGGCTTTGCGGGAGCGGTTGGAGCCGGTGGAACGCGCTGAGAGTTTGACGGATGCGCTGGAGGGGCAGCGACCTAATGCTCGTAAAGCAGCGGTATTGCTGGCTCTTTTTGAAGAGCATGGAGAAACGTACCTTGCATTTATCCGCCGGGCTAGCACGTTGCGTTCACATAGTGGTGAAATTGCTTTTCCCGGTGGTTCTGTTGATGCCTCAGATATTTCAGTGGTTATGACGGCTTTGCGGGAAGCTCAAGAGGAGATTGGATTAGACCCGACTCGCATAGAGGTGATTGGCGTTCTATCACCCGTATTCACGGTTGTGAGCAATTTCTTGATTACGCCGGTGGTGGCATTTTTACCACGGGGTCTTGGTGTATTACACTTACAAGCAAGCGAAGTTGCGGAGATTATTCTTGTTCCATTGCAGGGACTTGCCGATCCATTGATTGCGCATACTGAAGAGTGGATGCGTGGTGGTATGATGCGCACGGTCTATTTCTATGATTATGGCTCCTACCGTATTTGGGGAGCTACGGCTCGTATCGTTAGCATGCTTTTGGGACTGTTAAGCAGTTGATCATTTGCCCATTAGTCATGCTTCCCTTGATTCTTCTCATCCATTGGCTACAATTATTAGAGAAGAAAAGTCAGTTCAGTTATTTGTAGCGCGTTTATTTTAGATGCCATCTTGAGATTAGTTTGGCCTTTAAGCACGCCTAGTGGAGAAAAGCTGTGACATTGCCGACGCCTAATGCTCAGTCACCGGGATTTATGCCTCGATCACCACACTCGACTCCGCCTATCCACTCAACACCCTATGTCCACTCGCCTATCACACCTCCGCAAACTGCTTTTCCTACGGGTCCCTTAACCCCTGCACCACGAATGCCGACAGAACTCTCGGATAAGGCTGATTTTGCTGTCCACTCTCAGGATCTGGCAACCGGTGGTTTAAAGACCTTCACTGCAAAACGTGAGCTTCCTCCTCGACTGGATCGGCGCGCAAGTGAAGCGCTGCCGGATGCAGTTTCACCTCCTCGCAGCTATACATTCATCCTGGTCATTCTAGCCTGTATTGTGGTTATGCTGATTAGCGGGGGCATTGTTTTATTTATGATATTACAGCCTTAATGTCTATGGAGGTCATGAAATTTTTATAGAGATGTTGCTGGCACACCATGTAAGTCGGTCGCATTGCGAACGGCTTTGACGATAGCTTGTGCGAGCGTCGTGGCTGCTGCCAGCCCAATCATGCTTACATATCTTGCTGACATTGCGGCATCGAGGTTTACTTGCGATCTTGATCCAAGGGCCAGCGCAAAGATGGTATCGCCATCAAACATGGTATGCGCAGGTCGAATAGCTTGCGCTATGCCATCGTGTGCCATTTGAGCAACTTTATTGATTCCTGCCTTGGAGACAGAGGCATTAGTAGCGATCACAGCAATGGTTGTGTTTCCAAAGGGATCGGAGAGGAAGCCGCTTCCCGTTGGGTTTCGTGCACCCGCAATTACCCGCGATGTCTGTGGATCAATCACGTCGCCAAGAGCGTTTACAACGGCGAGTGCACCGATGAGCACTCCATCTTCCAGTTGTGTGCTTGCTGAGCCAAGCCCTCCTTTCATAGCAAAGAGGGGACCTGCCATCTTACCAACGGTAGCTCCTGTGCCCGCACCAACATTGCCTTGGATGACCGTTTCTGCTGTAGCCTGTTCACAAGCCCTATAACCTGCCGCCGCATCAGGACGAATGCTGGCTGAACCAAATCCAAGGTCAAGTATTGCTGCCGCTGGAACAATTGGGACATGTGCAACACCAATATCGAAGCCAACGCCATGCTCTTCCAGGAAGCGCATTACTCCACCGGCTGCATTGAGTCCAAAAGCACTTCCGCCGGTTAGTAGAACTGCGTTTACTTCCTCTACCAGGTTCATAGGATGAAGGAGGTCTGTTTCGCGGGTAGCCGGTGCGCCTCCTCGCACATCGACGCCCCCGATGGCGGGAGTGTCGCAGAGGATAACGGTGCAGCCGGTGCCTGCCTCTAGATTGGTATCGTGACCAACACGAATACCGGGAATGTCGGTGATATCATCGTGCATGTCTGAATGTTACTGCCTTTCTTACTATATTTGGAAGTCTATAGCCCCAACCAGAATAGCATAAGAGCTACTCCTATAGGGACCGAGAGGTTATCAGTTCCACCGGGTGAAATTGCCTCAAGAAGTGTTCCCACTATGGCAGCTACCAGTCCGCCTATGAGTACTAATGAGAAGTTCAACGGAGAAAGGATGCGTAGGGTAATTGCTACGGTAATGAAGGTGAAAACAAATCCGGCCAGAGACCCTTCAATGGTGCGTTTGGAATGTCCAATAATAGAATAAGTATGCCTGCCGAAGCGTTTGCCGATAATAGCAGAAAAGGCATCACCCCAGGTCATCGTCATGATGCCCGACATAGCGATATATGTGATGCCCCTTGGAAAGCCTGATGCCCAGCCGGTATGAAACATGGCCAGCAACAGAGTACAGGAAAGGGCGAAATAGACGGTTCCCCGCGTAGCTCCTTCTTTGGGGTCCATCGCACTGAAGATATGGAAGCGTAGGAAGAGCGCGTTGAAGACAGTGAATGTCGCGGTTGGAATAATTGCCAGGTACCAGTGATCAAAAAGTAAGAGAATGACCCATATCCACATGCCCGCACCTATATGTATCAATTTGCGCGTAAAGTCGGTTGGGTAACCACGCCAACGACGGATAGCTTCAACAATAATGAGCATTGAAAAGGCAAAGACGTAGGAGAAGATGAGTCCGAGCAGGTCGCCTATAGTCATATAGCCCCCTAAACCAAACAAAATACGTGTACGTATTTTCTCCCTCCTGGAGACTTCCTCTAGCTTCCTCTAAGGACAATGAATCTTTAGCACAAGTTTGGGAGATTTCATACGTTTCCTGCCATTATACATCAAAGTGCTACTAAGCTAATCAAATGGTTCAGCATGCTCAAAGCTTATTCGGGTTGGTTCAGAGAGTTTAACCTCAATTTGGAATTTGCTGCCTTTTCTTAACGAAAGCGTTACCAGGACTACATCCATATATGTAAGAATATAAAAGAAATGTCCGTTTAAACCCAGCTTGATGATTATAGTATTTACAGGATGCAGGGGATGGAGCCGCCAGCAAGAGTGTTGGACCGATTCCACAACACCTTCTTTCTGGTTCGCCTCCGGCAGGCGACGAGTTATAAGCGTTACAGAAAACCGCGAAGATAAAAAAGAAGGGCAAAGTTAAACAAGGAAAATGACAACAACGCACAACACCTGGAAAAAGAAACTACTTCATTCACACCTTCTTTTTTCCCTTGGCATCGCTTTTTTGGTTGCGCTGATGGTTGCAAGCACATTGCTTGTCCTTGTTCAACACGGCAAAAGAACAAAGGCTCAAGCCCCAACTAATTTTATCTTTACGGCTGATGGCGACTATGGCCAGAGTATCAATACCACAAACGTCTTAAACTATATTGCAGGCTCTGGAGCAAGTTTCAATCTGGGCCTGGGAGATTACAACTATAGCTCCACCAGTACCGCTGATGCATGGAGTACGTATGCTAAAGGTCTCCTGCCTCCCTCATTCCCTTTTGAAATTGTGCCTGGGGATCACGATACAAGTTCAGTCAATACCTATGCGACCGACCTACCTGATCACATCGGAAACATCTCGGCGACTTGCCCGGCGTGCGCCTATGCCAAGGAGTACTCATTTGATTACCCGGTAGGTGCGCCTCTGGCACGCTTCATCATGATTTCACCGGGCGGTGTAATACCTCACTACAACTACAGTCAGGGAGGCGCTGATTACAATTGGGTATCACAACAGATCGATAGCGCGAGAGCCTCCAACATTCCCTGGGTGATCGTTGCGATGGCAATTGGCTGTCTCTATATTAATAGCCCATCAAGTAGCCAGGCTTGTCTTACTCCGGATTTGCTCAATTTACTACTGAGCAAGAAGGTCGATTTGATACTACAAGCTCATCTCCATTATTATGCGATGAGCGATCAGTTGGCTCTCAATAGTACCACCTGTCCATCCTTGCCAACCGATAGCTTTGATTCAGGTTGTATCGTCGATACTTCCAAGAATCTGACTAAAGGTGCAGGCACGACTATCGTCACTACAGGCACGGGAGGCCAGTCGCTTGTTAGTATCGATAAGACTGATGTAAAGACGGGCTATTTCAACACATGGATGGCATCCAATGTAACTCCTACGTATGGCATCTCTCAATTTACTCTCTCTGCCACCAAATTGACCGCGCAATATGTACATATGTCAGGGGGAACGTATACGAATAGTTTTACAATAACAGGGAGTACTCCTACGCCAACGCCTACTCCAAGTCCTTCGGCCAGTGTGACTCCTTCACCAACGGTATCTCCTACCGTCACACCGTCCGTGACCCCGTCTCCTACAATCACGCCTTCGCCCTCACCCTCTCCGTCACCCTCACCATCCCCGAGTCCATCCCCGTCGCCGAGTCCATCCCCAAGTCCTTCGCCGACCGGAACCGGCCCGGTCAGTAAGATCTGGTACTTTGCTGAAGGAAAAGTGGGAGGAGGTTTCACGGAGTATCTCACGATAGAAAACCCTGATACGGTCAACGATTGTACTGTGAGCATACAATACCTCTTGGACGGTAATACCCCTGTTTCAAAGTCTGTGAGTGTTGTTCATGCCAGTCGCTTCACCGAATCGGTGAATGTTGATCTGAATACGCCGACAAACTCTAGCAACTTTCAGACAGACTCAGCCATTGTCTCGGTCGATTCCAATGCCTCGCCCAATTGTGCCGGTGTCGTGGCGGAGCGACCTATGTACTTTACGAACTTCATAGGCGTTAGTAGTGGCAGTGATGTGTTAGGTGCAACCACAACCGGGAATACCTTTTACTTTGCAGATGTGCCGACCGGTGGCGGTTATGCATCTTTCATCACGGTGTTAAATCCCGGAACAACGACAGCCAATGTTTCTGCTGCCTTTGATGTCGGTGGGACAACCGTCAATACATTGACTCTCTCGGTTGCGGGGGGGACGCGTGGCACGATTATTCCCGATAACAGTGGCGCTCTGCACCATGCTGCTGTAACGGTGACTTCCGACTCACCTGTAGTAGTAGAGCGCCCTGACTACTTCAGTAATATCAGCGTGGGGAATGCACAGATCGTCTCAGGAGCTACTTCTGTGGTTGGAGTGCAAAATCCCAAAAACGATTGGCTTTTTGCCGAAGGGTACACGGGGAGCGGTTTCCAGGAGTATCTTGTGCTCGCTAACTTTGGCACTGCACCGGTAGCAGCAAACGTCGTGCTGGAATTCTCCAATGGTCATACCGAAACGATCACACCAAGTATCCAACCGCTCGATCAAACATTTATTGATGTCAACCAGGTCATTGCAGGGAACCTCGGGACCTGTGATACCAGTCCCTGCCAGCCGACACAGGATGTATCGGTAGAGGTCACCGGCAATGGCAACTTTATTGCACAGCGCGAGATGTTCTTCCACTATACGCACATCGGCAATGGTAGAAGCCTCTCTGCTACCGGCGGTTCAGATGTGATTGGTGAAGGAGCGCCTGCCCTCAGCGCGTATAGTTTTGCCGAAGGCTACACGAATACGGGATATGACGAATGGCTGACATTGCAGAATCCCACTGCGAGCCAGGAGACAATCAGTGTTACGCTGGTCAACGAAGATGATCGTTCGTTCTCGCAAACGTTCACGGTCCTGGCGCATAGCCGCTTTACGGTTGATATCACAGGCATGGTGCTACAAAACTTGATCCAGCCGAATGATACTTTTATGGGCTATGAAGTTTCGATGGTGGTGTTATCAGGCTCTGGTGTTTTCGTGGCTGAACGACCGATGTACTGGAATACAGGATCCACGGGAACACAGGGTGGTAGTGATGTGATTGGATATGGTGGGAGTTAGCGGGCGCAATTCGTTACGCTCCTACATTTGCAGTGGTGCAAGGTTAAATGGCATTGCGCAGGCGGGCGATTGCTTGGACAACGCTTTCGTGTTCGTTGTAGACGGCAGAGCCTGCGACGAGCAGATTAGCTCCTGCCTCTACGACCTGGGGTGCTGTTGCCTCGTGGATGCCACCATCTACCTCGATATCACAAAGCAGGCCTCGATGGGTGATGATCTGGCGCAAACGAGCGATTTTAGGGAGTGTTTCAGGAATGAAATCCTGTCCTCCAAAGCCAGGATTGACGGTCATGATGAGCACCATGTTGAGCAATGATAGGATATCTTCGAGCATGAAGACGGGAGTGGAGGGGGTGAGGGCGACGGCAGCCAGCTTGCCCGCTGTCTTAATTTGCTGGATGACGCGGTGCAGATGTGGACAGACTTCCTGGTGAACAATGATTACGTCTGCACCGGCCTTTGCGAAATCTTCAATATATTGTTCCGGGTTGGTAATCATGAGGTGCGCTTCGAGTGGCAGGCTGGTAGAACGTCGTACGGCTTCAACGATCATGGGGCCCATAGTGATATTAGGGACAAAGTGCCCATCCATTACATCGATTTGGATGCGGTTTGCGCCCGCTGCTTCTGCTTCGCTTACCTGTTCGCCGAGGCGGGTGAAGTCGGCGGATAGAATTGATGGTACTATTCCGATTGTCATAAAAATTCTTCCTTATTTCGCACGTATCTTTGCAGCTGCTTCTGTATCCAACATCCATGTGACCTCTCCCTGTTTTGGAGGCGGACGATTTGGGCGGGGTATTCATCGGGGTTGTGTTCGCCTTCGAGGACGGCGTGGACGGCATCAGATTTCTCGCTGCCGGTGACGAGGAATAGGATATTGCGGGCGGCATTTAGAAGGGGAGGGGTGAATGTCAGGCGGTCGGGGGGTGGTTTGGGTACCGATACGGGCATGACCAGGCGCTGTTGTTCGTGCAGGGATGGCTGATGCGGGAAGAGAGAGGCTGTGTGACCTTCTGGACCCATACCGAGCTGGATGAGGTCGAAGGAGGGTATACCATCTGTACCAAAGGTGCGCCGCATTTCTTCGGCATATGCCTCGGAAGCCGACTCGCGATCAGATTGGTCAGCAGGCATGCGATGTACCTGGTTTGGAGGGATGGGTATTTTGCTTAGGAGTACTTGTTGCGCCATAGCATAATTGCTCTCGGGGTCGTCCGGTGAAACACAGCGCTCGTCGCCCCAGAAAATTTCTACTTGCGTCCAATCGATCTGACTGCGATGTGGTTCACTGCCAAGGAGGCCATAGAGTTTTTTGGGCGTTGAGCCACCTGATAGCGCAAGGGTAAAGCGCCCATGTGTGACAATGGATTCACTAGCGAGACGCACGATATATAGCGCTGCTTCCTGACTCAATGTATCAGTATCAGGATAAATTGCAATTTGCATAACCTACTCCTGCTTCCAATGTTCTCTATGTCATTCAGAGCGCAGCGAAGAATCTCATTCTGCCTGACGAGAGACCTTCGCTGTGTTCAGGATGACAATCCAGGATGTTTCTATCCTAATAATTCGGCTACCTCTTGTAGGGTCTGCTCGAAGGGATAGTCGTGGCCTGTAATTTCTAGCTCGTCGTGCAGTAGCTCGCCCTCCTGATGCATTGAGGCGAGGCTTACTGTACGTTGTGGTCGCGTCTCCTGTGACAGTTCGACAGAAGTCAAGACGGTCTCAAGATCATCTTCGCGGCTGATAGTAAATGTGGCTTGTTTGTTTTCAAGACTACTGATCAGGCGTACAAGACAGATTGATCCAGGGCGCAATTCAGATTGTACCTTTGGGCGAATGGAGATGATTCCATCCTGGGCGCTTCCCAACCTGCCTGTTTTGCCACGAGTTGAGGAAGGCGAGATGGTTGGACGTTCCAACTGCCACTGGTATGTGCCGCTAGCCGTATCACGGTTACAGTGTGAACCCGGGGTCAGTGTCCAACCCAGCCGATCCTTCAACCATCCAGCAAGGAGCAGCGCACGTGTAGGATTGGGAGAAACATCGCCTTCCTCGGTACGCACAGGCATAGCGAGTGGTGCAGCTGCATGTTCAATTTCAATAGAGGTGATGCCTGCCAGGTAGGGCCGGTATTCCGCAACGTCGAAGAACTGCACTACTAATTGCCGCCATGGGGTAATGCGTCCCCAGTTCAAGTCACTCAAGGCACAATTTGGTAATGCTTGAAAAAGCTCTGCAAGTGTCTGTATATCCTGTTCAGGATTGAAGAAACTGGTTGAATCAACAATCACGCGATTGCTCAGTTCCACAAGACTGCTGAAAATGGTATCGTTATCTGGTGGGTCGCCGATCCACCATAGATAGACCGGTAAATCCGGCTTGAGCAATGGCTGGATAATGTTCGCTACAGAGCGAACGGCTGTGCCAATAGTAAGGATGGTCGTCTGCTCAAAGCAGTGACGCATCAGGTCTGAGAAAATAGAAAAGCAACGCAGTGTCACCCACGTAGAAATGCTGGCAGGAGCGTTACTGCTGCTATCAAGAATCAGCATGGTCACGCGTGCCAGGTGTGTACTTGATAGGTCACGCAGCACTTTGCTAGCGTGCTGTGCGGATTCGATATCAGGTGCACAGATGATAAAATTCAGTACGCTAGTGCGCACATTGACGTTCTGACCAGTGCGCAGATTGTCAGCGGACATCTTCCATAAAAAGGACAGTTCTGCCTCGATGTTCTCTATACGTACTGTTTTTCCAGCCCAGGGTAAACGTATCCCAGGACCATCGACCGTATCATTAGCCATTCGCGGTACCCCTCATCATGAACCTCATTGTTCTTTATTATGTGGAATAAGAGCTATGGGCGACGCCATCTACGGTTATCGCGCCACATAAATTCGTCGGCGGCTTGCGGACCCCAGGAGCCGGACTCGTAAGTAAGGATCGTCTCGCGTGGCTCGTTTTTCCATGCGTCCAGGATACTTTGAACGAAAGCCCATGCCGCTTCGACCTCGTCGCGTCGTGTGAAGAGTGTTGAGTCGCCCAGCATGCAATCGAGTATGAGGCGTTCGTATGCTTCGGGCTGTTCGCGGAAAAAGGAGGAGCCATAAAAGAAATCCATGTTTACGGAACGAATCTGCATCTCGGTGCCGGGCACCTTTGCGCCAAACTTGAGCGAAATGCCTTCATCTGGTTGAATCCGCAAGGTAAGCACGTTTGGTTCGACCTGGCCATGTGCCTCGCTTCGCTTGAAGAGCATGAGTGGCGCTTGCTTGAACTGAATAGCGATCTCAGAGACGCGCTTGGGTAAATGTTTGCCTGTGCGCAGGTAAAATGGTACACCTGCCCAGCGCCAACTATCGATGAACACCTTCATTGCCAGATATGTCTCTGTGGTTGATGTAGGTGAGACGCCAGGCTCTTCCGTGTAGCCGCGTACCTGCTGACCGCCTACCCAGCCAGGACCATACTGTGCCCGAACCATATTGGTGATGACATCCTGACCGACGAGTGGCTGCAAGGCATGGAGCACCTTGACCTTTTCATCGCGCACAGCATTGGCTTCGAAAGTGATCGGAGGTTCCATAGCAACCAATGTGAGCAACTGCAATACGTGATTCTGCACCATATCGCGGATAGCGCCGGACTCTTCGTAGTAGGCACCACGACCTTCCAGGCCGAGATTTTCTGCTACAGTGATTTGGACATGATCCACGTAACGGCGGTTCCACACGGGTTCAAAAATACCGTTTGCCAGGCGGAAGACCAGGATGTTCTGCACTGTTTCTTTGCCAAGATAGTGATCGATGCGGTAGACCTGCTCTTCCTTGAAGACTTTGCCAACCTGGCGATTCAGTTCGCGTGCCGAGGCCAGGTCGTGCCCAAAGGGTTTTTCGACGATGATGCGCGTCCACCCGCCTTTACGGCTTCTATTCAAGCCAGCCGCGCCAAGGCGTTGGATGATTTCAGGGTACTGGCTAGGTGGAGTTGAAAGATAGAAGATGCGATTCCCACCCGTCCCGCGCTCTTGATCGAGAGCATTGAGCAGGTTGTTAAGTCGCTCATACCCTGCCGGGTCATGAAAATCGGATTGCAGGTAGCGAATGCCGCAGGCAAAACTCTCCCATACCTGCGGATTGACCGGCTTTTGGCGCGAGTATTGGTTGATGGATTCAAGCGCCTGCTCGCGAAATTGGTCATCGCTATAGGGACGACGCGCGAATCCTACCACCGAAAAGCCCGCCGGGAGCGGGTGCTCCAGCGCTAGGTTATAGAGCGCTGGAAGCAGTTTCCTATGTGTCAAGTCGCCGGTTGCTCCAAAGATAACCATGACACATGGTTCAGGGCTATGTTTGATGCGCGGCCCCTCTCGAAGGGGATTAGGAGCCTCGACTACGCTGCTACGTTGAGGCATGAACTCTCTCCTGATGTGTTACTATGGCTGACTTTATCCGCGTGCGCCTGTTTTTTGCTGAATAGCTTGCTTCTTTTCTTCAATGCCCTTGAATAGATCATGGAAGGAGTCGGCAAATTTTTGCACGCCTTCATCTTGAAGCTGTTGGGTTACTTGATCGTAATGGATACCGACTTTTTCGAGGGCATCGAGTTCGGCCTTTGCCTGCGGGATGTTGTTCTCGATGGTACGGCTGACTTGCCCATGATCGCGGAAGTTCTCAATGGTTTCCAGCGGCATAGTATCAACGGTATCGGGGCCAATGAGTTCTTCGGCGTACAGCACGTCGCGATATGCAGGGTTTTTCGTGCTGGTGCTGGCCCAGAGTGGCCGCTGCACATGCGCACCGCTATGCTTGAGCGTCTCGAAGCGAGGTGTGCTGAAGATGCGTTTGAACTCGTGATAGACGAGGCGAGCGTTCGCAATAGCGGCCTTGCCTTCGAGTGCTTTGAGCTTCTGCTGTTCGGCAGTGTCACTGGTGGCTTTGATCATGTCTTCAAGCCGCTGATCAACCAAGGTATCTACACGGCTGACGAAGAAGCTTGCAACGGAGGCGATGTGGCTGATATCTTGTCCTGCACTATTGCGCTCCTCCAAAGCGCTAATGAATGCATCGGCCACCTGGCGATAACTCTCAAGCGAGAAAATCAAGGTGATGTTGACGTTGATGCCATCGCTCAAGGCTTGCTGAATGGCGGGAATACCCTCTGGCGTGGCCGGTATCTTGATCATCAGATTGGGGCGATCGACCATTTTCCAGAAGCGACGGACTTCCGCGATGGTGGCATCAGTGTCGTGTGCAAGATCGGGCGAGACTTCCAGGCTAACGAAGCCGTCCTGCCGATTGGTACTATCGTAGATAGGGCGAAGCATGTCAGCTACGGTACGAATGTCGGTAATGATCAACGTCTCGTAGATGTCGCTTGTGCTCTTCCCTTCCTTGATAAGCTGGGTCATTTGCTCATCATAGGCATTTCCGTGACTGATCGATTTCTGGAAGATGGTGGGATTGGCTGTCACACCTACGACGCCATCCTCGTCCAACAGGCGCTTAAATTGACCTGATTGGAGTTGGGAACGATCGATGTTGTCATACCAGACGCTTTGTCCCTGTGCCTTCAGTTGAAGCAATGGATTGTTCATATTTGTCTCCTTTTTAATGAACGGTAGGTAAATGTATTGTAGATGAACGGATGCAATTCGTTACGCACTTACAAGGTTTTCAATGACATACTCATTACACGAATATGCGAGCTTTCATGACGAGGTGTTTTTGCAACGCCACGTAGATGGTTACACTCTCATGATAGCATGTAACAAGGACAAAGTACAAATGTATTTGACGGGCAAGAGGAAATCTTAACCAACCACTCCAAATATATTCACTATCTCCACTAAGTCTCAACCAAATCATAATTCTTCTCCCCTTCTCTACTTGTTAAGATTCAGCTACATTTGTTATGTGGTGTGAGATCATATTTAAACTCAACCGCAAGCAATGATCCAGATAGAGCTTGCTATCGTAATCTCAAGTAGATGAAGAATATCAACTCAATCTGGATTGCACCTGGGAATCGGCATACCCACTTTCATGATCCAGGCTGTCTAGTAGTTGTTGCAAGATAAACAGAACATCGAAAGGCTTCAATGCAGCTCAAAGAGCCAAGGAAGCTTTCTAATGACAATGAGGTTTATTGCAACAATTATGGTTTGTTGGATGAGTAAAGAATCAAGAGAGTTGGTTTGATGATTGCCCGCTATTCCGTAAATCAAGTGTATCCCAATGAGAGGAGAGCAAGATGGCAAAGCTAACACGTCGTACGCTTATTAAACAGACATCTGTAGGTGCGATAGGGATTGCTACAGCTGGCGGTATTCTGGCTGTCGCACCACATCTGGTAGGCGCGGCGGCTCCAGCAGCACAACATGGGGCTACAGAGCAATCTGCTGCTGCATCTTCCGGGACCATGGTGGTCCATGTACGCAATTTCTCGACAGGTGAGATCGGTGTTATGTATGGGGAAAAGGAAGTCGTTCTCCGCGACCCCGCTCTCGTTATGCGTCTTTTGCAAGCTGCCGGGTAGGCGATGAACGACCCGTTCCAGATAGCAAGAGTACTCTACATTTTATTGTGAGGTGAATGAATGTCATCCCATCGTGAAGCGCCCGAAATTTCAAAAGATCCGGTGGCTGATAATACCGATACTTACGCATTTGTCAGCCCAGACCGACCTGATACGGTCACACTGATCAGCAATTATGTTCCTCTGGAAGAACCCCCTGGTGGTCCGAACTTCTTCGAGTTCGGCGATGATGTCCTGTACGAGATCCTCGTCGACAATGATGGGGATGGGTATGCCGAAGTTACCTACCAGTTCCGTTTCCAGACGCAAGTCGGTAATCCCGACACCTTCCTGTACAACACTGGCCCGATTACGTCTATTAGTAGTCCGAATTGGAACAGGAAGCAGTTCTATTCTGTGACCGTAGTGGACGCGAAGGGCCACTCGACCGTTTTGGGGAGCGGATTGGCCTGTCCTCCTTGCAATGTTGGCGTACGCTCCACCCCTAATTATGAGCACCTGGCTGAACAGGCCGTGCATAGTCTTCCTGGTGGTATCAAGGTGTTCGCCGGGCAACGACTCGAAGGCTTCTACGTGGACCTGGGTTCAATCTTCGACCTGGGAGCCTTGCGCCCGTTCCAGAATTTGCATCTGATTCCTTTGCCTAAGACACAGGGAGTGGATGGAACCAAGGGCCTCAATGTGCATAGCATCGCCATTCAGGTACCCAAGTCTCTTCTGACGAACGATGGCTCACATCCCACCAATCCAGCCGACTCTCGCTCGGTAATTGGTGTCTGGGCCAGAGCTAGCCGACGAAAGGCCATCGTTATCGAGGGGAATGGTGAGTTCGACGAAACCGGGCCATGGGTGCAGGTCTCGCGGCTCGCGGAGCCACTGATTAATGAAGTGATCATCCCAATGGGTAAGAAGGACTACTGGAATTCGCAATATCCTGCGAATGACAGTCAGTTCGTCCAGTACTATGCGCACCCAGAGTTACAGACCTTGCTTCCCGTTCTTTATCCAGGAGTGTTCCCGCACCTGGCAGCCTATACCAAACCGCGCGTGGATCTGGAGGCCATCTTGCTCACCGGTATACCATCTGGAATCATTCCTGGCTTCCAGAATTACACGGGCAAAACGCCTGCGGATTTGATACGCCTGAACATGGCTATTCCGCCATCGTCCAAGCCGAATATTCTCGGAATATTGGGAGGCGACCTGGCAGGCTTCCCGAATGGACGCCGAGTCTTCGACGATACAGTAACGATCGAGCTTCGTGCAATCGCGGGCGTCACCATCCCGTTGGTCGATCCGAGCTATAAGCCGGACGGGGCTGCAGGGCTGATCAGCGATTTCAATCCCCCGCAAATTCCGCCCGGTGTCAGTTATATACAGCAGTTCCCGTATCTCGATGTGCCAATTGGTGGGTATCAAAGCATACCCCATCCAGTCGGCTCAGAGCCTTTGTAAAAAGTCTGGCGAATGGGCCTCTAGAGGGGCTGTAAAAATGTACTTTGAGCACTTTTCAAACAGTCCCTCATAAGCGATTGCTCTTCCGAAAAACGGTTCAGGAGCTCGGTGGTTTGGAACTGCCGGGCTCCTGATCACGATAAATTGGGCTCTATTGAGGAAGGATAATGGTAGAGACATACGTTGAGCGGATTCACACTGAACATGCGTTGTTGGATATCGGAGAGGGTATCGGTGCATTAGTCATCTACACCGGAAAGGAATTGCTTGGCAAGGAAATTCAGGTCAGTCTAAAGGGGACGAATGCAGCCAAACTGGTTCATACGGCGATCTGGGAACGCAGGTTCAACGGGCGAACGATGTTTGCTGGGATTTATGCTGAACTGCCTGTGGGAGACTACATCATCTGGACGCATCCTAGCCGCGAGGTCAAAATTGTGGATGGTTGTGTTGCTGAGGTAGATTTGCGGGATATCGCTGATATCTATGTTCCTGATCCAAGGCATGCGCATGGTTATGAGTCTATTGCTACTGGCGTGTGTACAACTGCATCTCGAAATCCAATACAAGACCTGCTTCCACCACGCTATCGAGGTGGGAAGGTGGTTAGCGCTGCCCCAATGGGAGCTGCTCCTTTGCTTTACGCGGATGATGGACAGGTAGCGTGGGATGAGATGTGGACAGGTTTCTGTGACCTGGCGCTCGCGGGCGGGCCATCACATTGAGGGACTCTGTTGGAACCCGTTGCTCCCGAGAAGATAAAGGCGGATTGGGAGGCATACGAACGTGTGGTTACTGAGATTGAGCGAGGACTTCGACTGGTGACAGGACTACCAACGGTGCGCAGTGAAAGTCTGGGATGGGTTGGCTTGCGATGTGCTGACGAGGAGATGGCGTTGTGGCTGCTGCGGGCGATTGTGGTGGAAAATGTGTGTGTGCGGCGCGAAGGGACAGTGCTGTTTCTGCCTGCCGGTCCAGCTTTTCGACTGGAACAGGAAATTAAGAATGTTATCACGGTGGTCGCTAAGACTCATCATTATTGGACGGAACATATCCGTTCGTGAAGTAACCGTCATCAGGGTTGGAAGTCGGGTGGGGAACGCCCGTAAGAAGGTGTGTACGAGGGGGAACGAAAGGCACCCGCACCGCTCCCTGTACTGCCTCGATAGAGAACATGACTCAGCCACGGAACGAAAGGCACCCGCAAGGGGCCCCGCACCGCTCCCAGCCGCTCCTGCCTCTACATGATCTCCTGCGGCTGCTGACATCTTTCCTGAACAACTTTCCCATGTAAGTATCCCTCTCCCTTCCCTATGTTCCACTTTTCGCTTTTTGCTGTAATTCGTAGAGCTTACTAATTGCCTCGATGGGTGTCAGTTCGTCGATAGCGAGCGTCTTAATTTCCTCAATCAAAGGATGCTGTTCGGCCGAGAAGAGTGTCATCTGCATGACGGTGGGGGCGAGCATATCCTTCATAGCTTTGCGGCGGGCTTTAGCGTCGCCTTTTTGTTCTAGTTCGGCGAGAATCTCCTCGGCGCGGTGAATGACGGGGCGGGGAATGCCTGCGAGTTGCGCAACGTGGAGGCCGTAGCTTTTATCGGCACCTCCAGGGACGATTTTACGTAGGAAGACGACTTTGCCATCTTCTTCGGTGACGGCCACATTCAGACATTGGATGCGTGGAAGCATTTTTGCTACTTCGACCAATTCGTGATAGTGCGTGGCGAAGAGTGTACGAGCGCCGCAGCGTTTGTTGTTGTGGAGGTATTCGACCACGGCGCGTGCGATGGCAAGCCCATCATAGGTGCTGGTTCCACGCCCAATCTCGTCGAGGATAATCAGGCTGCGTGGGGTGGCGTGGTGCAGGATGTTGGCGGTTTCGACCATCTCGACCATGAAGGTGCTCTGACCTGTTGCCAGGTCGTCCTGCGCACCGATACGCGTGAAAATGCGGTCTACGAGACCAATGGTGGCAGATTCTGCGGGAACGTAGCTGCCGATTTGCGCCATGAGGGTAATAAGGGCGACCTGGCGTAGATAGGTTGATTTGCCTGCCATATTGGGGCCTGTAAGAATCTGAATTTGCGCTTGATGGTTGGAGAGTTCTGTGTCGTTGGGGATGAATGGGGTCTCTAACTGTGCCTGTTCAACGACCGGGTGACGACCGGCTACGATATGAATGGTATCACCATCGTTGAGTTGCGGGCAGCAGTAATTATTCTGTCCGGCGACCTCAGCCAAACTCAGATATACGTCAATTTCAGCCAGGGCATGGGCTGAGTTGAGAATCTGCTCGGAGGCAGAGATGGCGATATTGGCGCGAAGTTGGGCAAAGAGTTCACTTTCCAGCTTACTGATCCTGTCCTGTGCGTTGAGAATGAGCGCTTCGTACTCTTTCAAATCGGGGGTGATGTAGCGCTCGCCGTTGGTGAGTGTTTGCTTGCGGATATAGTCTGAGGGGACGCGGTTCAGGTTGGAGTTTGTGACTTCGATGTAGTAGCCAGAGAGCTTATTATAGCCCACTTTAAGATTGCTAATGCCTGTACGCCTGCGCTCACGCTGCTCCATCTCGGCGATCCATTTTTGTCCGTCGTGGGAAGCCGATTTGATTTGGTCGAGTTCAGGACTGTAGCCGGGGCGAATCACGCCGCCTTCGGATGCGCTTAATGGTGGTTCATCGACGATGGCGGTTTCTATAAGAGAAATGATTTCGTCGTTGTTGGCGAGGCGTTGAATGAGGTGGTTGAGAGCAGGGAATGCATAGTTGATTTTATCATCGGGTTTGTGGCCGTTATTGGCAGGTATAGAGTTTTCGGGTAGGGTGGTGCGGATTTGGGCGGCGGCACGAAGGCCGACGGCGAGTGCTACAAGGTCGCGGGGGGTGGCGATGCGCTGGCGAACGCGGTTGATGAGGCGTTCGATGTCGCCTGCTTTTTTCAAGCCCTCGGCGAACTTTGCCTGGATGAGGGTGTTGGTGAGCAGTTCACCGATGGCTTGTTGACGGTGCTCAAGGATGGCTTTGTCGAGGAGGGGTTGACCTATCCAGCGCCGTATGAGACGCCCACCCATGGGGGTGCGTGTTTTGTTGAGTACCCATAGAAGTGATCCTTTGACGGAGCCGCTACGCCCACTTTCAAATAATTCGAGGTTGCGGCGTGTGTAGGGATCGAGGGTCATAAATTCGGTGGTGGAGTAGGTTTCGAGTGCGGTAAGCTGGCGCAAGAGTCCTTTTGGGTCTCCTGCAAGTATGCCAGGACTGCTCCCGCGGCGCGAATTGCGAGCGGAAGATGTGCACAACCGAAGCCTTCGAGGGAAGATACTTCAAAGTGTGCGAGCAGGCGGTGGCGGGCATCATCTTCGCTGAAGTAGCGGGAGTCGTAGGGAGTGACGTGACCGGCAATGCCTGTTAAAAGCCTGGCAAGTGGGGCGATGTCGTCCTCGTCATCATCTTCGAGTTCAGGAGCTTCGGCGTTGGGGTTGCCATTGCTGCCTAGCTTTGTGACTTGTTTTTCGGACATTACCATTGCCAGCCAGCGACGTTTGCGGCTGCCGGAGTGATTGTAGTGCGCTTCTACGATGACCTCGGCAGGTCCGACACGTGCAATTTCCTGTTGCAGGGCGATTTCTGGCTCAGGGGTGCTAAACTGTGTAACGGCAAATTCGCCGGTGGTGATATCGACGTAGGCTATACCGACCGATTCGCGGCCAATCACAGCACTTGCTAGAAAGTTGTTGCGTTTCGCTGCTAGCATGGTGGGGTCGATAATGGTGCCGGGGGTGACGATGCGGATAACTTCACGATCAACCAGCCCTTTAGAAAGGGCCGGGTCGCTGGTCTGTTCGCAAACGGCTACGCGGTAGCCCTTTTCAACGAGGCGGCGAATGTAGCCATCGGCGGCGTGATGTGGTATACCGGCCATAGGCGATTTTTCGCCACGTCCAAAATCGCGGCGGGTGAGGGCGATTTCGAGTTCGCGGGCTACAATCTCGGCGTCATCGTCAAACATTTCATAAAAGTCGCCCATGCGGAAGAAGAGGATGGCGTCGGGATTCTGCTGCTTAATTTGCAAGTACTGCAAGCGTACCGGGCTATGCACAGGATGCGCTTTTTCGTAATCTTCAAATAACACTGTTGTACCTCAGAAGCTGTAGTCTATGTCGTCTCTGTAGTCTATTCTTTTTTGCTCTTGTTTTGTCGTCCATTGTGAGCATATGTTCTTGCGTTTCCATCCTTGAGGGTAACTATAAGGAACAGTATAAGGCTAGTGAAGTACTACGTCAATTTGCAAGCAGGCTTTTTCTTGTATATACTTGGAGCAAGATACAAGGAAACAAGGGCTTTAGGAATAATTGCCGGAACATTGGAATGTGCGACGCCCTGGCAGATTCAAGGAGGAATTTGTGGTTTACATAATACTCTTGATCTTCGTGCTGGTAGGTGGATCACTCACTTTGCTCATGCTTCAAAACTCGACTCCGGCACACTTTTCGCTTTTCGGCTGGCAATTGCCGGATTTGCCGTTGGGTGTATTGTTACTTGCCGCATTTTTGTTGGGAGCATTTTTACTTTATGCGGTGGCCGTTGCATCTGCCTGGCAAGATCGGCGCGTGGTGAAGCAGTTGCGTGCAAGGATAGCAGAACTTGAGCAGGCAGAGATGAGAAGGCCTAGTGGGCCAATACAAGCAGTTCCACCAACCGCACCATTACCTATGCCAGGGATGTCCGCTCCATTACAGTCCGCTCCACCGCAACAAGAATAACCTTGTAAACAAGGCGATCGTTATTTAGGGCAAAGGCACCTATTTTCGCCAAATCATTGCCACTAATCGTTGCAAGAAATTGCGTTTACGTCTTAGTGTTACGGCTGGTATGCTCCGTTCTGCGTGTTCAACTTCAGCTACCGGGGTAGATGGCTTTTTATCAGGTGAGTCCATTCTATATGACAGAGAATCTTCCGTATCTGAGGCATGACTGATTTCGTCTGATTGGGAATCGGGCGCAATGTTTTCCTGGGTAACGGCTTCTTCATCTGGAGAGTCAGAGGCATGACTAATCTCAACTGATTGTGACACTTGTTCCTCTTGTGACTCAGGTGCAAGGTTCTCATGCGTAATTGGTTCTTCAACAGGAGAATCAGAAACAGGATCGATCTCAACTGATTGTGACACTTGTTCCTCTTGTGACAGTTGTGACGGTTGTTCCTCGGGCAAATTCTCTTCATCTGAAAATGAAGTTTCAACGATACTCTGCACTTCCCCGGCGGGAGTTTCACCGCCCAGCTCCGAATTGAAAGGCGCTCCGCTCATGGCTCCTGTATTGTTGCTAAGTGCTTCGTCAACAGTATCTTCAGAGATCTGAGTGGAAGGTCCTTCAAGAGTGGAGGCAGGTTCTTGAAGTGTGGAGGGGGAAGGTTCTTGGGTTGTTGCCGGAGATACTGCTTGCTCCTCTTCCTCGCTGGTGAGCTTTTGAAGGAGAAGTTCTTCGGTGGCGTTGGTAGCAGTATTGCTTGGAACTTCGGTTGAAGGTGAAACTGCACCTTCACGCATAGAATCGATCCAGTCATAGGCACCTTCGAGGGCGTTACGACACCATTGCGTGTAGTCATCAATAACGAAGTTCAGTTGCTCACAGTAGTCGAGCCGTTGCATTGTGCGATCGAGCCAAGACTCGCCTTTTTCCAGCATACGATCCAGGAGATCGATATCGCTCATGCCACTAGCCTGAAGGCGCGCCATTGTGGCGAGTGCGATAGCCGGAGGGTGAACCATTTCCATGAGTTCTGTGTTTGCGGCAATTTCTTGTTGCAAGGCTGCTTGTTGTTCTTGCAAGGTGACAGAACGCTGATGCATCTTCCACCAGAGATAGCCGGCATAAAACTGCTCTATGTCCTGTGCTTTCAGTTTTGCATAAATATCGCTAAGTGCTTGTGGATTGGTTTGTCTTGTTGTCTTGTGTGTGGAGAGCGAGTCGGAGGGCGTAATACGTTGTTCCTCTGCATCTGCGAGGTCGGTTGAGGCGGGGCGTCCCCAACGTTCTCGCCAACGTTGTACCTGGGTATTGGTGCGAAGGCTTTCCTGGTCGATGGGGTGTTCAGAGTGAACGTTGCTAGCAGAGGCTGTTACCTTACCCAGCCACCAGGGAAGTGCAATCTGAGGTGCAGTTTGATCATGTGCATCAAAAAACGCCGCCATATCTTCTGGTAACAGCGCCATTTCGGGATGTGGAGTGAGTGATATGGCGTCCTCTGATTGTGGGAGTGGTTGCTGTATGTCCACTTGAGCAAAGTTTGGTAGCCCACCCCAGCCGTAGAGTGCTGGGGAGATCGTCTCGTGGGATGAAGCTGTTGGCGTATTTGGAAGCCTTGAGGAATTTTCAGGGCGTTTGGTCAAAAGTACTGTATCTGGGTTTCGAGTACGCTCATTTAAACTGGTGACTAACGTACGAATAATGACGTTATCTATAGAAGGTGCGGTTTGCTCAAGTGCATGTGCCTGTTCTTGAACGTGAGCCAGCTCGATTTCAAGCGCTTCTAGATCTGCCTGCAGACGGTGGTCAGCTTCTTGATAGTACAGCCATTGTTGATATTGACCCATTGTGTGCTTCCCCACTTGATTTTTTCAGTTCGCACATCAGTTCGCAGGAAGTATAGCATGGGTTACGCCAAGAGACAAGCAGGAATACGACAATAGGGTAATTTATGCTAGTCCCTCTCGTTCCATAGCGGTATTGTGTGAGATGCGCAGCAATATGCCAATGATGATGTAGTTGGCAATAATGGAACTGCCGCCGTAGCTGAGAAATGGCAATGGAATGCCAGTGAGGGGCAGAAATTTCATGTTCCCGGCGATAATGATCAATGCCTGAATGCCGAAAATGGAGGTGAGTCCTGCTGCCAGGAGTTGGTTGAAAGGTTCGGTTGCTTCGATTGCAATGCGATAGCCACGGTAGAGTATGAGCAGGTAGATGCCGATAATCGCAAAGAGTCCTGCCAGACCTAACTCCTCGCCGAGCGCCGTGAAGATGAAGTCGGATTGTACAACCGGAACGGCAGCCGGATGTCCCAATCCCAACCCTGCGCCGAGGATGCCTCCACTGGCGAGGGCTATCAATCCCTGTACGATCTGAAAGGCACTGGTTTGATACAAATTGTCACTGGTCGATGACCAATGGATCACATCAATGCCAAGCACTGTAAAGCGATCACGGACGTAGCCGAAGAGGTTGTAGCCAATAAACCCGAGGATGATAAAGATGACCAGTCCCCCAATTACGTACGAAAGTTTGCCACTGCCGAGGTAGATCATGCTAAGGAAGATGCCATAAATGAGCAAGGCCAGACCGAGTTCACGAACTCCTAAAAAGAGCAGTAGGGCGAGGCCAAGCATCAGAGCAAGAGGTCCAAGCTGGCGAAGCGGTGGAAGGCGAAATGGCCCGATACGTACATTTCCTTCTGCCAGGACGTCGCGATTCTCGCTTAAGTACGCAGCAAAGAAGATAACGATAAGAATCTTGAGCAACTCTGAGGGCTGCAGGTTGAATGGTCCAAAGTTCAACTGGTCGTGCATTGGACTGTTGAAGTTTTTTACACGTAGGGCATTGATCAGGGTAAACGCGACCAGAAGTATGCCGAGCAGTGCCGAGGTATATTTGTAGCGGCTAAGCCATCTCATATTACGCAAGCCAAAGAGTGTACTACCGCAGATGAAGAGGCCCAGAATTACCCATGCGAGTTGGCGTGTTCCAGACGAGGGATCTCCGACGTCAGGTCCCAGACGCAGGGCCATCAACACGCCAATACCACTGAGTAGACCAGCAAGCGGCAGTATAATTTGATCAGCTTTGGGAAAGAAAAAGCTGAAGACGATGTTTGCTACCACAAGCATGCCTATCAAACCGAGTATAGGGACAAGTTCTTGTAGCGTAGGGAGGGCCTTGGCACTAAAGGTAGTTGGGTTGTCATGTATGAGGAGAAGCTGGGTCATTCCCATCAAAAGGATGATGAAGGGTATGATGAGTAGCCCAAGTTCTTTCCAACGATAGTTGCGGAATTTGCTGGGAGTTCGACTTGCCATGATAAACCTTTACTGAGCTAGTTTGAAGCGAATAAAACCTACCTGGATGATATCGCCGATGCGGGCCTTCAGGACTTCGCGGGCGGGCTGGTTATTCAGATAGGTGCCGTTTGTGCTGCCGGCGTCCTGAACGTACCATTCGCCATTGCGCCGCCAGAGGCGGGTATGTTCGGCGGAGATGAAGGTATCAGGTAGCTGGATAGTGTTGGTAGGGCCACGCCCGATGGTTGTTTGTGGCATAAGATCAAAGCTCGTGCCTGGCAATATAGCACTGGGACCACTGTCAACGACGATCAGGTGACCGACTACGGGTGGTGCTTTGTTTACTGCATCGGCGCTTACCATAGATGTCTTGCGCAGATCACGGGTAATAGCGATAACTACCTGCATTAAAAAGAGGTAGAGCAGGACGATGAACAGCAAGCGTAAGATGAGTAAAAAGACATCTAGAGACATTATTTACCTCGGATTATCTTCGCTCAAAGTAGAAATCATAACTGCCGATAGTGAAGCGGTCACCACTCTGTAGGGTGTGCTGGCGCATATGCGGTGTGCCATTGATTGTAATGCCATTGGTGCTACCGAGATCAAAGATTGCGAATTGTCCATTAGGTTGATATTTGATTTGAGCATGATAGCGTGAGACGCGCTTGTCTTCGACAATAATATCGTTACTAAGTTGACGACCAATATTAATGATAGGTTTTTCTATACGATAGATCTGTTGATTTGCTTGTGGTAAACGAATAGTGAGCCATGCCTGTGGTATGGCTGGGGCGGCTGGTGCAGGTGGCATCGATACCGAGCCAGGGGGCGCGCTAAAACTATTCCCGATGGATGAGCTTCCGGGAGATCCTCCAACGGGTTGCGCGGGTTGACCTAGATATGAAGCATTGGGTGAGGATATGCCGGGCAGTGATTGTCCTGGTGGTAACTGGGTACGTAACTGAGCCAGTTGTTCGGCACTGAGCGCCTGTGTCGCCATGATACCGGCTTCCGCGCCAACGTTTCCGGTACCGCTCATATGCTGACGGTCGAGTAACTCTGCTTCGACACGCACGACTCCTGGACGCAGTTCGCTGCTTGCATGCAAGCGCAACACAGGTACTGATCGCAACGTGTAGTGGCGCTGTCTTGCCACACTGATTAAGTGATCTTGCCAGTCCTTTTTCAGGATGGCCTCGCCGTTCGCCAACTGCTGATGGTCTTTGATGCTGACGAAGATGTCATACACATTCGGTGCCAGCCGCCGACCCTCGCCGAGTAAGAAGATATTATCTTCCATAGCTTGTTCTAGCTGCCGAGCGACTTGTGTGGGATGGAGCTTCGATGGAAGAAACACAAAGATTGCGTTCACAGCACGTTGCAAAAAAGATTTAAATTTTGATAGTGGATTCTGGCGAGCTTTCACTTTGCTCTGCCTTCCTTCTCCTGCGTCCTGCTTGATACTAGATGGCAGGACGGATAGATGTTTATTGTAAAAATTGACGCGCTTGTTCGACGTCGGCAGCCATTTGTGCCTTCAGCGCATCAATACTTTCAAAACGTTGCTCATCGCGCAGTCGCGCGATGAAATCGACAGTAATACGCTTGTCGTATAGATCGAGTTGTACGTTGAGTAGATAGGCCTCTACAAGACGTTCTTGCCCATTAAATTGTGGACGCACACCGACATTAACGGCCCCCATATACATGTGCTCAGTGAATGGTTTGTCTACGCTGACATACGCAGCATAGATTCCATTGGCGGGCAAGAGCTTATGCGGCTCAGATGCAAGGTTGGCTGTAGGAAATCCCAGCAGTCTGCCCCGGTGGTCGCCATGCACAACAATGCCACTGACTATGAGCGGGTGTCCCAGCAGTGTATTCGCCTCGGCAATCTGTCCCTCCTTTACTAATGAACGAATGCGCGTGCTACTGATGCGCGAACGCTCATCCTCCTCCAAAGAGATTGGATGGATACGTATGTCATGTTCCTGACTATAGGCTTGCAGGAACGCGATATCACCCATGCGATTATGCCCAAGGCTAAAATCAGCTCCGACCACCATCCCTTTGATAATAAAACGATGACGCAGCTCCTCCATGAAGTCATTGGCGCTCATGCTTGCAACTTCGGGCGTAAATTTGATCACTATGCTATCAGCAATATTACCATAGTGCTTTGCTAATGCAAGCTTCTCGTCCAGCGTGGTCAGGCATTGCAGGTCAATATTCGGTCGCACGACCTGTAGGGTGTGCGGTGAGAAGGTAACCAGAACTGGCGTACTGTTCAGTTCTTGCGCCATACTATGCAATTCGTGCATGAGGCGCAGATGTCCTTTATGGACGCCATCAAAGTTCCCGATGGTAATTACAATTGGTTCGTCTGATGGTATGGTTGTCACAAGTTCCATGATTTGCAGGTTCCACATAGCCTTCTTTAATGTTGTGCACATAGATTAACATACGGGCCGTTAGATGGCAATGTTCTATTTCACAAAGGAGAACTGGAGTAGCTAGATCGTCGAGTCAACAAACACTTTCTTAGGTTTCCAAATTTCTTGCTGTGCATCCCACTCCGCGATAGCTAGAAAATGTCCGGCTTCATCGTAGACACGAGCAAGCTGAGCGTGTGTATATGCTCGCTGTGCATCATATTTGAAGGCATTACCATGCTGCACATGCTGAGTAGTTACGGCATCGAGCACGAGGGCGGGATAGTCTTGAAGGACCTTGTCTGGCGGATAGAGATGGTTTTCTACGGTTTCTGATGTGACGGCGTCTGCGAGTTGTTCCAGGGTGATGCTTTCTGAGAGTGTAAATGGGCCGCTGCGCGTGCGCACCAGCTTATCCAGGTAAGCGCCGCAGTTCAAATATTCTCCGAGGTCGTAGGCTAGCGAACGGATATAGGTGCCTTTGCTGCACTCAATAGCTAGCGTGAGGCGTGATGGCTGCCAGGAGAGAATGTTGAGTTGGGAGATGATGATAGGACGAGGTTCCAACGATACTTCCTCGCCTGCTCGTACGCGTTTGTATGCGGGTTGGCCTTGAAGTTTGATGGCTGAGTAGCGTGGGGGCAGCTGCATTTGCGGGCCGGTAAAGTGCGGTAGTGCTTCCTCAATCTGTGCAAGAGAGAGATTCTCGACGCTCGATGTGCGAATGACAGCGCCTTCCGAGTCGTAGGTGTCGGTGACGATGCCGAATACAATTTCTGCTGTATAGGCTTTGCCGCTTTTGCTGAGGTATTCTGCGACACGTGTTGCCTGGCCTACGCAGATAGGCAGGACTCCACTCGCGGCAGGGTCGAGTGTGCCTGCATGTCCTACGCGCTTTTGTTTGAGTAGTTTACGTATTTTTGCCACGACATCGTGTGAGGTCATGCCGGTGGGTTTATTGATGTTGAAAATACCGTTCATAATCAGGATGTATAGTAGGATGACCAATTGGTCTCATTTTAACGAAAATAAGAAAATAACCTGAATAGGTGGAGGGGCTTCCGTGGCCGATACATCGGCGGTGGGCGCGATAAATCGGCCCCTACGGGTCATCGAGACGCATTTCATTCCCACACATCTCCTTCTCCAAAGCAGCTATGACCATAGCAGTAGCTTCTTCGATGGGCATGTGGAAGGTGGCACCGGCGGCGCGGGCGTGACCACCACCCTCTCCATTGCTGAGACGTCGACAGATTTCCGCGGCGTTGTAAGGGGCGGCGGAGCGCAAGCTGAGGCGGGTGGTGGTTGGATCGCCGTAGTTTTTGAAAAAGGCAGCGACTTCGACACCTTCAATGTCGCGCAGCATGCCAGAGGAATTCTCATCCATTTCGGGAGTGGCTCCGGCGGCTGTAAGCATAGCGTTGGTGGCTTGTGACCAGATCAGGTGCCCATCGCAGGCAGTATGCGCATTCATGATGATCATGGCCTGGAAGCGTTCCTGTGCCAGCGGGCGCGTGCGATAAATAGGCTGTACCACGGTTTCGGGAATGGCTCCTGCTCTTAACAGGAGTGCACCTACCTCCAGCGTGCGGGGGGTGGTGTTCGTGAATTGGAACGAGCTGGTATCAGTGATGATCCCGGTAAGCAGGCAGAGTGCGGCATCGTAATTCAGCGGTAATCCCGCCTGCTGCTGAAATAGCACGATCATTTCGGCGGTAGCGGCGGCTTTGGGATCGATAATGTTGACCTGGCCGCAGCCATTGGTGTTGATATGATGATCGATATTGAGGACGCGAGTATGCTCAAGAAACGACGAGTGCTGCTCATAAATAGGGCCAAAGCGTCGAAATTCACTGGCGTCCAGGGCGATGACCAGATCGAAGGATTCGTCACCGAGGGTGTGCTGCAATGTATCGATGCCTGGCAGGAATGATAATGTGCGTGGCGCGGGGTCGGCGCAGACCGGTATGCAGGTTTTTCCGAGCTGGCTCAAGATGTGAGCAAAACCGAGCGCTGAGCCAATGCAATCCCCATCGGGATGTTCATGAGCAATCAGCGCTATACGCCGGGCAGGTGCTATCAAAGCCATTGCTGCTTCAATCAGGGCTGGATCGAGCTGCTGGTCGAGTGTAGAGGAGGAAGAGACTTGACTACTCATGGATTTGTTGCTCGCTGACTGCCGGATGCTCTTGCTCGCTTTTATTGATGAGTTCAAGTATACGCGCTCCCTGTACTATCGAGGTATCGAGTTTGAAGACTAGCTCTGGCATGTAGCGCAAAGTGAGACGACCGGCGAGTTCGTGGCGTAGGAAGCCCGTTGCGTGTTTGAGCGCTTTCATGGTGTCTTTCTGCTCTTCTTCGCTTCCCATAACACTTACGAAGATTTTCGCGTGGCGTAAGTCGCCGCTTACCTCTACATGCGTGATGCTGGCGAACCCGATGCGAGGGTCTTTCATGCGGGTGCGCAGCAGATCGCTGGTTTCGGCTGCAATCAATTCGCCGAGTTTTTCTTGTCGATGTGGATTTGGCATATATTGGTTCCTTTCGGAACTATTCAATTCATGACATCTCCGTGGGGGTCAGATCATGCACAAAACAAATTCATTTGATAATCATGACCACGTTTATTACCAGATTAATTGTTCGAGATGCGTTATCGCCTCCCCTATACCTTGCTGGGTGTGAACAGGTACGGGGCGCGATAAATCTGACCCCTACGGACAGACAACCGTTATTTACATTCCGGGTTTGACGCGCTCTTGCGCAAATGTTTCGATGATATCGCCCTCTTCGAATTCTGTGAAATCGTTGAGTACGATACCACACTCGTAACCGGTGGCTACTTCACGTACGTCGTCTTTGCCACGGCGCAGCGAGGCGATTTTGCCGTCGTAGACCTTCACGTTTTTGCGCATGATACGTGCTTGC
Source organism: uncultured Chloroflexia bacterium (assembly GCA_963778375.1). Lineage (GTDB taxonomy): Bacteria > Chloroflexota > Ktedonobacteria > Ktedonobacterales > Ktedonobacteraceae > CAVZTX01. Next base: position 74,210 of record CAVZTX010000011.1, on the reverse strand, counting down.
GAAGAACGGGTTAGTTTGCCATCCAGGATCTGGCAACCGGCAATCACGGTGTTCTTGCCAGCCTTGAAGATTTGCCGCACTTCGGCGTGGCCTTCGATGACCTCGCGGAAGGTAGGCTCCAACATGCCTGTAAGAGCAGCCTGGATATCGTCGGTCAGCTTATAGATGATATTGTAGTAGCGAATATCAACGCCTTCTTTTTGTGCCTGACGCAGTGCCGCACCATCGGCTTTGACATTGAATCCGATGATGATCGCATCAGAGGCAGCAGCGAGGTGAACGTCGGTCTCGCTAATATTACCAATACCCTCGTGGATCAAGCGTACCTTGATATTCTCCTCGCCAAGTTTCGTCAAAGCATTCTTAATGGCTTCGGCTGAGCCTTGAACATCACACTTGAGTACGATGTTCAACTCTTTGACGGTGCCCTCCTGCATCTGCATATAGAGGGTGTCAAGGCTGACCTGGCCAAGCGGCATGCTCTCACTGCGGCGCTGCTCCGCGGTCCTGGCAGCCATTTGCCGGGCTGTGCGTTCGTCGGCAACAGCTTCGAGATGGTCACCGGCCTGAGGCACTTCGGACAGTCCCAGGATGCTCACAGGCGTGCTGGGTGGTGCCTTCTGGATGCGCTTTCCACGATCGTTGAACATTGCGCGTACTTTGCCGAACAATGAACCGACCACAATATTGTCGCCCATTTTGAGCGTGCCTTGCTGGATGAGTACGGTCGCGGTTGCGCCAGTATTTTTCTCTAGCTTGGCTTCGATGATGGTGCCTGTCGCAAGACGATTCGGGTTGGCCCGAATATCTTGTATTTCGGCCACCAGCAGGATCATTTCCAGCAGGTCATCAATACCTGTGCCTTTGCGTGCCGAGACCGGCACACAGATGACATCCCCACCGTACTCTTCAATCACTACCCCGATCTCCGCGAGCTGTTGTTTCACGTGGTCAGGGTTCGCGTCTAGCTTATCAATTTTGTTCAGTGCAATGATAATCGGCACTTTCGCAGCCTGGGCGTGATCGATGGCTTCGCGGGTTTGCGGCATTACGCCGTCGTCAGCGGCTACAACAATGACTGCGATGTGCGTGACCTGCGCGCCACGGGCACGCATGGCAGTGAATGCTTCGTGACCTGGAGTATCAAGGAAGGTGATTTTCTTGCCATCTACCTCGACCTGATAAGCGCCGATGTGCTGGGTGATGCCACCAGCTTCACCCGCAGCTACCTTGGTTTTGCGAATAGTGTCGAGCAGCGAGGTTTTGCCGTGATCGACGTGGCCCATGATGGTAACAACCGGTGGAATAATAACGGTGTTGTCTTCATTGCGTGTGGCCATCATTGTCTCGTTGGCTGAAAGTCCCTTGCTTCCCTGCACTGCAGGAGCTACTGTGAGTGCGCTCTGCGTTGGTTCGAAGCCGAGATCTTGTGCGACGAGCGCTGCTTTGTCATAGTCGACCACCTGGTTGATACTAGCAAAGATGCTGTGCTTGATGAGACCACGGATGACCTCGTTGACTGTGGTATGCAACAGGTCTGCCAGATCTTTCACTATAATCTGCGGTGGTATGGAGACGGGACCCGTTGGTTTCTCTTTCACCACAGGGGCTCGTCGTTCTGATGGCCGCTGTGCAGGACGCTGCATAGGAGTGCCAGGACGATTTCCAGGCCGTGCTGTGCCGGGATGTACTTGTCCGCCAGGGCGATTGCCTGCAGGTGATGGACTGCCAGGACGACTGCCTGGTCGCATCGTCGTACCCTGACCTCCTGAACGCTGTACGGGAGTGCCAGTTGAGTATCCGGTGCGTTGTGCTGGCGTGGTAGTCCCGCTCCCTGTTCGCTGTGATGGGATTGCCGTTCCAGTTCCACCAGGCCTTGAAACAGGTGCAGTGCCACCAGGGCCAGCCATACGTTGAGCAGGTGCAGTAGCTCCACTGGCTCTTGTAGGAGATGCGGCGGTATGCGTACCCGATGCTCGTTGAGCGGGTGCAGGTGCAGAAGTTCCAGCGGTTCGCGAAGTGGACGCAGCAGTTCCGCTAGTGCGCTGAGTTGATGTTGAGCGCTCCGCAGGGACGGGAGCAGCAGGTGTATTTATGTTGCCTGACCCGTTAGAGTTGCGAGCCGCTGGTGCAGCAGTGGTGCTTGATGCTGTGCGACGCTGAGTGACGGAGCGCGTTCCCTGATCCTGGCTGCCTGATGTGGCGCTCTCTGTTTTTGGGCGAGCGGGTGTCCGAGGTTTCGGAGTGGTTGGTTTCGCCTGCTCATTTCTATCTGGGGATTCAGATGTATTCGTCATGAAGAAGACCCCCTTCTATAGCAATATACGCCACCTAACAAATGGCGTTGGAAATCTCTTCACAGCCACAAAAAAGGACTGCCGCCTTCCCCAAAAGGAAAGTGACAGGCCCTCGTTGGTGCAGTGCCAGGCATGTATTGTCTGCGCTCTCTGGCGTAGGGGCTATGTTAATATATCATAGCTGTCGCTCCGCAAACCTTTGCTTGCCAAAACTGCCCTCCAAACGGGGGGCTGTGCCTCTGTCACGAGTAGAGATAAAATGACTCATACGTTTGTTTGTTTTGAATATGCCCTTTCCTCGAAGAGGATTGGGATGGACTGTATTTGTACTTCAGTATAGCTCACTGCGTTCATATTTGCAACAGCGGGAACTATCTCACCCCTCGGTTGCTTTCTTACGGCCGACCTTCTCTTTGACGGGTGCCTTCTCTTGCAGCGGCTCATCTTTAGGTAGAGTTGCAATGAAGGCATTGAGTCCAGCGCGGTCTTCGTCGGATAGAGTTAGTTCAAATTCTTGTTCGAAGCGTTTTTTCTTGATGGCGTTGTCCCAGCATGAGAGTTTCGCGCAGAGATAAGCGCCTCGTCCGGATTTTTTGCCAGTTGCGTCGACCTGTACGTGTCCGTCAGGTGTGCGGACGATACGCAGCAGTTCACGCTTTGGCTTGGTTTCGCGACAAGAAATGCAGCTACGCAGCGGAACGTGCTTTGGCCGTTTCGCTGGCTTTGTTGCTGTTTTGGCCATATTCTCCTCCCCCTTACTCCTCGTCATCACCATAGGATGTATTGTATCGGCCACCACCGCGACCCTGATGGGAGTGGGAGCGACGTCCGCCGCTATCCTCACCTCTGCGATCACCACGTTCGCCACGGTCGTAGCGATTCGAGCGATCACCACGTTCTCGGCGTCCTCCTGAATGAGTTGCGGCTGGCTCGTGCCGCTCTTCTGTAAACTCTTCGTAGACTTCGCCTTCGACTGGTTTGGTAACGTCGACGCGCCAGCCAGTAAGCTTGGCGGCAAGGCGAGCGTTTTGCCCATCTTTGCCGATGGCAAGTGACAGTTGCCTCTCAAGTACGGTTACCACCGCGGTATGATCAGATTCGCGCAGTTCGACCTTTAGTGGTTTGACCGGGCTGAGCGAGTTTGCTACAAAGGTAGCAGGATCGGCACTCCACTGAATAATGTCGATCTTTTCATCGTTGAGTTCGTGCACGATATTGTTGATGCGTGAACCACGCACACCGACGCATGATCCAATGGGGTCTAAGCCCTCTTGACGAGCGACAACAGCTACCTTAGAGCGGCTGCCGGGTTCGCGTGCGATGCCCTTGATTTCAACGGTGCCTTCGTAGATCTCGGGCACTTCAGACTCGAACAAGCGGCGCACGAGGTCGCGATGGGTGCGGGAAACCATGATCTGGAGCATCCGTCCCTGAACGCGGCGTACATCGTAGACAAAGACACGTAAGCGCTGTCCGACGCGATATCGTTCGGCGGTAACCTCCTCACCGGGAGGCATGATGCCTTCAACGCGTTCGGCTTTGTCGAAGTCCAGCAGCCAGCCACGGGTGGGATCTTTGCGGGTGAGGGTGCCGAGGCGAATTTCGCCGACCCAGTCTTTGAGCTGATCATATAAATGCTCATGTTCGGCTTCGCGGATACGTTGCAGGATCACCTGTTTGGCGGTCTGCGCTGGGATGCGTGCAAAGATGAACGATGAATCAACGTCGATAGTTTGTCCAAGCGCCGCTCGTGGAATCAGGCGCTGCGCCTCTGCCAGCGAAACTTCATCGTTGGGGTTGGTCACCTGCGCCACGACTTTTTTAGCAGCCCAGACGCGCACTTCGCCGTTTTTGTCTACCTCAATGCGGAGGTTCTCGCCGCCGCCAGAACTCTTGCGATAAGCGGAAAGCAGAGCGGTGGCGACGGTTTCCATTACCACTTCGCGGGGTAGTCCTTTTTCGGCAATTAATTGCGCGATAGCAGCCTGAAATTCGCTTCTCATATGCCTTACTCCTCCCGCTTGGATGTCGTTCCCCCGGAGACCGTACGCCCGGTACACTTACATCGTTTTTTCTAGTACACATTCCGGTACGTGACGCTTCCTAATATATTTAAGAGCGCTATACGAACGTCGTTTGCACCGGTTTCAATGGACAAATGTCCAAAGCAAACAGAAAAGTGGACGGGACGCCCACTTTCTCAAAAGGTTTTCCTCTATTCTGTGCGTATTATATCATATTCCAGTGGGGTTAGCAACCTCGATTCGGGAAGCGATCAGGGGTGGTATTTGGTGGATGAAGACGCGGCATTCTAAGCCATTATAAACCGAACAAACGCTAGCAGGGTATATTCGCCCTCACAGCCCCTCGATATGCCATAATGCAGCTATGAAAGAACCCGCAATCTTGTATCTCTTGGTGGGACTTCCCGGGGCTGGCAAGACAACGAAAGCCAAGCAATTAGAAGTGGAAGCCGCGGCCTTGCGGTTGACCCTTGATGAGTGGATGATCCCGTTATTTGGAAGAAACGAGCAGGCAGAACGAGATGCCCTGGAAGGTCGTCTGATCTGGCTAGCTCTGCGTGCTCTTCAGCTTCATACCAACGTCATCCTGGATTTCGGATTTTGGAGCAAAGACGAACGGTCGTCTCTGAGATGGATCGCCAGGCAGATAGGAGCGAAAAGCCAGGTGATTTATTTGCCCATTGACAGAGAAGCGCAACGAAAGCGCGTCGAAAACCGCTTTGTGGAGACGCCGGATCAGACATGGCAGATGAGCGAAGAGGAACTGACGAAATGGCGTGCGTTATTTGACGAGCCGGATGAAGCTGAACTTCATGGCACCATCCTTCCTGAGTCCCCTCATGGATATGCGTCCTGGTCTGCCTGGGCTGCGAGGCGCTGGCCATCCTTACCCGATGAATATGCATGAGCACTGAGAGTGCTAAGATGAGAGCCTGATTGGGATCTCTCGTATCTTGAAGTAGAAGAATAACCCACTTCTTTAGAAAACTCTTCCTTGATAACTGAGGCGATCAGGATGGACAGTATGAGCCAGAAGGCATCCTGAATGGCGAACATATATTGATGCAGAACGTATATGATATACTCCTTCTTAGATATATATCCTTCCATAAGCACAAGCAAAGGAGCATACACATGGCCGTCTCCCATCTGTCCGAAGATGAACAGGCACTGATAGAGGCGCTTCGAGAGATTGCGCGGGAGCGTGTAGCACCGCGAGCAGCAGAGATCGATCACACGGGAGAATTTCCCTGGGATATGAAGGAACTACTGGCACAGCAAGATATTCTAGCGATGCCATTTCCCAGTGAATATGGAGGCATCGGAGCGAGCGAACTTGCCATTGTAACGGCGATTGAAGAGCTGTCGCGTGCTTGCGCAACGACCGGCTTACTCCTCGCTGTGCAGCAACTTGGCTCGACCCCGATCTTGTTGGCCGGTAATGAAGAGCAAAAGAGCAAGTACTTTCCGCGTTTGGCCAGTGGTGAGTGGATGGCGGCCTTTGGACTTACCGAATCAGGTTCGGGTTCGGATTCGGCGGCTATGCTCACAGAGGCTGTACGTCAGGGAGATAAGTATATCCTCAATGGATCGAAACGCTTCATTACAAATGGTGGCCTGGCGCAGGTCAATTCGATCTTTGCGATTACCGACCGGCAGAAGGGGACACGGGGCATCAGCGCATTCATTGTGGAGAAGGATTTTCCAGGGTTCTCGGTAGGGCGTATTGAAGAGAAGATGGGCATCAAGGGGTCACAGACCGCTGAACTGATCTTCACGGATTGCGAAGTTCCCGCAGAGAATCTGTTAGGGCGTGAAGGTGATGGCTTCAAAATCGCGATGATGACCCTGGATCGCACTCGTCCCGGTATTGGCGCGCAGGCGCTTGGCATTGCCCAGGCTGCACTTGATCTCGCGGTGAGCTACTCCAAACAGCGCATCCAGTTCAATCGGCCGATTGCGGAGAACCAGGGCATTCAGTTTATGCTGGCGGATATGGCTACAAAGGTTGAGGCTGCCCGTTTGCTGGTCTATAATGTGGCAGAGATGATCGATAACGGCGAGCAGCACTTTAGCAAATATTCCGCAATGGCGAAAATGTTTGCCTCGGATAGGGCTATGGAGGTCACCAATGATGCTATTCAAATACTTGGTGGCTACGGGTATATGAAGGAATATCCCGCCGAGCGTATGATGCGCGATGCGAAGATTACTCAGATATACGAGGGCACGAACCAGATTCAGCGAGTAGTCATTGCACGCGAACTGTTAAGCGCGCAATAAGTCGCATGATGTAACCACCCTCTCTCATCAAATCCTGGTGAGTTTTTCCATTATTTTACGTCAAAGGAGATGCAAGATGAGGAAACCACTCGTTGTCACAGCACTGGTCTCGCTCCTGGTTGGTTTGTTCGCAGGTGTATTGTTGTCCCTGCACTTCAGCCCAAGCGCTAATGCGAATGGCGAGCAGACAATTCACGTTGTTGAGCATGCGATCACGGATACAGTTCAGCAGTTTCATCCGCCGAATAACTCGCTTGGTGATGTACTTGGCTTCCACAATCCTGTCTTCGATGCTGCTGACAAGCATCAAGTGGGCAATGACAACGGACATTGTATTCGCACTGTGGCTGTTGGTAAAACGGAGTGGGAATGCTTCTGGACGGTGTTCCTCGCTCAGGGACAGATTACGGTTGAGGGGCCGTATTATGACGATGGCACAGATACGATACTCGCGATTACAGGTGGAACAGGGAGCTATATTGAGGCTCGTGGGGAGATGAGGTTGCATGCTCGTGGCAATCCGGTAGGTTCGGAGTACGACTTTATCTACCATCTGGCAGAGTAATGCAATTGCCTGTAGGGGCCAGATGTATCGCGCCCCGTACCTGTTCGACTGTTGACCAGGGAGAGGTACGAGCACGATAGGAACGTTTGCATCAAGCGATGATCAAGGCGAATGGACGCGCGGGAAGACCCTTGCATCTTGCACAGGTAGGTTTTTTGAAGAATGTCGTTCTCTGTAGAGGCAGGAGTGGCTGGGAGCGGGGCTGGACCCCTTGCGGGTGCCTTCGGGGCTGTTGGCCTTCGCACTTAAAACCCTACCTGTGTAAGGACCCCTGCCTCCCCCTTCGGGCGCGATCAATCTGGTCCCTACAGAGATTCCATCGCCCTTACTACAATCTCCGAGATATCCTCGATCTGCATCTTGTCTTCGGACTCTACGCCTTTGATGCCGTCGTCGAACATGGTGATGCAGAAGGGGCAGGCGGCTGCAAGGACTTCGGCCCCGGTTGAAAGGGCTTCGTTGACGCGGGTTTGATTGACACGTTTGCCGATCTTTTCCTCCATCCAGGCGCGACCGCCACCGCCGCCACAGCAGAAGCTCTTGTTGCGATTGCGGCGCATCTCGGTGACGCCGTTGCTGTTGAGCACGGTAAGCACGCGGCGTGGCTCATCGTATACGTCATTGTAGCGTCCGATGTAGCAGGGGTCGTGATAGGTCAGCTTGCGCTCGTCGAAGCCTTCAGGCAGCTTGATCTTCTCTTCAGCTAAGAGCCTGTCGATGAAGACGGTGTGGTGAACCACCTCATAGTTGCCGCCAAGCTGTGGATATTCGTTCTTAATCGTATTGAAGCAGTGCGGGCAGGCTGTGATGACGGTGCGATGCTTCGCGGCTGTACTAGTGATATGGTCGGCTGGCGCATGGCCATTCATGCCGCTATGACCATTCTGCTTGTTAGCGATGTTGAAGCCATAGTTGTTCAAGGTTTCAACGTTTTGTTGTGCCATCATCTGCCACAGGTATTCGTTGCCTATGCGGCGGGCTGGATCGCCTGTGCACCACTCTTCGGGACCGAGAATTGCGAAGTTGACGCCTGCCGCCAGCAGAATTTTCGCGACTGCGGTCGCAACTTTCTTGTTGCGCTGGTCAAATGATCCCATGCAACCAACCCAGTAGAGGACATCGGCATCGGGATTCTCAGACAGGAGCGGCACGCCTAAGTCTGCTGCCCATTCGGCACGTTTGTCATTGCTGATTTCCCAAGGATTGAAGTTGCGCTCCATGTTGTTAAACAAGGATGTCACCTCGGTTGGGAACTCGCTTTCTTCCATGACGAGGTGGCGGCGCATGTCTACAATCGTTGGGACATGTTCGATAGAGACGGGGCATATCTCCATGCAGGCACGGCAGGTTGTACAGGACCACAAGGCATCGGTGGAGATGATGCCTCCAACCATTGGCTGGTGATGGGCTTCCTTTTCGCGAGGAATCTCGTCAGCTTTTACGCCTGCAATGCCCAGTTTACTCCATAAGGTGCTTTCGCCCAGTATTTCATCGCTCTTCACAAAGAGGGCTTCCTTGACGCCCAGGATGATTTCCTTGGGGAAGAGCGGTTTACCTGTATTGCTGGCGGGACATACTGTGTTGCAGCGCCCGCACTCGGTACAGGCATAGCCGTCAAGCAACTGCTTCCAGGTGAACTGCTCGGGCTGCGAGACGCCGTAGTCTTCACGTTCCTCGATATTCTCCATGAAAGGCAACGCGCCCTTGGGACCATGATTGCGGAAGAAGACATTGAAAGGAGTTGCAAGAAGGTGCAGGTGCTTGGAGCGCGGTAAATAGATAAAGAAGCTCCAGAAGATGGTTATGTGTATCCACCAGAAAATGCGGAAGAGGATGAGGTTGTTGCGTGTTCCCAGCCCGGAGAACAATTGACCAAGCCCCATGCCTATGAAGGATGAGACAGCGCCATTGCTTGCAGCATACTCGAAGCCTTCAACGAGTGAGAGTGTGAGGAGCACTGAAAAGATGAGACCCAGGATAATGAAGCCATCCCAAGGGCCATGCAGGAAGCTTGACAACTGCTTCGGGTGAAGCACAGCACGGCGGAAGGCAAAATATATCAAGGCAAGCATTGCAAGGATGATAAATGTATCTACGAGATTGGCGAATACGACACTGTGTCCGATTAAAGGTAGGGAAATACCGAAGGCTCCAAGCATCAGGTTGAGCAGGCCAAACTGGATGATGATGAAACCCCAGAAGGTGAAAAAGTGTGCAATCCCAGGGATAGGATCACGCAATACGCCACCTTGACCGAGGACGATCAGGAAAAATTCGCCGATGCGATCATCGAGATGGTCGGTGCGATCCGTTCGTCGCGCCTTTGCCAGCAGCGTGACCAGTTCACCGACGCGTATCGCCACAAGGGTGATTGCCGTCAAAGAAAATAATACGAAGATTAAGGTCCAAAACAAACCTCCGGTGGGTGAAGGTGTCATACTAGCCTCCGTTTCCGAATCATTGTTTAATTTCCTCCCCATTCTCGAAGCAATGGTGGCAGTTCAGCAAGATGAGCAATCGTCGTCGTAGGAGTGATGTGATCGGGCCTGGGCCATCTATCATTAGGTCTCCATACCGCTCGCATGCCCAGGCTGAGAGCACCAGAGATGTCATCGATCATCATGTCTCCAACCATCACGCAGGCTTGCGCTTCCACTGCCCAAACGAGAGTCACCTCTAAGAACACCGAGGAATGTGGCTTGGAGTGTGGCAGGTCAGAGGTATAGACGACAGCATCAAGCAGTTCGTCGAGATGGTGAGTAGCAAGATGCGCATTGTGCCATTCCGCGGCCCACCACGTATTGGAAAGAAGTCCGAGCCGGTAGCCACGTTGCCGAAGTATGCTCAAGGTTTCGTGTGCATCAGGGAAAGGGATGGCCCACTTCCCTATTGCTTGAGCATAGCCATCAAGCGCCGTGAGTAGTTCTTGCTCGTTCACCGGGCAACCGAGGCGTCGAAAGCCGTCGCTGAGCAGCCCTGTAGGTGGGCCGCTCCACTGCTCTTTCACGACACGTTGCCAGTGTGCCTCCTCGGCCTCTTGCATCGCACGGACATATGCCTCCCGCTCAGGCCATTGAGCGTTCGGAAATGCCTCCGTGAGAGATTGGTAGGAGAGCATCCAGCGATGATCCATACCATCATTTCCACTCGGCAATTGAACGAGCGTCCCTCCGAGATCAAAGATCACAGCCCGGGGAGGCATCATTGGTACGTACCTCCTAAAGCTTACTGAGCTTTACGCCGCTTCACTTCCTGCGTTAATTGTGGAAGAATGGTCAACACGTCTCCAACTATGCCCAGGTCTGTCACAGAAAAGATTGGTGCGTGCTCGTCCTTATTGATTGCCACGATATACTTGGAACCTTTCATTCCTGCGAGGTGTTGAATGGCTCCACTGATGCCGGCGGCAATGTAGAGGGTGGGTTTCACGGTCTTACCTGTTTGGCCGACCTGGTAGCTGTAAGGCAGCCAGCCTGCATCGACGATTGCACGGGTTGCACCCGGCGCTCCACCTAGTACGGCGGCAAGTTCTTCAATCAGGCGGAAATTCTCTGCCTTGCCCAGACCGCGACCACCGCTGACAATTACAGAGGCGTCCTCCAGTGCAGGGCCTTCGCTCTTTACTTCGACGCGTTCGAGAATTTTGATGGTCTGCGATTCGGCTCGGAGAGAAACGTTCAGTGTCTCGATCTCAGGCGTTTTGCCTTCAAAGTGTTCCAGGCCAAAGGCCTTGGGGCGTGTCAGGACGATGCCGGTTCCTGGCTGCGGTAGTGTGGCAGTTACGACGTTTTCACCGCCCCAGGGAATGGTGACCTGCAGGTTATCGCCTTCAAAGCTGAGATCGGTGGCATCGGTGAGCACACCCATATTGTTGCGGACATTTAGGCGAGCAGCGATATCGCGTAGATCATAGGTCGTTGCGAGCATTAATAATGTTGGCTGATGCTGTTGAAGCAGGTCGCTGAGCGTGTCGACGGCGGGCAGCGTGAGATAGTTATCGTAAGCAGCATCGGCGTGGATATAGACTTTTTCCGCTCCAAATTCACCAAGTGTTGGGGCAACATCGGAAGCGGCAGAACCCAGCACGATAGCTTCAGCACGACCCAACTGCGCCGCTTTACCCAGTACCTCTAGCGATGAACGGGCCGGTTTGCCTTGTTCGAGTTCAACGAGTACCCAAATAGTTTTTGGCATGATCTTTCTCCTCCTTGAGCGCCTTAGAGCAACTGGTATCGCTGTAAGAAGTCAGCGATTACCTGGGCAGCGTTGCCCTCATCTTTGACCACCTGACCAGCAGCACGCGCTTCGACCCTGCCTATAGTCGTCACATGTTCGCGTGCGCCTGCTTCGCCAACCTGTGAAGGTTCAATGCCGAGATCGGCTAGGCTAAGTTGGGTGAAAGGTTTCTTTTTCGCGCCCATAATGCCCTTCATGGTGGGATAAATAGCTTCAAATGTGCCGCTTGCAATCGTGACAACGGCGGGCAGGGGGCATTCGACGGTAGAATAGCCGGTTTCCGTCACTCGTTTGACGACGGCTTTCTGGCCCTCGATGCGAATTTCACGTGTGAAGGTGAGTTGTGGTAAGCTCAGGGCTTCCGCGATACCGCTGGGGACCATGCCGGTGTAGCCGTCGGTGCTTTCGGTTGAGCAGAAGATCAGGTCGGCGTTTTCCTTTTTCAGGACGGCGGCGAGTACACGTGCGGTACTTAAGGCATCGGAACCGACCAAAGCGGGATCGGTAACCAGTATGGCGCGGTCTACGCCCATCGCGAGTGAGCGGCGCAAAGCTTCCTGGGCGTTCGCAGGTCCCATGCTGATGGCGGTCACTTCGCTATTGCCAACGGTATCTCGCAGCTTGATCGCTGCCGAGATTGTGCTTTCGTCACCTGGGTCGAGAACGAGCGAGACGCCACTGCGCACGAGTCGCTTGGTATTGGGATCGAGCTTGCTAACAACGGTGTTAGGGTCTGGGATCTGTTTGACACAGACATACATCTTCATGGTATTTGCCTCATCTTTTTTATGTATGTGTAGAACGTAGGAGAATAGGGAGCCTACGTGGTTTTCTAGGCTATCTTATTGTACCTGTCTATAAAAGAGAGTGTCAACGTTGCTGGCTAACGGGAAACGTATTTCAGGATTGGTTGTCATGTTTGTAGCATTTTTCTTGTCTCTAGTAATAGAGAGGTTCCCATGAAACTACTAGCAGAGCAGGGCATGGTATATCGTTGCTACGCTAGCGATTGTGATATTTTGTCTTTTTGCTCTTAGTAGTCAGTCCAGAGAGGTGTTTGAGGCAAAAATGTAGTGGCGATCCCTTGCGGTCGCCAGGCTAGGGGACTGTGTGGTCAATCTGGGGGACTTGCAAGTCAATTAGGGGGAAAAAAGGGAAGAGACTCAGGTAAGGAGCAGAGTATGAGCAATGCAGCTACGCGACCCTCCAACGAGCGATTAAGGCAAGAGCGACAACGCAGAGGTTGGTCCCGAGAATATGTAGCTGAGCAAATTGGCATTGCTGATGTCAAGACGATTGGCCGCTGGGAACGGGGCATAGCCTTTCCTAGAGCCTACTTTCTCCAGAAGCTTTGTGCCCTATTTGGGATGCTTGCTCAGGATTTGGGATTATGTTCAGAAGACAGCAACAGTCTCCCTATTAGCGGTCCGCTACAAACTTCTCAGCACGGTAACATCTCCCTCTCCTATCCTCGCCTGTATGATCCCATGATTCCTTTGCCGCATATGGAACCTGGTGGGCTTATAGGACGAAACGAGTTACTGAGTCTGCTCAAACAGCGCATGTGTACTGATAATCCACCAACTTTATCAGCGTTCTATGGTCTGCCGGGAGTCGGAAAGACCGCTCTAGCCATCGAACTTGCCCATGATCTTGATATACAGCGTCATTTTAGTGATGGAATTCTGTGGGTGGCACTGGGCCCCAGACCAGATGTATCAGAACAGTTACGTCGATGGGGGGCTTTGCTAGGATGTACTGCTGAAATGACAGATGTGGAGGACGAGGCGGCTTGGGCGAGAGTCCTTCGCTCCACAATTGGTTTGCGCCGCATGCTTCTCGTCATTGATGATGCATGGAGGAGCGAGGATGCGCTGGCTTTCAAGGTGGGCGGGCCACATTGTGCCTATGTATTGACAACGCGTATCCCATCGGTTGCGCTTGATATTGCCAATAATGGAGCTACGCTTGTACGCGAGCTCAATGAAGATGATGGCTTGAAGCTTTTGGCGCGCTTCGTGCCAGATATTGTTGCCAATGAACCCTCTGCGGCGCGAACATTGGTTCAGTCTGTTGGTGGCCTTCCTCTAGCACTGACTCTGATGGGTAAGTACCTGAAATCGCAGGCATATAGTGGTCAACCGCGTCGGCTGCGGGCAGCTCTGGAGCGCTTAAGTCACGCGGAGGAACGATTACGCTTCACGGTAACGCAAGCTCCTTTGGAGCAGCATACAAGTTTGCCCGCGGAGATGCCTTTGTCGTTAGATGCGGTGATAGGGATAAGCGCCTGGCAATTAGACGAAACTGCGCAAAGAGCACTGCTCCTTTTATCAGCTTTCCCTGCGAAACCATATAGCTTTTCAGAGGAGGCAGCGTTGGCAGTGAGTGCTGTATCTGAGGAGACGCTGGATGTACTCGTAGATGCTGGATTTTTGGAGAGCATTGGATGCGGTCGCTATACGCTCCACTGTACTATTGCCGACTTTGCGCGTGCAAGGATGCGCGATAGTACTGGCGATGAACGTATGGTTGAGTACTTTATCAACTATGTCGAGATGCATGAGACCGATTTTGATGCGCTGGAACAGGAGTCGGGTAATGTGCTTGCGGCTCTTGAAATAGCATTTCGACGAGGGATGCAGAGCAATTTGATTCGAGGGGTAACTGCCTTCTCACCTTTCATGTATGGTCGAGGATGGGATGAACTGGCAGCCATGCATTTGAAGCGCATTCAATAATCTGCACAATTCCAGGATGACAAATGGCTCTCTTTTCGGGTATCATAAAGGATATAGGTACTGAGTGTAGGGAGTCAAAGATGCCTTACTGGACTGAAGACGCCTCTTCATCCGATTTCGGGAATGTTCCTGACGAATGCCAACTGGTGATGCGCGCACATGATGGAGACCAGCGGGCATTCGAACTACTCTATGAGCGCTATACTACCCGCATATGTCGCTACTTGAGTCGTATGACGGGCAATGATGGAGTTGGGTGCGAACTGACACAGGAAACCTTTTTGAAAGCATGGGAGGCATTGCCATCCCTACGGGACCCGGCACGTTTTGCGGGTTGGATCTATCGCATTGCCACGAACTGTGCCTATAACTACCAGCATCAAGCGAAGCATTTACACATTGTGCCATGGGATACATATAAAGGAGGAGATGAGGAACTAAGCATCGCGGGACCAGAGGAGCAGGTGGAAGAAACAGAATTGCTAAAAATGGCTCTCGCGAGCGTTTCTCCAACGTATCGACCATGTCTGATTTTATATGTAATAGAGGAACTGCCGCAGCGCAAGATCGCTGATATGCTAAAAATAAAGGAGTCTTCTGTGAGCAAGTATGTCAGTCGAGGAAAAGAGGAACTGCGCCAGATCTACCATCGACTCCTGAGTGGACAGAGTGTGGTAACTCGGGAGGGAAGGTAGGATCTATGGGGAATCAGCCTCCTTGTGCAACCTGGGCAGAAAAACTTGCTCTCAGGCAGGAAGACCTCTCACCTGCTGATCGTGATGCTCTTGAGGCACATATAAAAACTTGTCCAGCATGCGAGGCAACTCAAGCCGATTACCGTTTTCTTGATGCTCGCTTGCGTGCGCTGCCACTCCCTACTATGCAGCCGTTACCACGTCTTTCTCCCTGGCGCACTTTAAAGGATGAAGGAGAGGATGAGGAGGTAGGGGAGGCGAGAGTTGTTGGCTATGTGCAATCTACTCCGCGCTCTTCAAACATCCGGCATCCAGCAATACGCAGAGGCACATTTGCTGCCTCTATCAGGAAATCCTTGCCGGGCATCTTCGTTGCAATGCTCGTTCTCGGCTTGTTAGTGCTTTTCGGATCGCGCACCATCAATACTGCTCTTGGACGCTCATTGGGAACAACGCTTTTCACTTACCGGGGGCATAATGATTTTGTGGATGCGGTGGCGTGGTCACCCAATGGACGTTTCATTGCTTCAGGCAGTTGGGACCATACAGTACGGATATGGAACGCAAAAACTCAAACTCCGATCTTGATCTATGAAATGGGTGATATCGTCGATGCGGTGGCGTGGTCGCCTGATAGTCACTATGTCGCCTCAGGGAGCTGGGATCATACGGTTCAGGTGTGGGATGTAGATACAGGTACACTTGTCCTCACCTATAAAGGGCATAATGAGGAGGTAAGCTCGTTGGCCTGGTCACCGGATGGGCGCTACATCGCCTCGGGTAGTTGGGATCATTCGATGCAAGTATGGGATGTGAAAACAGGGACCCAGCTCTTTAGATACACCTATGAGGATTTTGTGGATGCGGTAGCCTGGTCACCCGATGGACGCTATATTGCGATCGGTATTAGAAATACCTCGATGTATGTGGTGGATGCAAAAACAGGAGCGCCCCTCCACCAAAACAGTTACAAAAGTCCAGACGATGCTGACGTTGTGAATACGCTGGCCTGGTCACCTGATAGTCATGCTATCGCTGTAGGTGGGCGCGATGGTAGTGTCCAAATATGGAGTGCAATGACAGGCGCTCTTCTCTTCAACTATAAAGAACATGCCAAGGAGGTGAGATCTCTGGCCTGGTCGCGAGATGGACGGTATGTCGCCTCGGGCAGTTGGGATTACACTGTGCGAGTATGGAATGTCAAGACGGGAAATCCTCTCGTCATCTATCAAGGGCATAGCAATAACGTGGATGCAGTGACATGGTCGCCAGATGGGCGGTATATCGCTTCGGGCAGTTGGGATCATACCGTGCAAGTGTGGCAAGCCGGCATCAGCGGATAAAGCCAGTGGTTGAACATTGCTTGAATAGCTGCGGATGGGTTTTGCAAAACGCCCCCTGAAAGCCCCCTGAAAGCCGTTCTTCCAGGAAGCAGCGTTTACTACACTATGAAGTAGAATTGGTCTTCAAGTCACAGGGAGCAAGGAGGAAAGACTTTCTGAAAGAACCGCACCAACTGGAATATTGTCAAACGGTGCACTCCTGCTTTCATGTGCACCGCATTCCTCTCTTCGTCTCTTACAATTATTTGCCTTAAGCTCAAGGAGGGGCCTCATGCCAACTTTTGATCGTCGTAATCGGAAAGATCTGGATCAACTCGTTGAGGAGTTTATTACTACCAGCAGCATTAACAGACGCCAGTTTTTGAAGCGGGCAATGGCAGCTGGTCTAAGCGTCAGTGCAGCAGGCGCTCTGCTGGAAGCCTGTGGCGGTAGTAGTGGCCCAGGTGGCGGTGGTGCGAGCACCAAAGTCACATCGATTGACGCACTGACTGTGTGGAGCGGAAGTGAACTGGACACGTTCAACATGGTCAATGCACTGTTCAAGCAGAAGACCGGCATTACGGTCAACGTCGAGACAACGCGTGACCTGCCAACCGTCTTGAACACGCGTGTTCGAGGAAACAATCCACCCGCTGTTACCGGTTCGCCGGGACTGTCCCAGTTTCGTCTACTGGCCTCGGAAGGGAAAATAGTGCAACTGGATAAGTTCCTCGATATGAACTATATGCAGCAGAACTACGCCAAGGCCTGGCTTGATCTGTCCTCGGTCAATGGTCATCTGTACGCTGTGAACCCAAAGGCCAATTCCAAGGGCACCGTCTGGTATAACCCCGCGCAGTTCCAGGCCAAGGGATATACTATTCCCAAGACTTTTGATGATCTGGTTTCCCTGTCAAACAAGATCGCTAGCACAGGTGCCTATCCATGGTCGATGGGGGTGGAAAGTGGAGCCGCCAGTGGCTGGGCGGCTGCCGACTGGATTGATCAGATCTACCTTAGCCTCAATGGCCCAGATATGTCTGATCAGTGGGTTGCGCACAAGATTCCCTGGACCGATCCGAGTGTCAAAAACGCCTTCCAGATGTTTGGTGAGATCGTCCACGGCAACCACTTCATCAATGGTGGATCCCAGGCCATCCTGGCCACCCCCTTCCAGCAGGCTTGCTTCCCACCATATCAAAATCCGCCAAAGGCCTATATGTTCTATCTGGGCGACTTTGCAGCAGGTTTCATCAAGACGCAGTTCCCCTCGCTTAAGGCGGGCACGGATTTCAACTTCTTCCCCTTCCCGACCATCAACCCGCAGTATGCTGGTGCAGTCACCGGTGGAGCCGATAGCCTGTTTGCGATGGTAGATAACGATGGCACGCGTCAGTACATGAAATTTTTAGCGACGGCCGAACCGCAGGAGATCTGGGTGAAAGCTGGCGGTGCTACCTCCGTGAACAAATCGGTACCTCTAAGTGTTTATCCTGATGATGTGGCACGCGCTTCCGCCATGCAGTTGACCCAGGCGACCTCCTTTAGAACGAGTCAGGATGATGCGATGCCTACCGCGATGGAGAATGCTTTCTGGAAAGGGATGTTGACTTACATCCAAAGTCCGTCACAACTGGATAGCATACTCAGTGGTCTTGAATCCACTGCTAAGCAGGCTTATGGGTCCTAGCTGCTCCGGGAATGACGGTCATGCTAAATTCTCAGGGGCAGGAGCGAAGCTCCTGCCCCTGAGTTTGACCCAGGAAAATACTTTTCCTAAAAGTTGGTCAGGAAGGCAATGGTGAAAGCTGGTTCCGTAATGTTATAATTGGTACAAATATTTGTTCCGCCTTCCTGGTAACTTATGAAGTCGTTTGGCCTGGTAATCTGCGTACATTGTGATGCCTGCACGCCTATTCATTTAGCAAAGGAAGCAATCTATGGCAACGATAGCGAAAGAACGCGGTGCTGTTACTGCCCCTCCCCGTAGAAGCTGGGAGGGCGTCTCCTGGTCCGCCTGGCTCTGGATCGCACCTGCTGTGATCTTACTGCTGGCCTTTTTCATCTACCCCTTCATTAACACGATTTACCTTAGCTTTCAACACACCGACCAGTTGGGGAACGTGACAGGGTTCATTGGATTGAACAATTATCAGACAGTCTTCACTGCACAAGACCTGCTTGAAGTGCTGAGGAATAATCTGCTCTGGTTGGTCCTTGCGACGACCCTGACCGTGGGACTGGGCCTAATCGTCGCCGTCCTGGTGGACAGGGTGAGGATCGAGTCCCTGGTCAAATCCATGCTCTTCATCCCCATGGCGATTTCCGGTGTGGCCGCCGGCGTCATCTGGCGCTTCGTCTACACCTTCTCACCAAAAGGTGACACCCAGGTCGGCCTACTCAACGCCTTCCTGGGCCTTTTCCATGTAGACCCCCAGGCCTGGATCCAGAATCCAACTTTTAGTAACTTCGCGTTGATCGCGGTCTATACCTGGACATGGACAGGCTTTTGCATGGTGATTTTCTCAGCGGCCCTCAAGGGTATTCCCGACGAAGTCATAGAGGCAGCAAAAATGGATGGCGCGAACCGTGTGACCATGTTCTGGCGCATCATGGTCCCAATGATTGCCCCGACACTGGGCGTTGTGCTCACAACCATGATTATCAACATCCTCAAAATCTTTGATATCGTCTATCTGATGACCGGTGGTAATTATGGTACAAACGTAGTTGCCATGAGATTTTACCAGGAATATTTCCTCAATGGGAATTTAGGTCTAGGAAGCGCGCTTGCCGTCCTGTTGACCGTAGTGATTTTGCCGGTGATGGTGATCAACATTCGCAGAATGCGAGCAGAGGAGAGAACGCGATGAGTACAGAAATTCCAGTGCCAGCCTCAGGTCCAGCGGCAGCGGCAACGGTACAAACCGCACGAGCGGTTGAGCAGGAGCAGGCCAATGCCAAATATCGGAGAGGTTGGTCCGGCGCTTTCTTCACTACCCTTGTCATAGTGATCGGCCTGCTCTGGTCGGTTCCGACCTTTGGCCTCCTTTTTAGCTCGTTTCGCCCGGCGAACCTGATCACTACCACGGGTTGGTGGACGGGACTTGTCCCACCCTGGCACTTTACGCTTCAGAACTACGTGGATGTGATCCAGGCGAACGGATTGGGCCAGACCTTTCTCAATAGTCTGATCATCGCGATACCCGGGACGATTTTGCCTATTATATTTGGCGCTTTCGCGGCCTATGCCTTCGCGTGGATGAAATTTCCGGGACGTGACTGGATCTTTTTTGGGGTGGTAGCGCTGCTGGTGGTGCCATCACAAATTGCGCTGGGGCCGATGTTTTCCCTGTTCTCGTCAATCGGATTGACAGGCACATTCTTTGCGATCTGGATCGCGCACACAGCCTTCGGCCTGCCCTTCGCGGTCTTACTGCTGCGCAACTTTTTCGCCGCGCTGCCCAAAGATCTGATAGAATCGGCACATATTGATGGGGCCTCGACCTGGCGGACGTTCTGGATCATTGCTTTGCCGTTGTCGGTACCGGCGCTGGCGTCGCTGGCCATCTTCCAGTTCATGTGGGTCTGGAACGACCTGCTGGTTGCCTTGATCTTTCTGGGTGGCAATCCGAGCATTGCGCCTTTAACCTTGACGCTTGCTAACCTGGTCGGTAGCTATGGCGAAAACTACCCGGTACTGACCGCGGCCGCTTTCCTCACGATGGCCCTACCGCTGATCGTGTTCTTCTCCATGCAGCGCTACTTTGTGCGCGGTATCCTGGCCGGCTCGGTCAAAGGTTAGATACAAAGAGCATAACGCCATTTGCGAGATAAAAAGAGTGATCCTCTCCTATATTAAAAATAGGAGAGGATCACTCTTTTGGTGATCTATTTGCCTCATCATCATGTATAATGGTCAGTGGTTTCTGCTGCATTAGCCCAGTGTTTGACTTTCTAATAGCTTACAACGGAGATGCTCATGGCAGATGTAGAGCACGAGCAAGCTCAAGATGACTTTGAGGTAGAGATAACTCATATAGATGCGTCCGACTCTAGCACCAACTCCAATACCCTAACAGGTAGCTCTGAAAAGCCATCCCATTCACCTATGCTGCCGCGATTCTCTCTACATCAGCGCAGGCTACAACTAATGGTCACCATTAGTCTTGTGGTACTGGCATTATTGATCATCCTGGGAAGTTCTGCTCCTGTACGCCAACTTGCCGTAAGTATCTTCACTCACTCGACGACTCCTACACCGACCCTGGCTCCGGGAGAGAATCTCTTTTATGTACTGGGAAATCCACCCTGGGGCCAACACTCACTTGATGGGCATGTACAATCTCGCCTGCCTACTATTGGAAGAGATTCACCTTTCAGACTCTCTCGCGGTCGGCACCAGCTTGTATGGAAGGCTGATCCATTTCCGACCCAGAGTTGTACTGTATCGGTACCTTTCAGTTATAGCGATACCTGCGTGCATCGTGAGACAGCAACATTTGGTGGAGATCGCTTTGCCTGGGTCATCAGCTTTTCAGTCTCGCTGGCGATGCTTTCTAACGAGCAACGCACTGCTTTAATACATGCTGCGCAGTTGGCTCTCGATACTCAGCGATCTACCGAAACTGTGCAAGCTGGCGAAATGTATTATGTCCTTACTGAACCATGTAATATATCGCAACCTACACCGCTGTGTTTTGCCTCTGCGAAAGCTTCGCATCCACTGCTTGCCACACTGCATTTTCAGTTGCAGACAGATCCATTGAACGGGTCATGTGTAGGATTGCAGGTGCAGTGCACAACCCAGCAGGAGGATTGCCATTCGTTCTGCGCCGGGGAGACAATACAGTCGGGCCAGGAATGGGATGTTTATGCAGTTGTGCGTCCACTCTGGAATTACGCAACGCTGGAGGGAAAGATTATTTCGCAAAATGTACCAGATAATGCCTACTTCGGTTTTGTGACTGGTGATGTGGCAGATGAGTACCTTGCACACCTGCACATTATCTGGGAGAGCGGGGAATGGTATGTTGCTGCACTGCTTGCCAATTCGGGCTTGGTAATTGATCCCACCTGCGGCGCGACACACGACTTAACCAATCTAGGTGGTTTTCTTATTGATACGACGATTGACAACATGCCTATTCAATGGCTCTATGCATCTGGCTCGAATCATGCAGCCGGATGTCTTGCGATAGCAGTTCCTCAGCCGAGTGCAGTAGAAACTCCTACCTCATCCTCACCTGCTCAACCAGCGGCCTATTGCTTGCAACGTTTCGGGGTCCTACTGGCGGCAAATGATCTGGCTCATCGTCTCTGGCCAAGTTTGCCACTAGCCGATACCAATGAACAGAGCCTGGCGCAACAGTTAGCCACCCTGGTTCAAGTACCTTCTACGTAAGTATCCGCTGGGAGCGGTGAGCAGTTGCGATTGTGACACTTGTGTCGGTTGTCCCACTTGTGCTGTTTGTACCGTCCATGTGAGCTAATTATCAGTGGATCAGAGAATTACCCTCTTGATCTTCTCAGGAGAATAGCCGTAATCACCGCAGCCAATCCCGCGATAATCGGTGGTAATCCTGTTTGTGTGCTTTGGGTGACTGCCCACACAACGGCACCCAGGATTTCTAACAACAACCCACCCACAAAGAGTAATATTATCGCCAACGGTGAGCGCTCAAAAGAAGTACGAATCTCCTGACGACCATAGACCGGAGAAGGAGAGGTCTGAGGAGAACTACTAACGGATTCATCTTCAATAGCTACTTGTGCTGAAGGGGCGTATTGCGCAATCGCCGTTCTTACTGCCTCATACAAGCTCTCAATCTTCTGACGAGGCGCGCGAATATAGACTTTACGTTGACCCTCACTCACCAGTAGTTCACGAAAAATTGGCTCATAGGTTTTATGACGCAAAGAGACAGCCTTGATGCTATTCAGTTGAAGTGCATCGAGGAAGAGACGCTCACGTGGGAAGCTTACAAAGACATAGCCAAACAGCCGCTGATTCGTCAATACCACATCGCAAGGCATGCTGCGCTGACTCTGTCCAGCATCCCAGATTGCAGGAACACTAAAAAGTGGTTCCTCACCTGCTTGCAGTTGGTTGCGCAGGCCTTTGTGGCGTGCCAATATCTTCTCGGCTGTTTTGGATTGAGATGGCATGATATGATCTCCTTGCATGTATGAGGAGATTATAGCACAGAGGACTTTCAAGAAACTCTTCTCTATGCATGAGTGCGGTATACTTCATATAGGATAGGGAAAATGTGACGGAGACATTGCTTCCAGGAACGAGAAGGAGTCTTACGATGAAACGATTTTGGCTTATCTTGAGGCGCTCGCTACGGCTACGTTGCCCTAGGTGTGGTAAGGGCAAAATATTCCTTCGACGATTCACCTCGTACGAGCGCTGTCCCGTTTGCAGTCTTGTCTTTGAACGCGAAGAAGGCTTTTATACGGGAGCCATAGCTATCAACTTGATCGTGAGCGAACTCATCACCACTGCCATCGTTATTCCCTTCTCCGTCTGGGCAGCCTTGAATCCAGGTGTTCCGTTTATCCCACTCGTAATCGCGCTCGTCCCGATACCAATTATCTTGCCATTTATCTTCTTTCGCCACACCAAGTCACTGTGGATAGGTATAGCTTACTGGCTCAATCCCCCAGAATTGGAGCAATAGTTCGGAGAGGATTTTACTATGACTCAGAAAGAGGAAATTGCCAAACGACTAGATGCACAGGATGAATATGCCAAACCGATCAGCACAAGCAAAAGGGTTACCGATCATCTTGCCAATGAACGCACATTTCTGGCCTGGATACGTACTGGCGTGGCAACGATTGCCTTTGGTTTCGTAGTCGAACGCTTTGGATTAGTGCTACGAGAACTGGGCATCAAAACCAACACAGAGATTATCCCTGTTCACCTCTCCTCAATTTTTGGCATTGCTCTTACAGTCCTGGGCGTCATCATGATGATCGTAGCGCTGCTGAATTTCCTACACAATCGTCGCTCCATTGACGCGGAACAATTTCATCCCCATACCCATTTCGCCATCCTATTGACGGTTTTGGCAAGTTTGATCGGTATTCTGTTGGCGGTCTATTTGCTGCTTACAGCGTAGCGTTTCTGTCTTCACTGCCCGCAATGCGTCCCAAGCGTGGTTTTGCCAGCGCAACATAGTCACTTGTCTTCAAGGCAAGCGAGCGATCCAGGCGTGCTGCATTAAAGAACAGTTCATCGCTTTTGAGCAGCGAAGGGTCTACGACCAGTTCCAGCTCTGGATTGAAGGAAAACGGCAGAATTGTGCCTGCAACGCTGCCTGCAAGCCGTTCTGCGATGTCGGATGAGGCAAACGCTACATACGTACCCTTCATTAGTGCCTTGACGGCTTGTAGATCAACCTTGGCATTACCTGGAACAACCGCCAAAATATATTTGGTGATCTTCTTACCAATTTTCACTATCCACGCACAAAGGAGTGATTTTTTTGACCTTTGAAGAGGTAGGATAAAAAATTTCGAGAGTGTGGAATGGCACTCCTCATTTTTTCATTCGGCATGCTTTGTGACGTGAAAGCCGCGCTCCTAACATCCAAAAATCTCCATCCACTCCATAAAAAAACTTCTGTGGCTTATCAGCTAGCGCCGAAAGCGACCGATCGGCCGTCACATCGGTCTGGAGATATGCTTCAACGTACCCACAGCGATTGCACTGTATGAAACCCACCGACTTGCCGTCCCGTTGACATTTCATGATAATATGTACTCATAAACGCAAGATGAGGGTACACAATGGTGCGGCAGGGAAACCGCCAGAACTCGTGTCGCATGCAAGCAGTCAAGCATCCATTCCGCGAAGGAGAGAAAGATTTGAAAAAAGTGGTGCTCAGTTTCGCAGGAGCCTTGATGGCGCTCTTATTGACCACAGGAATAGCTGCGGCGAAAGGTCCTTATAGTTCAGGTACGACAGGTGTTGATATTAGTTGGCCCAACTGCAATACGAGCGTACCGAGCGTCACCTTTGGCATCGTTGGGGTGACAGATGGTCAAGGCTACTCAACTAGTCCATGCATCGCCAATGAAGCCAGTCATTTTGTGAACT
This sequence comes from uncultured Chloroflexia bacterium, assembly GCA_963778375.1. GTDB lineage: Bacteria > Chloroflexota > Ktedonobacteria > Ktedonobacterales > Ktedonobacteraceae > CAVZTX01. The sequence continues at coordinate 49,940 of CAVZTX010000011.1, read as the reverse complement.
TGAGTTTGTATGTGAATACCGGTTGGTATAATCAGTCAACCCACATTAACCCCACCTCCCCAAAAGTGTGTGCCCCAGGAGACAATAACTGCTTGGCTTATAACTATGGGTACAATGCTGGTCTCTATGCGCTCAACGCGGCACAGAGCGTTAGGGTTTCCAGTGCGACCTGGTGGCTCGACGTTGAAACGAGCAACACGTGGAATACTGACGTAGTCCAGAATCAGAACAGCTTACAGGGTGAGTATGACGCTTTGGTGGCCAATGGTGCGACAATCGTGGGGGTCTATAGCACGACAACGCAATGGAAAACCATTACCGGCGGTTGGCAAAATAACTGGCCATCGTGGGGTGCTACGTCGTTCACGACCGCGAAACAAGCGCAGACCTATTGTACTGGACATCAGTTTACCGGCGGACCGAGCTATCTCATGCAATACCTGCCTGCCCATACAAAGGTAGATTATGATGTAGCTTGCTAACTATTCTGCACGTCACAAAAGTTCGCGGCTAGGCACTGGCATACAGTGAGGTGTTCGCTCTTCTTGCGGTTAAATAGCTCATGCCACTGGAATTTTAGAAAGTCGTACCAGTGCCGTTCAATGGGTCTGCTTGCCAATTTTAACCATCAGCACGATGCACTTTGCTGCCTGGGACAATGTATTCCCGCGCATCGCACTTACAAGTTCTGTACGTCCCTCTGGCTCATGCTCAATCAACCGGTAGTGTGCCCCATGCTCATCAAGCAGCGTAATCAGGTGAGTGTACGTATCTTCTATAGAAGTCTGCATACTTTTATTCTTCCTTACAGAAAAATTTTCGTTTTCTTGAGGCCATATTACACCAATTCCGCGCGTAAGACGGTCACGGCCTGCCCACTAAGATAGACGCGATCTCCGCCCAGGCGTACTCGTACCACTCCACCACGTGGTGAAGCTTGATAGCCAACGAGTTCGTTCTTTCCAAATTTGCTACACCAGTAGGGAGTGAGGCAGCAATGCGCAGAACCTGTGACTGGGTCTTCATTTACGCCTACTCGTGGGGCAAAGAACCGCGAGACGAAATCGTAATCCCGCGTGTTGGCTCTACTGGTAACGATGATACCGCGAGCCTCTACCTCTAAGAGCTGAGAGAAATTAGGCCGTATGCCTCGCACAGTCTCCTCTGACTCCACCTCTACAAGGTAATCGAACCGATTTTTGCCCACATAGACAGCGCTCACGCCTAACGCTTCCAGCAGACCATCCGGTGCACTTGCAGCATGTGCCGGCGTGGCAGGAAAATCCATTTCGATCCACTCTCCCTTGCGTTCAGCTAGCAGCAAGCCGCTACGCGTGTGGAAGCGTGCCTGCTCGTCCGGCGAGAGATGACCCGTTTCCCATAGGACATGTGCGCTAGCAAGGGTAGCGTGCCCACAGAGATCAACTTCGACGGCGGGAGTAAACCAGCGCAGGTTGAAACCATCGTCCTGCCGAACAAGAAATGCAGTCTCGGCAAGATTCATTTCCATAGCGACATTTTGCATCCAGTGGTCGTCTCGGGGTTCCGAGAGGATACAGACCGCTGCTGGATTGCCCGCAAACGGGGTGGCGGTAAATGCATCTACCTGTACAATATTAAGTCCCATACATTCAACTCCTCATGGCAGAAAATTGTCTTCCTGCTACAATTCTGCCATGAATTGTTCATCTCTGCTAGCGACAGAAAAGACATAAAACAGGGAAAACTGCCATCCAATTGCAATCATTGTCGACCGCACATTCAATGTCCCTTGCATATCCCCATAAGCTGCCATAGCTTTCATCACTGAAAAGCGCTCTTCCTCCTCATCAAATACAGTGATGTTCCGTGCATGGTTAGAGCGGCCAGCGTTGCCAAGGCAAAGGTGGGCACGATCCCCAAACGATCGATTAGTCCGGCGATAACCAGGAAAAAGACTGCGAAGGAAAATGCTCCTCTAATCAAGCCGCGTAGCAGGAGACGAGCAGCATTTGCCCCGTGGAAATGGTGTGTAAAGACGGCCAAGATGGTGGCGAATACTGGAAATGTCGTAAGCAAGCCGCTCAATTTGGGTCCTAAAATACTAGCAGCTCCAGTCAGAACAATTACGAAGGCCGTTGCGACGAGCATTCGCAACGGCGTCTCCCAGCGAGGGGGTTTCGTCACAGTGCCCAGACTTTGACTTTCAGGCAATAGCTTGAGAACGAGAAGGAAACAACCCACCACTACTATAAAAGATAGGAGCAGGGGTAGCGAGACGAATTCTAATGCAAATGTTGATGTAAAGAATGCTACCCAACCCGTGGGTATGCTGATCAGCCAATCACTATGAACCGAGAGCCAGCTATAGGTCAAGCAAAAAGCAGCCAGCGATAGCAGCCCGAGCAACGAGCCTTGTGCAGCGCGAGAGGCAAAAGCCGTTCCATGATCGAGCGCTAGAAATAGCGAGACTGGTCCCGACGTCAGAGGAAGTCCAATGATCCAGCCGCTGAACACTGGTCCCCAGCGGCGACCAGCCAGACTTACCAATCCAAGCAGCGTCGGTGTGAGGAGCAGTTTCAATAACAGTACCGCCTCAGCCCCTATGGGCATGATGGATACCTTTCAAAAACCTTCCCCTGAGCCCTCATCGTACTTCTCAATTCTTATGAAAGTTTCTTCGCTACCTGGTCAAGGATCGTAATCACGCCTTCTTCGTAGCGGGTAATTTCGTGGGCGGAGAAGGTTGAGTTGCGTCGGCCTCCGGTAAGTTCAAATCCAGCAATATGTAGCGCTATGGGTGGATCGACTGCAAGCAGTATGTTGCCAACTGTGCCTACGAGCTTACCGCTCTCGCTCATAACTTTGTAGGAAGGTAAACTATTACCCAGTTGCAAGACTGGTAGCCGACCATCATGTCGCTCGTCGATTAACATTTGTGGATTGACAATTGTGACCTTATCCTGCTCAATGGTGCTGATTGCGTTCGAAGTCAATCCCCGGTAACCTGCCAGACCAATTTTTACGCGTAATGCATAGACCTCGTTTGACTCTGCATCGAAATAAAAGTCGTCCACTACCCCAGCTTTCTTTCCTTCGCTGGGGATCATCACGTCGATCCCACGCAATTGTGACCATCTTCTAACACCTGTGTTGATTTTCGTAGCCATGATACATGCTCCTGAAAAAAATATAAATAAAATAGTGACCCCTTTCTCAAAGTATACAATACCAGGAGATAAAAGGGCCACTATCGTTCTCTTCAGGCGTATTTAAGCCGGTTGTTGTCGGACCTACGAAGAAAGTCCATAGAGACCGATGTATCGGCTTAGCGTCCTGAACCCAGCAGCTTGTGGAATAATCCGAAGAGCAGGAAGGTAGGCGGCCATTGGCCTACGAAAATGCTCCAATCGCGTTTGCCAACCAGGAACAATGTTGCCGAGGCGACAATAGATGCGACAGCTCCCCAATACCATAGAGCGCCCGGTACCTGGTCGGTAACGCGGAAGTATGTGTCTTGCGCAGCCTGGGCTGTATTGGTGGCCGAATTTACTGTAGTTGCCATGAGTAAGTATCCCTTCTAATTATACTGTTGTGTTTTTACGGTGCAATTTGTCTTTTACAAATGCACTTTTCTGTATTCTTAGAAGAGACGCTATCATTCGGCAAGGTGGGTAAGTTTTCTTTTACATCAAGCCAATACTATTAGCTTGATTATCTCGTCCTCGCTAGAGACTGCTTCGGCGGAATATGGACAGGTCGTCCCTCCACAGCCAGCATGGCCTCGCGCATACCTTCACTTAGGGTTGGGTGTGGATGAATGGTCTCAATGATCTCGTCGGCGGTCAGCTCTCCGCGCATGGCTACGGAAATTTCACTGATGAGATTTGTAGCGTCTGGGCCGATAATGTGTGCTCCAAGTATTTCGTTGTACTTGCCGATAATCACCTTGGTAAAGCCCTCGGTCTCATTCATGGAAACTGCTTTGCCGTTGGCTGCCCAGGGGAAGCGCTCGACGCGTACTTCGGGATGTTGCTCTTTGGCTTGTGCTTCGGTCAGTCCGACGAATGCGATTTCGGGGAAGGTATAGATGGGGTTGGGCACAACGTTGTAATCCATTGTTGCCTCGTGGCCCATTGCGTTGTCAGAGGCAACCTCACCCTCCATTGAAGCCACGTGGGCCAGTCCAGCACCATGTACCAGGTCGCCGATAGCGTAGATGCCAGGAAGATTGGTCTCCATCTTTTCGTTGACGCGCACACGTCCCCGGTCGTTATCGAGTCCCTGCTCCATCAGATGCTCCAGGCCGCTGGTGTTGGCCCTGCGGCTGACTGCCATCAACACATATTCGCTGCTGAAGCTCTGTTCGCCTTTCTCCGTGCTGGCCTTTACTTTTTTCACGTTGTCTTCGTCGGCGATGGATTCGACTTTTGCGCCTGTAACGATGTTGATACCGCGCTTACTGAGTATGCGTACCAGGAGGCGGCGAACTTCTTCATCAACGGGTGCGAGAATATTGGGCAGCATCTCCACAATTGTGACTTGCGAACCGAGCGCGTTAAACATGCAGGCCAGCTCAATCCCAATCACGCCTCCACCGACGCAGATGATGCTTTCAGGCGTTTTAGGGAGATTCCAGCAGGTATCACTGTTGATCACATTGTTGCCATCGATACCGGGAATGGAGGCATGAGTGGCACCGAGCCGGTAGCCAGGATGATCTTATCCGCGCTGAATTGCTCTTGCGACCCATCGTTTTTTGAGACGGTGATGGTGTGCGAGGCATCAACGGTACCAAGTCCGTCGAAAACATCGATATGATTGCCCTTCATGAGCACACCAACGCCATTGGTCATGCGCTTGACCACTTTGTCCTTATAGATAACCGCCTGGCTCATATCGAATGTAGGGGCCTGGGGCAGATGGATGCCGAGTTCGTCCACCGACTCAAGTGTATGCATGACCTCGGCAATGTGCAGCATCGCCTTAGAGGGAATGCAGCCCACGTTCAGACAGGTGCCGCCGAGATACTGCATCTCGACGATGGCGACCTTTGCACCCAGTTGAGCAGCACGAATTGCTGCCACATAGCCACCCGGGCCGGAACCAATAACTGCTACATCATATTGTGTACTTGCCATGTTAACACTCTCCTGCAATTTGAAAATATACCTTCAAGGCCGCACGTTCTCTCATCAGCGCAACTCCCTCGTGAAAATGCTCTAACGGTAGGCGATGGCTGACAAGTCCATCAACCCATACCTCGCGACTGGCGAGCAAATCACGGGCGATGCGCAGGTCTCGCGGCGATGAAGAATAGCTACTGATTATACTAAGCTCCTGCTTGTAAATAGTTTCAAGGGACAAGGGCACTTCACCCGTGTGTGCTGCGAAAATATTGAGAGTACCTCCTTTGCACATGCTTGCTACGGCCTGCAAAAATGGGCGCGTCCCAGGCGTGGTGAGAATGATGGCATCGGCACCACGACCTTCTGTATATTGAGCGAGCATTGTGCGAAGTCCCTGCTCATCGGAAGGAGCAAGAAATGCTTGATCTGCGCCAAGCCGGTGTGCAAGTTGGATCCGCTCGGACAGCAAATCTACACCAAAGACCTGAAGATTGAGACTCGCGGCCATTCCCATTGCCTTTACAGCTTGCAGCATGAGTAGTCCGATAGAACCAAGGCCTATGACAACGACGGTATCGCCTTCATGCAATGGTGTGCGTCTGACAGCGCGAACGCAGCATGCCAGAGGTTCCGTGAACGAGCCTTGCTCCGGACTAAGCGTATCTGGCAGGGGCAGTGTCGTTTGCTGCACGTGCTGAGCAGATACACGGATGTACTCGGCGAAACCGCAGGGATCAATATTGGAGGTTCTGAACGCGGCACACATCGAATAGTTACCCCGTTGGCAGTAATGGCACTCGCTGCATGGCACATGATGGGCCACAATAACGCGTTGCCCAGGTTCAAAGTTCGTGACATCCCTTCCGCGCTCGACAATTGTGCCGGTCAGCTCGTGCCCCAGCACTACAGGTGGCGGAGCCTGCTGCACAATCTTGAGAATGTCTGATCCACACAATCCGCAGCCATGCACCCGCACAAGCAATTCGGAGTCCGAAATGGATGGTATAGGCCCGTTTTCTATGCGAATATCGTCATAGGAGTGGTAGATTACTGCGTTCACAGCACTTGCTCGTTTATCCCTTTTGCGTATTGGTCTGATTGCTGTCAGTATAGCACGTTTAGAGGAATAGCTGCCACACGGCTCATTGACCATTCGTACTAATCTACCTAGTTTGGGAGAGGAAATGGTAACCCCGACCGTATTTATTAGTGTAAGAGGTATGTGCGAATAACACTGCTATATTATGACTATCTTAAGCTATGTATAGCCGATAAAACATCCGGCACAGCGTTTATCAAGGTAGGTGCCCGATGTATAGGTGGAAGTGGCTCGGACTCAACTCAATTTTTTTTAATTATGTAATGAGGAGTATGCTAAATGGCAACTACTGGAGAATTGCGGGCAATTATGCAGGAATTGGAACTGATTGATATCGGCGACGCGGCCAGCTATCTAGGAGAGGAAATGACGATGGGAGAGGAAGCGCCAATTTCTGTACAGCCCATACTTATGACTGTCACCAATGTACTACATCTTGCTACCTGCACTGATGTGTCTTGTGATTGTGTGAGCTTATCGTAACGTATCTCTACAACGCGTTCACGGCGTAGGTCCAACAGGGCCTACGCTATTTTATTTAGTATTTTGCTTCTAAAAGTACCTTTGCTCGTTTCTCCGGGTTAGGCATTCCAGAGGCCTTAATTTGCTTCACAACGGCTTTGACATCATAAACAACTCGGCGAATTTCTGCCTCCCATGCATTACCTTGCCAACTAAGAATAGCGTAGGATGCGCGGTGGTCTTCATCTCGTGGAAGACCGCAACTGCCAACATCGACCAGCAAGAGATGCCGCCACTGCCGTGTATAGGCAATATGCAAGTGACCAAAGGCTAGCGCGCTAATAGAAGATTCCAGACCTCCTAAGAGATTCTCCAATGTGCTATCGGAAGCATTGGGAAAGATAGCATCTTCCAGATTGAGTGGGTTGGCGTGTACAACGAGAAGATCACTACCATCCGGGTTGAGAATGCGATGCGAGAACGGTAAAGATGCTAGATATTGAATACCTGCTGGTCCGATTTGTTCGCGTGTCCACGCTGCGGTGGTGCGTTTCTTTTCGCCTTTATCGGGCGAGGCTGTAACAACGTCCGCGTCCACATTTCCTTGCAGCACTGGGCAGTTCAATCCCTGCACCGTTTCTAAGACTTCGCGTGGGCATGGACCATTCAAACAGAGATCGCCCGCAATCACCAGGTGATCTACAGCAGGCTGGCTTGCCAGGTCTTCAAGCACTGTATTGAGTGCAATCTGGTTACCATGGATGTCTGATATGATAGCAATGCGCATGTGATATCCTTGAAATAAAATATGCTAATAACAGCTACGCATAAGAGCAACCATCACTACTATACCGCAAAGGAAGGGTGTATACCAAATTGCAGCACCGTATTGGCGTAATTTCAGATACGCACATTCCACACTTTAAAAGCCTGCCTCAGGCCATCTGGGAACATTTCGCAGGCGTCGAATTAATTCTTCACGCGGGAGACCTCTCGCTGCTCTCCGTGATTTCTGAACTGGAAACAATTGCGCCAGTTGTAGCAGTGCAAGGTAATGTCGAATACGAAGAGGTGATGCTAAAACTCCCGATCAAGTGCGAGATTAAGGTTAGACACTGTAGAATCGGTATTGTGCATATCCTGGGCGATTCCCATACTCGCGAGCGGATAGCTCGCCAGGAATTTCCCGGCGCTCGTGTGGTTGTGTTTGGGCATAGTCATATTCCCTGGAACGAGGACCATGATGGGCAATTGCTGTTCAATCCGGGAAGCGCAACGGATCGTCGTCGGCAGCCAAGGTGTAGTATTGGGATGTTGTATGTGGATGATGAACAGAAGAGGGTGTGGGGAGAAATTATCTGGCTGTAACGAATGAACAGGTCCAGATAAATAGATTTCTACTCCACTCCTCTTTCCTTCTTATTGCTGGGCGTTTATACTCCAAGCTCGGCAATGAGTTGACGATAACGCTCAAACGCTGGTTTCTGACTGTAGTCATCATGTAACAACCCAAATTGACAGAAGAGGCCAGGATTGGGACTGTCGGCATCTCGCAAGGCGAAGCACTCATAGTGTGTAATATTGAACTGATTCCGATGCTCATAAATCGTTCGAATGACCGTCTCTAGCACATCGGCCTGTCGGTCAGCGGAGCGTGTTGGTCCCGTCGGCCAGCCGTTTTCGGTAATATGGATGGGGACAGAAAATGGAATGTCAGCCGCAGCCATGTTTACCTGACGAAAATGCGAGAGCACTGCAATAACCGATTTCCGCAAATCTCCTGGAGGAATTGGACGAAAGACATCGGGGAAGAAGTCGAAACCAACGTAATCCAGCGCATCGAGAAAGGATGGTCCTCCTAAAGTGCTAATTGAGGACCAGAACTCGTTACTGGGATCAAAGCCAGGAGCGGCATTGAAGCCGACCTGGATGTCGAAACCTTGGCGGCGTACTTCCTTTTTGGCCACAATGATGCCCTGGGCCAGGGCCTCCCGCACTTGGGGAATGCAGCCATCCACTTCTGGAGTCACCGTCACGTTAGCTTCTTCCGTGATTTGCAGTGTTGCCAGCATTGCTCCGTAGCGCTGGATAGCTTCTCGGATGAAGATGAACCAACCGTCCAGGTCAGGCTGGCGAAAACAGAGGACGAGATCAAGCTTGCGTCCTTCACGAATATATTGCTCAACCGTTTGTGGCGTTTCAGGTAGTCCTGCTTTCACCGGAGATAAAGGACCGGTATAATGCAGGTAGCCACGAACCAGAAAGGGAGGATAACCCACCTGCAGACGAGATAGCGCCTCATGAATACGAACAGGGTCATCAGAAGGTCCGGCGGGCATGCTACCGTCCGAGGAGCCTGCAAACCCTCCTGGATAGATGCCGAAAATCAATCGTGGGATGTTATGATCAGCCATGTCATCGTTTCCTTGTGAATCATGCGGGATAGAGCGCTCCAAGTAATACAGAACAGATATCTACAAAAATAGTAATAAGGCTATTTTCTGCCTACCGAACTCTAAATATCCCCCAATCCCACCAGATAGTCATAATTCCCCGGCCCTGCCATCTTCTCCAACTGCCTCATAATACGCTCAGGATTATCATGTGGCCCTGAGATATAAAAGGGCTTCCCATTTCTACCAAACGTCAAGTTGTAGGGCTCTTCCAGTTCACCACGTGGGGTCAATAGATATTGCGAGAGCATGAAATCCTTTTGAGGCTGAAAGCCAAATTGCGCTGCGTAATCAATTGATTCATAAATCATCTGGTGCACCAGTTCGGGCGAACACTCAATGGGCTTTGTGGCACGGAAAATTCTCCTAAGGACTTCATTCTGATAACGCGAAGGAGAGAAGTTCGCATTGGCAAACGTATCTTTAACCCCCAGGCAGAGCTTATCTACCAGGTAAGTACCCCAACAGATATCGCCGCCAGGTTGTTGCCGAGCCAGAAGAATTTGTACCAGGCCGGGGTTCTCCTCTTGCCAACTGTCACTGATCCAACATTCATAAATAGGAAAGCTCCGGGCGTGGATAATAACGGATTGTGAGGATGCTGATCCGAACCCAGTTTGATGCGATTGATGTTGTGCAGCTTTTTGCTTACTGCGCTTTTTCATCAGCGCTTTCTGACGTTTGCGTTCATCTCGCGGCATATCTATTCCCTTACTCTAATTTTCAGAACTACTCAGCTACCCTGTTTGACTTGTTGCACTCCAAATCCCTTTCTCATCAGGATAGGCGCTCTTTCGCTGTCATAGCCTCATTTTAACATCCCTAGCAATCCCTTACCTGAGTAATGGGTAGTAGAGGCCAGATTTATCGCGCCCCAACTGGTTTCGGGGCGCGATAAATCTGGCCTCTACGGACTGCCATAGCTTCGCTCACAATCATCTATACCTTGTTTATTTTGTTACTTCCCCACTTGAGGCGCAGCAACTTGCTCAACCACCATCCTGGAGCGTTCATAACCTGTACTCATGGCTTGTATCAATACGAGCGCACCAATGCCGACCAGCAGGTGCAGCGCCTGAATCAGCCAATGTATGTTGCCCACCAGCAATGTCGCCTGCCTCAATCCAAAGACAGGAAGGATGAGGGCATACACTATTCCGATAACTCCCAATACACTCGTACCTCTGGTAAAGATCATCACAATACTGAGTGCCAGCAGAGCGAGGGTCACTGCCAGCCCAATCAGTATGTGGAGATTTATGAAGTCAATGTTGGCAATCCAGAACAAGAGCCCTAGCAATAGCGCTCCCAATCCGGCAATGCGCCCAATCCATACTATAATTCGTACTGCAATCATGGGAAAACCTCCTTTATATTTCTATTCAATGCGTTTTATTGCGCGATATAGCCGCCATCAACGGGCAACGTCATTCCTGTGACATACGAGGCAGCGTCAGAGCAGAGCCAGAGAGCAGCTTCAGCCACTTCTTTAGCATTGGCTATGCGCCTCAAAGGTATTCCATTAATGATCCGCTGGCGAATCTGTTCATCCTCAATCCATTGTTCGTTCACCGGCGTTAGCGTTGTGCCAGGAGCAAGAGCATTGACTCGAATATTGTGCCTGGCATATTCGAGCGCTGCTGCCTTTGTTAGACCGACCACTCCATGTTTGCTCGCGATGTAGGGTGCAATCCCAGCTCCCGTGCCGACAAGGCCTACCGTGGAACTCATGTTGACAATGCTGCCTCCTTTTCCTGCGAGCATTGCCGGAATCTCGTATTTCATCGCCAGGAACACGCCCTTAAGGTTGACCGCGATGACTCGATCAAACAGTTCCTCCGTAGTCTCCACCAAGGGCTTGTTTCCCCCAGCAATGCCAGCATTGTTGAAGGCGATATCCAACCTGCCGTAAGTGTCAACAGTTCGCTGAATGAGAGCCTCAACCGAAGCTGCATCAGTAACATCCGTCTTGACTGCCATCGCTTCGCCTCCGTTCGACCGAATCTCTTCCATAATGCGTGCCATTTCCTCTTCGCTTCGTGAAGCCAGCACAACCATTGCTCCCTCCTGAGCAAACAGACGTGCCGCAGTTGCTCCTATCCCACGGCTTGCTCCCGTAATAAGCGCAATTTTGTCTGCTAAACGTCCTTGTCGTTTCGTCTCACCTGAGTCTTCTTGTCTTGTTGTCATAATCATTTCCTCCTTGACACTTCGCTGCATATAGCATATTATTCATACAGACCGTACGATTAAATTTCTATCATACAGACTATACAATTAATTTTTGGAGATGTCAAGGCCTTATGAGTCCTCGTCCTTATCGACTTGGCCAACGCCAGGTAACCACTGAACAGACACGATCCCGCATTCTCGCTGCGACCCGCGAATTGCTCATGTCCAATGATGGCTTTTCAGGCTTTTCCATTGATGCCGTCGCTCGCCAGGCTGATGTTGCTCGCATGACCGTCTATTACCAGTTCGGCTCCAAAGTCGGGCTGCTTGAGGCACTGTGTGATTACCTCGCGGCACAGGGTGGGATGGAGCAGTTACCGCATGCCTTCCGTCAAGCAGACCCATTCGACGCATTGGCTGAGTATATCGCAATCTTCGGTCGCTTCTGGAACTCAGATCGACTTGTCACTCGTCGGCTTCGGGGTCTGGCCGCACTTGATTCGGACTTTGAGCAGGTGATACGGGCGCGAGACGAACGACGGCGGCAAGGTCTCGGTGTCATTGTCCAACGACTCGTCAAGAAACATGGTCAACCTGCTCCCAAGGCGGTTGACGAGAGGATCAACGTTCTCTACACCCTGACCAGCTTTGAGACCTTCGATACGCTTGCTGGTCCCACGCGCAGTCTTGAAGAAGTTGTCCCCGTGGTGCAGCGACTTGGCCGTGCAGCACTCAGTCTAGCTGAAGGATAAAAGGAGAAAGTAATGCCTGGGACTACTCTGGTTAAAAAGCTCGGCATCAAGCCGAAACAGCACATAACTATCCTGAATGCCCCTGATGGATATCGTGAGCAATTGGGCGAGCTTCCAGCAGATGTTGAACTCGCCACAACGCTGAACGGCATCTTTGATCTGGTGCATGTATTTGTCAGAGATAAAGCCGAGATAGATCAGTACGCTCCAACGGCAATCCAGGCCATCAAACCAGGTGGCTTGCTCTGGTTTTCATATCCAAAGAAGAGTGCAAAGATTCCGACAGATATCTCACGTGATGTTGGCTGGGATGCCGTCTTGAATGCCGGGTGGAGACCTGTGACGCTGATATCTATTGACGACGTATGGTCGGCATTTCGCTTTCGGCCACTATCCGAGGTGAAATAGGTAAAGAGGTGTAGTGTGCAAAAAAAATTGAAAAAGTCTGTAGGAACTGTGTTATTGGTTGTAGGTTTGCTCTTTCTTGTTGTAAGTATATTGGCCGGTATCCGCGTGATTACGGCCTTCCTTGGAATAATCATGCTTGTCGTCGGTTTTTTGATGCTGCCATCGTCTACCCAGTAATTCAACAGGGTATCCTCTCGTGTTCCTCTTCAAAATCTGTGCACCCTGGTAATCAGATCAGGTGATTCTACAGGTGTGTTCCGCTCCTCAGCCAGGTAAACTAACAACAGAAATTCTCTGATTGCCAAAAGAGCAAAAAATCTGCAAAAGGTATCTGATAGAGGGGCACTACAATGTTTACGAATCAATATGAGCGTGACCAGTTAGCACTTGAGCAACATTATCAACTGCTGCTTGACCTGGAAAAACGACGCCTGCGAAGAGAGGAGCGCCAGCAACAGCCCAGCAAGGTGCAAGACCTGACTGGTAGACTTGCTATGCTTTTAGTAAGGGTGCGCAAGAGCCTAAATACGCTTGAGCAAAGCTATGATTAAGAAAAGTGAACGAAAATCCGATCGGATTTTCGTTCACTTGACACTTATGGATACCCGCTTCTTTTTCCCCTACCCAGTCGGTCGAATATACTCCTGCCCCCCCATATATGGTCGCAGAGCCGCTGGAATACGTATGCTGCCATCAGCCTGTTGATGCGTCTCAAACAGGGGCAGCATGATGCGTGGCGAAGCGATAGCAGTATTGTTGAGTGTATGAACAAACTTTACCTTGCCGTCTTCATCGCGATAGCGGATATTTACTCGCCGAGCCTGCCATTCATGGAAGTACGAACATGAATGCGTCTCGCGATAGCGTCCTTCGCTGGGAAGCCAACACTCCAGGTCATACATACCAACCTTGCCATCGCCCATATCTCCCGTGCAGACATTCACAACCCGATAGGGTAGCTCCAGAGCCTGCACCAAGTCTTCCGAATTTGCCAGCAGTTGTTCATGCCAGCGGACCGATTCTGTATGATCGGCTTTGCAAATCACGTACTGCTCAATCTTATTGAATTGATGGATGCGGAACACGCCTCGTGTATCTTTGCCATAGGTGCCAGCCTCGCGCCGGAAGCAAGGACAGAAGCCAACAAAGGTTAGAGGCAAATCTTCCGCTTTGAGAATTTCGTCCTTGTACATGCCTGTAATTGAGACTTCAGCGGTACCGACGAGAAAGGTGTCTTCATCTTCGATGGCGTAGACCTGCTCGCGTCCCTTGGGAAATTGACCGTTGCCAATGAAGCAGAAGTCACGGGCCATTGCTGGTACGATCAGCGGCGTGAAGCCTTTGCGGGCAATGCGATCCATAGCGAAATTCATCAGCGCCAGCTCGAGCCGCGCTGCATCACCTTTGAGGACATAACTGCGTGCGCCAGCGACCTTAACGGCGCGCTCGATGTCTACAAGGTCAAGTTTTTGCATTAATGTGTAGTGATCGAGCGGCTCGAAGTCGAACTTGGGAGCCTCACCCCAGAACTTAATCGGTACATTGTCGCTCTCATCTTTGCCGATGGGTGTGCTGGGATCAGGGATTTGAGGTACCAGAAGCAACAACTGATACCGCTCTTCCTGTAACGTGTTTAGTTGTGGTTCCATCTCCTTGATTTGCTCTGACAGTTGTTTACCTTCAGCAATCAGCGCGTCGCGCTGTGTCTTATCCTTAGCTGCCTCTTGAATGCGACGTGAAAGTCCCTTTTGCTGTGCCCTCGCATCCTCTACTTGTCGCTGGAGCGTGAGCACCTGCCGATCGACTTCCAGCAGATAGTCAATATCAAGTGTGTTGTTTTTGACTCGTGCAGCTTCCTTCACGATGTCAGGATGGTTGCGAATAAAAGCCAGGTCTAACATAGACTACTCCTTTGTCATATTGGAAACTCAATACAAATGTTTCAGCGAATTTTGCCAATAAAAAAGCGCCGCTGTCCATTGACTAAGGACGACGACGCGAAATACGCAGGGCCGTGGTGCCACCTTGATTTTTTCAATCTCTTTGCATCTTAAAAGAGAATTAAAACACTCACTGCTGCCTTGTAACGGAGGCAACCGTTGGCGCTTCTCGCGCTGGCTTGCGGGTGGATTTCGCTTTTGCTGGCTGCTGCGTTGCACCTTCCCGCAACTCTCTGTTGCTCAGCAACAGGTACTTGTCCCGTTCATTGCCTATCTTTCTATTGTTCTCAGCATACCAGTCCCCCTGAGCTTTGTCAATAGTTATGCTGACAAATTCCATACGCGTGCATTCGTAAACTGCGCTACCACGGGGGTACCATTATCGATGGCAACGACGCCAATCTGCCCGGAACTAAGAGTACTATCGGTCATACTTGCAACAAATCCCTGATTCACATATAAGTAGAGAGTGTTGTTGTTTGCCAGAATATCAAGCTCATTGGATGCATTCAAGCCGGTTGTGATTTGTGAGCTAAAGCCACTGCTTAACATTGTGAACTGGTTATTGTTATAGAGTTCCAGCCCGTAGGAACCATCGACGCCAATACGGAAGAGGTAATATTGCTGCGTTGTGCTGCTGGCACGGAAAAGAATACCTCCTTGCGCCAGCTTGCCATCAATAATCGTCATTTGCACCTGGTAGGCAAAGTTGCTAAAGCTGGTTGCTTCGGCAAAGCAAGGTTGAAAGTAGCCAAACTGGGATTCGCTGGCCTGATAAGCTTCTCCAGTAAATGCACAGCCCGTATTCACTGTTTGTCCCTGACCTTCTTCCCATTTATACTTGCTGCTATTGTCACTTAAGGGATCATCGAGCACCGGTGTTCCACTCGTTGCCTGGGTATACATGTCCTGGAGCGCTGTCACGGTGGCCGTTGCTAGATTGATAGCAGCGCTTGCAGAGGCAGTTGCTTCAACCTGCACTGTTGCACTGGCTAGTATACCTGCCTGCGCCGTTGCCAGGACCTGACCTGTAGCGGTTGCCGACAAATCATTGGCTTGCTCTGTAGCTTGTGCTCGGGTTTGCGACTGTGCTGTTGACTGAGCCTGTATAGTAGCGTTGAATTGGAGCGTTTTGTTGTACTGAACAGATGCATTGTAGATCAGAAAACTCAGGCTGCCTAGAATGAGCAGGAGCGCTACCGCAACCAGTAGCCCTATCATGCCAATAGGGAATGAACGATGGCGCTCGAACATCTCCTGTGGTGGTGGCCAGACGACAGGCCCGTGTTGAGGTAACGTGGAGTCAGTGGGAGAAACTGAAGGGATGAGCACAACCTGATCAGGTAGTGTCTCGTCTGAGGGTGAGATGCGTTCGGGTTGTTGGAAACGCGACAACTTGCTCTCGTTTAGCATCCCTTGATCCTTTCACACCCAGCTCTCTTCTACTTTGTTAGCCCATTATTACCTGATCCACAATTGAGCATTGTTAAACGCTACATCTGTAGCACTTGTCTCGTCACCTACGAATACGCCAATTTTACCGGAACTGTAGGTAGTGTCACTTAGGCTAGCAACATATTGCTTATTGATATACATGTAAATGTTGCTGCCCTGTGCGATGACCGTCAGCTCGTTGGGCTGGTTGAGACCTGTATTGATAACCGAGCTTGAGTTACAGAAAAATGGTTTGACGTGGTTAATGTCCTGAGCAAGGTCAATACAGTAGGTGCCTTTCTGGTTGATGTAGAAGCGATAAAACTTGTAGTTTGCGCTATCTCCCCGAAAAACAATGCCACCGTCGTCGCCGCTGACTATCTTCAATTGGACCTGAAAGGCAAGGTTGGTATACGTAGCTGCCTGAGAAAAGCAGGTAAAGTAGGTACTTTTCTGTGGCATCGTAGCGTGATAGGCTCCGCCTGAGAATGCACATCCACCTCCACCAACTGCCTGGGTTTCATCCCAGCTATTTGCATCGTTTCCGGTCAAAGGATCGTTAATAGCCGGGTTACCACTTGTAGCGGTAGTATACAAATTTTGTAGCGCGGTCGCAGTGGCGGTTGCTCCTGTCATAGCGGTGGCGGTTGCGTTAGCCTGAGCAGTTGATGTAGCGATTGCCTGCGCGGTAGAAGTTGCATGGGCCTGCGCTGTGCCTGTTACCCTGGCTACGGCTGTTCCGGTCAACTGTGCTTGCACGGTAGCGGTTGCATCGGCATGCTGCCTGCCTGGTACATAGACGGTTGCATACAAGATCAACGCGCTTCCTCCAATGAGTAGCAAGGCCAGTACGACAATCAACAATATGAGACCTCTTGACAGGTGTCGGCGTTCAGATGGCTCAGGAGGAAGTGCTTGCGGAGGCGGAGTTTGAACCGGCTGTTGTCCTACAAAATAGCTTGGAGTGTCAGGAAACTGAGCTGGTGATGGAGATACATACATTTGCTGCTGTGAGGGAGCATAATCGGTTGTGGCTCGGTAGTTGGGAGATGACGTATCTCTGGTTGGAGGTACTGGCGTCACAAACTCTGTAGGCCGATCTGGATCATCCATTGGATCTACAGGGTAAGACCGGCTGTTATGCTGCTCCGATGAGACAGCAATAGTAAGGATTAGATCGCCGGATGGACCTCCATAGAGGGATGGCTCACCCTGTCCTGGCAAGCGAATTACCTGACCATCACGAGTACCTGCCGCGATAGGCAAAGTAAGACGGCGTCCTCCTGGAAGATTGAGTGTGCGTGTGGTGCCATTTTTTACCTCTGCCTGGCTGAGTGCTAATGTAGCACGGATATCTTCTCCATGCTGCCCATGTAATGACATATCTTTCACCTACACATTTGATGAAGTAAATAAACAATGATGCCGAATACATAAGGATGAATGCACGGGCATTATAACACGTCTAACCCACGAGGTGAAAGAGTGGAATTATCGTGCTCCTGTGAATGTGAGGCGCTGAACATCTTTTTTCATTTCCTCATAGCTCGCGTACCTTGCATTCCTATCTTCCATCAAGGCACGGGCGAGTATGATCTCAAGTTCAGGTGAAATGGCCGGGTTCAGTGTACGTACCGGGGGGTAAGTGGGATAATGCGGTGGTGCATAATTGGTCAATGCGTGATGCATACATGCGGCAAGCATATAAATACAGGTACGTCGGTCGTATGGTTTATCCTTTACCGGTAGATAAGGAGAGATAGCCAGTTTTCGCGTCGTGCGATGGACACTGCCGTGGATGTCAAGTATAGACGGAGGAGGTAATTGAAAGCCCGTCAAGATAGCTCGCCCACGCGTATTTTCTATAATAATGTTGGCAAGTGAAATGTCGTAGTGATAGATGGGAGGCTGCTGCTGTTCAAGTGCAATCAATGTATTGAGTACATTATTCATATAGCCAAGAACTTCCCGTTCTGGTAACGGTCTTAGCAGTTTTTGTAACCGTTCCTCAAGACTTTCGCCATTGATGTAAGCGAGCAGCATGTAATAGTGTTTCCCTTCGATAAAGCGGTTTAGAACGTGAGGAATCAATGGATGGTGCAGGCGTGTCAGTGGTTCAGTGGCATTCTCGTAATAGATCAATTCTCTTCTGCGCCTTGCAATGGGTAAATCTGTGCACTCCCAGCGCTTGAGAACCACCTGCTGTTCATTTGTGTGTGTATCGGAAGCGACCGCTACCATCACTTTTGTCTCTTCGGTGTTCTTTAGTACGTGCTGAATGACGTAGCGGCCTGATTGCGCACTGACGCCTGAAAGAGGACTATTTAGCACCATGATCGGCGGTGTAGTCAGTCGTCCACATATTGAGCAGCAGCGTTGTCCAAAGCGGATGGGCGCATCACAATAGAGGCAGCGACGGTTATCATATTCGGCACCACAAGCGCTACAACGCTGTGCGCCGCTGCGATTTTGCTGTCCGCAGCGTTGACAGACATACCGCTGTAAGGCAATCTTTACCGCGTTTGTGTAGCTCTCGGCAAAATCCAGCATGTTGCGGTAGCGTTGGTGGTAGTCTTTTGACAGGGCACGAAGGAGCACAGATGCGACCTCTACGGGAATTCTTGAATTCCACCTCTGTGGAGAAGGGGCTGGTTCATTCATATGAGCGCCCCACATCTCCTCCATACGCTTGTAGACAAAAGGTGGGCGACCGGCAAGCAATTCATAACAACAAACAGCAAGGGCGTATTGATCCGAGTCTCGACGCGGATTACCTTGCCATTGTTCAGGTGGCATAAAAGCGGCTGTTCCCGTCACTTCACCTAATGATGCGTGTGTCTGCATGCCTAGATAGAAGGTTGCCCCAAAGTCGGAGAGCAGAATTTGTCCATTGCGTCCAATGAGCAGGTTGCCAGGTTTGACATCCTGGTGAATAAGTCCGTTCTCATGAACATGATAGAGCGCTGCTGCCGCTTGCTGAACGTATGGTACCAGTTCTTCCGCGAATGCGAGTCGTCTGCTGCCATCCTCCTTGCGAAAAAGATCATGAATTGTGCGCGGCGCGTATTCCATGACGAGGTAGGGACGATCATCCTCTAATTTGCCGAAGTTGTAGACAGGTAAGATATTCGGGTGCTGCAAGTTGGCAATACGCCTTGCCTCATCGAAAAAATTGCTCAGCGCCTGATCATTATATTGATCCACGCGTAGAACCTTGAGCGCTAATACGCGGCTGAGTGGTTCCGGCTCGCGCACCTCGTAAACATGCCCATAACTTCCTAGACCAATAAAGGAGACAACTTCGTAGTTATCGATATGCGCACCTTTGACTAGAAAGTCACAGCGATTACAATATGTGGCATAATCGGGGTTTTCATGTCCCCCGCCTGCTCGTGTATTTAGACAGCGGGCCAACTCTCCTACCTCTTCATTTCCCAGAATATGTTGCGGAATTTCCCTATAATATTTACGCTGATGTGAGTGAAGGGTTGCGATTAGATTATAGGCTGGTTTACTTTGCGATTACTATAGTCTTTGTTCTAACTTAGAATGTAAGGCCAGCCGTTAATATTAACGGTCATGCATGAGGATATAACAGGCGAAAGAGGAGAATATCCAAATTACTTGCAAATGTTAAGGCATGTATTACAAGTAGAAAGAGGGAGTAAACAGCATTCTCGATTACTCCCTCTTCTGCAAATCAATGATGTATCAATCGCTGTGTGGAGTACACGGATTAGGCATTATTCCGCTGCTAGTATCAAGGTACGTCCACTGGAGATTCGGCGTGCCATATTCAGCATCGCGGCCGAAATCATTGATGGTGGAACCTCGGATGTCGTTGCCGAAGGTGAGCTTACAATTTGCTCCTTGACCTGCTTGAGTGAAGAAGGGATAGAAGACCGCGCCGGTAGGAGGCACAGTACAACCAGAACCATCTGGCATGCAGGTAGGCACAGATGCATTCACCTCTGTATCGAACTGGAATGCGGGATAAGTATGCCTGTAGTTGGATTGCCCATTAGGCGCACTCACTGGCCCAATACCATTCCCCAGTACAGAGCCAAGTAGGATAGGATTAGGCGTGTTACGTGTCCCGTCGGCCCAATCTGGCAGGTAGGACGAGCCATCGAAGTCGAGATCACCTCCTGTCACAAAGTTGAGGCAGCCGGGAACCGTCGGCCCGTTGAAGCACGGAGGATCGTCAGCGTCGCCATCACCGTTCGCGCCTGGAGTAAAGTGCCCTATCTCTATGTCATATCCAAGATTGCTTTGTCCTGGTCCCCAACTGAGGAAGTTGCCGAACTTGGTCGTTGAGAACTCAGGATGGTAGCTGAAATTTGTTGGATTGCAGGTATTCAGATCCAGGTGCTGGAAGCCATTTTGTGCGCTGGCAACCATATAACCCGACTGCCCGGTAGTTACATCATCAACACGATTAAGCATACCAGCAGGCGTATCTTTGACGGTCACTTTAAGGGTATCACCTTGATTTATGTGTAATGTCTGGGCATTTGGGGTAAGCGTAGCGTTGTTTGCGCTTGCAGGTCCCGGCGGACCGGTAGGGACTCCGTCCTTCTGTATCCAGGCAAAATTGACCGGTTCTGTGCAGTTGGGATTGCAGAACGTGAAATTGGGAGAGCACTCCAGGCTATCGATATTCATTGCCGCGCACCATTGCTTCAGGTCGCAACTGATCTGATTAATGAATGGTGGGAATCCTGGCGGATAGAACTGTAACTCCAAGAAAGCTCCTCCGGCACCATTTGTATCATTAGCAAAGGGTACGGGTGGATTCTTGTCACTATCTGGGATACAGGGATTCTGTGGATAGGAATTTGGATCACAGAGGTCCAGGCCAAACCAGAAGGTAATGTAATTCTCAAAGCTCTGAGTGGCAGGCAAGGGATTCTCTTTAGGCAGTGTGACTTGCCACTGCACGTTGTTGCCCGAACCAGGAGCATTAGAGAAGAAATTCACAGTGGGCTCATCATGACCGATGTAATGGCCGTTGTCGTAGCCACGTCCGCCATCATAGCCGACATAGTCCGTACAAACCATATCAGGTCTAAGCGGCTTCTGGATTTTACTGAAGCCGTTGCAGTCCAGGTTCCCTTTAGCAGGGAAGCTAAGCGTTGTGGCACTCGCGACATGCATACCAAAGGTGGAGACTGATAAGGGTAGGGCGATAACAGTGGCCGCTACTAACACAATCAGTATACTGGGGAATTTCGACCTGAGCAGGCCTCTCATGAGCATTTCTCCTCACTGAAATAAGACAAAATACACCGAGGAAAGAGTGACAGGTCCGGCTGACAAAACGAAGATAGGCACATATATATTAAAACATATCAAAGTGTATTTGAGGTTATGAAAAAGTTGCGGATCGGTGGAGTTGAGGTTAAAAACAAGCTGTTTGAGGTTGAGAAATCTCTACCTACTTGTTATAAAGTCGAGATGAAAAGCAGAGATTGCCAACTCAGTAACCTCTGCTTTTCATCTCAGGATCGATTTCGTTTTGGCTTAGCCCACGCTTCCCGACATCTCCAACTGGATCAAGCGGTTCAACTCAACCGCGTACTCCATGGGGAGTTCCTTCGTGATCGGCTCGATGAAGCCGTTGACGATCAGCGAGTAGGCTTCGGACTCGTCAAGGCCACGACTCATCAGGTAGAAGAGCTGATCCTCTCCGACCTTGGAGACGGTCGCCTCGTGGCCGATTTCGGTCTGGTTCTCTTCGACGCGAATGGTTGGGTAGGTGTCTGTGCGAGCGTTCTCGTCGAGCAAGAGCGCGTCACAGCGTACACTCGACTTCGTGTGGTGCGCACCTGGGTTGATGCGGACCAGGCCACGATAAGAAGCACGACCGGTACCCTTGGAGACCGACTTCGACAGAATCTGCGATGTGGTATGCGGTGCCAGATGCGTAACCTTCGCGCCAGCATCCTGGTGCATGCCATCATTAGCGAACGCTACCGAGAGAATATCGCCACGAGCGCCCGGCTCCATCAACAGGACTGCCGGATACTTCATGGTAACTTTCGAGCCAAGGTTGCCATCGACCCATTCCATTGTTGCATCGCCATAAGCGGCAGCACGCTTGGTTACCAGGTTGTAGACGTTCTTCGACCAGTTCTGGATGGTTGTGTAGCGTACGCGAGCGCCCTTCTGTACCACAATTTCCACGACGGCGCTATGCAGGCTATCGCTGGTATAGGTTGGAGCAGTGCAGCCCTCAACATAGTGCACATACGAGCCAGGTGCAGCAATAATCAGTGTGCGCTCAAACTGACCCATGTTCTGAGCATTGATGCGGAAGTAGGCCTGCAGCGGAATTTCGACCCGTACACCTTCTGGTACATAGACAAAGCTGCCACCGCTCCAGACGGCGCTGTTCAGCGAGGCGAACTTGTTGTCGGATGGAGGAATGATCGAGCCGAAGTACTCTTTGATAAGATCCGGGTACAGGCGCAACGCAGTATCCATATCGGTGAAGATAACGCCTAGCTTCTCAAGGTCCTCGCGCACCTTGTGGTAGACGGCCTCACTCTCATATTGAGCAGTTACGCCTGCTAGGAACTTACGCTCTGCCTGGGGAATGCCGAGGCGATCAAATGTATCTTTAATCTCAGCGGGGATGTCTTCCCAGGTTTTCCCTTGCTGCTGAACCGGCTTAATATAGTAGTAGATATCGTCGAAATGAATCCCCGACAGGTCAGCACCCCAGGTGGGCATTGGGCGTTTCTCAAAGAGTGCCAAGCTCTTGAGGCGGAACTTGCGCATCCAATCAGGCTCACCCTTCATTTCAGAGATCTGCTCAACGATTTTGCTATTCAGCCCCCTCTCGGACTTAAATGCATAATTTTCGGCTACATGGAACCCAGGAGCGTATGCCTGCTGTTCCACTTCAAATGCCTGCGTCATAAGAATTTACTCCATCTGCTGACTGCTATCGAATAACAGGATGAACAGAAAGCACATAGCTCCCGTTAATCCTACTTGCACACTCGGATTTATTCGTATTATATGTCTTTCTGTCTGGAATTGTCAAGTAAGATGGAACTGATTCACCTGCCCTGGTCTCTTGGGCTATCCAGGTCGCATCGAAACATCAACATATATTCTTGGATCATAACCAGATCACAACCATCATAAGCTTCCAAAAACTTTATTTAGACAGCATAATCGTATACGTGTCATTATGCTTTTCAGCAGTAGGCGTATATATCGCCTATTATCAAACGGATTGCTTCGATAAACCGTACATATTTTTTGAAAGTGAGGCCTATCTATGCGCTTCTCTGCTCGCTCAATCTTCGGTATTCCAATTCTCGTCCTTACTCTGATTAGCGCATTTCTGCTGAGTGGAGTATTTTTTTACGAAATCCCTACTCACGCCGCAAGTGCGTCACATCAGACTGCCACGAAAGGCACTCTCGTCCCATCGACAACTATGATTCCTCCAGATGCATCTGCCACCGTTCCGAGAGGCGTTCGCCGTATCCGTGAGGGAAATGGTCAGAATGCTCATATCTCTACCGTAGATGGGCCGCTTGATGGTAATGCAAGTGCACTGCTCGAAAACTTCAATGGAACCAGCAGCCTCGACAGTGAGAAAACGAACTTCGGTGCTGAATTTGAACCGCCCGACCAGGGCCTGTGCGTTGGCAACGGCTTCGTAGTAGAGCCGGTCAACTCGGCCTACAATATCTATCGCACTAACGGTACCAAGATTGCTGGACCCTTTAACGTCAACCGTCTGTTCAATGATGGCTTCAAACAGTTTACAAGCGATCCGCGCTGCTTCTATGACAAGACCACCAACACCTGGTTTGCCGTCATTCTTTTCATCGGCAGCAATAACAAGTTTAGCCGTCTCGACCTCTCGGTGAATCCCAGCGGCGATCCAACAACACACTGGACAACCTACCGTATAAACACAACTGACGCTGATGGGCCTGGGTGCCCCTGTTTTGGTGATCAGCCACTCCTGGGCATCGACCAGAACAACATCTATCTCAGCACCAATGAGTTCTCGATCCTTGGACCCCAATTCAATGGTGCGCAGCTTTATGTCATCTCTAAGTCACAACTCGTCGCCCTGGCCAAATCGGTCAACTTTGTACATTTTGGTAACCTCAGCATTGGTGGGGCGATTGCTGCATCTGTCCAACCTGCCATTTCATTTGGTAAGCCTGCGGCGGAGTACTTCATGAACTCGTTGGACCCCAATGCCACCTCCGATAATCGCATCGGCGTCTGGGCTATGACCGACCGAGATGCAGTAAGCAAGGGAGATATCCCGACCCTATCAAGTGTAGTGATTACCTCTGAACGCTATGGTGTGCCGCCTCCTGCCCAGCAGAAGGGATCGAGCAATACCCTGGACTCAGGGGATGATCGAATGCAGCAAGTGCAATATATCGATGGTAATCTCTGGGGCGAACTCACTACGGAAGTGAGCATCCTTAACGATAAGGTAGAGCGTGCAGGCGCGGCCTGGTTCGAAGTCAATCCAAACCTGAATGGTAATGTAATTGGTGGGGCGACCATCGTGAAACAAGGCTATGTCGCCTTAAAGGGCAACTACCTCATTTACCCTGCTGTTCAAGCCGCTCCTGACGGCTCAGCAGCTATGATCATGACTTTAACGGGTAAAAACTTCTATCCCAGTGCTGTGTACGCTGTACTCCAAGCGGGACAGAGATCATTTGGGCCTTTCCATATAGCTGCCTCTGGCACAGGTCCTTATGTATATAAGCCTAACCCTAGTCGCTGGGGTGACTACTCCTGGGCAATCCTCGATCCCAGCGGAAATAGTTTCTGGCTGGCAACCGAGTACGTTCCACCCAAGTCGAGCCAGACTACCGACGGCAAGCAAAACTGGGGCACCCGCGTCCTGGAGGTAAGTGCATCAGCATAAAACCCATCACCAAATCGCACTTTTTTAAAGCGAAGGCACCCCTTCCCGAAAGGGGTGCTCTTTGGCCTATACCCTTCCATATGAGCCGTAGGGGCCACTGCGAAGCGCGTCTTAATCCTTCGCGCCCACCGCCGATTGATTGGCCACCTCCCGTCAATCCCTCTGAAGGATGCAGACCCGAGGAAGGAATGCTTGACATACCGCAAGGGATGTTGTTATTATGAGCACTGGAATTGGACGACAGTTGCGCCCGTAGCTCAGTGGATAGAGCAGCTGACTTCTAATCTGCAGGCCGTGGGTTCGAATCCCGCCGGGCGCGCCAGGCAGCGAGAGCATCGCTACTACATCCTCTTACATAAGAAGCAATAGAGGTAGTAAGCTGCTCTCGGTTTTTTTCATCTGAAATTCCTCATAATCTCTTACATTCCTCTGGTATAAATCTCCTAACCGCTTGTTTCCTTATCTAAGTTCTTCTATGATAAGGTGAAATACGTTTCCAAATCTCAACCCACTGTTAAGGATTCTCTATTGCAGACCTATGGAAATCTCTGTTATTATTTAATATCACCTTCGTGCCTCTAGAAAGAAGGGAATGAAATGGATACTCAATCTTCAGAGTCCAATATTCCGGAATTCGTGAGCGAGATCGCAAGTCGACCAATTAGTCGGCGTAAGGTGCTGGCGGTGGGCGCACTTGGTATTGCTGCCTCAACATTAGGTGCGCTGGAAGCGCTCTCATGGACCCCTAACCGTATGGCGCATGCAGCCCCACCAAATTTACCGGATATTCAGTTCGATATTAGCAACTACATCGGGCCAGTTACAACTATTGATGGTGTCGAGGTTCGTTTCGGACCCGTGCATACATTGTTTCTGACGGCCCAACTCACGAGAAGACCTGACAAGAGGGATCAACAGTTACTATCCGATGCTCTGAGCACAATTGAGAGGATTTATCCATTTCGTCCTGGCGGCGTTTTTACCTTGGTCTCATATGGTCTTCCTTACTTTGCGCGTTTGCCACAGAACCTGGTATCCAGCTATATCCCTCGGTTGCTTTCAGATAACTCACGTTTTGCTCTTGAGGAAGCTGTGCCCGGACCAACGGATGTCTCTCCGCTTAATCCGAGTATTACCAAACAGACCTTTAATGTGCCGGTGGTTATGGAGAAGAACGATATCCTTTTTACAATGCGCAGCGATTCGCTCAAGAACCTCAACTCCGTCTCGGCCTGGCTTCAGGGCAGCAATAATCTCAATGGGCAGAAAGTGAGGTCACCAAACTTCGCGGGACTGTTCCAATTTACATCTTCGCGCCTGATGTTTGTCCAGATAGGTTTGCCACGCCAACTTGCGGACTCGAATAATCTGCCATTTGCAAAGCGTATGAATCCTCACTCACCAATGTGGATGGGGTTTGGTGATCAGCAGGTGAATGCTAGTGGGCCTGCCGCGATTACCACGTTCCAGGGTAATGCTTCGGCGAGCTTCACGAACACGAAATCTGGGGACTATTTCTTCAATGGCTCAATCCAACATCTCTCGCACGTTATTCAAGACTTGAATCAGTTCTATGCTAATGAAGAGCCTTACACTGAACGCTGCCAGTATATGTTCCGTTCAGACCCCATTCCTTCTGTTGGCTACAAGGATCAGTATGACAATGGCGGCGGACCAGCTTTTTTGAACAACGTTTACCAGGGAACTAATGATGCACTGGCTAACGCGGAAGCCATCAACACTTACAACTCCGAGCATCGTATGGGCCATCTTACCGCGCTCCAGCGTTCCTCGCGTGCGGCTGACGGTACACCTGTTCATATTCGCATGGATGGACCGGGCTTTGATAGCCTGGATGTACCCGACGGTTCAAATCAGCCCAAACTGCAATTCACGATCTTTGTGCCAACGGCAGACTTTTTCAACAGAATGCGTACGAACCAGGCTGCGCTCGATCTGGTGCAGGCGCATGGTGTGCAAAGCGACGATAATGGCCTGGAGCGATTCATCACGGCCACCCGTCGTCAGAATTTCCTGGTGCCTCCACGTGCGCACCGCGCTTTTCCTTTGCTGGAATTTATAAACAGGTAATGGCTATTAGTAGCCTACAACTACAATAGTTTGAGGTGAATATGGTATCGGGTACGTTCGACAGCCCCCTGCGTGTGGCAATCATCGGCTACGGGCTTGCAGGCTCTGTCTTTCATGCGCCGTTGATATCCTCGACATCCGGCATGCAGGTAGCTGCAATCGTAACCGGTAACCCGGAACGCCAGGAACGTGCTCGTCACGACTTTCCCTCGACGGTTATCCTCCCGACTGTCGAGGATATCTGGCGTAATCCTTCTCATTACGATCTCGTCGTGGTGGCGACGCCCAATCGTTTGCACGCATCCCTTGGTATAGCTGCCATGGATGCTGGACTTCCCGTCGTCATTGATAAACCTATGGCTGCATCTGTTGCCGATGCCGAGCAATTAATCGCTACAAGCGAACAAACGGGCAAGCTCCTCACAGTCTTCCAGAATCGGCGTTGGGACAATGACTTTTTAACGGTAAGCCGGTTACTCGAGGCCGATCTGCTCGGCCCCATTACACGCTTTGAGTCGCGCTTCGAGCGCTACCGGGCAGCGCCTCGTCCTGGTGTCTGGCGTGAATTTGCTGCTCCTGAGGAAGCGGGAGGATTGTTGTATGATCTCGGCAGCCATCTGATTGACCAGGCGCTTGTGCTCTTTGGCATACCCACGCGTGTCTATGCTGAGGTAGAGACAAGACGCCCCGGTGCACAAGTAGACGACGATGCCTTTGTCGCGCTTTATTTTGCCAACGGCGTGCATGCGCATCTCTGGATGAGTGCTGTTACCCGTATCCCTGGCCCGCGCATGCGCATCAGTGGATTGCGCGGGATGTACGAAAAGTGGGGGTTGGATCCCCAGGAAGACGCGCTCCGTTCCGGTTTGAGGCCTGGAAATCCTGGTTGGGGTCAGGAGCCACGCGAACGCTGGGGCCGACTCTCCACAGAAGTCGGCGGCGTACACATCGATGGCACGGTGGATATGCTCCCCGGTGCTTACGAGCGTTACTATGAACTCCTACGCGACGCGCTCGTTACCGGTGGTCCACTGCCTGTTAACCCTGCCGATGCCGTTGCAACCTTGCGCGTGATTGAGGCCGCACAACAGAGCGCACGGGATGGCAAGGTTGTGGAATTGTAGTTTCTATCCCTCAATAGCTCTTTTTAACTGAGAAAATGAAGGTTCCTTCCCACCACGAGCGGCACGGCTCAGCCGAGCTAACCATAAAAGCATGAATGCTCCTGTAGTGAGGGATGCCAGCACAATCTTGGTGACATCAACAATTGGCTCTACGCGGACGCCTTCTGGAGATACAATAATGGCTGCAATGGGACGACCTTTAGAAGTACCACCTGCACCGGCTCCCCCGCCACTTCCCTGGCCTTGCTGTTGATCGCCACCACCGCCCATTCCCATCCCAAAGCCCATCCCTACCAATACCTCGGAGCATGGAATAACAATGCTGTCACCACGTTCTACCGGTTGGCCAAAGACAGCATCTGCTCTAGCTGTGTGCACCAATTGCCCTAAGACCTGTTCTACAGTGTTATTGGTCATTGCCTCTCGCGGGTTTTGTTCTACTGCCATGACGTTACTTCCTTCCTTTTGAGCGAGACTTTGCTCGTCGCATCCATAATGAGCTTATCACAGCGACCGCAAATCCGGTAAGTGTAAGAGTGGTAGTGATGCGCCGGGTAGTGTTAGGGATTAGTACGCGATGCATCAGGTCTCCCTCGCGAACTTCGATCGCTACCGGACGATGGCGTATGAAGCCGCCCTTGGGCCAGCGAACCTGAAATACCCGGCCAACAGGCGTAATCTGCCTGCCGAAGGCTGTGATCGATTCGCCTCTCGTTTCAGAAATTGGCCACTCTGGGATTTTCGAAAATAGTTGCATACTCTCACTACTTTCTTCACGTTGCTTTATCTATGGATGCCCTTGTGTCGCCATTTTATCAGGCATACCATTCACTAACTGAAAACAACCGTCTGCTATCATACCACAAGAATTGATAGCGGGCTGCTTTTCACCATGTAGTTTCTGAAAATAGTTGCATCGTTGGCCTCTTATGCTATACTTTGAAACGGCTCCATGCTGGATTACTACCGGAGGAACGGCTCTTGAAGATCAACAAAGTGTTTGATAGCTACCGTAAGCGTCTCAGGCTACCTTATAGTCGTAAAGCTCTTCTTCTTATTGTAGCACTCTTACTTATTACGCTGATTATCCCTCTCAATCTTCTCCTTTTTTCGCATTCAGGTAAATTGCCAGCGACTCCTACTGTGACGATAAAAAATACGGCTCAGCCAACTTCTGGCGCGACCAGTCTAGTTCCAAGTCCTACTTCCACCCCAGGTACTTCAACTCCTCAACCAAATCCGACCCAGAGGACTCCGACCTATACAGACTATGGCAGTCAAGCCATCAAAAATATGCTCAATGACTTCTATATCAACGGACAGTGGAGAGGTTGTATGTACGGTTGCGGAGCACAAAATACTGACTGGGGTGCTGACTCGCTGACCTATACACTCTTCCTGCGTTGGAAAATCAATCACCACGATCCGAGTGTTGTTCCTTTCCTACAAACCCTGGCGAATACAGCACCGACCTGGCAATCTCCATGCCAGAGCATCAATAGTTGCCGCCCACCCTGGAGCGATCAGCCTCTTTGGGATTCAATCGCACTCGGCGACGAATACGAAGCGACTGGTTTCACCAATTCAAGCATTCTGTCCAAAGAACAAGTTGCTTTCAACGTTGTCGATGGCGCGGGTCCCTCCGTCTTCCTGTTCGGTGCTTGTCCAGGCATCCATTACCAGCAGCCAGGTGGCGGGGCGAACCAGGTAAAAACATTGGAGACAGATTCTAATTATATTAAAGCCGCTCTTTTGCTCTATCACCACACCAATAATGTTTCTTATCTCAACAAGGCCAAAGCCGAATATGCTGCCGTTCGCCACTATTTCCTTGATCCGAGTCTGCCTTTGTATACCGTTTACGTCTTCGATAATGGCACGAACTGTAGTCAGGCACCAGGGCGTTTCTTTGCCTCGGTCAATGGAAATATGATCGACAACGGCTTGCAGCTTGCCCAGTATACTGGCGACGCAACCTATCGCAACGACGCGATCACAACGGCTCAAGCGGTTGCCAATGACCTGTCGGACGCAAACGGTGTCTTTAGCGATATGCAGGCCGAGAATGATATCGTAGAACCACTGGTCGAGGCGATGTACACCGTCGCAACGGAACAGAACCAACCCTTCGCCTGGTGGTGGATCGTTTCGGCTGCCTCGGCCTCAGCATCATCACTGAAGCTGGATGGTGCGTATAGCCGCTTTTTTGATGGCCCGCCGCAGGTTGGAACCAGCAGCGAATGGCAGTCAAACGGTGGCTACGCGCTCGCTGTAGCCGCAGCCGGGATAGACCCGACAGGCACTCCTACCATGACCCATGCCTGGGCCAATGCCAAAACCTATTCTACCTCGATCACTACTGGCTCACTGCCTGCCTCCATCACTTTTACAGGCACTGGCATTGCGCTGATTGGCACGCTGGGTGAAGTATGCTGCGAACCAGGTCATGCCCGCGTATTTATTGACGGTAAAGAGGTTGTTGATAAGACGGGTATCTGGCAGGGCAAGTCTAGTCCTGGCTTCAGCATTGCAAATACGGTGCTGTTCGCGTGGCGATGGCCTGCAGTAGGCAAGCATACGATTCAGATTCAGCCGGGTATTTATGATGCGAAGGAGGGTAGCTCCTTCGTAGATATTACTTCTTATATGGTTGCGCCGTAACTTCACGGCCAGAGCCTCACTGTGAACGGCCAATCCTACAACAATCATTAGCTTCAATTCGATGTCCTCATGAATGGTGCTTGCTCAGTGTATCGGCGAATTCAGGATAACACGAGTAGACAATAGCTGCTGAGTCGGGAACTGAGCAACTCCCCGATCTAAGAGGTTACCTATTGTCGTGAGGTAGCTGAAGACATCGGTCGTTGGCCTACGATCAGCTTGGGGGTCATCCCCGGCATAAGGGGGAAGACCTGGGTACTGGCAAAATTCGCGGCTGCGAGCAGTTCGGCTACTTGCTCTGGATAGAGTGGGTCGCCGCCCCATAGTACATTCATTAGACGTCCAAGCGCAGCATCGAGGTCCATTCCCGGGTTACTGAACGCGATAAGCAGGATCCACCCGCCAGGACGGAGTGCAGCCCATACTCGTCGCAGTCCACGCTCCAACACCTCGTGCGGCAGAAATACCTGGGGTAACCACACGAGGTCAAAGGCTTCACTGTCAGTCAGGTCCTCAATGCGCTGCGCACGGAGCTTAATGCGATCACCCAGTTTCGCCGCTGTAACGTTGCGACGGGCTTCAGCCATAGGAGCGTCTTGTGGCTCAAGTCCAACCACATGCAAGGTAGGGAAGAGGCGACACATTTGGATGGCAATGGTGGCGACGCCCGTTCCAACATCCAGAAAGGCGGCCGTAGGACGCTGTAAGGCCTCTTGAAGCCCATCCAGGCGTGGAAAGAGCATCTGGGACAGCATAGAGAAGAGCAGGCCACCAGGAGTTCCTTGAGCTTCGAGGATTTCCGGGTCGGTATAGTACCAACCGCGTGCCAGCGTTCGCCTCTTTGCGGCGTCGATCATCTCGCGGCTCTGGAGGTAGGCACTACGGACGTCGGCGAGGAGAGAGTCCCTGAAGGGGGGCTGAAGGAGCGGCAGCAGACTTGGGGCACTGCTATAGATATCGCCATTGCGCTGGAGCAGATCCACCGTGACGAGAACATCAAGCATGGCCTCAACCAAAGAGGTTGGAATGCCGGATTGATGACTCAGGTCGGCGAGACTGCGTGGTTCGCTGAGCGCATCCAGCAGTCCTGCTTCGAATGTGCAGACCAGGGCGGAGAAGGCTCCGGCCGATGAGATGAGGTTATTGATTACCTGACGAGCAGATGTGCCTCCACTCGCCTGACCACTCTTCGTCGTGTTTCCGACGGGGACAGAATCGCTGCCACTTGTTCCGTTCGCTTGTGTCATCTGTGCTGTCCTTTCTCGCGGAGCTATTCGTAAGTAGATAGACCTATTCCTGAGTAGAGACTATCTTAAATCCCCGAGAAAAGCAACAGATGATTAATTTTTTCCCCGAACTATCCGATGGGTGGAGTAACGCCAATTTGTTGCATGGCACCCAGGTCGTCAGCGTTGGTCCATTGTTCCACGAACTTACCGCCTGCAATGCGGATGATGTCAATTCCTGTCACATTAACCTGTTTGCCCGTCTGAGGGATACCCATAAGTTCACCCTTCGGCTAACGCTTGCGGCGTGTTGAGCGCTGCAAGCGCATACTGCTTGCGAGCGAAAGAGACAACCCATCTTTCAGGATGGTGTTCTTGAGCCGATATTTGGATCTACAAACAAAGCAGGCTACTCGTTCTGATGGTCGTTTCCCTGTTCCCAGTTTTCCAATGTTTTTACCATGCGGACATGAGGACGTTGATAGAGGATGGTCTGCTGGGTGACAACATAGTGCAGATGCGCATACAGGTCTAACGCCTCTTTGTTCCCCTGAGCGACATACAGCGCGATTTTGGGATAGTGGTGCTGGCGGGCCTGGTGCTCCGCCGTTTGCAGCAGGCGTGTACCGATACCCTTGTGGCTCCAATTCTTGAGTACGGCGAGCGCATCGACATACCATTCATCGTCCTGCGCCTCCCGTTCGAGCCAGCTTCCAACGGCGGCGTTGAGCCGTGCCTCATCTCGACCCCCAAAGCTCAACACCAATCCGACCACGTCTAAGCTCTGGTCAGCGACCTGGATGTTTTGATAGCTAAAACGATTGCCGTCCTGGCGGAAGAAGTGCTCTAAACGCTCGATCAATCCGCTCTCGTGTTCTTCTCGCAGAGGATAGGTGACTTGGGTATGCATATAGGCTGAGTAAAGCAGGACCGCCGCTACCTCAGCGTCGACTGGCTGTGCTGGTCGAATCTTTATCGAATCTCGCATCGTTTCTCATAGAGATGCTTGCCATCGGTGTGTTTGATGGCCGGACGCTGTGTACCTGCTCACTATATCACACTGCGCGAGGCCGATGCTGATCGCTTGCTGATAGTCGCATTGCGCTCGAGCGTGAAACGACAGACCCGAGTCGGCAGCTCACTTGAGTGAGACTTCGACGGCCACATCGAGCTTGGGGTAGTAGGACTTCACGTTTCTCCCGTACTTGTCTCGGAACTTCTCAAGGACTTTGTCGAGATGCGCCTCGTCGGTGAGAAAACGAGTGCTCGCGGTGAAGGTCTTCCCACGGGCCTCCAGGCGGATGGTCGGTGTCTTGCACAGGTTTTTGTACCAGTCTGTATCTGATCCCTTCACCGGGATCAGGTAGAGCTTGTCGCCATCCAGGGCGAACCACACGGGGTAGGTAAGGGATCGACCGGACGCTCGTCCGGTTACGGTGATATCGATTCATTGGCGCCCTGTAGGGCGGTGCTAAAATCTGTTTGTGCCATAAGGGTCTCCTTTAGACGTCACTTACTCGCAGGAGTGACTTAATTGCGCGCCGTTCGTCCATAGCAGCGTAGGCGTCCGCTACGCCGTCGAGGTCGGTTTCGAAATCAAAGACGCGACCAGGATTGATGCGTCCAGCGAGCACATCTTCCATTAGCTCGGGCTGGTATGCTCGCACTGCTGCTGAACCGCCGTGAACTCCAATGTTCTGGCCAAACATGCGGTTGAGTGTTAACTCCACGCCGTGGGGTACGCCGACATAGCCAACGATCGAGCCGGGACGGGCAATGGCAAAGGCCGTTTCTGTTGCCTGGCCTGTGCCAACACACTCCAGAGCAGCATCAACGCCAACGCCATCTGTGAGCCTCATCACCGCCTCGACCGCCTCTTCACCACGTTCCTCGACGATCTCAGTCGCACCAAACTCTCGAGCAAGCTTTTGACGAGCAGGGTTGCGGCTCAACGCAATAATGCGTTCAGCGCCTAAGCGCTTCGCTGCAATGATGGCGCACAGACCGACGGCACCATCACCCACCACTGCAACGGTGTCACCCTTCGAAACTTCGGCGCTCACTGCTGCGTGATGGCCTGTTCCCATCACGTCGCTGAGAGTTAGCAAGGACTTCATGATCTCGTGCGAATAGTTGGAACCAGGTACTTTCACCAGCGTGCCATCGGCAAGCGGGACGCGTATCAGCTCTCCCTGGCCCCCGCCTGTCTCATCGTTAAAAAAGCCGCCATGGATACAGGCAGAAGTAATGCCTGCGCGGCAGTTTGCGCAGGTGTTGTCGCTGTACTTGAAAGGTGAAATGACGAAGTCGCCTTTTTTGATAGCGTGGACTTCCGGTCCAACTTCTTCCACGATGCCCATGAACTCATGCCCAATTGATTTGTCTGGATGAGGCGTTTCGCCCCGGTAAAACCATAGGTCGGAGCCGCAGACGCATGACAGGACAATGTGTACGATAGCATCGGTTGACTCTTTCATTTGCGGATCCGATAGTTGACCGACCTCGATTTTGCCTTTTCCTTTAAAGATTGCTGCTTTCATAATTTCTCCTTTTCTGAGATCTATCGTGCGTACACCCGGCGGTATTCAATGACCGTTCTGCACGATTAGGCCTGGTATTGTTCGTCGCTGACAGGTTCCATCCAGTCGACGGCTTTGCCGTTGAGGCGTTCCTGAATGGCGATGTGGGTCATGGCTGTGGTGGGGGTGGCACCATGCCAGTGTTTCTCACCCGGCTCGAACCAGATCACGTCACCTGGATGAATCTCCTCGATGGGACTTCCCCAGCGTTGAACCCGACCGCGGCCCGCTGTCACGATCAGGGTCTGGCCCAGTGGGTGGGTGTGCCAGAAAGTCCGAGCGCCTGGCTCGAAGGTGACACTGGAGCCAGCCACGCGTGCCGGATCAGGTGCTTGGAATAGGGGGTCAAGGCGTACCGAGCCGGTAAAGTTCTCAGGTGATCCTTTGCCGGATGGTTGTGAGCCACTTCGTGTGATGTCCATGTGCTGTATTCCTCCTCTTTATTTCTTATGTTGTCTGTCTGACGGCTCTCATGCTATCTCACAATTGGATCTTCTCTTGAAGAAAAGTCCAGCTTGCCTCTGCAAAAGCAGAGAGGCATGTTCTCTGTCTGATGGTAATTATAGACATTTTGGAGCGCAAGGTGGTAGAAAGATTGTTGAAGGGCTATCGCGACGCCTCACACTTCAAGCGGGAGTACAAAAGCCTCGTCGGTGTGCCACCGATGCGGGATGTGGAACGGCTGCAGGAAGAGGCGTTAGTAAGCGCTGGCAGATGAGGAAGAGAGAACTGCTAGCACGGGTTTGTACTAGAGTTAAGCTGGTCCCTCAAACCTCTCCACACTAAACGCCTTCACAATCTCCGGCGTCCTCCCCGTCGTCACCATCTCGGCAATAGCCTGACCAGTAATAGCGCTCAGTATAATGCCGATGCTGCCGTGACCAACGGCAAGGGTGACATTCTCCCAGTTGGGAACGGCTCCCAGGATAGGGTGTTGATCGGGAGTTTTGGGCCGTAAGCCCGCCCATACTCGTTCAATGGCACAACTTGCGAGCGTTGGAGTGAGTCGAATAGCTGTGCTGAGCAACCAGAATAAGCCACCCGCGGTCACATGCTTGTCGAAGCCCACTTCATCTTTTGATGCACCGACGATGATCGTACTCCCGGCCTTTGGTGCGAGATAGGCGGCTTCACCAAAAACGATGGAGCGTAGGGGTTGCGATGGAGGTACAGTTGGCTGTCGGAGCGAAAGAATTTGGCCGCGTTGCGGACTGACCGGGATTGGAATATTGAGCCATTCACCGCACCGAGCAGACCATGCCCCGGCTGCAATGACCAGGTGATTACACGTAATCGTTTCGCCTTGAGCAGTCTGAACGCTGGTGACTCTGGCATTACAATGTTGTATACCGGTAATTTCGCTATGGCTGTAAAGTTTTGCTCCTCTCCGAATGGCTGTCTGTGCAAATGCGCGGGTTAATTGCGCGGCTGAGATTTGCGACTCCTCTGGCGCATAGATGGCCGCGCAGACATTGGGAGATAACAGAGGTTCGTGTTGGTGTGCTTCGTCTCCTGACAACCAGTGCATCTCCAGTCCTAAGGGTTGCCATGCTTGCATGCGTTTGCGCAGCTTAACAAGATGCCTGGGATTGCGTATAACACGCAAGGCCCCGGTCCGTTCATATCCGGTATGAGTGCCGCTTACTTCTTCAAGTTCTGTTACAAGTGAGGGAAACAGGGAAAAGCTGGCAAGTAATAGATCGGCAAATGGCCCTGATCCTGAAAGCGGTCCTAGTGGAGCGAGCAGACCTGCTGCCGCACTCGATGCCTCTGCCCCAATTTCTCCCTTGTCCAGCACGATGACATCTACTCCTAACTTGCGCAAGTTATAAGCAATGGCGCAGCCGATAATACCGCCTCCGACAATGACCACGTCTGCTGCGGATTCCATAGGTAGTCAGTCCTTTCCATATGTTTGGAAAGAATACCTGTCATCCTGAGCGAAGCGAAGGATGACAAGCCGGGGAGTCTTTTCCTCTTGGGTTGAATGCTGGGACAAGTATAGCAAGCAGGTCAAGCGTGATATAATATGAATCTTAGTGGAAATAATCTCAAGAAAAATTAGAAGAAGTTTAAAGAAGAATAGCTCAAGTTTAAAAAGTGCTTAGAGTTTTTACTGCTGACTTGTGTAATTGTTTAACTTCCATTAGTGTTATCAATGGGAGAAGCAAACCGGCTGTTTCGTTTAATTTAACGAAAGAAGCTAGATGCATGGAACTTTGAGTAGGATGGAACTCTTAATGACATACAAATTCGAGAAGACAAGGAGATGTTAAGTCACGAGGAACGTGTCACCCTCGTGTTACCGGACCAGCCGGTCACACAGGGGACAGGCTACTCAGACTATTATGACGCTGTTGTGAGTGCCCTCACCTCTCGTCGGATGATGCTGGATACTGCATTAGCGCAGTTCATGACGAGAGCAGAGGATTGACAGAGGTCGCAGTGCGGCTCGTGGAGACGCTGCGTACCGGACACAAAGTGCTTGTGGCGGGAAACGGGGGGAGTGCTGCGGAAGCACAGCACTTTGCTGCTGAACTGGTTGGGCGCTTTAAGCGTGAGCGAGCGCCCTACGCTGTTCTATCCCTCACTACTGACACCTCGATCCTTACTGCTGTGGCGAATGACTATGGCTACCAGAATGTCTTCGCTCGCCAGGTGTCAGCCTTTGGCCAGACAGGCGATATGCTGATTGCTTTTAGCACAAGCGGAGAATCCGAAAATCTGGTATATGCGGCAGAAGCTGCGCAGCGTAGCAGCATGACAGTCATAGCGATAACGGGCGATCGTCCGAGTCGTTTGGAGTGCCTTGCGAGTGTGACAGTGCGAGTCCCTACAGTCGATACCGCTGTCGCACAGGAACTCCATATGATCGTTACTCATATCCTCTGTGATATTGTGGAGTCGCAACTGGCAGCACAAGGAGATGAGGACTAATGAAGCAGCGTGCCGTGTTTCTTGATCGGGATGGTACTCTGGTTCATTCTCGCCACTACCCGTCTCGCCCTGAGGATCTGCGCCTTTATGAAGGTATTGATCCAGCGTTGCGTAACTTGCAGCAAGCTGGGTTCCGTTTGGTCGTTGTCACCAATCAGGCTGGAATTGCACGAGGATACTTCACCGAGGCCGATTTGCAGCGCATGCACGAGCACCTTGCTATGCAACTTGCTCAACTTGGTGTGCGGCTCGATGGTATCTACTATTGCCCGCATCATCCGGCCGGAGTGATCCCGGAACTAAGCGTACATTGTGATTGTCGCAAGCCGCAGCCGGGGATGCTGCTGCAAGCTGCTGCCGATCTTGACCTGGATCTTCATTCTTCCTGGTTTGTGGGAGACATTCTCGATGATATAGAGGCAGGCAAGCGTGCGGGTTGTCGCACCATTCTGGTTGATCTTGGGACTGAACAACTTCCTGAGCGCTTAATCCGCCGCCCCGATTTCATCGCCCGCGATACCTTGCATGCTCTACAAATTATCAGTGCCTGTGAGCAACTTGGTCCAGTGACGGACCTGGCTTATCATCCGCAGGGCTGGCAACTACCTTTCCAATGTAGCATAACAGGCTCCACAGAGTTCCTCTAATTTGCAGCTTGAAGTTCAGCCCACAGATGAGGTGACACATCTAGTCTCGGTTGCCTGGTGAGAGGAGAAATTCATGACCACAGCAGTAAATTTGGTGCGCAGTTTTCGGCATCTGCGTGTACTGGTAATTGGTGACGCTATGCTCGATACCTATCTCGAGGGTACTGCTGCCCGCCTTTGTAGTGAAGGGCCGGTACCTGTCGTACGCAAAACCTCAGAGCTACGTGCTCCAGGTGGTGCAGCCAATACTGCTGCCAACCTGCGTGCGCTTGATGCTGATGTCACTTTCCTGGGCATCGTGGGACACGATATAGCTGCTGACTTACTCCGCTCATCCCTGCGCGAACAAGGAGTTGATGATTCCTTTCTGGTTGAGGACGAGCATGCAAGTACACTGCATAAACTACGCATCCTGGCCGATGGACAATATGTTGTGCGCTTTGATGATGAGGAAACGCATCAGTATACTCAGGCAAGCCAGCAAAGACTACTTGCCGACCTTGAAGAGGTCTTTCCTCGCTGTGACCTGGTGGTCGTATCCGACTACTGCTATGGCGTTATCTCGGATGAGCTGATTCACCGGCTACGTGAGCTGCGAAGCGCACATCCCAAGGTGCTGTTGGTTGACTCCAAGGATCTCTATCGTTTCCGCGATGTAGGTGCGACCGTCATTACACCTAATGTTTTAGAAGCACGACTCCTTGTTGAGCCGACCTCGCCCCACCGACGGACGGGCACAAGGCCCCCCACCCAACCCCACTCCACCCCCGTCCCTACGGAGACTGAGACCTCATCTCACCTGTGGGTGGGTACAAGGTTCCCCACCTCTGCCCCTACGGAGGAAAGAACCTTCTCGGTTGAAATGGAACAGATTGGACGGCAGTTGCTTGCGATGATCAATGCAGAACATGCGGCAATTACGATGGCCGGAGATGGCGTGTTATTGATGAATTGAGATGGCACAACTACGCATTTACCGGCTCATTCTGTACAGCAAGCTTACGATATTGGAGCAGGAGATTCGTTTGCCGCGGCTATGGCCCTGGCGCTTGGAGCAGGCGCAAGTATTGAGGAAGCCGCAAAGATCGGTATTGATGCAGCCGGTATTGCCATCACCAAGCGCTGGACCTCGGTTGTACATTACCAGGAATTGCTTCAAAGGGTCAGTCTCAGGGATCATGCCACCGATGCTACGGGTGTCCACTCCGACACGTCTTTGACCTCGCCGAAATCAATGGAGGAGGCCTTATCGCGGCTAGTAGTACAGCTCAACATTGAACGACAGGCAGGGCGAACGATTGTCTTCACCAACGGTGTCTTTGACATACTGCATGCTGGGCACGTCCATTTCTTGCGCCAGGCAAAAGAACTTGGTGATGTGCTTGTGGTGGGCGTCAACACAGATCGCGGCGCACAGCGTCTAAAAGGCAAGAGCCGACCAATTAATAGTGCGCGAGACCGGCTGGCCCTGGTCGCTGCACTCGACCCGGTCGACCATGTCATCCTCTTCGACGAGGATACTCCAACTGAACTCATTCGCGCATTGCGTCCTCATGTACATGTCAAGGGTGGCGATTACGCTGACGAGGTATTGCCCGAGGCCGAGGCTGTACGCGAAGTCGGCGGACGCATTGTCATTCTCCCGCTTGCTGGCAGCATGAGCACCAGCAGTGTGATTGACCGCATTATCTCCCTGGCTTCTAGTGACGGAGAGCGAAAAATTGAAAGACAGATGGAAACGACGCTACCGCGTCTAACGCTACGCGGTCATCCATCTGAAAAGA
Source organism: uncultured Chloroflexia bacterium (assembly GCA_963778375.1). Classification (GTDB taxonomy): domain Bacteria; phylum Chloroflexota; class Ktedonobacteria; order Ktedonobacterales; family Ktedonobacteraceae; genus CAVZTX01. Next base: position 10,140 of record CAVZTX010000011.1, on the reverse strand, counting down.
ACGTATAGAGGTTGAGCGATGATTGACGAACGATGGCAATCGGTACACAAAATCCTGGCCGTTCGCCTGGATAACCTGGGCGATGTACTCGTAACTACCCCTGCTATTCACGCGATCAAAGCCTCTTTGCCGAATGCGAGCATCACCTTATTAACCAGTCCTGTAGGAGCGCAAGTCGGTAGACTCAATCCCGACATTGATGATGTGATTGTCTACGAAGCCCCCTGGATGGACCCCTGGCACAAGTTGCCTCAAAATAGCCAACGTGAGCAGCGAATGATCGCGCTCATCCGGGAGCGGCAATTCGATGCAGCAATCATCTTCACCTCGTTTCGCCAAAGTTCACTGCCATCAGCCTATCTCTGCTATCTGGCCAATATCCCGCTGCGTGCAGCCGCCTCAATCGATGGTCCTGGTTCGCTGCTCACCACGCGCCACAAACATCCAGAGCGTATGATGCACGAGGTCGAACGCGGACTTGACCTTGTCTCAGCAATCGGACTTGAAACAGATAATCTTGATTTAGTTCTCAAAGTGCCCGGTGAAGCTCAAACGCATATCGCTGACCTTCTTTTCACCTACGGCATTCATCGAGATCGCCCGCTGATCGTCGTCCATCCTGGATGCAGTATGCCCGCCCGTACCTATCCCTGGGAAATGTACTCTGAAGTGGTAAATCTATTGGTCGAGCAACTCGGTGCAAGGGTCATACTCACAGGTGCTAATGATGAGCAAACGCTTGTCGAGCAGGTACTTTCCCAGGTGCAGGAGCACAATCGCCAATCGGTGCTCGGACTCGCCGGAGCGCTCTCATTTCCAGAATTTTGTGCTCTCATCGAGACGGCAGATCTGACGCTTACAAACAATACCGGACCAATGCATATCTCTGCTGCCGTCAAAACTCCGGTTGTTGCCCTATTTGCTCTCACCAATCCTCCTGAGCAGTGGGGACCCTGGCACGTACGCTATCGGCAGCTTTACCACGATGTCCTCTGCCGCATCTGCTACAGCCGCATTTGCCCCTATGAGCATGAATGCCTGCGTCTTGTCACGCCCTCCATGGTCGTCGATGCCATCCACGAATTACTGGTGGAGAATGGCAAAGTTTATCATGTGGCCCGTGGAGGTAGGGATGGTGCAGAAATTCCCCAGGGCACCCGCAAGGGGCCTCACCCGACAGGAAGTCCAGAGGGCACCCGCAAGGGGCCCCACCCCGCATCCGCGCCACCCCTGCCCCTACAGGTTAGCGGGAAAAGTAAAGGGGTAAATGCATGAACGAATGGCTCGCGGCACGCAATATCCTGGCGATGCGCCTGGACAATATTGGCGACATCATCATGCTTGGCCCGGCTTTGCGTGCAGTGAAGGAAACATCGCCGCATGCACGTCTCACACTGCTGGCAAGTCCTGCCGGTACGACTGCTGTACCGCTTCTGCCCTGGATCGATGATGTAATCACCTGGCGTCCGGTCTGGCAAGATGTTGGTGGGCGCATGCCTTTCGAGCCAACGCGTGAACGGGAATTGATTGATTTGCTCGCAGAGCGCAGCTTTGATGCAGCATTGATCTTCACCTCTTTTAGCCAGACGCCGCATATCCCTGGCTATGTCTGCTACCTGGCCGGTATCCCGCTGCGGGCTGGAGAATCAAAAGAATTTGGCGGCAGCACCCTCACAACCGAACTGCGGGGTGCACCGGATGAACTGCACCAGGTTGAGCGCAACCTGCGCCTCGTGGAGCATCTAGGCTTTGTCGTTAATGATAGACAATTGAGAGTGATCATTTCTGATGAAGCGCGAGCAGCCGTTCCAGGCATCGTAGCTCGTGCAGGGCTTGATCTGGATGTCCCCTTCATTCTCCTGCATCCAGGTGCAAGCGCGAAGGCTCGCCGCTATCCGGTAGAACGATTTGGCATAGTGGCACGCTTATTAACCCGACGAAGCTGGCAGGTGCTTGTAACGGCTGTCGAACGAGAGGCTGCATTGATCGAGGAACTTCGAGTGTACGCACCGAATGCTCACTACCTGGTTGGTGGAACGACGCTCTCCGAATATGCCGCTCTGATTGAACGTGCGGCCCTGGTAATTTGCAACGATACGCTGCCTATGCACCTCGCGGATGCGGTTGGTACCCCTGAGGTCGTTCTATTCTCTGGCACCGACTACGAAGAGCAATGGCGGCCCCGCGCGACCCGCTCCCGGCTACTGCGCCGCGAAACACCATGTCATCCTTGCTATCTCTTCGACTGCCCCATCGGCTTGCCATGCCTTGATATCTCGCCAGAAGAGGTGGTTGAGGAAGTTGAGATGCTACTAACTGAAGTCGTGTCGGGAGGGAACCAATGAGCAATCGCATTGCTGTTTTCCGCGCGCTTCAACTGGGCGACCTCCTAGTAGCTGTGCCAGCGTTGCGAGCACTGCGGGCACAGTTTCCTCAAGCCGAAATCACGTTGATTGGCCTGCCCTGGGCGAAATCATTTGTCCAGCGTTTCCATCACTATATAGATCGCTTTGTCGAGTTCCCCGGCTATCCCGGCATTGCTGAAAAAGAGGTAGTTCCCGAACGAACTGAATGTTTTATTGAGGAGCAGCGCGCCTATAACTATGACCTTGTCATCCAGATGCATGGTAGCGGTGAGATAAGCAATATATTCTCGCTCGCGTTGAGTGGCAAGCTGACCGTTGGCTATTATAAGGAGAAAGCACCTGCTGGGCTCACACTGGCAGCGCCATATCCAGATGATCAACCCGAAGTCATCCGCAATCTCGGTCTCGTCAAACTTCTTGGTTGTGACGATGGGGATGCAAAGTTGGAGTTCCCGCTGTTCAAGCGCGACCGCGCAGAAGCTGCCGCACTCCTTCGCCGGCTACCTCGTGCTGACCGTCCCTGGATCGGGCTGCATGCAGGTGCTCGTCCACCCTCCCGTCGCTGGCCTGCCACATACTTTGCTGCCGTTGCCGATGATTTTGCCCGGCGATTGAATGCCCAGATCATCTTAACCGGTGGCCCGGGTGAAGAGGCAACGGTGCAAGCTATTGTAGAGCGCATGAAAACGAAGCCTCTTTGTCTTGCCGGTGAAACCTCACTTGGCGGGCTTGCTGCACTGATCAGTGAACTCGATCTGTTCGTCAGCAACGATACCGGCCCGGCCCATATTGGGGAAGCCGTGGACACTCCCAGCATTACCATCTTTGGCCCTGCTGACTATCGTCGCTGGGCACCGCTTGACCTGGTTCATCACCCTATTGTGCGCAAACCCGTCGCATGCAGTCCATGCGGTTACTGGGAATGCCCAATTGATCATGGCTGCCTGCGCGGAATCACTCCACACATGGTCATCGAAGTTGCCGAGCAGTTGCTAACGAGAGGATCTGTTGAATGCGACGTCTAAAGATTTTGATCTGGCATATTCACGGCAGCTATCTCAATACGCTGGCTCGCATCGATCACGATTGGTATTTGCCTATCAAATCCGGTCGTCCAGAAGGCTATGGCGGTCGCGGCCCAACGTTCGACCTGCCAGATTACATGCGTGAGGTACCGGCCGAACAGGTGAAAGATCTGGAACTTGACCTCATCATCTACCAGACGCCCAAGAACTATTTCGAGGACCAGTTCGAGATACTCAGTCCGAGTCAGCGCCAGTTGCCGAAAATCTACCTGGAACATAATACGCCAAAACCCAACGCTGTCGATACGCGCCATCATATCGACGATCCCAATGTGCTGCTGGTTCACGTTACCCACTACAATCGATTAATGTGGGACAACGGTCGCACCCCCACAATGGTGATCGAGCACAGCGTGGCCATTGACCCATCGATTCGCTACATTGGGCAGCTTGAGCGCGGCATCACCGTCGTCAATGGAATGCAGAAGCGCCCGCGTATTGCCGGATACGATATCTTTCTACAAGCACAGCGTACGCTGCCGCTTGATGCAGCCGGTATGGAGACCGAGGCGTTTGGAGGACTCGGCGATGTGCCGTACCGGGAACTGCACCGGCTTGTGGCAAACTATCGTTTCTTGTTCAGCCCGATACGCTATACGAGCCTGCCGTTGGCCGTAATCGAGGCGATGACGATTGGCATGCCGGTGGTTGCCCTCGCAACGACAGAGCTTCCGACCGTCATCCAGAATGGTGAGACGGGCTATGTCTCCTGCAACATTGATGAACTCGTGTACTCTATGCGTTTCTTATTAGAGAATCGTGAGGTGGCCTGTCGCATAGGCTCAAATGCGCGAGCAGTTGCTCGCGAACGGTTCGGTCTCGACCGTTTTATCCGAGATTGGAATAAGGCGTTCTCCTTTCACACTGCCTGACCGCGAAGCGGTAGACGCGTTAGCGTCGTTGGCAGTGTGGATGAATGCCAATTGAACTTGCCACGAGGACGGTAGCCTCACAATGACGTGTACTACCAGGTGGTATGGAGAGGAACAAATCGATGGATAGACATACACGGATTGCATTTTTGAGTGAACATGCCAGCCCTGTTGCCATTCTCGGTGGGGCTGACGCAGGTGGGCAGAATGTCTACGTGGATGAAGTAAGCCGTAACCTCGCTCGTCGAGGTTATGCAGTCGATGTTTTTACGCGCCGCGATAGCGTTGATGCTCCCGAGATTATCGACTGGGCATCAGGTGTTCGCGTCGTGAATCTGTCAGCCGGACCGGCACAACCCCGGCCCAAGGATGAACTGTGGCCGTTCATGCCAGAGTTCCGCGACTCCTTCTTGCGCTTTATGGAGCGCGACGAAGCTCGCTATGACCTGGTACATGGCAATTTCTGGATGTCTGGCTGGGTTGCAACGGAGCTGCGGCGTCGGCTCGACATCCCCGCCATCCAGATCTTCCATGCCATGGGCAAGACCAAGCGTCGTCATCAGAAAAGGGTCGATACCAGTCCAGGAGATCGCATCAAAACCGAACTGGCTATCGTGCGTGAAGTTGATAGGTTGATTGCGCAGTGTCCTGCTGAGCGAGCTGAACTGGTCGATGACTACAACGCAGACCCGAGTAAGGTTGTGATTATTCCTTCCGCCGTTAATACCCGTATATTCCATCCTGTAGCACGAAATGAAGCGCGGCAGCGTATTGGACTGAATCTGGAAGGTAAAGTCCTCGTCTACGTCGGTAGAATGCTGCCAAGAAAAGATATTCGCAACATCGTACGCGCACTTGCCTTGCTCCTGCAACAAAACGAAAGATGTTCCCAACTCGTCAATTACTTTAATGGTCGTCGGTGGAGAATCCGAAGAACCTGATCCTGTCGCTACACCTGAGATCGGTGAGTTGCAAAAGTTGGCAGGAGAACTCGGAGTTAGCGATCATGTGCGTTTCATTGGCAAGCGACAGCCCAATGTGCTCTGCAACTACTACAGCGCGGGCGATGTTGTTGTGACAACGCCCTGGTACGAGCCGTTCGGCCTTACTCCACTCGAGGCAATGGCCTGTGGTCGCCCCGTAATAGGGTCTGCCGTTGGAGGCATTACTTACACCATCAAAGATGGCGAGACAGGTTTTCTTGTCCCACCACGTGATCCGCAAGCCCTGGCCAATCGCCTGAAGTATCTGTTTGATCAACCAAAGTTATGTGCACAAATGGGCCGCGCTGCGCGAGCGAGGGTGGAGCATGAGTTCACATGGTCAATTGTTGCAATGCGAACGGCCGCTCTCTATGATGCAGTGCTGGCAGAACGCATGCCCGAAGCATTGCCCATAGAAACCTTATCGATAGCGTCCCTACCAATAGCCTCGGATAGCTCATCCCTGGACGGAGCTGATTTTGGCGCTAGTTGACGTACTCATTCCAACATATCGGCGCAAGACCGGCCTGGCCGTTGTCCTGACAAGTCTGCTTGGTCAGACCTTCACTGATTTTGATGTAGTCATTTCGGATCAAACCGAGGAAGATCGTACCTATCTTAAGAGCATAGAAATACAAACGCTTGTGCGAGCTCTGAAGTGGCACGGCCACCATGTCATCCTGCACCGGCATCTACCACGCCATGGCCTGGCGGAGCAACGACAGTTTCTGCTTGAGCAGAGCCGTGCGCCATACGTTCATTACCTTGATGACGATGTGCTGCTTGACCCGCCGGTCATGGCGCGAATGCTCGACGTTCTCCGATCCGAAGGATGTGGCTTCGTCGGCTGCGCTGCAACGGGGCTTAGTTACCTCGACGATGTGCGGCCTCACCAGCAGCAGATCGAACTCTGGTCCGGTCCGGTACAGCCGGAACCGTTCGAGTCGCACACAATTCCCTGGGATCGACATAAAGTCAACAATGCAGCCAATCCACTGCACCTGGAACAACGCTATGTGCGAGATGGTCGCCCTGTGCGCTACAAGGTTGCCTGGGTCGGGGGTGCCAACGTGCTCTATGACCGCGTCAAGTTGCTTGATGTAGGAGGATTCTCCTGGTGGCGTCGCCTGCCTCCAGAACACGCCGGGGAAGAGGTTGTTGTACAATTCTTACTGATCCGTAAATATGGCGGCTGCGGCATCCTACCCAGCGGCACCTATCATCTCGGCCTGCCAACCACCGTTGAAGACCGCAGCCACAACGCAACCGAGCTATTCGACGAACTCGTTCGTGAATTTAACGTCAATCCATCTAGGGACAAAGTTTTTGGAAGGTAAGCATCGTATGAAAGAAAACATCTTAAAAGGAAAAGTCGTCCTCGTCACCGGAGCGGGAAGCGGCCTGGGCGAAGCCACTGCCCGCGCATTTGCCAACGTCGGCTCTATAGTAGCCTGCATTGATATCAACCAGAAAGCCGCCGAACACGTCAGTCACGACCTCACATCGCAAGATGTTCAGAGTGTAGCACTACAATGTGATGTAAGCAACGCAGACGCCGTGTTTCGCACCGTCAAGGCAGTTGACGAACAGTTCGGACGTCTAGATATCATAGTGAACTGCGCCGCAATCGACCATACCGTCTCGGTTAATGAGATGACCATTGAGCAATGGGATTCGGGTAATCGGCGTGAACCTGCGCGGCCCATTTCTCTTTGCCAAAGCAGCCTTGCCAATTATGCAGCGACAACATTCGGGACACTTCTTCAATATTGCTTCTACCGCTGCTACGCGTGCCTGGGCAAATGCTTCAGCCTACCACGCTACCAAGTGGGGTTTAGTCGGCTTCAGCCGGGGCCTCGGCGTTGAAGGTCGGCCTGATGGGATTCGGGTGACAACGATCATTCCTGGTGGTATGCGTACCCACTTTTTTGATCGCTTTGTCGAACAGGGCATCCCGTTGCCGGAACAAGAGCATTTGCAAGACCCGGCTAATGTTGCGGATGTGATTGTGTTTGCGGCGCAGGTGCCGCCGGGGTCGGCGCTGCAGGAGGTGATTATTACGCCGGTGACGGAGACGAGTTGGCCGTGAACGGATTCTTAATTTGGAATGCTTGTTTCTGCCTCAGTTACTTGTGAAATGCTAGCGCTTTTGAGACTTTGATTTGAGGTAGGTCAATGAGCAGAGGCAGATGGCTCTTTTATACGCCAGAAGGAAGTCTCAAAAAACGACCGATTTTGCAACTCACCAATCAGTCTCACGTAACGACCGATTTTGCAACATAGCCGTAAATAGAGATAAATAGAGTGAAAATAGAGCATCGTATGATAGACTGTTCAATGAGACGTTTTTCAGGTGCGTCGAGGGGCGGCAACATGAGTAATCGAGCAAATGCCAATGTCCAAGCACAACAAAAGTCGTTGACTGGATCATCGTCCAGGAGCCGCCTCTTGCAGCGTACTTGTGCCTGTGGTGGGTCATCTGGCATCGACGGGCTGTGTGCTGAGTGTCGGGATCAGCGGCTCACATTCCCTCTTTCTCGAAGCGGATTTGAAGCTCCTTCAGCATCGGCTGTCGTACAGGGCAACTCTTCTGCTCAAGAAAGCGTACCCTCCCTTGACTCCGTGATGGACAGAGCATCCCATTTCGGCCACGATTTTAGCCAGATACCGATCTACCCTACGCAGAGAGCAGTGTCACAAACGAAACTCAAAGTTAACCAGCCAGGGGATGTCTTTGAACAAGAAGCGGATCAGGTGGCCGAGCAGGTGATGCGTATAACTGATCGAGGTTCTTCTGGAGAAGATGACGAGGATGAGACAAAAAACCCCCTGATGCGCAAAGCGGGCAGCCAGAAAGGGACCCATGGAGCAACTGATACCTCCGGTGTTTCTCCTATCGTTCATACTGTGCTCAACGGTGGTGGAGGGCAACCTCTCGATACAACAACGCGGGCATTTATGGAGCCGCGCTTCGGGCATGACTTCAGTCAGGTGCGTGTACATACCGATGCAAGGGCTGCTGAGTCGGCGCGCGCTGTGAGTGCATTGGCATATACGGTAGGCAGGGATGTGGTATTTCAGCAAGGGCAGTATGCACCGGGGACGAGTGGGGGACGAAGGTTGATAGCGCATGAGTTGACGCACACGATTCAGCAAGGCGCTAATGGGATGTTCAATCCGGATGTGCCGCAGGGACCCGCGTTGGCAGCGCGTGGCACACTCGTTCAGCGCCAGTCGGATGATTCACCGGACGCTACAGTACCGGATGCTACAGCACCGGACACTTCAGTGCAGCCTACCACTTCTACGGCTACACCAAGCACAGACGAACTCGACCAGCAGTATCAAGATGCCCTTCGGTTGGCACGTCAAACAGGCGACTGGCGCAACGCCGCAGAGAAACTGAACGGTTTCAATCGCGAGGATATCCAGAGTCGCCTGGCGGCTCTTTTATCTCAGGATGAAATTGGCTTTCTTCATCAAGGGCGCACTCGACAATCCGAACGTCGGGCGATATGCCCAAGTGGCTCAACTGACTGCCCCTGGCACATCCCCAGCTTCAACCGAACCGCCCTCAGCATCGGTAACATCGGATCTCGACGCGTCTTATCTTGCCGCTGTACACAGCGGTGACTGGCCGACTGCTGCTGAGGAGCTCAATGCTTTCAACAAGGAAGACATGTTAAGCCGTCTCGCTCAGCGAAGCCCCGGAGGAGATCATGAGCCTTCATCAGGGAGCGTTGACGAACCCTAGCGTAGGACCTCTATCCCAGGTTGCGAGGTTGACCGACCCCCAGTCGCAACAAGCGACGAGTGCCGCTACTACCTATGGACATGTCCTTTTTATCAGTGGAATGGGGATTGATGCCATGGGCAGCGAGGCAATGGCTATGCGCGAACTTTATAGCAGGGGTCTCGAGGGGATCAGCAGCCAGGCCAGAGATATGCTGAGTGCTGGTAAAAGCGAGGAGCAGGTCGCGCGCTCGGTGGTCTCGATGCGTAACCAGTTAAAAATACAAATCCGCGAGCAGGGGCCCGCTCTCTTTAAGAAAATTGCCGAACTACGCAATATGAACGAGTATAATGACTTTATTGGTCCTACATATGAAGACTTGCGAGTGACGAAAACCGATCAACAGATCATAGCAAAGTTGGCTGGGACTAGCGAGGGATTTGACGCCGTTGGTGGAGCACTCCGCGTTGGGGGTGTAGCGCTTGAAGCCACTGGTTTCATCCTTATGGCGACACAAAACTCCCCAGATGCACTAGAGCCGTTGCCGCAATCTGACGAGGCGCAGGTTGAAATAGAGCGTGTGCGCTTACGATATGGCATTCCAGCGGGAGCCAATATCGATCGGCATGGGCATTTGAAGCCGGGATTTTATATGCAGGTGGATATGTTCGATCCGCACATTGAAAATGAGACCAATGCAGAGACCGAGGAGATATTGTGGTTCCTCGGAGAACCTGTCACCTATACTTATGGCGGGGTGAAATGGACTGTCCCGGGTCGCTAACCAAGCAAACAAAAACTATTATGATGGAGGATATTGTCAACTTCTTCGTTGTAAATGTTGAGAATCGAGGGGCGAAATTTTGACGTTATGTGAGCGGTAAAATGAGCATAAGTACACAGGAAAATGTGTGTCGTGTGATGCATTGCCTCTTACGGCTCTGCTGGCTCTTTCCTACTGACCGCTTGCTTACCCGTTTGATTGTCAAAATTTTTAACAATCCGTTGGCTCTCCCTCACTTAAGGAATTTTTACATTGTTGAAGTGCCACTAGCCCAAAATTCACCTATCCTTATCACGCTCAACCTGACCCAACGTAAT
>CAVZTX010000010.1:0-247249 GCA_963778375.1 uncultured Chloroflexia bacterium | reverse complement strand
AAAAACCAAGGACCACACCATACGAGCAACTACTACAACGCGTCACCCACGCCACCGTCACCGTCACCACCAAATCACCGGCCAAATAAATCAAGGCCTACTCATCCTACCAGGAGTAGGCCAAAACGACACCGAAACCCAATCCAAACCCTCGCCGACAAAATCGTCCACCTATTTCTGTGTTCCCCCCGTATTACCTTTTACTTGCTAGCAAGAGGGGACGATCTATGCGTTTTACGCAGTGGGTTCTGATTGGATTGAGTTGCTGCGCTTAACCTGCTGAACCATTTGCAGTTGAAGTTGCCGATGGAGTGGGACTGTCTAAGAAAACTACCCTGGCTTTAAAGCCATACGCTGCAGCATCGGCAGCGATTTTTACCTGGGCATGCTGCTTAGCGTCCGCCAGCAGTTGTGTATCATGCGCCTTCGTGTACACATCATTGTTGCAACCAGTTAGCAGCCGGTCGGTGACATCTTTTGTCACTCCATATTTGTCGCTACTGTCCGTAATATTGGTATTGGTAATGCCGTAGTTAAGGAACGTGGGACTTACGACAGTTACCGTAACAGTCTTTGCGTTGGAACCAGAGCCGAAAGCTAGTTTTGGCGGGTTAGCGTCATAGTTAATACCAGCTTCTACAAACGCAGTACACTTTACCGTCTCAGTGACTGAGACGGGCTGGCAGTTGATTGGCCAGAAGGGTTGACACTCCTGGACATTTTGATCTGTAACTGTTGCAGACTCAGTTGCCTGGAAGTCCTGAGAAGCATACTGCACTACATTTGTGAGGTGAATTTGGCCAGCGCTGACAGTGGGTGTTGCTATAGTTACAGAAGCATTATGAGGCTGAAAAAACTGTAACAATTGGTCAATCTTATCGTGTACGCCTATTCCTACTGCAAGTAACACAAAGCCGATGAGAGCGACAGCCATCATTTTTATCCAGCCACGTCTCCGTTTGGGAGGTGTGCGCACAAAAATGTACGATGGTTCGCCCCTGGTTGGTTGAACATCCCGTTCAACTTCTTTATCTTCAATCATTGTTACACTCCTTTCAGTAAACTAGTTTCCACCTGTAATCAGTTCCGTTGCTCACATGTCAAACCAGTCCACGAAAGCGTGCTTCATAGTTCCGTAGGATAGGTGTCAATGTGCAAAAAACGCCTTGTTGCGCTACAAAAGAATAGTACGCATGTACTACAGCTACTGAATCAGAGCCTATACAGTATAAGCAAGGGAAGGAGTGATTGTCAAACTCAAGCTTGTATCAAAAAGGTTCGTGTTTGTTGATTATCTCATTTGATATTGCTTGCAGTCCATTGCTCGTGCTACACTTAGAAAACAAAAAATTATAGGACGAGGCTATGAGAGCGTTATTACAGCGAGTAAGCAGGGCAAGTGTCACCGTCGACAACCAAATCACCGGCCAGATAAACCAGGGCCTACTCGTCCTACTAGGAGTAGGCCAGACCGACACCGAAACCCAGGTTCAAACCCTCGCCGACAAAATCGTCCACCTGCGCATCTTCGGGGACGATGAAGGCAAAATGAACCTTTCTCTCCTAGACATGGGTGGGGAAGCTTTGGTTGTATCGCAATTTACACTGTACGCAGACACGCGGAAGGGGCGTCGACCAAGCTTTACACAGGCCGCGCCTCCAGCACTTGCCGAACCCCTGGTCGAACGATTTCAAGCCGCAATTGCCGCTCATGGTCTAAAAGTTGCAGGTGGTGTTTTTGGCGCTCATATGGAAGTTGAGCTGGTGAATGATGGTCCTGTCACGATCTGGTTGGATAGTGAGGAGTTGTGAACCGTATCAGTTCACAACTCCTGATGGAACATCCTTCGCAACCCCTCTTTCCCTTTCATAATAAACCCCTCATTTCCACTATAAGCCCCATAAAGCAACTCCGAAAAAGGCCCATAGCAAAGATAGAAATCCATACGTTGCCAGAATCCCGCATCCACCACACCTCGATACTCAGACAGCACCAAATCGGTGAACTTTCTACCATGACCATTGTGAAGTCCCACGAAATCCATCGCGGGATCGCCTATCGTCACATCTCCCCAATCGATCACGCCGGTCAGAGTGCCTCGCTTCGGATCACAGAGAATATGTTCACAAGCCAGATCACAATGAATCAGTGCTGGCTGAAACGAGAAGATAGCTGTATTATCCAAAAACCCTTCCCAGAGCCGCTCTGACTTCGTCCGTAAGTCTGCATCTAATAGTGGAAAAACGCGCTTCTGCAAGTCGATGTACCGTTCCTGGTAACGCTCCCTCCACTGCTCAGGCGTATGCCCCTCTACGCCCACCGAAACCGCCTGCTCGACAGGAAAGCTGTGTAACTCGTTGAGAAAGTTCGCTAGGGCCGGTGCAAGCGCTGCAAGGTGCTCCTGAGCAATACGATCATCATCTAACGCCACCCCAACCAGCTTGCGATAGCCCACAAACATATAAGGATAGCTGGCATCTCCTTGCCCGATAAAGTCAAAATGCGGAATAGGCGTTGAAAGTGCCCGCTCCAACAATGGCAGCAGGCGCAGTTCATTTTCAAGGTATGGGATAACATCATCGCGCATAGGGAAGCGAAAGATCAGTTCTTCGTTGACCTCCAACACAAAGCTATCCCAACCCCTCGTAATCGGCAGTGCCGTCCGAATCACTACCTGTGGGAAATTGCGTTGAATGAGTGCTATAGCCAGATCAATATCTATCGTTTGCTTATTTCTCATTTTACAGATGTTTTCCGCTAAGTGTGGAACGCGCCAACTGAATAAGGAATAAAGATTTGCTATCCTCATCACTATGTCACAAAATACCACTGACTGGTGTCTAATAATCGCTATGCATAGCACAGGGAAAATGATGATTACAGGGAAAGAAAAGCATGTCGTCAGACACAAGAACAACGCCACTCATCACAGCAAGCGATGAGCAGTCGTTTGAAGCTACATTTAAGCGCTACTATCCCCTGGTCTACCAGCTTGCCTGCCGCTGCACAGGACGGCGCGACGAAGCAGAAGATATCGCGCAAGAGGTCTTCTTGCGTTTCTACCGCATGCCGCCTCGCGCCACGAGTGAGGGAGAACAACGCGCCTGGCTCTGCAAGGTCGCTACCAACCTGAGCCTCAATGCGCTCCGCACAAGACAACGCCGCACGCTCCACGAGGAGCAGGCCGGTGAAGTAAATCGACAAGTAATGTCCGGAGACGCCGCGCACTCCAGTCCTGAGCAGCAAGTAATCGCCGAGGAACAAGCGGCAATCACGCGAGCAGTGCTGGCCGAACTGCCAGAACGGCAGCAGACCTATCTTTTATTACGTAGTGTTGGCCTGAGTTATGCAGAGATCGCACTGGCCACAGGTGTTGCTCAAGCCTCTGTTGGCGCACTCCTGGCACGTGCTGAGCGCGAATTTCGGAGAAAATACCATGAACGAGCGATCGCAACAAAAGAATAGCCAGTGTTTAGATATGGGCCTGCTGGCAAGTCTACGTGATGATGAATTGACCGCCGACGAGGCAGCGCAAGCTAGAGCTCATCTCGCCCTGTGCCCCGATTGCACCGCCGATGAACGAGCCATGACCGTCGCCAGCCAGGAAGTCTATGATCTGCTAGCCGAAATCGGCCCTCAAGCAAGCGAGATACCGGACACCGCAACCGCCTTTGCATCCATCCAGTCCAAACTCGATAAAGAGAGAGATACCGGGAAATATCTCGCAATCCTACCCGGGTCTGCAGAGAGCAGACCAATTTATGCTCAGAGAAATCGCCGTCGTCGCTACGGATGGATGACAGCAGCAGTAGCAGCGGTGTTGATTGCATTGTTACTGGCACCAAACGCGGGCGCACTCGCCAGTCAATTTTTAGCGCTGTTTCACGCACAACGCTTCCAACCCGTTACCGTAGACCCACAAAACTTTAGTGACGATCTTATGTCCTACCTGCGCGACTTTGCGGACATGCAAGTACAATATAACAGCATACCGGACAACTTAAGCAACCCGACCCAGGCCCAGGTAGAGCAGGAAATTCACTTCCCGCTTTCGCTGCCCAAACACCTTCCGTCCGGAGTGAGTCATACAATGAATTTCACGCTGATTGGTAGCGCCGAAGGAACATTCACCTTCGATGTCGCAAAAGTACGGGCCTACCTCGCACAGAGCGGGCAGACGAACATTCGTATACCCGCACAACTTGTCGGAGCGACATTCTCTATCACCAGCGATACTGCCGTCGTCATCCATTACGCAAGTAATTGCCGCCTGCAAAGGGATACCGCGACTTCCTTGTTCTGTACCGGCGGAACACCATTCTACGCGGCAGAAATTCCCAGCCCTATCGTGCAGGCAACCGGGAAAGCATCGCTCAAAGACCTACGAGATTTCCTGCTCTCCCTACCCAAACTCGCGCCAGAGATACGCACCATGCTCTCGCAGCTTGACCTGCAGAATGGCATCGTCCCTCTACCCGTCCCACAACAGGTAGCCGCGCAGCAGATATCAGTTCACGGCGCACCCGGAGTGGTGTTAGTAGACAACTCATTGAAAGTTGGTGGCCTAGTCTGGCAAACCCATGGTATCATCTACATGATCGCCACCACCTCAACTAGTGTCACCGACCTGCTCGCTACCGCCAACTCGTTCTCTTGATACGAAAGTAAGTCATTCGATGGATAAAAAAGACCTCGTACCTGCCATAGAAGTCGAAGGTCTACGCAAAGTCTATCACCACCTTGTAGCGGTAGACGACGTCAGCTTCGTCATGTATCATGGCGAAGCTTTCGGCTTCCTCGGACCGAACGGCGCAGGCAAAAGCACAGTCGTCAAAATATTGACAGGCTTAGTCGCACCAACACAAGGCATAGTGCGCGTACTGGGCCAGCCTGTCAGCGACCGCGAAACTCGAAAACGCATCGGCTATCTCCCGGAGCTTCCAACCTTCCATAAATGGCTCCAGGCGGGAGAATTTCTCGAATTTCACGGTCGTCTCTATGGCCTGCGTGGTGCCCTGCTAGAAAAACGCTCGAAAGAGGTACTTGCCCTGGTTGGCTTATCCGGCAGGGAGCATCAAAAGCTCGGAACATTCTCCAAAGGTATGATGCAGCGCATTGGACTGGCCCAGGCAATCCTCAACCGACCCGACCTCGTGCTGCTCGACGAACTCGTCTCAGGACTTGACCCGGTCGGACAGCGTGACATGCGCGACCTCCTGCGCCAGTTGAAGGCTGAGGGCATGAGCATCTTCCTCAATTCGCACCAGTTGGCAGACGTAGAGGCGCTATGCGATCGTGTCGCCATCATCAACTCGGGCCGCATCCTCAAAGTTGGAGCACCGCACTCACTCTTTGACGAGCCGTTGACAGTCGAAGTCCACGTGGACGCTGTCACTCCTCAACTGCTGCACCGGCTCGGCTCCGTAGCCCTTGCCGTCCGCCAGCAAGAGGAGAGACCCTGTCATCTCCTCGTCGAAGTGCAAAACGACGAAGCCACCGCCGATATCGCCGCTACCATATACGAATGCGGAGTCCGACTCTACAGCCTTGCTCCCCACCAGCGCTCACTCGAACAACTCTTTTTACGCACCATCGATGCATCAAACCAATCATAGAGGTGTAATAAAATGGCACTATTATTAATAACTCGCTTTACCTTGCAAGAAGCCCTACGCCGCAAACTCTTCCTTGCCGTAATCATTCTCAGCGCCCTACTCCTGCTAGCCTTCATCATCCTTTTGAGCATAGCCATCAACCTGCTTCAGTCGAATAACAACGCCACAGGGAACGGAGGCAGTCTCAGTCCACAACTGTTCTTACTAAGCGGAGGTATCTTCTTTGACATCCTCATGATCTGGCTGGTCTACCTGCTGTCCAGCCTGCTCACCATCGTCCTCACCGCCAATATGATCTCCGGGGAAATCGAGGCTGGCACCTTCTCAGTCATCATCCCAAAGCCAATCAGCCGCGCCGAAATTGTCTTAGGCAAGTGGCTGGGTTACGCACTCATTGTAACCTTCTATACCGTGCTGATGTTTTTCTCGTTCTTAGCCATAATTTATTGGAAAACAGGCTACTGGCCTACCCAGGTCTTCAGCGCACTCGGTACCCTCGAACTCGCCATGCTGGCACTGCTGGGACTCACAACCATCGGCAGCGCCTTTGTGCCCACCATCGTCAACGGCGCGATTGCCCTGGTACTCTTCATCGGTGCGCCCACAGCCAGCTTCGTCCAGTTCGTCGTACAGGCCATCTCACAGGCCCAAAGTCCCTCGTTGCAAAATATCGCCACCGCCATTAATCTAATTATACCGACCGACGCCCTCTGGCACGGCACCTCCTACTTTCTGCTTCCCTCCACACAGATCTTTCCACTTCTAGGAGTATCCACCGAAAACTTCAATACACCCTTCACCTCCACCCAGCCAATTGCACCAGCGCTCCTCATCTGGGTAGCCCTCTACATCCTGATCCTACCCCTCTTCGCTGTCCTACGCTTCCAACATCGCGACCTCTAAATAGTAAAGCCGTAGGAGCCAATTCATCGCGTCCACCGCCGATGTACCAGCCCTTGGTCTGCTCACCACACCTTCATGCGCCCAACACGTGATATTATGAATAAAACAAACGTGTTGGAAGGAAAAACAACCATGCAAGGCGAAACGCAAGGCCAAACCCCTCAAACAAACGCCAACCAGGGTATGGGAAACGGAGCCGGTCAAAGCTCCGGCTCCACCACTATTAACCCCCTTCCACAGCGCAATTTCAGCAACCCCCTTGCTACCACAACGGGTGTACAGGTCAGCATCGCCCATGCCGAACACCCCAACCTGGCCTTCCAAAATCTACCCCAACCACCCGGACCACAGCCCTATCATCTCTCACTGGATCAGGTACTCCCCAACCATCACATAGCAGCCATACACGAGGCCGGAAAACTCGTCTTTCACGCGGTCGGAGACACGGGAGGCATCAAATCCCCGCAATTTCAGCAGGTAGTAGCCGACCGAATGGTGGCTGACTACCGGGAAACAGACCTCGCCTCGCGGCCAGCATTCTTCTATCATCTGGGGGATGTTGTCTATTTCTTCGGCGAGGGCAGGGAGTATTATAGCCAGTTCTACGAACCCTACCAGTTGTACCCGGCACCAATTTTTGCTATTCCAGGCAACCACGATGCCGAAGTGTTCGACGAAAGACAACACTCACTATCCGCCTTCGTAACAAACTTCTGCGCCCAAACCCCTGTACTCACGAGAGACGCGGGAGATACCCACCGCCACGCCATGACGCAGCCAAATGTCTACTGGACGCTCGAAGCGCCCTTCGTCACAATTATCGGGTTGTACACGAATGTGCCCGAAGGCGGCAGGCTTGATGACGCACAGATCACCTGGTTCGCATCCGAAATGGCCAGCGCTCCAACCGAGAAGGCCTTGATCGTCGCGATGCATCACGCCTGCTATTCCGCTGACCTCTACCACTCCGGCAGCCAGTACATGGTACAGCAGCTTGAACAGGCCGTCCAATCATCGGGACGAGTACCCGACGCCGTCTTGAGCGGCCATGTGCACAACTATCAGCGCTTCACTCGTACGCTCAACGAGCGTGATGTTCCCTTCATCGTCGCAGGAGCGGGAGGCTTCTGGAAGCAAAGCGGCATGCAAAAAGACCAGCAAGGCAATCCACTACAGACTCCCTACCAATTCGCCGATCTCGGCGTGACGCTTGCCAGCTACTGCGATGATCGCTACGGCTATCTACTGATAGAAGTCACTCCCCAAACACTCAAAGGCCAGTACTTTGCCGTCTCTGGCCAGGCTGAAGCGTCAGGTACAACGGAACAGCCCATTGATACCTTCACACTCGACCTCACAGCGCACAAACTCATATAGTAAGGAAATAGAACTATGGGAAGCAATCACACCAGCGTTAAACGGCATCGAGCACAAAAACTTCGGGTGGCTCATCCTCCCACTCCTCAAAGTTGTCATCCTTGACTGCCTCCGCCATCACCGGACGAGCTGCCATGAGTGCCTCCTCAGAATCCCAAATCGCTAACCCTACAAGCGCACCCGTCTTTCGATCTTTTAGTGTATGAACCTGTTGCAAACCTGGCTGGCCCTGCATCGCTGCCCCAAAACGATGCATCGAATCAATCAGAAATTGTTCCTTACCAGCTTTAGGGCGGTGATAAATAGCAATATGTACGAACATGATACTTCCCTTTCTAAATGAATGTGTGTTCGAATTATATCTTCAGGCTCTTCATCCATACAATAGGTAATGGTTATCCTGCCACGTGTAAGTGATAAAATAACGTTCAAGCATTACTCTCATCTTTATGATTGTCCTATCAGCTCCTTTGGAGACCAGCATGCAACAAGACTGCCACCTACTCAACGCTCTGCGGATCGATCTGGCCGAACTGACGGCTCTGCACGCCCCATCCGGTGCCGAACAACCCGTAATCGCACGGCTGCGCGACCTTTTTACTCCACTGGTTGATGAAGTCTCCGTGGATCACATGGGGAACCTCACAGCTATGCGCAAAGGACCCCAGGATGGGCCGCATGTAGTTGTCTCCGCCCATGCCGACGAGATTGGAGCTCTAGTAGCAAGTATTGAGCCTGAAGGATTCCTCCGTCTACTGCCGCTTGGTGGAGTGCAGCCACGACTGTTAGAAGGCCGGGCCGTATGGGTCGCTGGACAAGCCGGAGTGATTGGAGCACGTTCTGGTCACCTGACCCCTCAATCAGAGCATGGGCAAGGAACATCTATGGCCGACCTGTACGTTGACCTCGGCGTTGACAACGCCGCAGAGGTAGAGGCGCTCGGCGTGCGTGTAGGTGATCCGGTGGTAGTCATTTCCGAACTACGAAATCTGGCAGGAACGCGCGTCGCTGGCAAGGGCATCGACAACCGCGCGAGTTGCGTTGTACTGCTGCACCTGTTGCGTCGTCTTCAATCACAGACCCTTCCCTGCCGCCTGACAGCGCTGGTAACGGTCCAGGAAGAGGTTGGTCTGCGTGGAGCAGAAGTCGCTTTCGCACGCCTTCGTCCTGATCTGGCAATCGTCGTTGATACCTTCCCAGCAGCAGGTACACCGGACACGCGCCATCTTTCTTACACCGCTCGTATCGGACAAGGAGTGCTGATCACCCCATCGTCCAGTTCGGCACGCTCCGGATTCCTTCTCCCACGCGCTGCCCGTGATGCAATGATCGCAGCCGCACAGCGAGCCGGTCTACCATACCAATTAGCGGTAACGAATGGCGGTGTGACGGATGCAGCCGCTGCACACCTCGTCGGTGGAGACCTTGCCACCCTCGAAGTCAAGATTCCCCGCCGCTACTCACACTCCCCTGTCGAACTGCTCGATCTACGCGATCTGGCAGCAGTTCTGTATCTCGTAGAAGAACTTGTGTTGCACCCACCAACAACAGACCAACTCTCCTTCCTATAACCAAACAAGTGTAGGGGCCGATTCATCGCGCCCATCGCCGATAAATTGGCGATGGAGCAACTGAAACTACTAGCTTAAAGCTCACGTAAATAAAGAAGTAAAGCCTTTTATGGCACAGAACACCCCTGCTATTCAAGTAAATCTACCCTGCAAATGTATCTGACTGAAGGAGAGAAACAACATGAGTAACGATACCGAAAAATGCCAAAAATTACGCGCACTACATGATCGTCTCATCGAAGAAGTGAGGACGTTAGAAGCAGACCTGCGACAAGAGGGGCGAGATGGCGTCGCCAATCCAACTGAGATGACCAACATTATAAAGAGCCTCCAAAGGACTCTCAGTTCAGTCGATGCTGAACTGGCAAACTGCCCCGAGACCGATTAGCCGACCTTGCAGAGAGGGCAGACGCAAGCCGGTCTCCTCTCTGCAAGACCAATGTATAAGCATCGTTTTTTATCGCGCTATGCGGCGTCCATACGCCCATACAGCCAGCGGGATAAAGACAATGAGGATACCAATACACCACGCAAGCGCCGACCAGATCGTCGAAGCATCCGGGTTGTTGAGCAGCAGCCCGCGTACCGCGTTGACGATCAGCGAAACCGGCTGATGCTCCGCGAAGACACGCAGCCAGGTAGGCATGCTTTTTGTTGGCACGAATGCGCTGCTGGCGAAAGTCAAAGGAAAGAGCCAGATGAATCCGGCAGACTGCGCCGCCTCCACGCTTCTTACCGCCAATCCAATCATTGCCGAGATCCACGAGAAAGCAAAACTCGTAAGCAAGAGTATTCCTGCCGCCGCAAACCAGGAAAGAACATTACCCTGCGGTCGAAAGCCAACCAGCAAGCCAACGCTCCACATTACAATCACAACAAAGGTGTTCCGTACCAGGTCAGCAATAGTGCGACCCGTCAAGACGGCCGATTTGGCCATCGGCAAAGAGCGGAAGCGATCGACCAGACCTTTTTGCAGATCATTGGCAAGTCCAACACCCGTACTCGTCGAGCCAAAAATGACGGTCTGGGCGAAGATACCGGCCATCAGGAAATTGACATAAGTAGTGCCGGTGACAGCAATTGCTCCTCCAAACACATAGCGGAAGAGCAGCACAAACATGATTGGCTGAATTGTCGCGAAGATCAGTTCCTCAGGGATGCGTGGTACCTGTATCAGGTGACGCTTCGCCAGGACAAGCGCATCGGCAATCGTCCAGTAGAACCTTGGATGGGCCACGGGCTTCAATGTTTCTGCTATGCGAAAGTCAGTAATATTCATCGTGTGCTCCTTACCATTGGAGGTGTGTTGAGTGTATCAGCGAGCGGCTCTACCTCCTCAGCAGAGCGTCCGGTCAGCGCGAGGAAGACATCATCCAGTGTTGGTCGGCGGAGGGCTAGATCATCCAGGGGAATATGCGCAGCATCAAGATCGCGCACCACGGTAGCAAGGAGTTGTGCGCCCTGGGTCACAGGTACCACCAGGTGACGGCGCTCCGTATTGACCTGGATTTCACCCGACGCATAGGACTGCACTGCTTGCATAGCAGCCGACAGATCGCCTCCTTGCGCCACAGTGAGTTCGAGTCGCTCGCCACCCACCTGGGTCTTCAGTTCGTCAGCCGTGCCATTAGCAATTACACGCCCATGATCTACGACGGCGATCTGATCGGCAAGTTGATCCGCCTCCTCCAGGTACTGAGTAGTCAGTAACACGGTCGTCCCGTCAGCAACAAGCGTACTGATGACCTCCCACATCGAGAGGCGGCCACGTATATCAAGGCCGGTTGTTGGCTCGTCCAAGAAGAGCACCGGGGGCGAAATGATCAAGCTCGCGGCCAGATCAAGCCGTCGGCGCATGCCTCCCGAGTAAGTCTTTATAGTGCGCCCGGCGGCATCGCTCAAATCAAAGCGTTCGAGCAACTCATTCGCTCGTCGTCGCGCTACTGCACCAGCCAGATGATAGAGCCGCCCGAACATAACCAGATTCTCGTAGCCGGTGAGGTTTTCGTCAACGGCAGCATATTGTCCGGCCAGACCAATACGTGCACGTAGCGCATTAGCTTGTTTAACTACATCCAGGCCCGCAACCTCCGCGTGCCCAGCATCTGGACGTAAAAGCGTGGTCAGAATGCGCACAGCAGTGGTCTTGCCCGCACCATTAGGACCAAGCAGGCCAAGGACGCTTCCCTCCTTGGCAGCCAGATCAACCCCTGCCAGGGCATGCGTCTTTCCATAATATTTATGGATTCCTTCAGCTAGAATAGCCGGTCTATTTGCCATAATACATTTCCTTATACTGATATCTCAACAGCTTGACAGCTTCGCAGTTTGCTTGCTTCATCGTATATTTAGATCAAGGAGCGAGCTTCGCTCCTCAGGAATCTTCCTCTGATCGTCTCTTTCCATTTGAGAATTGCACTCATATGTCTCAACTGTATCGAAGCAAACAAATTTCTTCCCCTTCAGCTTATCATTCTTTATAGACCCATCAAAAGCGGATACCAGCCTGATGATATTGACTGTAACGTTACGATATGATACACTTATATGGACAAGTGTCCACATAGATATTGTAGCGGACAGTTGTCCACTTGTCAAGGGGTGAGAGTAGTGAGAGAAGAAGCTTATGATTGCCCATGGCCTTCCAGCATACCGGGGCTGTTCCAGTGGCATAGGCGACACGAACGACGCGATGCGGCTGAACATCGCCAGCGTATCCTAGAGGTTGCACAGCGCCTCTTTGCTGAGCATGGCGTCAATGCCATCAGTATGCATCAAATTGCGAGGGCCGCTGGCATTGGGCAGGGGACGCTGTATCGCCGTTACGCCCATAAGGGCGAGCTCTGCATGGACCTGTTGCGCGAGCGTTATGAGCGATTCGTGGAAGAAATCGTGACATTGTTGGCAGCGAGAGCGACAGCCCCTGCACTCGAACGGCTTGATAGTGTTCTGGCAAAATGCGTCGCCTTACTCGAAGAGCATAGCGCTTTGTTAGGACCGGTTGCCGGAACAGATAAGCAATGCGGCGAATCTGACACTTCCTGGCATTTTTCATTCCAGCGCTCGCCGTTGTATCTCTGGCAGCAGGAACTGTTCGTGGGCCTGCTTACTGAAGCAGTAGAACGCGGAGAAATTGCTTCAATCGACATCCCCTACACAACCGATGCCATCCTGGCTACGCTGCATCCCATGCTCTACAGCTTCCAGCGAAAAGAGCACGGTTTCGCACCAGAACGCATCTTGCAAGGCCTACGCCGCATTTACATCGATGGCCTGAAAGCATCATCTACTTTGACAGGTAAAGATCTCGCGGAGTCTTCACCTGGAGTAAAAATCAACCAGTAGCAGAAATCGGCACTTCTCTAGACTGGTTAGGCCAGCGGCAACTCAGTGAGATGCCCGCCTTGATCACCGAGATCTGGGATTTCAATGCCCTGCAAGCCAAGCATAATCGCCAGTTCTCCACCATGGTGCAGATCGTGCGACAGAATGCGCCAGAGAGTCCACTGGCGCGAAACCAGATATACCTTCCCTTCTCTAATATGCCGATAGGTCTGCATCAGATCGGCAACCGTCCAGGTAGTGAGTGTGGTTTCGATCATCTGCCAGCTTGCCTCCAGCCATCTGAGCAGTTCAGTGCGATTCGCGGCAATAGCTGTCTCCTGCTGTTCGAGCACCTCCGCCCACCTGCGGAGTTCAGTGGGGTTCTCAGCATTGACCTTTTCGCCCTTCCAGGAAGGAATCTCGCAGGCAAGTTCACTGCTGCCAGGAGCATCCATCTTATAGAACCACCACAGCCGAGCCAGCGCGATATGGCTAATCAACTCGCCCACCGAATTCAGGTGCGTCGCGGGTCGCCAGGCCAGTTGTGCAGGTGTCAGTGGAGCAATCGCTCGCACCAACGCAAGCTGGTGGCTCTCCCACCCCTCGTAAATACTCATCAAAGAGGGTGCTGTCGTCGCCATGAACTTCTTCCTCTCTATGTGCAGCCAACAAAAGACTGGACATTTGTCTTCCTCTAGTTTAGCATACAAAGAGGTAAATTCTCGTCCTGATTATGACTCTTTCATTAAACTCCTACTTTACTTTAACTTTCTTCACTTCATAATGATTATTCTCATGCATTTACAAATATCTCTCACCATTTAGATAGCTGCAAATGCTAGTTTATCAGAGATGGAACAGCAGATGCAAGATATTTAACAGCAAACCATGCGCGATACCTTCAAACAAACTATCAAGCAATGAGAAGATCAGCAGCAAACTTATCCACACTGTAGATACAAGCAGCTTCTCTTGGAAGGCACCTTGCATCTTGTGATCGCCACCCTCTTCTAGCTTGTTCAGGTGCAACTACAGCGCTTTCGCTGTCTGAAGTGTGGACATCGCTCCTGTCCAGCCAAAGCGTTGTTAGCCGAACTGAAGGGAGGCACTGTCAGTCTGCCGTTGCAAGATGCAGCCTAGCTGGCCGGCAGTTCGTGGCCTTATGAGCAGCCAGTGCCACCCTCAAGCTCTTCAGTGAAGCCGAGATCAGTGCAGAGGAGATCCAGCTGCTGCTCAATTGGCAGAGCCAACTGCGTGCAGCTCAGCAGCAAGTGGAGGCCCAGCATGTCTGCTCAGTAGCAGCGCAGCCATCCCAAGCATCCTAGTCCAGCGAGCAGTCGTTGCTGGTGGCAGTTGATGTCTGCTCGGTCTGGAGTCGGGAGCAGCGCGGTGGTATGGAAGGGAAAGTGGCCGTCATCTGTGCCCAAGTGGCCGATCTGCCCATGCCGTGACGTTCCGCGACGTTTTCGTGGAGCCAGCGCGGACCCCGACGTCCGCCCAGGCAACGCCATCTGCTGCTCAAGCGGCGTTATGTGGCAACCTTTGCTTCGTCTGCGCACTTGGGCCAGTTAGCCGAGGCTGCCGCCCGCAGCGTGAGCGAGCACCTCCCTGACTCAACGGTGCTCTTGGCAGATGGAGCACAGTGGATCAAGACCCAAGCCGCCCGCCACTTCCCACAGGCGACCTGTATCCTGGACTGAGCCCATCTCTGGCGCGAGGTGCGCCACGCTATCCATGCGGCGGCACGCGCCAAGGCGCTCACGCAACGTGAACGTGACTATCAGGTGTCCCTGCATCGCACGTGGCTGTGGCATAGTCAGGTCGAGCAAGCTGTGCAGGGCTTGCGTACCTTAGCGAGTGGACTGCCCACCGAGGCACTCTTGACGTCACCAAGGCGATACGTATCTGGAGAACCAACGCCGTGGATCGAGTCCTATGAGCACTGGCGCAAGCTCGGCTATCCCGTCGGCAGCGGCATGATTGAGCGAGCCGTAGCCTTAGTCATTAACCGCCGCATGAAAAAGCGCGGTATGCGCTGGTGCCGAGCCAATGCCACCGCTATGGTTGCCTTGCGCACACCTGCTCAACAATTATTCTACCTCAGCGCTTGCGTCCTTTCCTAACCCAACCCTTTGATTTAATTAGGAGAGAGGTATGGATCGCATCAAAATAACTATAGAGCAAGAGCTTGTAGACGATGGTGCGCTGTTCATTCAGGTCTCCATCAACGACAACAACCTACCTGGAATCCTCGACGTGGAAAGGTTCTTCGCCATCAAGCAACAAGATGGCCTCGTTCCTCTCTTCACTTGCGGTTGCGGCGATTTTGGCTGCGGTGGCTATTATGTGAACGTCTCCTGCGCAGACACAGCTTTAATCCTACACAATGGTTACCACCGCTTCAATCGCTCTCTGGAATTCGAGTTCGAATACCATCTAGATTGGCAACAGGTCAGGGATACCGCAGAAGAGATTCTCAGCTATCTACAGAAAATACAAGAGCGCAATCCGCTCGCTTATGTCACCAGGGGCCACATTGGAGAAAATCTTCTCGATCATCTCCCCCATTATCGCAAGAGTGCCATCCTGGTTTCATAGCATCACACGAGACAATGCGTTGAAGGTCTCTCTGTCAGGTAGAGAGACCTTCAAAGAGTCATTCACCCGATCGAACCATCAGCGCGGCTTGTGCATTTCGCACTTGACATGCCCGCTCCTCCCACCATACAATCGACTCATGGATGGAGTATCAACTTCGGGCACGTAAGCGAGGACAGAAGAGGTAGCCCATTTCCAAGGGAGAGCAAGCATGACCGATCGTGTGGGTCAACAACTTGGTCATTATCGTCTGATCCGCCTGCTTGGGGCGTGGGGGCTTTGCTAATGTCTACCTGGGTGAGCATATTCATCTTGGCACCTCTGCCGCTATCAAAGTGCTGGATACGCGGCTGGCAAGCGATGAGATAGAGCAATTTCGCAATGAGGCTCGCATGATCGCTCGCCTGGAACATCCTCAAATCGTACGTGTGCTCGACTTTGGCGTGGAAGAAGCTACGCCCTTTCTTGTGATGAGCTATGCACCCAATGGCACCCTGCGCCAACGCCATCCAAAGGGCTACACGTCTCTCCCCTGCCACAATCCTGCTCTATGTCAAACAGGTAGCCGCAGCCCTACAGTACGCCCACGAAGAGAAACTTATTCATCGCGATGTCAAGCCTGAGAACATGCTGCTGGGCCGAAATAATGAGGTGTTGCTGAGCGATTTCGGCCTGGCCGTTGTCGCAAACAGCTCATCTAACGATGGTCCGCGAGATGTATCGGGCACTATATCCTATATGGCTCCTGAGCAGGCGCGAGGCAAGCCGCGCCCGGCCAGTGATCAGTATTCGCTGGCTGTGGTAGTCTACGAATGGCTATGTGGCAAACGCCCTTTCGAGGGTTCCTATGAAGAGATAGCCGTTCAGCATGTCCTTTCCGCACCCCCTTCTCTTTATGAAATAGACCCTACTATCTCGCCAGCCCTTGAGCAGGTAGTGATGAAGGCCCTTGCGAAAGATCCCCACGCACGTTATGAGCACGTGCAGGACTTCGCAAATGCTCTGGAGCGAGTTTGCCAGTCTGAAAACTTCACTTCGATAACACCCCCAATATCAATCTCAACATCTCAGCCCATCGCAGGTGGCTTCCACCAGGAAAACCCCTACTCTACCGATCGCTTTGAGCCTGGAGAGGAAAGTCCATATTCTACTGATCGTGTGCAGCCTGGCATGGCATATGCCGTCGCGTGGTCGCCCGACAGGCGCCGTATCGCCTCGGGAGGACTTGATCGGACGGTACAGGTATGGGATGCAACAGCAGGGGTCAATATCTTCACATACCGTGGCCATAGCGGAGGCGTGACCGCGGTAGCGTGGTCACCGGATGGACAGCACATTGCCTCCGCCGGTTTAGACAAAACCGTGCAAGTATGGGATGCCACCAACGGGCACAAGCTATCGACGTATGATGGACATTTAGGGATGGTGTATGCCGTCGCGTGGTCGCCTGATGGGAAATATATTGCCTCCACGAGCGGCGGAGGTACGGACAATAGTGTGCACATATGGAATGCTACCACCGGACACAACGTCTTCAGCTACTCTGGCCATACCTATTGGTCACGAGCAGTGGCATGGAATCCTGTCTGGGGGACAGGTATGCCCGATGCAAGGTATCTTGCCTCTGGCTCCTGGCGAGACGTAGAGGTTTGGGATATTTCCAAGAAGCGCAAAGTTTCCACATATCGTGGGCACGATGGCTGGGTAAGAATGGTGGCATGGTCGTCTGATGGCAAGCATGTCGCCTCAGCCGGAGAGGATAAGACCGTGCAGGTATGGGACGCCGCTAAAGCGCGTTTAATCTCCACCCATCGCGGTCACTCCGAATGGGTGGGAATTGTCACCTGGTCACCCGACGGCAAACGCATCGCCTCCGCAAGCAAGGATAATATTATACACATCTGGGATGCCGCCACTGGAAATAATATTTTGACATGCCGAAGCCATTCGGTTCCAGTCCACGCCATCATGTGGCTACCCGACGGGAAACACATCGCCTCTGCAAGCGGCGACGGCGCTGTACAAGTATGGCAAACCATGTAAAGTTTGACATCCTCCACAAAGCGTGAACTATACTTAATGAAGTGATGTTTGGAAAGGACACCTTCTTTGCTCGTTGATAGCCATGCCCACATTGACACCTCTCGTTTTCATGCCGACCGTGAAGCCGTGATATCGGCAGCCTTTGAAGGCGGAGTCACCTGCATCGTTGATCCTGGTTGCGATCTCCCTTCGAGTCAGCTTGCGCTATCATTAGCTAAAGCACATCCTGGCAACGTATTTGCAAGTGTGGGGACACATCCTCACGATGCTACCACCTATACTGATGAGGTAGGCTTGCAATATCGTAAGATGGCGCGTGAGCCAGAAGTAGTGGCAATTGGCGAGTTTGGGCTGGACTACTTTCGCATGCTTTCGCCACGCGAGGTGCAGCGCGCCGTCTTCTGTGCCCATCTCGAACTGGCTCGCCAATGTGACTTACCTTGCATCATCCACGTGCGCGACTCGCATGATGATGTGATCGAATTGCTGCGTATCTACGGAAAGGGGCTGCGCGGCGTTTTTCACTGTTTTTCCGGCAATGTAGAACAGGCCGAGGAATGCCTCAACTTCGAGGGATTTATGATCTCTTTCGCGGGACCGCTCACTCGTCAGGGAAACGCTTTGCCGGAGGTGGCACGTATGGTCCCATTGGACCGGGTCCTGGTTGAGACCGATAGTCCATACCTGGTCCCTCAACCGCTACGTGCAAAGCGCAATGAGCCGCTCTTCGTCAAATACGTCGCTGAAAAGCTGGCCGATATACGGGGCATCACCTTTGAAGAGATTGCCCACGTCACCACAGTCAACGCCGTTCGCTTATTCGGTCTCGGAGCATAAACGCTATGAAACTGTTTAATACACTCACCCAATCTCTCGAAGAGTTTGTGCCAATAGAGAATACGGTGCGCATGTATGTCTGCGGGGTCACACCTTATGACACGACACATTTGGGACATGGCTTTGCCTACGTCTCGTTCGACACATTGATTCGTTACCTTGAGTTTCGTGGCTACACGGTGAAGTATGTGCAGAATGTGACCGATGTCGATGATCCTTTGTTTGCTAAGGCTCACGAACTCGGCATTCCCTGGGACGAACTAGCAAAGCGCGAAACGGAGCGCTATCTGAATGATATGGCGGCCCTGAACGTGCGTCGCCCGGATGTCTATGCTCGCGCCAGCGAAGAGATTCCCGCCATGATCGAGATCATCTCGGTCTTACTTGAGCGTGGCTACGCGTATATAAGCAACGGCAGTGTCTATTTTAGCGTCAAGCAGGACCCGGAGTTCGGCATGATGGCCCGCGCCATCGGATTGAACGACTATCATGCCATGCTCAAGATCGCGAATGAGCGCGGAAATCGACCTGACGATCCCAATAAGAAGGACCCACTGGATTTTGTTCTTTGGCAGGCACAGGTTCCAGGCGAACCTGGATGGCCCAGTCCCTGGGGACCTGGGCGTCCCGGCTGGCACATTGAGTGTAGCGCCATGTCGATGCGCTATCTTGGGCCTCAGATAGACATTCATGGTGGCGGAATTGACCTTGCATTTCCGCACCATACATGCGAGATTGCCCAGTCTGAACACTTTACAGGCAAGACGCCTTTCTCTCGCTTCTGGCTGCATAACGGCATGGTCTACCAGGAAGGTGAGAAGATGAGCAAGTCACTCGGCAACCTTACCCTGGTAGGTGACCTGCTGAAGGATTACAGTGGAGATGCCATTCGCGTCATGTTGCTCAATCATCACTACCGCTATCCCTGGGAGTGTTTCCCTGAAGACTTACAGGTTGCCACAGAGATAGCGAACCTTTTTTCGCAAGTGCGCACCATCGTTGGCCAACGAACCGAAGGCGAAGATACAATCCTACGCAACCGCTTCCACGCAGCCATGGAGAACGACATGAATACCCCTGAGGCCTTGTTGCTGCTACGCCAGGCAGCCGAAGCAAGCGTCGCTAACTCTGATACAAACACGGGCGTAGAGATTTTGCGCTTATCAAAGGTGTTGGGGTTGAAGACAGTAGGTCACACAGCAATTGAGTAGCCATGAATGACCGCACCTCCAGAACCGCCAAGGCGCGGCCGTGTCCCTCCCGTCGTCATTTGCCATTCCAGACAAACGGTGTGGGGTCTCTGCTCACTAGGGAGTGCAAAATTGACGTACGATAGTCTGCATCCAAGGATAATGATCTCGCAAATGTTCGGTCATGCGGCGTAACATCTTGGCTACCGTCCACTCTGCTTCTCCGTGGATATACACATGAGAGCGCTGCTCTGCCGTCAGCGCGCGCAAAAATATCTCATAGTTCTTCCCGTTCTCAATGAACTTCCTAGGAAGTTCCGTCTCGGGTACGGGCGGTATTGCTTCCGGCGGCTGATCGTTCAAGCAGCCGACATAGTGCGCTTCAGACCGGAGAAGATGCTGAAGATGTTCTGTGAGCGACCACTCGCCGGATTTGAATGCGCAACTCCTTTGAGCAGGCGGTACCCTGTTGTACAGTTCGACAAGCAGGGCACGTGCGATTGCGGCCACAGTAAGGGCATTGGTCATCTCACGATCAGTTGGTGCAACCAGTTCAGTCTCGAAGCACGGTCCAACTTGGTCTGCACGCAAGCGCTCCTTGACCACCACTTCGATTGAGTTGATCTCTTCTTTGGGAAAGAATATCTTGTTCTGCTTTAACCAGTGGAAATATTCTGCGATTGCCTCTGGCGCTTTCTGGATTGCCTCTTCAGTGGTTAGAGCAGTCGACAGGCAGCCAGGTAACTCTCGAAAGCTAACCAGGCTCTCATTTGGCCACTCTTCAACCAGCGCATACCATTCCAACTTTTCGTTTCCCTCTGCTTACGCGACCTTTTCTGTGTGAAAAACTCTAAACATCACGAACCGTCTCATCCTCGATATGCCCGCCCGTCATGAGAATGCCAAGCTCTTCTTCCGTTGCTTCTGGCGAAACGATATCGACTATCTTGCCCTCGTACATCACCGCGATACGATCTGAAAGCGAGCGAACCTCGTCTAGTTCGGCAGACACAACCAAAACAGCTTTCCCGGCATCACGCTGCTCGATGATACGACGGTGAATGAATTCGATAGCGCCGATATCGACGCCACGCGTTGGCTGCGCGGCAATCAGGACTTCAGGGTTAGAGGCAAACTCACGAGCGATAATAATTTTTTGCTGATTGCCACCTGAAAGTGAGCGGGCCAGCGCTTTGGGCGAGGAGGCACGAACATCAAACTCCGCGACAAGTCGTTTAGCCCAGGCAGCTATGTTGCGTAGTAACAGTACAAAACCTTGCCATGAGAAACGTGGCCAGCGCTGCCGTCCTAAAATCATATTATCTTCGATAGTGTCTGTGAGCACGAGACCACTTCCACGCCGATCTTCTGGCACGTGAGCTAACCCAGCCCTGCGCTCCTCACGTGCCCCCATGGTCGTAATATCCCGCGTTCTACCGCCCTGTCCATCCTTGATCTCGGTAATCGTCATTTTACCGCTTGTGATCTTGCGCACGCCTGTCAGCACCTCAATAAGTTCGGTCTGGCCGTTCCCTTCCACGCCCGCAATACCGAGAATCTCCCCTGAACGCACATCGAAGCTCACACCATGCAATACCTCAAGGCCACGATCAGATTGCGCATGCACATCCTCCACATGTAGCGCAACAGGACCGGGATGAGCAGGTGCCTTATTCACGCGCAAGAGGACTTCACGTCCTACCATCAGGCGTGCTATCTCCGCCTGATTCGTCTCGCTCGTAATCAATTCACCCGCATTTTTCCCACGTCGCAGGACGGTAATCCTATCCGAAAGCTCAAGTACCTCACGCAGTTTATGCGTGATAAAGATAATAGTTTTGCCCTTGTCTACCAGACCACGTAAAACTTTGAAAAGTTCAAATGTCTCCTGCGGCGTTAATACACCGGTCGGTTCATCCATAATCAGAATATCTGCCGCGCGATAAAGGACTTTGAGTATTTCGACGCGCTGTTGTAAGCCTACCGAAAGCTTCTCAATACGCACATCGGGATCAATTGGCAACCCATATTGCTTACTCAACGCGAGGATAACTTCCCGTGCCTTTTTCACATCATACAGTGAGCTAACCCCGCCCGGCTCATGGCCCAGGACGATATTCTCAGCTACAGTCAATGGCGGGATCAGCATAAAGTGCTGATGCACCATACCAATGCCCAGTCGAATGGCATCACGCGGCCCATTGATATGTGCCAACTGCCCATTGATGAATATCTCCCCGCCACTCGGTTGAATAAGTCCATACAGAATATTCATCAGGGTAGATTTGCCCGCACCGTTCTCGCCAACCAACGCATGTATCTCTCCCTTGCGTACCTCCAGGTTAACAGAATCATTAGCAACCACGCCGGGCCAGGTTTTAGTAATATTACGCATCTCTACCGCAAGAGGTAGAGCGGTTTCTTTAGGGTGAACCAGTGCTGTACTTTCCTGCATATATCCTCCTCCTATTCTGTGCCTGGTTCGTAAGGAACACCATCGGCAGCAGGCGGTGTAGTGCGACCTACAATGCCTACCAATGCAATTAATGTGAATAGATAGGGTAAGGTGGAGAGCAGATTTGCCACATTAGGATTTCCGTTCCCCAAATCCTGTAAGGGGATGGCAAGCCCATCCCCGAGGCCGAATACAAGGCAAGCGATAGCAGCTCCCCAAGGAATATATTTGCCGAAAATCATGGCGGCTAGTGCGATATAGCCTCTCCCATTTGTCATACCAGGGTTGAAGACACCTGCAACGCCTAACGCCAGATATGCACCTGCCAGACCTGAGAGGAGTCCACTACCAAGGACGCACATGTAACGCAGGAATCGCACATTCACACCAGCCGTATCTGCTGCTTGTGGATGTTCACCTACCGCCCGTATACGCAAACCAATATTTGTGCGGAAGAGGAAGAATTGTGTACCAATCAGAATCAGCAAGGTAACGTAAAAGATGATATTTTGCTGGAAAAGAACAGGTCCCAGGAAAGGAATACTCGCGAGCGGTCCCAAAGGAGGCACAGGAAGGCGTAGATGGCCTGGTAAGGCAGGGACCCCTTGTCCAGAGGGGGTAAGAACAAACACCAGGTAGCTCGTCAAACCAAGAGCAATAATATTTATAGCGATACCACTCACGATCTGATTTGCCTTAAAATTGATGGAGACTAGAGCATGGATGAGTGCCATCAATCCTCCTGCCAGGATAGAGGCCAGCACGCCGAGTAGAATACTAAATACATCGTTGATACCCGCATTATGCGCTGCCAACGTCACAACAACGCTAGCGAAGGCACCCGCGAGCATCATCCCTTCCATCGCAATATTGACAACTCCACTGCGTTCAGAAATGACACCTCCAAGGGCTGGAAGCACAAGTAATGCAGCAAATTCCAGGGTAGTATGCCAGGTATTAGTGGAGGTTAGAGCACGCAATAGTATTTGAAAAAACACGTTACACCTCCTTATCAAGGTCAGCATCAAGATCAGCTATCTTTACCTCGTTCTGCTCATTCGCCTTAGGAGTGGCACTAGCATTCTCAGTCGGATCCACACTTATCGCGCCAGTTACAGGAGGCACTATCGCAGGTCTGCGACTAAATCCCATCCACCTGGGCATAACACGTTGAAGAACGGGTAAGAATTCAGCAGCGATAAAGAAGAGCAGCAGGGCCTCAATAATGAGGACAAGGTTAGGGTCTACGTGAGCAACCGCCTGCATAGTGGTACTACCAGATCGTAGCCCACCAAAGAAGAGGGAGGCTAGCAGAACACCTACGGCAGTGGTGCGACCAAGCAACGCCACAGCAATAGCATCAAACCCCGTTGGATCTCCGGCGAAAGCTGTGGCCGACAATTCATATCCAGGTTGCCCCATCAGGTGAGTCGATCCAGCCAGACCGGCGAACGCCCCGGCAATTGCCATTACCAGAAAAATATTCCGTTTAATGGGAATACCTGCGTACTGGGCTGCTTTAGGATTTTGTCCAATCACACGGATTTCATAGCCGAACGTTGTACGTGAGATGATAAACCAGTAGATCACGATAGCGATAAGAGCAAAAAAGATACTGATATCCACTGTATAGAAGAAGGTATTGATCTGCGTCCCAAACAACTGGTTGGAGATGGAGGCAACAAAGGGCAATGTCGCCTGGGGCGGAAGAGCAACGGTTTGAGTAATACCCAGAGGAGCCGCGAAAGGAGGGCTATTAATGAGGTAGTCAGTTCCATAGAATGCAATCCAGTTCAGCATAATGGTTGTGACAACCTCATGTGCGCCACGCCAGGCCTTCAGTATACCTACAATGCCGCCCCAGATAGCCCCCGCCAGTATACTGGCAAGCAACATCGCCGGAATCAGTATTCCGCTGGGCCACGAGCTGAGTCTCAGGCCAATGATATCCGCTGCCATCGCTCCAACAGCCAATTGGCCAGCAGCCCCAATATTGAAGAGACCAGCGCGAAAAGCGATCGCTACCGAAAGACTGGCGAAAATAAGTGGAGTTACCCTCACAAGGGTCTGTGAAAAATTAGAGAGTGTACCGAATGAGCCGGTAAAGAGGGTTGTATAGGCATGAATGACGTTTGTAAAAGGGTCGACCGTTTTGTCTGGCCAGGTAATAATGATAACAATCGCTCCTGCGATGAATGCCAGGATTACAGAAATAATAGGTCGCCCAAGTGCAGCACCGAACTTACGAGCCAATAACGCAAGTCGCGCTGTGGGAGGACGCTTATCCGACGTCTCAGGTTGCTTTGTTGTTACAGCCATGTGACTCCTCCTCTTATGGGGACGGCTTCGCAATGACGTTTTCTAGCCAGGAAACTGTTCTTTAATCATAACATTAGAGCTTAGAAGAAACAAGCTTTAATGCAAAGAATTGGGGATTTGGCTTTACAGAGACGACGACAGGGTGCTATGTACGGCACCCTGTCGTCATCTTGTCTATTTTCGACTATTCTGACGGCTTAGGACGGGATCATCTCAGGTGGAACGAGCGAACCGGACTTAATCATATTTGAAAAGTCCATCGCTTTTTGTACCGCATCCATCGGAACATCAGCACTTGGCGTTCCATAAGCAACGCCATCATGCGCCAAGTCAAACTTCGTTGGATTTGCAACGAAAGTTGAATATGGACCAGTCGAAGCTGTGCCCTGCTGCTCCGCCATATTAATGATATCGTAGGCAGCAGTATCGATACGTTTGATCGCACTTGTGATGACGCTGGGACGAGTTGCGCCAGTGGAGTCCTTACTCTGGTCCACATCAACGCCAATACTGAAGACGTTATGGTGGGTAGCAGAGTCGAGCACGCCAACGCCACAACCGCCAGCAACCTGGAAGAGGATGTCGGCCATATTATCGCTAATCTGCTTATCAGCGATAGCACTGCACTTCGTAGGATCATTAAAGTTGTTTGAATAGCCAATCACCACGTTAACACCGGGATCAACCTTCTGAGCGCAATACTTGTATCCGGCTATGTAGCGAACCACCGGAGGAATAGCAAGGCCACCTACAGCGCTGATCGTGTTATGGCCAAGCAGCTTTGGTACCTTAGCTTTGCCATCAACTTCCATCTGACCTGCAATTGCGCCCACGAGGCAGCCAGCTTCTTGCTCTTTAAAGAAAAGCGGCGCGACATTGGGGAGGTTCTGACAGGCACCCGTTTTGTCGGTGGGATTCGTAGCGCAGCCATCAATAAGAGCAAACTTCTTGTTGGGATACTGCTTGGCAACCGTATAGATTGCATTCTGCATCAAGAAACCTACACCAACAACCATATCAGCCTGCTGTGCTGCTGCATTGATGTTTTTGGTGTATTCAGCGTCACTGATTGTCTGCGACTGAATCACTACATCAGGGAAACCGTACTGTGCCCTGGCTTTTTCGTAGCCTGCATGGGAAAACTGGTTGAAGCCACCATCATTCAAACCACCAACATCGGTCACCAGCCCAACCGATACTTTGGCCGCCGCCGGAGTTGAGCTTCCTCCGCCTCCATTGCCACCAGTCGTGCTACTACCACAGGCGGCAAGCAAAAGAATTATTGCCAGGAGTGAAGGGATACGGGCGAATCTGCCAATTCTTCGCATGTATGCGTCCTTTCTTCTCTTCTCTACGCTGAGAAATACAGTTGACAGTTCATAGAATGCACATGTCTGAAGGGAAGGTCGAGTATAAAAATATAAACGTCAGGTTTGGCTCCAAATGGAGTACTAGGGACAAACAAGACATCTCTTCGGCAATTCTATTATAGCACGGAAAGACTCGACCTTGAACGCTATTCCAAGCAACGGAACGGCTTATTTTGCAGACATCCGCTATGGATACATACGTAACCCAGAGCTTATTTCTCACATGAAGCAGCCCAAATTCTGATGCTACCAACAATACTTGCCCTATATTCAGAAGGGGTTACCTGCTGTGAACAGGCAACCCCTTCTGATTATCAGATTTTGATTATCGACAGAACTATCTTTTTATGCGCGAATTTCATCCAGCATAGAAAGGTTAATGAACAGGTCGCAGCTCTGGCGCAGGGTAGCAGACATGGACTCATCAAACGCCGCTACTTCTACGCGCACACCGTGGTCTGAGCAGTAGTCGAGCAATGGCATGAAGTCGCTATCACCACTGACCAACACGATGCAATCGACGGCCCTTCCATCCACGAGGCGTACCACATCCATACACAGGTCAAGATCCATGTCGGCCTTTTTCGCCCCACTAGAGAACGTCTTGTAGTTTTTAGTGGTAATACGATAGCCCAGACCCTTTACAGCCTGCAAGAACATCTGCTCATCACCTGGTTGAGGACTGGTTGGGCAATATGCCTGAGCCCTAACGAGGCGACGATTGCCACGCAAGAAGTCGAGCAATTTGCCAAAGTCTATCGTCATTCGCAGTGTACGTGCAGAGTACAGAAGGTTGGCAACATCCACAAAGACCCCAACCCGCTCGGTTGACGGGAACGGGGGAAGCGAGACCGAGACGTTCGTGGGGGATTGATTCGCATGGCGTAACTCTGCAACCATGCGATCGGTTTGCGCCGAAATGGTCTGCGCAATCACATTAGCAAGATGATTGATCGAAGCACCCGAATGCTCACCAGTTCGTATTGGATAGGAAGGGGCACGCTGAGCTTCAGTACGCAGGGAACGTGAATCTCCTCGCACATTCGTACTGCCGCGGGCTGGGGAAGGTTCTGGTCCCATAAATGGACCTGCGCCTTCGCTACCTTGATTTATTTGATTGACCGTATAGCCAGATACGATCGTGTACTGGGCTTGCGATGCTGCGGTATTGGGGGCAACATTACGAGGTACAGCCACCGGTGATGTGGCTGACGGCATTGGTGTCACATTTCCCACAAGAGGTGTTGCTGTAGGAGGAAGGTCTGGTGCTGCTGGTTTTGCTGTCAACGGCGTACTTGTTGTCGAAGCGCCAGAGCGACGCCGACGCCGACGCCGAGAACTGGCAGCCTGCAATTCTGAATATTCCAGTGGAGGTAAATCCTCCAGAACAACTTCTGGCGCTAATGGAGCAACCGGTTCTGTAACAGGTGGAGCTACCTCCACTACAGGAGTAGTTGGAGGAGGAACAGGAGTAGCGGCCTTCTCCTTCTCATGCTGCCGATCCTGTCCATGACGCCGACGACGATCTTGAGCAGACATAGAAGGCGTTGGAACTGAAGTTGCAGTTGGAACCGATGCCCCTCCACCATTGGTTGCGGAAGCTTCCTGGGTAGAAGCCTGTTTTGGCTCAGAGACTTGCGTCCCGTTTGTTGTCACCTGCTTCTGCTGAAAAGTAGATGTCTCACGCTCACCTATTTGTGCTTCATCGCCACGAACAGATGTTGACGAAGTGTGGCTAAGCACATCTTTATTTTCTTCAACGCGAGTTTGTGCAGATGCGGCAGGTACACCGGATGTACCAGGTGCCGATGGAGACGCAGCAGGCGTAGGTGCCGGACGGTCGAAACGATAACGACGCGCAGGCTTGGGTTGCTCTTTTAGAGGAGCCAATTCTGCCTGTGGAACTGCCGAAGTTTCATCCGTAGGAGAAAGCACAGGTGATTCAGCAGGCGCTGCGGTATTCGGTGTAGCGGTAGGCACCGACTCTAGATTTTGCGCTGGTGAAGCTTGGCTGACTTCTACGGTTTTGCCTGCAGGGCTAGAAGATTGTGGAACTTGCGCGTTAGCAGCAGAAGCTGCTGCATCTCGCTGGCGTCCTCCATGACGGGGTAGACGTAGATGCCTGGCAGGACGCAGAAGCGGTGAGACGGGTCGTTCTGCAGGCGGTGTAGATGGCGTTTGTATAGCTGGCGCAGCGGGAACTTCCGGCTCCGTTATTGCCTGCTCGCTACTAGCTACCTGCTCCTTTGTTTGTACAGATGAAATGGGAGCATCCCCCTGAGTTTCTCCTATCGATGTTGTCTCTACAGCCTCCTCAGTCGAGGTTTGTGGTGCTTCCGCTCCAACGCTTTCAACAGAAGGCAACGGACTTTCAAGCAAGGTATTTTCCCAGGGAGAGGGAGCCGAGCTACCGCTGGTTTCTTCTGTGAAAAGGAGGGATGAGAAAGGTTCTACCTGTGGCTCCTGGGTTGAAGAGCCACGTCGTACCTCCGTCTGGCGAAATTCTTCGATAAAGTCTGTAAATGGTCGAACGACTTCATCTTCTTTGCCAGTAGAAGGGCCAGCAGAAGAAGTGTCTTCATCTACTGGGGTAGGAGTAGCATTGGTTTCCGTCCCGGTTTTA
This sequence comes from uncultured Chloroflexia bacterium, assembly GCA_963778375.1. Taxonomy (GTDB): domain Bacteria; phylum Chloroflexota; class Ktedonobacteria; order Ktedonobacterales; family Ktedonobacteraceae; genus CAVZTX01. Next base: position 219,023 of record CAVZTX010000010.1, on the reverse strand, counting down.
GAGACAGGTTGCTGCTCCACGACAGTGATATCACTGTCGCCATTCTGAGTATTTTGTGTTGTCACTAAGATCTCCAGTCTCAGTAGTAACGGACCGGAGCGCAGGTGACCGCCAGAGAGAATATAAGATGGTTCAGGCGAATTTTAGATATATACGCCTGGAAACCCCATTCCTGAAATCTCACGTTCATTCAACGGGTTCGGGAAAAGGCAAAAGGCCAATTATGTTTTTTATACTTTATTCTCGGACAGGCTTCTAACGCCACATGCACGACCCGATCCGGCCTTGTCTACGCCGTTGTCCTTACTCTGAATGCGCGCCACCATTGAACGGCGGAACACTGGTGGGCACAGGACGAAACGAGGGTTCGTTTACCTCGTTCGTCGCCACATTTGTTGTAGGCAAATGCCGATTGTTTGCACTGTTATACGTTTCATCAACGCGCACATCTGCCATGTTCTTTTTCGCAGCTTCGCGGCTGACGCGTCCGACATGGACGATCCGTTCTATTGCAGTTACATGCGAAAAGATAGCGAGAAGAACTAACGCCCACATAACAGTGCCGGTTAAGAGTCCTAAAGCCAGTATGACGACACGTTCCGGGCGAGCAAGTAACCCTGTTTTACACTCTAACCCTAACCCTTCAGCGCGCGCTTTTGCATAACTTACCATCAACGAGCCGATGCCAGCTATATAAATCAAGGCAATCATCCAGGGCTGCTCATACGAAAAAGGCCAGAGGACATCATGTAGGCCAGGCCGTTGTAGTGCATAAAAGAGCAACCCAAGCAGGATAATACTTTCTGAATAGCGGTCAAGCGTTCGAGTCTAAGAATGCGCCAAAGGTCGAGGCGGCATTGCGAACACGGGCCATCGCTCCATCGAACATGTCAAAAATTCCAGCAAACAACACCAGCAAGCCACCGGCCAGCAAAAATCCTTGAGAGATTACCAGGGCTGTCAATGTACTGAGCAGCAGTCCCAGTAGAGTCAGGGTATTCGGAGTAATTCCGAGCCGAACCAACGGTCGCATAATCGAATTGACGAACTGACGAACGCGTTGCTGTATGCGTCTGCTAAACATATGCCTATTGTATCATACTTCACACTATTTGGACTAGCCATTTTTGCTTGAGGCGAGAAATTAGTTCAATGCAAGAGCAACTCGCGCCGTTCCAACCAATATCCCGCAAGCCATGCTAATCCTACCACATAGCACGCCACCACAATAAATGCCCATGTATCCGACCAACCAATACTGCCGGAGGTGCTTATCTGGAAGCAGGCTGCAAGAGGCAGAATTGGGATACGTACAATACTCAAGACGTTGATGAATGAGGTAGGAAGCTGAATGATTGGACTAAGCGAAAAGAGGGCTGCAGCAAGCCAGGCAAGGAAGAATATCCGATCAATGCGCCTTGCCATCGGCGAGGAGAGAGCAACCGTCAGCACAGAGACCAGGATGATATTTGGTAATAGTCCAAGAGCGCCAATTGCCATTGGACCTGCCACCGGATCAATAAGCCGCCCTGCAATAAGTACGAGCACAAGCAACAACAAAAAGAGTGGGACGCGTAGTAGAGCAGTGGCCAGCATAAGCCCACGACTATACGCGGCGCGTGCAGGCAGGCGTGCCAGCAAAACATAGACGCGAGCGCTTGTAGAGTGGCGCACCATTATAGCCGCCCCTAGAATGGCAATGCCACTCATGTCAAAGTTCGATGTACCATAGAAATATGACCTATATTCAAGAAACGGGAAAAAGAGTGCAGCAAAAAAGGCGAGGACTAATACAATCTCTCCCCAAAGCCAGACGCTGCGAAAGTAGCTTTCCAGCAACAACCGGGCTACGGTGACGCTCGGCATGCGCCAGAGAGCCGAGAGCAACTCAACAGGCTTTAATTTTAAGCGTGTATCGCGCTTGGTCACCTGCATAATCTCCCTGCCTATCTCTTACTATCAGTAGTCGCAGTTCCAATTGCATGCAAATTGGGCACCTCTGTCTCAGGACGAGTGGTACGTATATAGACTTCTTCGAGCGTCTTGCTTACTGGATTGAGCGAGTGGATGGAAACATTGGCGGCAACGAGTGCTGCAAGTATATTCCCCTGAGCGGCAGCAGGAATGCGAAGCTGGTTATTCTGCGTATCGATGATCTGCTCAGTGATTCCCAGGCGAGCTACAACATCGCTGGCAAGAAGATCGTTTCTCAGCACAATCTCAACAATGTCTTGCCCCTGCAAAAGATCGGCAACGGCTCCGTGCTGCACAAGTTGACCGCGCCGCAAAATGCCAATGGTATCGCAGAGCATTTCCACCTCCGCTAGGTAGTGCGAGCAGATAAGAAGTGTTTTAGCCTGTTTGCGCAAATCGGCAATGATTTGACGCACCTTCCACTGGCTATATGGATCAAGGCCATTGGTCGGTTCATCCAGAATGAGCAGTTCCGGATCGGTGAGCAAGGCCTGGGCAATACTCAGCCGCTGAAGCATACCCTTAGAATAGGTAGCAATGCGCTTGCTCGCGGCATCGCTCAGGTCAACCAGCTCCAGTACAGCAGCAACACGCTCACGGTTCACTGTGCCCCACACATTAGCCAGTTCCGCCATATAGGTGAGATAGCGCCTCCCTGTAAAACGTAGCTCCACGTAAGGACGCTCATGTAGATAGCCTAGGCGTGGATGCGCGAGACGAACATTCGTCTCGCCTAGTATGCTCAACTGTCCCCGCGTCGGAAAGATAAATCCCATTAATAGGCGCACCAATGTAGATTTGCCTGCACCATTTTCACCGAGCAGACCAAAGCTCATACCTCGCTCAATCGCCAGCGTGAGGTCTTTGAGCGCAACAACTCCAGTTTCATAGATTTTCGTCACATCCACACAGGAAATTACTGGTGCTGTATCTGTATTGGCTTTCACTGTCAGCCCTAGCTCCTTATTCAGCAAAATCGGGTTTTATTTTCTCAAAGCATTCTACGCCTATCTCAAGACAGAGTTTCATTATGAACTACATCGTGGCACAAATGTCTCATTTGGCAAACAAATGTTTCTCGCCTCTAGTTTTGACATAAACGTTGGACGAAAACCACTCGGCCTGAAAGCATCTTTTGCTTTGCCACTTTATTCTGTCGCCATCAATGCCCTGCACCTCGGCAATATTGCGTTGCTGAAGATAGACGAAATAAAAAGGCCACCAGTGAAGATTGCTGGTGGCCTTTCTCATCCTGAGAATCTCAGTCCAGGTAATCCTTCAGCTTGCGGCTGCGGCTGGGATGACGCAGCTTGCGCAAAGCCTTGGCTTCAATCTGACGAATACGCTCACGCGTTACGTGGAACTCCTTGCCAACTTCTTCAAGGGTGCGACTGCGACCATCATCCAGACCAAAGCGCAATTGCAGCACCTTGCGCTCGCGCTCGGTCAAGCTGTCAAGCACATCCTCCACCTGCTCCTTGAGCAACTGGTGACTGGCCGCATCGGCAGGGGCAAGCGCTGTGTGGTCCTCGATGAAATCACCCAGGTGGCTATCATCTTCCTCGCCAATTGGCGTCTCCAGACTCACCGGCTCCTGGCTGACCTTGATGATCTCACGCACCTTCTCCGGGCTAATCTCCATCTCCTCAGCAATCTCCTCGGATGTAGGTTCGCGACCAAGGTCTTGCAGCAAACGGCGACTGATACGAATCAACCGATTGATCGTCTCCACCATATGCACCGGAATACGAATGGTGCGCGCCTGGTCAGCAATCGCACGTGTAATCGCCTGACGAATCCACCAGGTGGCATAGGTGCTGAATTTGAAGCCCTTCGTGTAGTCGAATTTCTCAACGGCACGAATCAGGCCGATATTGCCCTCCTGGATCAAATCCAGCAGGCTCATCCCACGGCCAATATACTTTTTCGCAACACTCACGACCAGGCGCAGATTGGCCTCGGTCAGGCGGCGCTGAGCCTCTTCACCGTCATCAATAATACGCTGATTGGCTGGCTTCTTCAGAAGTTCAGCTCTGCCGCGCCCCATGCGCTGCGCCAGCCTCACCTCTTCTTCCGCCGACAACAGAGGGACTCGGCCGATCTCGCGCAAGTACATGCGCACAGGGTCGTCCAGGCTGCTCTCGAGATCAGCGACTACAATACCGAAACCATCATGCAGATGGCCGGACAGATCGTCCCATTTGGCATTTGCCATGACCTCGACATCAACGTCGTCTTCGGGGCCAGGCACCCAGTCCACGGGTGGTTCCTTGGTTGGATCCAGAGCATCCATAGCTTCTTCGTCCTGCAGTTTAGAAAACAGGTCGTATGACTCCTGCGTATCAATAGAGGTGACAAGCGTTCCACTGGTCGTCGCATGAGCCTGTGAACCTAGATCGTCGATACTAATTCCCTTACCGCTCAAGAGGGACTCTTCAAAAGGTTCAACCATGAATACATCTCTCAAAGGTCCCGTGCTAACATGTTCAATGTCTACTAAATCGATCACTTCTTGTTCCGAATTCACCATTTTGGCATCCCCCTTCAGAAAACAGGCATCAATGATAAACGAATAAAAGTGATAACGCCTATCTCCTGATCCAATTTTTTAATTAATAATGATTCCGCGCTCCGCTGCGATTCATCATACAGGGCAAGGTTGAAATTATTCATCCTTGCAAATGCATTGCCGAGTCAATTGTTCGCAACTGCTGGTAAATTCCCAACAGTTGCTGCTGGAATTGTTGCACTGCAGCCCCATCACCAGCTTCTTTTGCCTCTTTCAAGAGAAACTGTACATCCGTATTCAATTGTAATAAGCGTGCACGTCTGAGCCGGGTAGCACATTGGACGGCGGCTTTGACCAGTCCTACTCCCTCTAACGGAGACCTCGACTCAACACACTTCCGCGCCCTGTCCACCGTTGCGAGCAAGGTAGAAGGCACACACTCCTCAAAGGATTGAAATAAGGGGGAAGAGTCACGTTGATACACAGAGTTGAAAATGTGGTACAACTCCCGCGTGTCTGTCCCAGCAAAGTCACCATCGTTTATTATACCACAAACATGCGTACTTAACCCAGGATTTTGCAAGAGTAGCCCAATTAGGTAGTCCTCCCATTGTAACCTACTTCTGCTACCTCTGTCAAGTCCAAATGTTCTTATTTGTTCTTGCTTCCGTGAGTTCTTTGCTGTTTCCTCTTCTCCTGTTTCTTTCTCTCCTACCTCTCCATCCCCGGTTCCCTGAACATCCACAAGGGGTGCTCCCATCATACGGTCGCCTTGCTTCATTGGAGCCGAAAACGATGCAGTAACACCCGCAGGCCTCTGTCCCCTTAGCACTCGCTGCAATTCATCGTTGAGACTGCGCTCGTCAATAGCAATCATAGCGGCGAGCTTCCGAAGATAGGCATCCCGTTTTACGCGGTCGGAAATCATACCTATTATCGGAAGTAAACGCTTCGCAGCCTCACTTTTACCACCTGGTTCTCGCAAATCGAGGCCTGTCGTCCTGGCTATAAAGTAGTAGTCTACTAACGACAATGGATGCAATACTGCATACGACCAGGCCGAAAAATCATGCCGAATGACCTCGTCTGGATCTTCACCGGGTGGTAGTTGCAGTACATTGATTTCTGCATCTACCTGCTCTTCCAGTCGGATCATCCCTCGTGGTTCATGCCGTTTGCGTTCCCTACCTGCTACATCAGCATTTATGCGCCTACGACCCTCGGCAGGCAAAGGCACCGGGACTAGAGTGCGGTCAAAGGCCTTTAGCGCCTCCTGGATCCCGTGCTCAGTTGCGGTTGCTCCCGCGGCATCGGGGTCCAAAGCGAGCGTCACCTGCTTTGTCAATTTCTTCAACTGTAGAATGTGCTTTTCGGTGATGGCACTACCGATACATGCCACCGTCTGTTTTGTTCCATATTGATGTGCAATAACCGCGTCTACATACCCTTCAACAATAATCACCTGTTTTGCAAGCTTTATTGCATCCTTCGCCATATCCAGTGCATAGAGGACGCTATTTTTTTCAAACAATAGAGTTTGAGGTGAGTTGAGATACTTTGGTTGCCCACCCCCCAGCGCCCGTCCACCAAAGCCTATTACCCGACCACGCATATCCCGAATAGGAAAGATTATTCGACTTCGAAAGTAATCATAGACCCCGCCACTTTTCCCAACTCCATCGTTACTCGCTCCCGACGGAGCAGGCACACCTATCGCTCCATCCCGCTCGCGTGCGAGACCTCCACTTACCAACTCGCGCTCGGTATAACCCAGGCTAAGCAGGTAGTGACTCAGCCCATCCCATGAATCGGGAGCATACCCCAGACCGAAGGCAATAACAGAGTCAGACGAAATGCCGCGACTTTGTACATACCCACGTGCGCCTGCTGCATCTTTGGAACGTAACAGCATCTGGTGAAACCAGAGCATCGCATCTTCGTTGAGTTTGCGCAGCCGATCCTTAGCAATATTGATTTCCCGCTCTTCCTCAGGATTTCGGCTGCCATACTCTTCAATCGCTACACCGGCTTTTTCTGCCAAATACTGCAGCGCTTCACGAAATTCCAGTCCTTGCTGCTTCTGTACAAAGGTGAAGATATCGCCGCCTTCGTTGCAACCAAAGCAGCGCCAGGTCTGTGACTCTCCAAATACGTAAAACGATGGAGTGCGCTCGTTGTGAAATGGACAAAGCCCCTTAAATGCTTTCCCCGATTTCTGTAGGGCGACAACTAGACCAATCTCTTCAACCACGTCTACTTTTGCTTTGATCGTCTCAATGATAGATGCCATAGACCCTTATGTTCTTTGTGCCCTGTCCTTAGGGCTTACTGATCGCGTTCTGTCGATAAACGTGGTGAATTGGTTTGTCCCACCAAATATAACGAGCAATATTGCAGAAAGTCGCGTCATTATACATAAATTCATAAAGTTATGGCAAGAAGCATCCATATGTACTATTTACTCGTACGAATTTTTATCCCTCCGAAAGGCACAATCTGTTCAAACCGCCAAAATCAGGAAGTTTCCATGCTTGCGTATAAAAAATAGGAAGGATTAGAAAGCTTACTCTAATGGTAATCAGTGAGGTACCGGTTTATCCACTTATCCCCACGCACTATATACTAAGATTCTTTATTATTAATAAGATAAGTATATTACCGTAGCAGTAATAGGGGCTGTGGATAAGTGGATAAACCCCTAAAAAAAACTTACTAAACTGCTTGCCGAGATCGTACAATCGCTTCTGAAGAGGTTTTAATTCAGGTGGATAACTTATCCACCTTTTTTTCCACAGGTGGATAGCATGAGGATAAAAGAGTAGAGCAAGTGGATAATCACAAGTAATATGGGGATAATCAGAAACAAGCATGCTGTAAATAAGAAATATGGTGGATAAGTTATCCACCGATCGTGTGAATACATATTTCAGGTTATCCCCATCTCCCAGAAATGTGGAAAAATTATCCACATCAATTGTGCATAAGTATCTTGTTGCGTCTTTTGGATAGGCCTTCATGGCTGAGTGGGAGGGAGCGAGAAGTGATTGTGAAAGTGACAGTAGTGACACTTGTGCTTCTTACTACTGAAGGTAATGAGAAGCACTTAAAAGTTACAACATATTGCTGTTTTAAGTAGAGAAACTCTAGTTAGCTCATCCTTTTATAATTTGGATAATCGTGATACATAAAAATCTACGAGGGGACTTTTACACAATTTGGTAAGGTTGTCCACAATTTTAGCCAGTTTATCCACTTTTTACCCTATGAGGGTATTATGCACGTAGAACATCTATTCCGTTTTCCTCAGCATATTTCGAAATATCTCGTCTTTCAAAGATGCTAAGCAAGAGATTTATCAAAGACTATCCTCACCAAAGGCTTTTGTGGAGAGTTGGCTCTATTGGGAAATGTTCTATTTCTATTTGCTCTGTACTTATCAATTCTTGACGAGATTGTTCCAGGTATGTGGAGAATGTGGAAAAGTTATCCACTGTAATCGTGGATAAATGGTAGCTAGCTTGATAGCTCTGTGAAAATTGTATATAACTTATCCACCGAGATTGTGGATAACTGATTGCCTATATGCCAGGTATGTGGAGAATGTGGAAAAGTTATCCACCATTTTTGTTGATAAGTTCTCACTAGCGTTTAAGCTGTAGAAATAGGTGGAAAAGTTATCCACCGAGATTGTGAATAACCATTAACCTATTGTTCGTTAGGTGGAAAGCGTGGAAAAGTTATCCACCGAGATTGTGGAAAAGTAAATACGGAGAAAAGTCACCGAGTTGTCCACAGTTACTGTGGACAACTCGGTGGAAAATTGTGCAGAAGTGGTGGGAAAGAGATTTAAACTAAGAGCGCCTGGTCAAAGTGCCGAGTGCTTATACGCGTCAATAGCTTGTAGACACGTAACATTTCTCCTACGCTCATAGCGGATGCTGCGAGGTATCCTGGCTTATGAGGCTCGTCGCCGTCAAAGGTGCTTGCTATATTTCCTAGCATATCTTCGTAGAGTTGCTGGCAGAAAGGCTGTAGCAAGTGTAGGGCTTTTCGCCATACAGGCTCTGGGTACATGCTTACTGCTCTTTCCCTGGGTGTCCTACTGCGCAGCTCGGGAGGCGAATCTTCGTTGGAGGATGGGGTTGCTGCATCTCGGGTGGTGCTCTGGATATACAGCAACGCGTCGATATATGGGCCAATGAGCCAGGACCAGGCACTGCCTTGATGAAGTGTTCCTGGCTGCTCCTCCTGGTTTTCTTTAAGATGACCTTGATATGCTGCTTCATGGGGAGCAAGGGTGCGCAGGCCATAGGGGGTGAGCAAATGCCGGGTTACTTGATCAAATACGGCATGTTGATGTTCTTGCGCTAACACGGGGTGACGGAGGGAGATGGCGAGCAACTGGTTGGGACGAAGCGATGGATCATTGCCATGCGGGCTGTCGATTACGTCGTAGAGATAGCCACCATCGGAATACCAGAAGCGAGTTTGGAAGCTATTTTTGCACTGTTCGCTTAGCTGCTGGTAGTTGGTGGTCGTGTGATTGATATGCCCCATCGAATATAGTGTCTGCGACCATTCGTGCATGAGCGAAAGGGCGTGATACCATAAGGCATTCACCTCGACGGCCTTTCCTTGACGAGGAGTGATGGGGACATCATGGGCGATGGCATTCATCCAGGTCAAGGCCTTGCCGGGTGCTTGTGCTCGCAATAATTTATCATGCGCGTCTACTTGTATGCTGTTATAGGTACCTTGTATGTACCAGTCGATGCTATTAACGAGGCGCTGATAGAGGTCATGCAAGAGTTCATAGTCGCGAGTCATTCGCAGGTAGTGGTCTAGTGCGTAGAAGTACCACAGCGTTGTGTCAACACTCCTGTAATCGCTTTCTTGTAGCGAAGACCCTGATGTTGGTAATCGATCCGGCAACATACCTTGTTTGAAGTAGCGTGCCAGGACACTAAGCATGCGGCGAGCTTCATCAAAATGGCCTGTTGCGAGTGTGAGGCCGGGAAGTGCAATCAATGTATCACGCGTGTTGTCTTCGATAGCATAGTAACCGCGAATAAGCGCAGGGACGTGTTCTACTTCGCTCGCAAACAGGGGGTGGTTGCCGGTACATTCGCTTTTTGGCAATGTGCGCTGCGTGAGAAAGCGCTCTCCTGCTTGTAAAAGGAGCCGTAAAAGCTCCTCATCTGTGAGCTGGGGGTGATGTATCGCGCTCACGGTCTCCTCGTCTCGTTGTGGAAGTTGATGGGTTGTGCCTGGCGTTGAGGTATTGGGCCGTTCCTCGGATGAGATTGCTGAGGTGATTGGCAGAATGTGTAGGGAGTGTGCCGTTTGACCACCTTCGCCGAAATAGCGCTGGGGTTGAGGTTGTAAAACGCTCCGTTCATATTCCACGCTGCGTTTATAGAAGGCGTTGAGCTGGCCGGGACTGAGCACTTGCGTTGAGAGGTCCTCTGTTGTAACGATGAGCGTCAATGTAGCGTCTTCGCCGGGCCAGAGTTTGGTGCGAATGACTCCGGGGAGGTAGAGATCATCGGTCGGTGGCAATCCCGCTGCTCGGTCGTGGCGGCGTAAAAATTTCCAGTACCAGACGCCTGTAGGAAGTAGGGTGGTCGCGCTCTCAGGGTGACCAACTGCCAGGAGATGATAAGGTTGTGCGCCTTCCCAGGCACGTATTGTGCAACCGGCGACGCCCTTTGGAAGGGTTACTGGTTGGGACAGGACACCCGGAGGAGTTAGGGTTCCCTGGTCCCCAGACAGGGTTCCCGCAAGAGGTGCCCCTACGGGAGACGGGTTCTGGAGGGTAGGGAGTGGTAGTACGTTGAAATGCCAATCGTTATTTCCGTATTGAGGTTGATGGTAGGGACGATGGGCGGTAAATGGGAGCAGTGTGAGATTCAGTACGCGCTGAGTTGCTTCAGGATAGGTATAGGAGTATGCATGGCTATTGTTCGATGTTTTCTCGATGCTGCTCCAATCGAGGGTGTCATTCGCGGGTTCGTAAGGGGTGTTGTTGGGTATAACGCGGTATTGGATGTAGGTGGTGTTCTGGCCGTGAGGCATCCAGATGCGCTTTTCGAGCATGACGCCGTCGATGCCACCCAGGCGATAGGTGAAGACGGGAAAGCCTTCTTCCAGGCGAAATGTTTCAAGATGCACAAAGCCGGAGGGATTGAGTGTTCCTTCTCGATATTCGTTGGTGCCGAGATAGTAGGTACGCTGATCGAATGCGACCTCTTCATCGATTTTAGCTAGTAAAAGCTGTGGAGTGGCTGCATCGGGTGGCGATACGACGAGCAGTCCATGCTGCATACGCGTGAGGACGCCCGCGATGGTTCCAGATGCGGAGCTTCCCCGGCCATTGGCGATGAGCCATTCACGTGAGATGGTTTCGTTTAAGTCACAGCAGACACTGCGATCAAATGCAATGGGCATAATGATCCCTCCAAGCCCCTCAATGTTGGTCTGTATCTACGTTCGGATATCGATGTATTGCTCTCCCCAAACACCTCTCTTAAGTAGTGTACCATAACCGTAACTTAAAGCAGACAGATTTTCGCCTGTTTTTCCATACTGTCACAAATTTGTGCTTGCCAGGTTGTTAGCACGTTTTCGCACGTGATACGCTATCTGAAAAGGACGTAGTTCCTTTTAAGAGGTGCGAGAAAATACACGTACATTTCTTGTCATCTTTGCTTTGTTTCGTACGGTTTATTAGAAAGAGGAGGGTTTTTCATGATTCGTACATCCTGCAAGACGTTGAAGCAACGAAGATCACCTGGTTTATTATTTGTGGGCGTTCTTGTTGCGTTTACTCTGCTGCTGGCTGCATGTGGTAGCAATACGACTACTACTACGGGCGGCGCTCCTACGACCAACCCGGCGACGCCAACGGTCGCGCCACCCACTGATTTGATTACTCCAGGAACGTTGACGGTGGGCAGTGATACGACGTACGCGCCGCAGGAATACATCGATACGGCGACCCAGCAGCCGGCTGGTTTCGATATCGATTTGATCAAGGCTATTGCTCAGCGGATGGGTTTGACTGCGACCATCAAGCCGGATAAGTTTGATACCATCATTGATGACCTGGGCAACAAGCGCTTCGATGTGGTTATCTCGGCAATTACCATTAATTCTGATCGTGAGCAAAAGGTTGATTTTGTGCCGTACTTCAACGCGGGTGAGTCACTGTTAGTCGCGGCAGGCAATCCGAAGAACATTACGATGCTGAGTGATTTATGTGGTCAGAACGTTGGCGTGCAGGATGGGACGGTAGAGCAGACGGATTTGCAGACTGCGAGTACGGCCTGTACGAAGGCGGGTAAGCCAGCGATTAAGCTGACGGTTTTGCAAGATCAGACGGCGGTGATCGATTTGCTGGCCAATGGCCGCGTGGTGGCGACGTATCAGGACTCGCCGGTGACCGATTACTACAATAAGCAGCATCCGGGCATGTTTACTGTTGGCGGCTCCGTTGTGAATGCTGCGAATGAGGGCATTGCTGTACGAAAGGGCGATAGTTCGATGCTCACGGCGGTGCAGAGTGCTTTTAATCAGTTAAAGACGGGTGGTGGGTATCACGCGCTGATTGTGAAGTGGGGCCTGACAAGTGGAGAGATTACGCTGATTGACCGGCGCAATGTGTTCGCTTAGGTCTTTCGCGAGGGCAGGCGCAAGGCACAGTCCCTAGAGGATGACAAGGGGGAGGTGAAGGATGACGATGGACATTCCGAGTGCGGTGCATAAATGGCAGCTCGGATACTCCTTCAGTCATTCACGGGAAGTCTTCTGTCTGGCGACCGTACTGGTCGCCAGATTTTTTTGAGCAGGTGAAGAGAAAATATGATATGCTGCATCCAATTATGATTTCGATAAGGCAATTGGCATATACCTTATAAGGAGGTTTCTTGTGTTTCGCTGGGATATTGTCTGGCATTACCTTGTTGCTGATCCTACGTTGTTGTTTCTGAGGGCGGCCGGGATGACGTTGTGGATTTCGGTGGTTGCGCAGGTGTGCGGGGTGATCCTGGGTCTTTTTCTGGCTTTGATGCGTATGTCGCGTTTTCCGCTGCTGACGTGGCCTGCTCGCGCGTATATCTGGTTTTTTCGCGGGAGTCCACTGCTGGTGCAGGTGTTGCTGCTGTGGGATGGTTTGCCAAGGGTTGTGCCTGGCTTGTTGTTGCCCGACTTTGCCTGTATCCTGGTTGCGTTTTCGCTCAATGAGGGGGCGTACATGGCGGAGATTATCCGTGCGGGGATTACGTCGGTGGATGCGGGTCAGATGGAGGCGGCGAAGGCGCTGGGGATGCGCTATTCGCTTGCGATGAGGAGGATTGTGCTTCCGCAGGCGGCGCGGGTGATTGTTCCGCCTTTGGGCAATGAGTTTAATAATATGCTGAAGACGACGTCGATTGCGTCAGTGATTGGTCTGCTTGAGCTGACGGGTACTGCTGAGGTGGATGGTTCGCAGGCGTTTATTATTTTCGAGTTGCTGATTGTGGCGACGGTGTTCTATTTGCTGCTGACGACGTTGTGGAGTTTTGTGCAGGGTTGGATTGAGAATCGGTTGGATCCGAATCGGACGTCAAAGGTGGAGCTGGATGAGAGGAAGGGGTTGGCTATGCGTTTGATGGGTATTGGTTCCCCGCGTTCCGGTGGGACGCTGGTAAGTGGACGATAGGGTCCGATCAATCGGGTCCCTACAGAAGGGAGGCAGAGGATGAATGGGGGTGAGATGGTGCGCGGCGAGCAGATTGTGAAGCATTTCGGGAGTTTGACGGTGTTGAATGGGATCGATCTGTCGGTGAGGCGCGGGCAGGTGGTGGTGATTATCGGGCCGAGTGGGTCTGGGAAGACGACGTTGTTGCGTTGCATTAATCATCTGGAGAAGATCGATAGCGGGCGTATCTATATCGATGGGGAGATGATTGGCTATCGCGAGGTGAACGGGCATCTGGTGGAGGACCGCGAGGCGGCGATTGCGCGTATCCGGTCGCAGATTGGGTTTGTGTTTCAGCGCTTCAATTTGTTTCCGCATATGACGGCGCTGCAGAATGTGATCGAGGCGCCAATCCATGTGCTGCACCAGCCGAAGGGTGAGGTGATCGAGCGGGCGCAAGCCTTGCTGGCGAAGGTTGGCCTGGCGGAGAAGGCGCATGTGTTTCCGCATAAGCTGTCGGGTGGGCAGCAGCAGCGGGTGGCGATTGCGCGCGCGCTGGCGATGAATCCGAAGCTGATGCTGTTTGATGAGGCGACGTCGGCGCTTGATCCCGAGCTGGTGGGTGAGGTGCTGCGGGTGATGCGCCAGCTTGCCGAGGAGGGGATGACGATGGTGGTGGTGACGCACGAGATGGGGTTTGCGCGTGACGTGGCCGATGAGGTGATCTTCATGGATAAGTCGGTGATTGTGGAGCAAGGACCGCCCGAGCAGATTTTTGAGCATGCGGAGAACGAGCGCACGCGGACGTTTTTGGGGATGATCCGCTAGGGGAGGCTGTGGTTGCTTGGAGGTGGCGCTACGTGCTGGCGAGGAAGCTGTCTGTGAGCTTGCTGTGGAGTGCTGATGAGCTGGGAGTGTTGGGGGTGATGTCTGATGGGGTGGTGCGAGGGGGCGCGATGAGTCTGGCTCCTATATTTGGATGGGTGGGTAGGGCGCAGAGGCGTTCTGGGAGGGTGAAGTTGGGGTAGGTGTTGAGCAGGTGCAGGAAGGCGCGGACGATGGTGGGGTCAAAGCTGCGGGAGGAGCCAAGGAGCATGCGTTCGCGGGCGGCTTCTTTGGAGATGGGGGCGCTGTAGGGGCGCTGGGAGGTGAGGACGTCGTAGACGTCGGCGATGGTGAGGATGCGAGCGCTGAGGGGGATTTCTTCGCCGCGCAGTCCGGTAGGGTAGCCGCGGCCGTCCCAAGCTTCGTGGTGGTAGAGGACGGTTTCGACGTAGAAGGGGTGGATGTCGCAGCCGATGAGGATGCGCGCGCCGATGACGGGGTGACGTTCGATGGTGCGGCGTTCTTCGTCGGAGAGGGTGTCGGATTTGAGGAGGATGTCGTTGCCAATCCAGGTTTTGCCGAGGTCGTGGACGAGGGAGGCGAGGGCGAGGTCGCGGGCGTCACGCCTGCTCCAACCGAGTGTACGTGCCAGGCGCTGGGCGTAGGTTGCGACTCTGCGGGAGTGTTCATATGTGATGATGTCTCGTTCCTGGATGCTGTTGGCGAGCGAGAGCAAGACCTGCCGATTGGAGTACTCTCGTTCTCCCTGAGAGGTGTTCCGAGCGGTGTCTTGAGCTTGCTGGATGGTTTTATTGAGATGATCTGCTTTCACTCGATGCTACGGCTGGGATACCCGTCTTCATGTCTCCAGAAATGTCTCCGGTTTCGGTTTGTCTTCTTGAGATGACTGTTTTCCTAAAAAAAGTGAGTGGGTATGCCGTCCTCCTGATTACTTTCTTCGCTTGTTTTTATACACATGACAAGGTTTAGATACTTGCATGAAGATGATAGCAATATCTGGTTGTGTGGTCAAAGTATTGGGACTTTCGGCTATCTTCAGCCTGCTATTCCCCAAATAGTCCTTCTTTTAGTGGTCTTGTGTTTGAATGTGGGCGATGTGTGTTAGACTCCTCTTGATATGGTAGACGTTTGCGGACATTCCTCATCTAACCAACGGAACGAAGTGGAGTGTATATCAATTCTTGGCGGAGTAAAGTAATGGTTGAGCAAGGCTCTCGTGACGTTGTGACGGTTGTACTAACGGCTGATAATCATCTTGGTTATGATGGATATGGCCAGGATCGACGTAGGCGGGAAGAACGCTTGCGGCGGCTGCGGCGGGCTTTTCAGCGGGCGACGAATTTTGCGGTGGGGCAGGGGGTTGATCTGTTTGTACAGGCGGGTGATTTGTTCGATACGCCGAATCCGAGGGAGCAGGATCGTAGTTTTGTTGCTGCACGTTTGGCGGAGTTGCGCCAGGCAGGTATTCGTACGTTTGCTGTGAGTGGGGTGCATGATACGCCGGATATGGGGTTAGATGAGGATGCTGCGGCTCCTCAGGTGAGTTATGCGCAGTTGGGGGCTTTGCATTATTTTCCGTCGTTGTCTCCGCACGAGTATGCCAATGGTGGCGAGTTGGAGCCAGTGATGATGGATGTGCGCGGGATGGTGGTAGCGGTGTGTGGTTTGAGTGTTGGGGGAAGGTCTGGGGGATTTCCGGTAGGTGAGGAGGGTGATCCGCTGGCGAGAGTGCGGGCGGGAAGTCTGGGAGACTTCCTGCCGGGTGATGTTGAGGGTGCTGATGTATCGCTGCTGGTTGTGCATGCGCCGATTGAGGGTCTGAGAGCACAGGACAGCAGTGTGACAAATTTTCCTGTAATTGGGCGTGCGACGATTGCGGGCCAGTCGTTATTTGGTGTGATACTGGCGGGGTATGATCATGCGTATCGGCATGTGCGTCTTGGTGAGACGGATGTTGTTATTGCGGGTGTGACGGAGCATGTAGATTTTGGGGATGGTGATGGAGATGCTGGTTTTGTGTTTCTGGGGCTTGCGGCGGATGGTGTGCGGTGGTGTCATCATATAGCTGGGGATGCGTTGCATGTACGGAGGTTGGCGATAGAGACGAGTGAGCTGTGGGGATCCTTTGCTTTCGCTCGGGATGATACAGGCGGGAAGTCTGGGGGACTTCCTGCGACCAGCGGTGTAGCGACTGAGAGAATCCTTGAGCGATTGCGTCCATTGTGTGGTGCCGAGAGTATGGTGCAGGTGCGGCTGGTGGGTGAACTGAGCCGGGAGCAGTATCACGAGTTAGATCTCAGCGAGGTGCGGCGCTATGGCGAGGAGCATTGTTTTGAGCTGGCTATTGATGAGAGCGGTCTTTCGCTTGTGCCTATGCCTACAGAGTTCAGTGCGCGCGCGGAGAACGGGCATGCTGTTCCTGTTGCTATTAGGGAGCGCCTTTCGCCTCGGCAGGAGCTTGTGAGTCTGGCGGATGAGTGGATTGCTGGGGCGTTAGATGAGGGGGAGAAGAGGGCGCTGATCGCTACGAAAGAGGAATTGCTCACAGCTCTGGATGGAATGAAAAGAAGGTGGCCATGATTATCTTACGGCGTGTGACGGTCGAACATTTCAGGCGTGTACGGCGGGTCGATCTGTATTTTCCGCAGCGTGGGAGTGTGCTGATTGCTGGTCCAAACGAGGCTGGCAAGTCGGCGTTGCTGGAGGGTATCTATTTTGCGCTGTATGGGGAGTCTCTGGCTTGTGGTGGTGTGAGGGGGCGAGGGGGCGAGGGGACGGGATCCTTCGTCAGGGTACCCGCAAGGGGCACCCCTACGGATGATGGGGGTGCGAGGGATGAGGGAGGCGTTCAGGATCTAGATGAGCTTGTGAGTTATGGTGAATTGCGGGCGAGTGTGACGGTGATGCTTGCGATTGGTGTGACGGAATTGAGGGTGACGCGGACGATCGAGCGAGGGTGGGGGCAGCGTGTGAGTCTGGTGGTGCGCCGGCTTGGGATGGCTGAGGAGGGGCCGATGACGGATGTGGGTGAGGTGAATGAGCGGATTCTTGCTGAACTTGGTCAGATGGATGGTGAGACGCTGCGCAATTCGTGTTTGATTGAGCAAGGGGGCGTGGGCCGGTTGGAGCAGTTGGGCCGAGGCGAGCGCGAGGCGATGCTGCGGGTGCTGCTTGATGGGCCTGGGTTGTTTGTGCGGTTGGGTGAGCAGTTTCGATTGACGGAAGATGATGAGCGGACGCGGGATGAATGTCGTTTGCGGTTGATGCTTGCGGAGGTGCAGGCGAATCTTCCTGAACTGAGTATGCGATTGGGTGAGATGGAGGCGGCGCTGGATGCTGTGCAGGTGAGGGAGGATCTAGCGGCGATCGATGTGCAGGAGGTGGAGATTGCTGAGCAAGAGATGGAGCTGGAGCAGGTTGGGCTGAGGCGGAATGAGCTTGCAGGTAGGAGAGTGCGTATTGGGCAGTTGAAGAAGGCTGATGCGATGCTTGGCGAGATTATCGGTGCATATGATGCGATTGCGGAGGCACAGCGGGAACTGCCTGGGTTGGAACGGGAGATTGCGGAGCTGGAACGGCGCGAACGTGATGAGTTACCGTTGCTTGAACAGCGAGTGCATGATTTGTCGGATTTGAGCCGTTCGTTTGGGACGTTGGAGCGTCTGGCTGCCGATCTGCTTGCTGCTGTGAACAGGATCAAGGTATTGGAGCAGGAACTGAAAGAGCAGCAGGAGATACGGGAGGAGCTTTCGGAACTGGATGAGCAGGTGATTGCGACACGTTTGCGGGTGGAATTGGCCCGTCAATCGCAGCATGAGGCAGAGGGGCGAGACCGGGCTGCGCGGCCACAGTTGGAGGCGCGACTGCGGCGGTTAGCTGGGTTGGCTGAGCGATTGGGTGAGCTTTCTATGGGAGAGGAGCGCTATAGGGAGCATCTTTTGCAGGAGGATCTGGCGGAAGAGAATAGCGCGGCGCTGAGTGCGGTGCGGCGGGAGTTGCAAGAGACGGAGAGCGAGCTGGCGCTGGTTGAAACTGAGACGAGGCAACGAAAGCGTGAGGCTGATGCGCTGGAGGATCATTGGCGCGAGGTGAGTATTGGTCGGCAGTTAGAGGAATGGCGGCGCTTGAAGGGTTTGGCGCAGGGGCTTTCGGACGCGGAGCAGCATGTGCTGGCGGCGCACCAGGAGCAGGAGCAATTGACGCTGCTGGCGCTTTCGGCACGGCGCTCGGTAACGAAGTATATGGGGAGTGCGATTGCGTGCGTGACGCTGTTTCTGCTATGTGGGAGCGCTGCGCTCTTACTCGCGCTGCACTCAGCCTCTGTCTATGCGACAGTTGCTGGTTTGGCGTCGTTGTTGCTGGTGGCGGGGGCGGGTGTGAGCGTGCAAAACTATAGGAGGGCGCGAGAGGAGGAAAAGGCGGCGGATGCACAGATGCAGGATGCGATTAGCCGTGTTGGCATGATGGTGGCTGCGCGAGAGGCGGCAAGCCGTGTTGCTGGTGGTACAGCGAATGGTATGGGGGAGCATGGGGGGAGCGGGCGGAGTTATAGTAAGGTGCTGGAGCAGGTTGAGCATGAGATCTCCTCCCTGGGTGGCACGGTTCCTCATACGCTTGATGAGGCGGAGGAGTTGTTACAACGGATGCCTGAGGCGAGCGAGAGCCTGGCGGAGATGCAGCAGCGAATGACAGAGAGCCGGGAGGGTGTGCTGGCCGCGCGTAACCAGGTGAATGTGACGCTGGAGGCTGTCGCGGCCCTACGTAAGGAATGTGCGCGTCTGGAAGGACAGCGTGAGCAGGAGAGCTGGGGCAATCTTTCTGAGCGACTGCTGGCTGATAGGACGGCGATTGAGGCGATGCGCACTGAAATCGCTTCGATGGCCGGACAGGAGGGACTGCCAATACCATCTTTCGAACCTGTTGCGGCCGAAGAGGGCAGGCACAAGGCACTGCCCCTACAGGGTGACAGATTGAACGCTTTGGTCCAGTTCAAGACGCAGGTGGAGGAGGCAATTCGCGCGACTGAACGAGAGATTGCGATGCTGGACGGCAAACTGGCTCTCTTACCGGAACTGAAGGCGCAGGTTGATACGCAGCAGGCGAGGCTGGATGCGCTGCTGCTGCGGAAGCAGGCTGTAGAGTCTCGATTGATTGTCGCTCCTCAAGCGCATCAGGAGCAGATTGAAAAAGCGCGAGAGCTTCAGGCAACATTGCGGGATGCTTTGCGCGCATTGCAGGATGCGCTGCGAGAGCGGGTGCAGAAGTTAGGGGTTTCCTTTGGGCAGGCGGCAATCAATACGGCCGAGAGTGCTGCGCGCCAACAGCTCGAGTCTTTGCAGATGACACTGGGACGGCGTGTAGAACTTGAAAGCCGGCATGCGAGCTACGCGGAGCTGTTGGACCATCGTCAGGCGTCGCTTTCCGAGTATTACGCGCAACTAGCAAAGTTAAGCGGTCCGCTTGGTGGGTGGATCATTCCACCCAGTCCGTTTGCCGAAGACCTGGCTGCTGTACGTAGGCGTTGCCAGTCGGAGATGCGCGAGGTGAACGAGGAGGAGATTGTGCGCCAGATTGAGGCGCTTGCGATCCAGGAGGGGGCATCGCGGGCAAAAATAGCGCTGTGTCGCGCGGAGATTGAGGCTGCCCAGGAACGGATCGCGACGCAGTTGGCGCAACGCAACCGTCCCTCTGTCAGGAGCCAGGATGGATCAGGCTCTTTCCGCTTGAGTGATGTTGTGGCGGTATGGCCGCTGGTGGGCGAGTATGAGCCGCAGGACCGGGAACGCTTGCAGCGTGAGGCGATGGAGATCGAGCAGCAGTTGCACGAGGTAGAGGAGCAAGAGATGAGGTTGAGCGGGGAGTTGGCGACGGGGGCGCATATTGATCTGGAGTCGGCACGTACACGTATGGAGCAACAGGAGCGGGTGTACGAGACGAAGAAGCGCGGCAGCGTACTGGTGCAGGCGGCAGAGGATCGCTTGCTGCGGAAGATGCTGCCCCGTACGGAATATTTCTTGCAGCAACTCTTGCCGCCGCTCACACGGAGTCGCTTCCACGATGCGCGCCTGACCTCCGTTCCCGATGAAGCTGGTGAGGCCGATGCATTGGGTCTAGCGCTGGGGTCTGGTCGAGGTGCGTGGCAATTGAGTGTATGGGAGCCTCGGATATCTGACTATCTTCCCATCAGCGCGTTTTCGGCTGGGACGGCTGATCTGTTGTCGCTGGCTCTGCGCTTGGCTTTCGCGATTGCGGCGTTGCCCCATGAACTGGGCATGGCACCGGGCTTTCTGCTGCTGGACGAGCCATTGGGGGCGTCGGACACTGAACGCGCACGAGCATTGGTGGAGCTGGTGACGGGTCCGCTGCTTTCCGCGCACTTTGAGCAAATCGTGCTTGTTTCACACAGTGAGACGTGGAATCCCGCGCTATTTCCTTACCGCGTTTTCATGGAGGCGGGCGAGGTGGTGGAGAGTAATCTGCCAGAAATGCCTGCTGAGGTTGCTGAGGAGGTGAGGCGCGAGGCGGTGGTGGAGGAATGGATGGCGAGAGCGCTGCATTGAGAGAGTAGGTGAGAAGGCTTGCTCCTGGTTTGAAATAAGTCCTCCTATGCCAGGTAGGAGGTGTACCACTGATAAAGGACTTTGGAGGCGGGTAGCCAGTTCGGTTGGAAGAGGGGGACGGACCACGCCCAGAAGTAGATGCCTGATATGTGGGGATCGACGATGGCGTTCGATAGGGCGGCATTATAGGCGGCTGCCTGCTCCTGCGGGTCTGGGGGAGCGGAGGCCGCTAACGTATCTCTTTCCCAGGGACGATACAGAGCATAGATGCTATTGCGGTAGCCGATCTCTGAAATAAAGACAGATTTGCCCAGTTGTGCGGCAAACGCATCTAACACGGTTCCCACTTTTTCTTTCCACAATCCTAGGAGAACAGATGGATTCAGCCGTTGTTGTGTATCTGTCAACGGGATATATTCGGAGATGCCAATGGCGCTGAGCGAGGAGTTTTTCATCCAGGAAGGCATTGGGAGATAGAGCGATGACCAATTGATATCATAGGTTAAGATGCCTGAGTACATCTGCTGCACCTGCTCGATGAGCTGGTTCCACAGCAGTGGCGATGCTCGCTGGAGTTGCTCGAGTTCGGTACCAATGGCGAGTTGTTCGGCCCCGGCTTCAGCGGCTGCCTGCACATAGGGTTCCAACGCTTGCCAGTAGCCCTGAAACCAGGCCTGGGTTTGCTGTGCGGTTGAAAATTGGATCGACCCTGACCAGGTGAGTGCGCCTTCTACCGTCAGCAGTGGTACGACAAAGACATGAAATTTCCTGGCATGGGCGGCCTGTATACCGGCGATGACGGCAGCCGGGGTTGGGGTCAGTTGTGATGCCTGCACGTAGGTTGAAGTGATGGATGACTGAACCAGGTTGATCGGCAACTCGATCCATTGTGCGCCGGTCTGCTCTTGTATATCCTGTAAGCCGATGTGCCAATTCGTGTCACTCGTGCTATAGGCGTTTGTTCCCCACTGGGGAAAGATTATGCCGGTTTGAAATTGTGGCCTGCGCATGCGCACGATTGCTGTTGCATGTAGATCTCTTTCTCCATACTTTGGTTGATAGCCTATGTTTACAGAGATGCCTGTATGTGCATCGACATGGATTGAGACAAATTGGGAAAAGGGGAAATGCCCGCTGATCAATACTTCCTGGATTACCAGCCCAAGTACCATTAGGAGGACAGCAAGTGCGTAGACGCGATACGAACGACGCTTCACTTCCTTCTCCTTCCTGATGATTCACGATAGGAGGCGAGTGGGGCGCGATAGATCTGGTCCCTATGAGGATGTGGCAGGCTCCTGGAGTTCACCTGGAGTGAAGGATTTACAGGCTGAACACTTTGATGCTTTACCGTGTTTTCTGCTGCCAGACTGGGCTTTGAGATCACAAAAAAGCCCTGCTTTGGCCACAAACTATAGAGCACTCCAATGGCCTCAAGCAAGGTGTACCAGATGCTACAAAGGACGAGCAGCCATGAGAGGACGCGCTTGCATTGTCGTTCAAGCTTCGACTTTCTTTGCAAAAAAGGATGAGAATGCTTTGCCTGTACGTCGGTTCCTTGCAGGTAGGCAAGGACGAACGTTGCCCAGGCGAAGTCTGCTGGAATGCGCATCCAGGCGAAGGGGCTGGCATGGACAAACAAGGCAAGCACCGCTACCATAAGAGGCAGAAATGCGAGCTGCCAGAGTGCTGCAAAGATACCAAGGCATATTCTATACGGGAAATATATGTGGGTATCGTGCACTACCGCGCGGATGCCTGAGAGCCATCGACTTCGCTGCCTCACAAAGTCCCTTGCTCGCTGAGGTGGCTGCTCGTGCAGGTAGCCATCCACCCATGCAAAGCGAAAACCCTGTGCCCAGGCCTTCAGTGCCCAGGCTGCATCTTCAGTGATAGAATTTTTCCAGCCAACGTCAAATGAGAGACGAGCATCGTCGATGCCGCGTATCACAATGTAGGAGCCATGAATGCCGAACATTGGCAGCCCGAGGGCATATTGCAGACGGAATCTGCCAATGTCATCGGCTGTACGCAGGGCATCAGCGCCGCGAAAAAACCAATTGCCTCCCTGATAGAGGATCGCGCCTTGGCCAATCACCCCTGACAGATGGCGTTTCTTCCTGCCCTTCTTTTGCTGTACGCGAGTTTCCACTTGTATAGATTGCCAGATGAAGCGATAGAGACCGGCGAGCATCTGCTCATCGATCAAGCTTTCCTCGTCGAGATAGATGTACCAATCTTCTGATTGTGGACGGACGTGTTCCTGGAGATAGGTGAGGGCTCGTGCCTTAAAGCGTGACCGTTTCGTCGTCGCATAGTTCGAAGGCACAACGTAGATGGATGTCTTGCCTTTGCCGTCTGCTCTCGTTGAGACAGAAACAAGGCGCTCACTGATAATCTCGATCTGGTAGGGTCCGGTAACTAGGGGGTAACGTGCAAAGGCCTGATGCACTGCTACAACGCTATCACGCAATACATCGACATTCTCTCCTCGCGTCACAAAACGGAAGATGAGCTTGGCAGGTTTTGCTGGTGCAAATGCAAGTAGCCCACGTTTGGCAGTCACACTAGGAACTTCTACAGGGATGGGATTCTGGCGAACTGCTTCGGCGAAAATGAACCATCCAAGCCAGAGCATTACTGCCAGTGGAACAGGTGCTAACCAGGATAGCTCGGCCCATCTGACGCTTGTTCGTAGGAGAGAGCTATGTGCTGGTATACGATCAAGCACCGCCTGTAATTGCAGCAGTAAGAGTGTAAGAACGACGGTTGCGGCAATTAGCCAGCAACGATAGAACCAGGGGAGGATGCTTGCAAATACTCCCTGGCTGGCCTGAGATGGAGGAGCCAGATGGGAGGTGCGATCCTGATAGTGGCTTGCTGATGGGAAGGATTCCCCAAGCATTCTGTTGACCATGTCTGGCCCACGGACCGATACCAGGTCTCCTACTCCATCCACTATCTCTCCCATCCCTACCGAGGGTTGCCTGAGAGTAGGAACCTCAAGGTGCATAGTGGGTGCATTCCACTGTTGTTGCGCTGCGTTCAGTTCCTCTTCTTGTGTTGAAGCATCTTCAGGAATCTCAGACACTTCTTGTGGGAACAAGCTCTGGGACTGGAACTCACCGGCACCGATTCCTCTTTCATGTCCGTTCTGGATATGCCCATTTTCGCTCTGCTTGTGTTGATGGTGTCCATTCTGATGGTACCCGTTCTGATAGGTAAGGCGCTGCTTTCGCAGTTGAGACACCCTTTTGAGATATGTTCGTGTTGATGTTTTTTGTTCCATGCAGTCAATAGGAGTATTGCAATTGAAATTCATCAATGTAACAACCAATGTCTTGTGCGTAATGAGAATCTCAGGGATGAGGCTAATGAACATCAGGCAGACACGTCACCACTTCCCCTCTCTCCCTATAACGCGTCTGCACTTGGCAAGTCACTCTCCACTATGCTGCACGCTTGTAACAGTACGAAAGTACCGAGTTGCTAGCTTTCTTCAGCGTGCCGGTCTTCCTGTAAAAACCTCGCTACTGCACTTGCTGCTTGCTCCACGTCTATCCCTTCCAGCCATACAATCCGTTTATCCTTGCGAAACCATGTCAACTGTCTTCTTGTAAAATCGTGGATGGCAAATTTCAGGCGCTGCACCATCTCGTCCTCGCTCGTAAACTCGCCTTGTAGGAAGCGACCGATGAAACGGTACTCCAACCCCAGCGCTTCAAGGCGTTCAAAGTCCACGCCCGCGTTGAGCAAAGCGTGCACCTCTTGTACCATGCCCGCGTGCATGCGCTCATCCACCCGTGCATCGATACGCGCATATAAGACATCGCGCGGCCAATTGATACCCAACAACAGGCAGCGGTAGCGAGGAGCAGATACACCTCTCTGTTCAGAAAATGGTTTACCGGAGACCAGGCATACCTCTAACGCGCGGATCACGCGGCGTGCATTTTTACGATCAATGGTGGCGGCGCTTTGTGGGTCTAGCTCCTCTAATTGAGCGACTAGTTCAGCAAGGGGGCGCGACTCGAGTTCTTTGCGCAGTTCAGGGTGTGGAGGAATAGGTGGGAGTGCCAGTGGATCTACCACAGCGTAAATGTAGTGAGGCGAGCCACCAACGAGAAACGGCTGTTTACCGCGTGCCAGGATGGCATCGATTGCGCTGCTAGCCTGCACTTGAAACTGCGCAACGCTGTAAACCTCTTGTGGATCGGCTATATCCAGGAGATGATGGGGAACGAGCGTCTGCTCCTCACGCGTCACCTTCGCCGTCCCGATATCCATGCCACGGTAGACCTGACGCGAATCCGCAGAGACGATCTCACCTGAAAAACGCTGCGCTAGCACGATACCGAGAGTGCTTTTGCCCGATGCGGTGGGACCCAGCACGACGATCACATTCGGATAGTGTTTCTGCATGATGCAATCTTCTAAGGGATGTTCGAAGGTGATTTGGATTTCAGCAGGCGATCAACGCGCAGCACAAGCGCGACCGCGACTCCGATGCCAAGCAAGATGGCAAAAGGAGTCAAACAGCCTGACGCGAAGCCATTTGCCAGGGTGAAGCCCAAGATGCCACCGAGCAGCACGGACCCACCAATCACAACCCAGCGCATATATCTCATTGCCCAGATCACGCCGTTCAGCATGCGTTCGCTGACCCGCGAATCCGTTCCTAAGGTAGCCGCGGCTGCCGAGGCGGTCAGCATCACAGAAAGTTGTAATGGTGGAAGCTGTGGAAAGGAAAGGCTTTGCCATATCAACTCGAAAAAAGTGATCACGATCAGCGCCACCGTGGCTCCTGTACAGAGGCGATTGATAATCTGTCTCTTGTTCCAAGCATCGCTCCAGTTGATGAATACTGCGCCCAGCGTTGCCAGCGGTACCATACCGATCAGCGCACCGATAAACCAGGGCCTTGAGGAGAGGATCGGTGGCAAAAACGGCAGTTGCGCAAGTAACAGATAGGAGAAACTCGCGGCCATAAATGCGGCGCAGAAGGTAAGAGCATACTTCAGCCATATTTTTTGACGTGGCGAAGTCTGTAACGGTTCCCAGCCACCCCTTCCAGGCTGTCCATATTTTGCCTTGAACTCGCTATCCTTTGCGCTGGTGAACACGTCCCCTGTCGGAATTTGAGTGCTTGTGTTACCCGTTGTGCCTCCAAGCATGCTTGCATTACGCCCTGTCTGAGGTGCCATCCTTTGGGATGCGATTGTTCGTACCCCGGTTGTGCCTGATGAAGATGAAATGATGGTTGCGGCATCCTCGTCCTCGTCCTCATCCAACAATCCGCTTCGTGCTGATGTGGTGTAGCCCAGCACGTCCAGTTCGACTCGCACGGCAATCTCTTGCTCGCTTGTATCGGGAGTGATCACGATGGTGCCACTGTAGTGCGTGGAGCCACGCAACCGCGTACTGTCGACACGCACTCGTACTGATGTATTCAATCCGTCAAAGCTAGTTGGGTCGAGAATAATCCATGATTCGGTTGCTGAAATGGTGCCGCTCACCTGTGCCCCTTTCTCTCCTGAGATGGTAAGCAGCATCGGTGCCGAAAGGCCGGGATAAACATGGCCAAAGTCGATGTCCTTCGGGCTGACGATGACTCTAGGTGCTCGATGAATTGTTCGTTCTGCTCGACTGATCTGCGATGGTACGCTTTCACGGGAACTGGTGGACGGGTTGCTGGTGACTGTAGCGCTGCCCGGCGAAATGACTGTATAGGTACGGGTGTGTGCACTGGGACCCATGACCACTTGCAGGAACTTTTCGATGCACATTTCAGGATCGCCGACCGTGGCACGAATACGTTTCGCGGCGCGTGCGAGATCATTGGCCCCGATCTCGCTCAACCATGACTCGATTTCTCCAGCGAGCAGGTAGTCGGCGGCCTCTTCTGGATAGCGTGCACAGAGTTCGGCCAATTCTTCGGGGGTCGTGGCCTCGCTGCCATTCTCGAAGATAAATGTGCCCACTCCCAGGAGGGCACGGCGAAAGACAGCGATATTGTCATAGCGATCTTCGGGCTTGAGAGCAGTGGCTTTCTCCAGGGCGCGTGCAACCGGAGGGGAGATCTGCGGGTTGATCGAGCGGATATCGGGCAGACCGAAGCCTTTATCGGGCATCATGTTGGTCATCAACTGGAACAATGTCATGGCCAGCGAGTAGATGTCTGAGCGCTCATCGGTTTGGGCGGTTCCGTATTGTTCGGGAGGCGCGAAGCCAGGCGTGCCGAGAAGTTGGGTATCATGCGAGCCACTAGCACGGAAAAGACGGGCTATGCCAAAGTCAATCAGCTTGATACGCCCATTGCGCATCAGCATGATGTTGCCAGGCTTCATATCGCGAAAGATGACGGGCGGCTGCTGGCTGTGCAGATATTCCAGTACATCACATAATTGACGAGCCCAACTGAGTACGCGCCGTTCAGAAAATGGTCCGCCGTTGTTTTCGAGCAGGTCCTCGAGGGTGTTGCCGTCGATGTATTCCATGACCAGGAAGTAACGCGCACCCTCGGTAAAGAAGTCGGTGAAGGCAGGAAGGTTGGGATGTTTCAAGCGCGAGAGAATGCGTGCCTCGGCCAGGAAATTCTGAATGGCTTGGGGACGATCATTCGCAGGTACGGTTGAGAGGCTCATCTCTTTGATGGCGCAGAGTGTCTGGCGCTTGACATCGCGTGCCTGATAGACTGCTGCCATGCCGCCATGTCCAATTGCGCGCATAATCATATAGCGCTTATGCAAAAGGGTACGCGGATCTAAGCGTCCCGTCTGAGTATTCGTGTTGCCGTTGCCATGTTGTGGGCTAATGATACTGGACCCCCGTCTCAATGTACTGCGTCTCTCAGTATAGCATACTCTTTATAGGAGGGGCTAGCAGAGCTAGTTAATCCTACTATGATGAACGTTATTTATGCTGCAACATCACATGACCGTAATACGATCGAACTATGGAAATGCGCGCTGCAAGCTTCGCTCCTATGAGCAAGAAACAAATATGTTCTCTATTCCAATTGACTGTGGTCAGTACGGTAATTGTAGTCATTTGTGGGTAGTCGTACTGCTCTGGCAACTTCAACAGTTGAGTCAAATTGTGAAAATA
Organism: uncultured Chloroflexia bacterium; assembly: GCA_963778375.1. GTDB lineage: Bacteria > Chloroflexota > Ktedonobacteria > Ktedonobacterales > Ktedonobacteraceae > CAVZTX01. The sequence continues at coordinate 191,350 of CAVZTX010000010.1, read as the reverse complement.
TGAGCTTTAGGTTGCAAACGCTTGACGAGCCTATACCAATATGATATCCTTTAGCACGTCAACGATGGGCTGCTAGCTCAATGGCAGAGCAAGCGACTCTTAAAGTGCGCCCAACGAGGCACCTTACCTTTTACTGCGGAGTGCAGTCTCACTAAGGCAATGTGAGTAAAGCAGCAACTTACCTTCAACCGAAAGGCTTGGAGGGACAGTAGCATGTTGTGTAAAAGTCTGTTAAGGCCCATAGCAGGGTTGATAAACAGGCAGCTAGGCCGTACATGGTTAAGGCTGATTGCTTGAATCCCAGTCTCGGCGGATTGACGCTATCCGATGAGGATATCACGTATTCTCATTCCTGATGTTATTGATGAAGATTAAGAGCATCAATAAAGCCTTTGTCAGGACCATCCTGTAGTAGGGAAAAGACGTAAAGGAAACCTATATACGGACCAAAGGTAGAGTGTAACTTGGGGATCGCCTACATGTTGAGAGACACACGGCGACGGAGTATCCATAGTACTCAAATGCTCAGGGTAATGCCTGAGATACGGGAAAGGGATACAGGAAACAGAGTCCTTATAGACAACGTTTCTGGAGAGCCGGATGCGCTGAAAGGTGCACGTCCGGTTCGGAGGGTCGTAGTTGAACGGTGTGAAAATACTGCGATGACTATCCACCCTACTCGCTAGGTTCAGGGTTCAAGTCCCTGGCAGCCCACTAAAAAGCTCCTCTCCGAAAGAGGAGCTTTTCTTATTTCAAGAAATATGCTGTTACCAGAGTTGTGTTACGTTTTTACTGTTACATTAATTGGGGAAGTCTAAGCGTTAGTGAAAAGTAAGAAGTATGGTACACTTTTACTGTCACATAGTTAGTGTTGCATTACTTCAATCGTTTTGCGAACAATCTCGACGAAATCTGATTTGATACTAGCCCCACCAACAAGCGCCCCATCGATGTCAGGATGAGCAATAAAATCGCTAATGTTATCGGATGTAATGCTGCCACCGTAGAGAATGCGAATGACGGAGGCAGCCTCGTTCCCATACATATCACCAAATAGTTTGCGGATAAGCGAGATCACGTGGCCCGCACCATCCGGTGTAGCAGCTTTGCCGGTGCCGATGGCCCAGATAGGCTCGTAGGCAATGACGACTTCTTTGACACTATCCTCTGGAAAGTGCGCTAGGCTATGCTGGACCTGGAAGCGAATCACTTCCTCGGTCTGGCCTGTATCGTGCTGCTCCTCGTGTTCTCCGATGCAGATAATGGGGCGGAGCCGGTGTTGAAGGGCTGACAGACCCTTCTTGTTGACCATCTCATCAGTTTCCCCAAAGTAGGTACGACGCTCGGAGTGGCCAAGTATGACTGTCGTGCATAGCTCACGTACCATTATCGGAGAAATTTCACCGGTGAAGGCTCCTTTCTCCTCAAAGTACATATTCTGAGCGCCCAGTTCAAGGCGTGGAAAGTGATGAGCATCCAATACGTTGTGGACAGCAGCAAGTGAAATAGCTGGCGGACAGAGAATAGATAGGATATGGGAATACTGTTCCATAAGCGGTCCTAACTCAGGAATAATTTCTGAAGCGAAATGCGCCGCCTGTGTAGGGCCGTTATGCATTTTCCAGTTTCCAGCGATGATGGTGGTACGAGTAGGTGTTTTCATGGGTCTTCTCCTATGCCTCGATGGGTAGAAGTCCTTCGCTTTGCTTATGATAACACAAGCGTAGTGAAGGGATGATAATGCTCTCCTCTACCTATCCTGGAGCGCTGCGACGCCTGGAAGGACACGGCCTTCAAGAAACTCGAGCGAGGCACCTCCACCAGTCGAGACGTGGGTCATTTTGTCTGCCGCGTCCGCCTGATCCACTGCTGCTGCCGAATCGCCACCACCGATGATGGTGGTGGCACCAGCTTTTGTGCGCTCGGCCAATATCTCGATGATGGCATTGGTGCCCTTTGCAAAGGCCGGTATCTCTGCGACACCAAGGGTTCCATTCCAGACAATGGTACGAGCGCCTGCGAGGGCATTGCTGAAAGCATCGATAGTTGCAGGACCAATATCCAGGATACGCCATCCGGGAGTCACGTCATCATGTGAGACAACCTGAGAGGTTGCGTCGGCAGCAACACGATCGGCGATTACAACGTCTACCGGCAAAAGAAGCTCCAGTCCACGCTCGTGTGCTTTGAGGATCAGGTCACGAGCGACATCAAGACTGCCTGCTTCAAAGAGTGAATCCCCAATTTCATGCCCTTCCGCCTTGAGGAAGGTGTTGGCCATACCGCCACCGATCAGCAATGTATCTACCATAGCGATCAGGCGTTCTAAGACTGCGATTTTGTCAGAAACTTTCGCTCCCCCAATAATGGCAGCGAACGGTCGGGCTGGATGTTCCAGGGCAGAGCCGAGGAAATTGATTTCTTTCTCCATGAGGAAGCCAGCAGCGCCAGGGAGGTAGTGTGTCACACCCTCGGTTGAAGCATGAGCTCGATGGGCAGTCCCAAAGGCATCGTTGACATAGACCTCGCCAAGAGATGCAAGTTGCCGTGCAAACTCAGGGTCGTTCTTTTCTTCTTCCTTGTGGAAGCGCAGGTTCTCCAGTAGCAGTACCTGGCCAGATTGAAGCGCTCTAGCTTGCGCTTCAACCTCGGGGCCGGTACTCTCCGTTGCCATCTGCACGGGTTTGCCGAGTAATTCACTCAAGCGTGTGGCTGCCGGAAGCAAGCGTGACTTTTCGACAACTTTACCATCTGGCCGTCCCAGGTGGGACATGAGAATCACGGCTGCTCCCCGGTCAAGGAGATAGCGTATCGTTGGCAGCGCTGCTCGAATACGTGTATCGTCTGTAATGCGCCGTTCTGCATCGAGTGGAACATTGAAGTCCACACGTACCAGCGCGCGTTTTCCGCTGACATCAATGTCGCGAATTGTTTTCTTGTTCATGACGCTCTACAGCCCTTTTTGTGCGATAAAGTGCGTCAGGTCGGCTACACGGCTAGAGTAACCCCACTCGTTATCGTACCAGGCAAGGACTTTAACCATATTGTTGCCTAGTACCATGGTTGACAGGCCATCGACAATAGCGGAATGCGAATCTCCACGGAAGTCCATCGATACGAGCGGCTCTTCGGTAAATTCGAGGATGCCCTTCAATGGTCCTGTGGCAGCCTGCTTGAAGGCATCATTCACGCGTTCCTTCGTAACATCTGTGCGCAGGGTCGCCACGAAATCAACCACCGAAACAGTGATGGTTGGTACGCGCAGGGACATGCCGTCGAAGCGCCCTTTGAGTTCGGGAATAACGAGCGCGAGGGCGCGGGCTGCCCCTGTGGTTGTGGGGATGATGTTAGCACCGGCTGAACGAGCGCGACGTAGATCTTTATGCACCTGATCCAGAATACGCTGGTCGTTGGTGTAGGAGTGGATTGTATTCATTAAACCTCGTTCAATACCAAAGGTATCGTTAATGACTTTGGCAGTGGGGGCGAGACAGTTCGTTGTGCAGGAAGCGTTCGAGATGATGTTATGTTTCGTCGGATCGTACATATCGTCATTTACACCGAGCACGATAGTGAGGTCTTCACCTTTAGCAGGAGCGGAAATAATAACCTTTTTCGCGCCGCCACGCAAGTGTGCTGCTGCTTTGTCTGCATCAGTAAAGAAACCTGTTGATTTAATGACGATCTCCACACCCAGCTCTCCCCAGGGAATTTGCGCAGGATCACGTTGTGAAATTACTTTGATGCTCTGTCCATTGACGATAAGTGCGTCTGGTGTTGCCTCGATCTCACCGGGGAAACGACCATAGGTGGAGTCATATTTCAATAGATGGGCATTCGTTTTCGTATCTGTCAGATCGTTGACTGCGACAATCTCAAGTTCACGCGGATAGCGTTCAAGCATTGCCTTCATAGACTGACGCCCGATGCGTCCAAAGCCGTTAATACCTACGCGCGTTACCATGTAAAATCCTCTCCTTCTGTCTTCACTTTGAAAGACGACTATATAACAGGGCCATCCTGTGCACTCATAAATATCGCTCATGTACATCACAAACGCGTCACAGGAGTATTCCTTCACATCACGTCTCGCTTACGATTGTGTAGAGTTCCAGTGGGTGCATCGTCCGTAGGGCAACCATCTTCCCACGACACCTTCTCATCTTTCACGTGAAAGATGAGAAGGTACTATCATTGCTGCCACCTCTCTTTAGAGAGAGATGTACCGTATTGAACCTCTACAAAAGGGTATCATGTGATAGAAGTATGGTCAAGGGACTTTTTCGACTTCCGGGACGGGAATAACGCCTATAGAGAAGCGCACGTAGTCATCAGTATAACCGAAGCCAGAGCCTGGCACGCCAGCAATGCCGGTCTTCTCAAAGAGTGAAAAGGCATCTTCTCCCGGCTGTAACTGGCTCCAGTTATAGACCGTAGCGTCATCGCCGAGATGGATCTGCGCGAATAGATGTTGCTCTGCATCAATGTGCTGCAATTGTGCAACGAGTCGGGTGCGTCGCAAGCGGTAGAATGCTCGTAGCTTTTCAACCAGCCAAGGCCGTGTTGAGATCAAGTGATAATAGGCCATGTAGCGTAATTGCCATTCTGCCGGAAGTGAGGCCATGCTATTGGTCCAGCCAGGAGCAATTGCCGCAGCAAGTGCTGGGTTGCCTACAGTTACCCAGCCGAAACGTTCTCCCGTCAAAGTGTGGCTTTTAGAGAAGCTGCTTACAAAGATGCTATGCTGCAAAACATCTCTGGGAGCAAAGGTTACCATGCGGGCAGCATCTTCTTTAGGGATACCGGTTCCGATGTACGCCAAATCGGCGAGCATTAGCACCTCACGTCCCGCCTCCCAATAGTTGCGCAGCACCGCGTGTATATCCTGTAGTTCTTCCGGTGTAAAGGCAAAAGTGGTAGGGTTGTTCGTCACGGTCAGGTAGATGACTCGGATATTGGGTGACTCTTGAAGGGCTGCATCGAGTTCAGCAGCAGTAAGTTTGAAGTTGTTTTCTGCTCGTGTTGAGATATGATGTAAGCGATACCCATAAGACGTTGCCTGCCATTCGGGAACATGAAAACCAGGAGCAGGGAATAAGACGGCCACGTTTGTTAGCTCCTGTTCGCGATACACCTGGCCTAGACCACGCAATGTTTTATCGATGCCATCCATTGCACCTAGACTCAGATAGACCTGGTCGGTTACAACAGAGAGACCCCATTGTTGCATTCCCTCGGCCAGCCAACCCCGGAGTATGGGATTGCCGATGCCCAGAATATCATAGTTACGCAGGTCGAAGCCCTGCGCCAAGAGTAATCGTTCGTATTCCTGCATCTGATTGCGCAGCCAGAGATAAGTCTCTCCAGGAGCGATATAGCCATGCAGATGCTCATTTGGTAGCGCTATGCCTAGTTCTTCCGCGAGTAATCTATAATCACCGGGACCGCCCGGCTCACCCTCACACTCTGTAACCCGACGCAGATCCACATCTCCAATTGTGCGGTTCACAATCTCGGTTTCCATCACCTCTTCAGAGATGTTGAGTTCACGACAGTGGCGCTCAAGTTCTGCCACCATACGCGCCATGACACGTATGGGACCTGCGCCTTGCTGGATGATTGGCCGGTAGCGTGTAAGCAGTTGTTGCCGCAGCTTTCTTAGTCTGGTGTGCTGTTCTTGTAGCGAGAGTGATGAAGTGACGGAAGAGTTGGGCGAATCCACAGGTATATTGTGGGTAATCACCGGCTTTACTCCCTTCGTGCGCCCACATGGCGCATCTTCCATTGTGAGAAGGAGCTAATCCCCATTGACTAGCTATTATCATTGAAAGTGTAGCACACGGCGTAGAGCAAAACAAGCTCTACAGTCAACTATTGCCATCTTCTTGGATAGTATTCTTGTCAATTTTCAAGATGCATCATGTTCGCTCTTGCTAGCTACATCGTGGGTATTCACTAATATAACTTCCTTCGTGCGCTACTATAACGCCTTTTCCCTTGAGAAGGAGGAGTCTGATCTCCATTGACTAACTCTTTCGAGTATGATATTCCACATGTATAGAACAAGCTTATGCCTATTTAACCGTGTTTCACGTGAAACGTTTGCAATTATTTGGATATCTGAAATAGGTGCTTATGTTTCACGTGAAACACGATAAGACAACCTTACCCAAATGGTCAAGCCACATTTAGATCATCACCTACCTATCGATTAATTTGGTAGTATCTGAAACATACTTGGAGAAAAGCTTATGGTCCGTTATAAAAATGTTGTGACTACAAGCGCTGAAGCAGAAAAAAGATACGTACTGTCAATAGGCTTAGCGTCTCTTGCTGCAACCATCCAGATCCATTATGAGCATGCTCAACGAGAGGTGGAAGAAGTGGGGCGTCTATCCATCTGACGCCTCACTGAAATTAGCTGATAATGTTTCACGTGGAACGTTATCATTCAAATATGTCGAATGCACCATCTTTCACTGTCTGAGCCAGAAGAGCAATATCTGGTGCTAATACTCTGTCATGCTCAAGTTTCGTCACATAAGAGCGCACAAGCTCATACGCTTGTTGTACTCCAAACCCCGGTTTCAGTGGTTTGCGAAAATCGAGCATTTGTGCCGCACACATCAATTCAATTGCAATCACCTGCTGTGATTGCTCCAGTATACGCAGCACTTTGTGTGCGCTAGTAACTCCCATACTGACAAAGTCCTCCATTCCAGCGGAGGTAGGAATTGAATCGATACTCGCGGGATGAGCCAGTATTTTTATCTCGTTGACCAGTGCCGCAGCTACATACTGGGTAATCATGAAGCCCGAATTTAAACCAGGATTAGGCGTAAGAAAAAGCGGCGCACCATCTTCATCCCAATCGTGCGGTCCCATCAGATTGTAGATGCGCCGTTCAGAGAAACTTGCTAGTTGCGCGAGCGCAATCGCCATTGTATCGAGCGCTAATGCCAGGGGTTGCCCATGAAAATTGCCGCCGCTCAACACATCCCCGTCCTCTGGGAAGATGAGTGGGTTATCGGTCACAGCATCTAGCTCCCGTTCGAAAACGTCGGCACAATACTTAAGAGCGTCACGTATAGCGCCAAAAACCTGGGGAGCGCAGCGCAGCGTATATGGATCTTGCACACGAGCGCAATTCTGATGGCTAGCGCAAATCTCGCTATCTCTCACTAACGCACGTAATCGCGCAGCACTGATTTGCTGACCAATTTGTCCGCGCCGCTGATGAATGCGTTCATCAAAAGGTACATGGCTACCCATCAGTCCCTCAATACTCATTGCACAGGCTACTTCTGCCGTACGCAAAACAATTTGTGCATCGACTAGCGCTAAAACAGCAATCGCTTCCATCACATGCGTCCCGTTGATGAGAGCTAACCCTTCTTTCGCCTGCAACTGAAGCGGTCTGAGACTCGCCTCCTGTAATGCTTGAGCACCGCTGTATCGGTGACCATTATAAATAGCCTCACCTTCACCAATTAATGTCAGACCAAGATGCGCCAGTGGTGCAAGGTCTCCGCTGGCTCCGACCGAGCCACGTGATGGTATAATGGGATATATTTTCGCATTCAGCATATCCAGCAGCAGCTTCACTACCTCAATGCGTACACCAGAATTACCTCGTGCCAGGCTTGCTGCAAGTAGCAGCATCACTGACCTCGTAATCTCTTCGCTTAGCGATTCGCCAACTCCCGCTGCATGGCTGCGTAACAAATTATGTTGCAATTCTTCCAATTGGTCGAACTGAATGCGAACCCTGCTCAAGTGCCCAAAGCCGGTTGTAACGCCGTAAACTTTTCGCTCCTCAGCCGCGATAGTGTCAATCACAGCCCTTGCTGCCGAGATACGCGTCACCGACTCGCTGCCCAATGTTACCTGTGCAAAGTGGCGAGCAACAGCAACCACCTCGCCAACCGAGAGCGCCTGCCCATTAATAATCACACTCATTGGAAGTTCGTATCGAAATGTGCTCTTCTCCATAGAAGTTGAATCCTTTCTGGCTTCACTGCCTCTTGCTAAGCATTGTAGCAGAAAAGAAACGAGTATGTATAATACAAATACCTTGCTATGCTTCCTAAAAAAGATACCTATGTTTCACGTGAAACACATTATTTCACCAGAACTGACCGAATCAAATTGACACCAAAATGATAGCCGATTTCATGATAGTCAGAAATGGACCAGAATGCTAACTCGCAGCGTTTGCCAACTTCAATGCTGCCGATTTCATCCTGTAACGCAAGCGCACGAGCTCCATTAATTGTCGCTGCCATCAATGCCTCTTCGAGCGACATCCCCATTGAAGACATTGCGAGTCCTAGTATCATCTGCATGTTCTCACAATAGGAAGTACCGGGATTAAAATCCGTCGCAAGCGCCACGTATAGACCATGATCGAGAAAACGCCTTGCTGATGGGTAAGGACTGCGCAAAGTGTAGGAACAGCCAGGCAAAAGCGTTGCCACTACCTTTGCCTCGCGCATCGTATCAAGATCTGCATCACTAGCATGGTCGAGGTGATCGGCTGAGATAGCACCCAACTCTGCCGCGAGCTTTGCACCACCTGAAGGGCTAAGCTGATCGGCGTGAATTTTAAGCGAATAACCCAACTCTTTTGCACGTGTAAGAATACGTCGGCTCTCTCCAAGAGTAAATGCTTCGCGCTCACAAAACACATCACAAAACCGAGCCAGTCCTACGAACGATGGCAACATTGTTTCAACAATCAAATCTACATAAGCGCCTCGTCGCTCTCGATATTCAGGAGGCACACTATGTGCACCAAGAAATGTTGGCACCACACGTACGCGATCATGTGAGTAGCTAGGGGTAGCCTCAAGTGCATTGAGGTTATTGATAATGTGTAGGCAGGTTTCCTCCGTGATAACATCCAAACCATAGCCCGTTTTTACCTCTACCGTTGTTGTGCCGTAACTCCGCATAGAATTTAATCGCACTTGTGCCAGCTCAGTCAGTGTTTCTGTATCTGTGCCGCGTGTCTCCTTCACCGTCGTCAGTATGCCGCGTCCCTGTGCGAGGAGTTCGCCATAGCTCACTCCGGCACGCCGCAAGTGAAATTCTTCCGCACGATCTCCTGCGAATACAAGGTGAGTATGCGAATCAACCAGGCCAGGAGTAACTACAGCTCCTTGGGCATCAACAATGGTAATCCCATCCTTAGGGGCGGTTGTATCGTGTTGGAACAAAGGTTCAGCATCATCGTCGTGACCAATCCAGACGATCTTTCCGCCATGCACTGCTAGAGCGGCATCAGAAATAACCTGCACTGGGCCACTTGCTTCAGGAAGAGGTTGTTGCGATACAGTGACGAGCTGACCAATATTGCGAATAACTGTGCTGGCTTGAATCCTGGGTTGGGATGGATCGAGCATCATCGCGCCTCCTTAGCCATATATGTCTTACTATCCTGTTATAGCACATGCGTCTCCCTGCGTCGAGCGGGCGACGGAATGTCATAAAATTTCACTTGCTCAATATAGCTGGATTTGTTACACTGCTGTTAGACCGAAATCCACTACGCTTTTGATGGAAGTGAGGTGTGTTTATGCGAGCAGTTGATGACAGTAGCCAGATGTATGCTGCTGTCTTACGTACGCTCCAAGATTGGAAACAATTGCCGGAAAGTGATCTGGCACGTATGTTGCGGCAATATTACTTAGTTACTGACAACTTCCGTGAAATGGAAGACCAGGGCCTGCTCACTATGGTGTTTGTTGGCGACGAGTATGTCATAAGTGCTACGATGTATGGGAACCTCTGGTTAGAACAATACATCGCCAACAAGGAGAACAACCATGCAGTACAATGACGAAGAAGCGCCTCCATATACCACAATTGGTACGGATGAGGCCAAAAACAAGATTGAAGCCGGAACCCGTGTAATTGATGTACGACAACCGGATGAGTGGAATCGGGGCCATATTGCCGAAGCAGAACTGGTTCCCCTCGATGGTATCTACGCGTTCGGTAAAGCGCTTAAAGAACTGAATCTAACCGAGGACGAAGAAGTCATCTTTACCTGCGCTGCCGGGCAACGTAGTGCCGTGGCCTGCGAAATCGCACTGGTAACAGGTTTGAAAAAGGTATACAATCTGGCAAACGGCATGAACGGCTGGGTTGGACGCCGCTATCCTATCGAACGCTAAGACAGCAAATACCGCACCCAAGAGGAGTAAAAGTATGCCCCTACTAGAAGGAAAAACCGCACTAATTTTTGGCGTTGCCAACCATCGTTCCATCGCCTGGGCGATCGCTCAGGCCCTCGCCTCTGAAGGCGCTCGCCTTGCTCTGGCATACCAGGAGCGTATGGAGAAGTACGTGCGCGACCTGGCTGCGAAGATTCCCGATACTATAGCTCTCCCGTGCGATGTGCAGAATGATGCAGAGCTTGATGCTGCCTTTACACAAGTCGGCGAAGCCTTTAGCGGCGGGCTTGATATTTTGATTCATTCCGTCGCCTATGCTCCACCAAGCGAACTGGAAAATCCCTTCATTGAGACAACGCGTGAAGGCTTCAAAACAGCTCTTGATATCAGTGCCTATTCCTTGATCGCAATGGCAAAACGAGCCAAACCCCTTATGCAAGCACGTGGTGGTGGCAGCGTGCTCACGCTGACCTATATGGCAAGTGAGCGCGTGATGCCAAAATACAATGTCATGGCCGTTGCGAAAGCCGCGCTAGAGTGTAGCGTGCGTTACCTGGCCTTTGAACTTGGAGAGCACAATATTCGTGTGAACGCCATTTCTGCTGGGCCGCTCAACACGCTTGCCGCTCGTGGTGTTTCTGGCTTCACCAGTTTTCGCGAACACATGGGAATAGCTGCCCCACTGCGTCGTAACATTGATCAGAGCGAGGTAGGCGATGCTGCCCTCTTCCTATCGAGTCCTTATGCTCGTGCCATTACCGGTGAAATACTCTTTGTCGATGCGGGCTACAACATCATGGGCGCTTGAGTCTCACTGCTCATATTTACGAATGGTCGGAGATGAAGGTGCCGGTTCGCCACAAACACTGCAATAGCGAGCAACCAGTCGATTCATATGCCCACAAGGCCAGGGGACTAACGCAGGCGAATTATTTGCAGAAAGTGTAGGATTGTTCGGATTGTTGGTCGGCTTTGCCGAAAATTGAGCTGGTGGTCTTGGTGTTGCCCATGTTTGAGACTCGGGAATATTCCGAGTCTCATGTCCATAGCCCGGCATAGGCTGTGCAGATTGCTGGGAGGGCCATACTCCGGCAGCAGGTTGAGGAGGCGCACCAAATGCCCTCAAGCCGTTACTTTGTTGCGATTGTAGCTGAGGTTGCGGTTGTGGTGGCGCTCCATAGATACTTTGCGCAGGGTTCATGCTGCTGTTCTGTCCCATTTGGGGTGAAGCAAGCGTCGGTGGCGCATTGAAAGGCTGTCCTGTTGACAAGCCACCGGGAATATCCGTTCCCCGCCGTCTCCGCAGCACTACTCCCATGAATAAGAGCAACAATAACAAAATGACTACCCCTGCTCCCAGAATAAGCCATTTGTTTGCTACCATCGCATTCAAGAAGGATGACTTAGATCGTGGTTGCGCTTGTGGTTGAGATAGCGGCTCATTTTTCGCCTGATCTTTTGCATAATTGAGATAAGGCGTAATAGCCTTGAATGCAGGATAATTTGCTGCTATCTGTTCAAATTCTTGGAGAGCCTTATGCCAATGCCCGACTACAGTAGCCGCGTAATCGGTGAAGGCCTGTTTCCATTCTATCTGAAATCGCCCTGGCGTTGTATCCAGATTCAGTTTTTGTACTAACCCTCGAGCACTGTTGCTAGCTTGCAAAAAACTTGTATTCCCCGGTTGGGCAGAGCCAAAGCTGACAACGCCTACCACATTACCGTTACTATCCAATGCAGGTCCACCACTATCTCCATGTTCCACATTGCCACTGACTTGGAGGAGAGGTGCCCCTGTGTCTGTCGTTTTAATGGAACTTACCGTGACCACGTTTACCGACGAGGTGAGAAGATCTGTAGGTATCGTGCTTACATCACCATTACCCGGGAACCCAAGAATGGTCAGTTGATCCTGTGTCTGAACCGTAGAAGAATCATCGAGTTGGATGCTTGCCCTATCATTCATATTGCTCACGTGAATAATGGCAACATCTTTATCATTAACTGGACTTGATGCCTCGATGCGATCAACCGAGGCGAAATCAGCTTGGGGGATATTTTGCACACTCGTTGCGCTCAATGGTCCAGTATAGTCCGTACTCAGGTAAGCTACACTATTTGGCGTACTATATTGCCCATTTGATGGGAGTTGTCCACTTGTTAGCGCCTGTGTTATTTGATCCACGGTTGCAGGTGAATTCGAATGCTGATTGTAGTAGTTAGTGACATCCTGCGCCGCTTCCTGCTCAAGAAAAGTGTTCAAATCCTGTGTAGCAGGATTGACCACGTGATCTGCCGTTAGAATATCCCCATGTGCACTAATGAATGCGCCGGAACCCGATAATGTAATCTGGTAAGGACTACCTGTAAGGGGAAAAGTAACATTACGCGCGCCCGGAAATTGGACAGTCAATCGCCCATTAATAAACGTAATGATACGCACTATAGCCGGCTTTGCGATATCAACCCCACGTATGACAGGATCAGCAATATTCCCACCGGGAGCACTAGCATATGTTACATTTGCGCTTCCTAACAATCCGAGAATATTGAGGCATATAATTCCAACCACTACAAGCATACGCGAGAATTGCTGCTGCCGCTTTGATAAAGGCATTGTTCTATACATATTGAGAATCCTGCTCAGTTACAGAAAGGAAAAGCTCCGTCTCATTTACCGTACTTCATTATACATCATGTTCTACCTGTTGGAAGAGCACACTACATTGTTTTTTGTGCCCATTCATCTTCCAGCATACTATAAATCATTAGATCAACAAAGTGGTCATAGAGCCATTCCGCATCCCGCATAATTCCTTCTTGCTGAAAGCCTAGCCGCTCTGGAATAGCATAACTACGTTTATTGTTGGTTGCGCAATGTATCTCGACACGATGTAATTTCAACTCGTTAAATGCATATGCTACCAGTGTTTTGCACGCCTTCGTCATCAAGCCTTTTCCCTGGAATGACTCGGCAAGCCAATAACCAATCTCCACCTTGCGATCTATCCAATCGATCGAATGATACCCAATAACGCCGGTCAACTGCTCCTTATACCAGATACCCATCTGGAACCCTTCATTATTTGCAAATTGCTGCAGAGCACCTCTAATAAATCCTTGCGTATCCTCAACAGATCTTTCCTGATCAACCCAGGGAAGCCATTCGCGAAGATATGTGCGGTTGGCATCGATCAAGGCGAAAAGTTTCTGCGCATAGCGTTCTTCAGGAATACGAAGTTCTGTATCCTCATCAATTTTAATGCTCAATACCGGCGCGTTACTCATAAGCGTGCATTTGTTGATTGATATCCTGCCTATAATAAAATCATACAATATGAACGATTGCAATGAAGCGTTCCACAGTTTAAAAAAGCAAAATTGACCGTCTATAGGTCAATGAGCATAGAGCGGACGCAAGATACCACCATGAAATGTGCAGGTTTCTTGTCTTCCAATGAATTGGCTGTACATCCCATCGTTACATTCCACAACATATCCACTATGTATATGACGAGGCTTGTAGAAGTTGGGAATGCATGCAAAGTAGTTGCAAAAGCCTGCTGGCGGGTTGTAAATAAAATTGCCCGGTATAAAATTGTAGCCCCACGGATTACAATTCACCCCTGGACACTGTGTTGGCGTGGGATTAAAAACGATGGGTGATCCGGCTGTTGAAACAGGTGTTGGGAATGTGGAAGGTAACCTTCCTTTAGATAGAGACGGAGGATTAGGTATCGTTGTTCTCGGGGTAGGCGTAGGATGAGTTGATGAAGTATAGACTGTTGCTGGAGTGCTAGTTCCTTGAGCTGCTTTCGCCTCTCGCGTGCCTGCTTGCATGCTAAGGAGCATTGAAAGAATATACACAATTCCAAAGAATACTCCGATAGACAACCATACTTTGTCCTTTGTAGATAGACGCCTTGTAGGATTGACGATTGCCGGTAACTGGAACTGGCTCTGCTCAGGCTTGGATGTATGCAACAATTGCCCGGATGTATGCATTTTCCCCTTTTTGTACAGCCTGAAGTGTAGTTTTTGCCAGTTCATCTCATACCTCGTATATCAGAACATAGAAATTCGCTTCCCTCCTTGTGTAAAACGCAGGCATGTAATCCCAGTAACAAGACTAACCAAGCTCTCCCGTTGCCTTGAAGTCAGATGGTAACCGTCCCCTTTTCTAGACACGTATCCTAGCCTATGGTATGTTCTCTGTAGATGCCATTTCCTGGGAGACATGACAAATGTAACAGGTCTTTCTTTGGGAAATAGAGCCTGCCTCACGCTTGCCCAATATCTCAACTGTCCTGCACTCACCACAGATCGAATCTGGGCGAGTTTATCGCTAGGTATAGCCATTCAAGTAATTCGTTAAGCTCTTTATCTTGAGAACTTCCAGGACAATGGCCCACTAGAAGGGAAGCAAATTGTCTTCCCTTCCCCCTATGTTATAATCTACTCTGAACACTCGTTCTTCATATTGAGAGGGTCTCTATTCATTCGGAGTTTTTCGCTATGCCAATACGCCAACTTGCGCCTGATGTCGCCGCCAAAATTGCTGCCGGGGAAGTCGTTGAGCGCCCCGCTTCCGTCGTTAAAGAACTCATTGAGAATAGCATCGATGCTGGGGCTACCCAGATCCGCATCGATCTAGTGCATGGTGGGCTTCAACTTATTCGTATCACCGACAACGGTAGCGGCATACCTACAGATGAATTGCAATTGGCACTGGCACGCCATGCCACAAGCAAAGTCGCTCAGATCGATGATCTGGAGCATATTCGCTCGTTGGGCTTTCGTGGTGAGGCACTGGCAAGCATCGCCGCTGTGGCGGAAGTAACCTTGCTCAGTCGCCATCATGGCGCTTCACAGGGAGCGCAGGTAAGCGCCAGTAATGGACAGATTTCTGAGGTAAGTACGGCTGCTTCACCTGAAGGTACTACTCTCACTGTTCGTAATCTTTTCAGCTCAGTTCCAGCACGCCTGAAGTTCTTGAAGAGTCGCAATACAGAGGTTAGCCACTGTCATCACTTACTCGAACAGTACGCGCTTGCCTACCCCGAAATTCGCTTCAGCGTCTTCAGTGATGGCAGACAAATCTTTGCGACACCAGGTGATGGACAACTTTCGAGTGCGCTCATCGAGGTGTACGGTCTGGAGGTTGCCGAACAGATGGTTCCTATGAGTAGCCTGGACGGCAAAGATGACGACCCGGAACGCCCTGTTGTCAGCGGCTATATCAGCCTCCCTGCCTGTTATAGGAGCACGAGGCAGCACCTCTCGTTCTTCGTGAATCGCCGTTGGGTACTCAGTCGCATGCTCAGCCACGCTGTAGAAGAAGCTTACAAAACCTTGCTGCTTCCTGGACGGTACCCAATTGCTGTCGTCAATATTTCACTGAATCCGGCCTTGCTCGACGTTAATGTTCATCCTGCCAAGACCGAGGTTCGCTTCCTCAAGGAGCGGCGTGTCCATGCTGCTGTACAACGAGCCGTGCGCAGTGCTGTATTGGAAGAGGCAACACTGCCCGAGTGGGGCAAAGGAAATGCAGTGGCACGCTTCACTGTACCCTCGCGTGATACATCCCATAATCACACTCCTATCACTCCTACGGAAACCAAAGAAGAAAATGACGCCCTCGAAGACGATTTTCCAATCCCACAAATCCTTGCAGATACTGCTGGACCCGTAGGTACGATTCAACGCATTCCTGAATTGACTCAAAATGAGCTGTCCCTGGAAGAAGAGGAGACAAGTGACCAGGACTCAACCGATACTACGCCCGCATTTCCTCAAGACAATCCCTGGCTCACAGTTACTGAGGAGGAATCTGGCACGAAGCCACCCATGCTCTCCAGATTGTGGCAGAGTCATGTACGCAATGAACGCTTGACACAAAATGACCTGGCACCCACAAGGGATTCTACAGCCTCTTTACGGGGGGCAACATCTGAAAATGCAGTGACACCCCTCGCGAGTGTCAGGCCAGACGCTGTTTCTAATGAATCCTCTGCTCTCCAACAGCAACGTCATCTCCCACCTTTGCGCGTCATTGGCCAGCTTTCGCAGAGTTACATCGTCACCGAGGGGCCAGATGGAATGTACTTAATCGATCAGCATGCCGCCCACGAGCGCATCTTGTTGGAGCGCATGGTAGCTGCATTGCAAGCCCGTACACCCATCTCGCAACTTCTGCTTACACCCATAAAGCTCGATCTTGCACCTACCGAGTTGGAAGCGATTGAAGATCATATGCAGGAGTTAGAGCACATTGGATTTTCACTTGAGTTACTCGAAGATACTACTCTCTCGGTTCGAGCAGTGCCCAATGTCCTTATCAAGCAAATGAATGCGCGTTCCCTTCGCGATCTGCTGGCTGAATTGACAGCGCCAGAAAACATGGGACATGCCGAGACCTGGGAAGAGCACGCGTTAGCAAATGTAGCCTGCAAAGCAGCAATCAAAGCGAACTACTTCCTCACTGTGAGCGAGATGCGCGAAATGATCGAGCAATTGGAGCGCACCAACGCGCCGTATAGCTGTTGTCATGGTCGGCCAACGATGGTACATTTCGGTCTGTCAGCCTTGGAACATGAATTCGGGAGGCGCTAGTGGCTGGAGTGCTTGCTGATGTACTGACATCCGCAGCCAGTTGGAACAGCGAGCGACCATTGCTCACATACCTGGTTCCACCTGAACTTCAGCCTGAGCTATGCGCCGGACAACTCGTTGCCATCCCGTATGGAGACCGCCTTGTTGAGGGAGTCGTATGGGAGATCCGGCAGGATGATGATCAAGATGAAGATGAACGTGTACTCCGTTCAATTTCCACCATCCTTGACCTTGAACCAGCATTACTGTCGCACCAGCGTGAGTTAGCGGAATGGATGGCGGAATATTACGTAACACCTCTCGCGCAGGTTGCCTTCATGATGCTTCCTCCTGGACTGATGCAGCGCTCCCGAGTTGTACTGCACTTGATGAAAAGTGAATATCCAGGAATGGACGACGTGCAGCAAACTACCCTCACGCGCCTGCAGGCCCTCATCGGCTTGTTACTGACAGATGGCGAGTTAGACATCGAACGACTCAAGGAAATGCTTGGGCCAAAACGAGCTAAGGAGGTAGTAAAGGAGGCTCTGGAAAGCGGAATCATCGAGCGCGAACCTCAGTTGGATGCTCCACGGACCCGCGCACGACACAAACGCATTGTACGCCTCATTGCACAGGGAGATGCCTTAGCATCATGGAGACGGCGTACAGAAAGGCAATTGCAGCAAAGTCTGCCCGAACCTACAGCTATTCACATCGCCCCCGACAACGTACGGCGACGTCCAAAAGCAAAAGCGTTACCCGATCCCTGGGCCATTCCTGCCGTCACCTCGGTTCTCACGCTCACACCTCAGAATCGTCTGGGTCTGCTAGCGCAGCGTCAACTTGCCGCCATAGATCTACTGGAACATACTCGGGGAGAGGTCTCTAACAATTCCTATTGGACCCCTGGCATGCTCTGCAAAGCCAGCGGCTTAAGTGCATCCCAATTGCAAACCCTCGTACGCGATAATATCATCGCAATCGAAGAGATCGAGGTGCAGCGCAATCCCCTCCTTGGCCGCACTATAGCCGTCAATTCACCGCTGCCATTGACACCAGACCAACAAGCCGCCCTGGAACAGATTGTGGGACATACGAGAGATCACAATGATATTTCTCCCATTCTTCTCCACGGTGTCACAGGAAGCGGTAAGACAGAAGTGTATCTTCAAGCTCTAGCAGCCATGATTGCCCAGGGAAAACGAGGCATTGTGCTTGTACCTGAAATTGCACTGACTGCGCAGGCGATTCAGCGATTCGCGGGACGATTTCCAGGGCGGGTTGCAATTATTCATAGTGCGCTCAATGCTGGCGAGCGTTATGACGAGTGGCGTCGCATTCGTTCAGGCAAGGTTGATGTAGTGATCGGATCACGCTCAGCCCTCTTTTCGCCTCTATCAGACCTGGGACTGATTATCCTTGATGAAGAGCACGAGCCAGCCTATAAGCAGGACGAGCGCAAACCCACCTATCATGCACGCAGCGTAGCTGTTGCATTAGGTCGTATCTTACATATTCCTGTAGTCCTGGGCAGCGCTACGCCTTCGATCGAGACGTTTTATCACGCTGAGCGGGAAGAGTATCACCTGGTGAAGTTGCCGAGCCGTATCGGTGCCGACCTGCCTCCGGTTGAAGTGATCGATTTGCGTAACGAACTGCATGCAGGCAATACCAGCATTCTCAGTCGCCGCTTACAGAGCGAGCTTGAACAGGTACTGAGCAAGGGTCAGCAAGCAATCCTCTACCTCAATCGCAGAGGTGCGGCCAGTTGTGTATTGTGTCGCGAGTGCGGTTTTGTAGCGATGTGTGATCAATGCGATGTACCGCTAACGTATCACTCAACCGAGCGCATCTTGCTCTGCCACTACTGTAACCAGCAAAGTAAAGTGCTGCAAGTCTGTCCTCAGTGCAACAGCGTCAGCATACGCTACTTTGGTCTGGGCACAGAGAAAGTGGAGGACACTATTGCGCGCAACTTTCCCTCGGCACGTCTCTTACGTTGGGATCGTGATACGGCAAAAAATCGACGCGCTCACGAGCAATTGTTGGATCGCTTCGCCAATCGAGAGGCCGATGTGCTGGTTGGCACGCAAATGATCGCCAAAGGGCTTGATCTTCCAGGGGTGACGCTGGTTGGGGTTATTTCAGCGGATATTGCGCTCATGCTGCCCGATTTCTCATCCTCCGAGCGAGCCTTTACACTGCTCACCCAGGTAGCCGGGCGCGCCGGGCGTGGCGAGGAAGCCGGAAGGGTAATCATTCAAACATTCAATCCACAACATTTCTGTATTGAAGCCGCCTCGCGCCACGATTACCATGAATTTTACGCCGCCGAAATCGAAGCGCGCCATCGCTACGCCTATCCACCCTTCCGCCACTTCGTCAAATTTACCTACAGCCACGAAAATCGCCGCCGCTCCCAGAACGAAGCCCTGCTCCTCCGAGAACGGCTAGAAGAGTGGATTGATCGCCTCGGCCTGCAACAGACCGATATCGTCGGCCCCGCCCCAGCGCTAATGGAACGTGTACGTGGCAAATACCGCTGGCAAATGATCGCCCGTGGCCCCGACCTGCATTCACTATTGAGGGTTATTGAAACTCCAGGCTGGGAGGTAGATATTGACCCGGTGAGTACAATGTGAACTGCTCAATTCAGTGCTTCTTCTTATGATCGTCTATCTCAAAAAGAACCTTTTTAACCTCATCAGCAGTCTCGGCGTCAAACAATTTGAGAAACACTTTCCTCAGGACTTCCAAGTCTGTAATGCCCTCGACTTGCTGCTTCGCAAGGGCCATAGTCTCCGGAAAACGTTTCTGCACAAAACTCATGAGCAGTTCACGCTGTCGCTCAAGTTCCTGGTGGCGCTCCTCCTCACGTCCCTTCTCAATACCCTTCTCAATTCCTTCCTCAAGATACTCCTGCCCGATTTCTTGATAGACCCATGACTCACGCAGAATATCCTGAAACATATTGAACCTCCTTTTGAACCAGTCCAGTTCTGATCCTTTCTTAAAAACTAACCCACCAACCACTTGCGAAATTGCCAGTAAATCGAATTCCTGCACTGCCGCTAACCGATCTATCATCTCCTTGACTGCTTCAGGCCGTTTTCCTCCATTGGTTAAAGGAACGAGCGGCAATAAGCCAATCCACCCCATTTGCAGAAGTAGTTCCGCGGGAACCTCCCACAGCTTGATCACTTGAAAGAAAAAGTGATGCACATCTCTATTACCTGGGAACGTCCGAACAAGGGGTGATACAGCAACCCCTCCAGTCTTGCGTAAATAAATTACATACGAGTACACTGGACGGCGTTCATACTGCCGAGAAGCCAGCACATTGTATTCCTGCAGTCGAACTGCCATTTCAGGGTCATCGTAGGTTTGAAACTCGATATGCAACAACGCTGAGACATCATCCAGCATCACTTCTAACAGAGCATCAGCAAAAAGGTGCTGATTCTGCAATTCCACATCAAGCGCTCTTACAAAGACAGCATCCTCTGCTAACCACGTAGTAAAATGTCTGGCATAGTTCCTCACCAGCCGTTTCATGATACTATCCCATAGGCCAGCCATACCGAACAATTATCCCCTTGCTACTTATTTCTGATGTTAGTGTATCATATCGGAAACGGCCTGTCGAAAGATTATAAGCCATTGTGACACTTGTGTCACCTGTGGCAGTTGTACCCTTTGTGATGCTTGTTCTCCTATAACAGGATGAGTTTCCTCAGAAGAATGACTAGAAGCGGTATAGCATCACAGTTGTTGCACTTGTATATTGCTTTTAGTATGCGTTAGTATGTCCCTCACAGAGGCATATGCCTTGCAATTACAATGTGGTCTGCAAGTATGATTAAATAATAACAGTGAAGCAGGAAATATAAAGCAGAGAAGTGAAAGCTATGCCAGATCAATCATCGCTCTTCGGCTCGGGCAGTGTTCCATCTGTACAAAAGAATACCTCCTCATCTGCATCAACAGGCGAACCGCTGGCAGCACGTATGCGGCCACGTACCCTCGACGAGATTCTTGGGCAGGAGCACCTTCTAGCCCCAGGGCGAGTTCTACGCCGCAGTATCGAAGAGGACCGCATTCCCTCGATGATCTTATGGGGGCCACCAGGCAGCGGCAAGACGACCCTAGCCGAAGTGATTGCCCGTCTTACGCATGCACACTTCGTCACACTCAGCGCCGTCTCCGCTGGAGTAGCAGACCTACGTAAAGTAGTAGAAGACGCCCGCAAGCTACGCCAGTTCTCAAAGCAGCGCACCATTCTGTTTATTGACGAAATTCATCGTTTCAACAAAGCGCAACAGGACGCAGTCTTACCCCACGTCGAGCGTGGAGTCATCACCCTGATTGGTGCCACCACAGAAAATCCCAGCTTCGAGGTCAACTCTGCCCTACTCTCACGCACCCGCGTCTTTACTCTCAAAGGCCTGAATGAAGAGCAAATACTCACGATTCTCCATCGTGCCTTAAATGACAAAGAACGCGGCCTCGGCCAATCTGGCGTTACAGTTGACGAGAACGCCTTACAACAGATCGCAGTTTTTGCCAATGGTGATGCTCGCACCGCCCTTAATGTACTAGAACTGGCTGCGCAAGGGGACACATCTGGAGATGGGAATGCAACTTCAACCAAGATGCCCTCTCACATCGCATTAGCCACCGTCGAAGATGTAATGCAGCATCGTGCACTTCTTTACGACAAAGGCGGCGACCAGCACTACGACACAATCTCAGCGCTGCATAAGGCTCTGCGTGGTTCCGACCCCGACGCAGGGCTATACTGGCTGGCCCGTATGCTCGAAGCAGGAGAAGACCCTCTCTATATCGTGCGCCGCCTCATCCGTTTTGCCTCTGAAGACATTGGGATGGCGGATTCTCAAGCATTAGTTGTTTGTGTTGCCGCGCAGCAAGCGGTGCATTTTGTGGGTCTACCAGAAGCAAATCTTGCGTTAGCACAGGCAGTAGTTTACCTGGCAACCGCGCCGAAGAGCAATGCCTTATATGAGGCGTACAGCCGCGTCCAGGAAGCTGTGCAGCAAACACGCAACGACCCTGTACCTCTTCAGATTCGCAACGCCCCCACCCAGCTAATGAAAGACCTCGACTACGGCAAAGACTACAAATACGCCCATGACTACTACAAAGACATGCAAATCGATGACCCCGAAAGGCCACCCGCCATCAAGGTCCAGGAGTATTTACCTGAGAGTTTGAAAGGACAGAGGTATTATGAGCCAGGACACCAGGGAAAAGAGGCGAGTATTAAGAAGTGGCTAGAGAAGCGGCGCGGAGATTGAAAAGTGTGAACTGAAACTATGCAAAAGAGGTCCCGAACCGGCTGGTTCGGAACCTCCCTCTACTACACCATGAAACCTTTAGAACGCACCTGTGCCGTTTGGTGTACCATTACCTGTCGGACCATCATAACCTGGTTCGCCGGTACATAGGTATGAGCCGCCACAGCTTCCATTGTTGCCACTGGTGACATCAAACAAACTGCCGGTATGACTGTATGGATATGATCCATAGTTCACGCTACTTGCATTGCCAGCTAGTGCATAGACACTAGCGATGATCGGAGATGCAACACTCGTGCCGCCAAAGACCAACCAACCAGACTCACGATAGGAATCATAGACTGAGACTCCTGTATTAGGATTGGCAACCGCAGCCACATCAGCTACTGTCCGCCTACTGCACCTGCTATCGGTCTGCCAGCTTGGTTTGGGATCATAGGCGCTACAACCACTGCCTGCACCACTCCAGACCGTCTCGGTCCAGCCTCGCGAGTTGCTGGCCCTATTCAGCGTGGTCCCACCAACGGCAGTCACATATTGAGATGCAGCCGGGTACTCAACGCCATAACCATTGTCACCCGAACTAGCTGTAATAGCGATGCCTGGATGATTATAATACTTTGTGTCGTAGGTTAGGTCGATACTGGACTCACTGCCTCCATAACTATTGCTGATCTCATTGGCTCCCAGAGTCGCAGCTTCATTTACGGAAACACCCAGGTTTGTGTTACTGTTGGTGCTTGCCTCCACCAGCAAGATATGGCAATTAGGACAGATGGCACTGACCATATCCAGGTCAAGCGAGATTTCCTCAGCCCATCCGGTATTAGCTCTAGGATATGTAGTACCTCCTGCCTGATTTACCTTCCTAAAGCAACCATTGGCTGTCGTGCAAGGCGATAGGCCAAATTGCGAACGATACACGCCTAGATCGACTTCTGCATTGGGATCATCATAGGCATCAACAATAGCCACTGTCTGACTACTACCTGCTGACGCCGAGGGAAGATTGTAGGCAGACTGGAGGTCGGAGGGATGGTATCCCGATGGACTGCTATTCGGGGTAACGGCAGAGCTATTAGTGGAAGTCACTAAAATGGCATTACATCGCGCATAACCTACCGGTGCGGCCGAACACACGTAGCTTGACTTAAAGGCGGTATGACCGCTAGAGGCGAAACTTTGTGAGGGCGCTAGCAGAGTGACGAGGGCCAGTAATGCGAAAACAAATAGGGCGGTCACGCGTTTGTTCAAAAGGTTTTCCTTTCATGAACACCGAGAAGAGTAACATAAGCAACTAACACATCTCTTACTTATTAAGCAAGCAAGAAGAGCGACTCAGCCTATGATTAGATTCCAGCAGAAATAAGCGGAAGAGCTGCCCACTACGAATACTACATAGGAACTATATCCTTAAATGGAATAATACCCTTTAGCAATAAAAATTTCAAGTCAATAGTATACTTCCGTTTTCGTTCCGCTATCCATTCACTCCTAACCTCTCAAATGTCACCTGTGCACTTTTAATAAGTGATTGTCCGCGTTCAAAATCACCTTCCAAGTTACGCGCAAGGTAGAACAAGCCATAAGCCTCTTGCGTACGAGCATACTCCACCGTATCATCCATTGCCAAAAGCTCGCTCAGAGATTGTTTGAAACAGGGCTGAGCCTCCTCAAACTTCCCTTGTGCCGTCCAGATACGGCCTTGTAGGCGCAGACCGATAGCAGGAAGTTGACGATATCGGCGGCTTTGTGCAAGTTGCATACCCTGATCGAGATACATTTGAGCCTCTTCAGACTTGCTCGCGTGAAAGTATGCTTTCGCAGCCTGTACCAGTAAGTAAGGATAGACCATTAATGAGATTCCACCCTCTTGCCGGGCTAGTTGCAATGCCTCTTGCACTTCAGAAATGGCCCGCTCCCAATCGCCTTGCCACCCCGCGCATACGCTGCGACCCCATAGAACACGCGCCTGTAAGTCTACATCATGTAGCATAGTAGCGATAGCACATGCGCTATCCCCCGCTTGCTGCGCCTCCTCCCACCGTCCTGCCTGGATAGCAAGAAATGCTAGCACAAGATTTGCCCATCCCTGAGCACCTACTACACCAAGCTGCTCCGCTTTCTTGAGAGCTTCGCGTGCAGCCTGCTCACCCTCGGGTAGTTGTCCAAGCAGCATATAGGCCCAGGCAGCAGTATAGTTCATCATCGGTTCCCATTCAGGTTTATTTGATCTGCGGCAAACCTCTACTGCTTGCAATGCGTATTCGAGCATTTGCCGGGGAGTCTCGGTGAGAAATGCACACCAGCTAAGCGACCATAAGGATACTATCGAAATAAAAGCATCATTTCCTCCAATTTGTTGGTGGAGCGCGTCTGCCTGATGCAACTTTTCGATGGCTTGCGGTATCTCTCCCATGATTGTCGCGGCCATGCCCCATTGGCTGTAGGCTTTAGCGGTCAAGTAGATTTCCTGCCGTCTCGTTTCATGACCTGCATTTGGCCTATCAATCGGCGCTGGGTGCGATACATCGATCTCTACGTTGGTACGTACATCAGCCTTCAGACATTCGAGGGCAGATTGAATATATTGAACAGCCTCCCATTCGCGACCCTGCCAGTGAGAAAAGAAGGCCACGTCCAGGTAGGTATCCGCCTGCTTTTCAATATCATCTAGATCACGCCATAGCGCGCACGCAGCCAGACCAGCTTTCACAGCCTGATCCGTGTAGCCCGTGAACAGATAGATGTTGGCTAATTGATGCAACAGTGTAGCGCGACGAGCGCGCTCGGCATCGCCTATCAACAGGTCAATCGCGGTTTTCATGTAGTTTGCAGCATCGGTAAAAGCGTAGATGCTACTTGCAAGATATGCGGCTTTCAGCAGATAGTCCACCGCTTGTACAGGCTTCTCACCTATTTGATAATGATATGCAAGTGTACTATAGTACGGTTGCAACTGAGTCCCATAGCGAGACTCGATGGCCTGGGCTACCTGGCGATGCAACACTCGTCGTCGCAATGGGTTGAGCCAGCGATACAAGACTTCGCGGAAATTGTCATGGGTAAATGCGAGGTCTACATCTCGCACCGGGACACCATCAGTAGTCAATACATCGACAGTAGGCCCGATAAATCCGCCCCTATGTGCAGCGTGATTAGCATCGAAGAGGGAGGTAAGGATTTGGAACTGGATAGCGCTGTCTATATGTTCCGCAACAACTTCTTCGGACAGGTTGAGTGCCTGGCAGAGCAGCGCGGAACTAAACTCCCGCCCTATGACAGCGGCCTGCGTCAGTGTCGTACGGCATTCAGGAGTGAGCTGCATCAACCGTCGTTCAATCAATAGCCGCACACTTTGTGGTAACTCTAATTCGCTGATATCGACAGTTGCCTGCCAACGCTCTCCAGTCCATCGAACTTTTCCCTCGAAGATCAGAGAGCGAATGGCTTCGCCGATAAAGAAAGGATTTCCCTCCGTCTGTTGATAAATCTCACTGACGAAAGCTGGTCCAACGCGCTGCCCTGCGATACTGACCAGAAGTTGTTCTACTTGCTCTTCGGACAGCCGTTGCAAGCGTACCTCTTCACCAATCCCCCTGCGAGCAAGCGATGCAATCAACCCACGTAAAGGATGTGTCACATGCACCTCATCAGCTCGGTAAAGCAGTAGGTACATTGGAACGGCACTAGTATTGCTTGCTAGATCTGTGTGATCGAGAGGATCTACTCCTGATTGCATAGTCAAAAAGCTGAGCAGGTGCAATGTGGCTGCATCAGCCCATTGTAAATCATCCAGGATAATGACCAATGGAGCCTCTAAAGCCAAGGCACTAAAATAGCGAGCAACCGCACTGTACAGGTTGCGACGTTCGCCTTCTGGGCCTAGTGGTTCTGGTGCTGGCAGATCGGGGAGTTTGATGCGTACCTCCGGTGCAATTTTAGCAAGATCCACCGCGCTATTTCCCAGGATGTCACGCAGTTTTTCAGGGCTGCATATCTGTACATGTGCGTTAATCGCATCTGCAATTGGCTGGTAAGGCAAGAGACCGCTCATTTCATAGCAGTAACCCCACAATACTGTAGCCTGCTGCGTTTCCTCTCCCCAGTGGGTGAACTCCCGTGCCAGGCGAGTCTTGCCAATACCTGGCTCGCCGGAGAGAAAGATCACGCGTTGCTGTCCACTGCGTGCCTGATTATAGGCACGTTGCATACGCGAAATTTCTTCCTCGCGCCCCACCAGCTCGGCCTTCAAAATACGGTCGGGATCAAGGTGACTTGCAGCAGTAGTAGTAGCTATGGTGGCTGTTCCATCCGCCATCTCCTGGTCTTGCCGAGCTACAAGTTCATCCGTAGGAATCCGCGTTCCCTGGTTCTTCTGTACATTGACGGGCGAAGGGGTAAAAGAATTGAAGGCAACCGATACATCGGCTGTATCCCCGATCAATCGAGCTTGACGATTGGACTCTGTTAGGTCTACAGGTATTTGTCCCATCTGAATCTTGCGGAACAGTTCGTTGGTTTCCGGGAGAGGGGAAGCATGTAGTTCCTCTTTGAGTGCCTTGCGTAAGGCTAAGTATTGATTCAAGGCCTCACTGCGCCGCCCCATACGTGCATAGACCAGCATGAGTTGGCGGTGCGTCTGCTCATCGGCAGAGTTATGTTCTAATAGTGCCGAAAAATATTCACGTGCCTCCAATCCTAGACCACTCGCCAAAGCCAGTTCAGCGGCATTCTCCAACAGCCAGCTATGGATACGGCGCAGCCGATCACGCCTCCGCTGAGACCAGTCTTCGTACAAATCTTCTGGCAAGAAGTCACCCTGATAGAGAGACAGTGCGGCATCAAACTCATCAAGGAAGGAGACTTCCCTCTTTGTATTGGAGTCTTTGCCTGTATAGCTACGCAATTTGGCCTGCAATTGTTTAGCCGTAGACTCAAATATATCAGCATCGATACGTATACTATCTGGAATGAGCATTAGCGTATCATGATCGAGAAGGACATACACCGAAGAACTGCCTTTGCCCGCTACGAGGTCCGGCTCAAGCGCTCTACGCAACAAATAGAGGGTCTTACCGAAGGAATTAGCAGCTTGTTCAGCGGAAGATGCCGACCAGAGAATCTCCTGAACTTGTTCGCGGTGAAGGCGATGCTGTTCTGACGAGAGGAGCAACTTGAAGAGATCATTAACTTTACGACGACTCCAATTTCCCCCGTTCAGAAGTTCCTGCTGACGGCGTACTTCAAATCGTCCTAGTGTTGCAACTTGGAGGAGGGTAGTTGTTCCTATCATGATCGCCTCCTGAACTATTCTCAGGAACACGCATGCACAGTCCGGCCAGCTATGTCAAGGCGGATCGCCTTTGCGATCGGTGAGTTCCCCAATAATTGAAATGCGCTTAACTCACCCGAAGTATGAGAAATATTCTACAAAAGTTGCAGTTTCGTCGCTTCCACCGCGAACTATTTGTAGTTTTCAACCGCTATTATCTGCTGCTATAGCTGAACTGTCAATACCTTCGGTAATTTTGCTTATAGCTATGTGGAGCGACCATCCTGGCAGTCAAACTCAACTATACGCCTGCAAGCTATTGCTGTTTACATAAATGTTCGATTATGCTATAATCAAAAAAACCAGGAGGTGCTCGTGGAAGATCTAAGTGTCTTTACAGGAAACGCAAATCGCCCATTAGCGGCTGCTATCTGCCGAAATCTGCACATTCCACTTGGCGATGCAGATGTGTTTCAGTTTAGCAATGAAAATATCTTCGTAAAAATCAATGATAATGTGCGTGGCCGCGACGTTTTTGTGATTCAACCTTTCAGCTCTCCGGTCAATCGCTCTATCATGGAACTGCTCATCATGATCGATGCCCTCAAACGCGCCTCCGCTGCCCGTATTACCGCCGTCATTCCCTACTACGCCTATGGCCGTACCGACAAGAAAGATCAGCCTCGCGTCCCAATCACCGCCCGTCTTATCGCCGACTGCATCACCGTCGCAGGCGCTAGCCGCGTCCTCACTATGGATATGCACGCCGGCCAGATTCAGGGCTTCTTCAACATACCCGTCGATGAACTGACTGCCCAGATTATTCAGGCTCGTTTCTTTGTGCAAAAAGAATTGGACGACTTTACAGTAGTTTCCGCCGATGAGGGCTTTGCCAAGAAAGCCCGTCACCTCGCCGATCGCCTCAATGCCCCGCTCGCCATCATCGAGAAACGACGACATGGCAATGACAGCGTTGCCGAAGCGATGGGCATCATTGGCTCCGTAGAAGGCAGGCATGCCCTGATTATCGATGACGAGATTGATACCGCCGGTTCACTGACGCAGGCTGTCCGCGTCGTACACGAGCATGGCGCTCGCGACATCTATTGCTGCGCCACCCATGGCATCTTCTCCGGCCCCGCCATTGAACGCCTCAAAAGTGCCCCCATCAAAGAAATCATCGTCACCGACTCCATTCCCCTTTCCGAGCAGAAGCATCTTCCCAATCTAACTGTGCTCTCGGTAGCCGAACTCTTCGCCGGAGCAATTAGCCGCATCCATGATGGTCGGTCGGTAACCGAATTGTTCAGATAGAGCCACTTCATTTTAATTCAGTGCTTGTTTTCACCCTTATGTGCGTCAAGAAGTATCTTCCTGGCCTCCTCAACCGTCTCGAGCATACTACAATTTAGGAATTCATCGCCGTCCACACCCTCTGATCTGGAATGGCATCAGCTTGTTGTTTCGCCAAAGCCATCACTTCTGGAAAATGCCACTGCACAATCGCTCAAAGCATTGCCTCGCTGATCTTGTATCCGTCGTTCACGTTCCCTTTCGATGCCCTCTTCCGCCCTTCTCAAGGTACTCTTGCCCAATTTCTTGATAGACCCATGACTCCCGCAAGATATCTTGAAACATATGAAACCTCCTTCTGAACCACTCTCTTTCAGAACCTTCCTTGAAGACTAAACCCCCCACGATTTGTGAGATCGCCAGCAAATCGAATTCCTGTGCCGATCCCAGCGTCTCAATCATCTCCTTAACCACTTCAGGCCGCTTCCCGCCATCGGTCAATGTCAGCAGCGGAAGCAAACCACTCAACTCCATTTGCAGAAGTTCCTCTGAGCGAAGCTCCCCATAGTTTTATCACTTTAAAGTAAAAACGATGGATTTCTTCGCCATCAATCGAGCGCCGAATGTAGGGAGATTCGGCCACCTCGACTCCTTTGCGCAAATAGATCACGTAAGTGGAGGTGGGACGATGCTCATATTGATGCGAAGCAAACACATTGTAGTCCAGCAACCGTTGTCCCATCTCGTCAAATCTCCAATCTATGCAGAACCACCAAACATCTCGGAATCACTATACGTCTGGAACTCAATGTGCAGTAACCCAGCCCTCCCATGTCGTTGCATATGGAGCAAGGCGTCAGCAAACAGGTTCTGGCTCTTCAGTTCGTTGTCCAGCATGGCCACAAACGTTGCCTGACCCAACCCCTTTACGCAAATAGATCACGTAGGTGGAGGTGGGACGATGCTCATATTGATGGGAAGCAAACACATTGTAGTCCAGCAGACGTTGTCCCATCTCGAAATCACTATACGTCTGGAACTCAATGTGCAGTAACCCAGCCCTCCCCTGTCGTTGCATATGGAGCAAGGCGTCAGCAAACAAATTCTGGCTCTTCAGTTCGTTGTCCAGCATGGCCACAAACGTTGCCTGACCGACTAACCAAGTGAGAAAGTGCTCTGGGTTGGCTCCCACCAACCGTTTCATCAAGTTATCCCACAAGCCTGCCATAAAAAACAAGGTCCCCCTACCTACATCTTTTAGTAGTGTATTCTACGGCAAGTGTAGCATATCGGAAATCCCCTGTTGAGCCTTTTCTGATGTATATTCAGCAAGTGTAGCATATCGGAAATCCCCTCCGAGCCTTTTCTTGGCATCGAATGGCTATTGCATAGCACCGATGTCTATGAAATTAGTTCCTCATTTATGATATAATACAGCCAACACAAAAACGCTTTTAACAGGGGCACCCCTTTGCGGGTGCCTTACTTATGGTACAGGGTGGGAGGAGGCTTATTATGAAGCCACTTGTCGCAATCGTAGGCCGACCTAATGTCGGCAAATCCACATTTTTCAATCGCATGATAGGCGAACGGGTCGCCGTCGTCGAAGATTTACCCGGCACCACCCGTGACCGCATCTATGGCGATACCGACTGGAATGGCCGAGATTTTATTCTCATCGACACCGGTGGCCTTGAATTAGGCACTGATATTCCATTGGGTCAGGTCGGACTCAACGGGCAACCTGGCGACATCATGAAACATGTTCAGGCCCAGGCACAGTTAGCCATCGAGGAAGCAGATGTCATCGTCTTCATGGTCGATGCTCGCACCGGCATCACTGCCGCTGATGAAGAAGTTGCTGATCTGCTGCGCCGCTCTCAAAAGCCCGTCATTCTTACTGCCAACAAAGCCGATAACGCTGCACGTCGCCAGGATGTTGTTGAATTTTATCGCCTTGGCCTTGATGAACCTATTCCCATCTCCTCCTCTCAAGGGACCGGCACGGGCGATTTGCTAGACCTCATCGTAGAAGCGCTCCCTCCTGAAGAAGAGGGACCTGAAGGCGAAGAGGAAGAAACTATCCCACACATCGCCATTGTTGGTCGACCCAATGTCGGCAAATCATCCCTGCTCAATGCCATCCTTGGCACACAGCGGGCTATTGTGAGTGATGTGCCAGGCACGACCCGCGATGCAATCGATACCGAAGTGGAGTTTCAAGGCAGAAAGCTAATTCTCGTTGACACTGCCGGTATCCGTCGGCGAGGACGCGTTGGACCTGGCGTCGAAAAATATAGTGTCCTGCGCTCGATCCGTGCAATTGAGAGTAGCGATGTCGCGCTCCTTTTGATAGACGCGAGCGAGGGTTTGGCCGCGCAAGATACCCATATCGCGGGTGAGATTCAAGATGCAGCCAAGGGCGTCGTTGTCGTTGTCAACAAGTGGGACTTGGCCCAACAACAGAGACGTGCCGCCCGCGAAGGTGAACTACCTCATCCTGACGAGGAGATCGAGACTGCTGAAAGTTATCGCCGTATCATCGCCGAAGGCCTCAAGTTTATTCCTTACGCGCCTATCATTTTCTCTTCCGCGAAAACCGGCTACCATGTCCAGTCTATACTTGAGACAGTGCTGAACATCGCCGATATGCGCTACCTGCGTATCCCTACCTCCCGTCTCAATGAAGTCGTTCGCGAGGCAGTTCGTCGCCATAACCCGACCGTAGTGCGCAATAAGGTGCTGAAGATATACTATGCGACGCAAACGCAGGTGAATCCACCAACCTTCGTCTTCTTCGTCAATGATCCACAGGCGCTGCATTTCTCCTACGAACGCTACCTGGAGAATCGCTTACGCGAAGCTTTCAGCTTTAAAGGCACCGCCATTCGCATGTACTTTCGCGCAAGACCGAAATCGGAACAGTAGGAGCTTCAGTGGAGCTTGCAGAGCACATTGTCATCCTTCACTACCGCTCAGGACCTCTCGTGCTCATTGCTGATTTATCGGCTCCCTACAACCTTCCACCTTCTTACTCGTATAAATTATGTATTGTCTAGAGAACATGTGGATTTGGAATATCTATAAATGTCTGCAGGGTGAACCACAAGCCTGCTTTATCGGCCCGCTTCACCCGCTCATTTGTCATAAAAACACCTATATGTTATATTGATTTAAAACCAGTGGAGCATATATGAATACTCCAGAAAAACGTTCGATTTGTGAGGTGAATACCTATGTCAATGAAACTCACTGCTGCAGATAAAACTGATGTTGGGAAACAACGAGAACAAAATGAAGATATGCCCTATAAGCGTATCGAATCCTCAGAAGAGGGAGATCGGGGCCTTTTCATAGTCGCGGATGGAATGGGCGGCTACCAGGCTGGAGAAGTAGCCAGCAAACTGGCCGTAGAAAAAATCAGTGATGCCCTTCGCACCTTCTTTGTACCTGTTGCCGATCAACCGACCATCAAATTGTCTCCTTCCTCGATTCCTGACGATGACGCAACCATCAAAATGCCGACCATGAAGCCAGAAGAAATAGCTACCACGCAACACAGGACCCGCAAGTTGCCAGAGACACCCATCACCAAAAACGTAGAAGATCAACTGAAAGACGCCATTCAACAAGCGAATAAGGCCATTTTGCGCTATGGTGAGCAGAAATCGTCCGCCCGTGGGCTTGGATGTACCGTGACCACTGTACTTATACAAAACGACCATGCCTATATTGCCAACATCGGTGATAGCCGCACCTATCTGCTGCGCAATGGTGAGCTCAAGCCATTGACAAAAGATCACTCCCTGGTCGCCAGGTTGGTAGAAGCAAAGCAAATTGAGCCAGAAGATGTCTACTCCCATCCACAACGCAATTTAATCTATCGTTCCTTGGGAGCCGGGCACAAGTCCGTTGACCCGGATGTCTTCCATGAAGTCTTACGTGATGGCGATATTCTGTTGCTCTGCTCGGATGGGCTATGGGAAATGGTACGCCATGACGACTTGCTCAGGGTACTCAGCGAAAAAAGCAGTCCGCAGACAATCTGCGATACATTGATCGATATGGCCAATGCCAATGGTGGTGAAGACAATATCACCGCTGTAGTGGTACACGTCAGTGCTCACTAGAAGCGGTTTCATTGTAGGGGCTGGGATGGAACCTGATGGGATAGGGAACCTTGTGCCCACCCTCAATTAATAAGGACCGTGATATGTCACTTCCTATAGGTACTGTCTTAGATGGAAAATTTAAAATTGTTGGGGTGCTCGGTGAAGGTGGCATGGGAACCGTTTATAAAGTAGAGCAGGTGGGTACACCTTCTTTCTTTTATGCGGTAAAAGAGCTACTTATCAATCCCAATACCAGTGAGGAAGATCGCAAAGCAGCCATTGAACGCTTCAATAAAGAAATCATTCTGCTTCGTGGCCTGAAGCATCAACATATTGCCTCGCTTGCCGTGAGTTTCCAAGAGCGTGGAAACTATTACTTCGTCATGGAATTCGTTCCTGGCCGCAGCCTGGAGAAGATTCTGGAAGACAGCAAAGGTCCACTCGATGAGGATCAAGTCATTCACTGGATGATGCAGGTATGTGAAGCGCTCAGCTATATCCACTCGCGTACGCCACCCATCATCTTGCGTGATCTCAAGCCCGGCAATATTATGATCACGCCCAATAACGAGGTGCAATTGATCGACTTTGGCATTGCTCGTATCTTCGATCCAAATAAGCGCACAAATACGGAGAACCTTGGAACGATTTCTTATGCTTCTCCGGAGCATCTGGGATCGATTACTGCCCCCGGACAACGCCGTTCCCCGCAGAACCCGGGTAAGCTGGTTCAGACCGATGCTCGCTCGGATATTTACTCGCTCGGCGCAACGATGTATCATTTGCTCACCAACCATGAGCCAGATCCGATCCAGACGCCCGCCTCCGGCAGCATTTATGCGAAGAATCCGCGCCTGCGCACCGTTCAAATAGGAAACAGGGTCGTCTGTCCGGTGGAGCAAGTCATTATCAAGGCTATGCAGCAAGACCCAGCACAACGCTTTCAAAGCGCCGAAGCCATGCGTATGGCTCTGCAGCACTGCTTACCAAACAATGCTGCACCTGCCACTGTACAGATTCCTGCGATTTCGCCAAATGCTACCATTATTGTGCCCCAGAACCAGGGAAAAATGAACAGCGCTCCGCAGGCTCCACTGATCTGCCCAAAGTGCCATTATCAGAATCGCCCGGTTGCCAAGTTCTGTAAGAATTGTGGACAACCGCTGACTGCTGGTGCTACACTTGTGCCACCACGCTTGGCTGCACAAACAACCATACGAGCACCTATTCGAGCCAGGCCAGTACAATCACAACCCACCATCTCATCTCGTCCGGTGACCGTCGGCGCTCCTGCGCCTGATCCGCTCGGGGCATACCGGCTTGGTTTACAATATCTCAACAGCAAAAACTATATCGAAGCAGTGAATCAGTTTAAACTGGCCCAGAGTCTTGGCACACCCGGCAAACCTTCCTATGATGTGTTGTATAACCTTGGTCGTGCCTATCGACAGTATGGACAATCCGTCAAATACAAAGATAAGCATCTCTTCAGTGAGAATTTGAAGTTTGCTATTGAGGAATTTGAGCAGGCTGCCAAAGTAAAACCAGATGCACTCGATGCCTACTTTCAGCTCGGTATGTCTTATCATGACCTGGCGCTCTATCCTCAGTCCGTTGCGGCATTCAAGAATGCGCTGAAGCTTGCGCCGAAGGACTCTGCCATCTACTATCAGCTTGGCATGGTGTCGATGCATCAGGGCTACAATCGCGAGGCCGAGGCCTATTTCCTGGAGGGCCTTAAAATTAATCCTGATCATGCGCTGATCCTGGTCGCCCTTGGCCGACTCTACATGCAGATGAATCAACCTCGACCTGCCATCAGCGTCCTGCTTCAGGCTACACAGCGCGAACCAGCCCTCTGGGAGGGTTGGTACGAGTTGGGCCGTGCCCATATGAAGGTAAAAGAGTGGAAACACGCACTTAGCGCATTGGAACAGGCCCGCCAGCAAAGTCCGGAGACCGCTGAAATCTATAGCGCAATGGCTTCGTGTTATTTAAAGACGAACAAGAAGGCCGAAGCGCGGCAAATGGTGCGCGAATGTCTCCAACGCGACCCAAACAGCATTGAAGCAACCCGATTACAAAAACAAATGTCGTAGAAGGAGGGCAGGAATGAACTGTCCGAAATGCAATACACCAAACCGCGATGACGCGAAATTCTGTAAAAGTTGTGGCCACCCATTGCACCCAAATGTAGAGGCGCAATCAATTGCGCCTGCTACTACCGTACAGGAAAATGTAGATCACCACAATCAATTGCATCCACACCCTCACTCTCCCTCACTACCCAAACCAATGCAAGTGGTAATGCCGAGGAAATTGAGGATATAAGCGCTGCTCCAACCGAGGTCCTTACACCTGAAAAAATGGCGGCACTCCATAATCGCATATGGCAGCAAGATCAGGAACAACAGGAGTCAGTAGGGGCCATCAGTGGAGCATCTTTCAATACTCTCGCGTCTCAAGCAGGAACAGTAAACGGTAGTGCAGATATGGCGGCAGTTCCATCAACATCTGCTCCTGCGCCTGAACAGCAGCACATTGCCGATATGCCAACAGTCAGCATGACGCCATCTCAGGAGGATGAATATATACCTATTCCACCTCCGCCGCCTGTCTCTCAGCCAAATACAGCTTCATCTCCCTCCGAGGCAGCCCAGGCAACTTCGTCATCACTACCGCCCTCTTCACAAGAGCATGAAGCAACAGGTATGACCGATGAAGCGGCAGATACAGGAAACAGGGACGCGATAAATCAGACTCCTATACAGGAAAAGGATGACACAATGCAGCAAACACCATCCAATCAGCCGGAGCAATCAGCGCAAGGACCTGTAGTGGCACCCCTTGCGGGTGCCATGCCATCCACCAATGCCATGCCATCTCCAGGTACTATGCCACCTCCAGGTGTCATGCAATCTACCGGTACTCAGCAGCCGTCAGGCGGTTTCTCTTCCTTACCAGTTGGCACAATTATGCATGGCCGTTACGAGATCACTCAAGGCATCAGTGAAAATCCGCAGGAACACGTTTACCAAGTCATTGATCGGCAAGGCTACCAGCACTGCTGGAACTGTGGATCTGAGCAAAATGCCGAAGGTGATGAGTTTTGTATAGATTGCGGCGCAAGTCTGCTTAATGTCCCCTACATCATGCATGAATATGGTCCTGCTGGAGCGCCCTCTACAGATGCTCAAGCCGACGCAAATGTCCTGCAAGGGAATATTGTGAATACGTTTGTCGATCAAGGCCGCACCTATATGATCGAACAGCCTCAGGTACCACGAAACGCCTTCCCTAATGGCGTTCATCTGGTTGCTGCAGGCGATTCGGATGCCGGGGATGTAAGGCGCAGCGAACCCAACGAAGACAGTATCCTCATCCTGCAACTCCAGCGCGTACACGAATCGCTGTCAGTACCTACAGGCGTGTTTATTGTCGCTGACGGCCTTGGTGGGCATGATAATGGTCAGGTCGCAAGCCGCACAACCATCAATATCATTGCCGAACGCATGGTACGTGAACTACTTGGCACTCCACTTGCTTCAGAGAAGAGCGGAGGACAAGCAAATCTGCCCGATGAAGATGGATTGGTGGCAATGTTTCATGGTGCAATTGAAGATGCCAATACAACGCTCGTGCAAATGAACCAGCGTGATAAAACCGACATGGGTTCGACTATCACAGGGTTCATGATCGCAGGGGATCATGCCTATATCATCAATGTGGGTGATAGCCGCACCTACATGATGCGTGGCAAGCAGCTTTATCAATTAACAACCGATCATTCCCTGGTGGGACAGCTTGTCGCAGGTGGTTTGATCGAACCAGATGAGGTCTATACCCATCCACAGCGCAGTCAGATCTTCCGCAGCCTAGGCGACAAACCAAATGTACAGATCGACGTGTTCAAACAACAATTGCATCCCGGCGATATTCTGCTAAGCTGTTCAGACGGCTTATGGGAGATGGTGCGTAATCCGCAAATCGAAAGTATTCTCAATGAAGTGCCCGATCCGCAGATGGCCTCTGCGCAACTGATTGAAGCAGCCAATAAAAATGGCGGAGAAGACAACGTCAGTGCTGTCATCGTTTATATCCGATAAACGTTACGTTCCTATCACGCCTTTGAGCCGAAGGCTAGACGCGGTAGCGTCGTTAAGGCGTGTCTTACAAAAATCGCAATATGATATACTAATTCAGCTTATGAATGAAAGGAGCTGATCTATTATGCCCGGTGAGGTAACTCTCGCACACCAGTTAGGTAAAGACTTCATGCCAGTTACTGGCGGAAGTCAGGTGGCATACGCTTTAATAGAAGCCCAGCCAACCGAAATGATGGCCCAGGTGCGCATGCCGCTCAATTTTGCTCTCGTACTTGACCATTCAGGCTCCATGAAAGGCGCTAAACTTCGCAACGTCAAGGAAGCGGTCAAGCAGGTAATCGATCGCCTGGAGCCAACCGATTACGTCTCGGTTGTGATCTTTGACGATACATCGCAGGTCGTTATACCTTCTATGCCCGCCAATGATCCTATCGGTATGAAGAATGCCATAGATCAGATTCGTGACGCTGGCGGTACAACAATGTCGCTTGGTATGATTCAGGGCTTAAACGAATTACGCCGCTGGAATATCCCCCATGCGATCAACCGTATGATCTTGCTAACCGATGGTGTTACCTACGGCGACTCGGATCGCTGCCGCCAGCTCGCTCGTGATGCTGCCGCGAACGGCATTGCCATCTACCCCCTCGGCATTGGAGCTGATTGGGATGAAGACTTGCTCGATACCATTGGGCAACTCAGTGGTGGTATGCCTGCCGAATTTATTCGTGACCCATCTGATGCCTTGACCATCTTCCAACAACAGATACAAAGCGCAGTGGACGTAGCAATTCGTAATGCGACGCTCACGCTCCGCTTGCCAGCAGGTGTCAGCCCTAAAAAAGCCGTGAAAGTCCTACCTATTATTAGTGATCTTGGCCAATCCGTTCTCTCAGATCGCCAGATCATCATCCCACTCGGCGACCTGGAGAAAGACAAACCTCAATCTGTACTGGTTGAGTTGATGATAGATCCACGTCCCGCCGGTCTCTTCCGCATCGCCCAGGCTGAACTTACCTACGATGTGCCCATTACGGGCCTTACAGGTGAAAGCTTGCGTGATGATATCAAAGTGACCTTCACGACCGATGCGAATCAGTCGGCTCCGGTCAATG
This sequence comes from uncultured Chloroflexia bacterium, assembly GCA_963778375.1. Lineage (GTDB taxonomy): Bacteria > Chloroflexota > Ktedonobacteria > Ktedonobacterales > Ktedonobacteraceae > CAVZTX01. The sequence continues at coordinate 153,362 of CAVZTX010000010.1, read as the reverse complement.
CCACCGTCATGAACTTTGCTGAAAAAGCAAATGCTCATCGTCTTGTGACCCGCGTACTGGATGAATACAAGCGCACAGGCAAAGCCACAACCCGCCTGGCACCCAACGTGACTCGCGTCCTCGACGAAGAAACCCAGGCTGCCCTCGAACAGATCAATCAGGGCCAGCAAATTTCACAAGAACAGGTAAAGTCGATTGGCAACAAGACGCGCAAACTGACCCAGCGCTTAGACGACATTTTACCCTAGTTTAATATGTGCGGATGCAATTCATTGCATCCACCATTGTTCAAATTGTAAGGGCGCAATTCGTTGCACCCACGAGAATAAAGAGAAATGGAGAGTGTATCATGACAGTAGTTTGTTCCTTAGGTCATGAAAATCCCGATGGTTCCGCCTTTTGCGATGAGTGCGGCGAGCCTCTTGCAGGTGCTGCACCGGTAGCGACTGCCGCGTCTGGTCCGGCAGATTCGCCTGCACCGACAGGCACTTCCGCAGGTACCCAGATATGTCCATCATGTGGCGCGGAAAATCCTGCTGGCGAAGCCTTCTGCTCAAACTGCGGTAGCATGTTAGGCGCACCTGCTGCTACAAATGCTGCCGCCTCCGCACCTGCTGCATCCTCCGAGCCAGCAGTCGCCCCCGCTGTCTCGGCTTCTGCCTTGAATGCACGCTTGATCGTTGAGGCCGACAATCAAGAATTTGATCTGAGCGGCAAAGATAACGTGCTTATTGGCCGCGAGGATGCCGTCAGCAACATTTTCCCCGACGTGGATCTTACCCCCCACGGTGGAGAAGAGGGTGGCGTATCGCGTATGCATGCACGCATTTTTTCCGAAAATGGCCAGTACATGCTGGAGGACGAAAACAGTACCAATTTCACCTTCCTCAATCGTCAGAAGCTGGCCCCTAAAACGCCAGCCCCTCTGCACGACAACGATGAAATAAAGCTGGGCCGTGTGCTATTACGTTTCAAAGAATCCTGACCTTCTGTCTCCACAATTGACAGCTTGTAGGCATAGCGGCTATAATCTACAAGACATATTCCCAAGTGGAGGAGAAAGGGTTTTCAATGAAACGCACCTGGCAACCAAAGCGCATTCCGCGCAAACGTGAACATGGATTTATGAAACGTATGTCGACCCGCAATGGCCGTCGCGTACTCAAAGCTCGCCGCGCCAAAGGGCGCTGGCGTCTCACTGTTGTGTAAGACTGATGTATCGGTCAATGGTGTAGCATGGCACTCAATCGTGAGCTACGCCTGCGAAAAACGAGTGAGTTTCAGCGGGTAAGGCAGCAGGGACGAAGTCTTGCGTCTCGGCTGCTTATACTTGCTTGGATGCCAAACGAAGTATCAAGACTACGTATTGGTTTTGTAGTCAGTAAACGTATATCGAAACATGCTGTAGAACGTAATTATATTAAACGTCTGCTGAGTGAGGCTATACGGTCATCTCTGCCTGAGCTTCCCAAAAACTGGGACATCGTGCTTAGCGCAAGAAATGCCACCGTTACCGCCGACCTCCATGCACTTGAACAAGATATTACGACGCTACTGCGCCGAGCGGGCCTTCTCAGCCTCGCGCATAAATAGGATACATTTGTTGAGCGAAATAAGAGGACTTCGGCAGTGAAATATATCGCACTTTTTCTCATTCGTCTCTATCAACGCACGCTGTCGGTCGTCCTACCTCCATCGTGCCGCTTCACACCCTCGTGTTCCGAATACGGGTATGAAGCAATTCAACGCTTTGGCTTTTTCCGTGGAGGATGGCTGACTATAAAACGCATCGTGCGTTGTCAGCCCTTCTATCACGGCAATCTCTATGATCCAGTCCCAGAACGCCTGGCTGACTAGATCGAGGAAGGCAGGAAAGATCTCGTGGGTCAGATAGGCACCTTTTTTAATCTTATCTTCACATATCCCATCTTTAATGTATTGATACTGCTATATCGCCTCTTTGGTGATCTAGCTCTCTCAATCATCGTTCTGACGATCATGCTGCGCTTGGTGTTGTTTCCTCTGACGGTGAAACAACTCAAGTCGCAAAAGGCAATGCAAGCGATTCAGCCGCAGATGGCGGAAATTCGTAAGAAGTACCCAAAGGACAGGCAGGCGCAGTACCAGGAAATACAAGCGATCCAGAAAGCCTACGGTGTGAGGCCTTTAGCTGGCTGTCTTCCATTGCTCATCCAGTTGCCCGTTCTCTATGGCTTGTTTTTCGCTCTGAACAACGTATTAAGAAGCCCTAAACTGGGTAATATCAACAACATCATCTATCCATTCTTGCCCCATTTTCATTCGCTATCGCAGTTGAATCTGTATCTCAACTGGTTTGCCTTCCTGGGCGTCCATATCAACCTGGGAGCGCCAGACCCGACCCATGTGCTACCGATTCTGGCGGGCCTGGCGACATTTGTGCAGTTGCGCATGTCACAGCTTCAAACTGCCAATATGAGTAGTGGCAAAGATACTAATGCTATGGCCACCCAAATGAAGACGATGCAGTATATCATGCCGTTGATCACCGTCTTCATCGGTTGGGGCTTTCCTGCTGGCCTCGCACTTTACTGGACAACATCATCGATCTTTGCCATTGTCCAACAGTACTTAATCACCGGCTGGGGCTCGCTGTTCGACCTTCCAGACTTTCTTGGCGGGAAGAAAACTACAACCAGCGCTACAAGCAACGGCAACACCAGGAGTTACAGTGGCGATGCACGCAAAGAAAGACAACTTATACAAAGGACCGAGGAGAAGGAAACAGCGGCAGAGGTCGGCGCAAGTAATGGTGCAAGCTTAGGAACTAACGGCTATGCAAGCGATGAATCAACTGTACGCCGTCGTCCACGTAGTAATAGCGCATCAGCTCGTCGTCGCGGAAATGCTCCAAGAAGGAATGCGTCGCGACGCTAACTTTTATAATCACTAGGGAGGCAACAAAGTCGTGGAAAGCATTGAGGCTAACGGTAAAAGTATCGATGAAGCAGTACAACAAGCTTTGATACGCCTGGGAAAACGCCGCGATGAAGTGGAAATCGTGGTATTGCAAGAGCCAACTCGTGGAGCATTTGGCTTAGGCAGTAAAGATGCTCGCGTTCGTGTCACTGCACGTCCAAGCAGTGTCAGTGCCGTCATTACTCCGGAAATGGCCGATGCTATACTCGGCCCCGATGATGCCTACCCTGGTCAGGAAATCTATTCTGAGGATGAAGAGGACGAGATCGAAGGTGATGATGAGTTCGAGGAGGATGACGAGGAATATGATGAAGACGAAGAAGGCGATGAGTTCGAGGAGGATGAACCCGAATCTCCTTTTGCACCTTTGGCCCCTGAAGCTACTGGGGCGCGTACCGGTCTTCCAACAGAGTTATTTTCAGGTATCGATGCCGTAGGGGCCAGCGGTGAAGTGTATATCAATTCTTTCGCTTCCGCCTCCGATATCGACAATGTTGCTGAAGGTGAAATGCAAGAGGTTGATACTCCAAGTCCCGATGATGTAAGTGTCACTGTCGATGTCTTGCAGCACATCCTCCAATATATGAATATTCGTGCGGCCGTCCAGGTACGTTCCACCAATCCGCTCACCCTCAACATTCAAGGCATCAACGAGAATCTAGGCTTGCTGATAGGTCGACGGGGCGAGACTCTATCGGCATTGCAACTGCTCGTCAGCCTGATCGTTGGCCATCGTACCAAACATCGTATGCGCATTATCATTGATGCAGAGAATTATCGTGAGCGTCGCGAGGAGAATTTACGCTCACTTGCTCTGCGCGTAGCACAGCAAGTACGCAACTATCGACGCTCTATCGCGCTAGAGGCAATGCCACCTCACGAACGGCGTATCGTCCATATCGCGCTCTCTGACAGCAAAGATATTAGCACCGAAAGCATCGGTGAGGGGGAGGCCCGCCGCGTCGTAATCTCCTTGAAGCGCCCTGGCCGCTAATGCACATTGTAGGGGTGGGGGTTTTTACCCTCACCCGTTTGCAGTCACCATCCAGGGGATGGTGTGACCCCATCGAGAGGCGTAATGAATTCCCCCCTCCAGTTCTTGACAGTTGGGCATGTAACACGCGACGAACATGCCGACGGCTCATTTTCACTCGGTGGCACTGTCACCTTTGCTGCCCTCACCGCCTACTGTCTAGGATTAGAGGCGGCTATCGTTACCTGCGCGGATAACCAATTCGCGAAATTATTGCCCGCGAGCTTACCAGGTATCGAATTAGCCCTGCGTCCATGTGATGCAACAACGACCTTTGTAAATCTTTATCACGAAGGATTTCGTACCCAATATTTGCGCGCCAGGGGAGAAACACTCTCTGCTGAAGACATCCCTACCTCCTGGCTCGATGCCCCTATCGTCTTACTTGGCCCACTCGCTCAGGAACTTCCATCAGAAGTGGTACAATTGTTTCCGCGCCGCCAGGGAGCCATTATAGCTGCTACTCCGCAAGGCTGGTTGAGGCGTTGGGATGAGAATGGACGTGTCTGGCCAACACCATGGAGCGAGGCAGAAGCCATACTCCCCATGCTCGATGTACTTATCCTCAGCCACGACGACCTCCTACCCTTTGCCGATGGCAGCCGCACAGAAGCCGACGCCATGCTGATGCGTTGGTCTACCCATGTCCCACTGCTGGTTGCGACCGATGGAAGACACGGAGCTACCCTTTTCCAACACGGCACAACCGAACGCTTCTCTGCCTATCCAACACTTGAAGTAGACCCCACCGGCGCTGGAGACGTCTTCGCCGCCGCCTTCCTTACCCATCTCTACCGCAACGGCGACCCACGTGCAGCAGTCGACTTCGCCAACTGTGTCGCCTCCATCTCCATCGAACATCAAGCTGCAACCGGCATCCCAACACTTGAAATGGTCATGGAACGGATGAGAAACAAAGCGTAAGTGTCCTCACCCTTGTGACAAAACCTCTTCTACCTCCGCTACCGTCTTCAACTGACTGACCTTTTCAGCTAGCGCCCCCAGATCCTCAGAAGACCATCGACTCAGCGCAGCTCTCACCGCTGGCAAAGCCGTAGGCGTCATACTCAATTCTGTCACGCCGAGTCCTACCAATACTGGAGCCAACCGTGCATCACTCGCCATCTCACCGCACACCGCAACCACTTTACCCGCCTCCCGTCCAGCCTCCGCTATCTGCCGGATGAAGCGCAGTAAAGCAGGTTGCATAGGTGAATAGAGGTTAACTACATTAGCATTAGTACGGTCAGCAGCTAGCGTATACTGCAACAGATCATTCGCGCCAATACTGAAGAAATCCGCCAACTCTGCCAGCTCTCGCGCCATCATCACCGCTGCTGGTACCTCAACCATAATACCAATCGAAACATGTGTCGGCAAATTGACCTGCGAACTGTCCAGACCTAGATAAACCCTGTCAAAAATCTCTCGCGCCGTACGCAATTCTTCAACAGTACTGATCATCGGAAACATAATATGCAGTTCTATGCCCGTTTCAACGGCAGCCCTCAGAAGAGCATTAAGTTGTTGCTCAAGCAGTGTCTCGTGAGCCAGATGAATGCGGATACCACGTAAACCAAGCGCTGGATTCGCTTCCTTCATAGGTCCAAGCACACCATCCAATGCCGCCATCGGCTTATCCGCCCCTGCATCCAGCGTGCGCACTACAATTGGCCCTACCTGATCCGTTGACCTATCCCCGATAAACGCTCGAAAAACCCGCACATAGCGTTGATATTGCTCTTCTTCATCTGGTAAGGTCGAGGCACTAGCAAAAAGAAATTCCGTGCGCAATAGTCCAATACCCTCAGCGCCCCATTGTCGCGCAGCCTCAGCCTCAGCCTCGCTGCCAATGTTTGCCAATAGAGAGATCCGTTGACCATTGACCATTACTGGAGCATGGGTTTCTTGAGCAGCAGTTTTCAGCGCAGTCTGTTGTTGCTGCCTTTCCTTGATTCGCCGGGACAACTCACTGTGTACCTCTGGCGTGAGAGTAGAATACAGGACCCCGTTGTCAGCATCTAACCCCAATTCATCGCCGCTATGAATGGCTTGCAAAACCGCCTCATTCAGACCTGCAATTGCTGGAATACCCAACGCGCGTGCTAAAATCGATGCGTGTGCTGTAGGTCCGCCCTGCGTCGTACAAATGCCCAGTACCAGCGACGGTTGCAGATGCGCGGTATCCGATGGTGACAGCTCACGCGCCACAAGGATAACGGGCTTGCTCAGTGTTGTTAAATCCTGTTTTGTGACGATATCGGGACTTAAGTGCTGTAAAGCGCGGCTAACGGCATCTCGCATATCAGTGGCACGTGCGGCGAATAAGGGATCATCAATCGATGCGAGCACAGAAGCATGTTGTTCACCTGTCGCAGCTAGTGCGCTCACCGCGTCAAGCTGCTGTTCCGCAATGCTTTTCAGAGCCACCTCAAGCAGTGCCGGGTCTTGCAACATCAACGCCTGTGCATCAAAGATAGCTGCCTGATCCTTTCCAACAGAACTCTGCAAAGATGTTGCAAGCATATGTAACTCCTGCGCTGCATCACTCAGTGCATTTCGTAAACGTGCCTGCTCAGATGAAATCTGTTCCAGGGAAATAGTATGGCGCTCCACCTTGCTCAGTGCAATGCTAGCCGACGTATAGAGCAGTGCCGGCCCCAGAGCTACACCTGCTGAAGTAGTAATGCCCTGCCAGAACCCTCCCGTCATCTGAGGCATACCTGAAGTCACTTCTACGGCTTCAGTAGGAATAGCAGGATTTTGTGCGGTTGCCTGCTCTCTATCTGAAGCGGGTGCTCCGGCCCTAAATGCTGGTTCTTGTACGGGTTCAACAGAGGGTGTTTCATAGAAGTTTGCCTGTACCAGTTCGCTCAATGCATGGATCGCATCTTCAGCATCTGACCCACTTGCTCGCAGAGTGATAGTTTCGCCTTGCCGGGCACCCAACGAGAGTACGCCACTAATACTGGCTGCATCAGTCTGCCGTCCACCTTTTTGCACCTGTATCTTGGCCTGGAATCGTGCTGCTGTTTGCACAAAAAGACCCGCAGGACGAGCATGCAAACCTGCATGGTTGGTCAAAACCAATTGAGTTTCATAAACTTCCTGGAGTTGATCAGTCGATGGTGAGCGTTCAGCGGAGGGCATTTCAATCCCTTCGGCTCCTACTGGAACGGAGCTTTCCTCTTCCTGACTAACTGGCTTGAGCATTTGGAGTTGCTCTCTACTCGCCGTTTTTTCCGCTGCCTGCTGTACTTGTACTAAGATGTGACCTACTGACGCTTCAACGGCTGCCGCGACCGCTCCCTCCACCAGGGGCGCAAAACTCAAACGTGTATGCTCCCGCTGCTCATCATCAAGCATCTCCAAAGCCACCTCAGCAGAAAGCAGAGCACTTCCTAGATCCAGCAGCACCAATACACCATCCGGCCCATCAACTGATTGGATAGCTGCAAGGATTTTATCGGCAGATGTACCCAGGATATCGTCTACACCACCGCCTGCTGTCGCAATCGGTGTTTTGCCCTGTACCATCTGCCCGGCCAGTTCAGCAACGCCCGCTGCCAATTGGGCGCTATGCGAGACAATGACCAATCCTACCGTCATAGTACGGTCTCCTCTGGGGAAGTAACATGCTAGTGGGTGAGTGTTTCAAGGCAGACGTGGGAAACGGACAACCAGCCGTGTATAGTAGGGGCAGGGCTTGCCCCTGCCCTGATCCTCTTATCCCTACTCTGGTGCCCCCGCTCTGCCCATCCCTGTCCTGGTCACTCGTTCTACATATTCTGGCAGGTTTCAGCCAGGCTTCGAAGAATGAGCCAGCTCGATGTCGCGCCAGGGTCCTGATGTCCAACACTCCGCTCACCTAAATAGCTAGCACGACCCTTAGTAGCCAGCATAGGAACAGTCGCCTTCATACCCTCTTCGGCAGCTACGGAAGCGCGTTGCGTCAATTCTGCAAGAGAAGCCCCCTCGTTGAGTGCCTCTTTAGCAGCAGCCAGAGCAGGTGTCAGTGCATCAAGCATTGTTTTTTCGCCCGGCTGGGCTTTTCCACGAGCAACGATGCCACCCACAAAAGCTTCAAGCATAGCCACTACATCGGCAGACGAAAGTTCCTGTTTACCCGCGACTGCTCCCCCGGCCCGTAAATAAGCTGTACCATACAAAGGGCCACTCGCGCCCCCCACCGTCGAGACGAGCGTAGAACCAACCGTTCGTAACTGCGTCGCTATATCCATTGCCGCCATCGTAGAGAACTTATCTCGCACATTGCTGAAGCCCCGATCCATGTTAATACCATGATCTGCATCACCAATAGCGGAATCCAGTTCGGTTAAATAAGTGCGATTTTCATGTAGCACATCGGCAGTACGCTCCAACCAACGCAAGACATCTTGATTGTTCATATCTCTAGCACCTTCCAAAAATCAGATTGTTGCAGAGGAATTGTTCAATACGCCGATTATATCCCCTGATAAATGTTGACAATCAACAATCACAACTAGCTCGTTACCCGTACCTGCATTGGCTTAGGCGGGATGGTCTGTAGGGACTCGATTTATCGCGTCCTCGTACCTGTAGGGGCAGGGGCCGTGTGATCCTGAGTGGGGCCTCTTGCGGGTGCCCTTCGTAGGAGCGCTACCCCTGCCGGTACGATCTGTCAGAAACAACTACACTCCCCACCTCAGTGCGGGAGTATGCACAGGCGCATCCCAATACTGAGTCAGTTCATCATCCAGGCGTACCAGCGTGATTGAGCAGCCTGCCATCTCCAATGAAGTGATGTAACTGCCGACCAGCGAACGCGCAATCGTGATATTTTTGCCCCCTAAAATGCGCTGCAAGGCGTTGTAGACAATGTACAGTTCGATAAGCGGCGTACCACCCATACCGTTGACGAAGGCAAGCACCTGCTCTCCGGACTTCAGCCCCAGGTCCTCAACGATAGGAGTAGCCAGCATCTCGGTAATCTCATCGGCTGAAGCTAGCTTGACGCGTCTGCGGCCCGGCTCACCGTGAATGCCGATGCCGATCTCCATCTCATCCTCACCTAGGTCGAAGTTGGCTTGCCTGCCGCAGGAACTGTGCCGGAAGTAAGAGCCATACCCATACTGCGTCCCTGATTATTGACCTTGCGTGCTAATGCCGCCACTTGATCTAATGGTGCACCTGTTTCAGCCAGACCCCCAACGATCTTCTCCAGCAGCACTGTAACGCCGACTCCGCGTCGCCCCGCTGTATAGAGGCTATCCTGCACAGCAACGTCATCGTTGGTGACGACACTCTCTACATTGATGCCATCGGCTGCGGCCAATTCAGCGGCCATTTCAAAGTTGAGAATGTCACCGGTGTAGTTCTTTACTATGTGAAGCACGCCAGCTCCACCGTTCACAGCGCGTGTAGCCTCAAGCATCTGATCGGGCACTGGGGACGTAAAAATAGCGCCAGGGCAGGCAGCATCGAGCATACCACGACCGACAAAGCCTCCATGCATCGGTTCATGGCCGCTGCCACCACCCGAAATAACCCCTACCTTCCCTTGCACAGGCGCATCCTTGCGCACAATCACCTGCTGCTCGATATCGACACGAATAAGGTCTCCGTGGGCGGCTTGCATCCCTGCCAGCGCCTCTTTGACCACATCTTCTGGCTTGTTGATCAGTTTTTTCATTCGAACTCCTTCCAAATAGGAACTATTGAAGCATCTTCTCAGCTATCTGCTCACTAGCCAGTTGCTCCTCAACAGTAGTACGATAGGCACTCGTCAGAGACTGCTCCTGTTCAGGTGTCCATTGAAGCTCTTTTGCCATCAAAGCAGCAACTTCATCAAGGACTTCCAGACCTCGCTGCCGATCCACCAGTATAATCGAGGTGCGGCGAGCCAGTACATCATAGGGCGTCATTGCCATCTCGGAACGACATGCATGGACCACTTCTGCGCGGATGTAAGGCAGATCGTCGATGAGCCGCGTCGCTAACGAAGCATCCTTCTCGACAAGACCTAACAAGGTAATCGCCTCAGAGCCATAACTATGTCCAAGATGCGCGATCACATCCGCACTCAGCCCAAGCGATGCACCCCTGGCTTCCAGTTCACGCTTAGCAGCAGGCCAGCCAGCGCTTCCCTGCAATGGCAAGTGTTGTGTGGGATGCGGTGGGGACACCACACCGTCACGCCGACTCAGCACATCAACCGTATCTTGTGCCATGCGACGGTAGGTCGTCAGCTTCCCACCGACAATTGTCACCAAGCCAGATGGACTCTGCAAGACCGCGTGGGTACGTGAAAGCCTCGCTGTTGAATGTGCCGAACTACGTGAGCGCAGCAGCGGACGATAGCCGGCATAGACGCTGATGATATTCTCTTTCGTTAGATGGACCGAGAGGTAGCGGTTGAGGTGGTTCAGTAAATACGAGACATCTTCCTGTGTCGCCATCGGGTGATCGAGATCGCCTGTGCCGGTATCGGTCGTTCCATAAATTGCACGCCCCTCCCATGGAACGATGAACAGAATGCGTTTGTCATCCGTCTCCGGTAAAACGATTGCATCATTTCCAACTTGAAGATCTTCACGCGAGAAAACCAGATGCACACCCTTACTTGGCTCAACCTGAACCTGCGGCTCATAACCGGTAAGAGCCTCAACCTGCTCGGAGTAAATCCCTGTGGCATTCACGATATGCCGAGCATGTACCGTAATCTCCGAGCCGCTAAGCCGATCACGCACATGAACGCCGCATACCTTGTCCTGCTCAAGGACAAAAGAGGTCACCTCCGTATAATTCGTGATGATCGCCCCATGTTGAGCAGCGGTGTGGATGAGTGCCATCGTTAGGCGAGCATCATTGGTTTGCCCGTCGTAGTAGACGAAACCTTCTTTCAACCCCTCAGTGATCAGGGCCGGAGCCAGCCTCATCACATCTTTGCGGCGCAAATGATGATGTCTCTTCGGATTACGTCGCCCCGCCATGATATCGTACATCCAGAGTCCAATATTGAGTATGAAGCTCAGCCCAACTCCCCCAGGCGTGGTAAATGGCATGCCTACCGGATGCCGGTCGCCCTTATAAATAGGGAGAACGAAACCCAGGGGATGCACCAGAAACGGAGCATTCTGGAACAACAGCCCACGCTCAATCAAGGCTTCATGGACGAGGCTGAAATCGAACTGCGGAAGATAGCGAATGCCACCATGCGCGAGCTTTGTTGATTTACTGCTCGTACCGCTGGCAAAATCCGCCTTCTCCACCAGAGCGACCTTGTAACCGCGTGCAGCGGCATCCAGTGCGACACCTGCGCCTGTAACGCCACCCCCGATCACAAGGACATCGAAGCGTTCGCTCGCCAGGAGCGCGAGATTTTGTGTGCGCACAGTTGTCGATAGTGGTTGCATGGATAACCACGAACATACGAAAATTCACATTTTCGCATGTTCGTCCTTTCGTATGTTCGCGACTGCGAAACTATTAGACTCCGGGCTCCTCGCGTACGGACCTACCTCTTGTTTCGGCGTCAGCAGATGGCTCGCGCACCGCTTCACCTTTGGATACAGCATCACCAGATATCATCAGTCCCCTTGCCTCCAGCACTTTGGCAATAGTGAAGTCGTATATCAGAGCACCGACAGCACCTCCTAAAAGTGGAGCGACGATGGGTATCCAGAAGTAGAAATTGTCCGCGGAAAAGCTAGCAAAACCGCTGACGAGGCCAATCCAAAGACGAGGACCAAAATCGCGAGCAGGGTTGATGGCATACCCGCTGTTCGCCCCGAACGAAGCACCAATTGCTACGATCAGGAGGCCAATAATCAGTGGATTCAGATTGGCCTGAACGGGCTGGTTGCGCACATCAACGATTGCAAAGATCAGTCCTACCAGCAGAGCAGTCCCGATAAACTCGTCACCGAAGGCGCCGAACCCTCCAACGAATGACCTATGGCCAGTGTAAAAAATCCACCCGTAACCCTTACCACCAAAAGTCGGTCCCTGGGCAATGTTACCAATGCTCAGATGATTCGCCGCCAAAGCATTGGTAAGCGCCCCCTGGTAGACGAAGTAGAGAATAAGGGCCGCAACAAACGCGCCAAGTACCTGGGCTAGCCAGTAAGGAAGCACCTTATTCCAAGCGAATTTACCTCTCACAGCAAATGCTAACGTTACAGCAGGATTGAGATGAGCGCCACTGATAGCTCCTGCAACGTATATGCCTAACATAACGGCAAAACCCCACCCGAAGATAATGACCGGCCAGGTATCCGCACCTATACCCACTCCCAATTTTGTACCAAAGAGCCCAAAGACTGCCACGCAGCCATCACCGAAGAGAATCAGCACCATCGTGCCGAAGAACTCTGCAATTGTTTCACCAAATGTACCAGCAAGTGCACTTGGTCTGTCTACAGCTCGCATTGCCATAGATGCTCACTCCTTTTCTAAGGTTGAGGAACAGCGGCTAATAGAATTACCGCTAAAATCACAACAATTACAACAAAGAACGCACTACAAAGGATGCATTACAAGTTTTGTAGAAACATAATAACGATAAGACAGGGATTACCCGGCGAAGCAGCGGGCTATCCGTAGGGGCGCGATGAATCTGGCCCCTACGGATTCCTTTCTGGCTTTTATCTACGCCTGTTCCCAACCTCGTGACCGCTCGACAGCTCGCTTCCAGCCCGCGTAGAGCTTTTCACGCTCACTCTCACTCATCTGCGGCTCAAAGGTGCGATCGACAGCCCACTGCTCGGCTACCTGTTGCTGGCTATCCCAGAAACCAACTGCAAGACCAGCCAGGTATGCAGCGCCTAGAGCCGTCGTCTCAGCAACCTTTGGTCGCTGCACTGGTACGCCCAGAATATCCGCCTGGAATTGCATCAGCAGGTTATTAACCACAGCACCACCATCGACGCGCAAAGCCTTCAACGTAACGCCGCTATCTGCCGTCATCGCCTCCAACACATCGCGCGTCTGATAGCACATGGACTCCAATGTAGCACGCGCAATATGCGCCACAGTTGAACCTCGAGTCAGGCCGATAATCGTACCACGAGCGTATGGATCCCAGTAGGGAGCACCGAGGCCGACAAATGCCGGTACCATATAGACACCGCCATTATCAGGAACCTCACTAGCCAGCGTCTCGACATCACCGCTGCTCTTGATAGCCCTGAGGCTATCGCGCAGCCACTGCACAGCAGCGCCAGTAATAAAGATGCTTCCTTCCAACGCATACACAGTCTTATTGTCGATACCCCAACCGATAGTGGTAAGCAATCCATTTTGTGAAGGGACGCCCTTCTCACCGGTGTTCATCAGCATGAAACAGCCAGTACCGTACGTATTCTTCGCCATACCAACTTCGTAACATGCCTGTCCGAAGGTGGCCGCCTGTTGGTCACCTGCATCACCCGCCATTTGAATTGCCCCGCCAAAGAACTCAGGATCAGTCTCTCCAAAGACTCCACTCGAAGGCTTGACCTCGGGCAACATCGCTCGCGGAACGCCCAGTTCTTTGAGAATGACATCATCCCAGTCGCCTTGATAAATGTTGTACAAGAGGGTACGTGAGGCATTAGAGGGATCGGTGGCATGGACTTTGCCCTTAGAAAGACGCCACATTAAGAACGTATCTACATTGCCAAAGAGCGCCTCGCCGCGCTCCGCCTTTTCACGCACGCCGGGAACATTGTCAAGAATCCACTTGACCTTCGTACCGGAAAAATATGCGTCGGTCACCAACCCTGTACGCTCACGGATTTCCTTGTCAAAGCCCTTTGCCTTCAAAGCATCGCAAATAGGAACCGTCAAGCGGCTCTGCCACACGATAGCATTGAAAACAGGTTTGCCCGTATTCTTGTCCCAGACGATAGCTGTCTCACGCTGATTGGTGATACCAAGTGCTGCGATATCAGAGGCTGAGGCCCCCGCCTTCTGCAATGCCTCCTTGGCGACCGCAAGTTGACTTGACCAGATCGCTTCTGGATCATGTTCAACCAGACCTGGCGATGGATAGATCTGTGGGAATTCCTGCTGCGCTACACTGACAATCGCGCCATCGTGATTGAAGACAATCGCCCGCGAACTGGTCGTGCCCTGGTCCAGGGCAAGCACATACTTTGCCATAATTAGCCCTCTTTCTGCTGCCGAGCATCCTTGACGGACACTCCTACGCTAAACGAAGATGTATCTCAATGCACTGGTAGCCGTACCAGTGCAGGAAAGCATTCTAAGAGAGACTTGAACAAAGAATATTGATTCCTATTTCACGACTTTCAACAAAATACCCGGATCTCACGCTTTTTACCAAATACCCTTGTCCTTCGTAGGGGCCGATTTATCGGCCTTCGGCCAACTCCCAACTACTTGGCCTCAGGACCCCCTACACTACGGCCAAAGTTCATTCCGTGTAACAGCAACGCCCAAAGCGCCAGCACGAAGTATCCCTCGCACCTGTTGAGATGTATTCGCCAAGCCAGAAGCTATGAAAGGTAACGGCAAAGGTGTCTTTAAATATGGGATAACGTACGGCACAACAAGTGCAGGAGAAATATCGAGCAAGTCAACATAGCGCGTATTAACAGACTCCAGCATTGCCTCTAAGCCCGTCGAGTCCAACGCAAATATCCGTTGTATGCACTCCAACGCAAAATCCTTCCCAAGGCTCAGGATCCTCGGATTGTTAGAAACGATGCCAACCACATGCAACTTCTCAGCAAGGTATCGCAAACCAGACGCATCTGGATGAATACCATCGATGTGATCGACATTAACGTAGACTAACAAATCACGCTGGTAGGCATCTTCCAACAATCGGGTGAATTCAAATATATTGCAATGTCGCAGCAAAATGGCATGGACTGATGAGGTATCGAGAGCGGAGATAAACTGCCCCGAAGTTCCTATAATTGGTATTGTCTTGCACTGCGCTGGAAGACTGAGCAGTGACCTACTGGACCGCGTAAGCATGCTGCACCTCGCTGTAGCAGTAAAAAACAACAAAGCCCTAAGCCATTGAATTAGGTCGGCTCAGGACTTTTCATTTCACTGTCCCTATGCACGTATGCAGTTGTCCAAACAGGTCTTCGTTGACTGTTGACACCTTTATGAACCCAAAGCCCGTTGTAAGGTGTACATGAAAGAGGCCTGAACGGGTAAATATATAAGCTACTGGGTATACAAGATAGTCATGTTTGCTTATAATGATATTACTCGGCAGCGTCTCATTTGTCAAGGGTAGCGACAAACTCTACCTTTGCAGTTCGGAAATCAGCAAAGTAGTATGACCAAACAAGAGTTTTTACGTCTAGCTCGCCTTCATCCGGTAGCAGCAGCAATCAAATCTAATGAAGATATGCAGGTTGCGCTTGACTCCGATGTCCTGCTGCTATTTATGCTCAAAGGTGATGCATTACAACTTGGCCCTTTAGTAGCTCAGGCCCATCAGCGAGGTAAAGGATTGGTAGTACACATCGACCTTGTCAGTGGCATAGGCAAAGATCGTGCTGGCATCCAGTATCTCCACCACATGAATGTCGACGCAATCATTACTAGTCGCTCCCAACTCGTCTCAGCAGGACAAGCTGAAGGATTAACCACCATTCAACGTCTCCTCCTCGTAGACGATTCTTCCCTTGAAACTGGAATCAAAACGATTTCCCGCGCTCATCCCGATATAGTAGAAGTTCTCCCTGGCGTCATCTTCCCCGAAGTTGCCTCAATTCTCCAGCAGGCCCTCCCTGGCCCTTTCATCGCCGGAGGTTTTATACGCAACGCAGCCGATATCGCCCGCATTCGTGCCGCCGGTGGTATACTTAGTAGCACAAGTACTTATACCCTTTGGCATCGTCCATCTGCATAAGAGCGACCTTATAGGGGCACCCCTTGCGGGTGTCCTGGACCATAACCTTGGCATCGTTCATCCGTATAATTCAACGTATCTTTGTAGTAGGGGCACCCCTTGTGGGTGCCCTGGACCGACCCAGAACCATTAGCATCATATATCCGAATAGTTAAGGAGCGCCAAATATGTCTAATGTTCCTAATCTACTCAGCTTTGCCCGATTGCTAGCAACCTTCCTCATCTTCGTACTGGTACTTCTCAATGCACCCTGGGCCTTTTTAACCGCCGAAGGACTCTTTATACTGGCCTCACTCACAGACCTGCTCGATGGATATATAGCGCGGCGCTACCGCATCGTCTCCACCTTCGGCGTCTTTCTGGACCTGACCGCCGATAAAATTTTCGTCTCTGCCATACTACTCGCATTCGTGCAGCTCGGCCTTGTTCCCGCATGGCTCGTCGTCATCATCATCGCACGCGAATTCTTAGTCACCGGCCTGCGTTCAATGGCCGCCGCCAAAGGAACCGTCATCTCGGCGGGAGCATGGGGCAAGCAAAAAACCTTCATCACCCTTGTAGCAATGGGCGGCATATTGCTGGCGAAAGGACTCGGCGCACATCAACTATCCCTCTTCCCTCCAACGCTCATCTTCAACAGTGCAACACTCAACGTCGCCGAAATCCTGCTCCTCCTTTCCGACTTCCTTTTGCTCGTCGCTACCCTCTGGACCGTCATCTCCGGTGCCGACTACACCATCCACGCCCTACCCCTTTTCCAGAACACACCAGCAACGCCAGAAGCGACCCTCTCAAAGGCTGAAACAGAAACTATATCGGGTCAAAGATGAATAGCAAGGATTTCTTTACTACAATGTTGGAGAAGGTTTCTCTTCAACCTTCTCCTCAATCTTCACCTTCTGCCCAATCCTACGCTCCGTCCCCGCCAGCAAACGCCCAATATTATCATAGTGAAAAAGAATAACAATCGCACCCGCAGCTATCATAAACACCAATTGAGCCACATTAACCTTGCCAAAAAAGTGCGGATTAGCCTGCCCAACGAAGAAAAAAATAATGCCACACACAATCGAAGTCACGCCCCCCATCACCGAACCAAGCGAAACATAACGTGAAAGAGCTATCGTCCCAGGAGTCACCACCGCCCCAATCAAGAAAGTCAAAGGAGAAATAACCAACAACCCACCTGCACCCGTTAAAACCCCGCGCCCACCCTTAAAACCAATGAAGATCGGAAAAATATGCCCAATCAAAGCAGCCAACCCCGCCACCGTCGCTCCCCAAAGCACGCCAGGCGCAGTCATCCCTTGAAAAACAGGCACAAAGGTACCCAGCAACGTCGGACCCACACCCTTTGAAAGATCAAACACGAACACAATAATCGCCGGAACATTGCCCAGCGTACGCTGCACATTCGTAGCCCCAATTTTATGGCTGCCATAGTCACGTATATCAAACTTCCTGCCTCTCAGCAACTTCCCCATCCAATACCCCGCAGGAATCGACCCCCACACATACCCGATGATGCCTATAAGCACAAGCTGAAGAACGACTGGCATAACCGCCTCCTTCTCCTTTCACACCGCCTGATTGCGTTGCATATTGCCCCCGCGCTAGCGTCGTTGGCAGTGTGGATTGGTGCCGACGTATATTGATCATTCCCATACATGAGAATTTTTGCATTTGAACTTCTTTGGCATCCTCGCAACGAAAAAAAGACAAAAGACAGATGTCAAAACTAAAATAAGACCAGGAACAGCACTTACCAGATGATTGCCAGAACCATATGCCCCCAAAAACGAACCGACCAGTATCAGCAAGCTCAATCCCAAGAAGACCAAAAAAGGCGTAAATGCGACCTCTCTCCCCCTTGAATTCACACGCACAAACCGTATTGCCTTGCTCCCGCAAACATGACACTTCTTCGGAACTTGCATCTTTCACCTTTGCCTGATCTTTAGGTGTCTCTTTGACCCGGCATAACTCGCATCAAAACATCATATCTGGTCAGGATCTATCCCAAGTGAGCGCAATTTCTCAGCCAACGCTTCCGCTCGCTTGGCCTCGGCCTCCATTCCCGTCAACCGCCGATTTCCCTGATTGTCATAGAGGCGCAGATATTCTCCCTCTGGAACCAACCAGCTCTCCAAATGAAAACTCCAGATTCGCCCATCTGGACCTACGGGCAGCTCCCGCATGCTTCGTCGTTCTGCATCAAGTTGCCAGCCGAAAAGACGACGCCCACGAGTTCGTGTTGGTCGCAGAGGTCGCTCATTGGGATCATAGGCAAAGTATTCTTTCACCCCCATCTGTGCATACCGAGCGGGTTTCTCCTCCAGGTCCTTGTGCCAGGTCTCCTCAGAGGCAATCTCGAAGACCACCTGCGGGGTCGGACCGGTCTTCCCCACGCGCCAACTCCTCACAAACTGGGAGTCGGCTCCTTTGATCACGGCGATATCTGGAGCGACGGGATACTCCTGTGGATCGACCGTTTGATAGAAGTTGAGGTTTTCATAGATCGCACATTGGTGCCCACGAAACAACTGCTGTAGGACCTCCATAAGATAATGCACGAGGGTCGCATGCAGTGAGGTCTCCCCCATCAAATCCTCCTCGGTGGGGTGAGAATTGTAGTAGTAGGCTACCTCGTCATGCATATATTGGGCCATGGTACTCACTCTCTTCATGGGCAGGAAGTCTGGGAAACTATTTTTAGATTGCTTACCCAATGCTCCAACACCCCATCCTTACGTGTGCTGACCTACCAGGTCGCTGGGTAGAGTTACCGCTTCAATCATACCATAGTCTCAGATCATGAACAACCTTTTAGTTGAACCGTAGGGGCCGCTTCATCGGCTTCCTTGCAACTACCCAAAACCATCATTTGTCGCCAGTCTTAAAATCTGATATAGTGAATCAGAAAAATGTATACCCTACCCTCAATGCACTGGAGCAGACCATGACAGCACACGACACAGCAACGTCGCTGAAACGTACTCCGCTCTACGAACAACACCGCGCCCTGAGCGCACGGCTCGTAGAGTTCAGCGGTTGGGAAATGCCCGTACAATACAGCAGCATCCTGGAGGAGCATCGTGCAGTACGCACCCACGCGGGTCTCTTCGACGTCAGCCATATGGGCGAATTTAAAGTCGAAGGACCCGACGCACCCACCTTCCTGCAACATCTCGTACCCAACGATGTCTCGCGACTCGCAATCCACCAGGCCCTTTACACCCAACTCTGCCTCCCCGACGCAGGCACCGTCGATGACCTGATTATTTATCATCTCGCCGACAACCACTACATGCTTGTCGTCAACGCAGGCAACATCGACAAAGATTACGCCTGGGTCGAAGAACAGGCCAAAGACTTCAAGGACCTTCATCTTACGAACCAATCCGACACCACCGCCCTCATTGCCCTACAAGGACCAGAGGCGCAAGCAATCCTACAACCGCTAACAGAAGTTGACCTCGCCAGCATCCGTTACTACCACTTCGAACCGGGCATGGTAGACGGTATCAACTGCATCATCTCGCGCACCGGCTATACAGGCGAGGATGGCTTTGAACTCTATTGCGCACCCGTAGATGTCGCCAAACTATGGAATGACCTGCTCGCGGCCGGAAAGGACAAAGGACTCCTGCCCGCCGGTCTAGGAGCACGCGACACCCTGCGCTTAGAGGCTGGCTACTGCCTCTACGGTCACGAACTCGATGAACATACCAACCCCCTTGAAGCCAAGCTTGGCTGGACAGTAAAACTCGACAAAGGCGATTTTATCGGGCGCGACGCACTGCTCAAAGTCAAAGAACAAGGCCTTAAGCGCAAGCTAATAGGCATCGAAATGGTTGAACGCGGCGTCCCACGTAATGGCTACGCCATCTATGACAACGACCAGCAAATCGGCGAACTCACCAGCGGCGCACCCAGCCCAACACTCAACAAAAATATCGGCATGGGCTACGTCGACGCCCAACACGCCGTCGTCGGAAATACTGTACAAATCGACATACGTGGAAAACGCACCGCAGCGCGCATCGTCGCCCTGCCATTCTATAAACGTCAAAAGTAAGGATAGAGAAGGGAGTAACATTTCATGGCCAGTCTTAATCATCCAACCGACCTCAAGTACAGCAAAACAGACGAATGGGTACGCGTCGAAGGCGAGCAGGCTACCATTGGCATCACCGACTATGCCCAGGACCAACTCGGCGACATCGTCTATATCGAACTGCCCTGGGACTCCGGTTCGCAAGTCTCACACGAAACCAAATTCGGTGACATCGAATTGGTCAAAGCAACCTCAGAACTTCTCTCTCCCATCACTGGTGAGGTAGTCAAGGTCAATGAAGCATTGAAAGATACCCCAGAACTCATCAACGACAGCCCCTATGAGAATGGCTGGATGCTCGTCATAAAACTATCCAATCCCGGCGAGATTGATAACCTCATGAGCGCCGACGAATACAAAACCTATCTGCAAGGGCGCTAACCCTCCGTAGGGGCCAGATGTATCGTGCCCCCAAACTACAAGGACAATGAATTCATGAGCTACATACCAAACACCCCGGAAGACCAGCAAGCCATGCTGGAAACCCTGGGGCTTCCTTCTCTGGAAGCATTATTAACGCCCGTACCAGAGAACGTTCGCCTGCGACGGCCCCTCGATCTTCCACCCGCGCTCCCCGAACCAGACCTCAAACGCCTGCTGTATAACATGGCAGCGAAAAATGTGAACCTGGATTCGGCAATTTCTTTCCTTGGCGCGGGAACTTATGACCACGCAATACCCAGCGTCGTACCGCATCTTCAAAGGCGTTCAGAATTTGTCACCTCGTACACCCCTTACCAGCCAGAAGTCAGCCAGGGCATGCTCCAGGCCATCTACGAGTTCCAAACCATGGTCTGCCAGATTACAGGCTTAGATATCGCGAACGCCTCGCTCTACGATGGCGCAACCGCGTTGGTTGAAGCTGTGCTCCTCGCCGTTGGCCCAGGTGGTCGTGGCGAGGTAGTCATCTCAACGGGCGTCGATCCTCAGTACCGCCGTGTCCTGCACACCTACGCGCACGCTCGTGGGTTCAGCGTCAAAGAGGTACCGACACGCAATGGCGTCACCTCCATCGAAGACCTCAACGAGGCAGTCACCGCCACAACATCAGCGGTAGTGATCCAGCAGCCCAACTTCTTTGGCTGTATCGAAGACATGCGCGCCATTGAGCCAATCGCCCATAAAGGCAAAGCCGTCTTCATCACCAATATCACCGAACCCGCCTCGCTAGGCGCACTGGCAGCTCCAGCCGATTACGGTGCCGATATCGCGGTAGGCGAACTTATGAGCTTTGGCAATCCCATGAGCTACGGTGGTCCTGCTCTCGGCTTCATGGCCTCGCGCAACAAATATATGCGCCTCCTCCCTGGTCGCCTTGTCGGTCAAACCGTTGAAGAAGGCGGCGACAAGCAGACCGGTTACGTGCTCACATTGCAGACCCGCGAGCAGCACATCCGCCGTGAACGCGCCACCTCCAATATCTGCACCAACCAATCCTTATTGGCAGTAGGTGCAACCATCTACTTGGCCGCGCTGGGCAAGCAGGGCTTCCGTGAGCTTGGCGAACTTTGTCTCCAAAAAGCTCACTACGCCTTCCGCCAGATCACCGCCCTCCCCGGTTACGAAGCGCCATTCAGCAGTCCATTCTTCGACGAATTCGTTATCAAGGTCCCCGTCTCCACAGAAGTGCTCCAACAGCATTTTGCCCAGGCAGACATCATCGGCGGCTACCCTCTCAGTGAACGCTACCCCGACATGCAAAACTGCATGCTCTTCTGCGTCACCGAAACCCGCACCAAACAAGACATCGATCACCTCGTAGCCGTATTAAAGGAGGTGCAGGCATGAGCGTTGAAAAACTCATCTTTGAAAAAGGCGCACCCGGACGGCGTGCCGCTACCATGACAACCATGGACGTACCCACCGAATCGCTCGAAAACATGATCCCCGAAGGCATGCTGCGAGAAGAGCCAGCGCCACTGCCCGAGGTCAGCGAGATCGAAGTCGTGCGTCACTACACCCACCTCTCGCAGCGCAACTTCGGAGTCGATACCGGCTTCTATCCGCTCGGCTCCTGCACCATGAAGTACAACCCGAAGATCAACGAAGACATGGCCGCGCTACCAGGCTTCGCTCACATCCATCCATTGCAGCCCGACAGCACCGCACAGGGCGCAATTCAATTGTTCTACGAGCTAGAGCAATACCTGTCAGAAATTTCCGGTATGGCCCGTGTCACCCTGCAACCCTCGGCGGGTGCGCATGGCGAACTCACCGGCCTCATGCTCATCAAAGCCTACCACGAAAGCCAGGGTCAAGGGCACCGCAACCTCGTCCTCATCCCCGACAACGCCCATGGCACCAACCCGGCCAGCGCGACCCTTGCCGACTACAAATCCGTTGAGGTCAAGACCGACCCCAAAACTGGCGGCATTGATATTAACCACCTGCACGCGCTGCTCGAATCAAACGCCGCCAATGTTGCCGCGATCATGATGACCAACCCCAACACGCTTGGACTTTTCGACGCTAAAATCGTCGAAATCGCGACAATGGTACATGAAGCCGGTGGCCAACTCTACTACGATGGTGCCAACGCCAACGCCGTCCTGGGCATCACACGCCCCGGCGACATGGGCTTCGACGTAGTGCATTTCAATCTGCACAAAACATGCAGCACCCCACATGGCGGTGGTGGGCCAGGCGCAGGCCCTATCGGCGTGAAGGAACATCTTGTGCCCTTCCTACCCGGCCCGCTCCCTACCAAAGACGAGAATGGCTACCACTGGCAAGAAGTCGGCCCGCAGTCCATCGGCAAGATGCGTGCCAATAAAGGCAACTTTGGCGTCCTTGTTCGTGCATACACCTACATTCGCACCTATGGCCCGGATGGTCTACTGCACGTTGCCCAGAGCGCCATCCTCAACGCCAATTACCTGAAACATGAACTGGCATCCGACTACGAAATTGCCTATCCCCAGATGTGCCAGCACGAATTTATCGCCACCGCCGAACGTCAAAAGGAAGAAACCGGCGTCACTGCCCTCGACATCGCCAAGCGCATCCTCGACTTTGGCATGTACGCGCCAACCATCTACTTCCCACTGATCGTCCACGAGGCCATGATGATCGAGCCAACCGAAACCGAAACCCGTGAAACCCTGGACTACTTCGTCACCGTAATGAAGCAAATCGCCGAGGAGTCACGCACCAACTCCGAAATCGTCAAAACCGCTCCCCACACCACCGTAGTAGGCCGACTCGACCAGGCCCTCGCCGCCCGCAAACCCAACCTCCGTTGGACACCCGGCCAGGAACAGACCCACTAGTTTTCAGGAGAAGACAAACATGCGACCACAGTCACCAAGATGTGCCCTGGTGACTGTGGTCGCATCTATGATCTTCCTCTCCTCTCAAATGTGACGAATGAACCTCCCAAAAAATCGCAAACCCCACGTCTACATAGCAGAAGTCCATCTGTATACTAGTATCAGAACAGTCGGTTCTTAACATAAGGAGAAGCACAAATGCCTCGTCAAATCAAACGTTACGGCTGGGCACCCGACCTGCCGGATCAGCGGGATCTCATCTACGCTGCCCCATTCGAGCAGGCAGATGTCCTCCCACCAAGTATCGACCTTCGTCCAAATTGTCCTGCTGTCTACGACCAGGGCCACTTAGGAAGTTGTACCGCCAACTCCATCGCTGCTGCATTCGAGTTCGACGAAATGAAGCAAAATTTACCGCAAGTCTTCGTACCATCCCGGCTTTTCATTTACTACAACGAGCGCGTAATAGAAAGCGACGTCACCTGCGACAATGGTGCGCAAATTAGAGACGGCATGAAATCAATAGGGACACAAGGAGTGTGCCCAGAAGACATGTGGCCCTACGACATCACAAAATTCACCGACCAGCCCCCCGCCAACTGCTATCAAGCCGCCCTTCAGAACAAAGCAATAGTCTATCAAAGAGTAGTTCGTGACCTGAATCAGATGAAAGGCTGTCTCGCCTCTGGCTACCCATTCGTCTTCGGCTTTACCGTATACGAAAGCTTCGAAAGCCAATCAGTAGCCCAATCTGGACACGCGCCAATGCCCGCACCAGGTGAGAAAGTGCTAGGAGGTCACGCCGTACTCGCCGTCGGCTACGATGACGACCAGGAGTGGTTCATTGTCCGCAACTCCTGGGGTACCGCCTGGGGCATGCAAGGCTACTTCACCCTGCCCTATAACTACCTGCTCCAGCGCAACCTCTCCAGCGACTTCTGGACCGTTCGCTTAGTTCAATAACATATACTGTTACTCGTCGCCTTCGTAGGGGCCAGATTTATCGCGCCCCTGAATTCGGGCAAGTGCCATCGTAACTAGAAATCATTCCGGAACGCGGACGTGAAGCACAAACTTCTCCTCATGCTTCTCGTCCCGCTCCCATGACCGCCGGTACACAAGCTCAATATTCGCATCACCAGCCCGCGCAACCTGGAATCGCCAATACCGGCTTCCCCCTCGTCCAGGTTGCTCGCCAGCCCCCTTAAAAACATTACCCAGAGTCACACACACCGGCTCCCCACTCGCCTGAAGACTCCATTGATACCCCGTCGTCGGGTTTTCCGCAAGGCGAATCTCAAATTCCTCCCCCACAGGCATCTCCATCTGCCGCTCATTATAGCTTGCATCCAACTCTAACATGTCTAATCTCCTTTCAGCATCTCCAACAGTTCGTCCACTGTACGAACTATCCGTTTCCCATGATCGCAGATACCCCAAACAATGTTATTCAAAAATCCCCGCTTATCATCCGTAATCCCAAAACACGGCTTACTAAGCGCGTACAAATAACCAAGTTCCGCGCTCGTCCCCGAATCATGATCCGCCCCCGTCAGTAACGCCACGCACAAATCGCAAGACTTCAATGCCTCAATATCCGCGTGAAAGATGCGATAGCGCTCTTCAACCGAACCCGCTTTCACCAGCCCAGCATCCCGATGCGGCACAAACGTCCGGTAACCCGCACCCTCCAGCGCCCCCGCAATCTGCTCCAGATACCATCGTTCATGCATACTAAAAAGCGGCCCGGCAACATAAACCAATTTCACTCATCACCTCCAAATATAGAACAAGCTTTTAGCATTTCTTAGAGCATAGTATGCCACGTCCCCACAAAAACTGCATCATTTGCTCCTCCATTTGAGAACACTTCTCAATAAGCTAATTCCAAACGAGGTTCGCCACCTCGTGTATGATCCTATCCATTGTTCTTTCGGATCTTGGGATCAAATCTTATCTGCCACACGTATTATCATAGAGAAACCACGTAGCGAGACCCTAGTAAATCACGGCCTATGCACCAGGAGGGATCACATGAACGTTCAAAATATCTTCAAAGATTGTCTATTTGCCCTCTTCTGTCTCCTGGTCGGTAGCCAACTCGCCGCCTGTGAAATCTCTAATGCTGACAATGCATCACAAGCTGGTTCACCTCCTATCACCTTGCGCGATCCATCTCCCAGGCAACTCACCGTCTTCGTTCTTGTGCAAATCGGTGGATACGATGCGCTGACCCACGACGAGACAACCATAGATTTCATCTTTTCGTCAAAGGGGCGTGCTGTTCATTTCGCGGGTAGCGAGCAACTGGTATGCAATGGCAAAGCCCTGTCATTACACACTTGGCTCGAAGACAGCCAGATAGTGGGGCCAACCAATGCACTGGAGGGGCAAATATTTCACTGCACCTATAGCACAGGCCATACTTCCGCCACCCTGATTTTCACCGTACCACGCACGCCAACCATCTCTGTACCTCAGGCTCAAGTGCGACTGCCACGCAGCAAAAACACACTCATCGTCTATAATACGCAAGGCGGAACACTCATGGGAATTGTCGCGTTAGGCTCTCCGGCCAAAGCCATCGCGCGCCTTGCTACACCAGGTCCAGGACAGGCCACCATCGACACCAATTCATTCCCGCCAGGCGCGGGATCCATCGCCCTCACAGAGACACTCTCCATCTCGGTCACGCAAACCGACACACCCTTCGCCTCACTTGGAGCCAGGGGAGACGTGCTCGTCAGCATCGACGTAACCTGGATGTAACGATAAATGCCCTGCTCACTAATCAAATCGCGATCCCCGATCAGATAGCAATGTACAGCCGCTGTATACCTAAATACTTGCAGGGAAAGATTGCGGAACAATGGTACAATAGGGAAAAGGCATGCGATGCGGGAAAGAAGAAATGACGGCCCCAATCACATGTCAGTCATCGAAATGGCGGCACAGCTCTATGGTACTTTGATCGAGAAGTGGTAAATAAGGCGAAGAGTGGTCAGGTTTAGAGGTTCTTGGTCACTTTCGGTGGAACGGCAGTGATTAAAAACTACGATGTGAGATGAATCGGCTTTTTTGGAGCCTTTTCTCTTTGTCTTATGCGATCTGTTGAGCTTTTCCACCGAAAGTGAACAAGAGCCGTTTTTGAGCCGGAATGTGGGAATTCGGTGCCAATGTTGGGAAGCGACAGGCTCACTCAAAGTGAACCCGCACGAGAAGCGTCTTGTTACATGCTCACGTTGTAAATTCGTGGCAGCGCTCTGTAACGTTGATCTGACGAATGCGCTTGTCAGCCGTTTTGGGCAGAGAGTAAGATCGAAGAAGATTTGTTCTCTTGTGCGTGCTATAATACTTACGCTCCTCCTCATTGGGAGCACATCATCAGAAGCAAGGAGCAGACACTCATGGCAGAACAGGCATCTCCGCTCATTACTTTTTACAAACAAGGCTGGGAGAACTATCAGCAAGCCATCGTCAAAACCATCGCGCTGCTTACTTCCGAACAACTTGCCCTCCCTGTTGCGCCACATTACTTATCAATCCGAGGGCTTCTCGACCATATGATCGGTGCGCGCTTCTTGTGGTTCCACCGATGGATGGGTGAAGGAGATCTCAACCTTGACTGGAACGATGAGGAGGACAATAACGAGCCAGCTTCACTGGTCACCATGTTTGAGAAGAGCTGGGGCGTGATCTCTTCCGCCCTGGACCGCTGGACTTCCGCTGATCTGGAACAGCTTATTTCACCCCCGGCCTCTCACCAGGCATGGCTCCGGAATAAAGGGCTGGGAGAAGAGCCTCCCCACACGCGGCAGTGGATTGTCTGGCATGTTATGGAACATGAGATCCACCACGGAGGCGAGCTTTCCCTGGCGCTGGGAACGCATGGTCTGGATGACTTCTATACCTGGTAAATATCACCCGGTCCCTGTATTGGCCTTGTGAAGGCTCCACTCCGGCTGAATGGAGACAACACGGGCAGAGGTTCAGATCCTGTGGTTCTGTGATTGGGGCTGGCACTTCTTCCTTCCTTTCTCCTACCTTCCACATGCTTTCCCCTCTATTTTATCACTTCGCCGCAATCATTCTCTGCAAGCATTTAGGTTAACTATACCAATGGTACTCTCTCGCCCCGTCCCATGCCCACAAAATAAACCAATAGGGGTATAATAAGGCAAAACCCAAAACAACCCACAAACGCACCGTATATTGTAGGGGCACCCCTTGCGCGTGTCCTGAGGGTGAGGTAGGGGTGTTGCTATAGGTGTGGATGCCATGAAGGGAACGAGAACAAACAATGCCTGACAACAAACTCGAATATGCCATCCTTGGCGGCGGTGCCCTCGGACTAGGAACCGCCTATCGTCTCACAAAAGCAGGGCACTCCGTCATGCTCTTCGAACAAGAAACCACCGCAGGTGGTCTCGCTGCAGGCTTTCGCGTCGGCAACAACTGGCTAGAAAAATTCTACCACCACCTTTTCCGTACCGACACCACCATCATCAAATTGATAGCAGAACTCGGCTTAGGAGATCGACTTGAATGGCTGCGTCCTCGCACAGTCTCACTCATCGGCGGCGAAATACACCAACTCGACTCCCCGCTCACCCTGCTCACCTTCTCACCCTGGCGCATCGATGAGCGCCTGCGCGTAGCCGCCGTTAGTGCTTTACTCAAACTGTCGGGATCAAAACCCTGGGAAGGTAAAACAGCCGCCGCCTGGCTCCGTCGCTGGATGGGCAAACGCCCCTACGAAATGCTCTTTGAACCCCTCTTCGTTGGCAAATTCGGTGCCATGCACGAACAAATTGCCCTACCCTGGTTCTGGGCACGCTTCCACGACCGTTCCACAAAGCTAGGCTACCTGCGAGGCGGCTTTCAACTCCTCTACGAACGACTCGTCGAACGTATCACCCAGGCAGGTGGAAAAATCCTCCTTGGCACCCGCGTAGAGAAAGTCGAGTCGCTCGACGATGGTCGCTGGAGCATCTCTACCAGCCAGGGTACCTGGACGGTTGATCGCGTAATCTCAACCCTCGCTACCCGTCTCACCTGTCGTCTCATTCCCGCCCTACCCGTCGACTACCGCGCACAATATGACTGGGGCCAGGCCTACGGAGCGCAATGCCTCATCCTCTCACTCGATCGCCAGCTCACCGACAGCTACTGGATCAACATCTGTGACCCCGGCTATCCCTTCACCGGCCTCTTCGAGCACACCAACTTCCGCTCGCCCAACGAATACAGTGGACGCCACCTCATCTACCTCGGCAACTACCGCCCCATGGACGACCCATTGTTCAAAATGAGCAAAGAACAAATACTTGACCAGTTCGCACCTCACCTCAAACGCATCAACCCCGCCTTTGAACAAGAATGGATCCAGGAAAGCTGGCTCTTCCAGGCCCCCTTTGCCCAACCCATCGTCACCACCGACTACCGCCAGCACATCCCTCCCCTACATACCCCTCTCAAAGGCCTATGGGTAGCAAATATGTTCCAGGTCTACCCCCATGACCGCGGCCAAAACTACTCCTTCGCCTTGGCAGATCGCCTCGTTCAGCAACTCCAAGAATAAATCTGCCGAGGATGCTACCTACGCCTTGCCCCCACCACCGCAAGCTCCTCTTGAAAATCTTGCACAGCCTGCACATCGCCATATCCATCCTTTGCAAGCGACGCCAGCAGCTTTCTCGCACTGCCAATAGCATGCGGAGATTGCATAGCTACAGCCTGGCAATAAAACATCCGTCCTTCCTTAATACATTCCTCGATCTCACCAAGCATCTGATACGCCCTCGCCCAATCCAAATGAATCCATGTCTCAAGACGCATATCCCGATCACATCGAACTTGTGCCTCAATCTCCGTCTTCATCTCAAGTGTCTTCTGCGGCTCCCCCAGTTCCAGCAAACCATAGCTCCTTTCGGCCAGGATAGAACTTACCCGCCCGAAAACAAAATCCGTCCCATCTCCATAGCCGCCATTGAGACCACTCGCCATCGTCCTCGCATTGGAAATGGCACGCTCAAAGCGCACTATATCACCAACACTCGCATACGCACGAGCAAGATAGCTATGAACAAAGGCAATCACATGTTTGCTTGCCCCAAATGAAGCATCCCTCGCTTCCTCCAGTCTCGCTAGAGCCGCATTCTTTTCACCTCTCCGCTCAAGTTCCGTTCCCTGGCTCATCAATGCAAGCGCCATCAAGGATGCATCATCCACTTGTTCGGCCGTCTCGTACATCCTTCCATACATGTCAATTGCGGCATCATAGCATTTCTTCTCCACAAGCGTCACCGCATTGAGCCGTTGAGCCTGAGCATACAACTGTAGAAAGCGTGATTGGAGGCGCAATGGTGAGGGGATATGTTCCTGAAAGTAGCTAAACAGACGATTGAGGCGCATAATACCCTTCTCAGCATCAACAAGCCGGGCCGCACACCTCAAACTCCATATCTGCTGGATAAGACTCTCAACTGTATCAAGCGTTTCGTGATACAACGCTTTCTCACGATCGAGGACAGAAAGGGGATGAAACGGGTCGTAATCCGATAGCCCAAATCGCCAGAGAGGAATATGCAGTATTTCAGCGAGTTGGCGCAAGGTATGGGGATCGTCGATACGTTTCTTACCGTATTCCACGTCCTGTATATAGCGTGGAAGCACCCCAACACATCCATTTGATTTGGGCCAGACCGCCGCCAGTTCCTCCTGGGTCATACCCCGCAGGATACGAAACTCTTTAATTGTGGTTCCATGATGGTACTTAGAATCACTCACACGTGCCATAATATACTTCTTCACTCTTACCACATGAACGCACTAACAGCTACGTGAAAAAAAGCCAAAACTATCTCACCTATAGATACGTCAAAAAAGCGCACCTGGATCATCTAGCACGTCCCAAATAGAACGTGGCACAGACGCAAAGAACACGGTATTTCTCAGAAGGGCAGATAATCGCCCGCTATTATCGTGACGATAGGTGAATTGAGGGAAATGAGTCATGGAAGACACCTGTAAAAGTGAAGTTGCCTGCCTGCTAGAGCAAATCAAACAACAGCATGAAGCTGCACAAAGAGGGCTAACCGGTCTTGCTATGGGAACATCTCGCCACAAATTCATCTCCTCCAAAATGGAGCGCATCGGACAAATCCACGAAGAGCTACAACGCCTGGTTGGCCCCGACCAGGCGATTCAGCTCGTTGCCGAAACCCTCAAAGTTAGTACTCCTTAAAGCTTATTCGGAAACCTATGATAGAATGAAAGGAAAACGTAGCAGAGGAACAGGTCATGAAACGAACGAAGCCATGGGAACTGAGCGAATACGTCCGTTGATTCCGGAACGTCCAGAACGCCCGAAAGGAGGACGGCCCGCTCAGAGTGATCGGCAGATGTTGTCGGCGATTCTGTACGTGTTGCGCACCGGCATCCAATGGAATGCCCTGCCACGGGAACTGGGAGCGAGCACGACCGTCTATGATCGCTTTCGGCTCTGGGAAGAGCAAGGGGTGTTTGAGCGCATCTAGCAAGCAGGGTTGCAGGAATATGATGAGTTGGAAGGGATTGCCTGGGAATGGCAAAGCATGGATGGGGTACTGACCAAAGCCCCTTTCGGTGGAGTCGCGACCGGTGCCAATCCCACCAATCGTGGCAAACGGGGAACGAAGCGCAGCCAGTTAAGTGATGGACGAGGCTTGCCTCTGGCGCTGGTCGTGGCTGGGGCTAAGCGCAACGATATGAAGTTGGTCGAAGCCACCTTGCAAAATATCATGATCGAGCGCCCGACACCCACTCAGGAGCACCCTCAGCATTTGTGCCTGGATGCAGGCTATGATTATGATGCCGTCTATGAAACGGTGCGGGCATATCACTATCTGCCGCATATTCGTCCCAACCAACACAACCGAGCACAGATGAAACCACTGCCTGAAGCGGAGACCAGCTGCAATTTGGAGTCCACCAAGCAGCCCCGGCGGTGGTAGTGGAGCGCTTGCACTCGTGGATCAATTGCTCTCGGCGCTTATTGGTGCGTTGGGAGAAACTGGATTTCACCTACAAGCCTTCTTACATCTGGCTTGTGCCCTCATCTGTTTTCAGCACTGTGATCGCTTGCGTTCTCTTCAGGTTTCCGACTAAGCTTTTAAGGGTTATATGGCGGTGCCCCTGTTGGCCGATACTCTAGAAGGAGGACGCGCCCATCAAGAACCCTGGATGAGAGTAAGTCGAAGCCGGTGTCTGGCAGCCCTTCAAAGGTCGGCTCAATGCCTGTTTGCGGCAGAACCAGGGGGCAGACGACGAGTTTGAGACGGTCCACCAAGCCAGCCGCGAGCAGTTGCCGGACCAGCGACACGCTGCCCAGGGTCCGCAACTCGGGACCGTCAGTGCGCTTCAGTTCGCGCACAAAGCCCACCAAGTCATCGCGGACGATTTTCAGCCCCGGCCAGTCTGTCGCCTCCAGGGAGCGCGAGAACAGCCAGCCCGGCGTTGTCGTCGTCCTTTGCCATCCTTCGTCCCGCACTTCGGTGGGTAGATGGGCGTTCGACTCAGTGGAGGGTGCTCCGAGAAATGAATTATGAGGGGATTTCAGGTGAGGCGTGAGGGCCAAATGGCTATTGACTTCCTCAGTCTCCTATGGTATATTCCTGATAAGTTCAGGAAACAAGAATGGCTGTGATGGGGATACATTGGGAATTCTACCAACGATCAGAGAGCGACGTGTATGCTGGAAGCGCCGCCGTTGACCCTTCCAAACGACACCCCTGAGCCAACCAGTGAAACGCTGATATTCAGATCGTAGTAGCTGGCTTCGGGACGCGCCCGTTGTAGCGCGACGGTTTACTCATTAAGAGTTGAACCAGTAGAGGCCCCTCTTTTGTATGGGGCAAATGGTGGTGGCACCACGATAGGCTTAGAAATCAAGCCCTCGTCCTCCAAATAGGATGAGGGCTTTTTATTGTGCACAAATAGCGTGCACGCCGGAAGGAAAGGTGGCTTATGGCTGACGACGACAACAATAACGATAACGATAGCGAGGAAGGCATCTGAGAGTCGAGGAGACTGCAAAGGCCTGCCAGGATGCACTTCCTCACATTTTTAGATGGCGGGCCTGCTAGCAGTTGTCAAGACTTGAAAGGAGCCTTGCTTTGAAACGTATCCTTGCTTTAAAACGAACTCGTACAGTTGAGGTCGGCTCACATGTAGGTGAGCGCGTTCGTGTAGCCGGTTGGCTACATTCGCTGCGCCAGTTGGGTGGCGTCAGCTTTCTCGTTATTCGTGATGGCTGGGGAACCGTACAAGCGGTGGCTGAGACGGAGGACGAACTTGCCCCGCTCTATGGTGGCGATTTTGCTGCTGGGGTTGAAAGCGTCGTAGCCGTCGAAGGAGAGGTTGTGAGCATGCCCCAGGCACCAGGCGGTATTGAGTTGCACAACTTGCACATAGAAGTAATTACACCTGTTACAGAAGCACCTGTAGTACCGTTGAACAAGCCGAAGCTCACAGCAAACATCACCACGCTGCTCGACCATGCCGTCGTGACCAACCGTCATCCGGCAAGGCGTGCCATTTTGCGACTGGGTGCAGGAGCTATGGCGGGCTTCCGCGCGACGCTTACAGCCTGCGATTTTACAGAAATATCGACGCCGAAAATTGTTGCTGCTGCCACCGAAAGTGGTGCAAATGTCTTCAAGCTTGACTACTTCGGACGATCAGCCTACCTGGCACAAAGTCCGCAATTCTACAAGCAGATTATGGTGGGAGTCTTTGAGCGCGTCTTCGAGGTCGGCCCGGTTTTCCGAGCCGAGCCGCACGATACCACACGCCACATCAACGAGTATGTGAGCCTGGACGCCGAGATGGGCTTCATCGAGAACCACTTTACAATCATGGCTCTCTTGCGCGACGTGATAGCTGGCATCATAGAAACCTTCAACGAAGGTTACTCTGCTGAACTGCAATTACTACGTGTCCAGGTGCCGACCGTGCCGGTCGAGATTCCGCATATCCACTTTGCCGACGCGCAAGAACTCATCTTCCAGCGCTATGGTGTGGATGTGCGAGGGGAGCCTGATCTGTCGCCCCAGGACGAACGCTGGCTGGGTGAGTGGGCACGGCAGGAATTCGGCAGCGATTTCCTGTTCGTCACGGGCTTTCCAACGCGCAAGCGTCCATTTTATACGTACCCTGAGCCAGGACGACTGGAGTATACAAACTCCTTCGACCTGCTCTTCCGGGGCACCGAGCTGGTCACCGGTGGACAGCGCTTGCATCGCTATGAAGATTACCTGGCAGCACTTGAGAAGGCGCACCTACCCGTCGAGCCATTTGCGTCATACCTTGAGGCTTTCAAGTATGGTATGCCACCACATGGCGGCTTTGCCATCGGGCTTGAGCGGCTGCTCATGCAACTCACCGGCATTCCCAATGTCAAGCTGGCGACGACGTTTCCACGCGATTTGACGCGGCTTACGCCGTGAAGGCCGATAATGTGTCTGTAGTAGCCTAGATGTGAGAATATAACATTCAACAGGTAATTGTGATGCGTCCCGAATATTAACGCTCTTTACATCCCCTTAACATTCCGTTCACAAAGACAGTCTATACTTCCTGTGTAGCGAAGTGAGACCCGCTTCGTTCGCATACTATGAAACCACGAGGGGATTTTGGTTTCTTTATACATGAGCAAGCACGAGCAAACGAAGTCGGCTAACTCACAGGAAGACTTCGCAGAGATTGTCAGTCGGTTTCTCGAGCGATGGTGTGTGTCTGGCAGCAGTTTGTTTGTTAAAGATAGTGCGATTTTTCCGAAGTTTCGAGCGTTTTGGACACGAACAACGGGACAGAAAGAGTATCCTGCTTTGATGGGTCAGTTTCGCGTTGAATTGACTCAACAGGGATTTCGGTCAAATGGGGCGAAACGGCCTCGCTGGTACGGGTTGAGCTTGCGGAAGAGACCAAAAAGGAAAAGTCCAAAGGCTAAGAAGAGATAAGCTTAGGTACTTCTGCTCGTCTATTTTCTTGGGTTGAGACCTTTCTTTGATATGCTCGCGACATTTTCAAGGATTAGCCCCATCCCCTACGCACAACTTTTGCTAAGAGGTGGCGTGTTCCCCAACGAATTGCACCAGCTTGATCTCCAGGCATTGCCAGATCAATATCTCCGCTACCAATACCGGGGCCAGTATCTTCCGCTACACATTGTCGATTGAACGTGCCATCAGGGTTATATAGGAAGATGATGCTCCCTAGAGGAAATTGAGCTGTGGAAACGGCACACGCTCCTACATGCGTCCATTTGCCATCCGCCATTGGACCTTCGAGTGTATAGGCTGTGACTTGTACAGGTATCAAGTTTGTAGGACGGGGAGAAGTGTGCTTCGCTGCAACTTCAGTCGTGGCGACAGTGACTTTCACCTGGAGCAATTTGGTGGATTGGGGAGAGGCAGGGGTATGGGTGGTGAAGACATTGCCTGCCACTAAAGCTGTTAGAATGCCTATAACTGCCACAGAAACAATGCTTCCGACAAGGATAGCTCGTTTTCCATGAAATACTCGCCCAATTCGTTGCACCGGTTTTCTCCTGATGAATGGACACATCTGCTGGTTTACACGGTGTATCGATGAGAGAAGTTTCGTAGCTTCCTACTGTGTCATCTCCCTCACAATTTTTTGCACATGGGCACCGTCAGCACGGCCCTTCGTTTCTTTGATCGCCAAGGGCATGATACGTTTGAAGTCTTTTCCGTGCTCATCAACTAAGCGGGCGACTACAGCGCGGAGGTCGTTGTCGTTGAGTTGGGCTCCCTGAGTATAGGATTGTAGGATTTCCATTTCACGCTGCTCTTTTTCGGCCAGATCGTTGCGGCCACCTTGTTTGTATAGGGGGATAGCCTGGCTGCGTTTCTTGATTTCTTGCTCAAGGGTGCGTAGGGTATCGCCTTCGGTGAGGGGCTGGCCGTATTCAGAGTTTTTACGGTCGGTGCGTGCTACTTCGAGGTTGTGAATTGCGCCTAAGGCCATACGCAGAGTGTCGAGTTTTATCTGGTCACGGGCGCGTTGGGCGTCCTGGATATCTTTTCGCAGTTGTTTCTCTATCGGAAATTCTTGTCGTGGCTCTGCCATTGTATTGCTACTCCTTTGTGTGGTGTGATTTGTTATAATTGGCTTTCAGTATACTATGTGGAGATGGAAAAATCACGTATTCAGCTCAATTTGTATAGAATGCAAATTTAAAGGACAAAGCACCTATGGCATCTGATAAGCATAAGTTCGATGAACTGGCGGAAATGCATAATAAACGTTTAGTTACCTCTTTGAAAAGCGAGGGGGCGGTAACCTCTCTGATAGTGGAAGATGCATTTATGAGTATTCCCAGACATGCATTTATTGACTACTACTATGCTCACAATCCAGCAGGTACAGAGACGGAACAATGGCGGCGGATTGAACGCCCTTCAGGAGAGGACGTGGAGAGATGGTTGGAAGGGATTTATGCTAATGTGCCACTGGTAACCGCCTTTGACGAGGCTGGTATGCCTAGTAGTTCGAGTTCGTCCCCTGACATTATGGCTTTTATGCTGGAAGCGTTGCAGTTGCGGCCAGGAATGCGTGTATTGGAAATAGGAACGGGAACGGGTTATAATGCTGCGCTACTGGCTCATATTGTGGAAGATCCACAACTGATATTTTCTGTTGAAATAAATTCCTTGCTGGCGCATGCGGCGCAAGAGAAACTTGATGCGGTGGTGGGCAAGGGAACGACGGTGCATGTGGGCAATGGATTGGGTGGCTATAGTCCCGGTGCGTCATTTGATCGCATTATTGCGACAGGAAGCTATCATAAGGTGCCACTTCCCTGGCTTGATCAGTTGAAGGAAGGCGGCGTGCTGGTCATGAACCTGGGAAGAGATCGCGCCTCGTCAATGGGTCTCCTGCGATTGGAGAAGATTGGTTCAACGAGGGAGGCACGCGGTAAATTTCTTTCACCGGCATACTTCTTGCAATTGCGTGAACCTGGACAAGCATCTGGGCGTGATATCAGGTCACAGTTCTCACAGAATGTCCGTCGTCCTGTGATCGCAAAGTTTTCAATCTCGCGGGCAGTGTTTGATCCGGCATTGCTTATGGATATGCAGTTCGCTTTTCTCGTCTCGTGCGAACTTCCCTATGCCTCCTTGACGTGGATCCCGAAGCAAGAAGATATGCCCTTCACACTCAATTTGTTTGATACGGAGTCGGATACGATTGTGCTGTTTCGTACGACTGAGGAGGCCGGTGTATGGGAAGTGCAGGTGCGCGGAGCGATACAAACGTGGGAGAGACTCCTTCAGGCGTTTCAACGATGGGTGAGTCTTGGACGACCGGTGATGACGGATTATGTATTTGAGGTTGATGAGGATGGTAGGCAGGTTATTAGGATTCCGGGTGAAGGAACGGAGGGGCAGTCAGCAATGTGGGTGATTGGCTGAAGGCTCCAAATGGGGTAAGGTAATAAAGACGAATACGTGAAGTGCTCCTGAGGACCAGATACTTCGCTTCGCTCAGGATGACAGATCGCGTCCCTGTACCCGTTGGGACCTCGACCGGGCGACGGGGACGCGATAAATCGGGTCCCTACGACTTGCGTACGTATTTATCTAGGAAGCGGGCAATGGCGGGATAGGCGATGAGGCGGTTGGCACGTTTGATCAGGCCGTGGCCTTCGTCTTCGAAGCGCATGTATTCGACGGGGACGTTGCGAGCACGGAGGGCGCTTACGATTTGTTCTGCTTCGTTCACGGGGACACGTGGATCATTTGCGCCGTGGACGACGAAAAGTGGGGCAGTGATGCAAGCTACGGAGCGAATTGGTGAGATTTGCTCCAGAAATTCACGGTCGCGCTCCAGGCTTCCGTATTCGGCTTCGCGTAGCCTGCGCCTCCAGGGGCCTGTATTTTCAAGGAAGGTGACAAAGTTAGCGATGCCGACGATATCGACGCCGGCCGCCCAGAGATCGGGATATGTGGTGAGGGCCGAGAGCACCATGAAACCGCCGTAGCTGCCTCCCATGACTGCAATACTCTGTGGATCGGCGGTGCCGCTTTCTTTGAGCCAGAGAGCGGCATATTGCAAGTCTTTCACGGAATCCATTCTCAGACGTACATCATCAAGGCTCTGGTAATCGTAACCGTAGCCGGTGCTGCCGCGCACATTGGGTGCAAGCACAGCATAGCCCTGGCCGACAAGATACTGAATGACAGGATTGAATGTTGGGATAGATTGGCCCTCTGGTCCACCGTGAACGAAGACTACGACGGGAAGGTCCTTTGGATTGATCACCCTGGGGTAGATACAGGAAAGCGGGTATTTCTTGACCATCAAATGTGGGATAGTGGATGAGGGTTGGCGCAACAAATGTCTCGCGTGGAATGCCTCCAAGTGAACTGCGCGTCGCACGCCAGAGTAGGCGTTCTTCTACGTCCCAGACCCAGATGTCAGGCGCGTCATTCGCAGTATTGAGTGTGAATGCCAGGCGTTTACCATCCTTTGACCAGTGAATTTCGCTCAGGTCGCCTTTCGGCAAGGTTGGCTCAGGCAAAGCTTGCCGGGCCTCCCAACCTGCAGATACGTCAAAGATTTCTAACTGCGAATAGCCATCGATATTCGTGACGAGCGCCAGACGTGAACTATCTTCGGTGAGTGCCAGCCATTCGGTATCCCATGATGCATTGCGTAAATAGGTGAGTTCGGTTGTAGCAAGATCGAGCCAGGCCAGTGAGACGAATTGCCTGCCACGATTGCTCAGTACATAAAGTCCACGTTTATCGGCTGACCATGCAGGAAAGACATGCATGGCAGGTCCATCGTTGATCTCAGGCGTCAAGCCGCGAACTTCACCGGTTGTTGTATCTATGAGTTGCAACGAGTTGCTAATGTTCGACTGATAACGGGCGGTGAGCACCTGCTTGCCATCAGGAGAATAGCGTAGGGCGTAGTTAGTGCCGTCCTGCGAGAGTAGTTGTCTGGTCTTGCCGCTCTGGAGGTTGCGTTCGTAGACATCAAAATAGTGGGGGTCGCGTTCATTGCTGCTGTATACGATACGAGTTCCATCGGGGGACCAGTGGCCAAATTGATAAATGACTTCGGGTTGAGAGGTAAGTGGTGTAAGGGATGAGCCATCAGCGGCAAGTGTGTACAGTTGGGTGCGTTCGCTGCCACCGACATCCGCGCTAACCAGCAGTATATCGGCAACAGGTGAATAGGATGCGCCTGCAACGCGCTCATTACGAAAGGTAAGCTGATCTGGCCATGCCGGAATATGCGCATGCATATCTACGGAGACGCTCCAAACCTCGGCTACACCGCTGATGTCGGTGAGGAAACTCAGCCGTTGACCATCGGGTGAGAAGCTTGGACCATACGCTGTGCGGACATTTAAATAACGCTCAAAATCATAGTGTTCCGTCGTCATATATGGCTCTTCTAGAGAAAAAAGAAAGCCAACAAAACTGTTGACTTTCCCTTCGCACGATTCAATCGAGCAATGCTAATTAGTAGCGCCTGTCGCGATAGCCTCCGCCACCGTTTCTTGGTCGCCGATCACGGTTGTACGAACCGCCGCCACCACCACCACCACCGCCAAATCCTCCTTGTTCACGTCGCTCACGAGCTTCGTTCACAACGATTGTTCGATTGCCCAGGGTAGCCCCGTTTAACCGATCAATGGCGTTACGTGCTTCCTGATCATCACTCATTTCTACAAAGCCAAATCCCTTACTGCGCCCTGAATCTCGATCAGTAATCACAGTCGCCGAGAGTACCTGCCCAACTTGACCAAATAGATCGCTTAAATCCTGGTCTGTTGTCTGATAAGGCAGGCTTCCTACATAGAGTCTCAAAATTCTTATGCTCCTACACTGACGTCTACAAACTTATGGCGATCGGTGAGACCACTTTCCCACATGAGCGATACGACAATATCTGACGTCACTATAGTAGTATAACATATGGAAGCAATAGTTTATTCCATTTTTGGCCGCCTGCCTTGAAGGAGTTTGTGTAACTATTGTGACTTGTCAGGAGGTGTTCAAGATGAAGCATTTGATTACCTTCTAAGAAAACATGCTGCCTACTTAGCTGAAGACAAGACCAAGGGCTGGTCGGGATATTTCGTCGATTTGCTGAAAAGTATAGGGGTTACCATTCCCAAGGCGCTCTCGGCATCGCCTTTCTCTGGCGGGATTATCGCCGGTGACCGAGGCCGATCAGGTGGCGAACAGCGGTATATGCACCGCTCGTATTATCGGCGCTAACCCACGGAGTAACCTGAACCTCCTGATCATCTATAGTTACGACAGGGAATCCCTGCTTATAGAGTCGGGCAAGATGCTGAGATGCACGATTGGGGAAGATTGCTAAAAGACCTGCGGTCAGTTGCGACGCAAGCAGGCGATTAATGACCTCACTGCGATCTCTTTCGATGTCTTCGTCATTAATGCTATAGAGAACTAATCGTACGGAGTTTGCTTGATTACTTCAACAATTCCAGGAGTGAGATCGGGGAGAAGTGGCCAAGCCCAGGCCGGAATGAGCATACCAATCAGCCGACTCCGACCACCTGCCAGTCCCGAAGCGGTGGTGCTTGGAACGAAGTGTTGTTCCTCGATGATACGCAGAACACGCTCGCGTCACAGTATCGACGTCCGGCTTGGAATTCAATACACGTGAAACAGTTGTCCTGGAAACACCTGCTAGGCGAGCAATATTATCGATAGTCGGCTTCTTTGGCATGGGTTTCTTTCCCGAAAGCGCTGAAAACGTGTGCGGAAGCGCTTCCGCAATCGCTTACAAAAAAGTATACTGAGGGAAGAGGCATATATCAAGGTTTTATGAAGCCTGTTCCTTCTCTGAAAGCATCGATACCGCTGAACCAATGCGACGTTCGTCCGTACCCTTCACATATGAGCCGCTGTTATACAACTCGAGCACCTTCGTGATACTCTCCACAGTACGGTCCAGAAAGCGCTGGCCATTTTCTAGATGACTTGTCGTACTGAGGTATCCCTTTGCGCCATTATGCCCGATAGGACCCACATCGATCATAGTGATTTTGCCCTCTGCCTTTGCCCGGTTCCAGGACGAGTGGGGCTTGATGGGCCAGCGACCAGCATAGAAGATTGGCACAAGCTTTTGCACGGGATCCTTAGAGCCGTAGAGATGATAGAGGTGAGTAATGTGATCCAGCCCTGGATCAGCGGTCAACATGCCGCCCAACGAAATAATCCAGAGGGGCACGCCTCCAAGCATTTGCTGCAAGTACTCTGCCGCGCCGACAGCAATCTGTGCGCCGCCACTGTAGCCTATAATGGTGACGGGTTTGCCGCTGCCTACTCGATAGCCCTGACGCAGCAGTCCATCGCGAATGACCTCAGCCGTTCCAAAGTTGTAGATCGGTCCGTAACGGCTGTCGGCGGAAACGAGCGCCTGGAAGGAATTTCGCAGGTTGATCAAGTTGGCCAGCAGTCCTCTTCCCTCCACTTTGAGTTGTTTGATGCGCCGCCACATCCACGCAAAGAACCGGTGGCTGGTCAGTCCCCGGTTGTTCATGGCATACGGGAACACATCCTTCACCACGGCAGTGTCAGGAAAACGCGCTGCCAGCTTGTCGCACAACTCGATTTCGTTGGGCTCCAGATAGTCTCCCGAGATCGCACCAATGCCTGAAAGATAAATCAGATAATGCTCGATTTTCGTATGCATTGGCTTGTCTACCAAGTCTGAAGACTCAATCGCCTCCCATCGGGGCGGATGTATTGTACTTACCGCCGATGTATCGGCCCTCTGCAGTTGATCGGCCTCCTGTTCATCTGTCTGGCCCGACCAGCCCGCGAACCAGCCCAACGACTCGAAAGGAGCCAGCGCCCCTGCGATCAAGAGCAGAAGCAGGCCAACACCCAATAATCGGAATATCAACGGGATCAAGTCGAGGGAAAAGTTCCAGAAGGTATTCATCACGCTGATCAGCATTGACGTCATTTTACCCGCCCACTTCCTTTGCCCTCATCTTTTCCATGTCTGACCGAGACGAGTTCTTGCAACCGATAAGATAAAGGCACCCCGGCAACCGCTTGCCTCAGCCAGCGTTCAAGGGCAATGATCGGTCTACCGATCGTATATTTGAGCACTTGAATTATTCCAAAGCCTATCAATGCACAGAGCAATGCT
Source organism: uncultured Chloroflexia bacterium (assembly GCA_963778375.1). Classification (GTDB taxonomy): domain Bacteria; phylum Chloroflexota; class Ktedonobacteria; order Ktedonobacterales; family Ktedonobacteraceae; genus CAVZTX01. The sequence goes on along the minus strand of CAVZTX010000010.1, from coordinate 111,912 downwards.
TGTCGGAAATGCAGATGCAAAATGACCTGTAACGCAACAAGCATTGCCAAAGCAGACCAGATATCCAGCACGCGAGACAAAAAGACCCCCAGGTAAGGCAGCAGGATGAAAAACCCTAATAAGAGCGGAGCGAAAGCCAGCCCGACTCCACGTGCCATTGATTGGAATGGCGGCTGTAGCCCAAAGAATAAGCGCGTCACCAGTTGAAAGACGGCCACCCAGATCAGCACTCTCACTACGAAGATCGCCCCGTTCGCTAACAGGCTCACGACGAAGCGACGAGGGGTCACTTTATTCGCGAGCAGAACCACACTCTGCCCAAGGGTAACCGAAATACCCGCCAGGATCAGTATGAATAAGGTCAACACATTCGCTGCTGTACTCACCTGGATTGCCCGAAACGCCGCCGGGTCGAGTCCCAGGGCCCCTCCCACCAATGCAAAGAAGGATTGTATGAAATGCCCGACTGAACTTGTATTGATTGTATACATGTATATCCATCGCCGATTGATCGTCGATGGACGGAATCAATCAGCCCCTACGTTTGGCCGTATTCGTGTGTGACTAACTTGAGCAGAATTGGATAGACGAGAGCCGTTTGTTGGTTCGCTTGTTCTGGGTCAATTATATCATGAATGAGCTGGTATTTCGCGTCGAACTGATATTCCTCGCAATGATCCAAACCGTTGGCGAGCCACCTATCTACAAGCTTGCGCGTAATACTATTCTCTACAGCAGGATCAACCGCATTGGTAATTACCAGCACCGATTGCGCAGCCGCTGGCGTCGTTTTGGCTGCATCGTAGACAGAGAACCCCAGGCGCATCATTTCTCCCAGCCCACGTGTAGCAAAGCCATGATAATGATGTGCAGGCCCGCCCGTAAACGGCCTGAATTGCTGCGTCATAATATTGGGAAGCAGGAGAAACACGTTCATCATGAAGCGACTTATTCCGACACCCAGACCCCGTTTGAATGTGAAAGCTGGCGCGATCAGTACCACTTGATCGACATCGGCACGATACTGCGCGACCCATGCCGCCATCGTGCCACCCACTGAAAGCCCAAGATAGGTGAGATGGTCGCCGAGTCCCCGCGCGATATCCACCATATTATTCGCACAGTCGCGTAACTCGGTCGCCGTCAGATACTTCAGCGCATCCGTATTCAGGTCAGCGAGTCCATTGTGAGGCATGCGTGGGATCAGTACGTTACATCCCTGCTCGTAGAATAGAGGTGCCAGCTCGACATACTGCTGGGGACAGTTCGTCATACCATGCATCAGAATAATGGCTCGCTCCATCTTGCGGCCATGCGAGAGCAATTTCGAATAGCACACCGCATTCAGCGCGGAATTCGCCTCTTCCTGCGCCTGCACCTGCGCAAAGCGAGTCATAGCACTATCATAATCAAGAGCAGGATGTTCTGTAGAAGGTCCCAGTCGTTGTTTCATTCCATCTCACGCTTCGTTGCCGGTCTGTCCTGATGTCGCGCTCTTCTCAGACGACGTATTCCCATCGCCATAAAGGAAGCAATTTGTCCAGCGCCCACCCCCAAGGTCCGTGCGACCCGGGAAGCGTTCGCTGCACACAGGCATAGCGTGTGGACAACGCGGGTGGAAACGGCAGCCACTCGGCGGTGAAATCAGGCTTGGTATCTCCCCGCGAGCAGGAAGTTCGGGAATGCCCTTGCCACCTTCACCAATCATACGCTCGGGATCGGGTGCGGCAGAGACGAGCAATTGCGTATAGGGATGCTTGGGTTGCGAAATCACCTCGTCGCTTGGTCCTCCTTCCACCGTCTGACCTGCGTACATCACCAGTGTATCCTCGGCAAAGTAGCGTGCAGTCGCAATATCATGTGTGATAAAGAGCACTGCCAGATGCTCTTCCTCTTTCAGTCGCAGCAGCAAATTGAGCACATCCAAGCGAATGGAGACGTCAAGCATCGAAACGGGTTCATCGGCCAAGAGCACTTCAGGCTGCACCGCCAGCCCACGCGCAATCGCGATACGCTGTCGCTGCCCGCCGCTTAGTTGATGCGGATACTTCGAGATGAACTGCTCGGCTGGGCTGAGGTTGACGCGATTGAGCAAAGACAGGATCGCCTCACGCTCCTCGGCCTTTGAATGTACATGGTGATAGATATGTAAAGGACGTGCCAGGTGATAGCGCACATCATGGATTGGGTTGAGCGAAGAGAATGGATCCTGCAAGATCAACTGTACGTGCCGTCGATAGTTGCGCAGATGCGACGGATCGCCAAGTCGGGCGGGTTTCCCGCGAAAGCGAATAGTGCCGAAGGTTGGCGTATACAGCCCTGCCAGCAAGCGTGCAACTGTCGTCTTGCCGCTGCCACTTTCTCCCACCAGCGCTGTGGCCCGACCAGGATAGAGCGCAAACGATGTATCTTCCACCGCATGTACCATCCGTTTCGGCCCAAAAATATTCCACGACCGCAGCGGGAACTCCTTGCGCAGATGCACGGCCTCCAAAATAGGCTCAAGATGAGCATCTGTATTCGCCTCTGCAACCGTCTGGGTAAGATCGTTCACTATGCACCACTTCTTTCTGCGAGCGCCTCATATTTCCTCGCTAGATCGGCGGTCGTCGGTGGTTCCGCGCTGAATCTTGGATCGTACAGATGGCAGGCAACCAACTGAGTATCACCAAGGGTTACCTGTCCCCCAGACAGGGTTCCCGCAAGGGGCCCCGCCTCTCCCAACCCATCCCCTGCCCCTATAGATCCAGTAGAATCTACCGGACGTAATACTGGTAGGACTGTGCGGCAAGCATCAAAAGCGAAGGGGCAACGGGGGTGAAAAGCGCAGCCCGGCGGTACTGCCCGCAGGTCAGGCGGCGAACCAGGAATGCCGGACATTTTGCGACGCGGTCCATGCAATGCCGGGAACGAGTGCAGCAAACCGTAGCTATAGGGGTGACGTGGATGCTGGTGCAGGTCCTGTCGCGATGCTTTTTCGACGATCCGTCCTGCATACATAATCGCGACATAATCGGCCAGTTCGAGCAGCAGCGAGAGGTCATGCGTAATGAAGATCACCGAGAAGTCCAGTTGCTCGCGCAGGCGGATGATCTCGGTCAAGATTTCACGCTGCACCACTACATCAAGCGCGGTGGTCGGTTCATCCATGATCAGGATTTCGGGTGAAAGCGCGAGGGCAATGGCGATTACGGCACGCTGGCGCATGCCGCCACTCAACTCATGCGGATAACTGTTCAATCGATCTGGCGCGATACCCACCAGTTGCAATAGCTCAATCGCTCGCCGTTTGCGTGCTTCCGCTCTCATCTGCGGCCGGTGCGTCCGCAACACGTCCATGATCTGTGCGCCAATGTTTAAGACCGGATTGAGCGCGTTCATAGCGCTCTGAAAGACAATCGCCAGCTCGTCCCAGCGAAGAGCGCGTAATTGTGCCGGTGATACCTGCAACAGGTCTATGTGCTGCGCCCCATCGACAGCGCGCCCAATCCCATTGCTTGACGATTGACGTTTCCCATGCTTCGTCAGCCGCGTCCACGTGACCCCCGATATGTCGGTTTCATTCTGGGATGCACGTGGATAGTAGAGGATTTCACCGCCGGTAATTCTGGCCGGAGGACGCAACAGGCGTGTTATCGCATAGGCCAGCGTCGATTTCCCGCTGCCACTTTCCCCTGCCAGACCAAGTATCTCGCCGCGTTTCAAGTTAAAATTCACATCGGTGACGGCATGCACCGTGCCACTGGCCGCCAGGTAATCGACGTTGAGATGTTTCACCTCGAGGAGCGTGTTTGATTGCATATTCGTCACCATTATGCCACCTTTTCTGGAGCCGATGAATCGGCGATGGGCGCGATCAATCGGCTCCTACGGGCAGGCCGCTCACTCCGCAAACGTGGATCGGCAATCTCGTCAATACCAAAATTGATGAGCGACAGACCCGCACCTACAAGCGCAATGCAGGCACCAGGAGGCACGAACCACCACCACAGTCCCCCGCCCAACGCACCGGCTTGCTGTGCCCAGTACAGCATGCTGCCCCAACTCGGAATTGTTCCGTCACCCAGGCCGAGAAATTCCAGTACTGCCCAGGTAAGTATAACATAAATGGTGGTGCTTACAAAGCCTGCGACTACCAGGCCGATCTCATTCGGAAAAATCTCAAAGAAGATGATCCGCCACGTACTCTCCGTTTATGAGCCAACTTCCACCGCCGCAAAGCGTTCGCGCCATTCCGAGGTCGCAAATGCAAGCGCTCCCCTGCAGATAGTTGCTTGTAATGTCAGCGAGGAATCAAAGATAGCTAGATCAGCGTCATAGCCAATCTGTAAGCACCCTTTACGATGCGCAACCTGCGCGGCACGAGCCGGGTTGAGCGTCAACATACCCACAGCTTGCTGCAGCGATACGTCTGTCATGGACAGCATATTGCGTAGTCCCTGATCCATCGTCAAGATACTGCCGGTAATCGTGCCATCGGCCAGACGCGCAGCTCCACGCACAACTTGGGCGGACTGACCGGCAAAATCGAAGTGTGCGTCGGTAAGACCCGCTCCCGCCAGCGCATCCGTGATCACAACGATGCGCTCCGGCCCCAACAGTTTGACCAGCGCCTGCATTGCCGCCGGATGTACATGCACACCATCGGCAATCAATTCTCCACGCACCTGCTCTGCCTCAGCAATAGCCGCAAGTGGACCCGGTGCGCGATGGAGTAGCGGGCGCATAGCATTGAAACAATGGGTTGCGTGTGTAATGCCTAGTTGTATCGCCTGCTGGGCCTGCTCATATGTCACATCGGTATGACCCATACTCACAATAACGCCAGCATCTACAAGGTGGCGGATCATCTCCGTCGCCCCTGGTAGTTCAGGTGCAATGGTCACCAGACGTAGGTGCCCTTGCGTCAATGCAAGCAATCGCTCGGTCTCAGACTCATTCGGCTGACGCAGCCACGATGGTTGATGTGCACCACGCCGGGCCATGCTAATATATGGACCTTCCAGGTGAATCCCCAGGGGTTCGGCCCCGCTGACCACCTCACCTGTAGCTTCAACGGCTGCTCTTAATTGGTGCTCCGGCATCCTTCCGGGCGCACCAACCACAGCAATAAGAAACGCAGTGACTCCAGTTTCGGGTACCCACTGTGCATAACTCCGAATCTCATGCGCATCCGTCGTATGCAGATTGTAGCCACCTCCGCCATGTGTATGCACATCGATGAAGCCTGGCATGACGAACATACCCGTTGCGTCGATGATAGCGTCCCATCTATCCACTGAGTCCCCTGACCATTCGATAGACTCTATACGCTCGCCCTCAATGGAAATGTTACCATGCGAAATATCGATTGCGGCGTCTATGAGGTGAGCATCGCGTAATATAAACCCCATGAATTTACTGTACCTTTCTCTTCCACCATCGCCGCTTGGTCAGTAGCGATGTATAGATGTGCAATGTGTATTACTACTACTGTAACGTGATAGTCAGTTGGAGAAAAATGTATGAGTGCTATTTACAGAAACAGTCCCCTGCCTCGCTACTACCAACTCAAAGAAATCATGCGAGATAGAATACGCTCTGGCGAATGGAAGCCGGGCGATCTCATTCCATCTGAGCGCGAGTTGGGCGAACAGTACGGAATCAGCCGCATGACGGTTCGCCAGGCAATTACAGACCTGGTAAACGAGGGCTTATTTTACCGTGAGCAGGGCAAAGGAACATTTGTCAGGCAGCGCAAAATCACTCAGCAGTTAATCCACCTGACCGGCTTCACCGAAGATATCCGCGCGCGTGGACAATGACCCAGTACCAGAGTGCTTTCCGCCAACATGTTTCCCGCCGACGAGACAACCGCTGAAATCGACCGCATGAGTCTCCTGAAAATTGTCCAGATTTCCAATGGTGAAATGAAAACCGTCATCCTGGTAGCGGGTACCAATATTTCACCAGAGCAGGCAAGGGAGGTGTTCGCAGCGCACGACAATATCCTGCGGTCCGCACTTGAAGCGCTCTATAGTATGAGGAACACATGAGCAACTACACCGATGGAATGACCCTTGAAGAACAAATTGGTCAATTGCTAATGGTCGGCTTCTGGGAAACTACGCCCTCGCAGGAAGTCATCGACCTGATTAAGAACTACCACGTTGGTAACATCATCTTCTTTTCGCGCAACATCATTGATGCACAACAAGTTCTTGAGCTTACCCAAAGTTTACAGAGCATTGCGAAGGAAGCGGGACATCGCTATCCCCTGCTGATTGCCATCGACCAGGAAAACGGACTGGTGCAGCGACTTGGGGAAGCGGCAACCATCTTCCCAGGCAACATGGCCTTAGGAGCCATTGGCTCCGAAGAGATCACCTACCAGGTAGCCTTGGCAACAGGACGCGAACTTCAATCGCTCGGCATCAACATGAACCTCGCTCCAGTAGTTGATATCAATAATAACCCTGCCAATCCCGTCATCGGTGTACGCTCATTCGGTGAAGACCCCCATCTTGTTGCTCGCCTTGGCGCTGCGATGGTCAAAGGGTATGCCGCCGCTGGTATCATCTCTTGCCTCAAGCACTTCCCCGGTCATGGTGACACCGCCGTAGATTCGCACCTCTCACTGCCTGTGATCCGTCACACCTTTGAGCGGCTGGAAGCACTCGAACTCGTCCCCTTCCGAAGCGGTATTGAAGCCGGGGCTGAGAGCGTAATGATAGCACACGTTGCCTTCCCTACGCTGGTAGAGAGCATAGCAGGGGCAAGCCCTGCCACTACCAACCTCGTAGATTTACCAGTAAACGTGGTTAGTAGTGGCACCCCTAGCGGGTGTCATGTAGCTACCCTATCACGCGCCATTGTCCAGAATTTGCTCCGCGAGCAACTCAACTTTCACGGCATCATTATCTCCGATTGCCTGGAAATGCATGCCATCTCAGCCACATTTGGCACCCAACTCGCCGCAGTCATGGCGCTACAAGCAGGCATCGATCTTGTGTTGGTTTCCCATAACTACCCCCAACAGCGAGGAAGCATCGAATCCATAAAGGCGGCAATCCAAGCGGGTGAACTTTCCCAACAAACCATTTCCCAGGCAGCAGAACGTATACTCAGTCACAAAGCCCGCCATCTCTCTTGGGATAATCTACCTACCTCAACGAGCGTTTCTGAATGTATTGAACGCGAGTCTCACACTCAACTACAAGCCCACGCCTATGGGCTATCGACGACTCTGGTACGCAACGAGGACCATCTCTTACCTTTACATCCAGGTGCTGAGCAGCGCATCGTCGTACTCTCCCCACAGAGAAACACTATGTCGATGGTGGAAGATCGATATTACTCCGATGAGGTACTGGCCGATATCATAAAACGGTATCACACTCCGGTGGAAATTCTGCCAATTGCTCCTGGCACAGCGGCAGGCGGCTACGAACAATTGTTAAAGACAACGACTGAATCCGATATTTTCATTGTAGCTACAGTAAACGCACATTTGGATGAAGAGCAGGCAGAACTTGTACGTTACCTGATATCCTCCGGTCGCCGCGTCATTGGCATAGCGGCGCGCAATCCATATGATCTACAAGTGTTCCCACAACTTCGTACCTATCTTGCTACTTATGAATATACTCCTCCAGCCCTGGAAGCTGCTGTACGCGTGATTTTTGGGGAGAGGGAGGCAAGGGGGCACTTACCAGTGAGCATTCCTACTGAATTGTTGAGCTAGTTTGCAACACTTGACAAGGCGCAAAGGAAGTTGTATGATATGCAAGCCGACGCGGGGTGGAGCAGCGGTTAGCTCGTTGGGCTCATAACCCAAAGGCCGGAGGTTCGAATCCTCCCCCCGCTACCACATCAATCTCCTGATTAGATTAATCGGCACACCATCATTGACGCGGGATAGAGCAGTGGTTAGCTCGTCGGGCTCATAACCCGGAGGTCGCAGGTTCGAATCCTGTTCCCGCTACTTAGGTACTAAACTACTTTGTATCCTTGTCTTACGACTTTTAGTTCTCTATACAAGAGATTGGTAGGACAAGGAATTTTTTTATATCTGTAAGATGATAAATCTCAACCAAGCCTCAACCAAATCACAACTCGATTTCTATTTCCTATCCTCCATCCTTCTTCGATAATTGAGGCAAGTGTTTATAATGGTCAATTGATATGGGGTTTGTGTAAAGAAGAGAGAATATCATGAACTACCAACCAGATCAACAACCCCAGTGGCCACAACCAGGCCAGCCTCAGAACGGGAACCAACAAACTCAAGAATGGGCACCCCAATCACTGAATATGCCTCCAATAAGACAATTCCAACGACCACAATTTCAATCTCTATCTTCTAGACAACTCCAGCAGTCGCAGTATAATTTTCCACCTGTATCCAATTATGCCTTTACCCAGCAGCAACCGCCATATCTAAAGCAGCAACTCACGCAAACTAAGACTAACCAGGTAAAGCCAGGATTTTTCAGCAAGAAAGTTGAAATTCCTTTGTGGGCACTCATACTGGTTGTTGGTGTTATATTCATCTTGAATGCAGTAATCTTGGGAAGCGGGAGTATATTGAAAACTAGCAATACTCCATCTAATACTGCTCTAAGCGGTACCACAGTTACTCCTTCCTCAATACCAACAACATTGCCTACAGCCACTCCTACCCCAATTCCTACTCCCATAGATCCTGCAAAGGTTGGGGGCACCATTACGGTAAATAACATTTCATGCACGCTCGTCTCTGTAGAACCTATTCCAAGTGATGAGATTTATACTCCGAAAGCCGGGAATGAGTATATTGTTGTTCGTGTGAAACTCTTCAATAACGGTAACAATGAGGTATACTATAATCCTCTTGATTTTCACATTAAGAGCGGTACTGGAGACATAACAGATACTGACTTTGCTACACCTCAATCATATACAGCGAATGATATTCTAGATAGCGGGAATTTAGCAGTAGGTGGAACAGTAGAAGGAGACCTCATTATGCAGGCTCCTATTGGAGATCACAAAGCTGAACTTACTTGGCAACCCAACTTCTACGGTGATACATCTAATATTGCTTGGCTTCTCGGTCTCTAGATAAGGCATAGACTCGAACAGTTGCAAGGCCGCATGCTTAGCCAGTCTATTAATTAGGAAACTCATGCTGGAAAACTTGAGAGGAGCATCAACCCGTACCGACATAATTATGTAGATAACACCGCAATCGCAGGAGTAAGTGCTCAGGAGAGGGTGTGCAATGCCAATGAAATGGTAGAAAGACATAGGTATAGCAATCTCATGGCTTGAACGTTTTGCTTGCGTTTCGTCATGTGATGATAAGAATGGCCATCAGTCAGGAGATAACAAGTTTATGAGTAATTTAGGTGGAGCAAATATAAAAGATTTACTACCGTGGGATGATTTACCAACACATCAGGGAAAGTTAGCGTTCATTCACAGTGAATTGATGAGATTAAACATTAATATCTATCTATTGGAACAAATTCTCCAATTTCCTATGGTGTTTTTATATCTTGATGGGATAATATATAACACCTTCTTCGAGAGCTATATTGAGAACGCCTTTGATATGAGTGTGCTAATCATTACCAGGCTTTCTACTAACGACAAAGCTGATCCACTCACTCTGGAAACATTCCGCAATGGCATTGAGCAAAGGATCAATCCTGAGTATAAAGCAGCCTTCAAAGAGCTACGAAAAGCTATTAAATGCTCCTGGAGGACAATTGAACCCATTAAGATCAAACTAGAAGATTTACGAAACGAGCACATTGCCCATATAGACTCGAAATATGTTGAAGCGGTATTCGCGGACAAAAAGACACCTGTCCTCCAAGAGCGCTTAACGTTTTTATCAGAACTTAAAGCCGTATGCGACAAACTAAATGCTGCCCTTCATAAGCTTACTTTTCTTGGCGGTGCAAAGTTTAATCTGTTACCTCCATGGTATCAGGGAAACACCAGTGTGGGACAATCTGATATTCAAGGGATCCTCAATAACATCGCAAAAAACAGTCCAATCCTCTCTATGCCTGAAGATGATCCAGATCAGTGGTGTTACATAATGACCTCAAGGCGCGAGCAATTAGATCAGTTCAATTTTTACAGGAGGCAGTTTGGTTTGCCAGAAAGATACCTAGGCTGAACAGGAGCGAATCGAACTCTTCATTACCAAAGCAGGAGACACATTAATCGCCCCTTGACCTAGTATGATATTATAGTTCTAGACAAAGGGATACAGGAGTTCGAACAGAGACTTTCATTTTTGGAAGTCTCTCAAATTGGATGAACTGGCCTTTAGTCTATATCAAGAGGCGGCGTAGCTCAGTCGGTAGAGCAAGGGACTCATAAAAAGCGCCGCAGAAGCTTTATCATCCTTCGCTGGGGAGCCAGCGGCACTGGAGGAAGGTGCTTTAAGCACCTGCCTTACCCAAACTCGAAAGGGCGAGGGGACGAAAGCATGGCAGGAAAAGTCGATAAGACCGAAATGGCTAGGTCAAAAGTGTCGGCAGCTAGGTCGTATATGGTCAAGGCTATACTGCATTAAACCCAGTCCGGGCGGTGTATTCGCTCACTCGTGGGACCGCCAGATTGCCCACGCCTGGAACTGTCATTCACGCTTATGAGGGATGGCAGACCTCCTTCCAGGGCCAATCGTAATGAACGATAAGGACGAACGGGAACCTAAGTACGAACCAGGATGATAAGGAAACTGCGGGATCACCTACAAGCCGAGAGGCTCATGGTGACGGAGGGCCCATAGTAGTCTGAGGTGGGGAAAGCCCACCACATGGCGAAGGGGTCTAGGACCAAGGGCTGAAATCTAGAAACTGGTTGCGGTAGATGCCGTTTGAAGACTAGTGGAAGAACAGTCAAGGTTTGAGAGCCGTATGCACTGAAAGGTGCCTGTACGGTTCGGGGAGGGGCTATTGGAAACGTGATAACCACATCGAGGATGTGGATAACACGCACCGGTAATCTACTCCACGCCCTGTGTCACAGGTTCAATTCCTGTCGCCGCTACTAAATTTCATAATCTTTCGCCCACTTTACCCCTTTTTGCTGATTGTTTTTTGAGGCTATAAGGCGTAGGCGCATACGTGTTGCGTCTCCTATATGACCTGACGGGATAAGGTACACCTTGTGAAGTTCATGACTGTACACTGCAAAGTAGTCTACCTGACCTACATATCCAGCTCGGCTGTATGTGACCTTCCCATTGGTGGAGCGGGAGCGTAAAGACGTGGTTGCAAATTGTATGGACGCGCCCCCATCCTCCATCCATGCAGTTTTGCATTGTACCCGCCAGAATTTTCCATCAGCATCTTCAATCACGATATCATAGCGAGAACTATCTCCATAGGGAAGAAGCACATTATATCCCACCTCTAACATAGCTGCCGTGATATGAGCCTGACTCCGTTCACCCAACTGTTTTTTTGTTGACCCCAAAAAACCCATAATTTCACCTCACTTATAAAAAAGGTCACCTGTTCCTCTGGAACGAAACTCCTGAAGGTTTGCGGGCAATTTTCTATGAGCACTTCCGTACTTTAAACACACTAATATGTAATGCAATATAGATGCGTTTGTATAAGTTGAAACGAAATACACTAAATCGTGTAACCAAAATTCGGCTAATTGATGATTGAGCAATTACTACCTAGCAAGGGAAAGCCTCTGGATAACAATAACACCATGAGTCTACATTCATTCTATAACTACGGCCACGAGAGAATTGGATTTCCAGATAGTTTTTGGCTAACATATTACCCAACCATATTGCCACCACAACAATATTCTGCTATCATCGCCCTAACAAAAAACTCTGCCAGCGCGCAATTCCTACTGCTATACTTGACTTAGTGAAAGGAGTATTGACCTATGGAGATGCCATTACCCGAAGAGGTCTCAGATGCAGAACGCGAAGGCATTCTGTGGGATGCAACACGGCGATATCTACGCGATGAAATCAGTGCTCAACAACTTCAGGAAATTGAAGATCGCTATAGCCTGTACAGGAGAAGGACTGTCATTCAAGCACCAAAGGCTGGAAGTTATTCAGACAATCAAGAGAGAAAAACGGCTTAAGGTAATTTCTAGCTGGAGGGTTGGCAGCGAACTTACAACCCTCCTTGACTCAGTTAATCGACTACGCAGCAAAGTACATCACTTGTTCCTCATACTACCTGCTTAATCCCCTCAGACGCAACCCCTTTCTCCTCACTTTCCTTCTGCTTACCTGACCATCCAGGCAAAAACGTTTAGACGCAACCTTTTGCCCCTCTATTGTGTCTTATGCTATAGAAACCGAAAGGTGTGGAGGACGTAGTACTTGGATCAGCAAGCGAAACCGGTAGTATCGATACACGACGTAGATCACTATTTTGAGCAACAAGTATCCGCATACCAGCATGAGTTATATACGTATGCTCTCCGCCTGACACACCATCTCCAGGATGCTGAAGATATCTTTCAAGAGGCTATTGTACGAGCATATCTGGCAATGAAGAGCTATTCTCTTCAGGAGATACAGGTACTTCGGCCTCGTCCTTGGCTCTACAAGATTATGACAAACGTCTTCCTCAACGCTCACCGGGTACAGAAACCGGCGTTGACACCATTCTTCATATCTGAAGAGAGCCAGGAAATGAATATTGAGGATGACTGGCGCGAACGGCCCGATGTAGTAGTGGAGACAGCAGAACAACTCCAACAACTCAACAATCTGGTGGAAATGCTTCCAGGGCGATTTCAAGCCGCGATTCTGCTGTATTTCTTTCAAGGCTTTAGCTATGCTGAGATTGCAGAAACGCTTGGCCAGCCACTCAACACCGTGAAAGCCAATATCAGTCATGGCAAACGGCTACTACGGCAAGCTATTCTCGCGCAGAAAGCGATGGAGGGTAAATAAGTGGAACATCACAACGATCTCCCTTTTGGCGAAAATGTGCAGGCACCACCAGCTCTCCTTCCGAATGTGCTTGCCAGCCTTGGTTTAGGAAAACCTGCCATCGCAGCCGATGCCCCGCTGGACGGACTACATAGTTCTGATTATCGCGTCCGTATAGCAACTCTACGCGCTCTGGGAACATCTGACACACGCGTTCCACTTGAACAGATCATTGCAGCACTGGAAGATGAAAATGCGTTTGTTCGTGCTGCCGCCGTCCAGTCACTCGGCACGTTCGGTAATCAGGCTCCTATGGATCGCCTCATTTCTACGTTACACGACTGCTCATGGTATGTGCGTGCGATGGCAGTCATTACGCTGGGTAATCTGCAAGGACGGCCACACTCATCCATCCTGGCACCAGCATTGAACGATGAAGATCCATCTGTACGCGAGATTGCACAACAGATAATCAGCAGACAAACACATCAAGCATTACCGGTCGTAGAGAATGGTTCTTCGCTTCTAGAACATCTATGCAGATGGCATTGAGATAGTACCGCTAGACGCAGATAGCAAACTTCATTTCCTTCATTTCCAGCCTATACTATCTGGCCTATTCAAAAAAAGGAGATCATTTGAAATGATTACACCGCAACAGCCTCCAGAACTATTACCTGAGCATAAGAACTCTCAACATGTTCGCAAGTCGAACGCGTGGCCTTTCATGAATGTCGCCGCTGCTTTCGTCATAACGGCACTTCTTGTGAGCGCTTTCGTCGTCTTATTGAGTCTTGCAAGCCAGCATCGTACATTGACTGGAGGTTCTCCTGCCCCCATCGCTTCAGCAACCCCCGCATATATGTTATTTCGAATGGACGGTGTTGCTATGGAACCAACTCTGCACAATGGCAGTATTCTAGAGGTAGATACATCTGCCTATCGTTCGCATCAGCCTGCTCGTGGCGATATCATTGCCTTTCATGCTCCCCCGGACCCTTCTCAAATCTACATCAAACGTGTTATAGCCATTCCGGGAGATGTTATCACTATTGAAGATACGAAGATAATCCTCAATGGCAAACTGTTGCATGAACCCTATGTTTCTCCTAAAAATCAGGGGAACCCTTTTGCCTATAAAAAGATTACCAATCTACGTATTCCCCCTCACGACTATTTTGTGCTTGGGGATAATCGCGCTGGAAGTTCAAATTCACGCGACTGGGGGTTCTTACCACAGAAGGATATTATCGGAAAGGTTGTCGGCGTGCATAAGGCAATATCTACTCCCATGCCATCCAATACGTCCGTTACGACGTTTCCACCAACACCGACTATAACGCCAACTCAAAACTCAAAAAAGTGAGAAAATACAACCAATTCCCCAAGAGCGAGAGGTTCGGAGTCTACCCCTCGCTCGCACTACGAGCGCTGTGCTCTATAGAGCGTAGCGTCGTTTTGGCGTGAGGCGCGACCATAGTCAGGTAGTGATTATAGCCACGATTAGAGTGGTTTGTCGAGGATATGGTTGGAGATGCTGAATAGTATTTGCTAATTCATGACAGCATCAGCCAACAGGATACTGGTGGCGAATTCGGGCAGGGTTGCCCCACCCCGCTCCAGGGGCGCCATAAATGTGGCCCCTACGGAGGGGGCATCGCTTCTTTTGGTGGTCAGGAGTAATTCGCCACCAGTATCCAACAGGGAAATGTTCTTGACATCTATAGGATAGCTGATTGGTATTAAGCTGCTATTATGGTAATGTTAACAATATCGAAAGATATTCTTTCGTTAAACTAGGGGAACTCTTATGCCTCAAAACGATGCTCGACAACGCCAGGTTGAAGCTGCACTCGCGTATGTCACGTTGCCCCAAGGTATATTCATTAGGCCCTGGACAGAAAATGATTTTCCAGCTATCCAGCGACTCTCTCATGCTGAGGGATGGCCCACGCCTCAAATCAGGTCAGATGAGGCGTTCATTGCCTGGCAGCAGTCGTGGCCTGCACTTGTTGCGACCGAGGACGAAGCCGTGATTGGATTTGTGCGAGGACTGACGGATGGGGAGATAACAACATTTATCCCGGAATTGCTAATCGATGCTAAACATCGGGGCAAAGGCATAGGCCGTCTGCTGCTTGATGTTTGTCACTACCTCAACCCACATACGCGCATCGACGTGCTTTCGACGGAATCGTCCGCCAGCTTTTATCAAGCTCACGGATTTCGAAGGTTAGGGGATGGATTCCGCAAGAGTTACCGCTAGCAATCTCAGTACCTCAAATTCAGCGCTATAGCCAAAAAGTTGACGCTCTCCGCCTCAAATGATACATTAATGGCAAGACTATGAGGAACGAACTACTCAGTTGGTTTGCGCGGGAGGGACTCCTGCTGCATAACGTCGCGATTTCGCCAGAAGACCCGGAACACGATGAAGTCAAAGTGACCGTGAAAGCGCCCATTATCGCACTCAGCCGCGCTCATACGGACTTTCGTGAGTGCCCCGATCCTGTACTCTTCGGGTACCCCGATTCGTGCCTTGATTTCATGAACCTGGACGATCTCAATGCATTTGTCTACACCTGGCTTGAGCGAGCCGTGCAGGCAGGCATGGGACGCTGCTTCGTCTGCAACAAGCTGCTGGATACGGGTACCGAGAAGCCCTGGGATGCCGTCTTTGTCACAAACGAATG
Organism: uncultured Chloroflexia bacterium; assembly: GCA_963778375.1. Lineage (GTDB taxonomy): Bacteria > Chloroflexota > Ktedonobacteria > Ktedonobacterales > Ktedonobacteraceae > CAVZTX01. The sequence goes on along the minus strand of CAVZTX010000010.1, from coordinate 96,321 downwards.
GAATTGCTGGCTGCTCGTGCATTTCGATTGCAAACGCTACCTCAATCGTGACCTCAAGGGACGCAATCCCTTTGAAGTGACCACGCGCTCACCTGAGTTTTTTGATTTGCGCTTAACGTAGGTCCTTTGCGAGGGCAGGCACAAGGCACTGCCCCTACAGGAGGACGATCGAAAGGCTGTCATCGTGAGCAATAGCGAAGTATCTCTCGCAGGGTAGAACGTAACATAAGGATGATACCGGTATGGATAAAAATGAAGTTGCTAATATACTCGACCAAGTCGGTGCTTTGCTAGAATTGAAAGAGGGCAGTAACCCCTTTGAGGTGCGGGCCTATCAGAACGCCGCTCGTGCCGTCAGTGCGTTGGATGGTGATATCGAACAACTGACGCGCGAAGGCAAGTTGAAAGGCGTACCAGGACTAGGATCAACTATTATCAAGCGCATTGAAGAACTTATTAACACCGGACACATGGCCTTATTTGACGAACTAGTTGCCACCACGCCTCCCATCAAAATTGAAATGCTGCGCATCCAGGGAGTAGGTCCAAAGAAAATTAATGCAATTTATACCGCCTTGCATATCAATAGTATCGCGGAACTGGAGCAGGCCTGCAAAGAGAACAAAATTGCGCCGCTTCCAGGCTTTGGCAAGAAGACACAGGACAAAATTTTACAAGGCATTGCTTTTCTTTCGCAAAATGCCGATCGTTTTCTCTATCCGGTGGCAGAAGCAGAGGCCGAACGTATCCGCGCCGTCCTGGCAGAAATGCCAGAAATTGTACGTTTGCAGGTAGCGGGCAGCCTACGTCGGCGGCGGGAAACGATTGGAGACATCGATATGGTAGCCAGTGTTGACGATGCAGCCGGCGATGACGTGAAGCGCAAGATCATGGATGTTTTCACGAGCCAACCTTCTGTGGCAGCGATTACCGGCAAAGGCGAAACCAAGTCAAGTGTGGTACTCAAAAGCGGCATGAACATGGATTTGCGCGTCGTCAATGATAGCCAGTTTCCCTATACGCTGCATCACTTCTCAGGTTCAAAAGAGCATCACATACCCCTGCGACGCCGTGCGCTCAGTATGAATATGACCATCAACGACTATGGCCTCTTTCGAGGCAAAGAGCCGCATCTAGAACTTATTCCTTGCAAAGATGAAGCGGATATCTATGCTGCGCTGGGCATGGACTATATCGAGCCCGAACTGCGCGAGGATACAGGAGAGATCGAGGCAGCAGTACATCATGCACTTCCTGTGTTAGTACAGGAAAGTGATCTGCGTGGAGTGTTGCATGTTCACTCCACCTGGAGTGATGGACAAAATACCATCCGTGAAATGACCGAGGCATGCATCGCACGCGGGTACGAGTACGTAGGAATCACCGACCATAGCAAAGTAGCTGCCTATGCAGGCGGGTTGAATGAGGATGCATTGCGTCGCCAGTCCGAAGAGATTGACCGTCTGAATGAAGAATTTGCTGGCCGCATCCACATCCTCAAGGGAACGGAGTGCGATATTCTACGTGATGGTTCGCTCGATTTTCCAGATGAGGCACTGGCAAGTCTTGATTTTGTGGTTGCCTCAATCCATAGCCTGTTCAATCTACCTTTGCAGGAGCAGACCGAGCGCATGCTGCGAGCAATCGCCAATCCCTACGTTGATATCATTGGGCATCCCACCGGTCGTATCCTACTTGGAAGAGCTGGCTATGAAATTGACGTGGAAGCGATAATTGATGCCGCCGCAGCTCATCAGGTCTGTATTGAGATCAACGCTCACCCATCACGACTGGACTTAGACTGGCGCTACTTACATCGCGCACGTGATAAGGGCATCAAGATTCCAATCGATCCTGATGCTCACTCTATTGACGGACTGGATATGATGCGTTATGGTGTAGGTATTGCGCGTAAAGGCTGGCTACGTGCCAGCGATGTACTCAATACCCTGCACACACAGGCATTGTTAGACTTCTTCAGAACAAGAAGACAAAAGAAGTGAAAGGAGAGATCCTTCGTCAGGGCAGGCCCAAGGCACAGCCCCTACAGGATGACCAAGTTGACCAAAGCCCGGGCAGGCCCAAGGCACAGCCCCTACAGGATGACAAATTTCGAATGTCATCCTGAGCAAAGCGAAGGATCTGTGAAAGGAGTTATTTTCAAATGGCACAACAAACAGAACTAGAGGTTGCCCCTCGTGAAGTCTTAGGAAAAGCAAGCAAACGTCTACGTAAAGCAGGCTTCATTCCCGGCAACATTTTCGGGCATCATGAAGAGTCTCAGGCAGTGCAAGTCGATGCAGTTGCCTTCAAACGTCTGCAGCGTTCGCATCACTTAGCAGGCATCATAGCCTTGCGCATGCCAGGCGCGACTGATGGACAGACCGTCCTGGTTCGTCACATACAGCACGATCCGCGTACCGGTAATGTCATACATGTTGACTTCTTCCGTGTAAGCCTGACCGAGCGTATCAATGTCAAAGTGCCGTTGCATTTTGTCGGTGAAGCCCCGGCCGCAAAAAATGAAGGAGGTGTATTGCTACACCTGCTCGATGCGCTTGAAGTAGAATGTGCGGCATCGGACATTCCTGAATACCTCGAAGCCGATGTCTCATCGCTAGCCGAAATCGATGCCATCATCCACGCTTCTGATGTTCCATTACCGGCGAATTTCACATTGATTACCGATCCAGGAGAAGGTGTTGCAAAGGTTGCTGCCACACGTGCCGAAGTGGCTGAGGAGGTTGCACCTACTGAAGAAGCTACGCCTGCTGCTGGCACTGCTGAGGCTTCAGCCGCTCCGAATACTGCTGAATAAACAATAGCGCAGTAAACATGCACATTGTTGGAACGCTATCCTCTCACGGGTGGCGTTCCAACCGTTTCTTCTATCCACCCCAACGTCGATGAAAGAGTCGGGAAGCACGACGTTCAATATCCCAGCGCAGTTGGATCCTATAATACGCGATCCACTCTGTGAAACGCTGCCACCATAAAGGCTGCATGGGCATAGTAGCTCTTCTGAACCGCTCATCAACAGGTACAGGAACAAGAGCAAATGACCTGTAGGGGCCAGATTTATCGCGCCCAGTGATAGATTTCTTCGCTTGTCGATCACCCATACAGAAAAATTCTCCATGAAACACATTGATACATTTACTGCTAATAGTATAGACATTGCGCGCCAGTTTGTCTAGATGAAATCCGAAAATTCAGAACGAATGGCGGATATAGGCCGATTGATTTATTGACACGTGTCGAGCTTTCCGCTATACTGTCCGTGACAGGCAAACAGCCTGTTTTATTTATATTGTTCAGCCGGAGATTATGGACACAGGTATTCAGTTGTCTGCTACCGGACAGGGTTGTTGCTATTCGAGCAGCATCTGAATGCAGGGAAGTATCAGACCGGGGAAAGGGGTTCGACATGTTGCCTCAAGGCGACGAAAGACCCTCACCCATGTCAACGTCTGAAGCAGGCCGTAAAGGGGGAAGTACGGTTCGTGATAAGTATGGGGAAGACTACTATCGGCGTATCGGGAAAAAGGGGGGACGGCGCTTAAAGACAAGCGTGGTACGGAGTACTACCGTGCCATCGCAAAGAAAGGTGGCAAAGCCAATATGACAAAATATGGCTCAGATCACTTTTCAGAGATGGGAAAAAAGGGCGGCAATACCACCAAGGAACGGCAAGACCCAGATTTCTACAGTCGCATTGGAAAGAAAGGTGGAACTGCCAAACGCCAGAAAAAAGGCGAGTAATCTCAAAGAAAATGGCCAGTGGACATACTCGCTGGCCATTTTCTTTGAGAACCTATACCTCTGCTTCTTTTTTCTCGTTGCCTGGATGCAATCTTGCTAAACCGTCAGCAATGGCTCCCGCAACATCGGTTTCTGCCGTCTGTCGGGCTACGCGCAGCGCATTCTTGATCGCCTTTGCCTTCGAGCGGCCATGTGAAATAATTGCCGAACCATTCACGCCTAAGAGTGGCACCCCGCCATATTCAGCATAGTCCAGCCTCCGAAACATCTCGCGCAGACCCGGGCGCAGCACTGCCGCAGCTAGCTTCCTGGGCAGTGAACTCGTCATTTGTGTACGCATCATACTCAGGAGCGTTTCGGCCAGCCCTTCACTGAGCTTAAGGACAACATTGCCAACAAAGCCATCGCATACCACCACATCCGCACCTCCAGCAGGAATATCACGTCCCTCGACATTCCCGATAAAATTCAGGCCCAACGTTCCGGCGTTTGCCTTAAGCAACTGGTGTGCCTCTTGCACCTGCGAGTTGCCCTTGCTTTCCTCCTCACCGTTAGCAAGCAAACCAACACGAGGCGACTCCACATGAAAGATGCGCTCCATATAAGTGGAACCCATCAAGGCAAATTGCTGCAGGTATTCGGGCTTGCAATCCGTATTTGCTCCCATATCGATTACCAGGCAGGCGCTGTCTTTCGTAGGAAACACACCGCCAAGAGCAGGTCGTTCCACACCCTCGATGCGCTTGAGCGTAAAGAGCGAAGCTGCCATCATGGCTCCGCTATTGCCAGCAGAAACAGCACCAAGCGCCTTACCGTCGCGTACCAACTGAAGCGCCACCGTCATCGAGGCGTTTTTTTTGCGGCGCACGGCAGTCGCTGGATGTTCATCCATCTCAATGATCTCGTCAGTATGGATAATGGGCAGATCAAGGCCCGCTGTGTTATGTTTGGCAAGTTCCGCTCGAATAGCATCCTCGCGACCTACCAGGTATACGCCCATATGATACTCACGTGCTGCCTGCACTGCCCCCAGTACGATTTCGCCAGGGGCGTTGTCACCTCCCATTGCATCCAGGGCAACATGGACGGAAGCATTCATGAGTTTTTCCTCTATGGTTCACCTATCGTTGACTTGACCAGGTCTACGAGCTTATCCAGGTCGAAGGGTTTGTAGACGATATGCACCACCCCAGCCTCGCGAAACTCTTCTTCCTCATTTCCTGCATCCAGGTAGGCCGTGACAACAATAACTGGAATCTTTTCTTCACCCAACTGCATGAGTTTGAGCTCATCGCGCCCATCCAGGTACTGCATCATCAAGTCCAGCAGAATGAGATTCGGTTGATGTTCGCGTACCGCATCGTAGAAACGCAAACTCTGCGTTGTCATATACGTTTCATAGCCTTCATCTGCCAGCGCCTCTCTCAGCAGATCGGCAATAGTCGGGTCGTCATCCATAATCAGAATCTTTTTAGACATCGGCAACCCCTTCATAAAAACAGCACAACGGAAATAATGCCATATGGAAGCTGTGCTCTATGCCAGCTACCCTGTCCTCTCTTGATAGCTGTATTATAACATTATGTCCTACAGAATAGACACCAAAAATAGCCTTTTTGCGAAATGAATAGGACTATGGGATAAAAGAGAACCTGTAGTTGACTACTGCTTTTAGCAATTGAAATTTACTTGACATTTGTTCTTCATCCATGCTACCATTCAGCCGATGCAGCACAACATTATCAGCAACCGAACACAATTGAAACGACCTGCTCATCGGACCAAATCTCTAAACAAGGGATAAGATGATTTCTTCGCCTCTTTACTGTGATTCGTGCGGCGCGGCCAATAGGTCGCAAGCCCTCTATTGTTTCGCCTGCGGAAAACCTCTCCATACCAATGCGGGCAAGAAATTTCCCAGTAGCTCCTCTACCGGACTGCTCATCTACAATCATGTGCTCAAGCAGCGTTATCGCATCATCAACTCGATAGGCCAAGGTGGTTTCGGTGCCGTCTACAAAGCAGCAGATACACAGTTCTATAATCGACCAGTTGCGATCAAAGAGATGAGCCAGAGTAGCTTGAATCCCACAGGAGATTCTCGAAGCGACCAACGCTTTCAAACGCGAGGCGCTCCTGCTCGCCAGCCTCACACATCCCAACCTTCCCCGTATCTATGAACAATTCACCGATGCCGGACGCTGGTACCTCGTGATGGACTTCATCGAGGGCGAGACGCTGGAAGAACATCTGGGGAAATTGCAGGGTGGATATCTCCCCATCGAGAAAGTCCTCGATTTGGGCATCCAGCTCTGTACTGTACTTGGCTACCTGCACACGCGCCAACCGCCGATCATCTTCCGCGACCTTAAACCTGCTAATGTGATGCTGACTCTCGATAATCACCTCTACCTGATCGACTTCGGCATTGCTCGCCACTTCAAGCCTGGGCAAGCCAAAGATACAACCGCGCTTGGTTCGTCGGGATATGCCGCGCCGGAGCAGTACGGTAAAACACAATCAACTCCTCGTGTCGATATTTATGCATTGGGCGCAACACTCCACCAGATGCTCACAGGCAACGACCCTTCCGAAAGCCCATTTCAATTTGCCCCTTTACAATTGCGTAACCATCCCACGCTGTCGCCCCTTGAGACCCTCATCGTGCAGATGCTAGAGATGGATGCGAGCAAAAGACCGGACAGTATGGTAACCGTCAAGCTGGAACTGCAACATATTGCTACCCAGCACGCGGGCGCGATAAATCGGGCCCCTACATCTCTTAAGTCTGGAATGCGGGGGATGTATCAACCGCCAACCATTCCCAAACCTGCATCCTCTCAATCACGTTCCCAGCAGCCGCAGCCACAGAAAACCACGCAGCATATCTGCAAAGGTCATTCCAGCCGCGTGACAGCGGTGACCTGGTCACCCGATGGTAATCTCATTGCCTCGGCCAGCTACGATAAAACGGTTAGAATATGGAATGCTTCCAGTGGCGATACAACCTTCATCTGCAAAGGTCATACCGACCGGGTGAATGCAGTCGCATGGTCACCCGATAGTCGGCGCATCGTCTCTGCAAGCAACGATGGAACGGCGCAGATCTGGGATGCCGCCACCGGCAGGAGTCTTTCTACCTATCGTGGGCATGCCCTTGCAGTGACTGCCATAGCGTGGTCGCCCGATGGCCGTCGTATCGCCTCTGCGAGCGATGATAAAACAGTGCAGGTCTGGGATGCTACAACCGGAGCGACCATCTTCACCTATCGCGGCCATTCCAATCGAGTGCTGGCGGTGGCCTGGTCGCCTAATGGACAACGCATCGCTTCCGCGGGCGACGATAAAACCGTACAGGTCTGGAATCCCAGCAAAGACAGGGGTAACTTCTTCACATCTCTACTTTTCAACGCACGTAACCAGTTCACCTATCGCGGTCACACAGCTCGCGTAAATGACCTGGTCTGGTCGCCTAACGGGCAACGTATTGCCTCGGTCGGCTCAGACAAAACGATGCGCGTCTGGGACGCGGCAACGGGTAAAGAATTTTTCATTCACCGTAACCTCTCCGCCAGCATCAATGCTGTAGCGTGGTCACCGAATGGCCGCTATATTGCTTCCGGTGGCAATGATAAGCTCGTCCAGGTCTGGGACTCCATCACTCGAAACCCAGTCTCCACTTATCGTGGCCATACAGCATATGTGACTGATGTAAGCTGGTCACCAGATAGCCAGCGCATTGTTTCTGCTGGGGTTGATAGAACGGTGCAGAGTGTGGCAAGCAATTTAGGTTGGGTTCACAACACAAATGTCATCAAATCCCGCCCCACAATAATCGTCCCCTGATATCCATTATCCTCTGCCAACTTCTGTAGATGCGACGCATCAAATTCCCTATATAGGTGCGAACAAACCATTACCTTCGCTCTCGACTCCACCGCAAGCTGCACAATCTCCGCATCCTCGATATGGCCTGAGTCGATAATAGCCAGGTCAACATTCCTCAAAAAAGCTATCTCCGCTTCGTGGAAATGAGAGTCACCTGTAATCGCAAAGCGCTTCCCGCCCCATTCAAATCTCAATCCGTGATTTCCGGCAGGAGGCAGGCTGATAAAATCAAAGCTATGAGGGCCAATTGAAAATCGCTCTTCAGTCACCTCGGAAACAACAATGCTATAAGAGGGTTGCTGAAAGCTAGAGGCACCAAAAACATTCACGAATCCATCAATGAGCTTTTGTACACCCGGTGGCCCATAAATGTGCAGGTCCGTTGTTCGCGGATTGCGTCTCGACCATGCACCTGCGTGCAGCAATGGGATCAGGTCAGAAACATGATCTGGATGGAAATGCGATAAAACGATATGTTCTATATCATTAGGCTGAATGCCGACCTCCAATAGTTGCTGTACGATGCCATGCCCACAATCAAACAAAATGCGCATTCTATCCAGCTCCAAGAGCACACTGGAGGCACGCCGTTCCAATTCGATCTGGCATGTGCCGGTACCAAGAAGGGTTATAGTGCTCATTTGTGTATCGGCTCCAATAGACATTCCCCTTGCACAACTATCCTCTTTATGCTACCACTATAGCATACTTACAGATAGAGACTCAGAGAGGAGCATATCGTGAAATTCGATCTCGACGAAGAGCAATCAGATATTCGCGACATGGTACGTCGCTTTACCGAACAGGAAATTACACCGCACGCCGAAGCATGGGATGAAAATGACCATTTTCCACGAGAAATCTATTCTCAGATGGCTGAACTTGGGCTGATGGGCATGACTACGCCGGAAGAATATGGCGGAAGTGACCTTAGCCGTCTCTCCGGGGCGCTGGTCTACGAGGAATTGGCTAAAGGTGAGATGGCGACCGCTGTTGGCCTCTCAGTACACAACATGATAACGGGATCGATTGCGAAATTTGGCAATGAGGAGCAGCGCCAGCGCTGGGTATCACGATTGGCATCTGGAGAATTAATGGGCGCGTTCTCGCTTAGCGAAGCAGCGGCGGGTTCGGATGCTGCCAGCCTGCAATGCCGGGCGGAACGCCGCGAGGACGTTTACGTTATCAATGGTTCTAAGATGTGGGTTACGAATGCTGGTGAGGCTGATATTTACCTCTTGATGGCTCGCACAGGCGTGGGCAAAGGTGCGGCAGGTATCTCTTGCTTCGTCGTTGAAAAAGATACACCCGGCTTTTCCTTTGGTAAGACAGAACGTAAGATGGGTCTACACTCGTCGCCGACGCGTGAATTGCTTTTTGAAAACTGCGAGATACCAGTTGCTAACCGTCTAGGACAGGAAGGTCAGGGCTACAAAATTGCCCTTGCGTCCTTGGATGGCGGGCGCGTCAACATTGGTGCCGTTGCGATAGGCGTGGCTCAGGCAGCTTTTGAGACGGCCTGCAAGTATGCTCACCAACGCGAGCAATTCGGCCAGTCTATAGCCACTTTCCAGGGCATTCAGTTTATGCTGGCTGATATGGCAATGAAGATCGAGGCCGCACGCCTGCTCGTCTATGAAGCCGCCTACAAGCTCGATGAGGGGCAGCAGAACACAGGTATGTATTCTTCGATGGCCAAGTGCCTTGCTACTGATACCGCGATGGAAGTAACGACAAATGCCGTACAGGTTTTGGGCGGCGCTGGCTACGTACGTGATTATCCGGTAGAACGCTACATGCGTGATGTGAAGGTGGCACAAATCTTCGAGGGAACGAACCAAATTCAACGCGTCGTGATTGCACGCTCACTGCTTGGCAATTTGCGTAAATCAATGTAGGCAAACAACCGTAGGACCCGATTTATCGCGGTCATCGCCGATTGATCGGCCCCGTCTTACTGCAAATATTTCATACACCTGGTAAAGGAGACTATTTCGATGGATGCCTGGATTTGCGTCACGTGTGGAAGTCAATTCACTCCCAGCTCAACGCCTCCATCTGAATGTCCTATCTGTCGTGATCAGCGCCAGTACATTGGACACGAGGGACAAAAGTGGACAACTATGGCTTCCATGCAGGCAGATGGTTTCCATAATGTATTGAAAGAACAAGAACACCATCTCATAGGGATTGGTAGCGTTCCATCCTTCGCTATCGGTCAACGAGCACTGCTACTTCAGACCGAGCATGGAAACATACTGTGGGACTGTATCAGCCTGCTGGACGATGACACCGTGGCAGCGGTTCAGCAACTGGGTGGCATCAAGGCAATTGCCATCTCTCACCCACACTTCTACACAACGATGGTTGAATGGGCTACGCGCTTCGATGCACAGATATTTTTACATGAGGCTGACCGCCAATGGGTCATGCGACCGAGTGAGCGTATTACTTTTTGGTCTGGTGAGACACTTCCTCTGAAGGACAATATTACCCTGGTTCGACTAGGTGGGCACTTTTCTGGGAGCACCGTTCTGCACTGGCCGGATGGTGCCGAAGGCAAAGGAGTTCTCCTCACCGGAGACACTATCACGGTTGTTCCTGATCGCAACTGGGTTAGCTTCATGTACAGCTATCCGAACCTGATTCCCCTGCCATCATCAGAGATTCGCAGGATACGTGATGCAATCATGCCTTACAATTTTGACCGCATATACGGTGGCTGGTTTGACCGTGTTGTTTCGGCGGATGCGAAAAATGCTGTGTTGAGGTCGGCGGAGAGATATATTAGGGCGCAGGAGCGGCGGTTGAGTGATTGAAAACTTATCGCCCCTTAAAATTAGCCTGCCTCTTTACCTCACTTCGTTTGGTGACTCTTGCTTCAGTTGTGCTAGCCCTTTAAGTCTCCTGCACCTCTTCGTGTTTATTCCACCTTCCGAGCGTGGTAATTGACCCTCTGCTGACCGGGCTGGACAACATCGTCATTCACGCCTATAGAAACGATATAGGTGGGCGTGAGGCGCAAAATGTCAGGAGCGAAATTTGGATTGATTTCCTTTCCTCCTGAAGATTCCGCTTGTACGGTGCCCCGCACTTCTACCATGCGCGGTTTCCAGGGGGGTAAGACATCATCTATGACAAAGGCAACACGCCCATGACGCACCGCATCGCGGTACTTCTTCGTTGGCACGATATTGTGCCCACCGATATCGACGGTATCGTGGTCAGCATTGTAGCGAAAAGCAACCGGCACGACGTGGAGATCACCTTTCTCATTGACAGTCGCCAGCCTGCCGAGGCGCTGGCTCTGGATATACTCAATCTCTTCTGGGGTAAAGCGTCCCATGTTCCTTCCTCCAATCTTCTCTGTGTAAATACTATATGGATCAGTTGTCTCAAATGAGTGGTTTCTTTGTCCGACACAAACCGACCGAATGTTTGATTGCTCAACAAAGCTGTAACTTCCTCATTTATATCACAATTTTCGACATCATTTTGTTTTTGGCTTACATTTCCTCACAAAACTGGTCTATACTATGAGGAATTCGGCACAAAGATGAGAGGAAGCATCAATGTTTCGCTATTGAATGCCAGGAAGAAGCTTTAGTGAAAGGATGAGACACATGACCCAGGAACGCCAAGAAACTCGCGAGGAAGAAGTCGCACGCGTACGCAGTTATTTAGCAGGTCAATCTCTGCGTCGCACTCCCGCGCAGCTCGTCGAGACATTGCGGGAAGCGCATCAGCAGTTTCTGGCGGCAGTCGCGTCCGTCCCTGGCGCACTCTCCCGGACAACTCCGCTTGAAGGAGAGTGGTCTGCCCTCAACGTGCTGTTGCACATGCGTACGATGGCTGCTTTTGACGCATCTGGCTATTGCTGAAGTACTTGAGCGCGGTGAGCAGCCACCAGATATTCAAGATGCCATTGTTCCTGCGCCCCATGAAGCGACACGAGTGGATCTCCTGGTTGACCTGGAGAGATTTCGTCAACAACTGATAGCGGTCGTCTTGCAGGCTGATCCAAATGCCCACCTGGATATCATCTGGAGCCATCCCGAATTTGGTGCCATGAACTGGCGGGAGTGGCTCTTGTTCGCCCGCGTCCACACGCTCGACCATGCACGTCAAATCCAGGCAATCGCAACAGCACTTGTCCAGGAAGAAGGGGCAGAGCATGAAACTGGCCATTGAGCTTGGTCCTCCCGATGATCAATGGGAAACTCACATTACCTACGCCCTCGAGGCAGAACGGCTCGGCATCGACTTTGTCTGGTCTCCCGAATTGTGGGGCTATGATGCCGTCACGCCGCTGGCCTATCTCGCTGCGAAAACCAGCCGCATTCGTCTCGGGACAGGCATCATGCAGATTGGAGCGCGTACGCCTGCGATGATCGCCATGACAGCCATGACCATGTCGGCTCTCTCTCGTGACCGCTTTGTGCTTGGACTGGGTGTAAGTGGCCCACAAGTCATGGAGGGATGGCATGGCGTGCCTTTTGCCCGCCCTTTGCAGCGCACGCGGGAAGTAATCGACATCGTGCGGATAATCGCTCGTGGTGAACGGCTCAACTATACAGGCGAAGTCTATCAACTTCCCCTTCTCGGCAGCGAAGGCAAGACATTGGTCTCTATTGCCCAACCACGACCGAACCTACCTATTTATCTTGCGACGCTAGGCCCAAAGAATCTGGAACTGACTGGAGAGCTTGCCGATGGCTGGCTGGGCACCTCATTTATTCCAGAACACGCTCGTATGTTCTTCGACTTTATTGAGACAGGGGCAAAGCGTGCTGGTCGTTCTCTTGCCGATCTTGATCTACAGGTCAATGCAGGTGTGGTCGACTTCTCCGACGATCTGGATCACCTGGTAGCGCCACGCAAACCCGGCCTGGCGTTCACCTTGGGAGCTATGGGTTCGCGCCAACATAACTTCTACAATGAAGTGTACCAGCGTGCAGGGTACGCGGAGATGGCTCTGCAAGTTCAGGACCTCTGGCTGAAACGCCAACGTGAGGCAGCGATTGCACTCATCCCGGATGATCTGGTGCTGAAAACCAATCTGATCGGCACGAAAGAGATGGTACGCGAGCGGCTTCGTACCCATCAGCAAGCCGGAGTAACGACTTTGCGTGTTGCCCCCGATGGTGATACACTCGATGAGCGCCTCACCATCCTGGGACAACTGATAGATCTGGTCCACGAGGTTAACACAGAAACCGGTGAGTAATGTGGATAGGTAACACGACTACTACTGCGCCACAGTTGCTCCACAAACTCCCGAATCAGATCATTGAACTTGCTGGCCTGCTCATCCTGTGGCTGCTGGGCGCAATTATCTAGAATACGAGTCACGATGCGCGAATTGACACGCTTAAAGGCATCGCTGGTCTCCGATAGCGCCTCTCCTTCGCGTCCCCAAACGATCACCATGGGTATCTGCAAACGTGCCAGTGGCTCTCGCACATCCATCTCTAAGGAGTTGCCGAACAAAGAAGCAATGGAGAAGCGTGCGTTCGACTGGTGAGCGCTGGTAAAGACATACTCCACAAGCGCGTCAGTAACCAGCCCCGGATTGGAGTAGTTCTTGCGATCATAGTAATTGCGAATGGCCCAGCGGGAGGTCAGAACGTTGTAAATAAACTCGCCAAGAATGGGTATACGCAGCGCAGATTTCAATGCAGTCTTGTCGAGTCCTGGGGAGGTCTCCTGCAAAATAGTCTCACGAGGTTCCACAAGCACAAGGCGCTCGAAAAATTCTGGGTGGCGGTAGGCATCGGCAATCACATAAGCGCTGCTCAGACCATGTGCAACGACGACGGTTGGTTTATGGATCACTTCTCTCACGAAGTCGTTAATCAGGTCTGCAAAGTCTTCTGCTGCATAGTCAACCGCTGGACGATCAGAGAGGCCAAAGCCGAGCAAATCGATGGCATAGACCCGGAACTGTTCCGCCAGCGCATCGACGTTTTTGCGCCACTGATAAGAGGAAGCGCCAGGCGAAATGGCATGGATCAGCAAAAGTGGTTTTGCATTCCGATCGCCCTTGACCTGGTAAAATACATCTCCATACTTCCAGGGATAGCGCCGTTCCTCACCTGTCAACATAGTATCAAGTTCGCCAGCGTGTGATTCAGTGAATTTGTTTACGGCTGCAATCGTTCCAAGAGTACTACCGATTACCAGACCGGTGGTAAGTAATTTACCTGTAAGTTTCATTATCATCTTCTCCTACATCTTTGGTGTATCTAAACCACTGCCCCAACACTTCAAAGCCCAACGGATACTATATCATGCCTTAGCGATGAGCCGCAAATTTTATAGGAGCCAGGAGGTTTTTGGTTTTTCCGTTCTACCAGTAAGGAACATCCTTTTATATCCTTTTAGCCTACTGAAAGCGTGCAATAATCATAGCGCATCATTAGAATAATGAGAGATACCTCGTTTTCATGCATGCTGATGAATAGTTTCGCAGGAGAGCCGCTATGAACAATGTCGTTGAACGCATTCAGGAATTCAATCAGGGACGTGACCCCCAGCTTATTCAGTTAAAATACCAGTTGATGCAAACCGATGCGTTTGCCTTCTTTCGTGGTACCTGTCACCTCTTCTATCAAGATTGGCCCGCCGATTCACCACTCAATCAAGCCCCAGCCGCCTGGATTTGTGGCGATTTACATTTACAGAACCTTGGCTGTTACAAAGGTGATAATCGACTGGTCTACTTCAATATCAATGACTTTGATGAGGCGGCCCTTGCTCCCTGTACCTGGGATCTAGCTCGTTTTCTCACCTGTTTGTTGGTGGCTGCTCCTACTCTGAAGATCAAAGAGGCGAAGGCATCGAGGCTCTGTACCTCTTTTCTAGATGCCTATACTAAAGCATTAGCCAGGGGACGAGTCCGCCCTGTAGACGATGACAATGCTGTTGGACCGGCTAAAGAGTTGCTTTTTCAGGTCAAACGCCGATCCCGTGCAGCTTTTCTAGATGCTCATACTCAGAAAAGTGGGGACACGCGCAAACTATTCATCAACGGAAAACAGACGCGATCTATCACCGAATCGGAACGGGCAGCGGTGACAGACTTGATGCAGGCATGGAGAGAGCAACAACTCAACCCACCATTTTTTACGCTCCTGGATATCGCGCACAGGATAGCAGGGATAGGGAGCCTTGGCGTAGAACGTTATGTGCTGCTGGTTGAAGGCAAGGCTTCTCCCAACGGGAACTACCTTCTTGATCTCAAAGCGGAATCTTCTTCCTCTTTGCAACCGTATCTGCCAGTACGTCAACCAGACTGGCATAATCAGGCAGAAAGAAGTGTGGACATTCAGAAGTGGGTTCAAGGAATACCTCCGGCCTTACTGTCGGCTGTACAAATGGATGAGCAAAACTATGTCCTGCGCGAAATGCAACCTCTTGAAGATAAAGTGAATCTAGAGCCAATCGTCGGCAAAGCGCATCGACTAGAGCAATTGGTGAATTTAATCGCGAAAGTGGTTGCCTGGGGTCAGTTATGCAGTGCCGGACATGAGAACGCAGCCGATGCTACTGAACTGGTAGATTTTGCTCACTCTTCCTCAAGGTGGCAAAGGGATTTATTAGACTATGCTAAACACTATGCTGTGCAGGTAAACGAAGACTACCGAACGTTCCAGTCTGCCTATAGAGATGGCAAGCTCAAAACGAATTGACGTTGGGTGTCTGGTTCTAATAAAATGTCAGCATCAATGAAGTAACGAAATTTTTATCTATACCGAGGCAGCATGCAACACCTATCATCTTACATCGCACTTTCTGAGGAGGTTCAAGCAGCATTAGAAGCACAACGTCCGGTCGTCGCGCTCGAATCAACCGTTATCGCACACGGTCTGCCCTATCCAGACAACATCGAGGTAGCGAGGGCGATGGAGGCGGCTATTCGCGTTGAAGGAGCTATTCCAGCAACCGTAGCTATACTCGATGGCAAAATTCGAATTGGACTCACTCAGGATGAGATTTCATACCTGGGTACAGCGCAGGATATACTGAAGGTGAGCAGGCGGGACCTGGCGGTAGCATTGGCAACGTGCCAGGCAGGCGCAACTACGGTTGCGGGTACAATGCTGTGCGCCAGCATGGCTGGAATACGCTTTTTCGCAACCGGCGGCATCGGAGGCGTACATCGTGGCGCGGAGACAACGATGGACATCTCTGCCGACTTGACGGAGTTGAGCCGCACGCCCGTACTTGTGGTCTGCGCCGGGGCAAAGTCCATACTTGACCTGGATCTGACATTAGAATACCTGGAAACACAGGGCGTACCGGTGCTTGGCTGGCAGACAGACGAGTTCCCAGCGTTCTATGTTCGACGCAGCGGGCGCAGCCTTACTCATCGTGTTGATGATGTGGCTAGCGTTGCAGCTATTGCTCGTACGCAGTGGGAATGTCACCTGCATGGATTGGTAGTAGGATGTCCTATACCGGAGCAATTTGCAATGGACCCAGGTCCGTTGGAAGCGGCGACGGAAGAAGCCCTGCAACTGGCAAGAGCACAGGGCGTTCGTGGCTCCGCTACCACTCCATTTCTCCTCGCGCATGTAGCAAAAGCAACTGCGGGTGAGAGTGTCGAGGCAAACAAAGCGCTGCTGGTTAATAATGCGACGTGGGCGGCACGTTTTGCGCGAGCTTACTATGAGATGTAAAAATATTTCCCTGGCATCCACTCGTACCGCTCGCTGCCTGATAAACACCTGTAATGTTAATTGACTATTGCTCTGGTCACTCAAGTACTGGCTTCTCCTGGGAAGTTGTTACCCTATTTGAGGGTAAGCCTGGGATTGTATAGGGAGCATCGATATTCGCTCCTTCTTCTATCCCGACTCCATAATGCCCGGTCAATTCGCCCCCAAGCCAGCCTGTCGCAAACAACAAGGCCGCGCCAAGAAACGAGAGAACATAGGCGAGAATGGATGGATGCTCTGGCGCATTTAAGCGTAAGAGCCAGCTCACGACAAACAACATCAGCACAGCAGCGTTTCCAATGCCATGTATAACACCAATGCGCCTGGCACGTGTGTCTGTTGGTATACCTGTCCAATCGATCAAGCCGGTGATTGCTGCTAGCAGTCCAGAGACTCCTCCTACGGCAATCATCCAGAATGCGATACCGGACCAGTATCCGTTGCCCGTAATCAAATGGATGATATCGAAGACGACAGCCGTCACCAATAACCCAAGAGGAAAGTTGACGAGCATCAGGTGCACAGGATGCCCCATTGATTTGACTTTGCTATACATTGTGTATCTCCTTATCGAAAGACTAATCAACTTCTGCACATTAGTATACTGTTTAAGCGTCCTCTAAACGTTACGAAAAGCGTTACGAGAAGGAAATTCTACGATAGAAGGGGAAATTGGCGAGAGTCGTATGCTGGAGATTATTGTGGTGAACTGTTGATTTCTTGATGCGCAAAGACTACAATACAAATACAAACGCATTTTTATTTTATCCGTTGCGGTTACTCCTCGAAAGGAGCATTTGTCGTTATGAATACTTTGCGGAAAAGCAAGGTTATAGGTGGCATAATTCTCACCGTACTTTGGATCTGCTGCTTCCTCTTTATTAAGTCAACGCTCATTATCGATTATGGCGGCGGCGTTACCATGAACTTTAAGTTCACCGTGGTGCTCATAGGACTGCTCATCATCATACTCTACCATATTTACTATCGCTCCAGCGTAGAGACGACCAAGCTGAGCCTAACCGCCTGCTTGACCGTTGTCTGGCTAGCCTTAATTTTCTTCTATCCCTTCAATCCACCCGCTACCTTTACTGACGCGC
This sequence comes from uncultured Chloroflexia bacterium, assembly GCA_963778375.1. Lineage (GTDB taxonomy): Bacteria > Chloroflexota > Ktedonobacteria > Ktedonobacterales > Ktedonobacteraceae > CAVZTX01. The sequence goes on along the minus strand of CAVZTX010000010.1, from coordinate 78,851 downwards.
AAAAAAGTACCTGGCCGGGCGGCGCAGTAGCTTTCTTCACGCTCGTCGGTGGCTTAGGCGTCTGTGTCTTGTGGGTACGCTTCTTAGCAGACGAAATTTTCTGAGTCGGAGAGATTCTGATTCGAGAATGGGCGCAATATACTGCGCCCATTCTTATTTTCAATGTCGAAAATGCCGCTGACCAGTGAAAACCATCGCGATAGCGTAATGATTTGCCATACGAATAGCCTCCTCATCACGTATAGAGCCGCCCGGTTGAATAATTGCTGTGATGCCTGCTTTAGCCGCGGCCTCGACACCATCGGCAAAGGGAAAGTATGCATCCGAGGCTAGTACTGAACCGTGCGCTCGCTCTGCGGCCTTCTCTACCGCCAATTGCACACTGGCTACACGGTTCATCTGTCCCGCTCCAACCCCTACTATCGCCAGCTTCCGTGCCAGCACAATCGCGTTTGACTTCACATGACGCACCACTTTCCATGCAAACATCAAATCTGTCACCTCGTCAAGCGTTGGTTCACGCTCGGTGACCACACGATATGCCGTCTCTTGCTCTCCCATAGTGTCATGCGTCTGTAAGAGCAGACCGCCACTCACGCTGCGAACATCAGGATGGCTCAATTGCAATGATTGCTTCTGCTTCCCGTTCGGCTCTATTGGACAATGGGTTGCTAAGAGCCGCACATTCTTTTTGCCTTGCAAAATAGCTAACGCCTCTGGCGTGAAGTCTGGTGCAATCATAGCTTCGTAAAACAACTGATTGATCTGGTGGGCCGTAGCTGCATCAACTGGGCGATTGCAGCCAATAATACCGCCAAAGGCGGAAATGGGATCACCCGCGTGAGCTTTTTTATAGGCCTCGACAAGTATGTCATCGCAAGCCACCCCGCAAGGATTGGTATGTTTGATAATTACCACTGCCGGAGCGGTGAAACTGCTGACCGCTGCAAGCGCCGCGTCCAGATCAAGTAGGTTATTAAAGGAGAGTTCCTTGCCATGCAACACTTCCGCTCGTGCTACGCTTGCAGTAGTTGAAGCTGTTGAAGCCTCGGCCCAGCGATAAAAAGCTGCCTGCTGATGTGGATTTTCACCATAGCGCAGTGTTTGAACTCGCTGTAAAGACAACGTCAATTCTTCGGGGAAATATTCAGGCTGCGACAGTCTGAGCACGTAAATATTCAGCGATGGCTGTATCATAGCTAGCGGTATGTTGAAAAGCAATAGCAGCCAGGCGCCGCCGAGTATCAAGGCTTACCTCACCCTGTTCTCGCCATTCCTGCATAACCGTCGCATAATCTTCTGGTCGCACCAGCACAATCACATCTTGAAAATTTTTTCCGGCAGCACGAATGAGTGAGACGCCTCCAATATCAATCTGTTCCAGAGCTTCGTTCATTGTTGTATCTATACGAGCGACCGTCTCGGCAAAAGGATAAAGATTTACAACTACCATATCGATTGGCGTAATATTATGCTCCTCTAATTCCGCTTGGTGTCCAGCCATGTCGCGACGAGCAAGAATTCCCCCATAAATAGCCGGGTGCAAGGTTTTAACGCGTCCACCCAATATTTCAGGGAAACTCGTCAATTCACTGACAGATTGTACATTAATGCCAGCCGCTTTCAAAGCATTGGCAGTGCCGCTGGTTGAGAAAATAGTCACATCACGCGCCTGTAATTCACGCGCTAGCTCGGCAAGTCCTTCATGTGTAGCAACGCTGATGATCGCTCTCATAGGCAAGGTTGTCCTTTCGATGAATGTTAGTGGTACGGTCAAGACCAAATTGAGTATATCTTCCCTTTACAAGTATAGCGCATAATTTGTGATATAGCTGCAAGGACAACATCTATATCGAAATATAGCTATCTCGGTTACAAAATCTTAACCGACTTTGGTACTTTCCTACTAACTTTCGAGCGATATATGCAAGCACTTCTAAAACAGTGTGGTAATATCTCAACCGTGAGTATCAGACAAATTCAGAAGATACCAATGAAAGCCATCTCAGTTCACAGCGCATCATCGGGTACTACCTCTCTATCTAGATACGAGATGCGCAAGGTTAAGAAACTGTTACAGGAAAAGCGAACTGCCTGTCTAGGGGTGTGATTGGCAGGAATCAACAGTCAAGAGAGAATAAAGAGCAGCTTCCACAAAGGTGGTGAGCAGGGCATCGCTTTGCCTAAAAAACGACGCCACGTGGAAAATCCCGCCGCTCGCAAAAGGAAAAGAATAGGGGTAACTCATGCGAAAGACATCACGTAATACGTTGAACTATCGATCAGTGCAAAGCAAGCGCTTTTCACCATTGGCACTCGTCGGAATACTGGTGCCGATCATTCTTGCCTTGATTGCAGGAGTGGTATTTGTTCTGCCTCGTTTGGGAACACGTGCTGCTGGCGCAGCGGTCAATACGAATTGTACGCTCATCGTCCCTCCCAATCCGCTCACTGCGCAAGGACTTGCGACCCCATACCAGTTGACGGCGACAGACCCAAAACAAGGACTGTGCAATGAATCGAACCCCAACCAGGCCGTCTTTGTTCAAGGAGCTGTAATTGATCCAGCAACTGGACAAATTTCTATTTACAATCCCCTGGTGATTGACAAAGGTACGAAGCCTGCAATCGCTCCTAAAGTACCAAAGCTTCCTAATGGCGGCATCGTTGCTTTGTGGGGTGGAGGCAACGACACTGTCACTACCTTGCAGGGTACCCAGGGCAGCCTGAAAGCAGGGAATTGTGTAAATGGGATCAATGGCTCACCTTTCGGGCAGGTCTGGTACTGTAATGCGCCGAATTTCTTCCAGGCAGCTAATCAGGCTATCAAGAAAGGCCAGCTTACCCCTCCACCTCTGGGCACAGCAAATGATGGGATGCCTTGTCCTACCGTGCGTGATTTCTCTGTAGTGGACCAGGACCAGAGCGATAATGTAACAGCCGACTACTTGGTGACAAGTACGGGACAAACTGCCCAAATGACCGCTGCTAACGTCAAGGCTTTGCCGGGCGCCACCGACGCGGCCAATGGGAGTGACAATCGTCTACTTGATGCCTTTATCGATCCTGCACTCAAGTGTCAACCGTGGACTGCTCCTGACCTGGCTGATAATGGTAATCTTGTGACGGCTCAACCGCTCAACGAAATCCAGGCAGCCATGTATCAAACGAATCCCGTGGCACTCGTTCCAATGGGCGATCCTATGGTACTTGTCAACGGCCAACCTAACCTACAGAAGCTGAACGCGTATCGTGCCGGTGTGGATCAGCCATTAGTGCAGAGCCTTCAACAAGCCAGCACACGTACCTACTGCTCCGGCCTGCTTGCCGTTGCACCACAGCGCTTGCAACTTGACGCTCCCCAAACTCTCAAAGGCCCTTCGCTTGACCTTGCCGTCGCAAACTCGCTCTTCACCTTCCTGGCGCAGCGTTTTGTCTTCACCTATGAAAAAAATGGCCTCAACTGTCAGCAGATGTTGCACAAACATGATCCTGTGGAGGTGCAAACTGATAACGCTGGTGTGGCCATCTCAGCTACCATTAACGGTAATCGTATAGGTGGGGGTGGAACAGGTAACGATCCCGTGAATTGCTCAATCAACGGAACTGTCCTGACGGGCTGTGCAGGGACAACCAAAATTAATGGGCAGTCCTGTACTTTCACCTTGGATCAGAACGCCAACCAGGTGAATATTTCCTGCCCAGCAAAGGGGAAATAAAATAAAGGTCCAGTGATTGCAGCTCCTGACAGGGCAACCTACCTCTATCAGGAGCTGCAATCACTGGACCTTCATCTGCCTTTAGCAGCCTTCTCCTCGGTCTGTGTACGCATCAGCGCACGCAATCGAGCCTTCATCTTTGTCCGGCGTTCCTGGTATTCCGCCTTCTTGATGGTGCCCGCTTCAAAGGCCTTATCGAGATCTAAGAGCTGCTGTAAAAGCGCCTGTTGGCGTTCCTGGACGGAGTTTGCATCTTGCTTGCTCACAATGCTCTTCTCACGCCCACGTTGTTCAGTACTCTTACGAGTCTGCTGAGCGGATACCGAGCGGCGCGTAGAACGATAGAGCATCCACGTAATGCCGAGTATGGCCAGCATTACCAGCAGCGCTATAACAATCCAGCCCCACAAACCTGATGAGTTGGATGACGAGGAGTTAACTGGTGGGGGAACAGGTAACCCATCAAGCTCTACGTGCACCTGGATGCCAGGAGCCAGAACTTGTCCCTGGAAAAGATGGTAAGGAATCTTATTGGCGCTAACTAATCCCGCCGAGTTCAAGCCACTCGAGCTGGCATGAATGTCCTGCGGCACAAACACTGAAAGCTGCACGGTAGGATAGACGGCGGTATAGCCGAAATCATACTGCGAGGTTGTATAGGGTATCTGAAATGAAAAATCGAGTTCCGAATCACCCGGAGGTACCGCCGCGTTACTCGCGAATCCCGGATCCACCTGTACCCCCTGGTATCCATTGAAGCCACTGCCAAGCGATACTTTACCAGCATTGCGTGGCAGCGAGAAACGCAATGCATTTGGTTTGCCTCCATTTGCACTCAGCGAGCCAACATAGGTAGTTGTGCCGAGATTCTTGAAAGCATAGATTTCGGACACCGACATGATCCCCTTTTTGGCATCCGGTTCTTGCAGCAGCACCGTAACTCGTACCACAGCGATATTGGCTGCGCTTGTGGTAGCTTCGTAAACCGTCAGGCTCACCTGCTGCGTCGCTTTGGTACTCAGATCGATGAGATCGGTGAAATATTGCGCCCCTTCGTAATTCGTATAAACAGCGTAGCTAATCGTCTTACTCGTGTCCAGGCCGTTAAAAGAAAATGCGCCCTGAGCGTTTGTGGTTACGCTCATTAGATCGCTTGCTGTATCGCCCTGCGCCATCTGCAAAGTAATCTTTTGTCCCACCACCGCCGCATTTTTGTGTGTCCCATTCAAAAGAAGGCCAAAAATGCGCCCTGAACCCGTATTTGTGATTGCGCCGTGAGCTGAGGCGGAGAGAGGAAATAAAAAAAGAGTTAACATAAATACTGGGCATAACAGCCTGACTTTTATTATTGGATTCGGAAACTTCACATGTACAGCCATACAATTATTGTTCTTTTGCTAGTTCATCCGTTTCGCGTAAGCGGCGCAATTGTTCTTCGATTGCCTCGTCAAGCTCTTGCTCACGATCATGACGCGACTTCATCGCCAACAATGCTCGGCGCACATAACGCTCACGCCACGACCTGTAATCCGATTCAGCAAGATTGCCAAGCTGAAAATCAAGCTCAATCTCTTGCAATGCAGTCCGCGCTGTCTGCTCCCGTTCTTCCTGCGTATGCTCTAGGGATCCATTCAGGGCGGTGATCTTATCCAGGGCGGGGGCAAGCCCCGCCCCTACTATATCACGGGTGGGCTTGCCTCCACTCTGTGTGCGGTCACCCTGTCCCTCGTGGCTCCCGTCCTGCACGCCATAGTCATTTCGCTCGTCCCCACTCTGCCGCGTTCGCTCATAGATCGGATAGAGAACAAAGATAAGCGCGCATCCACCTAGCAGGATTGCCACAAGAATGATAAAAAATTGCATCAACTGGCCTCCGTTCCATGTGGCGCAAAGATCGGATCTTCGGCAGCCAGTTCTTGTTCGAGTTGCTTGCGGTAGTCTTCCAGTTCGTCTTCATCTATGTTCGCCAGTTCAGCGTTGTCATCCGTTGCTGCATCTAAGCGAGAGTTAGTACGCCAATCATGTAGAGTAAAGAAGAGTAGAAAGCCTCCAATCAGCAACAGCGCAATTGGTACCAGCCACGCAAGAATCGTGAAACCCTGCCACGGCGGAGACCACGCAATCTGCTGTCCGTAGCGATCAACAAAATATGCGATCACCTCTTGCTCCGACTTGCCGGATTGCAGTTGCTGGCGAATGACAGCACGCATTTGCTGTGCGATTAACGCGGGTGAACTATCCACCGATTCGCCCTGGCAGACGGGGCACTTTAACTGCGAGGCCACATCCTGCACCTGCTGATCAAGCGTCGAATTGCGTGGTGAGGAGAGAAACACGAACGACCAGATAGCGGCTAAAACTGCGATTACGGCCAGTGTTAAAAAGAGCGAGCGTCGTTGTTTCACGCTGTCACCTCCGCCTCCGTCTCCACAGGTTCGCTGCTCGCTTCTGGTTGTACAGATCCCTTGGGACGATGTTTCAGGCGTTCAGGCCACCAGCAGGCAATGCCACCAAGCAGCATCAACAGGCCACCAAGCCAGACGAGGATTACTAACGGATTGACGAAGACGCGGATGGTTGCGCTAGCAGGCCCTTGCCAGTTGTCCAGGAAAACGTACAAGTCTGTCAGGCCGAAAGTGTTGATGGAGATCAAGCTTGCAGGCTGATTGGCAAAGTTCTGGTAGAGTTGGCGACCGGGATAGATATATTCGACTAACTGACCATTGTGCCATATCTGTAATTGCGCCTTCACCGTCTCTACACCGGGATGGGTCTCATCGATATTCCCAAGGTAGACAAGCTGGTATCCTGCGACATTCATTTGCTGTTCTGGTGAGAGCACAGCATCTTGTTGTGTCTGGAAAAACTGCGAACCGATCACACCGATAGCAAGCAGTACTAGACCGAGATGCACAATGTAGCCGCCATAGCGCCGTCGATAGCGCTGAAAGAGCATGTACAGGGCAACAGGATACGCCTCGCCATGCCTGTGGCGCACACGCGTACCGCGCCAGAACTCATACAAAATTGCACCGGCAGTAAATGAGCACACGCCAAATCCAATATTAGCTGGAATATTGCGTACCCCGGCCAATGGCAATATGGCAGCGCAGACTGCAGCCGCAAGCGCAGGAATGCCAAGGTTTCGCCACAAAGCGTGCGAAGATGTACGCCGCCAGGCTAAGAGTGGTCCTATGCCCATAGCGAGGATCAGCGCGGCAAAGAGCGGTCCGTTGACCTTTTGATAGAAAGGTGGTCCCACTGTCATCTCTTGATGCGCCAGCGCCTCGGATATGAGTGGGAAAATCGTGCCCCATAGCGTAGCAAAGCTTATGCCCAACAGTATCAGATTATTAAGCAAGAAACTGCCCTCACGCGAGATGACCGAGTCAAATTCTTGCTCTGGCCGCAGTCGAGGCAAACGATAAATGAAAAGTCCAACGCTGAAAACGATAATGATAGCAAGAAACGCGAGAAAATATCCACCAATCGCTGAATAGGCGAACGAATGCACCGAACTGATAATGCCGCTGCGCACCTCAAAGGTGCCAAAGATAGAGAGGGCGAAAGATGCAATCACGAGTCCTAAATTCCACACTTTGAGCATGCCTCGCCGTTCTTGTACCATTGTGGAATGTAGAAATGCGGTCGCCGTCAGCCAGGGCAAAAGTGCGGCATTCTCCACCGGGTCCCAGCCCCAATATCCTCCCCAACCCAGCACGTGATATGCCCACCATGCGCCCAACAGCAGTCCTGCTGTCTGAATTGACCACGCTGCCAGCATCCAGCGACGGATGGAGCGTAGCCAATCACTATTCAGCTTACCGCTAATCATGGCAGCAACAGCAAAAGCAAAGGGAACCGAGAAACTCATGTAGCCCATCAACAGCATTGGTGGGTGAATTAGCATGCCAGGATCCATCAACAGCGGATTCAGCCCTGTACCATCCGCCGGGGCAACGGGCAGGCGTACAAAGGGATTGGAGACGGTGGTTAGCACGATCAGAAAGAAGATTTCGATGGCCATTAAAGTTGCCATCACGTATGGCACCAGCCTGGCAGGTGCGCGCCTCGAAGTGAAGACGAAGATGGCAGAGAAGACCGAGAGCATCAAAGCCCAGTAGAGCAACGACCCTTCTTGTCCACCATAGAATGCGGCTGCCGTGAAATACCAGGGCATGGAGAGGCTTGATTGGTGTGCCACATAGGCTACGCCAAAATCATGCGTAAGAAATGAAGCAATCAATGATGCTGAGGCCAGCAGCAAGAAGAAGGTTACAACAAGTACACTCCGTTTCGCACTGGCAACGAGTTGAGGCATGTTGCGCATAGAACCTAACACGGCCACAATTATCGTATAGATGGCAAAGGCTAAAGCTAATATCAGTGAGATGAAACCTAGATCTGAGAAATACACAATACGTCCTTAATGCATAGCCACTTGACCTTTTCGGATATTGGATGTATCCTTGTGCTCAAAGGAAGCGGCGGCTGACCACGTGTTTTCCTGCCCCGCTTGAGGGGACTGCAATAGGCGTCGCGACCTGGAATTTTGAAGGGCACTTGGCAAGCAATGTTTGCGCCTGAAACGACTCCCTGGCCGCTATAGTGACCTTCGACGACGACTTGAATGCCTGAAGCGAAAATATCGGGTACGATGCCACTATAAATGACGGAGAGAGGTTGACCTCCGCTTCCGTCAGCGATTCTAAAACTTATTTCCTGCTTTGCGTCATCACGTACTATTAATCCCATCTGGACAATTCCTGCCACGCGTACCGATTGTGCTGTGCAGGTTGTGCAGTGCCGCAGTTCAGCAACGGTCATATAATATGCAGCCGTGGCCTGCGTATTTGCGTACACGAGATAAATCACCGCCGCAAGGATAACCAGTCCACCCACAATGAAGCTGTATGGTAGCCGCCTTTTGCGCGGTTGCAACACCTTGTTCTCTTCATCTGCTACGGTCAAAGCAGGTTGCACAATAAAACCTCCACTAGTGCGGCGCGAGTGTCGCCTCAAACAGGCCGTTGAGTAGCGCACCCAGTAAAAATACCACTATACCCAAAGCTAATATGAGCTGAGGTGCGGCCTTCGAAAACTTTGTCGAGCGCTTTGCCAATCGGCGTATATTGCTCTGTCCAAGATAGATTGCCATGATGAACATCACTAACGCCAGCACAATCTTCAATCCCAGCACTACCAGGTAGGGCCATCCCAGCGTCGTCTCAGTCAAACGATCAAACGTCAGAAAGACTCCGGTCACAAGGAGTACGCCTACGCAGATGTTCACTAGACGACGGAAAAGTGCTGCGATTTGCGACGATATCTCCGAAACTCCCCCGACTCCCCCTTTACCATGCAACGCTGGCAACACCGCGACCATGTACAGGATGTTCCCGCCTACCCAGGCAGCAGCAGCGAGTATATGTGCTGCACGAACGATTAGGCGAATCTCCAACATCGCGTTTCCACTTTATCATTTGTTTATTGGGTTCAGCGGGAAACCAGTTGCAAGTTGCTCTGTAACGTTTGGGTGGTAAGCTCGCCGATTACCTTCTGTACAACTACGCCCTGATGGTTAATAAAGATTGTTTCAGGCGTAGCCGTTACTCCATAGCTGATGGCAACCGAGCCACTTGCATCAAGAACATTTGGATAAGTGACCCCATATTTCTGTAAGAAGCTCAATCCATCGCTCCGCGCGTCTTGAAAATCCATACCAAGAAAGACAACTCCTTGACCCTGGCTCTGTATGTGCTGCCACGCCGTCTGCAAAAGCGGAGTTTCTTCCATGCAAGGCGCACAGGTCGAATTCCAAACATTGATCACTACAGGTCTCCCTTTAAAGCTTGCCAGGGAAATGGTGGACGCGGAATTCGCATTCAGTGTGGCTAAAGTGAAATTTGGTGCGGGCTTCCCTACAAGGGGACTGACGCCCCCTTGTGAAGTATCGGTGTTACGCGCGGGTGTCAGTAGTTGCGACCACAGCAATCCAAGCAGCGCAACATTCAGCAGGCTTACAACTATAAATATGGTGATGCTGCGCTTACGTGTACTTTTTCGTATAGGTTTCTCGGTTTTTACATCGACCGTTGGTATGCCTTTAGGGCCTTCAGCTTCCATTCTTGCCTTCCCTCATAGAGAGTTGATACCAGCTTGATTATGCTGTGTGAGCCTGATATCGAACTTGCAAGTGGAATGGCATACCTTACAAGAGCCTGAACATTAAAGAGGAATAAATACATAGCATGATGGTATCGCTAATGGATACATATACCACTAGACGTACCATCATACTATGTTAATGCTTCTCAGTCTTCTCCTCAATCCGATGTACATGGCCCGGATCCTGAACCTTTTCGCGTTCGGTAACCTCGTTCGACTTTTTGTCCTTTTTCTTCGTCTCCTGAGCCTTATCCTGGGTCTGTGAAGACTTCTCTCCAGATTTGGAATTTTTCTTGTCAGCCATATGCCTCTCCTTTACTATTTTTTGTGAGACTTAGCCGTAGCTTTAGTGTGGGACTTATCCTCCGTCTTAGAGGATTTTGCGTGAGACTTGTCCTCAGTCTTATGTGCCTTCGACTCCATCTTATGCTCGGTCTTGTGAGGCTTGTCCTCAGTCTTATGTGCCTTTGATGTCGTCTTCCTGTGAGACTTGTCCTCCGCCGTTTCGCGACTCACCAGCTTGAAGAAACGACTCTCTTCGCCGCTTGAAGTGGTGTCCTGATAGAGGAATGACAAATTCTTCTCGTCAAATTTCGCAAAGAACTCCTCCCAAGAAATCTCCTCGAGAGAACCTGCCCCGCTATAACCGGGAAAGTCAATGCGCAGGACGCTGGCTTCGCCATCGCTCTCTGTCCTCTTGATGGTAGCGGGCTTACCACCGCGTTCCTCTGCCCATTTGCGAATCTCATTATGGTCTGTCGTCGTATGAGATGATCCTGCCATGGAGTACCTCCATTGTTACTAACTAAGTCATACGAAGAGAAGACCCACTCCGAGTCTTCTCTGCACTTACTTATTCACGATAGCGATACAGGCTCAAGTTTCACTTGAAACCCCGCAACTACGCCTTGGCGCCAGTTTGCTGCTGACCAGCGCCAGTCTTATATTCTGCGAACATCTCGACCATCGCAGGATTGAAGGCGGGCAAGTCTTTAGGACTGCGGCTGCTAACCCAGTTACGATCACGTACCATTTCCTGATCTGTCCACTCAGCGCCAGCATTGCGCAGATCATCCTGAATGGTATAGTAACTGGTCATTTTTCGCCCTTTGACCAAGCCTGACGAGACGAGCAGCCAGGGTCCATGACAGATAACCGCTAGCGGCTTACCCGCTGCCTCATTTCGTTTCACAAACTCCTGAGCCTTTGGCTCCATCCTAAGAGCATCGGCATTCACCGCTCCACCGGGAAGCATAACAGCATCAAAATCATCAGGGTTTGCCGAGTCGAGGGTCATATCTACATTGAAGGTGTCTGCCTTCACATCATGGTTCATTCCCTGTACCTGCCCAGGCTTAGGAGCAATGATCATTGTCGTTGCTCCAGCCTGCTCAAGGGCTTTCTTTGGCTCGGTTAGCTCTGCCTGCTCAAAGTCGTCCGTTATCAGAATAGCTACGCGCATTCCATTCAACTTTTTCTCTTGCATCTGAGACCTCCTATGTGTCAGATACTCAGGAAATTATCTCAGCGATCAGTTTCCTGTGCTTTACTTCTAGCGAAAAAACTACATGCTCATCCTTTCTTTGTGAAATTGTGGATGAGCATTTTTATCGATTTTCTTAGCACATAGGGTACACGGATTACATGGCAAATTGGAGACAATACCGTCCTACATCTAACCGGAACGAGGTAAGCAGCACTTTGAGTGCCATCTGACTTATGAGTTCCCCACCCCAACCGGCACTCGCTTTTGATCGGCTTTCGAGCCAAGCGTCCACCACAGCAGGGCAACGATCACAATAAGCAGACCCAAGGCAGTGATCGTGATCCCGATCATCAATCCGATGAATGCCAGCAGCAGCCCTAGTGCTGTGACAAGTGGCCAGATACTTGGAGTGGAGCTTTCGACTCGCCTCATTACCAACATCTCCTGCGCCTGGATGGCAGCTACCTCTTGCTCTGCCGCTTTTTCAAAAAACTGCTCAATTGTAGCTTGTAATGTACGAGCATCAAAGGGCTTGGTCAGGCAGGTCACCTGCATTTGTGGAGAACCTTGCGATACACCAACCTGTACCAAACATTCCCAGGCTAGCACAATCGTTGGCAAAGCAGAAAGGGAGGGGTGCGCTTGCGTCAGAGAGAGGAGAGAATGATCGCTCCCTGCTTCGCCGTCAATATCCAGCACAACCAGGCTTGGAAGCTGCGCTTCTATATCAAAGGAAGGTAGGTTTGTAGGGGAATCTGTTTCGATCACACGTATACCGCGATACTGCAAACCAAGGGCAATCAACCGCCGTAGTGATCTATCAGCTTCAATCAGGAGAACAGTTTGCCTGGTAGCGGGCAGCATGTCTATCACTCCACAGTGCAGCGTCTTAGCTTGCGCTCTTCGGTATTCTATACGCTCTTTAGAGAAGCATACCCACTACACATTACAGGCGCTTTGATGAGGAGATTACATTCCTTACAACGGCCTGAATACGTGCAAATTTCATGTCTGGTAGTGTGAGTCTTCACCCTTTAGCTAAAGGATGAAGACTCACTTTATCTGGTTTTATACCAGCAATCTCAAGACTGTCGCAATCAGGGTTCACCAAACCCTGACAGCCTTGATATTGGGATATCCTCCTAGTGGGAACTCTTCTCGACCGGGAACTGAACCTCCGTCACAAACTTGGATTGATCGCCACCGCGTTCGTATTCGAGGTTTAGCTCACGGTTTGGTCCGCTTATACGGTAGCCATTTGCCTCTATCCATTTGAGGATAGCACTGTAGGCCAAATGCATGGTACTAAAGCTGCCATGATGTATGACCGAAGCCATCGTCTCAACCTCGGGTAACCGTGACACCTTCACCTGCTCACCATCAACCAGTGAACCTTCATAGCTCAAGCAAGCCCCAACGCTGATATCCTGCTCACGCATTTCCTGATCGTAGTAAACGGTTGTTCCCGGCCCAACAGCTCTGGCCCTCTGTTGCCGGATATAATCATGTACTTGATCAAAGAGTCGATCCAGTGTTGGTCCAATCGTTGCCATGGTTGGGACGACTCCGCGTGCCTCCGCTACCTGGATTGCTGGCACCTTCTTAAGGATCACATCATAGTTTGGCATAGTAACCTCCTGCTCAAATTGTTGCAGCCATGCTTCAACCCGTATCAGTCGCATCTGCTCTTCCTCGATCTGCTGGCGTAGCTCAACCTGCTTGAGTCGGAGCATCCCACGAATTTGGTCGGGAGTCAGTTCCTGCTCCAGCAGTTGCGTAATTTGTACCAGGGACAATCCCATATCCTTAAGCGCCAGAATGCGATGCAAACGCCCCAACTGGCTTGCCGAATAGTAGCGATAGCCAGTAAACTCGTCTACCCTTGCTGGTCTGAGCAACCCCAATTCATCGTAGTAACGCAGTGCTTTGACCGATACCAGGCTCAATTTGGAGAAATCACCAATCTTGAACATAGCTGCTTGCCTTTTACTGCTTCCAAACGTTTAAACGACTGGTTCATTTGTCAGAAGGCCTTCTGTACAAAGCAATGATACGCTATCCTGTAAGGGGAGAGTCAAGGGAGTTGTAGAAGCTAGCGGGAACTTTTCCTCCCACCCCAACGTCTTCCCATTGCAACGTTCTCTTCTTTATCAGGAGAGCAAGAGAAGTACAAAGGAGTAACCATCATGTATAAAACTAACATTGTTCGGCGAAAGTCAGTTCCATTGATTGTTTCGCTTGTCATAGCAGTAACCTTTTTACTCACAGCCTGCGGAACAAAAACAGGAACAGGAACAGGCTCAACCGGCAACGCACCTGCCACACCTGCACCTACAACAGTGCAAGGCTATGGTACCGCCAATGGCTGTCCCAGTAATGCTGTAGTAAGTACGACGCCATCCAAACCCGATGTCATAGTAAAGCCTACTGACAGTAAAAGCACTATTAATGCCAATGTTGGTAACGTTATTGAATTTGACTTGCCCTTTGGCCTCATGTGGGGAGGTCCTAACACTTCGTTAGGAGGATTGTCACTCCAAACCCCTGCTGGCTATGCCTGGCAAGCTAACAAAGCCTGTATCTGGCGATTTACAGCGCAGGGTACTGGTATGACCCATGTCGATTTTTCTGCCCGTGCACTTTGCAAAAAGGGCGAGTTCTGTCCAGAATATGTTACTGAGATGTCATTCACCGTTTCAGTGAAGTGATCCTCAAGATAGATAAGTCCATCAGCACACAATGCAATTGAGCATTGTGTGCCTTTATCTGTATTTTCCTCTCTTCTCCATTTCTGTAACCCTTCACAAACGTACAAAATCCTTCTATAATCTGTTTCGTTGGATTGTCTTGCCCGCATATCCGATACACGTACCAGATCCACATCTACTTGGTGCCAACATTTGTTTTCACGTCGCCTTAAAGTGTGCAAATGTCAAGTAGATGCATGCAAATCCTTTGTTTGAGTTTGCTGGATAAAGTATGTATCCCTAACACATAATCGTATTGCATCCATCCATCATCTGAGAAAAGGAGGTGCCGAGCAAGAGAAACATTGCGTTCATCCCCTCGTTCTGTATGTCTGTCTCGTTGCATGCAGAGCAAATACGCGATTTCGATAAAGCAGTCAGTGTTTTTATAAGACGCTAACATGAAGGAAGGATTTCATTGTGGGAAATCTCAAGTACTCGCGTAACCTTACCTCAACAGCAGTGATGTTTATTGCGTCGCTGAGCATGATCTTTGGCACCTTTTTTCTGACCACTGGCTCTGTTCTGGCTGCCAGTTCTCCTTTTACCACCATCCAAGGGAGTTTTGCTGGCTGGACAATAAGTGCCCCAATGGTTGGACATCATAACAGTAGCGACCAGTTAACCATTGGCCTGATGCTGCGTACCAGCCATCCCGATCAACAACAGAGCTTGCTGGCCTCGCTGTACAACAAAAATAGCCCAAATTATCATCAGTGGTTGTCCACCGGTGAATTCATGGCTCGTTTCGCCCCGGCCTCTAGCGATGTGGCCGCTGCCGAAAGCTATTTGAAGCAAGCTGGTCTACATCTCCTCGCATCCCCCGATTCAACGTTGCTGCTCGCCAGTGGAACAACAAGCCAGGTAGAGGCGGCCTTTCACACGACGATCAACGATTATCGCCTCACCGATGGCAGCGTCTACTACGGCAACAATTCCAACGTCCAGATTCCAGCAAACTTGAGCAGTGCTGTCCTGGGTGTGTTTGGCTTGAGCAATGTGAATCCCATGCACTCACAGGATGTGATGGATGCGACTCCTAATGCGGGTGCTGCACCACCACCTCCCTATGGTGGAGGACCATTCGGTAGTGGTCTCACGCCCTCACAGATCGCTGGCATCTACGACTCGGCTCCAGTCTATAGTAAACTAAAGGATAAGGGGCAAGGAACCACCTTGGCTGTGTTTGAGCTTGCAGGGTATCGATCCAGCGATATCAGCTTTTATGAAAAGCATTACAATCTGCGTCATGTTCCTCTGGTCAATAAACAGGTTCTGGGCGGAGCAACTAGTGACAATGGTGCCTCAGAGGTTGAGCTTGACATTGAGTTACAAATTGCCATGGCCCCGGGAGTAAAAAGTCTCCTGGTCTATGAGTCACCCAACACCGAGCTTGGTACCCTCGCTCAATACCTGCAGATAGCTAAGGATAATCAGGCGGACTCGATTAGTAGCAGTTGGGGTATCCCATGCGAATTCTTCGTCGATTCACAGTTGACGCTTGGTGAGAATCAATACTTCACCCAAATGGCGGCTCAAGGTCAGAGCTTGTTCGCTGCCTCTGGTGATGCCGGCGCTTACAGTTGTTCACGTGTTGGTTTCTTACCACCTGCCGGTCAAGAACTCCAGATAGGCGATCCCGGCGATCAGCCCTATAATACCTCTGTCGGCGGCACTTCTTTCCGCCTGCCTGGTAAGGGCGCGGTCGTCTTCGATCCAGGTACCAATCCTCATCCTACCTATCCTGGTACCTCAGCAGAAGGAACCTGGCTTGAACTCTGTACTCCGGATTCCTGTGAAGGTAGTGGTGGTGGTGTCAGCCGCATCTGGGCGGAGCCAGATTACGCAGCGAATCTTACCACTGGCCAATACTTCCCGGGAGTCATTGAAGCGAGTAGCCAGGCGGGTTCCTATTGTGGTCAGCAACCAGGTGTTCTCTGCCGTGAGAATCCTGATGTCTCCCTGGATTCCGATCCCGGTACCGGGTATTCCATTTACTGTACCGATCCAGGTGATTCCTTCTGCGCCGTCGGTGAGTTCACTTCCCAGCCCGGTTGGGTTCGCTTAGGTGGTACCTCATGCGCGGCACCACTTTGGGCCGGTATTGCGGCACTTTATGATTCTTTCCATGGAGCACGTCTTGGCCTGGCTAACTACTACCTGTATCCATTCGACTCGACTGCTGGGTACGCCAGTCAGTTCCATGACATTACGCTCTACACCAATGGGTTCTACCCTGCTGGTCCAGGCTATGATATGGCGACCGGCCTTGGAACACCCGACATCTACAATCTGGTCAATCCATAAGCTAGTCTTCCTGATTTTCAGGAAATAGCGGTAGCCAAAGGGAAGCCCTGTGTGGGTTAACTGCACAGGGCTTCCTTACGGGCAGATTGAGAAGACAACACTCGACACCATCCACCTCACACGAGATGGCCGTAATGGGACTCTGACTCCATCTGCCGCCATTGAGCGTTTCGCGGAACTGGCAGCGATGGGCATTGATCAAGCCATCTTCAGTATGCCGAACGTGTACGAGCTAGAACCTTTCGATTTGCTGGCAACCGATATTGTGCCGCAGGTAGAGAAGATACAAGTAGCAGGACGATAGAATTATAGACAAGCAAATGCCCGGAGTGAGTGACTACATTTCATTCCGGGCATTTTGCTTGTCTATAAGCCTGATTTCTACCCTCGAAGGAGCGGCAGCAGATAGACGATACTAAACACGAAAACCCATACACCGTCAACAAAGTGCCAGTACATCTCAGCCGCCTGGACTGCAAAGTGCTTTTTCGCGGTGAAAGTGCCGCGCAGTGAACGAAGCAAGACAATTATCAGGAAGACGAGACCAACAGTGACGTGCAGACCGTGGAAGCCTGTTAGTGTGAAGAAAGCCGATCCGAAAACAGGTGACTTACAGCCCGTACACTGTGGCGTGAAACCAAAGTTATTAAATAGGCCAAAATATTCGACTCCCTGACCTACCAGGAAAACGGCCCCCATCAGAATAGTGAAGGCAAGGCCAATCCTCAGATTACGCTGGTTGCCCTTCGCGATAGCCGCGCCCGCAAAGCGTACAGGGATACTACTTCCAAGCAGGATAAAGGTATTAATCAGAGGATATACAATATCCGTGGGAAGTTTCCATGTCCCGTTACGAATTTCCAGGTAGAGGTATGCCGCGATCAAGTTCGCAAAGATCAGCGCCTCTGAGGCGATGAAGAAGATCATGCCCCACCAGTTAAGGCCTCGTCCCGGTGCCTCTCCATGCTCCTCGAGTGTGCGAACGCCTTCGCCATGAACAAGACTCATAAGTTCACTTCTCCCTATCTCTCAAGTGCACTGGCAACAAGTCCAATGCACAGTATGCGCATTAACGGTTTTCAAGTCCCCAGCCAATCGCAGCAACCGCGACCAACACCGCACCAATGCCAAAGACTATCGGAGAGCTCATTATACCCAGCAGTACAATAATAAGTGCAACTGCCAACGCAAAAGGCCAGTAACTCGAATGAGAGCCAGCTACCTCTTGTGAGAAATTTGGTTTTAGCTGCTTGCGTTGGTTCGCTAACGAATCTTCTGCCTCGGACACGATCTACCTCCTAGTGGGTCGCTGTCTTCCAGTCGGCTATCTCTGGATTCTTCTTATCATAAAATGGACGACGGCTACGCACAATTGGAAGGGTCGCAAAGTTGTAGGGTTGAGGTGGAGATGTGGTATCCCACTCCAAGGTAAACGCATCCCAGGGGTCAGAGCCTGCTTGCTCACCACTACGCAGAGTGACAATCACATTCCAGATGAATACCAGGATGGCAGCAGCAATAGTAAAGGCCCCAATCGTTGAAATCAAATTCAGTTCATTCCAACCGAGATTGCCTGGATAGGTGTAGATACGGCGCGGCATACCCAGTAATCCCAGGATATGCATCGGGAAGAAAGTCAGATTCACACCGATCAGCATCAGCCAGAATTGCCACTGTCCCAGGCGATTGCTGAGAATCTTGCCCGTCATCTTCGGGAACCAATAGTAGAGGGCTGCGAAGACACCAAAGGCAGTGCCGCCAAAGAGCACATAGTGCAGGTGAGAAACCACAAAGTAGGTGTCTGTTGCTTGGTAATCAAAAGGTACGACAGCCAGTGCGACGCCATTAAGCCCCCCGATCAGGAACATGGCGATGAAGCCAAGTGCAAAGAGCATCGGTGCCTTGAGACTAATTTTTCCTCGATAGATCGTCGCGATCCAGTTAAAGATTTTCACTGCCGTTGGAATGGCAATCAGTGTCGTGCTAGTGGCAAAGAAAGCCTGTGCAACCGTTGGAAGGCCAACCGCGAACATGTGATGTGCCCAGACAGTGAAGCTTAGGAAGCCAATAGCAACTCCCGACCAGGCAACAAATGTATAGCCAAAGATCGGTTTGCGCGAGAAAACCGGCAATACCTCTGATATGATGCCAAATGCCGGTAAGATCAGGATGTACACCTCAGGATGCCCAAACGACCAGAAGAGGTGCTGCCAGAGCAAAGGGTCTCCACCAAAGGCTTGCTGATAAAAATGCGTGCCCAAGTGCCGATCCAGCAGCAGGAGTACTGCGGCAGCCGTCAGGCTAGGGATTGCGAACAGCAGCAAAAAGGCCGTTACCAGAGTCATCCACGTGAACAACGGCATACGGTTAATGGTCATACCTGGTGCACGCAATTTGAGGATCGTTACCACAAAATTGAGAGAGCCTGAAATCGACGAAATGCCGAGCAGAAGGACGCCCAATACCCAGAAATCCATATTCAAGCCAGGAGTACACCTCACCGCATTTCCACAGGCCGATGTCAATTCGGTGAGTGGCGCATAGCTAAACCAACCTGCGTTAGGTGCTTGCCCGAACAGAAAACTCGAAGTCAGGAACATGCCGCCAAAGAGGACGACCCAGTATCCAAAGGCGTTCAAACGTGGGAAGGCCATATCACGTGCGCCGATCATCAGCGGCACGATGTAGTTGCCGAGACCTGTAAGCATGGGCATCACGAACAAGAAGATCATGGTCGTGCCATGCATCGTGAATATCTGGTCATAGGTAGCAGGATCCAGTACCTTCCCATCCGGTTGCGCCAACTGTGTCCGAATAAGCAGCGCTTCTAACCCGCCAACAAGAAAGAAGAAAAAAGCAGTGACGATATACATGATTCCGATCAGCTTATGGTCGGTCGTCATGATCCACTTGCCGACATAGGTTTCGCTCAGGCGTCTTTGGCGTACTACGCTTACGCCCTCATCGATAGTCCGTGTTGCCATGGGCTATTCCTCCGATATCTTACCCCCGTACCGTAGAGATACGCGGGTCAACAATCTATTGTAGACTCTCCAGGTACGCTATCAGTTGGGTAATCTGAGTATCTGTAAGCTGGCCGATGATCATATCATTACCAGGTTTGACGCCTTGCGGGTCTTGCAGCCACTTATAGAGACCACAGTTGTCTTTGTTCACCAACTGACCATTGACGATCTGGCACGAAGCCGGGTCCCACGACAGAACCCCTCCCGCAATCAAACGACGACTACCGAAGTGTGTGAGGTTAGGGCCGACCAATCCATTGGCTTTAGGATCAGTGTAGCTCGACAGATTCACACCCACTATTCCATGACAGGCAGTACAGCCGCCCGAACCTGCGAAAAGCTTTGCGCCCTGTGCTTCAAGACTGCCAGTTGCCGGAGTCGCTGCATTCTGCTGCGACATAGTTACCCAGGTCTGGAAATCGTTCGGCTGCATGGCAATCACATTGAAGTCCATATGCGCATGTTGATCGCCGCAGTACTCAGCACACGCTCCACGGTAGGTGCCAGCACGATCTGCTGTAAACCACATGTGGTTATTATGGCCAGGAATATCGTCTGTCTTACCCGTGAGTTGAGGAATCCAGAAGCTGTGAATGACGTTGTTCGATACAAGGTCCACTTGCACGACCGCACCAGTTGGAACATACAGCGAATCGGCAGTAACAATGCCATTCTGGGTCACATAATCGAATTCCCACCACCACTGGTGCCCAACAGCCTTTACCTCAATATCAGCCGGTGTTTTAGGCTGACCCAGGTTGACCATGGTGTAAATCGTACCTATAAGTACTGCAAATAGGAAGATGGATGGCGCTACCGTCCAGATAACTTCGATGGTGTTATTCCCATGAATTTGCCTCGGCATAGGCGAATTCGGTCGCTCACGATAACGAAAAATAGAGTAGATCAGCATGCCCTCGACGGCCACAAAGACAATCGTAGCAACGATCAAGATAAACCAGAACAAGATTCTCTCTCGATCGGCGACAGGACCGGCAGGATTGAGTATCGAGGGGGAATTTTCACCACAAGCTGCTAATAGGAGCGAGGATAAAAGTAGGGCCGAAATTATCATTCCCCAACGTTTCACCCCGCGAAATAAAGGCGTCCTCACTGCTCAAACTCCTAAAAATAAATGTTTGACATGCGACTCTTGAAAGACGGTCTGCAACGACACTATCGTGTCTACCTTCGGTCAGCAGGCCGAAAGGAATGTATGGAAACATGTGGCACTCTTTCCAGTGTATGCACGTAGTGTAGCTATCCACCCTATCAGAAGGCTTGCGATTGCCTTTTCCCACCTTACAATGGCCTGAATACAGCCTATACTTATCTTCCCCTCTAAATAGCCAACCCTCGTTTTCCCATTGTCCCACGCAGCAAAGCAATCTCCCCCAGATGTATGAAGCAGTGTGAAATACACACCTGCCCGATGGCTAAAATAGCAGGCATATCACCCAGAGGTTTCACGGTCACTGTGCGTTCTGAGAGCGCAGCTCCTCCATCATTAATCCCAGCAAGATAAGACTCATATTCCTGCCATACCCCATTGGCGTATTGCATAAAGAGCTTTGGGTCGGCAAGGTGAAAAGCACGAGCTTCTTCCGTCGCCATACCTGTACCTTGTACTCGTGATGGCAGACGCAGGCGCTCGTGCCAATTGCCCTCCGCCCACATGGTTTGCCGCCCTTGTAAAATAAAGCGTAGAATATTGTCTTCCGTACGAGCACAGTGCCACACAAGGAAAGCGATACTATTGCCTCTTCCCTCAATTGTGTGGTTCCATTCTTCGAGTGTAAGATCGCTCACGCCCTCGCGCATTTCACGATGCAAGCGCTTCTGCTCACGCTGGTAGAAGTCAATAATGTCCATTGGCTGTCCTCCTGCTTAGATTCTCATTAGGCCTATTTCAGCAATTTGATATACCTCATTCTATCCGCTTTCTCAAGGAATTGAAAGGTGCGGTAAGCGTCTATTCTGGGCAATGGGCGTCAGAAATGCAGTAGGGTAGATTTATCGCACTCCCACCGAAAATTAGTGGGAGCGCGATAATACCCTACTGTTCAGAATAAGCTTTATTGCAGAACGGCTACCCGTTCCTGGTGAGCAGCCCTGACAGTATGTTCATCAGAAATCTCTTCCAACGAACGTTGATTTGGTTCTGGAAGGGTTAGAACGGTCAGCACCAGGCCTGCAATTGAAACGATAGCGGCAAAGGCCATTGCTCCGGGCAGGTGGAATGTGCTGAGCAGATAGGGGAAAGCGAACGCCCCAATAAATGCGCCCACCTTACCGAGAGCTGCCGCAATGCCATGCGCTGTGGTGCGCACCATCACAGGGAAAATCTCTGCCGGATAGACAAATGTGGTTACATTCGGACCAAACTCGGTGAAGAAGTAGCTCAGTCCGTAGAGCAACAGGAAAGAAAGTGTGATTGTCGAAAGGGTTGGAAAGACTGCAAGCGAACCATAGGCAAGTGCCATCATACCAAATCCGACCCACTGTATTCGCTTGCGACCCAGGCGATCAATCGTAAATGCAGCGAGAATATAACCGGGTAGTGCGGCAACCACAAAAATGATCAGCGTATAGAACATGTTGGTAATCAGGTCGGCCTTTGGATTGAGTGCGCCCAGCACCAACGGGCTGGAAATTGTCGTGCCATAATACGCTATATCGAGCAAGAACCATGCACCCGCCGCTCCTATAATCCAAAGCAGGTAGCGTTTCGTGAGTAGCAAGTACAGCCAGGACTTTGTCGGGCGAGATTTTTGTGGCGTCGCGGCACTCTTCACGGTTGAGCGCTGTTGTGTGTTTGCAGTTGTGGCATGTTTACCATTGCGGCCGTTCTTCACCATATCTACTGTGCTCGCAGCACCTGCCACGTCACCCTGCATGGCCAGTGCGAAGCGAGGGGTTTCAGCAATTTGTCGGCGTAGATAAAATGTACCGAGCGCCGGAGCAGCTCCAAGAGCCAGCATAATGCGCCAGGTTAAATCGTGATTGATGCCCATAGCAAGCAAAATGATCGCAACCAGTGGACCAACGATTAAGCCCAATCCTTGCATCGAGAAAACCATCGTGATGAGCTTGCCACGATCACGGCGGTTCGCATACTCACTCATCAATGTAGCGCTCAGGGGATAATCACCACCGATACCCAGTCCCAGGATAAAACGGAAGATGAGTAGCCACAGTATATTGGGAGCCAGCGCAGAAGCAATAGCACCAATCGCCAGCACAATTAATGTATGTCCATAGATCGCTCTACGACCAACATGGTCTGCCAGGCGACCAAAAATCAGCGAACCAAATGCAGCAGCTATCAATGATGTACTGCCAAGCAGTGATACTTCGAGGGAATTGAGATGCCACAACGGCTTCAGTATCGCCAGTGCGACACCGATAATAAAGAGGTCATAGGCATCAGTAAAAAAGCCCATGCCAGATGTTAACAATGCTTTAAAGTGGAAACCTGAAAGCGCACTATTATCCAGTTCCGCTAAAACGGACTGCGCTTCACTTACTACATCTCCCTCGCGGAGATCGTCTCGCTGGTTGTCTTCAATCATAAGACTCCTTGCCCTATGGATAAGTTCTTAGTATACACAAATCCTTCAACCTAAGCGTATCTCGCTAATGTTATGGGAATGTTAAATAAAGGTTAATAGATGATTATGTATGGGTTAAAATTGGTTTGGAGCTATTGCTGCTGGTAAAGTTTGCACTTTAGTGACTTCATAGGTAATTCGGAGTATTTAATGCCTTTTTAATTGACGAACTCATCTTTTTTAGGTATTTTTCTTTAAGAACTATTGTAATGTTAGACGCTAGACAAATTGTGGCAACGAGCATCCTGTGTTATCTTTAAAGAAGTAGGCGAAACAGAAGAACACGTAAACATTCAGCCAAAGGAAAAAGAGGGATAGAGGGGAGGAAGCATCATGAATAACCGTGGGACAGGCGGCAACTCCTCTCCGATTAATCCAGGTAGGGGACAATCGCTCGCCAGTACACAGTTGATGAAAGCTGCTATAACCATGCGTCATATTGACGAGCTATTTCTATGGGTAGCTCATGCAATTGTGCAGAACTTTGATGCGCAGGTCGTACAGTTTTGGGCAACACAAATAAATCGTTCAGGACAATACTTTATTCAATTACGTACGATGGTTCGTCAGGATATGTCGCTACCTCAACATGTCGTGACGAATAATCAGGTGGTAGCTGTGGCAGAACGCATCCTCAGTGAGCGCCGCACTTACTTGCTTCAACCAATAGGGAGTGTGTTCCCTCCCTACCAGGCGAGTTTGCTTGCCCGTTATGGTTTAAATTATTTCTTTAGCAATTTTCTCAGCGGTAATTCCCTCCTTCCTCCTCTAGCGAGTGAAACTCCAGGAGAGAGCCTTCCGACACCTCTAGCGCTCACCGTCATGCTCTTTTTACGTCAAACTCCTCCGCAGAACCTACTTTCGGCTATTCGACTTAGTTCAGAACAGGCTCTAGCTGTTGCTGCCTATCGTGGTTTGCTCTTACCTACGAGTGCTAGCCCGGGTCGTTTGCCGGCCGTATCTCAGGGCGGGATATATCAGGCTCCTACTGCTCAACAAGTTGGTATAACGCCCCAGGAGAATTCTCCGCTGGCTCTGGAACAACTCGTTCCTCGTCGCCTGGCGGATGCTAACTTCATGACGACAAGCAATCCGCTTACCTTTTCCGCTGCTATTTCCGATAAATCCGCTCGTCGCCTTCTTGCAGCCATTGATGGCTCTAAAAATTTCGATGAAATCCGCCTCAATCTCAATATGGATAACAAAGAGGCCTATAGGGCTCTACAAATTCTGCTGGATCAGCATCGCATTGATCTGTATGAACCTGGAGGAGAGCCAGCGGATAAATCTTTGTACTTTCAAAACTTTTGATGCATTTTCTAACAAGAAAGGAAAGCATAGCAAATAATGTCCCCCCTTATGTTACTAGAAAGTGATAGAGTGTGTGATAAATGCACCCAAAGTTCTGATTGTTGATGATAGTGCGACCACCTGCTTATTTATGGCTCGTGCCTTACAAAAAGCGGGATATGAAGTGAGCACGGCCGCCAATGGACGTGACGGATGGACCAAAGCCATCCAAGAACGTCCCCACTGCATCGTGCTGGATGTGGTATTGCCAGGTATGAACGGTTTTAGCCTGTGCCGTCAATTGCGGTCGATCGACCCACAACGCAGCCTTTCCATCATTATGGTTAGTACCAAGAATACGCCTCTTGATTCCACTTGGGGCATACGTCAGGGGGCCGACCGCTATTTGGCCAAACCTTTTTCAGAAGAAACCCTCGTCCAAACTGTCAATGAAGTCCTTGCCGAGCGCTATCGTCGCTGACAAATCCTTACTCCCATGACACTGCGCCAACCAGCAAAACGAGAGCTATTACACCAGCAACATCTGCCAGTGCTAGCGCAAGGTTGAGATTGGAACTAGCCAGGCTCTGTTTCACAACCTGGAAATAGAAGTTGTGTTCTGCAGTCATTAAATAGTCCATAGTAAAAAAGAAAAACGAGATGCTCATGAAAATGCTAAAGCGTGTTGGCTTGCTCATATTCGTAGTGAAGTAAACGAAAAAGATGAGCAGACAGACGATGAAACGCGTGAGATTAAGCAATGTTTGTGTCACGATATCCATCTTTGGAAGGGCAGGTGACAGAAGCAACAAAATCAGGAGGAGAACGAAAGCCGCGATATTCAAACGCATAAGGCTACGCAGATACTTATCAGAACTCTGCACCAGGCTGAGCAAAATAAACAAGAACCCTACCGCTTGACCAATGTACAAAAACCATTCTGTATGCAGGGGAATGGCCCTGACATAACTTGAAGTGAAATCAGCAGCAGCAGAGAGTGATACAAGAGCCATCGATAAACCTAGTATGAACACACGAAATTGACCGGAACGAGAATAAATGTCGAAAGATCGCACTGAAATAAAAAGGGCTACAAGACAAAGTGACACATCAAGTAGGTTGGGAATAATGTTGCTATTCATGAAGATGGCCTCTCTTTACTACTCCCTGGACAAGGAACTACACATCTATTCATCTACATATCTCAATACAAACAGGAAACCTTAATAAGGATATCAAATAATCAAGAATGCATTCAACAAAATGGTAATAATGTACCAGAGAACATCCCCTAATCAACAAAAAAGGGTATAATCTGGACGAAATTTGTGTAACTTGCAGGACAACCCTTCCGTATGGGAGGAGAGGCGCGTTTCTCTTAACGTGTAACCCATGACAGTATTTTCGATTAGGAGGATCCATCGGATGGCAACCGACACCATTGACGTTCCAGAACTTGAACGAGGCATTGAATCACGTGGTATTGAACGTGTTGAACCACAAACTCGTACGCACTTTCGTATTTTCGATAACCACACCATGTGGCTTTCAAGCAATCTGGTGATTTCTACCATTGCCCTTGGCGCTATAGCCAACTCAGTCTTTTTTCTAGGATTTTGGGATAGCGTGTTTGCGATCCTCATTTTTAACGCGCTTGGTTCTCTTCCCGTTGCCTTCTTTGCTACACTTGGCCCTAAGTTGGGACTGCGCCAGATGACTATCTCACGTTTCTCCTTTGGCTGGACCGGTGCGAAGATCATGGCGCTTTTCAATGTCGCGGCTTGCATTGGTTGGTCCACCGTCAACATTATTGTGGGTGGGCAGTTGGTTGCAGCATTGAGTGGAGGAGCGATTCCCGAACAAGTAGGCATTCTCGTCATTGCAATATTGACGACGCTTTTGGGTATCTATGGATACAACTACATTCACCGCTATCAACGCTATGCCTGGATACCGATGGCCATCATTTTCTTCATCCTGTTGGTAGTTGCAGGACCAAAGTTGTCTTTCGTTCCTACACCTGCTCTGAACATAGCAGAAATAGCGTCCTTTGTCTCCTTCGGCGGTGCCATCTACGGGTATGCGACCGGTTGGGCTTCTGAGGTTGCCGACTATAACGTGAATCAACCGGAAGAAACGCCCGCAAATAGACTCTTTTGGCTGACCTTCCTGGGAGTCTTCATACCCTGTGTTGTTTTAGAGATAGTTGGTATGGTTTTGTCGGTTGCCTACAAGGGACTGGGTGGCGGTGATCTTTTAGCTGCGGCCGCTAAGCCTCTGGGAAGCTTTGGAACCTTCATGCTGTTCTTTCTCGCGCTGAGTACTGTTGCCACTAATATACCGAACGACTACAGCCTGGGGCTCTCAATGCAAGTTCTTGGCAGGCCCTTCCAACGCATCAACCGTGCAGTGTGGGCTTTGATTGCTGCCGTAATCTACGTGCTTATCGCTGTACCAGCCTCAGGCAATTTTAATGAAACGCTGTCCAACTTCATGTTAATCATTGCTTACTGGTTAGGCCCCTGGGCCATCATCCTGACCCTGGAAAACTTTGTCTTCCGTCGCGGACGCTACAATGTCGATGATTGGAATACTCGTAGCAAGCTTCCCATTGGGTGGGCTGCCATCGTTTCCTTTATTATCGGCTTAGGAGGAGTGCTTTTGGGAGCCGCGCAGCTCTACTATGTTGGTCCCATTGCCCATCTGTTCAATCCTCCCTATGGAATGGATATTGGCTTTGAACTGGGTGTCATCTTTGCCGGCATCGCCTACTACTTCCTACGCCGCATCGAACTGACGCTGAATGGACGATAGTTGTGCCATCTTCCGTTGACGGGACAGTTCATAAGATTGGTGTGTGGCTCTGTCGCTGACAACGGCAAAGTCGCGCACCCCAGCAAAAAGTAATTCTGGCTGCTTCCCACCGGGAAGCAGCCAGAATTACTAAAGAAAATAGCCTGAGTAGTGACCAAATTTTATTAGCTTGTTTGTTGCACCCCAAGAATACTTGAGATACATGCATCTATCTTGTATACTATTCTTCGTGTATCTAAATCATTTCGCGCAGTGTATATCACCGTACACCAATTGTGGTAATGTAATATCAAAGAAATCCTCAGAGGCCTGGAGAACTTCTGAAGCGCCTGGCATCTCCGAAAAGATGAGGTCCGACCGGCGAACATGGAAGTCAAGGGAACTTCCTTTCATTCCTCCTAAGCTGAAGTCTGGCTGTGCTACTAAGCGGTATGGTCTGAGGACAGTGTATGAGGAATGGCTTTCAAGGAAACTCACGGAATTGTTCACGGATTTATTTACTACGAAGAGGAGAACAACAAAATGGCAACCGATACTGTAGCAATTCCAGAAGAACGTGGAGTAGAGACTCATGGAATTGAGCGAGTCTCTCCTGCTACACGTACCCACATACGCATCCTCGACAACTTCACCATGTGGTTCTCTGCTAACCTGTGTCTCTCCACCATTGCGCTAGGCTCGCTCGCCAATATCGTCTTTGGATTGGGCTTTTGGGATAGCGTCCTGGTCATCATCATTTTCAACGCGTTAGGTGTGCTTCCTGT
The DNA here is from genome assembly GCA_963778375.1 of uncultured Chloroflexia bacterium. GTDB lineage: Bacteria > Chloroflexota > Ktedonobacteria > Ktedonobacterales > Ktedonobacteraceae > CAVZTX01. The sequence goes on along the minus strand of CAVZTX010000010.1, from coordinate 50,919 downwards.
AGCGTTCTTTTCGACGCTGGGTCCCAGACTAGGACTGCGGCAGATGACCATCTCTCGTTTTTCCTTTGGATGGGTGGGGGCTATGATCATGGCGGTCTTCAACGTGGCTGCCTGCATTGGCTGGTCAACAGTCAATGTGATTGTCGGTGGGCAATTAGTCGCAGCCTTGATCTGTGGCACCACTCCTGATGCCTTAAACAAATGCAATGTCAATGTCATCGGCATTACCCTCAATGGCATCGGTGCTAGAGGAGTAGGCATCCTGATCATTGCCATTCTGACCACCCTCGTCAGCATCTATGGCTACCGCTACGTACATCACTATGAGCGTTTTGCCTGGATACCGATGGCTGTCATCTTCTTGATTATGCTAATCGTGGCCGCGCCTCACATGCACATCATTCCCACCCCTGCTATGAATGCGGCTGAGATCGCCGGCATCGTCACCTTTGGAGGATCCATCTACGGTTTCGCCACAGGTTGGAGTTCCTATGCCGCCGACTATAACGTCAACCAACCGGAAAATACTCCGCCGCAGCGCGTCTTCTGGCTAACGTTCCTGGGAGTGTTTATCCCTTGTGTGCTTTTGGAAGTGTTGGGTGTCGCCTTAACGAGCTGGAAGCAGAGCACAGGTGGCACACTGATGGCTCAGGCTCTGGGGCCATTGGGTGGCTTCGGCAATCTATTGATCGTGTTGCTGGCTCTCAGCACGGTGGCTAATAATATCCCCAACGACTATAGCCTGGGGCTTACAATGCAGCTCTTTGGCCGTTGGTTCCAGGGGGTCAAACGCTACGTCTGGACACTGATTGGAGCAGTCCTTTACGTAGCAATTGCCCTCCCCGCCGCATCGAACTTCAACGAAACCTTGACCAACTTCATGTTGATCATCGCCTACTGGCTAGGGCCATGGGGCATCATCCTGGTGCTAGAGCACTTTGTGTTCCGGCATGGTCGCTACAATGTCGATGACTGGAATACCCCAAGTCGACTACCAATTGGTTGGGCCGCAATCATCTCCATGGCATTAGGTCTGGTTGGAGTAGTCCTGGGAGCGGCACAGGTGTACTACACTGGACCAATTGGCAAACTGGTAGGTCCCTTTGGCATGGACGTTGGCTTCGAATTAGGCGTCGTCTTTGCCGCTATCTCTTACCTCATTCTGCGACGGGTTGAACTCAACAGCAGCCCACGTGGAGAACTGGAGGTCAGGTAAACCGTAGGCCGATAATGAATTGGAATGAAATAGCCAGGGTATCGTGAACAGGGACAACTTCACTGTAAGGGTCAATCCATCGTCCCTAAGCCAGTCCAGCACCTATCCAGGTTACTTTGTTAAACTGCATTATCGGCCTTTCGCACCCTACTTATTGGCTACACCCAAGGCAGGCTGGTTGTACCTGTACCACAGGCCTGCCATTTTATATCTCCTTAAAATCGCTAGCAAAGAAGAACCTTTATGCACTACGACTTGCTAATCCGTCATGTCCAGCTCCATCGCCGTCAAGGTCTCGTCGATATCGCAATTTCGGATGGTCACTTCGCCGCCATTGCCGCTGAATTTCCCAACGCCGATGCCACACGCGAGATCGACGCCGCTGGTCGGCTTATTTCACCTCCCTTCATTGATGCACACGTCCATCTCGATGCCGTGCTTACAGTAGGACAACCACGCTACAACTCCACTGGCACACTGCTGGAAGGCATCCAGATCTGGAGTGAACGCAAGCCGAGCCTGACTATCGAGGATGTCAAAAATCGCGCCCTTGAAGAGATTCGCTGGGAAGTAGCCCAAGGCACCTTGCACATCCGCAGCCATGTCGATGTATGCGATCCCAACCTGACGGCGCTGCGTGCCCTGATCGAGGTACGCGAAGAGGTCGCGGATATCTGTCACCTGCAACTCGTCGCCTTTCCCCAGGATGGCATCCTCTCGTTCCCCAATGGACGCGAACTGATGCGTAGAGCTATGGAGCTGGGCTGCGATCTAGTCGGCGGCATCCCTCATTATGAGTCGACTCGCGACATGGGCGTTGAAGACGTACATTACGCCTTCGCCTTGGCGAAAGAATTTAACCGCGATATCGACTGCCACTGCGACGAAACCGACGATCCGCAATCTCACTTTACCGAGGTCATGGCTGCTGATACCCTTGAGCAAGGTTGGCAGGGCCGGGTTACCGCCAGCCATTGTACCGCCATGCACTCCTACGACAATGCCTACGCCTTCAAACTGATACGCCTGCTCGCGCGTGCCCAGGTCAATGTCATCGCCAATCCCTTTGATAACGTCGTCCTGCAAGGCCGCTTCGATACCTATCCTAAGCGCCGTGGCATCACTCGCGTCAAAGAGTTGCTCGCGGCAGGTGTCAACGTTGCCCTCGGTCACGACTCCATCATGGACCCCTGGTTTCCCCTGGGTCGAGGCGATATGCTAGCCGCAGCCCAACTAGCTCTTTTCCTCTGTCATATGAGCGGCTACGAAGAAATCAACGACATACTCGACCTCATCACTACCAACGCCGCAAAAACCCTGCGCATCGCCGACACCTACGGTATCGAAGAGGGCAAACCCGCCGACTTCCTCATTCTCAACGCCCCCTCAGCATTTGAAGCACTGCGCCTCATCCCCGCCCGTTTGCACGTCTTCAAAAGTGGGCGCGAAGTAGCATCTACAACACCAGCCAGAAGCGTACTTAAAAGACATGAGGGTGACGAAGGAACAGAAGTCACTTACCAGCTGGAGTAAGAGAATAGTAGTAAACAACTCATACGAGCTACATATTTGCTCCTGCTCGAGTAGATATTGGCGTTGCACATCCGCCTACTGCATTGCGAGTTCTTTTGCCTTTTGTTGAGCAGGTTCGATAACATATTCCTGAATGGATTCAAGTAGGTCTGAGGTATCCTGATAGCGAGACGTTGGCAATACCCAATGATAGCGCCTTCTCAAGTCCTCAAACATAGCATATTCGTGTCTTTCAATGGCTCTGCCATCAACTATGAGAGGTTGCCAAACATTGCTTCCTTGGCGTAAAAGATTAACTTGATCCTGGCCTGCCATGATGTCCTTTCCTCCTCTCAATGGGGTGTATTATACATGTTCACAGCATACCCCAACAAGAGCTACCCTCTTTTATAGAGTTCGAGCTTTTGTTGCTTTTGGACAATTCTGCTTCTCCTATCCCCTGGGCAAGTTTTAACCGAGATTTAACACAGCTTAACATATCCATAAAGCACGGTTAATGTACGAATGGTACGGTTAGAGTGAAGACGATAGACTCATTTATGTTCTATCCCATATCACCAAACCATACTTCTTGATAGGAGAAGGAGGAATCATGTTGAAACGATCACGCATAACGCTCCTTTTTGGAGTAGCGATGACAATTAGCCTCATTATCTCGGCTTGTGGAAGCAACAGCACAGGAGGCGGTAATGGAACATCCAGCACGAGTTGTCCCTCGGTCTCAGGGTTGACCGGAGCGGGATCAACCTTTGATAACCCACTGTTCTCTCAGATGTTCGCACCAGCCAACTACCCAAAGAGCAAGTGCGGTGTCAACGTCAACTACCAGTCGGTGGGTAGTGGTGCGGGTATTAATCAATTGCTCGCTCACACTGTGGACTTCGGCGCTACGGATACACCTCTGACACCCGCGCAGCAAGCCCTGAGCAAAGCTGGGCCTATCATCCATGTCCCGGTCACACTTGGCGCAGTGGCCATGTCCTATAACCTCTCCGGTATCTCTGGGCATCTCAATTTGACACCGGATATCATCGCTGGCATCTATCTCGGGACGACCAAATTCTGGGATGATGCTGCGATCAAGACCGCCAACCCGGGCGTAGCGCTCCCACATGAGACGATTACTCCTGTACATCGTTCCGATGGTAGCGGTACGACAGGCATCTTCACGCATTACCTCAGCGCGGTGAGTACAACTTGGTCTTCAAAAGTGGGAGCAGCCACCACCGTCAACTGGCCTGTCGGCGTTGGCGGCAAGGGCAATGCCGGCGTGTCTGCGGCGGTCAAAAGCACGGCTGGCGCGATTGGCTACGTCGAACTGGCGTATGTCCTTTCGAATAATCTCTCCTACGCAGCCGTCCAGAACGCCAATGGAAAATTGGTGCTGCCCTCCATCGCTGGGGCTGTGGCGGACGCTGGCGGTGTGACAAATATCCCCGCCAATCTAGAATTCTTCATCGTGAACGCTCCGGGCGACGCAGCCTATCCCATCTCTGGCTTCTCGTGGGTGGTCGTCTACCAGCACCAGACCAACTCCGCCAAAGGGCAAGCCCTTGCGAACCTGCTGTGGTGGATGACGCACGAGGGCCAGCAGTACGCCACTCCGCTCAACTATGCACAGTTGCCTTCGGCCATTGTGACGGCAGGTGAGGGACAGATCAAGTCAATGACCTGCGGCAGTTCGTCGTGCTACACAGGGATTGTCAGCTAGCTGAATGGTCCTGTCAGCTTATCTTACGGCAGCAGAGAGGGGTCGCTTCCCTCTCTCTCCTGTAGGCCTTTTTCCAGGTACGTTCGGTAAGAGCGAACAGTGGGGAAAGGGTCTTCGGGATGGATAGAGACGTCGATGCTGGCGCAAAAAAGGAAAGTGGGAATGTATGCAACAGAGCCTTCCTGGGACAAGGAGTGTGGCGCGGTTGCTCGGATTAGGCAATCGTCGGCTCAGTGATACGATCTTTCGCGGGATCACCTTGCTGCTCGTCCTGTTCGTGGTGGTGATCATCGGGGGGGTCGCATGGATCCTCATCAGTAATTCGATGCCGACGATTCAGCAGTTCGGCTTCAATTTTCTCACCAATCAGGCCTTTGATCCGGTCCACAATGTGTTTGGGGTGGGCCCGGCCATTTTCGGGACGCTGGTGACCTCGGCCTTCGCTATCCTTTTCGCCGTACCCATTGGGGTGGGTACGGCCATTTTTCTAGTGGATTTCTGTCCACGCTCTATCAAGCGGCCCCTGGCGTTCGTCGTGGAGTTGCTGGCCGCTGTGCCAAGCGTCATCTACGGGCTGTTCGGCTTTCTGGTACTGGCCCCCTGGATGCAGTCGACGCTTGAGCCCTGGCTGGCGAGGTACCTGGGCTTCCTGCCGCTCTTCCAGGGAGCGTTTCATGGACTCAGTCTCCTGACCGCAGGAGTCATCCTGGTGATCATGATCCTGCCCTTGATTACCAGCGTCTCGCGCGAGGTGATCCTGACGACGCCCACCGCGCAGCGCGAGGCGCTGCTGGCGCTGGGCGTGACACGCTGGGAGGTGATCCGCCACGCGGTGCTTCCCTACGCGCGCATCGGTATTACAGGCGGCGTGATCCTGGCGCTAGGCCGTGCGCTCGGTGAAACGATGGCCGTCACGATGGTCATCGGCAACCAGGCCTCGCCCATCAACCCGAGCCTCTTCAATTCGGGGTACACGCTCTCGAGCGTTATCGCTAACCAGTTCAATGAAGCCACTCCTGGTCTCTTCTTCTCGGCGGTCATCGAGGCCGGCCTGCTGGTCTTTATCATCACGTTAATCGTCAATATCATTGCGCGCGTCCTGATCTACAGGATGGGTCACCGATTGGGAGGACTGACAACATGAGTGTCATAGTAGAACGGCAGCAACCAGCTGCTAACCCTTTCCAGGCCACGCGCACCGTGCACGACGCGCGTCGGCGCGTCAGCAACATTGCCATCATTGTCCTTTCGCTACTGGCAACAGTGTTTGCCGTGGCCGTGTTGCTCTTCCTGCTGTTGTATATCCTTCGCCAGGGGCTTCCCTACATCAACATCGATCTGTTTACTAAGATTCCTACGCCCAACGGCGAACCAGGGGGTGGTCTAGGGAACTCGATCCAGGGGTCGCTGATCCTGGTGGGACTGGCCTCGCTCTTCGGCATTCCACTAGGCCTGTTTACCGGCATCTACCTCTCTGAGTTCGGAGGCCGTGGACCCATTGCGATGGGCGTGCGCTTCCTGGTCGATGTGCTGACCGGCATCCCGACCATCATCTTCGGCTTGTTCGCCTGGATTTTCATCGTCGTGCCCCAGCAGTCCTTTTCGGGCCTAGCGGGCGGCATAGCCCTGGGGATTATCATGATCCCGATTGTGGCTCGTACCTCGGAGGAGGTGCTGCGCCTGGTGCCCAAGGAGTTACGCGAGGCCTCGCTCGCGCTTGGAGCGACCGAGTCGCGTACGATCCTGCGCGTGGTCATTCCAGCGGCGAGCAGCGGTATCATCACCGGTATCGTGCTGGCGATGGCCCGCGTGGCTGGCGAGACCGCTCCGCTCTTGATGACCGCCTTTGGCAACCCGTTCTTTAGCTCTGACATCACCCAGCCTATGGATGCGCTTCCCCTGCGCATCTTCAACTTCGCGGAGAGTCCCTATCAGGCACAGATCAACCAGGCCTATGCGGGCGCGCTCGTGCTGATCGTGCTCATTCTTCTGACGTCATTTGCCATACGCTGGGCAACGGGAGGATTTAAACGTAGCCAAAGCAGGTAACTATCTCTGTTCCATTGGTAAAGGAGCAAGACGTGTCAATAGAAGTTCATCATCTGAATGTGTGGTACGGGCGTTCACAGGCCCTTTACGACATCAATTTCACCATTGAGCCGCTGGGGGCCACTGCCATCATTGGTCCGTCAGGCTGCGGGAAATCGACCTTTGTGCGCTGCCTCAATCGCATGCATGAGGAGGTCGAAGGGGGCCGTGTCGAGGGTGAGGTGGTGATCGATGGCGTCAACATCTACGCGCGTTCTATCCAGCCGATGTATGTCCGGCGGCGAATCGGGATGGTGTTTCAGCGGCCCAACCCCATCCCGACCCTGAGTATCTTCGACAATGTGGCGCTCGGTCCGCGCCTCAACGGGCTGGCGCAAGGAAAGGATCTCAAAGAGCGCGTCGAGCGCAGTCTTGAGCAGGCGGCGATCTGGAACGAGGTCAAAGACAGGCTGGGTGAGCCGGCCTCGCAACTGTCAGGTGGCCAGCAGCAGCGGTTGTGCATCGCGCGCGCCCTAGCCATCGAACCACGGGTTCTGCTCATGGACGAACCGGCCTCCGCGCTCGACCCCATCTCGACTTTTCAGGTCGAAGAACTCATCAGCCAGCTCAAAAGCGAGTATCCAGTCATCGTCGTGACGCACAATATGCAGCAGGCAGGTCGTATCGCTGACAGAACTGCCTTCTTTCTCCAGGGGAAGTTGATCGAAGTCGGTGGGACGACAACGTTCTTTGCACACCCCACACAGAAGGAAACCGAGGATTACATCACCGGGCGCTTTAGTTAAGCTCCAGCAAGGTGGGAACTATACACGAGCATGATCGGCTAATCCGTCGTATAGTAGGGCGACCCTTGCGGTTGCCCTGGTTCTACAGAAGCGAGGAAAATACCATCATGAACCTATCGGTGAATTTACATGGGAATGAAAATCTGGCACTCCCAGAAGGCGCGAATATCTTCTCTCGTAAAGTAGCTCGCAGCGGTCATATCTCTTATGAAGGGCGCCCTTACTTCATCAGTAAAGCGCTTGCCGGGCGTTATATACGCCTCGTGGTTCTAGCTGACCGCCTGATCGTTGATACTGCGATACCCCTCCATAAAGAATACTCGCTTTTATAGGATATAATGCAATCAAGCGCCCAGGGTTACTTTGCTATCAGAAAACGTGGAGAGATAAGAAGGAGATCCAATGGACACTCGTCTCAATCGGCCCAAACAATCGGTGCCATCAGATGCAAATTCGCAAGAGGTTGTCGCGGATTATGAACGTGGTCATGCTCCCACTACGCCGTCCGAAAAACGCGTATCGGTGACGGTGGATCAGAGCGAGAACCTTAATCCCAGTGCAGCCATAAAGATAGATGTTAAAAATGTCGATTTCTACTACAGTGCGAAGCAAGCGCTCTACGGAGTGACTCTGCCAATACGCGAATATCAAACTACGGCGTTAATTGGACCCTCTGGCTGTGGTAAATCAACCTTTTTGCGCACACTTAACCGTATGAATGATCTCATCCCTGGTACGCGTACGCAGGGCGAAGCAATGCTGGATGAAGAAAATATCTACGACAAGTCTACCAATGTCGTGCTCCTGCGCCAGCGTATCGGTATGGTCTTTCAACGACCAAACCCATTCCCGAAATCCATCTTTGAAAACGTTGCCTATGGCCTGCGCATTCAAGGCAAGCCCAAACAGTATATCGAAGAAACCGTGGAGAGAAGTTTGCAGGAAGCTGCGCTCTGGGACGAAGTCAAGGACCGGCTGAAAACATCAGCGTTGGGTCTGTCTGGAGGTCAGCAACAGCGCTTATGCATCGCTCGTGCTCTGGCGGTAAGACCAGAAGTGCTACTGATGGATGAGCCTTGCTCGGCTCTTGACCCTATCGCGACTCTCAAAATAGAAGAATTGATTGCGCAGCTCACCAAAGATTACACGATTGTTATTGTGACCCATAATATGCAGCAAGCTGCACGCGTCTCGCAATACACGGGTTTCTTTCTCAGTGGCAAGCTCATTGAATACGCGCCAACCATCGATCTCTTTGAGCGCCCCAAGAAAAAAGAAACCGAAGACTACATCAGCGGACGCTTCGGATAGAGGTTACTCATGGCCCGTAAAATTTTAGTTGTAGATGACGAAGCAATATTGGTTGAAACCATAAGCTATAATCTTGAACAAGCAGGTTACCAGGTAACAACGGCATCTGACGGTGCCAGTGCTTTGGAAGCCGTGCGCTGCGAAACACCTGATCTGATCATCCTCGACATCATGCTGCCCGAAATGGATGGTCTAGAGGTATGCCGCCAGTTGCGCCGTGAGAATACTACCTCCACCACCCCCATTATGATGCTCACCGCTAAAGGTGACGAGATCGATAAAGTCGTCGGTCTTGAGGTTGGAGCCGATGACTATGTCACCAAACCCTTCGGTCGCCGTGAACTATTGGCTCGCGTGCGCGCCCTATTACGCCGCGCCGATTATCCATCTGTGTCTGCGTCCATCAACGAAAATCATGCTACTCAGGAAGCTGCTGGCGATGTTCCACGTGCTAGCCGTGAACTCGTGGCCGGTCCACTGCGTATTGACCTCGCCGGGCGGCGTGTCTACTGTCGTGGGCAGGAATGGGAACTGCAACCAAAGCAGTTCGACCTACTCACTTACCTCGTCCGTAATCGTGGCACCGTCTTGACCCGCGACCAACTTTTGCATAATGTCTGGGGTTACGACTACGCAGGCGACACCCGCACCGTCGATGTCCATATCCGCTGGCTCCGTGAGAAGCTCGAAGAAGACCCCGCAAATCCTCAACTCATTCAAACCGTGCGCGGCGTGGGTTATGTCTTTCGCTGGTAGCTCCCCAATGGCCCCGCCTCTGCCTCATGTGGTACCATGATAGGTAAGCATATATCATATTGTTCTTCACCCATCAAAGGAGCTTAATTTGGAGCGTTTGACCACGCATCTCACCCTTACACCCGATGCCCCAATCGATTTGCACATGCATACCACCTACAGCGATGGACGTTGGCCTGCCGAACAACTTATCGACTATCTTGTGAATGAAGGCTTTGCTATGGTCGCCGTAACCGACCACGACCGCGTTGACACTGTTGCCAGTATCCAGGAATTAGCCGCAAAAAAGAACCTACCCGTTCTCGCCGGGGTGGAGATGAGTACGGAGTGGAACGGCAAAATGGGGCATGTCCTGTGCTATGGCTTTGATCCAGAGCAGAATTATTTGAGCGAAGTCACCGAAATGGTTGTGAGCCGCCAGTTAGAAAATACCCATCAAGTCTATGATGAATTGCTGCGCCGCGGCCACAGCTTCCCACGCCAGGAAGAGGTATTGGCCGAGAATGGTGGCAAATTGCGCCGACCCGCCGACAACATTCGTTTGCTGCGCGAACACGGTTACGCCAGCGATTGGCACAGCGGACTACGCATGATTCAAGAAGCTGGCTTCCGCTCCATCATGGCGGATATGGCCGTAACGGTCGATGCTGCGCACCGCAGCGGAGCCGTCTGCCTGATTGCACATCCTGGCCGTCGCGAACAGAACTTTACCTTCTATGATCCTGCCTTACTTGACCAGGTACGTGCCGAAATTCCCCTCGATGGTATCGAAGTCTACCACCCTTACCATAACCCTGAGATGATTGAAACCTATCTGCAATACGTCCGCAAACACCATTTGCTACTCAGCACCGGCTCTGACTCACACGACCATCCTGGACGTATGCCTATCAAGTACCGTGCTGAAATCAGTCGTGATTTGTTGGAACGTGTAGGCATCACGGTTGCAGGTACCAATCCGTCGTCGTAATCCCTGGGTAGCTCACGGTCTTCTTCACCAATCCTCCAGGATTCGGGAACCCTGTGATAGGAAGCCCTTGCTCGGCCAGCAGCATACTATCGTGCCAGATTGGTCCTGCGCCATCAACGCCGGTGATATTAACCATCGGCGAATTATCGTTGTTGCCCGCCCATACTCCCATCACATAATCGGCCGTATAGCCCACCGTCCAGTTATCGGCAAAATTTTGAGAGGTACCCGTTTTAACGGCGGCGGGACGGATCAAACCAGGATTTCCCTCGTAGCATTGCGTCTGTGTATTGCTATACAGGTAGAGCGCGCTGCATTGACCAAACTCGAAGGTACGTGAAGCATTATCACTCAAGACATTCGTCATCATGAAGGCAACCTGTTTGCTCAACACCCGTGTCCCTTTGCCTGCGAATTGATAAACCAGGCGACCCTGCACATCTACCACAGTACTGATAGCATGAGCAGGAATGCGTACGCCGCCGTTGGCGAAGACGCCATACGCTGAGGTTTCATCGAGCAGATGAACGCCCAGGGTGCCAAGCACCATTGTATAGTTAGGCGTCCCCTGGTACTGAGTAATACCCATCTCCTGGGCGGTATGCAAAGAAGCATCGACGCTCGTTTGCATCAATAGTTTGACCGCCGGAACGTTAAACGAGTTTTGCAAGGCATAGCGAAACGAAATCAACCCGTGGAAGTGCAGATCATAGTTCTGCGGTGAATAGGATGGTAGTCCGCAACACAGTTGCACCGTCAGTGGAGTATCATAGACAGGCATGCCGGGACTCACACCATGTTCAAAAGCGGTAGCATAGATGAACGGCTTAAACGACGACCCCGATTGACGGAAACCCTGTGATGCCACATCAAACTGGTCATTAGGATGAATACTGCCTATCAGTGTGCGGATATCACCATTATGATAATCGATCAATACCGCCGCCGCATTTGTCATATGATGTGCAGCCGACAGCGCACCAACTATGTTGCTGTGCGATCTTTAAAATCTTGTTTTGTAGATTCAGATCGAGCGTAGTAGATACCACCAGCCCCTGTCTCGCAAGCAAGGAAGCATCTTTCACATTCAAAGTTGTTGCAAGCTCTTTCAACGCATAATTCACGAAATTTATCGCCACGCCGTTGTGAATATAACCATGATGTAAAAAGCCGGGCTGATGCGCCTCGTGGATCGCTGCAAGCTCCTGGTCAGTCGTAATATATCCTTGATTGTGCATCAGATCGAGCACTGCTTGTATGCGCGCGAATGCAGCCTGGGGATGGAGATAGGGATCGCGGGCAATCGGCGAACTGGGAATACCGGCCAGCATCGCCGCCTGTGCGATATCCAGTTGGGAGGCTGCGCTCCTCTTAGGCGTATCCTGTAAGTCGAAGTAAGTAAAGGCAGCGGCATCAGCACCATATGCCTGCTCACCATAGTAGATTGTGTTCAGATACATCGAGAGAATATCTTGCTTCGTGTAACGGCGCGTCACCTCGGGAGCCAGGATAATCTCCTGGAGTTTGCGAAAGACCGTATCCTGGTTACCCACAATCGCGTTTTTAATCAACTGCTGAGTAATCGTGCTGCCACCGGAGACAATGCGCCCTCTTGAGAAGTCAGACAGGGCTGCACGCACAATACCCGTGATGTCAAAGCCTGGGTTATCCCAGAAATACTGATCCTCGGTCGCAATTTCCGCGTTGATGAGATTGGGCGAAATTTGTGAAAGGGGAACGGTCGTTTGCAATCCCTGGTTGACCATCTGGTAGATGAGCGTACCATTCGCATCATACATCTTCAGGCTATCTTTTGGTAGGATATCTGCCAGCGTCGTCGCATCTTGGGCATAGCGCTCCTGGGTAGCTTCAACCGCGGCCGTCAGACCCACCAGCAGCGTACCGAGCGCCAACATTACTATCAGCGCGCCGAGCGCCAAGGGCAGCATCGTCCACTGTGTCCCAACCCGATCAATAGCTAGATATTGCTGATTACTGAGCCGCAAGTTTTTGCGTTTCAGATAGCGCTTTAGACGCCAGCCTCTGGGATGTACCCTCCTATGGGGTACAGGATAGTAAACCCCTCGAATATCTTTCTGGGGTAACTGCCCTAATCGCTGTGCTGCCGCCGCACGGCTATGCACAGGAAGCTTTGCTGGTACTACTTGGCGAGCCTGCTGATCCGTAGGGTAGGAGCGGTAGCTCCGTTGCAGGCTCGCATTTCCAGGTTCAGTTAAATGCCGATCGTTCACCAAAACAGAGCCTCTCTACCTTCAGGGAAATGGAGGAATTTCTGCAAGGGATGCGATACCCTCTACCTATATTGTAGCAAGTGTACACGAACGCTACAAGGCACAAACGTATCAAATTTTGGCTCTTTTACCACCAACCTGGATTAGGGGAATGTACATTATTCGGTGGAGGAGGGAAAGCAAAACTGTAACTGCTTGGACAATATGACGCAACAGCCGACTGCGCTAAGAACCCTTCACCTGTATTCAGAACCGACGTTGGGGTAGGAGTTGCTGGGGTCGTGGTTGCTGTTGGTGTCGGAGTCCCTGTCACCGTCGGATTTGCGGTCGGGGTAGGAGTTGGTGAGGCAAAGGTTGGAACAGTGCCGGGGAGGAACCAGTCCGTTGTTTTCACACCATCAGGATACGTTACCGTTGCCCGTACCAAACCCCCAGGGTTCACAAAGTTTTGAATGGGACGACCCTGTTCTGCAACAAGCATCGAGTCATGCCAGATAGGAGCTGCGCCTTGAACACCCGTCACATTGATCATCGGTGAATTATCATCGTTGCCCGCCCATACACCCATCACATAATCAGTCGTATAGCCAACCGTCCAGTTATCGCGAAAATCATTCGTCGTGCCTGTCTTAGCAGCAGCCGGACGCACAACGCCTCGATTACCATTCCAGCAAGCTTGTTGCGAGTTCGAGTAGAGTTGCAGGACATTGCAATCATAAAACTCAGGAATGCGCGAAGCGTTATCGCTCAGTACGCTCGTCATCATATACGCCAGTTGCGGGCTGATTACCTGTTTACCCGCGTTCATCTGGTGCTGGTAGATCACCGTCCCTGTATTGCCTGAAACAATCCTGTTAATAGCATAGTAAGGAACGCGCACTCCCCCATTCGCGAAAACGCCCATCGCCGAGGTATGATCAATCAGCCGGATGCCTAACCCACCTAACACTAACGATAAGCCCGGCGTGCCTTGGTAGCTGGTAATACCCATATTATAGGCAGTTTGCATGGCTGCATTGATCCCCACGTGGTTCAGCACCTTCACCCCTGGCACATTTAGCGAATTTTGCAATGCGCAGCGCAGCGTCATGTGCCCATGAAATCTCAGGTCGTAGTTGCTCGGCGTAAACGTCGGTGGAGACGAATCGGGGACAGGAAACGTCGTCGGTGTATCGTCAATTGCCTGCGCGGGCGAAGCTCCCTGGGCAAAAGCCGTCACATACACGTATGGCTTGAACGATGAACCGGGCTGACGATAGGCCTGAGTCGCTACATCAAATTGCCCATCGATAGAAGTGTCATTGTAATTGATGCTACCCAACAGCGAAATAATTGCACCTGTATGAAAATCAAGCAACACCTCAGCCGCGTTGGTCAGGTGATGCGCATCGCGCAATTCGGCAATATGCTGTTGAGCAATCTTCTGTATCTTATCCTGCAAGCCAATATCCAGCGTGGTATACACCATCATGCCTGAGCGCGACAACTGCTTGCGAGTCAGGTGAAATTGCTGCTCCAATTGTTGATACACAAATTCCGCGAAGTGAGGTGCACGATCCTGTAGATTAACAGCAGATTTAAAAAAGTGAGGACGTTGCGCCTCGTGTAATGCATTGAGCGCCTGCGTTGAAGTAATGTATCCCTGACCAACCATCAGACCCAGCACAGACTCAAAACGATGCAGAGCCGCCTCGGGATGTTGCAACGGATCATAAGCAGAGGGATTGCTAGGAATCCCTGCCAGCATTGCTGATTGAGCAAGGTCCAGTTGCATAGCCGCGGGTTTACCCGGCGTATCTTCTAGTCCAAAGTAAATGGTAGCGGCCGCGTCGATTCCATATGCCTGGTGACCATAATAAATGCTATTCAGGTACATCTCCAGAATATCACTCTTGGTATAGCGCGTATTCAGTTGCGGAGCCAGAATCACTTCCTGGAGCTTGCGCGTAAATGTTGGATCATTTCCTACAACCAGATTCTTAATCAGTTGCTGCGTGATCGTACTTCCGCCCTCTACCACTCGCCCACTTTGCAAATCGATCAGAGCCGCCCGCAGGATCCCTTGTAAATCCACCCCCTCATTCGACCAGAAATCTTTGTCTTCCGTGGCAATCGTCGCATTTTTCAAACTCGCAGCCACCTCGTTGAGCGCAACCGTCGTGTGCATCCCTTCATCCGCGAGTTGCCCAATCAATATCCCCTTGCTATCGTACACCTTCAGATTATCCAACGGCAGCAGATCGCGTAATGTAAGAATCCTCGATCCATACGTGTTGAGCGTTGAATTGACATAATTCGAGCCATAGAGAGCTGCCGCGCTGCCCAGTGAAAACACAACTAGCAAGAACGAAAGCACCGCACACGCAATATTTATCCAAAGCCGACGACGCGCTTGACGCTCAACCACCCGTGCCTGTCGCAAATGTTTCCGAGAGAAATGGCGTAACATAATGCGCCGGTGCCACCTCGCCCTCTTCTGCGCAACCAGTGATTTACGCTGGTAATGCCCAATTACAAACCCCACTACCGGTACTTTAGGGACCAACGGAGGCATAGGCGGTAACACATGACTAGTCCCTATAGGAATTCCCGTTCTCGTGAGTCGTTGAATGCCTTTCCCCAATCGACTCCCTATCCACCATAATTGGACGCCGGGTAATACGAACATGATGCATATGCCGCCGAGCAATATAACGCAACGCCCTCGATTGACGTGCTGTAAGCACAATATCAGATTCCTCTTGAGGCACTTGCGATGAGTGATTAGCCTCTGAAGCGACTTCGTTCGTTGCCAGCTTGTTCAATTGTGTCAATTGTGTATGTTTTCAGTTGTGACGCTTGTGCTAACCTCTCCACATCAGGCAATTCCTCAACCCTGGCAAGTGTCACGATCTCTACAGGAGAATCGCTTTCGATCCCACCTTGCTCACTCAGCAGATGCTCATCCCGCACAAATGCAGCAATGTCGATCAGATCAGAGGACAAGTCGGTTGATAGGCCAAGCATGGAAAATTGTGTCTCAGGAGCGTCATGCAAGAGAAAAGTATCTACCGTAGGAACATCGAGGGATTGTTCCTCCTCGCCAGGTCGCATATCGCCATTGAAGATGGGGAGGTCAGCAGGCATGCAAGCATCCTCGCATTTTGTTAAAACATAACATATAAAGTGGTCAATTTACAATAGCTGAGCAAGGCAATTGTTGACAATAAGAGCCATAAATAAAGACGATTTTGACTGTACTCCATAAAATATACGCACGAGGAGGTCATTTACTTCACATAATATTAGTCTAAAGCCGATGACATTTGCGCCGCTTCAATTAACGCCGGAAGAATCTCATTCGTAAGCGCCTGAATTTGATACAGGCTCTCGGCCCACGGGAATATCCTGGTGATCGCGCACACCCTGCACCTCCGCCAGTTGAAGCACACTTTCATCGACCAGACTGCGGAAATACAGAAAGGCCCGCACCGCATCGGCAACCGGCACATCTGAATTGCGTGTAATCGAACCATATTCGATGCCAAGATGCACCGCTTCAGAGCGTAATTCGTCGGGGGATGTGCCATCGGTCAGCGCATGCAGCAGCAGTTCTAGCACGCGTCGTCCCAGGCTGCGATAGGCCTCACGAGCAGAATCATCAAAGTGTTGGTACCAGGGAAGTGTATTGAGCGTGCCATCCGTGAAAGCAAAGCGCACGCGGCCAAGTATGCTCTGTACCAGCAACTGTGCAGCAGGACGGGGTTTCCGTTCGGTATCATGACGCAGCCGGGCCTCAATATCAGCGCGGCGGAAGCGCCGGTGCCCACCATTCGTGCGCCGCGACGGCAATTCGTTACGGTCGGCCCACAGCCGCACGGTTGCGGGATGCATGCCCAGCATGTCAGCAGCCTGGCGCAGGCTTAACCATTCGTCCTCTGTCTGCGATGATGCCATGGTGCCCTCCCGGAGAATTGACCTGGTACCCATAAGTGGCTGGCGCTAGCTCAATTCTATGGGATTTGTTGCATGCCGTCAAGGGGAGAGATTCTGAAAAATGGGTAGTCAGAATGTGTAGTTCTACACATGTGCTGCTGCCTTCCAGCGGGTACACTCTAAGAAATGCGACTGCTGTTCTCAGAACCGAGTATTGTCAGAGTGGCTCCTGAGGAACAGTGCGACACATGTATGCCTAGTTGGAATAACTACTAAAGAAGGAATAGCAAGCATGGTTTCTCAGCAACGCTCATTTCAAATTATCGAATGCCCGGCAGGCGTATCTAGTCCACATGCCTACCTTGTCGTCAGTGGACGTGGTGTCCCACATGAAGCGCTTACCATGTTCTACGAAACACTGCAAACGACCGCTTCGGCTGCTACCCTCCAGGCCATTCTCGTTCCATTGCTCTCCTTTTTCTCCTTCCTGGAACAACCGGAACAACAAGCGTGTTGCTCGAATCGAGAGAGCAAGCAACTTCCTGCTGAGGTGTCCTGGGCAGGGCCACCTTCCGAGATCCGAGCAGCTATCCGCGCCTATCTGCTCACGTATTGGGGCTGCCTCACACGACGACACGATCAGCAGGAAGAGGTTGTGCTTTCACCGACAGCGAGCGAGACCGTAGAGATTCAGCATTTTCTCGCCGTGCTCCAGCAGTTCTATCGCTTTGCCATCGCGAGACGCGATTACTGGTACGAGAGCAATCCTACTGAAGCCTTTTACCTTCCTCTCCGCTCACGCCTCTGGCACGCTCTGAATGTAGTATTCCGCTCCCCTGCTACACGCCATCCGAGCAGCGTAGATGAGGGAGGAAAAGAAGTACCTATCCAGAAAAGTACTCCAGTTTCTTCACGTGAAGAGCAGCCAGTTCCCACTGTTCCTACCGAAGCTTGGATTCAGTTAGTCCCAGTTTCCGAACATGTTGCAACGATACGCTAATGTGCACCACACTGAAAAGCGAAAGACGAAATGGAGCCTTCTCAATTTGACGAACTAACCAAAGCCCTGGCCCGCTCCACCTCGCGTCGGCAAGCCCTCAAAGCTCTTGCCGCCACACTAGGAGGGATGCTGGGCTTAGGTGGCGTTGGCACTGCCCTGGCGAACTGCAAACCCAATGGCATTGGCTGCAACATCGGCAGCCAGTGTTGTAGCGGAGCCTGCTGTAAGGGTACCTGTACCGATGTGAGCAGTAATCCCAGCAATTGTGGGAGTTGTGGACATGTCTGCCGCTCTGACCAGGTCTGTTCCAATGGACAATGTGTGTGTCCCAGCGGGCAAACCGAGTGCAACGGCCACTGTGTCAATACTAATACCGATCACAACAACTGTGGCTCCTGTGGTCATGCCTGTCGCGCGGATGAAACCTGCCAGAACGGCACCTGCGTCTGCACCAATGGTGGGCAAGAATGCAACGGCACTTGCTGTTCGGGCAATACTCCCAACTGCTGCTCAAATACCTGTACCAACACCCAGAGCGATACCAGCAACTGTGGGCAGTGCGGCCATGTCTGTGCTTCAGGCGAAACGTGTACCAACGGCTCCTGTACCTGCGGCACGCATAGCGATTGTCCCGGTGGACAGAGTTGTTGTAGTGGCATGTGTGTCAACGAGCAAACCGACCCTAGCAACTGTGGCGCCTGTGGGCACACGTGTCGTGCTGACCAGGTCTGTTCGGGAGGCACCTGTGGGTGTCCTTCCGGTCAAACAGACTGCAATGGCAAATGCGTCAACGAGCAAACCGACCCCAACAACTGTGGCTCTTGTGGTCATGCCTGTGCCTCAGGGCAGAGTTGCCAGAGCGGCGCTTGCTGTAATGCCAATGGTGGTACCTGTAGTGGGAATGGCGACTGCTGTTCGGGCAACTGCTCTGATGGCATATGCTGTGCCTCAGGGCAGAGCAATTGTGGTGGCACGTGCATGACCTGCCCTCCAAACGGGATATGTATCCATGTACCAAGTGGTGGTTGTGTTGGAGGGAACAGTTACACCTATTGCTGCGTTCCGCCTCGAGGCGTTTGCACGCGTGACGACCAATGCTGTGGCCAAGCTTCTTGTGTAAATGGAAAGTGTTGTATCGACTCTGCCGGTTGCGGCTGTAATACGTCCGCAGACTGTTGTGATTCTGGATACGATTGCGCTGGGAGTACTGGACAGTACAACGGCGAATGCGCCGAGTGAAAGTAGCCAGCGGTTTAGAGCAAGTGCTGTTCAATGGCGTAGCGAGTGGCGGCTCTATGCGAGCGAGAAGATGCTCAGCTAAGGAGGAAGGTAGTGTGTTGGAAGCAATACTACTGCTTTCCTCAACTTTGAGGGTTGTCAGAAGCTTTGACATGCCGCATTCATAAATCCGCCTGGTTCCGGTTGAGGAGAAAGATATGGACTCATCCCGCTTTGACGAATTGACCAAAGCTCTGGCCCGCTCCACCTCACGTCGGCAAGCGCTCAAAGCCTTCGCCGCCACGTTGGGAGGGCTGCTGGGCCTGGGTGGAGTTGGCACCGCCTTCGCCAATTGTAAACCCAATGGCATCGGCTGCAACATCGGCAGCCAGTGTTGTAGCGGAGCTTGCTGTAAGGGTACCTGTACCGATGTGAGCAGTAATCCCAGCAATTGTGGGAGTTGTGGACATGTCTGCCGCTCCGACCAGATCTGTTCGAGTGGACACTGTGTGTGTCCTTCAGGGCAGACCGACTGCAACGGCGTCTGTGTCAATACCAACACCGATCATAATAACTGCGGAAGTTGCGGCCATACCTGCCGCTCCGACCAGCTTTGTTCATCAGGAACCTGTGTGTGTCCCACTGGTCAGACCGACTGCAACGGCGCCTGTGTCAATACCAACACCGATCACAACAACTGCGGGCAATGTGGGCACGCCTGCCGTGCCGATGAGACCTGCCAGAATGGCACCTGCGTCTGCACCAATGGCGGACAAGAGTGCAATGGCACCTGCTGTTCGGGCAGCACCCCAGACTGTTGTAATAATACCTGTACTAATACGCAGAGCGATACCAACAACTGTGGGCAATGTGGCCAGGCCTGCTCATCGAATCAAACCTGCCAGAATGGCACCTGCTGTGGCTCTGGTCAGGTTGGCCTCAGCAATGGCACGTGCGCGACGCCTTGTACTTGCGGGGGCTCCATTTCTTGTTGCTACGGATGTCATTGCGACCGGGGATTATGCACCACTGATGAATATACTTTCACGGGTTGCTCCAGCGACAATGGTTGCTCCAAAGGGCAATTTTGCTACAACGGTTACTGTTTTGGAGCCTGTTAGTGCAAGCCTCTCTGCTGGCATCAGTAGGGCTGAACGTGCGGTCCAGTCACTTAAGGAGAAGAGATGAATGGCCTCGGTAGCATTAGAGCAAGTGGTGCTCATGCGCGTAGCGGGTAGCGGCGCTGCGTGAAGAGACGCCCAGCTTGCTATAGAGGGAAGTGGTATGACGGTTGACGGTGCGTGGACTGATGATCAGGTGCTCGGCAATCTGGGCATCGGTCCAGCCCTGGGCGATCAAACGTAGCACCTCGACCTCGCGGGCCGTCAGCCCGGCAGGAAAGGTGGGTGATTTCATCGGGGAAGTTGGGAGCGGCCTTGCAGGCGTAGGAGTGGAGATCATTCCCTTTTCCTGTGCTGCCAGGGCCTGCTCCGGTGTCATCAGCCGTCCCTCGGCCCACGCCGCACGAAAGTCCTGCTCGCCGAGCATGGCGCGTGTCTGCGTAACGGCCCGTTCGTAGCTGTCACGATAGACTGGATAGACGGGCACACCGATGGCTTCGCGCAGTGCTTCGGCCGCTCCATACAACTGGGCTGCTCTGTAAGGGGTTCCCTGCTCGATCTCCAGAGCAGCCAGACCCTCCAGACTCGCTGCGATCAGCTCTTTAAACTCCTTGCTCTCGAACAGCAGCTTCAGACTCTCCTGGTACAGGCGACGCGCCTCGACCGTGTCTCCCTGCAAAGCCGAGAGCCGTGCGAGGCCCCGAGCCTGCTCGACGCTATCCATGTCTACCTGCTTGCCGGACGTCAGACTGTCTTCCAGCAAGCGTCGCGCACCCTCCAACTCGCCTTGCTCAAGGGACATCTGCCCCAACAATCCAAGCTGAAGTGAGGCGTAGATGGTGTTGCCCTGTTCCCGCGACCGCGCCAGGCTCTGCTCGGCCAACTGCCGGGCAAGCGTCAAATCCTGCTGTGAGACAAAGAGCAGACGTGCCTGAAGATACTGTACCCAGCCAATACGCTGCTGCTCGCCCAATGCCTCGTACAACGCGAGGCTCTCGGAAAGCAGCGCGTGGGCGTGGGCGTAGTTCCCCTGTTCGGTAGCAATACGCGCCAGTTCAGTCAGGCACTGGCCGTATCTCCAGCGATTACCGAGTGCCGCAAAGCGAACTGCCGCCTCTTCCAACTGCGGCTGGGCCAGCGCAAATTGGCTCCTGCTCCGAGCGATCGTGCCATTGAGGAACAGGCAGATGGCGATCCCCGCAGAATCCCCCAACTCCTGGTAGAGGTCCAGACTCTCCTGCGCCGGATGCTCGGGCGGCATACTCGGGGCGTAGGTGAAGGCCAGATAGGCCATCTCGTAGAGTGCTCGAGCCTGCAGCGCTCTTCCTACCCTTGTGCGATCTGCCAGGGCCTGCTCCAGAAAGTGCAGTCCTTCTCGCCCATAGCCATGGACAAACCAGAACCAGGAAAGCGCGATACACACGCGCAGTGCTTGCTCGCTCCACCTTCCTCCCTCCGGTTGGCCTGACTGCGCGTGCGCCTGGTCCAACAGGAAGTTGAGGCTCGCCCGTACGTTCTCGCGGTCGCGTTCCAGACGAGCAACCCAAAGAGCCTGCTCGTTGCCGCGCAAGTGAGGTTCGGCCTCCTCTGCCAATGCCAGGAAATACTTCGCGTGTGCGATCTGAGCCGCCTCCAGTTCCCCACAGTTCTGCAGACACTCTCGGCCGTATTCCCGGATCGTCTCTAGCATCAACAGGCGTGACTCACCATCGGGCTGCTCTATCTGTTGCATCAGGTGGTTCTCCAGCAGCACGCTCACTCCATCCAGAATGGTGCCCGCTGCAATACCTGCTTCCTGTGCAAGGGCCTCGGCAGCCGAGAGCGTACATCCACCGACAAAGATGGCGAGCCAGCGAAACAGCCGCTGCTCCTGGGACGCTAACAGGTAATAGCTCCATGCGATGGTGGTGCGCAAGGTCTGATGGCGTTCTGGCAGATCGCGTGCCCCGCTGGTCAACACTTCCAGGCGGCTCTGCAGGCGTGCCAGCAACGCCTGCGGCGACAGTAACCGGATGCGGGCCGCCGCCAGCTCGATGGCCAGGGGCAGCCCATCCAGACGCATGCAGATCTCAGCAATGGGACGAGCCGTGTTCTCTGTTACCTGGAACTCTGGCTTGATCGCTTGTGCGCGTTGCACAAAGAGAGCGCAGGAGGCATACTGCGAAAGGTCTGTACTAGCTGGCAGATGCTTCAGATCGGGAAGAGAGAGTGGGGACACTGCAAACTCGTGTTCCCCTTGCAGCCGTAGCGTAGCACGACTGGTTACCAGAATAGTCAGGTTCGGGCAGGCAGCTAACAAGTCGGCGATAAGCGGTGCCGCTGTCAGCACCTGCTCGAAGTTATCAAGCAGTAGCAGGATGGATTGATCAGCAAGCGCCTCTTGCAACCCTTCGAGTGGCGAGTGAGTATTCGTCTCTCGCAGCCCAAGTGTCTGGGCAATGGCCGGAACTACGAAATCGGGATCGCTGATGGCAGCCAGGGGCACAAAGTAGACGCCATCCGCGAAGTGGTGCAGGAAATCACGCGCCAGCGCAATACCCAGGCGCGTTTTACCGACGCCTCCTGGCCCTGTGAGGGTGAGCAGGCGTATCTCTGGGCGACGCAACATAGCCTTGAGCTGGGCGAGTTCATGCTCTCGTCCAAGTAGTGGGGTCGGCGACAGAGGCAAGCGATCCTTCGGTGCTTGTCTCGCATCAGTTACTGATCTGGATGGCAGTGCATAGATATTGTGCTGCATACTCGATTTAAGCTGATGATCGCACGATTTACCAAAACCGGTCAACAAGGGTATAGTAACAGAATTCATGAATTACCGCAAGCGCATTATTTCTGATAATCACCAGGAGGAATTTTCGCCAACTTATACCCCACATCCGTCACCGTCAGAATGTAGCGCGGATGACGCGGATCAGCCTCGATTTTACGACGCAGACGACTGATGTAAACCCAAATAAAATCGACTTCGCGGTTATATTCAGCACCCCACACGCGCTCCAACAACAACTCGTGCGTCATAACCCTACCGGCATTTTGCGCCAACGTCCGCAGCAATTTATATTCCGTGCGGCTCAGTTGCACCGGATGCCCCTGTACAAGCACCTGATGCTGGGCATAGTCGATGCTCAGTTCGCCCGTTGTGAAGATAACCTCGTTCGTCGCTTGCTCCGGCGATGCAGCCCTGCGGCGCAATAGAGCGCGTACCCGTGCCAGCAGTTCTTTTATACTAAAAGGCTTCGTCACCAACTCATCGGCGCCTAGATCAAAGAGACGTACCCGCTCATCTTCATCAAACTCGTCGTGCGCATCACACAACATCAACACCGGTATCTGTGAAAACTCACGGAGCCTTGAGAGCACCTCACTACCGCTCATATCGGTTAAACGCGTTGCCAGCAAAACCACATCAGGCTCTTCCAACTCGAACTGTCGCAAAAACTGCATGCCGGATGTAACGGTCTGTACAGCGTAGCCCTGCTCCTCACAATGTGCCCGTAAATAGCGAACCATGCGTGCATCGTTCTCAGCAATGAACACGTTGTATCTCGGTTGCTGATGCTTGAGTGGGCGTGTCTGGCTCTGTGCCATCACTGGTGTCTGCGGTGCCGCAAGAGGACCGCTCCGTGAGTAGGGAGAAGCCGCCGTATGTCCCATATGTTCCAGGGTGGGGGTGGGAAGCTGCGGCAACTGTGGAGCAAACGACAAGGTACAGTAGAACGTCGCTCCCTGACCCACTCCCGCGGAATCCGCCCAAATTTTGCCACCGTGCGCCTCAATAGTCGCTCGTGCAACCGCCAACCCTAACCCGCTGCCACGTGAACGTTCTTCCCCTTGCGAAATGCGATAAAAACGACCGAAAATACGGTCTAGATGCTCAGACGCAATCCCGACCCCTTCGTCTGTGATGCTCAAGCGTACCTCAACTTCATTGCTCTCTAATGAGATTTTTATCGTTCCGCCGTTGGGAGAGTAGGTCACGGCATTATTCAAAAGGTGATCAAACGCTTGCTCAATGCGTAAAGCATCACACACCACTACAAGGTCTTCCTGCGGAATTGACAGCAGAAAATGATGACGCGGCGCGTTCTTCCGCCAGCGCTCAACGAGTTGAGTCAATAACTGAGAGATCGATACCCGCACCAGCTTTAAATGTTGCACGCCCGCATCCAGCCGCCAGACGTCCAGCAACGTATTGAGCACATCATGCAAATGGTCCGCTTGCGTATCAATCATTTGCAGCATTTCGCGCTGCATAGAAGGGTCCCACCGCGTTGAGCTTCCCAACAAGGTTGTGGCACAGCCCTTAATGATTGCCAGCGGGGTTTTCAACTCATGCCCTGCCAGAGCCAGCGTTTCGCTGCGAGTTTGCTGAGCGGAGCGTTCCAACGTAATATCGTCGAGTAACACACCCCTTCCGAGCAAGCGTCCAGGATCATCACGCACAGGAAAACTTTGCACTCGCAGCCAGCGTACAGCAGCATCTGCCAATGCCAGGTCGATAAAACTTTCCTGCTCAGGATGCAGCCACACACGGTCAAGCTCAGCCTGCGCAAGATCTGGATCAACCGCGAGAGAAACCAATTGTTTGCGTACATCAAAAAGAGGCTGCTCGATCAGGTTATAACTCTCTAGCCCAAGTAAGCGCTTTGCGCTTGGATTAGAGTAAGCTACTTGCTCTGAGGAATCTAACAGGATGAAGCCACTGCGCATATTCGTCGCTACGCCGGCAAGAATGTACTGCTCTTGCCCAACACCATGCGACACGATACTCGTTTCTGCGGATGAAATATCTGCTGGGGATAACGGAATTTCTTCAGCCCACCAGTCATTATCATTGCTGCGCCCAAGCGGCCCATCCGCCCCGTCTCCGGCGGCGAAATCCATAAATAAACCCTTCCGATTCGCGTGAGATGCTTGTGCTATTTCATATTCTAGCAAACCGGTCAAGGTTAAGGAGATGACCCTATCTCGCCATCGAAGCAATCATCACAATCAAAACCAGGTGAAGCAGCATCGCAATCCCAAACCCCCATGCCATAACCAGAATCCAGCGTTTATCATTCATAAACGGCTTCGACTGCGGATAAGCTAGAGGAGCTCGTTCGGCCGCAACCAACCCCATAGCAATGCGCAAGCGCAGAGGAGAACGTATAGGCGAACGACGGAATTCAGTGAGCAGCGCACGATGACAACTTTTACAGAGAGTCCAGGAACGACGCGGCTCCGGCACACCCTCTGGCTCGACAAGAGGGATAGCTTCAAACCAGATGTTGCTGGTACAAATCGAACACTCTACCCTCGTTCGTCTTTTTGGCCTTCGAGAGTTTTGTTGCTGAGAGGTAACGCTGGACGTACCACTGCGCATAATATCTTTCACTCTCGCCGTTCCTTTCCGTCTTCCCGCTTGCAAATGATCTACGTTGGCACCCTAAAAAATTATACGTCGCAATGCCTATCCATGTAATTGGATTCTACCACATTTTTTGAAATCTATCTGTGTTATCTAAGAAGCTTTTGAAGCGAAAAACGGGTAGGCAGCAGGCAGGCGGGGATATGATGAAGTAGCGCCTATAACCACCTCTGCTTCGTCGCTATCACCGCCGACTGCGTACGATCCCTCACATGCATCCTCTGCATAATATGATGCACATGCGACTTTATCGTCTCAATACTCACTGAAAGCGTCTCCGCAATCGCACGATTAGTTGACCCTTCAACAAGCAGCCATAGCACCTCGCGTTCTCGCCTCGTCAGAATTGTCGCGGGACTCGTCAAAGAAAATGCTGCCTTGTTCTCCTGTCTTCATCATACCCAAGGGAGAAATATTGCTTGCATTGTCAGCCCTCAACATACTTCACATCCTTCCAAAAGGGGAGAGGCCCCACCCGCTAGCCAAATTATTATGTTAAGTAGAGGAAATCAACAAGGTGGGACAAGCCCACCCTGAAAAATGTCGTTCCGAGAGATTAATGAGAAGTTGCTGTTGATGACTGCTCCGATATTTGCTGCCCTGCTGTAACCTGATGCGCCGTATCTACCGACAAGAGCGAAGCCAACGCAGCATCCGAAAGCACCTTACCTTGCTGAGCATCAAATACCACCTTGTCTCGCGCGCAGTAATACAGGCGGCGGTAGTTCTCCATGGCACGATCCCAGGCTGGGTAGTTTTTCTGCGACTCAAGATCGCCTCGCGTAATGCGCTGGAAAGCAACAAAAGAAAGCACGAGAGCAGAAACAATTGCAATAAGTATGATTGCAACATCCAGGATTTGCAGAGAGATAGCCCATGATCCCAGTCCACCCGATCCACTAAACACTAGAATAGTAAATGCACCCGCGGCTACTAGAGCCATACCTACCACAGTAAACCTCATCATCGAGAAGGTTCCTGACGGCATAGTGGGTGGCGCAAGACGCTCAACACCGGCTGCATAGGCTGCTTGCAGTTTCTTGACTTGATCCGATTGATGACATACCGGGCACACGAGCACCAGATTTTCAGGTTGGTGAGCCATAAGCGAAACAACCTCCTTACGTGTGATCTAACAAGCCTCTACCTGATCACCGCTAAAAATATGATATCAACAAAAGAATAGCACGTTCTAGCTTATTCGGCAATGCCCCATTTGACACATCCCCCCTCACCCGCTACACTACATACATGCACGATAACAGAGAGGACAGGCATGACAACACCGACAACCATCACCATCCTGGGACTTGGACCAGGTCGCTACGAAGATCTCACTCTGGAAGCACATCGATTATTAGAACAGGCAGCAAAAGAGAAACAAACCGTCTATTTTCGCACACTCATACATCCCACCGTTGAGCCGCTCAAAAGCACAATCCCCAACCTGCAAATACAATCCTTTGACTCACTCTACGACGAATCAACCGATTGGGAAACCCTCTACTCCCGTATCGCAGAGGAATTATGCACCCTTGCCGCACAGCAGCCGGTACTCTATGCCGTCCCAGGCCATCCCCTCGTTGGAGAATCCACCGTGCAATTGCTGCTTCAACTGGCCCGCGAGCGCCAACTCACTACTCGCATCGTCTCAGGTCTTTCATTTCTCGAACCCGTCTGCACAGCCTTGGAGCTTGATCCCATCGCCTCCGGTACACAGATTATTGATGCCACAACCCTCGCCGCCCTTGAAATCAACGAAGTCGCAGGCAAGATCATCCCAACGCTCCCATTGCTTGTAACGCAGGTGTATAATCGTCGTCTGGCAAGTGCAGTCAAGCTCGCTCTGGGTGAATGTTATCCCGACGAATGGCGCGTCAAATTGGTACGAGCAGCGGGCGTCGGCGGCCCTGACAATCCCGAAACAGTCGCCGAGATGCCCCTCTATGAACTCGACCGTAACACCCTCGCTAACCACCTCAGCACACTCTACATCCCTCCAACCAACGAAATGACCCCCTTGCGTCTTCCCGAAACCTTGCGTTATATCACGATGCGCCTGCGCCGCAACCCCGATGGTTGCCCCTGGGATCGCGAGCAGACCCACCAGTCCTTAACCCGTTATGTCATCGAAGAAACCTACGAGGTCGTTGAGGCCCTGGAAGAGAACGACATGGACAAACTGGCCGAAGAGCTAGGCGACCTGCTCCTGCAAGTCTACCTGCACGCCGAAATCGCCCGCCAGGAAGGAGACTTCGCGATTGGCGACGTCTTCGAGCATGTTAACGCCAAGCTGATTCGTCGCCATCCCCACGTCTTTGGCCAGGTCGAAGTGAGCAGCGCGGGCCAGGTTGTGCAGAACTGGGAAGCCATCAAACGCCAGGAACGCATCGCGGCAGGCCAGGATGTACAGGCGGAAAGCGTACTGGATCGTGTACCACTTGCCTCACCCGCCCTGCTTATCGCACAGGAGTACCAGAAGCGAGCCGCTCGCACCGGCTTCGAGTTCTCAAATCTGCAAGAAGCCTTAGAAAAGCTATCCGAAGAGCTACAGGAGCTACAAGCTGCCACTACCACCGCAGAGCAGCATGAAGAAATGGGCGACGTACTGTTCATCACTGCCAAAGTAGCTCGCATGCTAAAAATCGACGCCGAAGAAGCCCTGCGTCATGCCAATCGCAAATTTCGCCAACGCTTCCAGGCAATGGAACAAATCATCCGCCAGCAAGAACGCCCCTTCTCCTCCTACAGCCTGGATGAATGGATGCAATTGTGGAACAGCGTGAAGTGAGAAGGTACTGGCAAAGGCCTCCCCGCCATCTGTCCTCTACCTACCATCTGTCATCCTGAGCGATAGCGAAGGATGACAGCCACTATCTATGAATGTATATGTATCATCGGATTCATAGACAAGCTCTATAATTTGTGCTACACTTGCATCGAAATAAAACATCGCACTCCTTTAGCATACAATGCACCTCTTAAGAAAGGAGCTATCAGCTTGCCAGTTCGCATCGGCACGAAGCTGGTTCGACTGCATCGAAGCTTTCACTAATTCCCTGGACAACCAAGCAATACCAGATTGTTGACATTGCCGTAGCCGACCCCTATATATAAAAACACTTCGGAGGTATCTAAAATGGAAGCGGCGTTAATAAGCCCACTTGGTCGAACAGTACTCGGAGCAACAAAAATAACTATTGGGCGGGCCTCGGACAATACACTCGTATTGAACGATATGAAAGCTTCCTCTCATCACGCTGAAATCAGACCAGAAGGACAATATTACAGCCTTGTCGATCTCGGCAGCATGAATGGAACATTTGTGAACGAACAGCAACTCTATGCTGGGGCACCACGTCCGCTCCAATCCGGTGATACAATCCGTATTGGAGATACCAGGCTCACCTTTGACATGAGCAATACATCGCAGAGTGGATATTATACCAATGATTCGACGCTGCAAGCCGCACCTCCGCCGCCCTCCATGCCCCCCAACTACTCAGGAAATACCAGTTATGGCATGGGCAATTATGGTGACCAGATGGGTTACTATCCCCCAACCCAGTCTGTTCAGCCACCGTTTTCTTCACCATCCTACCCTGACGCGCAGTTGCCTTATACTATACCAGCACAGCAGCAGCCCTATGCCTCTGAGACACAGATGCCTACCTACGTTTCACCCTCCTATGGGCAAACTGGCCCACAGCCGGACTATATGCAGCAGCCCCAAACCCAGCAACCAAGCTATACGCCACCACCACTTTATACGCCACCGTCACAACCTCAGCCAAAATCCTCGCCCGTTCGCCGTATTATACTTGCTGTAGTCGCACTTATCATCATCCTCGCCGCTATAGGCACCTTTTTGTTAATCAGTCATAATAACCAGGTCGCACAGCAGAATGCCAACGCAACAGCGACCGCACAGACAACTCATAACCTCGCGACCGCCACGGCTCTGGCCCAGCAGAATGCCACCGCCACCGTCGTTGCACAAGCGACCGCCGTAGCCACTTCACACTACCCACCATTTACGAAAGTGGCATTGAGCGATCCATTGAGCAGTTCTAGCACTGGCTGGCCTTCAAGCGCAAGCTGCCAATTTGGCTCAAGTGGTTATCAGATCAGCATCCAACAGACCAATACGTTCCACTACTGTCAAAATTCAGCGCAGTTTGGTGAAATTGCCTTCCAGGCCACCATGACCGTTACCCAGGGCGACTGCGGCGGTCTCACTTTCAGGTACGTTGACAACAACAACTTCTACTTCTTTGAAGTGTGCCAGAATGGTCAATACAATCTGGGTGATTTCGTCAACAATAACGAAAGTAGCCTTGGCTTCCATGCAGCTTCAGCCATCAAACAAGGGGTGAACCAGCAGAATGTCATCGCCGTTACCGTGCAAGGAGATACCATCAACATGTATGTCAATGGCACCGACATTGATACCGCCACGAGTAACGCATTGACCAGCAGTACCTTTACCCAGGGTCAAGTCGGGCTGCTCGGACTGGATGTTACTAATCCAACCTCCGTCACCTACAACAATGCAGAGGTCTGGACAGCATCCTAAAGCTTTCCTCCCAATACCATCAAGTAAGATTTGAGGGCCTGTATTTTCAGGCCCTTATTCAGATGCTAGTTGCTTCTCATTCCAGCATTTGTTACAATGTTCTTACAACTTGCAACGCACGAGTTTAAAAGTTATCCAGGAAAGGTACGGAAGCAATAGGTGTCAAAAGTATATGCAATCGCCAACCAGAAGGGAGGTGTGGGCAAAACCACCACCGCCATCAACCTTGCTACGTACCTCGCGGCGGCAGGTCGCAAAGTCCTACTCGTGGATATGGACCCGCAGTCCAACACCACCAGCGGTATCGGAGCAGTTAAAAACCTCAGACCCCACACCCTCTACGACCTGCTAGTTCAGCAAGATGACGAAATCACCATCTTCGATGTTATCACCCCAACACAGCGCCGCGAACTCGTTGTTGCCCCTTGTACAGTAGACCTTGCCGCCGCCGAAATCGAACTCGTCGGCTCAATTGCACGCGAAAGCCGTTTGCGCCAGGTACTGGCACCGATTCGCCAACGCTGTGACTATATCCTGATCGACTGCCCTCCGTCCCTTGGACTACTCACCGTGAATGCACTGGTTGCCGCCGACGCACTACTCATCCCTATTCAATGTGAGTACCTTGCCCTGGAAGGACTAACCCAATTGCTCAATACCATCCAGATCGTGAAAAGCAAGCTCAATCCCGATCTCTACATAGCAGGAGTAATCTTGACCATGTTTGATCCCCGCACTCGCCTCGCGGGCGAAATCGTGCGGGAAGTACGCAATCACTTTCCAAAAGAGGCATTTCAGACGATCATAAGCCGCAACGTCCGTTTAAGCGAAGCCCCCAGCTTTGGACAATCCATCCTTGACTATGATCCTACTTCGCCTGGTGCTCTCTCCTATCGCACACTAGCAGAGGAGGTAATGGCCCGTGGCTAAACAAAAATTTGGATTAGGGCGAGGACTGGATGCCTTGATCTCTGGTGCGTCCGACATCATGTCTTCACAGCAACCTTCCCGTATTGATGAACATAACATCACCGAGGTTGCCATCGAAAAAATTATTCCCAACCCGCGTCAACCGCGCAAGGTCTTTCGCGAGGATGATCCCAAACTCCTGGAACTCAGCGCCTCCATCAAAGAATATGGCCTGCTCCAACCACTCGTCGTCACGCGATTAGATACCGAGGATACAAATGCTGCCATCCCGAGCCAGGGTAGAGCATTGAAGGCAGTTGACTCTTGGTTTGCTGAAGACACCGAAGAGGAATACGACTCGACAAGTCAGGCCCCCATTCCCATACGCGGAGGTGGGGCCACAGCACCAAAACCATCAAATATCATTGAGTTTCAGATTATCGCAGGCGAACGTCGCTGGCGGGCCGCTCGCTTAGCAGGCCTCACAAAAGTGCCCGTGGTCATCAAAGAAGCCACGCCGCAGCAGATGCTAGAGTTAGCCCTGATCGAAAATATCCAGCGTGCCGACCTCAACCCAATTGAGGAAGCTCTGGCATACTCGGCCTTAATCTCAGAATTCGGCCTGACGCAGGAAATGGTTGCCAGACAAGTCAGCAAAGATCGCTCAACCATCACCAACGCTATTCGCCTCCTGCAACTGGTCCCCAAAGTGCGCGAAGCGCTGATCAATCAGCCTGAAAACTTCAGCGAGGGGCACGCTCGCGCCCTCATCGGCATTCAACGCGAAGAAGATCAGATTGCCGCGATGGGCAAAATCATCTCATTGAAACTGAATGTGCGTCAGGCCGAAGCCCTTGCCGCCCGCATCAAAGCCGCTCAACGTGCTGATACAGCCGTTCAAGACCTTACTCCAAAGTCGTCTCGTTCTGCCGACATTGACGACCTCGAAACGCAATTTCGTAACGCCCTCATGGTCAAAGTTGATTTGAAGTATAATACCAAAGGCAAGGGAACTCTTGTCCTACATTTTAACAATCAGGAAGAGCTAGAACGTTTATACAGCCAACTGATAAAACAACAATCTTAATATTTATTTGGAAAGACATCTCATCAACGACGCTAGCGCGTCTACACTACGTGTCAGATGAGATGCAAGGTAGTACCTGGAGGGACAGATGGCAACACTCGAAAACCCATTTGAAAAAGTCCGGCGCAAACTGGTAGCCGCTCGTATAGAATTTATGGGAAAATTGGCAAAATTCAGCAACGACGAACTTACCCGAACGCCCGCCGAAGGGGAATGGTCTCCACTTGAACTCGCCAACCATCTCTACATTGCCGACGGCCTAGCACTCGAACAAATGCACATAGTGCAGGATGAAGATAACCCACTCATCATCGCAACCGAGGAAGAGACGCCCCGTCTTACCCGCGCCGCCCCACCACCCGTCTCGCTGGACGCCGTACTCGCGGGTATGGCCGCTCGCCGCGAAGAAATCTTCGAATACCTCTCAGCCCTCCCCGCTGAAGCCTGGGAACGTCCATTCCGCCACCCCCAATGGGGCCAGCGCAAATTCTACCAGCTAGTCAACGTCCTACCCCTCCACGACCAAATACACGCCCAACAACTAGCCGACATCAAAGCCGCAATAGGCTAGAGACCATTGCCACACTAGGGATACGTATCTCGTAGGGGCACCCCTTGCGGGTGCCCTGATGGTTGGGGTCGTTGGGTGCCCTGCTGGGATGTTGCTGGGTGCCCTGGGGCTGGGGTCGTTGGGTGGCTGGTGCTGCTCGGTATCTGGGTGGTGCTGCCAAGCGCCCTGCTGCCAAACCTATCCCAATTCCTCCTTCAACTCCTCTAAATATGCACGCATAAAAGCCACCCGTTGCACAGCCATCCCGCGCCCCGTCTTCGTAAACATCCCCTCAGGCAGCCTCAGTAACTTCGTAAAGAAATGGTTGAGCATATACATCTTATCATCCAACTCGTGCTGCTCAGCAAAAGGATCATCGGGATGATACGCCTGCGTTTGAGGTGTACGTCGTATCGTCCCCGTCACAGCCCAGCGTAAAATTCCAATCGCACCAAGACTATCGAGCCGGTCCGCGTCTCGCACAATCCCAGCCTCTAGAGTGTATGGTTCGGTCCCTCGGCTGAAACTATGTGCCGTAATCGCATGCAGAATCGCCTCACGCGTCTCAGGCGCAAGCTGATATGGGAGCAGTAATTCAGCAGCCAGCGAAGTGGAAAGGTCTGCATGGTGCTTTGTAGTATCCTCGGAGAGACGCCCCAGGTCGTGCAGCAGCGCCGCCATCCCCGCGATAAAACGATTCGCACCCTCCTGCTCAGCAATCGACATAGCCAGCGTATAAACCCGCTTCACATGCTCCCACCCATGAGCGAGATCATCGAATCCCTCAAACCGCCTCTGCACCTCCGCGTATACCTGTGTCAGCACTTCGGCCTCAACCAAAAGAGTTTCCATATAGAACCCAATCCTTTCTTATCTCTCCGTCTTCGATATCAACGCTCATCCATTGCAAAAATAGAGTAGCAATGTCAAAAATCACTCACTGGGTGATGCCTTATAGCACATAATCACTCATACTAGGCACAGAATATATCTCATTGAACCACATCAGCACCTGGTTATCTAAGTTGCAAGGAGACGTTCATGCAGCAAGGGCCTCATCCCCGACGACGAAATGTGAGTTTTCCCCCATTTCTGGCGTAATACACATATGAACGCCAACCCAAAGGGAGATATCATGCCTGAACCTCTTGTGCTCTGCGACAACCTCGTAAAAATCTACAAAGTAGCCGACCTGGAAGTCGTCGCCCTACAAGGCCTCGACCTGGAAGTCGCACCAGGCGAAATGATGTCAATCGTCGGCGTATCCGGCTCAGGTAAAAGCACACTCCTCAACATCCTCAGCGGACTGGACATTCCCAGTGCCGGACGTTGTATCGTCGCTGGAAACGATCTCACCCGCATCAACGAAGCCCAGCGCATTTACTATCGCCGCTTCATCGTCGGCCACATCTGGCAACAAAGCGGCCGCAACCTATTGCCAGAACTCAGCATAATCGAAAATATCGCCCTGCCACAAATACTTGGAGGAGTCAACCCTTCTGAACGCAATCATCGTGCCCACGATCTTTTGGAACATGTCGGCTTAGGCCACATGGCAAGGAAAAGGCCCGACCAACTCTCCGGTGGCGAACAGCAGCGCGTCGCCATCGCTGTAGCGCTCGCTAACCAGCCCAAACTACTCCTCGCAGACGAACCGACCGGTGAGCTTGATTCGGTAACAGCCGAGGAAATTTTTGCCCTCATGCGCACGCTCAACCGCGACTTTGGCCTCACCATCATCACGGTAACGCACGACGCCGCGCTTGCTGCCGTAGTAGATCGCACCATTGCCATCCGTGATGGTCGCACCAGCACTGAAACCGTTCGCCGCGAAGCCCCCCTGGAAGCACTCGAATCCCATACCGCCGCTGCCAGCGCAATCATCGGCCTGCCCAGCGAAACCCATCGCGAATCCGTCCTCATCGACCGTGTCGGCAGACTCCAACTCCCAAAAGAAGCCATCGAACGCATCCCCTACAACGGACGCGCCGAAGTACGCATCACCCCCGACCACGTCGAACTATGGCCCCTCAACTCCGAAATGAGCAATGGCAAGGATGAAAATGCGATAATACAGCTAGACACATGACCGTAGGGCGTGATTGATCAACTACATGTGGGCTAACAATTCTCGCCCAAACACAGCGAAGGGAACCAACAAATGGAAATGACGCAGCAGACAAGCACACCTCTCGCCAACGCAGTCAAAACAATTGCTGAAGTACGCGGCGTAACACGCGACTTCCAAGCAGGCGGAGGCATCGTCCATGCCCTGCGCGGCATCGACCTGCGTATCCTGCCAGGCGAATTTGTAGCCCTGCGTGGCCGTTCCGGTTCCGGCAAAACAACCCTGCTCAACATCCTCATTGGCCTCGACAATCCCACCCAGGGACAAGTCTTCATCCTCGAACGAGACCTCGCGACCCTCAATGAAACCGAACGCGCACGCCTGCGTCGCGAAAGCATTGGCATGATGTTTCAGAACGCACACCTCTTCCCATCGCTCACCGCCCAGGAAAACGTCGAAGTACCCCTTCGATTGGCCCGCACCCCTTCTGAGCAGCGCATAAGGCAATCTCGCGAAGCGCTTGAGCGTGTTGGCCTCGGCCCACGCATGCACCATCGCGGCCTGGAACTCTCTGGCGGAGAGCAGCAGCGCGTTGCTCTGGCTCGCGCGCTCGTCCACAATCCCCGTTTTATCGTCGCAGACGAACCAACTGGCAACCTCGACTCGGTCACCTCCCACACCATCGCCAACCTCTTGCGCGATATTGCCCACTCCTCGCACATCGGCTTACTTGTCGCTACCCACGATGCCACCATCGTCGCCGCTTCCGATCGCGTTCTGAGCATTTCCGATGGCCATATTACCGCTGGATGAAACAGTTCATTGCCCCAAAATCTGAATCTCCATCGGCTGCAAATTTACCGGCACCACCTGTATCGGCCCACTCGTAATACCTCCATCAACCTCCGTAACCTGCACGCTGCCAGCGAACTTCTCTGCCGTCGGCCCTGGCACAGTCGGCTTCGCTTTATTGCTGAATAAAATGCTGTACGCCGCATCCTTAGCATTGATCTCGTAATCCACAATCACCTCCCCTGTCCACCCATCAACCGTACTGCTATTCGCCACGATCACGACTTCGGTATCATTCAAAATGCGAGAGAATGCCAGCACCCCTGGAGCGCTTGTCGAAATCCCGAAATGCGTCCCATCCTGCGCAATTGGCCGAAAATAGTGCCGTCCATAGCGCAAAGCAGGCAAGTTATTGCGCAAACTGGTCAATTCTGCAATCGCCTTGTAGAAAGCCGCGCTCCGATCGAACGCGTCCGGCTTCCCCCACAACGCCTCGCGCACAGCCTCTGGCGCATCCCCACTATCCGAAAGCCCCTGTTCCGTCCCATAATACAAGCAGGGAATACCCGGTAGCGCAAACAAACAACCAACCCCAAGCGTCAATTGATCATCGTATGTATCAGGATTATTGGGGTCTCGATAATAAAAGCGTGAAGTCTGATCATGATTATCCAGAAACGTCACAAAGAAATTGCTTGCATCCCCATGCGTACTCAAAATATCCCGCTCCACCTGCTTGCGCTGCTCATACATACTTACCACATCACCGGGTGCCTCCAACCCCTTGCACGCACCTGGAAGATGATAGAACAGCGGAAAATCAAGCGCCGCATCCACGCCAATAATATCACCAGACTCCGTCACCTGCGTATTGCGACCAATAAACTGGGCAATCTTCTCCTCGTCGTCATACACCTCGCCAAACGTGAAAAAATTCTTCTTGCCAATACTCAGCGCAAATTCGCGCATCGCATTGCCAAACACCCGCGCAAAGTCAGGACTGATATACTTCAAAGTATCAATCCGAAACCCATCAATATCATATCTGGCAATAATATACTGGTAAGCGCGAATCAACGTATCGCGTACAGGATAACCCGTCCCATCCTGGAAATCGGTCGCTAGCGCCTTCAACGAATAAAAATCCCCCGCCGGCTGACCCGCCGGCGAAAACGCATTGCCTTGCCGCAAAAAGAAGCTATTGTTCAGCAACTCCTTCGGCCACACCGCAGCATTAGCCGGTGGATTACTCGGTGCCTCCGTCCAATCCGTTCGTGGCTGCCCATTCTCATCCCGCCAATAAATCGCATACGGCGAATTGCCCCAATCCGCCACCGACCCAAAATCCTTATAAGCAAACACATCCCCAACATGATGCAGCACAATATCAAAAATTACATACATTCCCCGTGCATGCGCCTCATCCACCAACTGCCGCAACTCATCCTCCACCAACGTCGGGTCCTGCTCCGCCTTCGCCACATCCGAAGCAAACCTCGGCTCAATCCCTAAAAAATCCTGAATCCCATATCCATGATAACTCTCACTATACTGCGGATTCTTCAACACCGGCGTAATCCACAATGCCCCTGCCCCCAATCCCTGCAAATAATCAAGCTGCTCCCTCACCCCCTCAATCGTCCCCCCCTGAAAATCCGCGTACTCCCCATTCCACGGCAAATGCCTCGGAGCCGCCCCCGGATTATTAAACCGATCCACCATCAAAAAATAAATCCACACATCCCGCCAATCCTCCGGCGAAGCAAACGGCACCTCAATCTCAACCGTCCTCCCTCCCACCTGCACACTCCTAATCTCAGGTACTTTCGCCTGGTCAAATACTGCCTGAACATCAGGGTCCCATATAGATGTATGCATACAACACCCTTCCTTTACTAAATGGTAATCCAGGATTTACACATCACTGATGGATATGTCCGTAGGGGCGAAGGCAACTGAACAGAACCTTTATAAAATTTCCAAACAGAGGATATATTCTGCGTCATACCTTCTTGCTCCTCTCAATATCTTGTAAAACTCTCTTTAACAGAAGTATAGAATACCTCTTCAATACTGTATCACACATTGGCCAACCTGCGATGTAGTGGAAAATGAGCACAGGCTCACAGCCTCGAATTGCTGTTCACCAATCTGCCGATGTTCCCCCGTTCGCGCGTGATGCACGGTCGAAGCAAATGTGGGTTTGGGAATGCTCCTCGTGACCTCAGGGATGTCTGCTTCCTGACACTGTGTTGGTTGTAACCGCGCCAGCACGCTCGTAATTCGCGATAATGATGCCACTTGGGGAGACTTGGCTCTCCGTCAGCTTGAATGCCGCCGGAATGGTGCCCTCGACAAACAACCGTTTTCCACTACCCAACGTCAGCGGATAGATCTTGAGCCAGAACGCATCGACCACATCATGCTTCATGAGCGTCTGGACGAGATTTGCACTTCCGTACACGTGCAAATCCGGCCCTGGCGTTTGCTTGATTTTGTTGACTTTTTCCACAAGGTCTCCGCCTAAAAACACGGAGGGCTGCCATTGGTGAGAAGTTATGGTATTCGAGGCGACGTACTTGGTTGCTGGATTGACGCCCGGCCAGATATCCGCATGGTGCGGCCAGTACGCTGCCCAAATTTCAAAGGTGTTGCGCCCTAACAACAGATCAAACGGCAGGTTCATCTGCCTCTTCATGACGGTTCCAAGAACATCGTCGGAATAGGGAGCTTGCCACCCGCCATACGCGAAGCCACCACTGGTATCTTCCTCTGGTCCGCCGCCGGCTTGTATGACACCATCAAGGGTGATGAATTCAAGGACAATCACTTTTCTCATGACCGAGTCCCTCCAACATCTAGCGACCTTTGGTGCTGATCACGTGTGTTCATCGATGTTTCCTTTCTTTTCTCTCCCTCTTGCATTCGGCATGACTGATGGAGAGCGTAGATTTTCTTGCAATGTGCATGTGTATCTATTCTACGAGCCGAGCAAGAAAACGGCTATTCAGATGTTGCTTCAATCCTCTTTCCTACCTTTCATCTTAAAAATCGTCGAACATTCACGCAATTTACTAACATCAAAAACGTACTTAAAGGCCAATAATGGCATGAACACAATAAAAATCCGGGCATCAACTTGATGCCCGGATCATCTTTTCCTCGCAACTATGCGACTGTTAGCTTCCGTTCAGTACCGCGTGGCTTTCTCGCCCGTACCCGCTCTATCTTGCGCCGGATAATCTCCCGTTGCGCATTCTCCAGGGCTTCTTCCGTCGTTGCCCCGCTTACTGTCGCCTCTAGTTCGTCTATAGAAGCCTCGTAGCGGCCGTCTACCCGCCGCACCTCGACACCATAGGTTTCGTTTGGCATATTATTACTCCCGTCACTAATTCTCCATTGCTGCTCATTTTTTGTTCGCTCCAGAGATTCATCTAGATCTGTCTCCTCTTCCCCGTAATCCCCCACACCAACTGCTCCACCGGATCCGGAACCTCCTTACGAAAATCAACCCAGGTTATACCCTCTAAAAAGATGGGAAGTTTTGGCTTCTTAGAAGCATTGGCTAAAATTACAGGGATGACAGAGCTACCTCGATTCACAAATTTGCGTAGAAACGCCTCTAATTCCATCCGTTGCCACGGACCCACTCCATCTTTGCCAACAAAAACTGCTGCTGACTTGATCTGCCCTATCTGCTTTTCCAAAAGACGTTGCCAGGGTTGACCTGGTGGCAATTCCCACTCATCTAGCCACGGCAAAAGCCCTCGTTCTTTCAATAGTTCTCCCACCTTCTTCACCTCATCCTTATCCTTACCATTGTGACACAGGAACACATCAAAATCCTTCGTCTCCTGCTTCCCCTGCACCGTCGATTGCGCCATCGCCCGATCCCGCTGACTATCAGCCGCCCGATCCATCTCATGCACCCTCGACGAACGCGCCTCCGTCAGCCGTTCCTCCCGATCAAGCAGCGAAATACGCTCACCACAAACAGGACAATCTATCCAACTGATACCCTCGTTCCCTCCGTCGCATTACCTGCCCTTCTGTAAGCGGCTCCTCACAATCGCCACACACAAAAATCCGTCGTCGTGTAATACTTTCCGGTATCGCTCGCCTCTGCAAATGTAACTCAACATAATCCTCAAAATTAAGCCGCGTCTCCTCACTCGCCCCCTTATCAAAAAACAGCGTCAGCTCCCCGCGTCCCTCCCCGATATTGCGCAAGAACATCCCACACGTTGCGCCCGCCCTGGTTGTAAAAGTCATCGCATCCTTCCACAACTCCTTCCTCTTAAATACCCCACTATGCGATAGTCGTACTGCCAACGCCGCATAAATATTCTGCACCGGCCCCTCGAATCCAAACACCACCATCTTTCCCTCCGGATCAGGCAAATCCGGATTCTCACGCGTTGACTGGGCCGGAAACACCAGGTATTGTCCATCCTCTCCTTGCTCCCGCAGCGCAATCTCATAGCGCAGCAAATCCTCAACCATCGCAATCAACAGCAACCTTTCCTGCTCCTTATCAGTCAGGCGTTCATCCTTCGGCATTGCAAAATCACAGACTCTTACCTTCTCCTCCAAGATACTCCCCAACCCATCCGGCTCATCCCTCACCGCATTCACCAACGCGGCAGCGTACGCATCCAACAATTCGGGTTGCAACAGCACCAGATTGCCAAAACTGAGCCGTCGAATCAATCCTTGCGACTCCACCCGCCCGATGCATGTTGCGAACTGTCCAGGTAAATCTTCGGTTTCGCTTACTTGCGTCTCGAGCTTCAAAAATGTCTGATAAAGATCATCAGATGCTGATAGTCGTCGCCCAGCCTCTTTCTCAGTGACTAGAAATGCCTTAATACTCTGGAAAAGCTGAGTCGATATCACCTTAGGCAACATTTCCCACTCTATCGCATTCTTAATAGCTTCAATGAGCAACGCGATATTCAGTCCTTCTTTCGCGCTGGTCTCAAAATAGCCATCAAACTCCAATTCCTGCATCAGCGTATCGATGCGTTCACGGCTAACACTCTTTCCACCTCGATCAATGCGTGCCGCCACGAGAAACTTCTTCATGCGCAAAGCTGCATTCCCCTGCACATGTTCTGCCAATCGCAGAGCACGTACCCAGTGACGTACTCCTGCAAACGGGTCAGTCTCATTATGAGAGTCGAAAACAACCAATGCTAATGCAACCTCGCTCAAGTGCAACTGATGAATGAGTCGGTAGCCGGGCTGACCCGCCAGATCCCAGAGCAGCGTCTCCCGTTTTTCCTTGCGCCTGCTATCCAGGTCAACCTCCCTGCTATCAAAGTTCCAAACATTGCGACCATGCGTTGACTCAGTAGGAACAAAGGGCTGACCTGTGAGCACAAGACCTAGTCCAGATTTGCCGACTCCACTATCGCCTACCAGCACAACCTTGGCATTAGTGTAGTGAACTGAAGGAGTAGCGGGAGCAGTTCCTAGGAGAGTGTGAACGTCCAGGTCCCAAATGCGAATCACTTTGTCTTCTTCGCCAAGGGTTGCCAAGATGGGAAGTTTGGGATGGAAAGCTAAACCGGGGGACCAATAGTCTGAACTATCTTCTTTGAGTGTCTCTACTTGCTCCCAAGTATCGACATACCAAATGCGAACAGCCCCATCCCCCGACTTTGAGGCAAGGAGATGATCGTCGTAGGAAAATGAGATATTCCTTACAGAGCTGGAAAGGCCTTCGACGATATGTGTATAGTGTCTTGACTTGGAATCCCACAGACGAATAGTCCTATCAGTAGAGCCGGAAGCAAGCAACTGCCCATCTGAGGACCAAGCAATGTTGTAGATCCAGTCGGAGTGTCCATAAAGGGTTTGTAGCGTTTGCCTGGTAGTTGCGTTCCATAAGCGAATAGTTTGATCGTGAGAGCTAGAGGCGAGTACTCGTCCATCTGGAGACCAAGCAACGCTGGAGACACTCCCAGTGTGCCCTTTAAGAGATCGTAGCGGTTGCCCCATCTGCACATCCCACAAGCGAATAGTCTTATCCTCAGAGCCAGAGGCAAGCAGCCGTCCATCTGGGGACCAAGCAACGCTGAAGACACTCGCAGAGTGCCCTTTAAGGGTTCGCAACAGTTGCCCCGTCTGTGTCTCCCACAAACGAATGGTTTTGTCTTCAGACGGAGAGGCAAGGATACTTCCATCAGGAGACCAGGCGATTCGGTTGATTATATCCTTGTGACCTCGAAGCGTATGGCGTAGAGTGAATCCAGGCGGAATGTCATATTTTATGCTCATGTCTGGCATCTTGGACTCTTTTCCCTTTACATTACTGATTAAAGATCCGGTGCCGCTAGTCCAAACGCTCCCAGCGAAAAAGACATCTCTCCTCCATGGTGCAAATCATGCTCAATCACATGCCAGATCACCCACTGCCGCGAAAGCTCATACCGCTGACCCCATCGTTCACCTCTAAACACATACTCCAAATCCTCCGGCGTCCACCGCTCCAGACACTCCTGCCACGCACGAAACGTCACCTTCAACCCACGCACCAATTCAGCGGTTGACGGTACCTCACCATCATGCTCCCACTGTGCAATCGCCGCCACATCCGTCCCACCCTCACCCATCAAGTTATACAACCAACTAGCACGCGTCCGTACAATATGCTTCGCCAGCAACCCAATCGAACGCAGATTAGGCGATATCCTCAACTCCAATTGCTCCGCCGTCAACGGCTCAACCTCCTTCACCAGATGCCCCTGATAAACATCCCAACCTTTATAGAATTTCCAAACCGAGGATGTATTCTGCGTCATACTCTTCTGCTCCTTCCTATATCTAGCAAAAATCTATTGAACAGCTATTCGATACTGTATCACATATCAGCAACCAGAAGTCTATCTCAACCCATTGGCAGCCCGCTTGCTACATCGTGTACTTAAAATAATAAAGCGAACCTCGCTGTCCCATGGTCCTCAATCGACCACCTCCCCTCTTCAGGAGCAACCAACCATGTCCCAACTCTTCCTCAATCGTCTATCTCCCACCTTCACAGACAAACGCACCATCCAAAAATTCATCATCAAATGTCCCGCTGTCCCGAAGCAAGCAAGAGGTATTTCCATCAAACAAAACACTCCCCACGGGATGCGCAACGAGCAGACACAAAGGAAAGGACTGGCGGAAGAAGACAAGAGAGGCCTCTCATTGGGAAAGAACTGCGCCCTTTTCCCAGAAGGAGGTCGTGCTAGGTATGATACCCACCCTGAGTATTGAGCTCCAAATCAGGCCGGAACCCCGCTGCTCGGTACCCGCCTGGTTTGCTGAAGTGGTCATCATGGCTGGCTACTTGCAGCAGCACGGACTGCTGGACGCCTTTGCCCAGCAGGTGCGCTTAGTGCGCGGCCGAAGCTATCAGCTCTTTCGGCTCACGGGAGGGTGCTCCTAGAGAGGAAAGCTCACTACAAGAGGAGGACAAGCAGGAGCAATATTTGCTCTTCTAGTTTCAGTATACAGGAAGCAAGCGAGCTGCCAAGGGAAAGAGCACCTTTACTGTGAACTCTGTTGGTGAAACTGATGAATCTTTTGAAGGTACTCAATGGCTTTTTCCACTTGCTGCTTTCTCGCGGTTTCTCCTTCGGCTTGCTCAATCCGGTCTACAAAGTTCTTTTTCTTCGAGTTAGGGAGTTTCTCAAACAGGCTGTGTGCTGCTGGATGTTGTTCTAAGGCTGCCTGGAAGTCGGGTGGTACCACGATGGGACCTTCATCAGGTTCTGGTAGTTTGATGATACGAGTCGTCTCTCCCGCGTCCTCTAGATGTATGCCTGAGACCTCAAGTAACTTGGCAGCGATTCCTTGCCCTTCACGTAGAATAGCAACTAAGAAGTCACGAGGGCTGATGGCTGTTTCCCCAATATGTTGGGCTTCTTCGCTAGCAAGGATGAGCACCTCCTGCGCTCGTAGAGTGAAACCTGGGTTGGGATCTGGCGTACCCTGGACGTATCCACCGAGGATGAACTGAATTCCTCCGCGCATGTTCTCATAAGTTATGCCTTGATCGGTCAGTTCTGTTGCTCCGCTCCCCTCACGAAGAATTCCCAGGAGCAGATGCTCTGTCCCAATGAAGTTGTGATTGAGGGCGCGGGCCTCCTCCTTTGTAAGTTCCAGGACACGAAGCGCTTGCTGATTGTATGGTATGGTTGGTGATTCCACAGGAACACTCCTTTCTTCGGTCTCGAGTAAGGCTGCACGACGTAGGGCGCGCAGTTGTAAGACGCGCACATGCTTCGCGCTAAGCCCTAGAGCCTGACCAATTTCTGCTGCACTATAGCCTTGAAAGAAGCGCAAGGTGAGGATGTCTCTTTCACGTGTGGACAATCCATCAAGCAGACGTTGGATGCGAATTTGAATTGGTCGCATCTGCACATCGCTCACCTCTGGGAGCACCGGCATCTCTTCAGCCGCTTCCAAAGGTAGGAGGTGGAGCTGGGATTGGTCGCGCCAATAGTCTGCAATGGTACTGCGAGCCGTCGCATAGAGCCAGCCTTTTATACTCTCTGAGCTACGGCCCTGCTGGAGCCAGCGAAGAGCCTTGAGAAAGACAGCGCTGGTGAGGTCTTCCGCGATGACGGGATTGTGAACCTGCCGGTAGATGTAGCGGTAGAGGTCGGCAACGTGTGTGCGAAAGATAGCCTCTAGCTGATCATCTCTGCTGTCTTCCTCAAAGAATGGAGACTCCATGCCTGCACGCTGTTCCTTCCTTTTCGTTCTTTCACTTTGTTATACAGTGAAGCATTACAGGATGGGAAGGTGCAGGTTCTGATAGTTTTACCGTTGAGTTTTAGAACTTGCGGATGACTTCAAGTCCGACGGCTTATACCAGCAATGGCTGCATTTGGTACGTATTGAATGCGCATGACCATTGGCATGAATGATCATCTGCTCTTGTTCTTGAAGTGGTTTTTCTTCCTGATCGATTGGCTGAGCATAGAGCGGGTGGCCCTCAGAGGTCAGGCAGCGCCCGGTTGCCAGT
The DNA here is from genome assembly GCA_963778375.1 of uncultured Chloroflexia bacterium. GTDB lineage: Bacteria > Chloroflexota > Ktedonobacteria > Ktedonobacterales > Ktedonobacteraceae > CAVZTX01. The sequence goes on along the minus strand of CAVZTX010000010.1, from coordinate 6,671 downwards.
TCGAATTGCCAGCCGTGCATGGTGCAGGTCAGGACGCCGTTCTCTATTTTGGCAAAGCGGGTCAGGTCGGCCTTCAGGTGTGGGCAGCGGCGCTGGATGCGATAGCCGTTGCTTTCCCAGAGCTGATGTACCGCGGTTTTCTCAGAGTAGTAGCCCTCGGCGTATTGCAGGCGTTCGGGTGTCAGGCACTTGAAGAAGTTGTAGACGTATTCGTTGTACGGCCCCTTGCGCTGCGCCTCAAAGCGACACGAGAGGAAAATCTGGTTGATCCAGTCCTCTTCGTGGTGGATGATGCAGTATTCGATCAAGGCGCGGTCGATGTGGAAGCGGTAGTCCCACTCCTCGCCATCCCAGGCGTAGACGCGGCGGGTGTGGAAGTCGAGCACGATTTGCTGCACGTCGCAGTCGATCAGCAGACGCCCGTTGATACCGACGCTGGTCAGGTCGGCTTGTTCTAGCAGTGGCTCAAACCATTCACGCAGTGAAGAGAGAATGTCTACCTGTCCACGTGGCCAGGATGCCTTCAGTGTATCGATAAGCGGCTGTTTGCGAGCCTTGTAGTTTTCGAGGTAGGTGCGCTTATCGGTGAAGATGGCCTGTACCTGTTCATCGGGCAGCGGGTGCGTTACGGTACAGGTCTCCTTGCTCAGGGTGGCAACGCTGCCGGGGATCATCAATCGTCCATTATTCAATCCCTGCCCCTGCAAGTACTCCAGGAAGACCACCTGATCGGGGAAGGTATTGACCGGGTCGCGGTCGAAATCGTTGAAGCCAAACAGGGGATCGTCCAGGAAGCAGGGCGGTCCGGCAGATGGGACTATAAATGATGCGCCAATCTCCCGTATATAACGCAGGGCACGCGCCATTTCGTTCTCACGCTTTTTGCGCCCCAGCGCCTGCATCATCTTGTCAGGGAACTGGTAGACCATTGGATACCAGATGGCACCTGAGAATTGCAGGAAGTGTGCATCATAGGGGCCAAAGCTGTTGAGCAGATCGAGGTCCATTGGGCGCGAGTCATTCTGGTTGAGGATGCGGGTCTCACCGTCATCGACCATTAAGCTTGAATCGCCGAGGGGGCCATCGATGGGCGCAACCATTGCCATTATCATGAAGCGCAGCCCATCTACCTCTATCGCTTCGCTGTTCTTCGGCTGAAGAAACTTTGTGAAGCCAAGCTTGCGCAGTTCGCGTTCTAACAAATCCAGCGGATAGTCTGGCAGAAGCACGGTCGCCTCTTTCCAGACATGCTCGCGCAGGAAATCGGGATCGAAGTGGTCATGATGCAGGTGCGAGACATATAAGTAAGTCGGGCGCGAGATTTTCTCTCGGTCTACCTCCTCATTGCTGGGGAAGGGAAACCATGAAGCGAAATAGGCCGGGTTGAACCAGGGGTCGCAGAGAATACTTCCCCGCCGGGTTTCTATGAACAGGCCAGCCTGGCCAAGGAACGTAACCTCCACTAAAACTTCTCTCCTTCTAAATCGGTGCTCTGTGGGTAATAACGAACGAATGGGTGTGTTTGTGTCAGACCTATTTGAGAAATTCCATAGCGGCGCGTGTCATCACCTCGACGCCGATAGGCAAGGCGTCCTCATCGATGTTGAAACGTGGATGATGGTGAGGGTATTTCACACCCTTCTCCTCGTTGCGTACACCCACTATAAAGTAGCAGCCCGGCACAGTTTTGAGGAAATACGCCATATCATCACTTCCGGTGGTCATGACCTCCTCGCTGTCATCTACGTCTTTTTCTCCTACGGATTCGACGGCTGCCTTATGCACCAGTTCTGTCATTGTCGGGTCATTTACGCATGGCGGGCAGCCATCAAAGACCTCTACATGGCAGGTAGCACCCATTGCATTAGCAATGCCGCTGGCGATTTCGCCAATGCGGCGCACCAATTTTTCGCGGTGTTCTGCGCTAAATGCTCGCATAGTGCCCTGTAGTTCCGCGACTTCGGGAATAATATTGAAGGCTGTGCCTGCCGAAATTTGGCCGATGGTGATGACTGCTGGACTGAATGGAGAGGTTTCGCGGCTTATCAGCGTCTGCAAAGCAGTAACGATATATGCTGCTATCACAATAGGATCTACCGCCTCTTCTGGCATGGCTGCATGTCCACCCTTGCCCTTCACGCGCAAGATAAACTTGTCGGCGCTCGCGAAGACTGTGCCAGCGCGCACCCCAACGCGGCCAAAGGGATAGTTGCTGATCAGGTGCAGCCCAATTACGCCATCCACATCCTGCATCGCTCCTTCTTTCACCATCGGCTCTGCTCCGCCAATGGTCTCTTCCGCAGGCTGGAAAACAAATTTCACATTGCCCGCTAGCTCTTCACGGCGCTTGCTTAAAATATCGGCTACCGCGAGTAGGATAGAGGTATGTCCATCATGTCCACAGGCATGCATCTTGCCATCGATGGTCGAACGATACTCTATCTCGTTCAATTCATAAATTGGCAGCGCGTCCATATCGGCACGAATGGCAATGGTTTTCGATCCAGGCTTGCTGACACCACCGTGCAGCAGTCCGACAACGCCCGTTTTGGCAATTCCGGTCTGAACCTCCAGCCCCAGCGAGCGCAGGCGCTGTGCTACAATGTTAGAGGTGCGCACTTCCTCAAACGCAAGTTCGGGATGCTCGTGCAGATCGCGACGCGTCGCCACCATATCAGGAACAAGTTCATCAATGTCACTTTTCAGTTGGTCAAATTCGGTCATAGTAACTCCTGGTTTGCCCTCGAAATCGATTCGGACAAAGAAATTTGAAACGCAAGAATCGGATAGATTCCTTCCTCATAGTATCCTATCATAGTCTTGGGTGGTTTTGCGTTGGGGATTAAGAATAGGAGATACACATCATGTACGAAGACAATTACTGGCAGGCGGTACAGACAAGAGATAGCCGCTCGAATGGAACTTTCGTTTATGCGGTGCGCTCAACCGGAATTTACTGCAATCCATCGTGCCCATCCCGTCGGCCAAAACGCGAGCAGGTTGTTTTCTTTTCACAGCCCGAAGCTGCTGAAAAGGCTGGCTTCCGTCCATGCCGGCGCTGTCAACCGGGTCAGACTGCCGTGCAAGACCCTCATACGGAATTGGTTCAGCGTACTTGCCGCTATATCGAAACGCATCTTGAAAGTCCACTCACGCTGGCATCTCTGAGTTCCGAGGTCAGCATGAGTCCATATCATTTGCAGCGAGTCTTTAAGCATGTGATGGGTATTACACCACGCCAATATGCCGAAGCCTGCCGTTTGGGACAGTTGAAGGTACAACTCAAGGAGGGAGAATCTGTGACGAAAGCACTTTATGAAGCAGGATACAATTCCAGTAGTCGTCTTTACGAGCGTGCACCTGCTCAACTTGGCATGACTCCAACCACTTACCGCCGGGGTGGGCAGGGCAAACGCATTGACTTTACTATTGTAGATAGCCCCTTTGGTCGCCTGCTGGTTGCCGCAACCGATAGAGGTGTGTGTGCGATCTGCCTGGGCGACTCCGATGTAGCTCTTGAATCGGCCCTTTTGAGTGAGTATCCTGCTGCTGAAATACACCGCGACGGTACTCATCTTAACCAATGGGTCGATGCTCTCTTGAGACACTTAAGCGGTCAGCAACCACATCTGGACTTGCCGTTAGATGTACAGGCCACTGCTTTTCAATGGCGAGTGTGGGAAGAGCTACGCGCAATCCCATATGGCAGCACTCGCTCATATAGTGAGATTGCTCAGGCTGTGGGTCAACCCAAGGCAACACGCGCCGTTGCGCAGGCTTGTGCTACTAATCCCGTAGCAATCGCCATTCCTTGCCATCGCGTTGTGCGAGGAAACGGAGATACAGGCGGCTACCGTTGGGGTATGGAGCGCAAGCAGCGCCTCCTGGCACAAGAAGTTACAAGTAATAACTGTTGAAATTTGCTTGACGGGTTAGAAAATATAGAGTATACTATAACCAGTATAGATAGTGTTGATGGTTAGTTTCGTTGATGGGAGCCAAGTTCGTCTTCCAACAGTCGGTTTGGATGTTTTAATGAGTCCTCTCATCGGCTACTATTGTTTGTATATCATTCGGATAGAGCTATCCAGAGACGCGAACTGAGAACATTGAACGGCTAACCGGTCAGGTGCAGCGCTTTTCGTAAAGATGGGTGGGTACATGGCCAGTATAATGAGCGTAGAGCCGTTCAAACTTTCTCGACCGCGGAAAGGAGGGCATGATGGAGCTACTCATCGTGCTTATTGTACTGGTGGCGCTTGATATGGCAGCCACGCGCTGGGGCTTCAATAGCGTTGATAGTGTTAATAGCCCTGAATGGGAGCGTCGGCAACTCTGGTATGGATTTCACTAGAACTGTGTGCCGCAGGTGGGGAGATTTTTCCAGGGCGGGGGCAAGCCCCGCCCCTACTATACACGGTCTGGGAATGCGATGCGTCGTATTGTCCTGGCTGTTAGGACTAGAACGGAAGTTGGATGAGAGAAACATATTCGGCCCAAGGTCAACAGGAACAAGTTGCTATTATTGGTAACAAAGTTAAAAAAGATGGAGTTCTCTCGGCCTCTTCAGCTTCTTCTGGTAGCCGCTTCGGGGTGATATTGTCTCTGCTTGCACTCTACTTGCTTTGGGGTGGAACCTATCTTGGTATGCGTGTTGCGCTGGGAAGTTTCCCACCTTTCATTCTAGCCGGAGTGCGCTTTGTAATTGCTGGCGCGCTGCTGTACCTCTTTTTACGGATGCGTGGATATCCAAATCCAAGTCGAGCCCAATGGATAGCATCAGCGGCGATAGGAGTTCTTTTGCTGGTGGGTGGTAACGGAGGTGTTGTCTTCGCTGAACAGTGGGTAGCTTCGGGTCTAGCTGCACTGGGGATAGCTGCTGTGCCACTCTGGGCAGCGCTCTTCGGTGGACTTTTTGGACGCTGGCCTAACCGCATGGAATTACTAGGCTTAGGTCTGGGTTTCATAGGCGTCGTGCTTTTGAACGTGGAAAACGGCCTGGCTGCCAGCCCAATAGGAGCCATCGCTTTAATCATCGCTCCGATGTGTTGGGCTTTCGGGTCGGTTTGGAGTCAGCGCCTGCCTCTACCCAAGGGGCTGATGGCTAGTGCGACTCAAATGCTGACTGCCGGCGCGTTGCTCATCCTTTTGAGCTTTGCTCTCGGCGAACGGGTGAAGAGTTTGCCAACTATGCCGTCATTATGGGCAATGGCATTTCTGATCGTTGGTGGCTCACTGGTTGCCTTCAGCGCCTATGGCTACCTGCTGCGTCATGTACGGCCTGCACTAGCTACGAGCTATGCCTATGTCAACCCTGTAGTCGCGGTAGGGCTGGGGGTGGGGCTGGCAGGTGAGCATATCACCACTATAGGATTGCTGGCTATGTTCACTATTCTGGCCGGAGTGGTTTTGGTATCCCTGGGACGAGACAGAGTGAAATGATTTAGAAAAGCGTTATGGCTTTACTTGAGCCAGCACGCCTTTTTCCCTCAACCTGAGATAGAGCTGAAGTGACAGACCAAGCCAACTACTGCCCAGTAGATACCCGCCCACAACATCGCTTGCCCAATGATCCCCCAGGTAGATGCGAGAGGGACCGACCAACACGATAATCAGTGCAGGGATAGTTAATAGCGATTTTTGCCAGGGACGCATTTGCTTCGAAGACATCATTCCCAATGCGAATAACCATCCCCAAAAACTAAGACTCGCTATCACATGCCCGCTTGGGAAGCTCTTGCTATGGGACTTCTTTTTGACCTGAACGAGTAGGGGACTGGGGCGCGGTCGTTTCACAAGGTGTTGAATGACAGTTCTTAGCAAGGTACTCGATAAAGAGATGGCTACGAGCATGACAGCTTCTAAGCGTAGCCGCCGCATCCAGAAGATCGCGGCAACCGGAATGGCCATCGGAGTCAAGAGCTTATACGTGCCAACGTAGTCAAGAGCTAATGACCCATAATCCAGAATGGGAGATTGTTTCTTTTGAACCGCCTGCGAGATTGTCACATCGGTTGAAAGCACAGGATGAGAGTGAACCCACCAGGCCAGGGGTCCAAAAAGAGCAAGCTGTGATGCTGATATGATCGGCAAGGATGAAAAGTTCTTCAAGCAAACCCCCTTATTTGCCTACATTAAATCGAAAGTGTGCAATATCCCCATCCTGAATAACATAATCCTTGCCCTCAAGGCGTTGCAAGCCCTTTTTTGCAGCAACGGCAAAGGAGCCGCATGCCATGAAGTCTTCAAAGCGTGTCACCTCTGCGCGGATAAAACCACGCTCGATGTCGGAGTGGATTTTTCCGGCTGCCTCCGGCGCTTTTGCGCCTTTGGTGACTGTCCAGGCACGCACCTCGTCCTCGCCAGCAGTGAGAAACGTAATCAGATTGAGCAAGCGATAGCCAACTTGAATAACGCGGTCTGTTCCGAGTTTGGGCAGCCCCAATGCTTCTAGATATTCGGCGGCATCTTCTTCGGGCAGTTCCGCAAGCTCTGCCTCAAGGCGTGCTGAAACTGCGACTACCTCTGAGCCCTCGTCTCTGGCCCTTTTAGCAACAGTGGTGATGCCTTTCAGTTCGCCCTCAAGAGTCGCTATATCCACGTCTTGACCTGAGGCAATACGTTCCAACAGGTCATTAGCTGCACCGAGCACATCTTCACTGACGTTCAGT
>CAVZTX010000009.1:0-33670 GCA_963778375.1 uncultured Chloroflexia bacterium | reverse complement strand
GGGGGCCGTTGTATTCAGGGGTGGTATGTTCAGCGAAGATGATGGTTTTGATGTTGCCACGTACGGTGAAGTCGGCGACGACGCGCATCCAGCGGGGTGAGAGGAGGGCGATGAGGTCGTTGAGGATGGTGTTGGTTGCGGCTTCGTGACTGATTTGGCGGTTGCGATACTTGTTGATGTAGAGTTTGAGGCTTTTTAGCTCGACGACGTGGGTATCGGGTACGTAGTCAATGATGATGGTGGCGAAGTCGGGGAAGCCTGATCGGGGGCAGAGGCAGGTAAATTCGGGTATTTCCATGTGCGCTACGTAGTCGCGCTCCGGGTTTGAATTGGGCCATGCTTCTAGTTGATTTGATTCGATTTCTTCGGTGCCGTATTTGCCGGGTGTGCGTGTTTGTGTGTCCATGAGTGCTTCGGTTGCTCCTATTGTTGTTGGTTGCGGTTGGATTAGAGCCGTTTTGTTGTTGCCTATGTGGCTGATTGTTTAGAAACTGATGGCTCTATGCTGTTGTTGGATTGAGGACATGGTAGCACAAGGTAGGGTGTTGTACAAGTGCTACGACTGATGTGGGATGAAGCCGCAGAGTCAATAGTGAGTTTTGAAAATAATCAGGATACGTGGGGTTGGGTGCAGGGCCGATAAATCGGCGGTGGCGGCGATGAATCGCGCCCTACGAGGTCTGGGGGAGTAGATTGAGTGGTACGTCTTGGCCTGTGACGTAACGGGTTTTGGATTTGCCTGAGAAGACTGTGATGCCGCCTCGGCCAGATACAGTCCATTGGCCGTTGGAGCCGATGAGGGCTGTTGAGCCGTCGATGCCGACGACAGTGGTTTTGCGTTTGGCGGGAGAGATGGGATAGGTGAGCCACGAGGGCATTTCGTCGAAGTGGGGGATGACGGAGATGCCAGGTACAAGGCCGAGCGCCGGGATGGTGCGCCAGAGTTGGGGGAAGTCAAACATTTCTTCGCCGAGTACCATTGCTCCGGCGGAACAGCCCGCTATGATGCCGCCAGAGGCAAAGACTTTGAGGATGGATTGCCAGGAGGCTGTTCCCTGCAATGTTTCAAGTAAGTAGCGAGGCTTGCCGCCGGAGAAGTAGATAAAATTCGCGGAGGCTAGCTGGTCGGCTATTTTGGGATCGTCGGCATTTAGGCGATTGAGAAGCATAACCGGCTCGGCTGTTACATTGAGTTGGGCGAAGTGTTCGACGCCCATTTTTGCCCAACGTTCTGGAACGCCTGGACCGTCAGGGGCTGCTGCGGTGGGAACCACGACGACACGTGGGGGTTCGGTAAGGAGTTGGAGTAGCATTTTGTCTACTGGCAGAATCGTTGGCAGGTATTCGCCAGCGCCAATGAGTGCTACGGTTCCAGTGAGTGGAGTTGCCATAATGGCCTTTCTTTCAATATCTCATTTCTGGATGACAGAAAAGAGAGAAACCTATTATTTTGCAACTTTCCACACACCAAACGCATTCCCTTTCCCTGTATTCTCATCCATTTGACAACCAACAAGTGCAATGCAATAGTTGAGTATGGCATTGAAGTAAATTGTTCATTCCCTACCAGGATACAGAACATTCTTAAAAGGCCACACGTTTGTTATCCAGTTGCGAACAGTATCAAATAAAATCGGGTCTAAGCCTTTATCAAACTCACTTTGTCTGACCCACAAATAGATTTCAGCATCTACCTCCTCGTTTTGAGAGGGGAACAAGTACACACACCCTAAGCACTGGCTTTCATGGAGGTTCATAACGGTGTAGGCAAAAGAGGTTCTGCGTTGGAATTCTTTTTGATGCCAGCCTAAATCAATTAAATCTTGTTCAAGAGTTAACTCAGATGGCCATGTAGAACGCTTCCCAAATACTCCTTGCAGGTGGTCAATGCTGGTCATAACTGCATCGTAGTCCTTCACCACATCATTGACTGTTAACGTGCGAAGTCTAAATTGATCAGTCTCTAGCTTTTCAGGAACTTGAAAGTTCTCTGGAACAAAGGGTGTACTCATAAATTGCATTATATCATCTATTTCCACTAGTGCAGTCTCAGCTAGAATGTGGTCATACAGCGTGAAGCGTCAACCAGTGTGAGGTAAACTCAACTATTAAGTGGTAACATTTTCAATGAGCATTTGCACAAAAAACGAGAAATGGCTACTGACCACTTAGCGGTCATCAGAAACACTTTGTCCCTCTCTGCCAGTCTTTGAGATATAATCTTGCTATAAGCCAGCGAGGAAACGCTGGCCTTGCATTTCAAAAGCGATAGCGGAGACATTATGACTTTTCAACTTCCAGACCCATCAACCCCATTTGGCGAACGGGTGGCTCGTCGGTTGCGGGGAGAGCGTTTGATCTGGCTGACGACGGTTGATGCGAAGGGGATGCCGCAGCCTACTCCTGTGGGGTTTTTGTGGGATGAGGGTTCATTGACGTTTCTCGTGTATAGTCGTGCGGATGCTAAACGGTTAGTGCATTTGCAACAGAATCCAAGGGTAGCCCTGAATTTTGATGGGAATGGAACGGGAGGTAATATTATCGTCTTCACGGGCCGTGCGGTGGTGAGTTCAGATGATCCTCCGGCGGATCGGTTGCCTGCGTGGGTGGAAAAGTATCGGGATTTAATTGCGAGCAGGTATGCTACGCCGGAACGTTTTGCATCGATCTATTCGGTTGCTTTGCGTATTCATCCCGTTGCGATTCGTGGTCATTGAGTAATACCTGGTAAAGTATGATGGTAGACATAATAACGGCAAGGCTGGATGAAACTCCATCCATCGGAGTGGACATCGGTGGTACCGGCACACGAGTAGGTTTATTTCAATCGCTGGACTCACCGGATTTCACACTTATTGCAAAGTTTCCTACAGAGCAAAGCTACGAGCGGCAACTGCGTAACATCATTTTCACAATCGAAAGCAACAGTATGCACAGATATGCAGGAATTGGGGTATCGGTTGGGGGACGAATAGCGAAAGATGGGGGTGGGGTTGTTGTTGCACCAAATCTCCCGGAGTATGTTGGTAAACCGTTTGCGCAGGATTTGTTTGATCACTTCGGTTGTCCGGTGCGGCTTGCGCATGATGCGGTGTGTGGGTTGCTGGGCGAGAAGAAGTTTGGGTACATTCGCGATTTCGACCGATGCGCTTATTTAACGGTCTCTACTGGAACGGGAGCAGCGATACAACTTAGTAAGGCGGGAATTGGTCTCACATCTTCAATTGAGATAGGACATCAGATACTGGATGGGAATACGCGACAATGCCTATGCGGACAGGTGGGATGCCTGGAGACATTTACGGGCGGGAGACAGATTGAATTGCGCTATGGCTGCTCACCGGCTCAAATAACTGATAGCGCTTTTTGGGAAATTTTTAGTGATAAGCTGGCTGTTGGGCTTGTTAATCTGGCTCAGCTTACGCGCATAGATGCGGTTGCTATAAGTGGGGCTATCGCGCTCAATAATGCATTTTTGCTATCACTCTCACAAGATAAGGTTAATGGGATGCTTAGAGGGGCAACTCTCGAATTGAGTCTTGCGAGGTTGGGTGAGAATGCTCCACTGATTGGGGCGGCTGTTCTTCTGGAAGTATCTGAAAGCGCCATTCTACATTAAAGATGCAGGTGAATAAATGAATATAGGAGCGATGGATGTTACGAAAAATTGATTGTGTGATGGTACGAGTGGATGATCTTGAAGCCGCTACGCCATTTTATGTTGATGTGTTTGGTCTTCGGGTAATTTGGAAAGATGCCAGCTCTGTTGGACTAGGGTTTCCAGAGACGGATGCTGAGATTGTGCTGCATTGCGATCAGAGTATTCCGTCGAGAGTAGAGGTGCATTACCTGGTCGATGATGTGGTTTCGGCAGTACAGGTTCTGGCCGGGAAAGGCTGTGATGTGCTGGTTGGGCCGTTTGATATTGTGATAGGCAAGTGCGCGGTTATTAAAGATCCCTTCGGTATAAGGTTGTGCATATTGGATATGAGTAAAGGGCCGCGAGAAGTCAGCGCAGGTGACAGCGGTACGTAAGATCTCAAAAAGTGATGGAGAAACTAAAACGGGCAGTCCACATGAAAACGTGTGGATTTTTTTCTTGACTTTTTTGGCTGTTAGTCCCTTGCTCTTTCCTGAAAACGCGGCATGCCCGATTACTATTGTTGCGAAAGCATCCGCAAGATGCATAGATGTTTTATTCTGGAAGGATTGGAAATATGAGCCGACTCAATCGTTATAATCAGGAGGCACGGCAGGCGCTGTTGTATTCGCGTGAAGAAGCTGTACAACTGCGGCATAGACTTAATTGCTCCTGAACATATTGCAGCGCGTTTTCAGCCTGACAAGTCGATTGATTTGATTGATGAGGCGGCGTCACGGATGTGCACGCAGCGATCGGTTGCGCCTGAGGAAATACAAAGGCTGCGCGAGGCGTTGGTGATTATGAGAATGCATTGCTCAAACTGGATATGACCGAATTTATGGAGAGCCATCATGCTTCACGGCTGATAAGTGCGCTTCCGGGATATGTTGGATATGATCAGGCTGGTCAGTTGGCGGAGGCGGTACGGCGGCGCCTTATAGTGTGGTGTTGTTCGATGAGTTTGAGAAGGCGCATCCGAAGGTCTTTGATCTGCTCTTGCAGGCGCTCGATGATGGTTGTCTGACCGATTCACATGGCCAGGTTGTTAGCTTCAAGCATACGATCATTATCATTACGTCCAATATTGGGACGCAGCACTCTGCTCAGATTGAGATGGGTTTTTCACCTGAACGTGCCAGCAAGCAAGAAGTCCAGACAAGTGCACACGAACACTTGCAGGCGCAGGTGATGCCAGCCTTAGTGATTTGTTCAAGCCGGAGCTGCTCAATCGCGTTGATGAGATTGTGGTTTTCCATACTTTAGAGCAGGAGCATTTGCGCGAGATCGTGGATCTGATGATCGGGCAGACTCAGGAGCGATTGGTGGAGCAGTCTATCGAGTTTCAGGTGACTGATGCTGCTCGCTCTTTGCTGATGGAGCATGGCTATGATCCGGTGTATGGTGCAAGGCCTTTGCGCCGAACGGTGCAGAGGATGCTGGATGATATGCTGGCGGAGTCGATTTTGCGTGGTACTCTTTCGCACGGTGATAGGGTGATTGTGGATGTGGTGGAGGGTCAGCTTACCATTGAGACTGTGGCGTTGGTTCAGGGAAGTGTTACGATCAAAGCTAATGATGGAGGTAGGGAGGCTGCATAGCTATCGTGATACTGGGGCTACAGGTGATTTATGATCGCTTATGTGGCCCCAGGAATTTTTCACCATTGAAGTGGATCATGTGCTCTGGCATCTCTGCTATCCAGATTTCGGTTTCCCATGCAATTTGTAGTTCATGACGCCGATACTCAGCAAAGTTAAGAAAAGCTGATATATAGATTGGTTCTGCTATACATTCCTTTAACAACCTTTCTAGCTCATAACGGCGCTTATGCGATACGGGTCCATGCGATGTTACGGCCTCAATGAGATAAAGCCAGTTCTTAGTTTCGTCATAAAGTATGATATCGGGTAGCTTATCGTGAGTTGTCATTGGTACGCCTAGTTGTTCTAACTTTTCCCGCTCATAGATCACAAACTTCTTAGCGGCATCGCCTAGATATAGTACTGTGGAGTTTGCTGCATAGCGTGGGCCAAACTTTTCAATGATGGCGATTTGAAGCTCGTTGTGTTTTCCTGGAGTGAGGTAGAGTTCTTTACCATCGGCTAACTTGAGCGGTAGAGCCACGGAATGACGACTTCTCTGGTATTGTTCCCATAGTGCACCATGTTTTTCTAGAAAACGCGTAGTGACATCTTCCCAGGTTTGAGTATTAAATCGGGCTAATACCTCAAAAGCATCTTCGGTTAATGCATAGCAAGTATTAGGGCTGTTTGTAGGACGTGTGGGATCATCCGGGTTGCGATCTACTAAACGAGCTTGTTCAAATTGATGAATTACCTGGCGGCGTACAACCTCGCGAGTATTCTCCGCATAGCTTCTGCCGTAGTGCTGCTTCATAAAGCCCATCATGTTGTGAATAGTGATTGGTTGCCTTGATGTTTTTGTCCAAGATGTCGTTTCGTCTAGATTGCATAATGCGAGTAAAGTGAGTGCGCTAATTTCGTTCTGTTGGGCAGGGGGAAGACCGAGTTCCTGCAAAATGCGTTGTGCCTCCTGAATTTTGCCCATTGATATCCTCGAATCTTTTAGTATAGGGAGTTGGAGATCATCTTCTTCATTTCCCACAATTAAATCTTTGCCAAGCTCCTCCATTAAGATACATTCTACTCGCATCAAAATCTTGTTCAATTTGCGAATTCACCACTCGTTGGCCAATGCGAGTCAGTTGTTCCCATGGAGGTAAAGGGAGTTTCCTTAGTTCAGTAGCATTAACTTGAGTGTTGCCATTGGTAATGCGGAAATAGCGATCGACCAGGGTGCTATTGAGGAAGGCCGCAATCCCTACCGCCTCCTCATAAGAGAGTGTTCCAACAGGACGGTACAGATAATTCAAATGGTTTTCTAATCCAACCAATTCGGTATCGAATGAGCATGCTGATAAAACTGCGGCTGTGATGCGACGAGGCTCTTCTTTAGCACTGAAACGTCGTAAAATGACCTGCGTAGCGTTTTTAACAAGTAACTTCTGATCTGCCTGGAGAAATACTGCTTGAGGCTTGTTAAAGTTCTCAAGTGGCCATTTGATATCCATACGATGTACATTCTGTAACCATAGAAGAGGAACAGCCTTACCTTGTCTAACATCTTCCAAAGAAGTCAGTAAATTAGTGGCCCGGAATGGAACTACTGGACCTGTCGATATCTCCAGCCCATATGTCACTAGACGGTTATTCCAATGTCTGAAAGCTTGTAAAAGATGCGTATCAATATCGCTTGTTGGTAAATGAAGTACAGGATCTTTCTGCTTTTCATCTATGATGAGTCGCCTTTGTGCTTGTTGGATTAAGGGGTGAACTAAGTCATCTAGTCCCTGGCTTCGTGAAATGCTAACAAATGGAGAGTCCATTGCAGCCACTCCCTTTCTGATGCCTGCAACAATAATGTTCTCCTGAAGTACGTTGGCATCCTCAAAAGCAGAGCGTCTCGAATCGAATATATGAATCAATTCAGGCGTGATGGTGCCAAAAAACTGATGACGAAAGTGTTGAAAATATGTGCCAGAAGCGAAGGATCTGGGAGTGATTGATACAAAGCGCCCGCCCACTCGTAAGGAAGATGCGGCTAAAGACATAAACATGGTGTACATATTTGTGCGCCCATGAGCAATATCTTTTACAAGCTTTGCGCGTGTGTCTTTTTGATTCACTTTGAAATACGGAGGATTGAGAATGGCGAGATCAAAGGGTTCTTGTGGTTGAAGCCCACCTGACCAAAGGGATATTTGCGTGATTTGTTCTGCCATTGCCTCAATAAAATCCTGTTGATACAACTCAATGGATAGCTCAATACCCTCCGCATGCAACAGGTTGCGAGCATAGTTGAGTGTGAAGGAACAGAGGGCGTACAGCGCAGGATCAGATTCATAAGCCACAATGGAAAGAGCAGACAATTTTTGTATCCTAGCAGATTCGCAAATAGCGCAAGCTAATATACCGAGGCCTGCACCGGGATCAAGTACGCGAACATGATTGTGGAGTTTCCCTGCCAAATTTGCCATATAGCGGGCAACAATGGGTGGAGTGAAAAATTGTCCGGTATTGTGACGCCGTGTCTCACTGCTTTGACTTATATACCATTCACCAATTATCTGGCATAATTCAATAGGTGAGAGACCAGGAGAGATAGTAGGGGGATTGCTCCATGAGATATCTGATGCCAGATTATGTAGTGTATCTAGCGGCAGTTCAGAGGCTTTAAGATTCCGCACTTGTTCCATAACCATTAGCTTTTTCCCCATATATTCTGATGTAGAACAGTTGCTCATAGTTTTTCATATGCTATCATCTCTTGTACTGGTTAGCAATATGCTTCAAACTAATGTCTTGTCCCTACAATAAATAATACACGGCTAAACCGAATTAGCGGAAAAATTTACAATTTCTACTTGACCCATTCTGGCACACCTACTATACTAGGGCAGAACTCCGTAGGCAGATTGATTGAGTAAACGGTAGCCCTCAGAGCGATGGAGGGTGGAAAAGACAACGACCGTGAAGAGCACTATTCGGAAGCACTGGCAGCCATTGGTCCTGGTTGGCATTACGTTGCTTGGGCTGTTGCTGCGCTTGTATGGCTTGAATTGGGATGATGGTAACAATTTTCATCCTGATGAGCGGCAGATACTCTTTCATGTTGTTGCGTTGAGGTGGCCGAGTAGCCTGGCGCAGTTCTTTGATCCTGTGAACTCGCCGCTCAATCCACATTTCTTTGCCTATGGCTCCTTTCCAATGTATTTGTTGGCGGGTGTGGGAAATTTGCTTAGCCACTTTTTCCCAACACTTGGGAGCTTTGCTAATCTTACTCTGGTGGGGAGAGCTGTTTCCGCGGTCTTCGATAGTGGCACTATTCTACTGACTGGCTGGTTGGGTCTACTGCTGGCGAATGATGTTGCGGCGGTACGACGACATGCCTGGAAGGTGGCTCTACTGGCTGCGGCGTTGGTAGCATTCACCCCATTTCAATTGCAACTCGCGCACTTCTATGCTGTCGATAGTCTGCTGCTCTTCTTTGTGATGCTTACCGTTCTCGCGAGCGTTGCATTGATAGATACCGATGCACCCGTGCGCTGGTCAATAGTGGCAGGAATTGGTTATGGGCTTGCGCTTGCCACCAAATTTAGCGCTGCACCGTTGATTGTGCCGCTGCTCGTTGCTGTGATTTTGCGTTGGATGCGGCGCGATCTTTTTACCTCCCTCAGTGCGTTCTGTTTTGCGGTAGCAGCAACGGGTCTATCTTTTCTTATAGTCATGCCCTATGCGCTGCTGGATCTGAGCAATTTCGTGCAGCAGGTGAGCCAGCAGGGGGATTTAGCGCGGGGAGCGCTTGATTTGCCATATGTGCGGCAGTTTGCGGGCACGATTCCTTATGTGTATGAGGCGGAGAATATGCTCTTTTGGGGCCTGGGACTGATGTTGGGACTGGCGGCGTTTGCGGGTTTGCTCTGGCTCCTGTGGAGAGTGTGGAAGCGTGAGGGGAGCGCTTGGCTGGTGGTGTTGTCGTGGGTGTTTGTGTATGGGGCAATTACGGGAAGCTTCTATGTCAAATTTATGCGCTATATGCTGCCTTTGTATCCTTTCCTGACGTTGATGGCTGCAACTGTCTTGATCGCATGGTTAGGGCACGAAAGGACTGATTATTCGGGTTATAAGAAATATGTGGCGAGGGGTTTGCCGTATGCGGCAATTGTGCTGGTGCTTGGCGGGACGGTATTTCAGGGGTTGGCGCTGCTGAATGTGTATAGCGTGCCGAATACGCGTATCCAGGCATCGAATTGGATCTATGCGCATGTGAGGCCGGGAAGTGTGCTGACGTATGAGCAGTGGGATGATCCTTTGCCGGTGGCGGTTGGTAATGATGATCCTTCTTTCTACCAGCAGTTGACGTACCCTGATGCAAATGGACAGCCTGAGACCGGTTTGGATCTGTATGGAGATGATACGCTGGAGAAAGCTCAGCAGCTTGCAAGGCTTCTGCCAACGGTTAATGCTATTACGATGGCTACGGATCGCCTCGATAAATCGATTCCGCGTCTTCCAATGCGTTACCCGCTGACTATTCATTATTACCAGTTGCTTTTTAGCGGGCAGTTGGGTTTTCACCTGGCGGCGCAGTTCTCGAATCGACCCAACTTGTTTGGGATCACGCTTGATGATAGTGGGGCTGATGAGAGTTATTCCGTTTTCGATCATCCAACAGCACGTATCTTTGTGCGTGACAATCCCTATCCTTATACATACACTCAGCTCTTTGATAAACTTTTACAGGGTGTGCAGTTGCCAGCTTCTGGTGCGGGCCTTTCGGGTGATCAGAAAAGCTTATTGCTCAGCCCTCAGCAGATTGCGGATGATCAGCAATCTCCTCCTTTGGGTGTGCAATTTCCAGCGGATAGCTTTTCCAATGCTGTGCCTGTGTTTGTATGGTGGGTTACTCTCACCTTGCTGGGCTTGCTGGTATTTCCACTGGTTTTCTTTGCATTTAGTGGTTTGGCGGACCGCGGCTACATCTTTAGCAAATTGCTTGGTATATTGATACTTGCCTATGTTGCGTGGATGCTGGCGAACTTGCATGTTCTTCCCTTTAGCCGTTTCTCGCTGGTGGTGGTACTGATTGTGTTGCTGTTGTGCGCCATTGCTCTGTTGATACGGCAGCGACAGGCGGTGATGGTGTTTTTGCGAGAGCATTGGCGGTTGCTCCTCATTGAAGAGATTATTTTCACGGTTGCTTTTCTGGCCTTTATTGGTATTCGTTCGCTTGATCCCGATCTCTGGCATATCTCAATGGGCGGGGAAAAGCCGATGGAGCTGGCATTTCTCAATGCTGTGTTGCGTAGTCCCTACATGCCGCCGATTGATCCGTGGTTTGCGGGTGGCTATATCAATTACTACTATTATGGCTATATCGTGATTGGGGCGCTGACCAAGTTGACTGCGGTTGTGCCTACAACCGCGTTCAACCTTGCTATACCGACGTTGTTTGCGTTGACGTTTACGGGGGTCGTGGCGCTGGTCTATAGTTTGACGCGTCGTTTCTCCATAGCTCTGCTGGGAGGATATTTTGCTGCTTTGATCGGCAACTTTGATGGTTTGGCGCAGTTTAAAGCACAGCTTGTGGCGGCAATCGGGCATATGCCAGCATTGGGATTTAATTACTGGCAGAGTAGCCGTATCATTCCTTTTACCATCAATGAGTTTCCGTTTTGGAGCTTTCTTTTTGCTGATCTACATCCGCATGTGATTGATATGCCGATTGCTGTGCTGATGTTAGGGATAGCAGCGGCACTGCTGCTTAGTCGTAGTGGAGAAAGCACGATGCCTGGGGAGCAGCGAAGAGGGAAAGCGCTGCTCTATATACTTGCTGCGTTCGTCTTCGGCACGATTGCGTGCATTAATCCCTGGGATATGCCGGTCTACGCGGTAATTTTGGGGGCGGTGCTCATTATACGGGAAATATAGGAGCAGGAATGGGGTTCTAAACGGGAACTTTTTATTGCGTTGGGTTTTACGGTGGTGAAGTTTGCGCTGATCTGTGGAGCGGGTTATCTGCTGTACTGGCCTTTTTATGCGAATTATCAGGAGCTGTATGTGAATGGGCTTGGGCTGGTGAAGTTGGGGACGACAGTTAGGGGATTACCTAACTATATCGGGATTGTGGATTTTCCTTGTGGTCAGTTTCTTTTTGTTTGAGTTTTATCGGTGGTGGGTGAGGTTTTGGGGTGGGAGAGCTAGGACTCAAACAGGGATTGGTGGACGGATTCAAAGTTCGTTGATGTGGCGAGTGGGGTGCTATGTGGTGCTGTGTGGAGGGGCGCTGGTGGGAAGTGCGGTTCTGGGGCTGAAGGCACTATTGGCGGTGCTGATTGGATGGGGGGTGTTTCTGTGTGTCGTATCATGGCGAGAGGAAATTGCGCAGAGGAAGTACGCGTCCGGGAGATTGGTAGAGGATTGTGGCGCGGTTGGTGGAGCGGATGTTAATGCTTTGACGCTGTCGGGGAGGCTGGATAAGACAAGGGGCGCAGTAAGTTGGGGTTTTAGATATAGCGTTGTTAGTCGATATATTTATCTTATGCTGCTGATGGGGTTGTGTATTAGCCTGGGCGTGGAGATTGCGTATGTGAGGGATTTTTTGGATGGCGGCGACTACGAGCGGATGAATACGGTGTTCAAGTTCTCTCTACAGGCATGGCTGTGCTTTGCGGTGGGTGGCGCGTTAGTGGTACAACGTTTGTGGGATGTGCTTGTTGGTTTTGTGCGGCGTGCCTGGTCGGTTATACTTATCGCATTAGTTTTGGGTTGTTCGGTGTTTCTGGCTGCGGGAACTTTTGCACGTGTGCAGGATCACGAGGATTGGGCGTTGATACAGCCGCCTGTGCAGAGCGCTAACTATACGCCAACGTTGGATGGTTTCACTTTTGTACGCGCCTGGTATCCGGGTGATGCTGAGGCGATTGAGTGGCTGAATGAGCATGTCGCGGGTTCACCTGTGCTATTGGAGGCGGCCGCACCTGTTTCGTACCAGTGGTTTAATCGAGTTTCTGTGTTTACGGGGTTACCAGATGTACTGGGATGGCCGGATCACGTAAGCGAACAACGTTATAATGAAGAGACGCTGAACCGTTTGACGGATGTTGGTATAATCTATACGACTCCTGACAAGGCACAGGCATTGGAATTACTGCGTTTTTATCATGTGCGCTATATCTATGTTGGGGAGCTTGAGCGACAGACGTATGCTCAACAGTCTGCAGTAGGTTTGGATAAGTTTGATGCTATGGTTGGTGATAGCTTAAGCCTCGTATATCGTTCCGATGGTGTAAGTATATATGAATTGGTATAAAATGAGACAAATGGTATATTAGAGGAACATGTAGGGTAGTTCATTCGTCATTAACTACTGACGGAATGGTAAAATTGTTGTGCTGAGAGCGTGTTTGATAGTAATGTCTGGGAAGACGAAAATCATGTAGAGGGTATCTATGGTTCAATTGTTGGAAATGTGGGCATTGGTCGAAGTGCTGGGTCTGATGTGCCTTCCGCTCACAATAACCGTTTTTCATAATCTTCCAGACCGAGGTTGGGCTTTCAGTAAAGCAATTGGGGTAGCTTTGCTGGCTTTTTTCGTGTGGCTCCCATTAATGTATCTGCATGCTCTTCCTTTTAGTCAGTTGTTTATCGCGGGCGTTTTACTGATCCTGTTGGCACTGAATGTGACGGGCTTTCTGTGGGTGCGCTCCTCTATCATCAAATATATACGCGCTAATATCTCCTATATTGTGGTCACGGAAGCGGTATTTCTGGGGATGGTGTTTTTGCTGGGGTGGATTCGTTCCTATGGGCCAGATATAACCGGCTTTGAAATGTATATGGACCAGGGCATTTTGGCCGGTATTATGCGCAGTCCACATTTTCCTCCAAGTGATATATGGCTGGCTGGCTATCAGATCAATTACTATTATTACGCACACTATACGATCGCAGTGATGGCAAAATTGCTTGGTCAGCCTTCCTATGTAGCTTTCAATACCGGTATCTGTACGTTCTTTGGGCTGACGGCGAGTTGTCTGTTTGGTGTCACTTGCAACATCGTCTCATGGGCACGATATCTGCGTTCAAGAGCACACCTGGCTCATGACCTGGCTCCTGATAGGCCTGACACGGTCTATCCCTCGCTGATGGGTGCAATTCCTTATGGTCTTTTGACTATCGCTATGGCGCTGTTATTAGGCAACTTGGCCGCAACGCAATCATGGTTTCAGGCACATGGTGATTTGGACCCCTTGTGGTGGTTTGACCCGTCGCGAGTCATCGATAAAACAATTAACGAATTTCCAGCGTTTAGCTTTTTGCTCTCGTGCTTTCATGCGCATGTACTGGCGCTCGCGTTTACTATTTTAGCGATAGGTCTTGCGCTGAACCTGTTTATGGAGCATGACGGTAGGGGTTTGCGTGTTTTTGGACGTGGGTGGCGCTTGCTTTTCACGATGGGAATCACAGCGTTGATTATCGGTGGTCTCTTTACCATGAACGGGTGGGATTATCCAACCTACCTGGCCCTGGCACTTGTTTGTATCGTGTTGCAGCAATGGATGGCGTATGGATCGCGTTTGCGACTCGAACTGATACTGGATGTGTTTACAGTGTGCGCGGTACTTACCGCGTTGTCATTCTTTCTGTATGCACCCTTCTACCTCAATTTCATCTCGCCATCGCAGGGTATAGGCATTGTAGGCGCGTCGGACCGTTCACCGTTGATTACGTTCTCGTCGAGCGGGATTGGGGGCGAGGTACTGATCTATGGATCGTTCGCCTTTGTCTTCCTTTCGTTTCTGGTATTTTGCCTGCTGAAACAGAGGAGTTTGACACATTCCACTTCTGAAGATGATGCAAGTGAAGATACTGTAAATGAAGATGCCGCAAGCGATAAGCCTACGCGTAGATTACCGGGTTGGTTGAATGTGAAGGTTGTAGGCGTGCTGGTGATTGGACTGGTGGGGATTGCCACGCTGGCGGTTATGAAAAATGGTACAACCTTTGTGGTGGCCGGAAGCATCGCAGCGGTCGGAGGACTATTGGTGCTATATCACCTGCATGACAGGTCACGAGCGTTTACACTCTTGCTAGGGTCGGTGGCTTTTGCGTTGATAGCGATGTGCGAGGTGGTCTTCTTGAAGGATGTTTTCGCGGGGAGCTTTCCGCGCATGAATACCGTCTTTAAGTTCTATTTCCAATCATGGGCGTTACTCTCTATTAGCTGTGGCGCGGGCGTTTATTTTGTATTAGAGGGGTTTATTCCTGATGCGATTACATCTCTGGTACGTAGCGGGAAACAGAGGGTACAAATCTGGTGGCGGCTCGGCGGTCAAACCTTCTGGGCTACAGCGCTGCTTCTGTTCTTGATGGCGGGCGCTGTTTATCCAATCGCGGCAACCGGAGAACGCACTAATCACTTTGCGCAGCGCAGCAACAGCCTGGATGGGCTGGCTTATATGCAGGTCTCCAGTCCTGGCGATTACGCGGCGATTACCTGGCTGAATAGTCATATTCAGGGCAATCCGGTGATAGTGGAGGCGCTGGGGCCAGATTACAGCGACTACGCGCGTATCTCGTCATTTACGGGTTTGCCGACGATAATGGGGTGGGTTGGTCATGAGTACCAATGGCGGGTGAACTGGCTCAATAGGGATTTGAATAATGCTGATTTTAATCAGCGAGTTGGAGATGGGAACAAGATTTGTGGAACGACCGACACTGGGTGTGGAGACATAGACAAGATTTATACAGATCCCAATCCCAGTGTAGTTTTGGATCTACTTGCTCGTTACCAGGCCCAGTATCTTTATGTTGGGCCATTAGAGCATGAGACGTATATAAAGGCTGATTTAAACCGTTTCGGAAATTTTATGCAGATTGTTTATTCGGCACAGGGCGTAACGATTTATAAAGTTGAGTAAGGCCGATAAAAAGGAGCGTTTCCTTGAAGAGCTATGAAACTAAACCGGGCGAGGATATAATTTCAAGCGATCTCCCTGTGGAGGAGAGTACTGTTATTGACGCGCCCGATGCTGTTGTTTCGGACGACGATGCACATTTCAGTGCCGAGACTACAGAAGAAGAGACCATGGAGGTTGATGAGCATGTCAATGCTACTGACACTTCTATTGCTGATGACGAGGATGAGGAACTGGTAGAGCCACCTCGTCGACGCGGATTTTCTCCTCCCACGCGAGAACAGTTGCTGCTCTGGATACCTTTTGGGGTGGTGATCTTACTCGGTGCGATATTGCGCTTCTGGGGTCTTGGAGATAAGCCGCTGCACCATGATGAGAGCTTGCATGGCTACTTTTCTTTACAGCTCTTCAACACGATAGCCCACTGGAGTGCATGTTTCAATCCGCCAGCGGGTTCAACGGCCTCTTGCTATACATACAATCCGCTGCTGCATGGACCATTCCAGTTTCATATCATCGCCTTGACCTATAAAATTGCGCAAATGTTGGGCGCACCGGATAATGGGGTGAATAACTTTACGTTGCGTATACCGGCGGCTACACTGGGAACGGCGATTGTGGCGCTTCCATATTTCCTGCGTGACTATATTGGTAAGGTTGGTGCCTGGTTAGCATGTTTGCTGCTGGCTGTTTCAGCAACCCTGGTCTACTACTCACGTTTTGCACGCGAAGATATCTACATGGCTTTCTTCACCATCCTGATGGTAGTTGCTTTTGCACGCTATGTACGCAGTCGCCGCATCGGATGGCTGATCACGAGCGCGGCAGCCTTCGCGCTCTCCTATGCGACGAAAGAGGCTACATTTTTGACGGTGGGCGTCTTTGGAGCCTTTGTTGCAGCCTTGATTGCCTGGGAACTGGGTTTGAAGTGGCCTGTGCGGGAACGATTCCGCGATTCGACGCGGTTTGGTCCTTACCTGCCACGTACGGCTGCGCCGATTACGCTGGGTGTCTTTCTGGTGGTGGCCGGATTGGCGGCAAAATCGTTCTTTGCATGGATCAAGGCGATGTCGATATATGTGAGCACTAATAGCGCTATCATCCGATGTGCAATTGCAGGGTTTGAAGGATAAGACGGTTGCAATTGTACCGTGGATTGGCATTATTCTGGGCATCTATGTGCTCAGTATTCTGGGGCGCGAGTTGTTTGGAAAGCTGCCTCCTGCGGGTAGAAGACGTGGACCTGCTAAGCTGATTGATCCGAAAGAGCAGCGCCTGCTCGATGTGTTTCTAACTATGCCGTGGACGCACTGGTTTTTCGCGCTGCTGGTTGCCTGGACGATCTTCCTGGTCTTGTTCACGGTAGTATTCACGAATATTCGCGGTGGCATTGGGGATGGCATCTGGCAAGGTGTTTATTACTGGCTACAGCAACAGCAGGTGGCACGCGGTGGGCAACCGTGGTATTACTATCTGATGCTGATACCACTCTATGAGCAACTCGGCGTTGTGTTCGGGATAGTCGGCATCATTCGATGTATCGCACATCCCACGCGTTTCCGGCTTTTCTTGGTGTGGTGGTTCCTGGGTAATGTGTTCATCTACTCCTGGGCTTCTGAGAAGATGCCGTGGCTTACCATACACATGACTATACCGATGATGCTCTTGGCTGCGATTGGTTTAGAGCCGATCGTGGTGCGGGTGTTTTACCTGGCGAAGGATTGGTATACGAGGTGGCTGGCGACGCGTAATGCTCAACGTGCAATTGAAACGACCGATGAGAAGCTACCGGTGCTGGCTCCTCCACAACGTCCGCATGTAGGCGTACTTGCCGGAGGAACTGCCATCTTTGGGTTTGTATGCGCGGTACTGTTGTTGATACCGAGCTTGCACAATATGTATGAAGTGACGTATGTGCATGCCGCTGATGCGCCTCATGAAATGCTAGTGTATGTGCAGACGACCACCGATGTCAATATTGTGATGCAGAAGATTGATGCACTTGACCAGAAAATGGATAATGGGAAACATGGAATAGCTATCGGCGTGATGAGTGATGCGACGTGGCCTTTTGCATGGTACCTGCGAGATTATACCGACGTGTGTTATGGCTTCCCTGATAGTTGCTCGGCTTGGGCGAAGACGCCTCCTCCGGTAGTGCTTTCAGGTGGGGATAATATATATAATGTTGAGGCCCAGTATGGGGGAAAGGGAGGCTATGTCTATCACCAGTACCATATGCGTACGTGGTGGGATGAGGGATATAAACCAACTGCTAGCGGGGGTGTTGGTCCTGGTCTCTGGCTGAGCTATGGTGATAATCCACCTCTCGGCGCGAAGTTCAATCTGGGTCTGGCTGTTTCGCATATCTGGCAGTGGTGGTGGAATCGGACGGCGATTGGTAGTACTGGCGGCACGTATGATATGGGACTGTTTATTCGAAGTGATTTGAGTGGGTTAGGGGTGACGCCGTAAGGAGGAGCAGGCCGAACAGTCCCCAACCCAGCCATTCCACTTCGGACAGGCACAAGGCCTGTCCCTACATTTCGGGTGGCCCCACCCCTTAGATAGTGTGGGTGGAGTAGTAGACCTGATAGCCACAAGGTTATCAGGTTTTTCTATGTGTGCCGTAGCCGTAGATAAAGAAGGTTGGTGTTTCGCGGATGGTCACGTTGAGGTTGGCGGTTGCGAAGCGTGGCGCGAGAGCAGTTGGGTCGTAGAAGTTTTTGACGATCTCAAATTCGCGACCGTCGTTGAGTTTGCGGGTCATGAATTGGGAATCGGCTTCGGGCAATTGATGGTCGATGGCGGTGCTGGTTTGTTCGCGACGACCGTCTACGAAGAAGAGTTTCCCACCTGGTCGCAAGGCGGTTGCAACGGTGTTCAGAAAGGCATTGAGGCGTTCGGTTGGCACGTGGGAGATCCAGAAGCAGAAGCAGACAGCATCGTATGTTCGCGTGGGTTGCCACGTAAAGAGGTCGGCCTGGATGTAAGAAATGCGTTCGCTTGCTACTTTAGCGCGGTTGATGGCCATCATTTCGGGGGAGGCGTCGACGATCGTGATCGAGTTTGCGGTGCGGATGAGGCGCTCGGTCCAGATGCCGGTGCCAGCAGCTAATTCCAGGACATCGCCCTCCATTTCTAAGCGCGTCAAGTGCGCTAAAGACTTCGTCGGCCTCTGCAAACCAGCGTGCATTGCCTTCGGCGCCGCGATCATAGCGTCCATGGCGGTAAAACCATTCGTCGTACTCGTTGGCGCGTGCTCGATAGTAGTCCATCATGTCTTGTAGGGTTTGGGAAGGGACGGGGTCGGTCATAGGAAACCTCTTTCTTGCACGAAATTCACTTCAGGCTCCTTCATTCGTAATCTCGACTTCGGCCTCGATTTCTACGGGAATGCCGAAAGGTAGTTCGGCCATGCCAACTGCTGAACGGGAGTGTTGTCCAGCCTCGTGGCCATAGAGTTCAAGAATGAGGTCGGAGAAGCCATTGATTACGTTTGGTTGCCGGTTGAAGCCAGGCGCTGAGTTTACCATGCCAAACACTCTTAACCATGCTGTTACGCGGTCAAGATCACCCAGGGCGCGTTTAAGGGTGCCTAATATGGCTAAGGCAACTAATCTTGCTGCCTGGTAGGCTTCTTCCTGTGAGACGTTTGCACCTACTTTGCCCAGCGGTTGGGCAAGGGTGCCGTCGGGATTTTGAGGGCCGTGTCCAGAGATATAGGCGCGATTGCCACGAACGCGTACCCAGGAGAAGGGTAGTTGTATTCCTGGTGGGGATTGGAGTGGTTCTGGTAGGACCAGGCCTAGTTCTTTGAGTTTGGATTCGATGTGCATTGTTTTCCTCCTATTTTGTTGGTGCTGAAGCGGGCATGAAGCTGGATGCGGGCATTGAGATTGTGGGCGTTTTTGTATTGGTGGGTTAGAAGGTATTGTTGGTATGTTGAGTCAGACATACTTTTCTCCCTTCACGGTCTCCCAAATTTTTTTGGCCTCTTCTGCAATGCCTCTTACCAGGGGTAGGGTATTGAGAGTTTCTAGTTGTGAGTAAGGAACCCAGGCATAGGCTGAAGTTTCGGGGTCGTTGTCGATGTTGACTTCTTTAGGTAGAGTAACCAGGTAGGCAAACATGAGCAACTGGTACGCTGTTTCCGCTCCTTCATTATCTGGCTTTGTGTAGGTGGTGGATCGAATAATAGGTTGCTTATGCAGAAGTTCTACGTCTGTCACTTGCAGTTCTTCCTTGATCTCCCTGAACAGGGCTTGTTCTGGATGCTCGCCAAATTCAATTGCTCCACCTGGAAACTGCCAGCGTTGATGTTCATTTGGCTTGGTTGGGTCGTTGCGTTGAGTTAGAAGGAGATTACCTGTGTTGTCGAAGGCGACGGCTAGAACTCCGGCAATCAAGCGTTCTTTTTCTGTCAAAATGGCTTACTCCTCGCCGATTATGGGAATGATGTGTTGTTTTGTTTCTGTCTTGGTAGTGATATTCTATGTTGCTGGAAGGAGGGGAGTCAAGCAAGATGTCTGGATAGTGTAAAGAATTGGCATTGCCAAACAAATTTCTCGACAATATAATAATTGAGCGTAAATATTTTCTCGTTGAGAAATTTCACTTCATGATATGAAGGAAGCTTTCATGGCTCATGAACCACGAATGGATGCACGACTCTTCAGGCGACTCATTCGGAAAAAGAAGAAGCTTGATATGTATCGTCCGATGGAGTCATTCACGGCACAGCGGCTCCAGCACGATTTACGTCTCCTGACAACCTCATCACAGCAATGCTATAGAGGGAAATACATTGTCTCTGCACGAGACGCAAATGGTACTCGAGTACGGCATCACTGTGGATGGCCATCCGCTGCGGGAATTCTTGGAGGCTACTAATCATGCTGAAGCGTTTGATAGCTTACCAGCACTTGTCACCAGTCCCATCACGGTTGAAACTGTTCAAAACTTACATGCTTTGCTAATGGACAAGATTGATCCGCAAGCAGGTGAGCTACGAATCTCAAGATAATATTCAGGAGTTTCCTTAAATCATAGGCTCCACAGCTAGAGATGCATCTTGTCTCTCTATTGGTGAGCTCACGTGGTCTGTAAGAATTGGCTCACAAGTGATATCGCCTTCACGTTAATACTATTCGGTCAACTCGTGCGGAGATTACTCATCATGATTGGGAGGCACTTCAATCCCTTTCACGGATGGAAAGTAAACTACGTGACAGGTTACTCTCTCAATACATTGATGCTTATGCACTAGACACAGAAAATAATCTTATTACGACATCACTGTGGATGGCTATCCGAGCGTCAAGTATTGGAGGCTACTAATCATCCTAATGAATCTAATAACTGACCACGACTAATCACCAGTCCCATCACACTTGAAACTCTTCACAACTCACACACGATATGTAATCGAAATATTGATCCGCAAGCAGGTGAGCTACGAAAAGTCCAGGTATATATTTCGAGGGGCTCCTTTCACGCCTCCACCAGCTAGAGATGATCCTCTCTATTTGAGCCAGTGGGTAGATTGGCTCACAAGTGATACCGCCTTACGTTACGATTCGGTCACTCGTGCGGCGATTGCCCATCATGATTTCTGAGGCACTTCATCCCTTCACGTTCTTTTTATACTTTTTTCAATATCTCTATCCTCTCTCTCTCAATGTCATCTACTATATCTATTTTCCTTCTCTCATCGATGCGCCCCGTTCGATACTTTCTTTCAGATCGGCCAATCTACGTCTTGGGCGATTGACCGAGCCAGTAAACTGTTCATCTCTCTCTCATCTCTTGTAGAGTCAGCGTATTTCTGCTCATGGTACCAGAGCAAAGAGCTGATTCTACAAGAGTGTTTGCAGCTGATGGAAATGGGCGAGTGGGGAGGTTACTGCTCAACTTGATGCTTATGCAGGAAGGATTTCCAACAGCGTTAGTCCTCAGAGAATGGCGTTTATTCACGCCTAGTATACACCGGCTGGCACTTGCAGTTCAGGCGCATCTCGGCGAATATAGTCCACTCGTCAATCTGATAGGACTGCAGTGGAACAGGCTCTCGATCTCTATCTGGAGGCCTGCGTGGAAAGCACCGCACATCTCTTGCCGCTACACGAGCTCGCTCCGTTGTTCAACACGACAGTCGATTACCTTGGCCAGCTTGCGCGAGCCGGGAAGTTTGAGGCAAAGAAACGAGGGCAACATTGGTATGCTTCGAAGGAAGCCGTGCAACAATATTTCCAGGAAGCTAACGCACAACCTCGTGGTCGTCCTCGTCAGAAATCATCGTCTCATACTTAGCCATCTAGATAAGATCATTGGCATCTGTAGGAAAGGAGCCTTCCATGTCCATAAACATAGCCGTTGTCCAATTTGAAATACAGCAGTTCGCGCCTGAAGAAAATCTCAAAAAGGCAGAGCACTTCATTCAGCAGGCTTCGTCAGAGGCTCAGATCATCGTCTTCCCTGAGGATTTCCTGGTGGGGCCGCTCAATGGGCGAAGCGAGTTCGTTGACCGTGAGGGGCGGTATGTCGGGTACTTTCAGGAGCTTGCGGCAAGGTACAAGATTGATATTGTGGCTGGCTCGATTCCGGAGGGGTACAGCAGTGGCTTATATAATACGAGCTATTACATAGACAGTGCGGGGACGATTCGGGGAAGATATCGCAAGATGAATCTGTGGCATCCTGAGAGGAGCTATACGAAGGCGGGGAGCGAGGTGTGCGTTTTTGATACGAGTTATGGTAGGGTGGGTTTGATTATTTGCTGGGATTTGATGTTCCCTGAGATCTTTAGGGCGATGGTGAGGCAGGGAGTGGAGATTGTGATTTGTCCGAGCTATTGGTGCCTTGAGGATGCGGGAGTGGGGATGCAGTATGATGAGCGGGCCGAGATTAAGTTGGTGAATGCGTTGTGTGTTGCAAGGGCGTTTGAGAATGAGATTGTGCTTGTGTATGCCAATGCGGCGGGTGCTGTGCAGTCTGAAGAGATGAGTGGGACGTTGATAGGTCAATCGCAGGTGACGGTTCCATTTAAGGGGGCAATATGTGCGTTGAACCACAATCGAGAGGAAATCTTGGTTGCGGAGGTGGATACGAGTATTTTGGGTGATGCTGAACAGGCTTATCTGATTCGGCAGGATCTGAAAAAGCCTGGATGGTCATCCTTGTTTTAGGTATTATGAGAGCAATGGAATGGTTACGAGTGCACAAGTACAATCTTGCCTATGATCTCTGCTGATGCCAGAATACGGTGTGCTTCTGCTGCTTGCTCTACGGGTAAAGTGCGGGCAATGATGGGATGGACTTTCTTTTCTGCAACTAGTTGTAGGATGTGGTGCTCGTTTTCTAGGGAGGTACGCATTGAGCTGCCACAGCCGATGATCTGAACACGTTTTAGTCGGCATGTTTGGGCGTCGATGGTGGCTTTTTGACCACCAAGGTTGCCTATGAGTAGGATGCGCCCATCGGGTAGACAGGCGTCCATACTGGCTTGCAGCGTGGTGCTTACAAGTTCTGCTACGAGGTTGACGCCGCCCGCGTTTTGCACTGCTTGCCCCACGTTTTCCTGGCGATGATTGATCACAAGGTCTGCGCCCAGACGCTTCAGTTCGGCGACTTTCTCTTCGTTGCTGGCAGTTGTGACGACCCAGCAGCCAGCATGTTTGGCGAACTGAATAGCCATTGATCCGACGCCACTTGAACCAGCCCAGATCAGCACACGTTCTCCCGCTTGCAGGTGCCCACGGTCAAATAAACCGTTCCAGGCCGTTGACGAGGTAAGGCCTGCCGCCACAGCCTCCTCGAATGACATACCATCGGGGATACGTACTAGATCGGTAGCAGGGACAGCTATGATGCTGGCATAGCCGCCACCACCTTTGGCCGAAATGGCGCGGGTTGTCAGGACACGCTCTCCTGCGTGAAATCCCACGTTGTCTTTGAGTACGATACCGGCAGCCTCGAGTCCTGGAGTGAATGGCAATTTCGGAACAGGCCGGCTTCCGTCTCGCTGGAAGAGATCGAGGTGGTTGACGGTGGTTGCTTTGACTTGTACCAGAACATCTTCTGGGCCTGGAGTAGGATCGGGGACATCATAGACCTGTAATACGTCGGGTTCGCCGTACTTCGCAAATTGTACTGCTTTCATCGCTTGCTCCTATTGCAGTGGAAGTCGCACCGTAAAGGTTGATCCCACGCCTTCTTGACTTGTGACGGTAATTGTTCCGCTGTGCAGTTCGACGATCCGCTGGACGCTTGCCAGGCCAATACCTGTCCCTCTCATACTACCAACGACGTTGCCTGCTCGATGGAATTGCTCAAAAATATAGGGTAGGTCTCGGCCTGGAATGCCGATGCCCTGGTCTTGTACCTCCAGAATGACGTAGGAAGAATCTGCACTGTTCTCGCATGCAATCCTGACGGTGATGGGTTTGCCCGCCGGATCATATTTGATGGCGTTGGAGATCAAGTTGGCAAGCACACGCTCAAGCCGCAAAGGATCAAAATGTCCTATCAGTTCGGCCATCTCGGTCTCAAGGTGAATTGTATGACGCTGGGTTGTCTCCTGTTGTTCCTCAACTACCTGGCGTGTTAGCTTGACCACATCGGTAGGTTTCCGCTTCAACTCGATAGATTGACCAATATGAACCTGCGCTAAATCTAGCAGTTCGTTGATGAGCGCGGTCATCCTGGATACCGTTGCTTCGATACGTGTCAGCCCTGCCTCCACATCATCCTTTTCAGGGATATCAGCTCTATTGATCATCCGCTGTAGCAGTTGGGTATATCCCTTGATGGTAGTTAATGGATTCTTGAGGTCGTGGGAGACCATTGAGAGCAGGTTATCGCGGTCGCGAACTGCTTCCTGGGCTTGCTGATACAGTTGTGCGTTTTCATCGGCAAGTTTTTGGAACTGCTTTGAGTGTTCCCGTTCCTGGTTCACAGCTTGCGCGTACATCTGTGAAATTTCCAGACGTGACTTGACGCGAGCGAGCAACTCTCGAGCGGAGAAGGGCTTCATCAAGTAGTCATTGGCTCCCGCCTGTAGTCCCTCGACGCTTGCCTCTTCACCTGCACGGGCTGAGAGCAGAATGACGGGAACAGAGTGGGTTCGCGGATTGGCACGTAAAGCTCGTAATAACTCAAAGCCGTCAAGCCCTGGCATCATCACATCACTCAGCACCAGGTCTGGAATGCGTTCGCAGGCAATGGACAGGGCTAGTGCCCCGTTAGCTACTGCTTCGATGGTGTAGTACTGGCTGAGCAGGCGTTTCAGATAATCGCGCATATCGGCGTTATCGTCCACGAGCAGAATATGGGCCGTTGACGGGGCAGCGTGGTTTGATGAAACTTCATCCTTTGGGTAGGAAGTTGCGGCGAGAATAGCGCTCTGTTCATGCCCCCAACCAGGTGTTATCTCTGAAGTTTCGTTTGGGGCTTCTGGCAACCAACGTGAAGCTTCCTCAACGTAAAGATCGGCTCCTCCTACGGTTGATGTCAGGGTGTGAGGCGCTCCAATACGATCGGGTGGGAGATGTGTTGAACCTCTGGGGAGGGTGACCGTGAAGGTTGTTCCCTTGCCGATTGTACTTGTTACCTGGATTGTGCCCCCGTGGAGCCGCACGAGTTCTTGTACCAATGCCAGGCCAATGCCTGATCCCTCGTGAGTACGCGCGCGTGCAGAGAGGACACGATGGAAACGCTCAAAGATACGTGATAGCTCTTCGGCGGGGATGCCTGTGCCGGTGTCTCTCACTACTAGCTCGACGTGGTCATCGACGACACGCAGCGTCAGCCCGATTTCACCCTCGAAGGTGAACTTAAATGCATTGGAAAGCAAGTTGAGCACAATTTTTTCCCACATCTCACGATCCACATAGACGGGTTCGGACAACTGCGGACATTCCACGACAAGACGCAGCCCTGCTCGTTCGATGGCGGAACGGAAGGCGCTTGCCAAATCGGCAGTGAAGGTTGCGAGGTCTGTGGGTTCATATACTGCTTGCGCACGCCCAGCCTCGATGCGTGCAAAGTTGAGCAACGTATTCACCAGTTTGAGCAGGCGTAAACCATTGCGGCGCACCATTTCAAGGCGCTCGCGTTGATCTGTTGATAAAGGTTCTGTGCCAGATAAGATTTCCTCAAGCGGGCCAAGCAAAAGCGTGAGTGGGGTACGAAATTCGTGACTAACGTTACTGAAGAAGGCTGTTTTAGCACGATCCAGCTCTGCTAACGCCTCAGCGCGTTCACGTTCCTCCTGGTATGCCCCTGCCTTTCCCACTGCCGTGGCTACCTGTCCGGCAACCAGTTCCAGGAAGTCACGATAATTATTGTTGAGCTGATGCCAGGGATTAAGGCCCGCTACGAGTAGTCCATAAGGGCTTTCCTGTCCTGGTCGGATGACGGGCAACACGAGGGCGCTATTGGGCGGAGGAAAATCAGGGTTCTCCGCCCGGCTCAGTGTGCCGAATCTTGCTACCAGGCCATCCACTTGTTCGGCCTCACCCGTACGAGCTACCTGCACGAGCGGCCACGGACTGAAAGCATCTTCCAAATCAACCGTCTGGGGACTTGCGGCGATTTCTGCTGGAAGTCCTGCCGTCCCGCAGAGATGAGCATATTTGCCATCCTTGTCGAGCAGGTATATCAAGGCGAAAGGCAAATCAGCAGCATTGCTCCCTATAGCCTCTGCTGTGAGGCGACAGGCATCTTCAGTATTTTTCGCCTCGGCTGATCGAGAAGTGAGAGCGCTCAGCAGTTTCAGTCGACGTTCTCCGAGCACCTCCCCGGTGGTTTCGGTTACAGCACAGAATACCCCTCCAACATCACCGGTCTCATTGCGGATCGGGCTATACGAGAAGGTGAAATAGCATTCCTCGGGGTAGCCATTACGTTCCAGCAGCAGCAGTTGATTCTCAGACCAGGTCGAAGCGCCGTTTGAGAGCACATCGTTGAGCATTGGACCGATAACGTCCCAAACTTCCGGCCAGCAGTCTTGAGCATGCTGTCCCAGGGACGAAGGATGCTTTATGGTGCCAAGTACGGGACGATAAGCATCGTTGTAGAATTGAATAAGGTCGGGTCCCCAGAAAATAATGATGGGGAAGCGAGACGCCAGACAAATACTCACTGCTGTGCGCAAGCTCTGTGGCCATGTATCAACAGGCCCAACCGGCGTAGCCGACCAGTTGAGTTCACGCATGAGCCTGCCCATCTCACCTCCACCCGCGAGTGTATTATCAACACCCGGCATCATCACCTGTTCATGCAAACCATCCATGCACGAATCTCCTATCAGGGGGGAATCTGATCTCATCGTTATAGATGAGTGAGGGAAAAATTGCATGCAATCTTTCTCGACTATATTATAGCCGTTTCATTGCTTTCTGGCTACTTTTATTTAACCTATAGGATAAGGTTCTGCACTCAAGGAGTGATTGTGGTGACGGTTGGTACTTCAGTGCCGCAGTTGGGACAATAGTTGACATCTAGATCCATGACAGTATTGCAGGTAGGGCATTTTTTTACTTCGCGCCGATTGCGTATCAAGCTCTTGCGAAGTTCTAATCGTTTGCGGTAATACCAGACTGAAAACCATAAACCAAGGCCAATTAATACAAATATCACGAAGAGGGAGATTACAACTGCGCTCGCACTATATGCGAGAACGGGCAATGTGGCTAAGTGTGTCATGCTGGAGATACTCCTTCCCCCATAGCTACGCGAAGCGTAGCTATGCCTACTATGCTTCACCATTCAAGCGGCGTGGAGACCCCTGCATTTATGCATGGAGAGGAAACCCTGCACCGCAAAGCGACAAAATAACTGACAATTCTTCTCAATCGTGCTATACTTGAG
This sequence comes from uncultured Chloroflexia bacterium, assembly GCA_963778375.1. Taxonomy (GTDB): domain Bacteria; phylum Chloroflexota; class Ktedonobacteria; order Ktedonobacterales; family Ktedonobacteraceae; genus CAVZTX01. Next base: position 6,653 of record CAVZTX010000009.1, on the reverse strand, counting down.
ATATGAAACAAACGATGCTCTTGAAGCTTGCCCCGACAACCGAACAGCAGCAAGCCCTGCTTGAGACCATGCGCACGTTTAACGAAGCAGCCAACTTCGTGGCTTCTGTGGCGTTTGCGGAACATACCGCCCAGAAGTTTGGCTTGCAGAAGCGCGTGTATCGTGAGTTGCGCACGAAGTACCGATTGCCGTCCCAATTGGCTATCCGGTGCATCAGCAAGGTAAGTGAAGCCTATAAGCGTGATAAGAGCATCCAGCCTCATTTCAGAGTAGAGGGCGCGATCGTCTATGACGAACGGATTATGAGCTTGAAGGGCTTGACACACGTTTCTCTCTTGACACTTGTAGGCCGCGTGCGCGTCCCATTCCTGATGGGTCAGTATCAGCAGTCCCGCATGGGAGCGATCAAGGGGCAAGCCGATTTGCTCTATCGCTCTGGCACCTTCTATCTGGCGATGACGCTTGATGTGGCTGAACCGACTCCCTCTGTTCCTCATGGAACCCTTGGTGTCGATCTTGGCATGGTGAACCTGGCGACTGACAGCGAAGGCGAGTCTTTTAGCGGTGAGCAGGTAGAAAAGGCCCGTCAGCACTACGCCTCGTTGCGTCAACGCTTGCAGAAACGCGGCACGCAGTCGGCGAAGCGGCATCTCAAGAAACTGTCTGGGCGGGAAGCCCGTTTCAAACGCGACACCAATCATCGTATCTCCAAACGGATTGTTCAGAAGGCCAAAGGCCATCAGCAAGGAATAGCGATTGAAGATTTAAGGCACATCCGTACTCATACGGAACGCACGGTTAAGAAATCTCAGCGTTCACGCCACTCCTCCTGGGCGTTCTTTCAACTCCGTTTCTTCCTTCAATACAAGGCTGCTCTCGCTGGAGTGCCACTGTATTTAGTAGACCCCGCCTATACCTCTCAGACGTGTAGTGTCTGCGGACACTGCGAAAAGGCTAATCGCAAGAGTCAATCTATCTTCTGTTGTGTCAAATGTGGCTACTCCGATAACGCTGATCGGAATGCTGCTAGGAACATAGCCAGGGCTGAAGTCATGCAGCCTAATGTAGAGTCTAAGCATCGCCGGAATAATCGGCGGTGCGGTTAAGGACTACTGCAAGCTCCCCCTTTCAGGGATGGAGTTCATGACCTTCTTTATTCACGCGAAGGTATAGGCTCTGGTTTCACTAGCTATAATGCGAACTGCTACTCTCATTCAGATTGCGTCTCTGTATTGCTGCGTGCTACTATGAACGTACATTGTTCTGATGAAAGTGACAGTAGTGACGATGAAACACACTCATTTTCGGGACAATCGAGGGTAAGTAAAGGCTATCGCTTCGCAAAGAGAGGAACTGAATGACTACTACGAATAAGCTGCCAATTATTGTTGGTCACCAGGATACGCTGCTACATCTCTATTTGCCTGAGCGGGGAAAGGGACGTGATTTTTTTACGCGAAGCGATAGCGGACATATTGATCTGCCACGCGCCCGTGAAGGAGGATTGGCCGGGGGATTCTTTGCTGTCTTCGTTCCTGGTGATCCGTCGGGGCCTCAACCTGTCAGGTTGGGTCGGACCGACATGAGAATCACGGAGGCGGGGTACGAGTTTCCTCTGCCACCAGCGCTTGAACTGGGGTATGCTCAGCGGGTGACGATGGCAATGACGGCAAGCCTTTTCCGGTTGGAGGCTGAGTCGAAGGGGCAACTTCAGGTTGTGAGGATGGTCGATGAGTTGGTAACATGCTTGCGAAATGATGTTCATGCCGCGATCCTGCATTTTGAGGGGGCTGAGGCTATCGATCCAGGACTAGATGCGCTCGAGGTGTTTTACCAGGCTGGGCTACGCTCACTTGGGCTTGTCTGGAGTCGACCAAATGCATTTGCACATGGTGTGCCGTTTGCATTTCCGCATTCTCCGGATATCGGACCTGGCCTGACCGATGCCGGGCGAGAACTGGTTCGTGCCTGCAATCGCCTGGGTATTATGCTTGACCTTTCACACATTAATGAGCAGGGTTTCTGGGATGTGGCTAGACTGTCTGAGGCTCCATTGGTTGCGACACATTCCAATGTGCATGCTATCGTCCCATCGACGCGCAATTTGACCGACAACCAACTGGAGGCAATTAGAGACTCAGAGGGTATGGTTGGACTGAACTTCGGCGTCAATGATTTGCGCGAGGATGGAAATAATGATCCTGATGTTCCGCTTGATATGCTAGTGCGACATCTGGATTACCTTGTGGATAAGCTTGGCATTGATGGTGTTGGGCTTGGCACTGATTTTGATGGTACGAAGATCCCTTTGGAGATTGGTGATGCGACGGGCCTGCCTAAGCTGATTGATCTTTTACAAGCGCGAGGCTATGACGATGTGTCGCTACATAAAATCGCTTATGGGAACTGGGTGCGCGTTTTGGGCAAAACGTGGCGTTAAGATGGTCTTCAGCAAGTAGTTACTGTGCAGCGAGGGCTTGATCTGGGGTCAGAGTTTGTCCTTCGGCCCAGGCGGCAGTGAATGTTTCGGTGCCGAGTTGAGTGCGAATGGTGGTAACTGCGCACTCGTAGGTGGAGCGTTCGAGAAGGGGAATGGGGGCACCAATAGCTTTGCGCAAGGATTCTGCTGCTCCCCAGAGCTTTGCGGCCCATAGAGTTTCTTTTGTGGATGTTCCTTCGGTTTGTTGAGCCGCGATTATTCCTGCCAGCCTTTCCAAGCCCGAGGCGAGGAGTTCTTTGTCGCCCATTTCTTTGGCTATAGTTAGGGATTCATTGCAGAGGGAACGGGCGGTCTGATAATCACTTTGCGTAGTGGCTATTCTTGCGAGGAAGGAGAGTGATTCGGCAGTGCCTTTGCGATATTCCATCTCCCTGTAAAGGACCAGGCTCTCTTCTACCAGAGAACGGGCTGTGGGCAGATCATGCTGGAGGAATGCCAGTTCTGCTAAGAGGGAAGATGAAACGGCAATACCTTCCTTGTCTCCAATCTCCCGATTGAGCGAGAGGGCTTCTTCGAGCAGGGGACGTACTGAGGCGGGGTCACCTTGAGTAACGAGTATGCTACCTGCCAGTTGGTTGAGTGAGGCTGCCATGCCGCGCTGGTTGCCTAGCTCTCTGTGCATCGCCAGGCTTTCTTCGAAGAGGGTTTGTGCCCGGGAGTATTCGCCCTGTTTGCTGTCGAGGAGTCCGAGGGTGAAAAGCGACCAGGCGAGGCGTTCCTTGTCGCCCAATTTGCGAAAGAGCGCCAGGTCTTCTTCCATTAACGGACGGGCTGCTGTGAAGTCGCCTTTTCTCCAGGCAGCCATGCCGAGTCTGTCGAGCGAGAGGGCAATGCCTCGTATGTCTCCCAGTTCTCGAAACAGCGTCAGACCTTCTCTGGCCAGCGCTTCACCGCGCTCGTAGTCGCTCTGACTAAAAGCCAGTCTTGCGGCAGTGATGAGCGCTTTTGCCCGCACAGGTGCCGCAACTCCTTTATTATTGGATAGCGCCCATTCGAGGATGCTGCGGCCCTCACTGCGATAGCCGCGCACAATCCAGAAGCGTTCCAGGGCCGCGCTGAATCGAAGAGCCATCTCAGCACTATGTCCTTCGTTCATTCCACCTGTGCTGCCTTCAGTCTTGCTTTGCTCCCGGAGCCAGCGCAGCGCTGCCCATATGTTATCATGCTCGCGTTCTAAGCAATCTAACCAGGAAACAAGCTGTGGACCTCCAAGTTCCGTCTCGGCCTGTTCAGCCAGTGCCAGGTAGTATGCGGCGTGAGCTTTTTGGATGACTTCCATTTCGCCGCTCGTGGCTAGGCATTCCCGTCCAAACTCGCGAATAGTCGCCAGCATGATGAGGCGTGGCTCCTGACTGTCCTGCTCGATTTGTAATAGCAGGCTCTTGTCCAGCAGGGAAGCTACGCCATCCAGTACGGATAGAACGGTCGAGTTCGCTTCCTGAACAGCATTTACTACTGCTTCGGCAGCATCCAGCGTCCAGCCACCGGCAAAGACAGAAAGTCTCCGGAAGAGTCGCTGCTCCTGGGCATCCAATAAATCATAGCTCCATTGAATCGTGTTACGCAGGGTTTGTTGCCGCACCGGCAAGGTCTGTGCTCCCCCTGTGAGCACTTGCAGACTTTTTGACAGTCGTGCCAGCAGTGCCTGTGGCGGCAGCAAGCGGATACGCGCTGCTGCCAGTTCAATCGCCAGTGGTAATCCATCCAGGCGCACACAGATCTCCGCAATCGCACGAGCATTGGCTTGAGTGAGCTGGAAGGTGGGACGAAATGGCTTGAGCACGCTGGACAAAGAGCGCAACCGAGGAGCATTGCTCAAGGGCTTTGCCCTTTGGTAGATGAGTGATGTTTGGCAGCTCTAGCGGCGGTACTGAAAAGACGTGCTCGGTCTGTAGATGCAGTAGTGCACGACTTGTGACCAGGATTTTGATGTGTGGACATGCCAGGAGCAGGTCTTCAATCGACAGAGCTGCCGGTGTGACCTGCTCGAAGTTGTCCAGCAGCAATAATACTTGCTTCTGTTGCAGATAATCCTTCAAGCTCTGTAAAAGGGATTGGCTGCTGCCTTCCTGAATGCCGAGTACCTTGGCGAGCGTTGGAAGCACGAGGTTGGGATCGCTGAGGGCGGCCAGGGCTACGAAAAATACGCCGTCGGGAAATTGCTCGCACAACTCTGCTGCCGCCTGCACGCTCAAACGAGTCTTGCCGGTTCCTCCAGGGCCGGTCAATGTTAAAAGGCGTACATCCTGGCTGCGCAGGAGTTGCTGCACGGCAGTTATTTCTTGCTCTCGACCGATGAGCGGCGTTGGCATAATGGGTAAGTTGTTAGGGGAGCCGCTGCGCGTGCTGAGCGTCCTGAGCGGTGGAAAATCGGATGGTAGGCCCGCGATAACCAATTGGAAGATGTGGCTGGAATAGCCTACATCCCGAAGGCGATGCTCTCCAAGATTGCGCAGGCTCAGACCCTCCGGCAGGTCGTGCTCGACGAGATCGCGGGTTGTCTGTGAGAGCAGCACCTGTCCACCATATCCAGCACTCATGAGTCGTGCGGCATAGTGGACATCCATGCCGACATATCCTTCAGCGGCAACAGAAGGTTCGCCGGTATGCAAGCCAATGCGGGTTCGCACAGCTATTCCCTCCGGCCAGGAATAAGCAGCCAGGGCACGCTGTGCATCCACCGCCGCAGAGACAGCATCTATGGCGCGAACAAATGCCACGAAGAAAGCATCTCCTTGTGTGTCAACCTCGTGGCCGTTCCACTGCTGTAAGACAGTACGCAGCAGTTGCCGGTACTCTGTGAGCACAGCGGCGTAGCGTTCGCCCAGTTGCGAGAGCAGGCGCGTGGAGGCTTCAATATCGGTGAAAAGCAAGGTGACTGTTCCCGTTGGCAGGTGATGCATGGATGACCTTTTTAGAGATATGTATTAAGAACGTTTGCTCTTCTATTATATCGCATGAAATGAGACTGTGGACAGGAACAAGCCATCTCGGACAGGCACAAGGCCCAATCCATTTCAAATAAGGGATTCTCTCGTTGTGTCATCCTGAGCGAGAGCGAAGGATCTGTGTCCGGCGAGCGAGATCCTGAGCGAGAGCGAAGGATGACAATGTGCACTCTGACAAAAGCAGAAGCCCAGGAGTTCACGAGAACCCTGGGCTTCTGCTGTCTGCTTAGGAGGCGCGATGGTTGGAGATTTTTCTAGAGCTGCAGTTTAGGGCTGGCAGCTCCATTCTCTCCAACTGTATCCATCGCGAACGAAGATTTCGTGTGCGGCTGCAATATTGGCAGCGGCGTTAAAGGGCGATTGACCTGCTTCTGAGGTTCTTGCCCATGTACCCGGCATGATCTGGAAAAGACCGGATGCGCCGGATGGATTGTAAGCGTTGGGATTCAGGCCCGACTCACAGGTGGCAACATTGATGGCACCTGGCCCATATGAACCAAACGCTGCGTTAATCATAGCCGGGATGTTGCCGCTACTGACCGGTGTTGGCTGTGGAGTAGCGGGTGGTGGTACACTCGTCGGCTGTACCGGAACAGGTTGTGCCGGAGTGTTCTGGATTGGAGCAGGGTTATTGTGTACCGGCTTTGGTATGCTTCTGGCAGCTCCATGAACAACGATGCAGATGGTCTGACCCCTGTAGATCAGATTGGCATTGAGAATATGGTTGTCCGTTGCGAGTGCTGACCAGCTTGTGTCATAGCGATCTCCAATTCCACTGAGTGTATCGCCTGCCATTACGATGTAAGGGCGTTCACTCTTTGAACAGGTACTACTCGTTTGTGCACTTGCGTTTGGTGCGGCCACAATGAATATTGCGACTAAGGGGAGCAGTCCAAGAACGACGAAACTAAGCAACTTTCCTACGAGACTTCCTACAAGGTACCGACGTAAGCACATCTGAATGTGCTGATATGTTTGCATATATCTTCTTTCTAGAGAAAATGTGCAAACCTCCGCAAGCAGTTGTTGTTCCACTCCTGTGTGCTTCCAGGCACGAAAGACACGCGCTTCCGGCGCATATTATTTCGTGGGGAACGTATGTATAATAACATGGTTATGTTGATATGTTAGAAATATGTGATGGTATATAGGATAAAGGTACTATATGGGAGGGGAATTGACGAGAAAAGGGGATTGAGGTTAAG
>CAVZTX010000008.1:0-135036 GCA_963778375.1 uncultured Chloroflexia bacterium | reverse complement strand
CAAATTGGAAAGGTTCCATCTCCATTCATTCCTTTCTTGGATGCCGCGGCTCCTTCCTGCACCTTATTGTTTAGCAGAGGGCATACAGGAATGCATCCCCGTTCATAACTACCGGACGCAGTCACGTCCACTTGTGAGGACAAAGAACTAATGTGTCAAACGAAGAAGGTTAACCATGATAGGGAGAGAATGGACGAGGCATTCAAATAGGGCACCGACCTCGTCGTATTGCTCCCCAGCACCATAGGAAACTTGAGGAAACGAAAGACTGCCTGCTATGAGTGTAACGGAAAAATGGGCAAAAGGCAATGGTGAGAGCATTGTCATTGTAATGTAAAACACTTTAATACGCTGCTTGCTTGTGGTACAAAACACTTTGATTGCAATCTACTGACTTCTCGCGAAGCTCATGGTAATTTGCATCTGTTGCAGTCTAAGCGAGGTAACATATGTATTGCAGGTTTACAGTTAAGCCTTGTCATATGGCACAGATGTAATACAATTATTCATTTCTAAAAATGTTTCATAATCTTCCATATTGTATGACAAAGTATCATATAGCTTCATTAATTATGCAAAGAGATACAAACTGAAACTATTTCTAATGCTCAAGTGTAGTAAGATTACAATATTGTAATGTGATGTAAATAATAGAAAATTCTGTTGACATCAATGTATATCTATGTTATATTCCCACTGACGGGTTAAAAGCTCATCCGTCCATGACCGCAGAAAATAAGATGATAGATGTGGCATGTATTAGTAATAGCTAAACAAAAAGGAGAAAGAACAAAAATGGCAAACACAATTCAAGTCGATCTAGATACTCTTCCTGTAGTTATTTCTGGACTACAAGCTGTCCATGATGCCATTACAGGGCAGCAAAGCAACCTAAATTCTCTATATGCAAGCCTTCAGGAGGCCGTTTCTGGTGGTGCTTCTGTTATTGCGACCTTTGAGAGCAATGTAAATACTGCTATAGGTGGACTTAACACTGCTGAAACAACACTAGCTGGTTTTATCACCGCTCTAAATACTGTACTCTCCGATGCTCAAGGTGCTGTTGCCGCGCTCTAGTTCGCTGAACCTTCTCCTAGATGGTGAAGCAGTAACACGAAGCTTTTTAATAGTACCCATTTCAGATCCCTTCATTGTTGCGAAGGACGGACTGAAGCTAGCCTTTCCAATTGGATGATGAATTGAGGCGGGGAGGGCTACAGCAAACATAAGTGAATGCAGAAAGCGGAGTTTCAATACGTTACTCCGCTTCTGTTGCTTCTGAAAGGAAATAGGGTATGGCAGGAACTATCAAAGTTGATATCGATGCTCTCACTACACTCTTGCAGTATCTGTGGTTTCTCAAGCAGACGCTTGACCAGGAGAAGAGCCTGATGCCTTCTTTGTCTTCTCAACTTAATGCGGCGATTACAGGTACAGCGCCTGCTATTGTTAACTATGAAAGCACATTCAATGGTTGGGCGCAACTCCTGAGCACACTGACGACCGATATGGATAGTGCATATAGTACTCTTAGTTCTGTGCTTGCAGACGCTCAGAACGCAGTGAATGCACTCTAGTAGATGGCTAAGCTGGTTCTGTGAGGGTATAGGAAATCAGAAAGTAAATATTACGACACACCAAGGAGCCTCTCAATTGTAAGAGAGACATTGGTATGTCGTGATGTTTTTTGTGCCTGGATAGCAAAAAGTTAATAGCTTTGATTAAATGCATACATAAAAAAGATGAATAGAGTGGAAGGAGGTCTAAAGTGTGCCGCAACCACAAAAAAAAGGTACGGTTCATGTCGACATTGGTGAGCTAGAAGCTCTGGCACAGCGTTTGGAAAAGCTTCGAGATACCTTCCACGCCCAAAGGCTTCATATTCCTTCGTTGAAAGATGAGCTGCTTATTGCCATCAGTGGTACAGCATCGAACATCGGTAAATTTGATCAACAGTTTGATCAATGGATGCAAATGCTCCAATACAGCCATCACAGATGTGGATGTTGTATACCATACGTTTCAAGCTGTATTGGAAGAGGCACGGGAGCATGATATAGCGGGCGTATTGGAAGCGCTAATGAAGGGTAGTAAGGTACTCAATTCGTGATGAAGAAGGCGAAAAGCTCATCTTCGTCATAAATTATTGCAGATTATGCAACCAGCGCAATTGTTGTTTCAAGATTTCGTGCCGCTGGCTCTCTGTTGCGCCAGGGACAGGGAGCGCAAGCTGTACCTGGTGGATGGTTCGATCAGGCGTTAAAGCAAGCCCACGTCCAGGAAGCGGGTCGGGCACGACAGGAGTACGTCCGAATAGATCAAAGCGCTGCTGCTCGTTGAGAAAGAGACCTACTTTCGTACTGAACTTCCCCATCAGATCGCTGGGCAGGTAACGTGTACCGACCTCCGCCGATGTGACCATCAAATAGACTCCCTGATAACGCGCTTCTACTGCACTCAGCGCGAGCTTTTTCAAAGCGGTTGCCGCGGTTAGACGGTCGGCAAAGCTGTGATAGTGACTTATAATGACCAGAAGCTGTGGAATTTCCACTCCTTGTTGCCATCGCCCATGCAAGGTTCTCCCATCCCAACGTTTGACAGAAGGATCTTCAAGACGTTTCTTCATAATGATCGTGATGCGCTCTACCAGTTTATTTACCTTATCATCGGTGCTACCATCGGTCCACAGGCTACTTCCATCACTCCAGTGTAGATGCGGCAGGTCCTGAAAAAAGTCTAGCTCCTGTAAGGGATCGATGATTGCGCAGCGGAATTGCTGTGGAGAATACTGAGTGGTTAACCAGAACAACGTAGTTTCCAGGGCTGTCGCTTTCCCGCTGTGCTGAGCACCCGCAATGAGCAGAGGTCCACCGGTAAGCGCACCAGCCGAACCATGTAGATCTACCAGAAATGGCTCACGCTGCTGCATTTCTGGTTTGTCGATCAAGCCAAGTGGAATCTGCATAGATGGCTTGCTTGGGCGTTCTCTGAACAACCTTGCTGCTTCGTAAAACGTTAAGGGAACGACAGGAACTCGTTCTTGTATACCCTCGCCATGCAGACTGATGAAGGTTAGATTGTAGTTGGTATCAGCATGGAAGAGTGTGAGGGGGTCCGGCGATTGGTTGGGGATAGGCGTTGGCAGAGGGTCGGGCCAGGAGACGATACCATTGCGCTTCGCATCTTCCCGTGAGTAGACTGTAGAGATTTTTTCAACAATTGCCTCTGCAACAGTAGACGGCTTCGGCCGAGAAGATTTTTGCGATGAAGAAAACGACCAGAAACTTGTTCGGCCTTCCTGGCTATGTGGGATATTGGCGGCCACACGAGCTGCCTGAAACAGGTCTAATTGATTATCGCCATGAAGTAAGAAACCGCGTCCAGGGATACTGGCAGGCAAGTTGGCAGCATCTACGCGCCGCAATACCTCGCGGCTATCTTCTGGTGAGGCACAGCGCAGGCAGAGGCGATACTGTACGTAGTCACGTACTTTCGTCCCAATGATACCCTCCGGTCGCTGCGCCGAAAGTAAGAGGTGCATACCTATTTCACGACCGACTCTGGTAATCGTGAAGAGTTCCTCAAGGACTGACTCCGTGCGCTTCGCCATTTCCGCAAACTCGTCAATAATGATAATCAGGCGCGGCATTGTCTTTTCCGTCTTGATACGTACCTCACGACGCATGGCCTCAGCCTTTAGCATCGTGATAAAACGCTGGATCAGCGCCGGGGAGGAGGCATTGGACAGGAAACCGACGGTATGCGGGAGGTGACGGAACGGCTCAAGGGCCAGTCCCGCTTTGTAGTCAATCAGCAGGAAGTTCACTTCTGTAGGACGGTAAGCGATGGCCAGGGAGGTAATAATTGTTTGCAAGAGTTCGCTTTTACCAGATCCCGTCTGGCCAATGAGCAGGCCATGCGGCCCGTCCTTGATGAAGTTGAGATACTGCACCTCATCCCCAATCTTGAGTCCAACAGGGATCCGCATGCGAGGCACTTCGCCCTTTGTGGGGTGAGCCATGCGAAATGCCGGGTCACTCCAACGCGCCGGGGGATCATACAGGGCAAGGTCCAGTATTGGCTCAAATAAGCTACGGAGATCCACTTGCATACGTAGCTCCAGACGTTTTGTGTTTGCTGCGCGTAGGTGCTGCAAACTTATAGCAAAATGGCCCAAAGCATCACGCGGCGCTTCATCGAGCAGATCACAGGTCTGTATTGGCGGTGGGTCAGGCTGCAACGTGCGTAGGAGCGCCTGACACCCGGTCGAAGTAGGAATAGATGCCATCCCCTGAGGTGTAACCGCAGCATCAAGATCTATCATCACTCCACTCGTCGTTGGCACATCAGCAACGTTTGCACATATGCCCAGGATGGAGACACCTAGCAGAGTGTTCCGGCTTAACGCCAGAGTGAGTTCCGGCCGCTTCAAGGGTGATACCGAGAGTCGCGAACGATGACGTACGGCAATGCTTCCTTGATCAACGGTGACGGCAGAAAGCGCGCGTGTCGGCTGATCGAGGTCATTGGCCTCGTCAAAATGATCGACTACGATCACTAAATGGGGAAGAAGGGCGGTCTTGCTGGGTTGACGGGCATCTCCCAGAAGTAATTCACGACGTCCCAGTTCACGTGAGATCAGGGGGAGCTGATCGATTACCGCATCGGTACCGATAGCGACAGCATGTGCCTCGGAGTCTTCATCAGCGTTTTCGTTCGACTGTCGAGGGTCGTAGACAATCGTATGCGGTAAGATGGTTGTCCAGCGCCAGGCTTTCTCCTGTGACTGAGGAGCAATCACGATGATGCGCACATCTTCAGGTGAATGATGATAAACGAGTTGACTAACGATAGCGTGTGCTAACTCACGGGCATGTTTCAGTCGTTGGTGGGAGCCAACAATTGCTACCGGACTACTTGTATCAAGTTTCAGCGTCGAGGGTGCAACGAGTGACTCATACTGTTCCGTCAATCTGCGAGCATACTCAATACAGATATCTAATTTATTTGGAACGGCGATGCGATTTTCAAGTGAGCCGCTACGGATTGTAAAGGTTGCTTTACGTCTCCCCATACCAATGCGCGCAGTTAGAAAATCCGGGTCCGTTTGCCGACGCGCCCATAAGCCAACATCCTGCTCGTTTAAGGTGCGCTGGATCAAAGGAAGGGTAGTTAGTTGTTCATAAGCGGGGGACGGTGAAGAGGGTAGCACAAATGGTGGGTTGAGATCGAGAGATGCTTGCCTCTCTTTCCACTGCAGCGACTGTAACTGCTTCTCTATCTCTTGTAGCCGTTGCTGATACGCATGAAGCAAATAACGAGTACGACGACGAGCAATGATTGTCTGAACGATGAACGAGGCGAAGGAACCAAGGCCCATGATGCCACTGAGCGCAACAAAGGGTAGTGTATTGATACCGCCATTACCTCCGTGCGAAAGAATCACTTCAATTACGATGATACCGATGATACTGAACAGTGAAGTGAAGAGAAACGTTGGCAATGGAGCATTTGGAGGTGTAGGAGGTGAGGGTAATGGCACTACTTCTTTGGGGATTTCCGGCCAGACTCGCGCTTTACGGGTGATAATAACCGGTTGCTGATAGGATTGGTTCAACAAGAAATACCTTTTTCAATTAGATGCTTACTTTCACAAACACGATATTATGCAGTGAAAAACTTTGGCATATAGTTCTGCATGCTTTATTGCTATCCTAGCAGAATGCATAGATATATGTAAATATATATAGCCATATTTTGCAGTAGATGGAATATGCTCTGTATTATACTGGTGTTGACGTCTAGATCCTATCTGCGTGTCTATTGTTGCAGAGCCGTATAGCTAAGTCTTCCAAGGGCGCTAAGAGATAGATACAGAAGTCGCGCTACTATCTACATCACAAGCAAACAGACTTCATTTATTTCCAATCGAAATATTTACCATATTGATCTTTTTGCAATCAAATCTTAACCGGATCTCCACTGCAAAACACTTTTGTTCCTGCTAAGCTTAGGGCGGTGACCTATTCTCGGTTCTAAGATAATTAGCATCGTGTATCATAATCAATATTTTCTAGGAAGGAATCCTAACATGAAAAAAGCATTGAAGCTTCTCGGTATCCTGATCCCTATCACTGCCCTGATTGCTACTGTAAGCCTGGGCTTTATGCACTTGATGCAAGCTCGTGCCGCAACTACCTGCACACCAACAGGTTTCTTTAGAGATGGTATAGACCTGACCGCAGCGGTGATTGATCCGCCTGGTACTTATACTGCTGTATTGAATGCAAGTCCGTGCAATATCGGTGTGTATTACAGTCCGGGTGCTCATGGACGCGTCGTGAACTCTGAAATCTATGGTGCCAACTATTTTGGTATCGTCAATAATGGTGGGCAGGTAACGGTCACCAAGTCATTTGTGCATGATATCGGCGAGGTGCCGTTCAATGGCCTCCAACATGGGGTAGGAATTTACTTCGCTTATGCTAGTGGGGCAACCGGTTCGATCACAAACAATCGGATTACCCGTTACCAGAAGGGCGGTATCGTGGTCGATGGACTTGGCGACTCTGCTCAGATCTCGCATAATACTGTGATCGGACTGGGACCAGTTGTTTACATTGCGCAAAACGGTATTGAGCTTGGCGCGGGCGCGAAAGGGAGTATTACGAATAACAGTGTGAGTGATAACTCCTATACGGGACCAGGAGGCGCGTCCTCTGGTGGCATCCTTCTGTTCGGAGGATCATGCTACGGTGAAGCACTACAAGTTAAAACAAGCGTAACCGGTAACACAGTAACGGATAATGATGTAGGTGTCTGGTCGTCCAACCTCGTTATTGATCCCAATAATCCGAATAACTGCACATGGCCATCGCAAGCAACTAACATTTCTATCCTCAAGAATATCAGTAGTGATGATGCCGTAACCAATACCACAGGCGCAGGTACTTCTGCATATCAGGCGGGCATCTCAGATCAAGGGGACGGAGACACGATAGCTCACAATAATATATGCGGCGTCGGTTATACCCCTACAAGCTCCGAGCCTTTCATTTTCATGATTGATATCCAATATGCCGTCAATGTGACTGTGAAGGATAACGATACGTGTGGTGTACCTGATACTGATCACCCGGCTTCAAGCAGGGCTGCAGGACATGCGACGACGCATACTAATACCAGTGTTATTCGCTAGGTGCATGCCTTTGTGCTTGAACTCAACTTCATAGGTGCATTTGTGATGAACTAGCAAGCATCCCAGTCCACTTAGAATAAGGTGGGCTAGGATGCTTCACGGCCTTGGTATCATATGAACATTTTCTAAGGGGGGAAATCTATGATTCGTTCTTTCTATTTACGAAGGACAATACTTTTCATTGGACCAGTGGCGGCATTGTTCCTGATGCTGGCAGGTATGCTCGCCTTTCACTTTTATGGCAATACGTTTGCCGCCTCATCTCACACCTTATATGTCAATCATACTCCTGGCGTGAACGATACTAGCTGTGCGGATGCAGGCTATATCTCGGTGCAAATGGCGGTTGATGCCGCTCACAATGGGGATACCGTCTATATTTGCGGTACCGTTCCTTATGCCGAGCAAGTGATTATCACCAAATCTATTACGCTTACGGGCGATCCAGGGGCGACTATCCAGGCACCACCTGTGTTTACGACGACTGCGTCGCAATTGCCACCTCAGTTTGCCTCCGATAACCTGTTCATTCCGCAGGCGATTGTGATTGTATGGGGCAAAGGTTCAAATGCCAATATCGTCGGCCTGATCATCACCGGCCCGTTGCCGGGTAATGGCGGCTGTGCTGACGATGAGTACGGTGTGCTGGTGATCGATAACGGCAAAACGACGCTCAACAGCGACCATGTTACGGACATTCGTGACACCAATCCTGGCCTCTATGGTTGCCAGTTTGGCGTGGCTATCCAGGTTGGACGTGAATATTGGCCTACCGCAGACTTTAGTAACTTTCTAGTTGAAAACTTCGTCGGTCAAGCGACGATCACGAAAACTACCGTTACCGGCTACCAGAAGAATGGTATTACCGTCGATGGTCCAGGATCGAAGTCCAATATCACGAAGAGCACGATTGAGGGTGCAGGGCGAAATACTACTTTGTCGAACATTATTGCTCAAAATGGCATCCAGATTTCGCGGGGTGCCACGGGGATGGTGGAGAGCAATTATGTTGCGGATAATTCCTATACCGGTACGGCTCCTGGCGCATCCTCTGGTGGCATCCTCGTTTTCGGTGGATGTGGCGATCCCTTGAGCATACGTGTGGAGGTGGAAGGAAACGTCCTATCAAATAACGATGTTGGTATCTATCTCAACAACTATAACTCCGCCTGTACTGGGCCGGCACCACAGAAAACCAACGATCAGGCTTTAAAAAATTCGATCAGCAACGACGCGATAACCAATATGAGTGCTTACACTGCGTCAGATGGAAGCACCTACACCGGTTACCAGGCCGGTATCGATGACGTTGGCAACAATGACTTGATCAGGAACAACACTATCGCTGGTATCGGGTATACACCCACACGGACGACCCCAGGTGGTCCATTCATAATACCCATAGACACGATCTCGTTCCCGACAACTCATCCCAGGGTTCGCGCGAATAGAGTGATCTAAACTCGTTTCAGTCAACAGCGAGGAGGTCGGTATTGTTACCGACCTCCTTGTAGTTTTTGGCAGATCACATATGCTCCACTTCGTGACTTCTCACTCTCTTAAGATAGCGAGATGTCACGAAGTGTTACTTTTTCTTTGGAAAACAGGAACTTTTAGAAAAAGTAAAAGAATAAGTAGAAATATAGTGAGACCATAGCTTCATACTTTATAGGGTAGATAGGAAATATCCTTTAAATAGATGAATAAATTCATTAAAAAGGGTGGCATATGAGTTTATTTAAGATGGCGTAGTTTGTGCAACCTCTCATATGGAAGAGATTGTAATCAAGAAAGGAATCTCTATATGCCAAAGCTCACGCGTTTCTTACTACCTGTAGTGTGTCTACTTTTCATAGCGTTTGCAGTTGCTCAGTTCGGTCTACCGGCTCAAGCCGCATCTTCACAGAAAGCGGTACCACAAGGGAATGGTCAGAGCCAGACCTCGGCTGTAGCGAGTGTTTCTTGGGCACCTAACCGCATTGACACTTTTGTGGTGGGCAGCGATCACGCGGTCTATCATCAATGGTGGAATGGCTCAAGCTGGAATCCCAGTACCACGAGCTATGAGGATCTTGGAGGATATGCCATCTCCAATGTCACAGCGGTGTCCTGGGGACCCAATCGCATTGACCTGTTTGTGGTGGGCAGTAACCATGCCGTCTATCACAAGTGGTGGAATGGCCATCAATGGAGTGGCTGGGAGAATCATGGTGGCTATGTCATCTCCAACATCTCCGCGGTTTCCTGGGCGCACAACCGCATTGATCTGTTCGTAGTGGGCAGCGATCACGCGCTGTATCACCAATGGTGGAACGGCCATCAATGGGGACCGAGCTTGACGACGTACGAGGATCATGGCGGCTATGTGCTGGGTAATCCCACAGCGGTGTCCTGGTCAGCCAATCGTCTGGATGTATTCGTAGTGGGAAGTGACCACGCGGTCTATCATCAGTGGTGGGATGGCTCCAATTGGGGACCGAGTCTGACGAGCTATGAAGGTCATGGAGGATACTCGGTTTCAGATGTTTCGGCTGTCTCATGGGGGTCTAATCGCATCGATCTGTTTGTGGTAGGAAGCGATCACGCAGTCTATCATCAATATTGGGACGGTGCGAATTGGGGGCCAGGCCTGACGAGCTATGAGTATCATGGTGGGTATGTCACCTCCAACATTTCGGCTGTCTCCTGGTCAGCCAATCGCATCGATCTGTTCGTAGTGGGAAGCGACCATGCTCTCTATCATCAATATTGGGATGGCGCGAACTGGGGACCGAGCCAGACGAGCTATGAGTATCATGGTGGGGTTGTGATTACGACTCCCTCAGTGGTATCGTGGTCAGCCAATCGTCTGGATGTGTTTGTGGTAGGCAGCGACCATGCGGTCTATCATCAGTGGTGGGACGGTGCGAATTGGGGACCGAGCATCACCAGCTATGAGGATCATGGTGGGTACGTGCTGGTCTTCTAGAGTTTCTTGAGGACGTAGATCAGTGTATAGCGGGGAAGTGGAAGAATTCTTTTCACTTCCCTTTTTTGTTTGTCTGGATTGTGATGGAGTGGGATCAAGCAGGCTTAATCTATGGGGGAGATTATTGGAGGTCGCGAAGAGCGGCATCAGGGGTGGAGCGGGAAACTGTGGTGTTCGAGACAGGTGCTGAATGTGGGGCTGCATTCTTTATGATGGCTGATTTGATAGAATGGGTGGATCGGAGGATGTGTGCAGCTACGTGGGGTCCTGGATTGAGTGTTACCTTCTTTAAGATGAGGGCTATGTTTGTTGTTTGTGATGTGGCTCCGGTAGTAGCTGTACCGGTTGGGCTTGCGCTGGCTGTAGCCGTTGGAGTGGATGTATCTGTGGCGGTCGGTGATGGCGTGGATGTGTCTGTAGCGGTTGGCGATGGCGTGGATGTATCTGTGGCGGTCGGTGTGGGGGTAGTAGTATCGGTCGCGGTGGGAGTAGGCGTGGGAGTTGGTGTAGGAGTGTCAGTTACAGCGGGGGTGGGAGTGTCAGTTGGACTGGCTGTTGCAGTGGGAGTGGGGGTATCAGTCGGCGACGGCTGGGGAGTCGGCGTATCGGTCGGGCTAGGGGTGGGAGTGTCGGTAGGATTAGGTGTTGGTGTATCGGTCGGACTGGCCGTGGGACTTGGTCCAGGCGTCACATTTGGCGTCGGCGACGGCTGGGGAGTCGGCGTATCGGTCGGGCTAGGCGATGGTTGTGGCGTTGGTGTGTCAGTCGGACTAGGTGATGGTTGCGGAGTAGGCGTATTGGTTGGGCTGGGAGTCGGACTCGGCCCAGGCGTTACATTTGGTGTGGGTAGAGGAGTTGGTGTGGCTCCGATCACAGTGAGTGCGACATTGATTGTGATGGGAGAGCCTACTGAAGGTGTGATTGTGACCGTTGCCGAATATGATCCCGCGTTCAGTCCGTTCATATTGGCGAAGAATTTGACCCGAGAACTTGCACCAGAGTTGTCATTGCCACCGCGGGGGGCTGTTGACAACCATCCCGCTGATGGGGCACCTACCGTCCAATTCAGACTGCCACCGCCGCTATTGGTGATGGTGATCGCCTGTGATGGTGGATTGTTGCTGCCCTGGGTTCCGCTGAAGGAGAGACTGGTCGAATTTACCTGCATGGCAGGTGGGGTAATCGTGATGTTGAGCGATACTGTTGCCGGGCTTCCCGCGGTTGGCTGGTTGGTAGATGGGTCAATAGCACTGACGAGTACACTGATGGTGAATGTCTGTTGACTGGTTATTCCGGCTGTATTCACGAGGACATCAGTGGTGGTACTGGTTCCTCCTGCCAGATTGGTGCCAGAGAGTGCAGAGAGTGAGACAAAGGACGGCGCACCCGCGGCCAGGGATGCACTCCAGTTCAAGGGGAGGCCACCTTTATTGCTAATCGTGATGGGCAGTGGTGGTGTGCCTGTAGAAATGTTGAATGAGGCTTGAGTAGAACTTGCCGCGAGTACAGGAGGGGCCGTTATATTCAGCGTGATCATAATGACCTGTGGCGAACCGACTGCCTTACCGGTGCTATCGGTTGCGGCAATCTTTACCGTCCCGGTATAGGTGCCGGCGCTCAGACCATGGAGCGTTACTCCTACATTCGTGCCTGAATTGGCTGAGAGACTGACACTGCCTGAGGCAGGCGACGCACTGAGCCAGGAGCCACCACTTGAGGTAACAACGGATGTTGACCAGTTCAGCGCACTGGTGCAGGCACCACTGGCAGTGATGGTAGCCGATTGTGTGGTAGGATCCAGGCCGCCGACCTGGCCTGCAAAGGTTAGAGCGACAGGGGTCGCCGAGATGGCACAGGCAGGAAAGACGGTGAAGGTGACCGGAATGGATTGTGGACTACCGGTCGCCGGGTGTCCCGCGCCGTCGGTACCGCTAATGGTGACCGTGCCGGTGTAGGTGCCAGCACTCAGCCCTGAGGTCGACGCCAACACGGTGATTTGCGTAGATTGTTTCGAGGCGACACTGCCTGCGGCTTGCGCCACGCTCAGCCATCCTCCACTGGTGGTGGCCTGCCAGGAGAGCGTGCCACCTCCGCTATTGGTAACCGTGATGGGCTGTGATCCCGGCGAATTGGGTTGCCCCACAATCCCGCTAAATGACAAAGACGCGGGTGTGGTGGCCTGAACAGGGATGCTGGGCTGTCCCATGATGAAGGTGACGGGTACGGTCAGCGAGCCAGAGGTGGTGGTCAACACGATCTGACCAGTGTAGGTCCCAACGGCAAGACCAGCGACGTTAACACTGACGGTCAAGGGAGTGTTCGACGTGGTGCCACTAGTTGTACCAAGGTTGAGCCAGGAGCCACCGCTAGAGGTGCTGGCAGAGGCGGTCCAACTCAAGGGTTTGCTGCATCCCTGATTGGTACCCACACTGAGGGAGAGTGGGGCAGGAGCAGGCTGTCCAGAGACGCTGGTGATGGTGACGACGCCAGGGGTGACCGAGAGGGTGCACTGCGGCTGCACGGTGAGGCTGACGATGATGCTTTGTGGGCTATTCTGTACCGGCTGTGTGCCCGCGTTAGAGAAGGTCACTTTGCCGCTGTAGACGCCTGGCAACATGGTGCTGATGTTCACACCGATCTTGACCGCTTGGCTGGCTCCTTGAGCAGCAAGATTACCCGAAGCGGGAGCAACCGTCAGCCAATTCCCACCATCGGTGGTCGAGGTGGAGGTGCCCCACTGGAAGGGCTGCACGCCTGGATTACTGAGGGTGACGGACTGGGTGGCTGGGTTCGCGCCTCCATCGGTTGCAGTGAAGGAGAGGGCGGCCGAGCCGAGTTGCAGCACACCTTCATTCTGTGTCTGCAACGGGATGACTTGCATCGTCACGGAGACGGTAGCATTACCGGCATTGGAGGTGATGATGATGTCGCCGCTATAGCTGCCTGGGGTCAAATTAGAGCGATCAACTGCGACGGTGACGCTCATGGGTTGATCGGCCGGGAAGGTGCCGTGTTGCGGACTGAGCACGAGCCAGGGTTGGGTGGTAGCACTCTGCCAGGAGATGACGCCACCGCCGCTATTGGCAATGGTCATGGGAATGGTGCTATTGGTGGCTTGATCGCCTGAACCGAGAGCAAGGCTGGTCAGGGAGAGCGAGAGATGGGGTGGTCGCGATGATTCGCCGTGACCCAGCACCAGAATGGGGAAACTGGCGGTTGTGTGGGAATTGGCGTCTTCGGCGATGATGGTATGGGGACCCGCACCCCAGCTACTATCGATGAAGACCGTATCGCTGAAGGAGCCGGAGCCATCGGCTGAGATAATATTATGACTGCTTCTATCAACGATCGCAATCTCGGAGTCGCGCATCAGTCCGACGTGGGTATTAGGATGAAAGTTGGATCCCTGGAGGGTGATTACGCCACCCACGGGAACGGTTGAAGGGCTGACCTGTAATGAAAGTTCTCCATAAGAGTGGGTCACAAGGAGTCCAAGAAGCCCACCAAACAGGAGGCCCAATAAGACAATAGTTGTTACCCAGAACCAGAAGGGAGGAGGAACACGCCGGGATGTCTTTTGAGCAGGCTTCAAGGTAGGCAACATGTGTGGGGTTTTAGGCAGAGGTGTGACCGGTAGAGGTGTCAGGTGAGCTACCCCCAAAGGGACGACCTTGTTCCAATTGCCGCGTGCTTCGGTTGCTGGTCTGCTAGCAACGGCGACGCCTCTTTGTTGGCTGCCAGGCATTTCCGCGTCCTGGGATATGAGGGACGCGTTGATACGAGGGGAGGGTGACTCCTGTGCAGGACGGGTCGGCATATGCGCGGTAGATAGTCCGGCAGAGAGGCTTACAGGCTGAGTAAGCTCACTTTCGTCAGGCTCTACAGGCTCAGCAGATTGACCCTCATCAATACCCATGTCATAAAAATAGGGCACTTTGAACGCGGTGGCTTGTGCCTGTGAGGGTGCGGGCGCAACAACGTTCTCGTCTGGGGTTATTGGGTTTTTATCTGGAAGCTGTTGGGTAGTATCAGTTTCGGATAAGGCCTGAGATTGGATATTATCAGATTCGGGTGAAATTCCAGATTCGGGTGAATTCAGAGACTCACCGCATGCGGGACAATAATAAGCTGTTTCAGGAAGTAGCTCATTACAATGCGGACAGCTAATGACTATCACGGCGTCTCCCTCTAAAGAGTACAAAAATCCTCCTCATAAAGTGTACGCCAATATTATGGCATCTGTCAACCGCACTTTCGTATCTAATTACGGTAATTTGGTACATATGTTGAACTAACACGATATGCCATGATAACTTTGATTAGACTGCTACATTCGTTGACCTGCTATAAGGTTTCTCGGGGTCAATCAGGACATTCACGCAGCCGGGCAGACCTGAGGCAAATGCGCGTTCGAGGGCGGGGCGAATATCTTCAGGTCGCTCGACCAATTCGCCGTAGCCACCGAGGGCTTCGACCATTTTGTCGTAGCGGATGCCGGGCGAAAGTTCTGCTGCTGTTGCGTGACCGATAATTGCTCGCTGGGGATGCTTGATCTGGCCCCAGGCACCATCATTACCAATAATGGAGACGACGGGCAATTTCTGTCGCACCATGCTCTCGAACTCCATGCCATTGAGTCCAAAAGCGCCGTCGCCGTGCAGGATCAGGACTTTTTTGCCGGGACGGGCGATTTGCGCGGCCATGGCAAAGCCTGTGCCGGCGCCAAGCGTGCCCATTGGGCCTGCATCGAGCCAGTAGCCGGGGCGAGCGACGTTGATTACTTTTGCTCCGTAGCTCACGATATCGCCGCCATCGCCTACGACGGTCGTGTCCTCGTCGATAAAGTCGCGTATCTCGCGGCAGAAGCGCATGGGATGAATAGGAACGGCATCGGAATTCAGGGCTGCCTCGTCACGCTCCAATGATTTGCTGTTCTTCTTTACGGATGTAGGATTGCCATTCGCTTTGGGTGTGTTTTTTCGTTGCCTCGGTGAGCTGGCACATGCTCAACCCTACGTCTCCAACCAGGGCAACGGCTGCACCACGGTTGACGCCGATATCCTCGCTGGCCAGGTCTAACCAGAGAATGTTTGCTTCGGATGGAATGAGGGGAGGTTGACCGTGATTGAGCCGGAAGTCCATGCGCGTGCCGATTGCCAGGATGGTATCTGCTCCTTCGAGGGCTTTGCGGCGTGCTGAACTGAAGAAGAGGGGATGGGTGGGTGGCAGGCAGCCACGACCAGCACCGTTGAGGAAAACAGGGGCTTGTATGCGTTCAGCGAGCAGACGTAGCGGTTCGGCGGCATCGCACCACCAGACGGCAGTTCCTGCCATGATGACGGGACGCTGCGCTTGTTCTAGTAGTTGGGCGGCTTTCAAGACAAGGTCGGGATCGGGTGCGGTGCGACCTCCATAGCGATAGTTTGCGGGTTCGCCGGGGTCGAAGTAGGTGTCGGTGTCGGCGAAGTTATTGAGTACGTCCATCGGCATCTCTAAGAAGGTAGGTCCGGGCTTGCCGCTTAACATCTGGCGAAAAGCTGAGGCGGTGTACTCAGCAAGACGGGAGGTTTCGTGTACGGTGCGTGCCCATTTGGTGATGGGGCGCAGCAGGTCGATCTGGTTCATCTCCTGGAGCGCGCCGCGATCCCATAGGCTTAAGGGGGCGGCTCCGCCGATGACGAGGATAGGGCTACCGGCGAGATAGGCGTTGGCAACTCCAGTGACGCCATCGGTGACGCCTGGGCCTGCGGTGAGTAGGGCGACGCCTGGGGTGCGTGTGGATTTGACCCAGCCTTCGGCGGCGTGTACGGCTGCCTGCTCGTGACGGGTGTCTACGACGCGAATACCCTCACGCATGCAGCCGTCGTAGATGCCTGCGATGTGCCCACCACTGAGGGTGAAGACGACTTCAACTCCTTCACGTTTGAGGGTTTTGGCAACGAGCCAACCGCCGTGAATCATGCCCATGGAAGACTCCGTTCTCTAGTGTGATGAAAGGGCTATGCCTTACTCTACTCCGATATCCCAGGCCTGCTGCAAGTCCGCACGTGAGTAGCATTGGAAAGCCATGAGTGTGTTCGTTTTGGTGATCGCGGGCAGTTGGATCATATGTGCTGTGACGACGTCGGCCAGGTCTTCGTAGCGGGCGAGGCGCAGGAGAGCGACGAGGTCGTATTCGCCGGTTACGGAGTAGACCTCGGCCACGCCTTCGATTTCTAGCAGGCTCTGGGCGGTTTCATTTACCTGCCCGCGCTGTACGTTGATGAGAACTAAGGCGGATATCATATGGATGCTCCTTGTGTCTTACACTCCAAAGAACGGTGGCGGTGGGACTTCGGGTAAGGGCATGCTCAAGCCGATGACCTTCAGTTTCTTGCGTAGGGAGTCTTGCGCAAAGCGTGGCGTTACCCAGGGATCGTCGCCCATTGCCAGAATATTTTGAATTTGCTCGGCTGCGGGTGTGATGGCGGTGAGGGCAGTGGGTGCATATTTCTCGATGGCGGCCTGCACAACTTGCGCATTGGCGGCATCGCGCTGGATCATGTCACGCAGGAATTTCACGCCGAATACGACGTGACGCGATTTGTCACGCGCTACAGCGGTGAAGCCCCCTCGGAAGGCTGGGAAGAGTCCATTCAGGCGGTAGATACTCTAGGATGCCGCGCTGGCCTGCAAGGGCCATCATGCCCTCGACGATGACGTGGTAGAGTGTGACGCCTTCGATCAGATATGCCAGATTAGCGGGTTGCTGGCGAATGCGCTCGGAGATTTCGGAAAGGGCGTCGATCAGGATGTATTTGATGTGCGAGTTCATGTACTGGCGGGCGACTCCGAGCATCTCTTCCATTGTATCTTTCTCAACGCCAAGCACTTCGTCGAAGAAACGCGCGAAGAAGACGGTATGGCGGGCCTCATCGACCAGTTGGGTGGTGACGAAGATGCGCATTTCCTCGTCGGGCATGGCTGTGATATAGGGGGCCAGTGTGTCGGTGACGCATGCCTCGCCCTGGAAGAACGCAGACAAGCCGTACATGCGCATGGCGTGCTGGTCATGCGTCATGCCTTCCCACTGCCTGCGGTCTGCTGTAAAATCGATGTCTTGCGCACGCCATTGCTGGCGTTCCCAGCGATAGTACAGTTCCCGGTAGGAAGGTAGATGTACGAGGCCCTGATCGATGATGTTCAGCACATTGTCGATAGGCGTTTGCTGCAATTGGGACAATGAAGCGTTTTCCAGGGGTATTTCAATGGACATGTTGTCTCCTTAGCTCTTTCTTGTCGATTTTGCCAACGATGTTACGCGGCAATACGTTCACGAACTCGATCTCACTGGGCGTTTTGTAGTTCGCCAGCGACTCGCGGCAATAGGCCATGAGGGTCTCCGCGTCAATGTTGGAGCGAGCAACGACGAAAGCTTTGACCTCCTCACCCATGCGTTCGGAAGGAATACCAATGACGGCGGATTCGATGACATCGGGGTGGCGATTGAGCACCTCTTCAACGTCGCGAGGATAGATGTTCAGGCCGCCACGAATAATCAGGTCTTTCTTGCGTTCTACAATGTAGAGGTAGCCATCTTCGTCAAAGCGGCCCATATCACCGGTATGCAGCCAGCCGTTACGGAGCACTGACGCTGTTTCTGCGGGCATGTTGTAGTAGCCCTGCATGATGTTGGGACCGCGGGCAATTACCTCGCCTACCTCGCCAACGGGTAGGGGGTTATCGTTTTCATCCACCACGAGTATTTCAACATCTTCGATTGGTTTGCCTACTGAGCCGGGCTTGCGGGGCATATCTACGCGGTGTCCGGTAAGGGCTGTGGTTGCCTCGGTGAGTCCATAGCCCTCGAGTATCTTGCAGTTATATTTCTGCTCAAATGCCTCCAGAACCGCAAGAGGCAGAGGGGCAGAGCCACATACGCAGTTCTCTAAGCTACTCGTATCATATTTGTCGGCGTCGGGCGTGTAGAGCAGCGCTACAAACATAGCTGGTACGCCCGCGAAGCCGCTGATGCGATAACGTTCAATGGCCGAAAGTACGGCCGTGGTATCGAAGCGGGGATGCATGACTAAGGTTGCCCCGCTCAGGTACGCGACGTTGGAGACAAGTAGGCCAAAGCTATGTGCCAGGGGCAGGATGGCAAGCTGCACCTCTCCGACCATTTCTTCTGATGTGTTCGCCCTACGAGCGCTGCGGGCATTAGCGATCAGGTTGCGATGAGAGAGCACAACTCCTTTCGGACGGCCGGTCGTGCCGGAAGTGTAGAGCGTGACGGCGATATCGTCCTGCGAGAGCGACACCCCTTCCAGGTCTTGCAGGTAATGATCAGCCTGCGGACTGCACCTTTAGCTACAATGTCTTTGTAGGCGTGTATTGTATGGGAGCGCGGTTCATCGTTTGCCGTGTTTGCCTCGATGCCGGTAGAAATAATATGCTGCATGGTGGGGACATCAGCCAGGGCGTTACGGAGCAAGGGCAGAAGGTTATTGTCCGTAATGATGGCTTTAGCGGCAGAGTTTTCGGCGATGTAGCGGACTTCTGGGCCTTTGAGGAGTGGGAGTACGGGGATGATGATTGCGCCTGCGCGAGCGATTGCCTGGTAGGAGATGATGACTTCGGGGCAGTTGAGCATCATGACGATGACGCGGTCGCCTTTCTGTATACCTAAGCTACGCAAACCTGCTGCTAGTTGTGTTGCTTCCCTGGCAATCTCTTGATTGGTGTACTCACGTACTTGTTGTGAGTCTTCGTAGATGAGCATTTTGTAGGTGCCAAAGTGGAGGCAGTTGTAGATGGCAAGGTCGTAGAGAAGGCGGATGTTTTCTTGATTGCTCATGTCTCGTTGCTGGTCTGTCATGCGTTTGCCTCCTGTGCTTGCGTATGGGGAATGCGCACTACTGCTTCGCCGCCTGTGACTTTCTCACCTTTCTGGTTCTGTGCCCAGCATTCGATTGTGATGGATGCTTGCCCCTGGTCGTCAGTTGTGCTCGCCTTTACTACGCCATGGCAGGTGAGGGTGTCACCGAGACGCACCATATTCATAAAGCGCACTCGGAGATGCGAGAGAAGCGCACCAGGGGTATCGGCGATTTGCTGGGTTACGAATTGCCCAAGGAAGGCCATGCTGAGCATGCCGTGTGCGATGACGCTATCGAGTCCGACGCGGTGCGCGGCCTCTTCGTCAAGATGGATGGGGTTGTAGTCGCCGGATGCCTCGGCGTAGAGACGAAGCTGCTCCTGCGTGATGGGCGGTTTGACGAGTGGGGAAAGCTCCTGACCGGGGGCTGCATGCAACATACTCATCTTTTGTCTCCATCTAGGGGTGAATATCAGGAAAGACTACAAGATTGGTGGAAGCATAGCGCGCCATGGACTTGGCGGGGCCTCGATTACAGCGGGTTCCCAGCCTGGCTCGCCATATAGGACTGAGCCATTCCAACGAGGATTCTTGCAGCAGAAGTGATAGCGAATCTTCCAGGAACGGTGGTCGGTCTTTTGTCTCTCTTGATAGGCGGTATCTACACCGAGTTTGAAACTGAACAACTGGGCATAATAGGGTTGGAGACGATATTCCAAGTCGTCGGTGTTGAGTTCATGGTCGGCAAAGGATAGCTGTAAGACGAAGCTGTATGGGTAGTCCCTGACTTCGGGTTCGCGTTCGTGCTCTTCCATTGGCTGGATGAGAATAAGCATCCCCAACATCTCGAATTGACAGTAGGGTTCACTCGAATGAGAGTTTTGCCGGTATGTGGGCAGTGAAAAGATATTGCGTATTTCCGTGGCGAGTTGTTGCAGGGATTTCTCTGTTCGAATACAGATGTGAAACGACATACCAACTCCTTCTGACGGCGGAAGGCTATCTCAATGCCTTGATGTGCAATGTCATCTTACGCCTTCCTACAAATAGGTGTCAAGTTGGGCTTGTGTCTTGCGTATGCCGCTTATGCCTGATATACTGCCAATGCGACTTGCAAGGATGCAGATAGCTGGCGGCCGCGAAGGTCGCCAGGTCGAATACATTTGGAAGCTCTAGTCAGGAGTGAGAAAGCGGTATGGTTGCCGCACGTAGACCTGCGCCTGCGCCGCCCCCACGGCAGACAGGCGCGATTATACACGGTAGTTCGGTAATTTCACAGTGGTTGACATTTTATTGGCAGAGATTGCAACTGCCAATGCACGAACTGAATTCTCTGGCTATCACGACGGATCGTCAAGAGTATATGCGCTGGACGGGCAAGCGGCTCAATCTTATGGTGCTGGGGTGTTATTGCTATCTTCCAGGGCCATCTCCTCAACGGGCATGGAATGCGCGCGCACGTAAGACTTCGACAGTACAAACCCTGTCAGGCTTTGGCGAGGTAGCGCCGTTGCATCAAGCTAATCATCGTCACTTGATTTTTATTGAGCCGGATATGCAACCTCGGTCGGTTGAGGTGACGGTTGCGCATGAACTGATCCACCTGGCTGATCGTGTTAATGGAACGCCGCGTCGTCACCGCCATCATGGGTATGATTCGATTGCTGTCGATGAAGCTGCCATTACTGGCTATGATGTGGTTGAGTTGCGCCGTTTGCTGCATGAAGAGAGTGTGCAGCGGGAACGTATGCGCCGCGAGCGTCGACCGATTCGCTACCTTTATGAATGTCCAAATTGCGGCAAACAGTATCCACGCGCTCGCCGTTACTCGCAGGCCGTTTCGTGTAGCAACTGCGATAAGTCGTATAATCCACGGTATCGATTAGCACTGAGGACATGAAAAAGGGTGCTATCACTTCGCGTAGCTATGTAGGCTGGGGACGAAGAAGCTGACGCCGTAGTAGGTGAATAGCGTGGCGGCAAATCCGATTACTAACAGCCAGCCAGTCTTTTTGCCGTGCCAGCCGCGAATGCCACGGGCGTGGAGGTAGACCGCGTAAATCAGCCAGGTGATGAGAGCCGAAGTCTCTTTCGGGTCCCAACTCCAGTAGCTTCCCCAGGCATAGTTTGCCCAATAGGCACCCAGGATCAATGTTAGTGCCAGCAGTGGGAAGCCAAAGATTACGGCTTTGTAGCCGAGTTCGTCCGCGGCTTCTGCTGAGGGTAGCCAGGTGAAGCGTTGGCCCTCTCCGCCTTGAGCAAGAACGATGAGAGCAGCGCCGAAGGCAACGCTAAAGAGCGCGTAGGCGAAGATTGCCATCGAGACATGGATCAGCAGGATGGGCTTGTCTTGCAGAGCGGGAATGAGCGCTGAAGAACTATTGATCAGATCATAGGTCGTGCCGATGAGGATCGCCATGCCGAGGGTGACTACCGCAAAGGCAGAGACATAAATGCCCCAGGCCCGCACACGCTCGTGGAAACGGGCCTCAAAGAGCAGGTAGCAGAGCAGCAAGGCTACGGTGAAACTCACGCTGAACTCGAACAAGTTGCTCCAAGGGGCGTGCTGCTCTACGATGGCGCGGAAAAGCTGTGACAGGAAGAGTATGCAGACGGCGAGCCAGCCTAATGCAGTTCCGATGCGCCCGGTGATAATCAAATGGTGATTCAGCGCGATAGGCTTTTCGCCATCGGGCTGCTCGTGTGTTACGACATCAGTGCGTACGAGTGTGCCGACGCCGCCTCCAACAGTGGCCGTTTTAGTTGCTTTGTTGGTTTTACTGCGGACGCGCTCTACAGCCAGTCGCTTTGCCAGCCGCGCGCTGCCTAACGTGTACCAGAAATATATCCCGGTCATGACAATAGTTGTGATCAGACCTGCTATAAAAAGATAGGTGGACAGGCTTGCAAGTCCAGGTGATGCTGTGGCCGTTACGGATAAAAGCTGCATGATGAACCTCGGTCGTATGGTCATAAATAGTACTTTACGAAATAGATAGTAGCACAGTTAAGGAAGAGGGGCAACAGTTAATGGGATTCCGCCATTTCATGTTGCAGTTCACGCAGCCAATCGAGGAGTGCGCGTGTCTGGTGGATGCGACTACGCAGGACTACATGGTCGAAGAAGGCTTCGTCACCTGACTCCACGTCGTCAGGACGTCGCGATTCAAGGTGTTCGAGGAATTTGCGGCAGGCAAGAACCTGTAATTCAACCAGGTGCGATGTTTGGTCGGGTGTGATGTGCTGGGCAAAATAGAGCTTGATGAGGAAAAGGATGCGAATATCGCGCGGGCGCTCAACCGGTTCCGTCAGCCAGTGCCGGAATACGTCGCGTCCCAGCGCAGTGAGATGATAGACTTTGCGTGGGGGACGCACTCCTTGAGGTTCCAGGTCGGCCTCGATGTACACAAGGCGTTCGAGCTTTTTCAAGAACGCGTACATCTGGCTCATCTCCAGGTGGACGATCTCGCCTAATGTGCCACCTTCAAAGTGCTGAAACATCTCGTAGCCATGCATGGACTTGCTGTCTAGCAGTCCCAGAATGACGTATTCGGCGGGTTCGCTGATATGCATACTTTTTTCGGATGCCTTACTTCCAAGTAACGTTACAAAGAATTGTGATGCTGCCATTATAGTTCAGTGAGGGCGATGGGGCAAGATGGTTGATTGTTATTTTGTTGAAAAGCGAAGGCTTATGAGGTAGATTGTTTTCAACGAGTCTTATTGTTTGTATTACGCACTATTTTGAGGAGGATGTCTATGAAGCGATTGGTTCAATTTTCGATGGAAGATGGTGGCTAAGGCATGAAGCTTCCCATCATCCTATCATATGTTCAGGTACAGCCATTGCTTGAGGTAAAACGTTTGGGGCAAGGGACTGCCGATGTTTCGCTGGATTTAGGGCTTACAACGGCAACGGTGACTATTACGCCTGAAGGGGTGGTATTTCCGAATGGGGAACAATTGAACTGGCAGGTCGTTGAGAAAATTCGAAAGTCGGCGGTCAATTGCTTTGTTGTTGAAGATGGTGATGCGAGACCTATACAGGTGTTTTCAGAGTATACGAATCGCATGTGCAGCCTGATGCCGACGCAAGGTGCGCCTAGTATGTTGATCGCGGGGTTCTTGATGCATCGTATTAAGGATGTCGATCCTATCCAGGATACCTTGAAGAAGGTTGCGGCCATTACGCCGATTGTGGGATGCGTACTGGATACGGCAACGGGACTGGGCTACACAGCTATCGAGGCGGCTAAAACCGCGGATGAGGTTGTGACGATTGAGCTTGATCCGGGTGCGCAGGAGATGGCGCGGCTCAATCCGTGGTCGCAGGCGCTGTTCTCTAATCCTAAGATTCGGCAGGTGATGGGTGATGCATTTGAGGTTGTGCCGGGCTTTGCGGATGAGAGTTTTTCGCGTATTCTGCATGATCCACCTACGTTTAGTCTTGCGGGTGATCTGTATTCGGGGGCATTTTATCAGCAATTACACCGTGTGCTGAAGCGTGGCGGACGGCTGTTTCACTATATTGGTGATCCGAATAGTAAGGCAAGTGGCAATGTGACGAAGGGTGTGCTGCGTCGCCTTCAGGAGGCGGGATTTAAGAGGGTTGTGCGGAGGCCGGAGGCGTTTGGGGTTGTGGCGTATAAGTGAGCTACCTATCCGCAAACGCACAAATCTCCCTCACCCCACGCTCGATCTCTTCGTCTGAAGCTGCAAGTGAGATGCGGACGTAGCGGTCGGCGACGGTAGCCGAAGCTGCTGCCGGGTGCTACGGCGACGTTGCGTTCTCGCAGCAGGTCGAGGGCGAATTGTCGTCCTCGGCGTTGTAATCCATGAGGGCTGGTAACATCGACTAATGTGTAAAATGCGCCGTGCGGGGTGTATTCGTAACGTCCAAAGTCTTTGAGCAGGTTGACGACGAGGTCACGGCGGCGATGATAGGCATCGCGCATTTCGGAGACGCAGGATTGCGGGCCGGTTAGTGCAGCAGCAGCAGCTCGTTGAATGGCGGTGCTGATGTTTGTGAAGCTTGCGTCGAGTACGTAGCTGATGGTTTTCGTTAGTTCTGTTCCCGTGACGACGTAGCCGATGCGCCAGCCTGTCATGGCGTAGGTTTTGGAGAAGGTGTAGATACAGATGAGCCTGCCCGACTCAAATTCGTCATGGTCCATTAATGTGGCTGGGCTGGTAGGTTTGCCCTCAAAGATGATTTCGTCGTAGCACTCGTCCGAAAGCAGGTAGAGGTCGTGGCGACGAGCGAAGTCGAGCAGGTCGTTTACAAGCTGTTTGGGAAAGACTGCTCCAGTGGGGTTGCCTGGACTGTTGATGACCAGCAGGCGTGTGCGGGGCGTGACTAGTCGCTCCAATTGCGGTATTTCTGGCAGCCATGAGTTTTGTGGGTCAAGAGGGTAGAGAACTTCTGTGGCACCACAACAGGCGATCTGCATGCTGTACTGGGGCCAGTGAGGGTCGGGCAAGAGCACTTCGTCGCCTGGACCTATGGTTGCGGTCAGGGCTGCCAGGATTGCGCCTGTGCCTCCCATTCCGATGGCAATGTGCTGGGGACCAACTTTGTAGCCATTGACGCGCTCAATTTTCTCGGCCAGCAGTTCTCGCAGCCAGGGCCAGCCAGCGGCAGGGCCATATGTCATTGGTTCGCTTGCAATGGCTTGTATGGCTGCCTGACGAATATGTTCAGGGGTGCGAAAGCTGGGTTCGCCGACCTGCAAGCGTGCTAATGGTGGCAAGGTCTCTCCGCGCTCCTTGGCCTCTTGCTGTAACTGTTGGGCGAGGACGCCGAGGTAGATGATGTCGTTGATGGGCAGGTCGTAGATGTGCTGCTTGCCGAAGTTCATGCTGTGTCAGTTCTCTTCATCTTCAGTTACATCGAAGAGGAGTTGTTTGGCTTCTTCAGCAGTTTGCACTGTACTCATCTTGACGATCAAACGCAACAGGATTGCGGGGTCTTCGATGGTTTCTATGAGTTTGCTTGTCAGTCGTGCAATTTTTGGGAAACGTTCGAGGACTATATCTAATAACGCCTCACGCTGTCGTCGAAGTTCTTGCTGGAGGGCCTCTTGATGGCCCTTCTCGATGCCCTTCTCAATACCCATTTCCATGCCCTCTTCCAATACCTCTTGATAGATTGGTGTATCCCGAAGTATATCGTTAAACACGGCGAACCTCCTTCTAAGCCAACTCAGATCGGCTTTGAATACCTTTGATGCAAGTGCATATCCAAACCATAATAACTCGGTTCTTTCGGCGAATACAAGACTCGTAATCATCTTTTCTACCACTTCATGTCGCGCTCCGTCTTTTGTGAGCGGCAGAAGTGGTAGCAATCCTACCAATCCCGCATCCAGAAGCTCGTCAGCAGGAATATCATATAATTCAATGCTGCTGTAGTGAAAGCGCACTACTTCTTTACCATTAGGAATCTTCTTAATGAAGGGTGCTTGCGGAATGTCACCATCCTTCTTCAAATAGATTACGCACGAGTAGACTGGAAGGTAATCATATTCACGCGATGCAAGGGTGTTGTATTCCAGAAGGCGTTCTTGCATTTTTGGATCATTGCCGCTCTGGAATTCGATATGTACCAGCATTTGCTCCCCGTTTTGAACTGCTTGAAGCAACGCATCGGCATAAATATGCACACTCTTCAGTTCGTGATCTAAAGTTTTCTCGAAATCTCCTTCACCAAGTACCAATGAAATGAAATCTTGCGGGTTCGCGCTGATCAACTTTTTAAGGCTATCATCATACGGTCCAGGCACATCGAAAGCCCTCCTACCTCTTCATTCTGTTCAAAGTGTAACATATCGGAACTACGCTGTCGAGAGCCTGGAACGCACTTTAGAAGGGTGATTAGCTGCTAATCTTCCTCACCAGTCCAGCAAGTAATGCAATACGTGTCGGCAGGTAATCAAGTTCGATAAATTCGCCGGGGTTGTGGGCAAGGCCGCCGCCTGCGCCAAGGCCGTCGAGGGTGGGAATGCCCATCGCGGCGGTGGTGTTGGCGTCGGAACCACCGCCGCTGCCAACATCTTCGATCTTCAGTCCTAGCTCTTTTCCAGCTTCTTTGACCAGTTGGACAAGCTGGGCGTTGCCTTTGGTGCGTTCGAAGGGGTGGTGCCATAGGCTGCCGGTGAGGGTAATGGTGGTTCCTTGCAGGACGGTTTTGGAGGCCACTCTACGCATGGCAGCTTCCAGGGCCTCGAATCCGGTCGAATCGCTTACACGGATATCCATGTCGCAGTAGGCGTAGTCGGGTACGACGTTGGTGCGTTCACCACCAGCAATGATGCCGACGTTGAGGGTTGCACCGGGGATGGTATCGTTGAGGGCCTGCATGCCTTGCACCTGGTAGGAAAGTTCAAGGATGGCATTGCGACCGCGTTTGGGTTCTACGCCGGCATGGGAAGAGATGCCGCGGACTTCGACGCGATATTTGCCGACGCCCTTACGAGAGGAGACTACAGTGTTTTCAGTGCGCCCGGGTTCCAGAACAAGTACGGCATCTGCCTGGCGAGCCAGTTCCTTTATGAGCGGTGTGCTGCTTGGAGAACCTACCTCCTCGTCACTGTTGCAGACAAACGTGACGCTCTGATAGGTGGTTTCCTGAGATTCTATCAAGAGGTGCAGACCATATATGCCGATGAGTACGCCTGACTTCATATCGAGTATTCCCGGGCCTGTAGCGATGCGCTTTCCGTTGTCTTGAGGGGATGCAGAGCGCTCACGCTCGCTAATAGTAAATGGTCTGCGTTGTGCCTCGCCTTCAGGAAATACTGTGTCGATATGCCCAATCAGGAGGATACGCGGACCTTGTGCAGACTGGCCTGCGTGGGTTGCAATGAGGTGATTGCCATAGTTCTCTTGAGGGTCAAAGCGTGTGGAGAAGCCGAATGCCTGAAAGCGCTCTTGCAAATATGCTCCGACGCGATTGACGCCTGCTTTAGTGAAGGTGCCAGAGTCGATATTGACGATGTTTTTCAGATCATCGAGATACTGTTCCATGATCTGTTCGGCACGCTCGACGTTGCGATGTTTGTTCAAATGATTCCTCCCGCCTGAAATTGTGCGATTTCAGCATCGCTGTAGCCTGCATCGCGCAATATCTCGCTCGTGTGCTCACCCAACTCGGGTGGAGCGTGTCGTTGGTCGTTATCGAGGCCGGATATGCGCGGAAAACTAGGTATTGTACGATATGTTGTCTCGGGCCATCCGCTCGTGAGGGTCGTGTTACGAGACTGGGCGTGGGGATCGTTCAGCGCTTCGTCGATGCCGTAAACGGGACCAACACACGCATCGATATCGGCAAGTTCTGCTATCCACTCGTCGCGCGTTTTGGTCTTGAAAATAGCACGTAGTATGTCCATTGCCTGTTCGCGCTCACCTGCTCCAACGGGCATGTGGAACGGCAGCAGTTCGAGATGGCCGATATGCGTACAGAAGGTATGCCAGAATTTATATTCAAGCGCGGCCAGCGTGACATGTTTGCCATCCTGCGTCTCATATATATTGTAGCAGGGAAGGCCACCATCCAGAGCGGAGTGGCCAGGTTGCGGAGCTTCGCCTGTGTTCAGGTATGCGATGGCAAAGAGTGGCAGGAGCGACATGACGCCTTCGGTCATCGAGACATCGATCATACGGCCCTCGCCCGTTTGAGTGCGTCCCATCAGGGCGGTGAGGATGCCTATTACGGCCATAGAGCTGCCGCCTGCAAGATCACCGAATTGGGTTGCGGGCATTGCTGGTTCGCCATGTGGCCCACGATTGTAGTGGAGCAACCCGGCATAGCCTGCATAGTTCAAGTCATGGCCTGCACGCAGGCGATAGGGGCCATCCTGACCATAGCCGCTGATCGCGCAGTAGACGATGCCTGGATTTCGCTCTTTAAGTTGTGCATAGCCCAATCCAAGGCGGTCCATCACGCCTGGACGAAAACTTTCCAGGACGACGTCGGCCTGCTCTACCAGACGCAGAAAGACCTCCCGCCCTTCGGCAGATTTGAGGTTCAAGGTCAGACTGCGTTTATTGCGATTGGTTGCCAGGAAGTACAGGCTCATTCCGCCTGCGCCGTGCGGAGGCATGAAGCGCCCGTAGTCGCCGCTGCCAGGCTCTTCGACTTTAATTACGTCAGCGCCGAAGTCTGCCAGCATTTGCGATGCGTAGGCACCAGGAAGCAGGCGCGAGAGGTTGAGGATACGTATGCCACTGAGGGGTTGGCTCATGTGAGACTCCTTCACGAAGGGATGAAATACTATTGATCGTAGCAGTAGGGTATCAGGGATAATGGTGGATTGTCAATGATGGGTAATTCGTTGATGGTATACTGCAAAGAGCATGACAAAGAAGATGATAAAAACGACAACAGGTGAGGGCGAGCAACTCAATCTAGCTTCTTCAGTACGTCCGCAGATTGGACTCTCTTTTTTCGCCTTTATTTTAATTGGTGCAAATGACGGTGCATTAGGGGTACTGCTCCCCAGCATAGGAGCTCATTACAACGTTGATAAAGCAACGCTCGGGTTACTCTTCCTGTCGGCCGCGTTTGGCTATCTCGTTGCCGCCTTCAACAGCGGGTTGATGGTTGAGAAGCTGGGTCAGCGGCTATTCCTGATGTTGGGAGCGGCGAGTTTCTTACTCGGTGCAGGAGCGCTTAGCTTGATGCCGCCCTTTACCGTGGTATTGATCATGTTGCTGCCATTGGGCTTCGGGGTAGCAGTGATCGATGCAGGCTTAAACGCGTATATTGCCGGGTTACCTCGCAATACTGCGCTGCTCAATTATCTGCATGCTTTTTATGGTGCGGGGGCGTGGCTGGGTCCGGTAGTGGCTTCTACGATTTTGGCAATTGGGTGGGGATGGAATAGCGTTTATTTGATCTGGGTGGGTATGAGTCTTGTGCTACTCATTGGCTTTAGATTGTTCTTCGATAGACGAGAAGTTCTTTTCCAGAAGGATGTAGCGAAAGCCCAGGGCAATGTGCTGGTAGCCGCGCTCAAGCTGCGTATCGTTTGGCTAGCTGCTCTATTTCTGCTCTTTTATGTAGGCACGGAAGTGAGCCTGGGCAGTTGGAGCTATAGTTTTCTGATCGATGAACGGCATGGATTGTTGCTGCTCTCGGGTTGGTCGGTTAGTGGATATTGGCTGGGCTTGACATTGGGGCGTCTCACGCTTGGGATGGTAGCTCAGAGGGTTGGTAATAAGCGTTTGATAGAGGGTTGTTTGTTGGGGGTGGTGGTTGGCGTTCTGCTGATCTGGCTGGTGCCAGTACAGGGAGTGGCAGCATTTGGGCTGGCAATAACGGGTTTCAGCCTGGGGCCGATTTTCCCGACAACCATTGCCCTGATGTCGAATCTAGTATCGTCGCGGATTCTTCCGAGCGCGATTGGTTTTCTTGCGAGCCTTGGTAGTATGGGCGCGGCCCTATTTCCATGGTTGGCTGGAAATTTGGCGCAGCGTATTGGTATGTGGTCGCTGCTGCCTTATGTGATTGTTCTGACGATTGTAATGTTGGGCCTGTGGGTGAGTTTGCAGAGGAGGCCTCAACCGGAACGGGTAAGTATGAATGTGCCTGATAAGTGATGGTACAATATGCTAAAACCATTAAGGAGGCGCTGCATGCCGATTGCTATTATCGTTCATGGAGGGGCGGGGGATATTGAAGATGGTCGTACTGAGAGTGCTCAGGCAGGGTGTAGAGAAGCTGCGCTGGTGGGGTGGCGTATTTTGCAATTGGGTGGTTCCGCGCTGGATGCTGTTGAGGCTGCGGTACGTTCACTTGAGGATAATCCCAATTTTAATGCAGGTACGGGAGCTTGTCTGACTACTGATGGCAATATCCAACTGGACGCGGGCATTATGGATGGACATGCTCTTAGCGTTGGTGCTGTGGCAGATGTTGAGTTGATCAAAAATCCTATCTCGCTTGCACGAAAGGTTCTGGAGAGTCCACACGCTTTGCTTGTGGGCGAGGGAGCGCAACAGTTTGCACAGGAGCAAGGGGTATCTTTGTGCCAACTGGAAGATTTGATGACCGAGCGTCAATATAACAAGTGGAAGGAAGCTACCTCCTCGGCCTCAACAGATGGAGAGAAGCATGGCACGGTTGGCGCGGTTGCACTGGATACGTTTGGTACACTTGCCGCTGCTACATCGACGGGAGGGATTGAGAATAAGTATCCAGGCCGGGTTGGTGATTCACCGCTGATAGGTTGCGGATTTTATGCTGACGACAATGCTGCTATTTCTTGTACGGGTCATGGGGAAGATTTCATTCGCCTGCTCATTGCTAAGCGTACTGCTGATTTTGTGGCGCGAGGAGATGTGGCACGTGACGCGGCACAGGCGGCGATTGCAGTGCTGGGTGCCAGAGCTACGGGTACAGGAGGGTTGATCGTGGTGGATCGCCTCGGAAATGTTGGCTTTGCCTGGAATAGCGAACATATGTCACATGCTTATATGGTCGAGGGGATGGACGAACCAATTACAGGAGTATGAGCCTCACGGTCGATACAGTCTCATGGTATCAACAGGTGTCCCGCGAAGTAGCCGACAACAAAGAAAAGAGCGAACGCTATCAAACACATGAGCAAAAGTATGAGGATGCGCGAGCGGTGAGATCCTGAGGCAGTCTCTCCGTAAGCGGCTTGACGTGCTGCTGCCAGGTTGTACGGGATGTCAGCTATGGTTGCGGATGCAGGGGCAGGTTCTGCCGAAGGCAAGATAAGTCCCTGCTCAGATCGATATGGAGGGAAAGCCTGACCGGGCTGCTCGGTATCTCTCACCGATAGGGTAGAAATGGGTTTTCCCATGCCAGGACCCACACCGATACCTGTCATGCCTGTTCCTGCGTTTGCTGGCGAGAATTGCTGAGGCGGAACTACTTCCTCGGCTGCATATGCGCTGGCTGGAGGTGCAGCGGTTGCTCCCGCTGCTACCGGCACGGGGACAGCTGTTTCCAGTACCTCTGCCAATGTATTGAGTTCTGTGTAGAGTGCCTCAACAGTGGTGAAATGCTGTGGATGCTGGCGCATCACCGCACGCGCAACCGTTTCGCATAACTCGGGTGGAACCGTGCGCTGGAAACGTAATCGTCCATCGGAAGGGGGCTCAACCGTGGTAGCCCCGGCTGGCCTTCCTGTGAGCAATTGGTAGAGGAGCAGGCCGAGGGCACGAGTATCGTTTTCCTGCCGCCCTTCGCTTTGTTGCCCCCAGGGCAGTTCGTCGTCGGAGATAGCTGTACCATCACCACCAACTATGCTCCAACTTTCAAAGTAGTCGAGATCGCTTGGTAAAGCAAAATTGTTGACGCGAATTCGGCCGGTGCGGTCACGTACGACGGCGTGAGGTGTCAGGTCGCCGTGGCAAATTTTGTGGGAAGAACTTCCGGCATAGATCAAGGCCTGACAAATCTGGCAGCCAATATCAGCAACCTCGTAGGGAGTCAGTTGTGTTTGCAAGAGTGCAGAAAAATCATCGCCCTCGACATATTCCTGCACAATATAAAGGCTACCCGGTTCGGCTATTAGGTCATAGAGACCGATGACATTTGGATGTGAGAAGTGAGATGTCATCTGAATGGCGGCTCGATAAGGGAGCACGTAGGAGGCAGGCACTGTCTTCACCGCGACGACGCGCTGCAGTAGCTGATCTGTTCCCTGGTATACGGTGCAGATCTGTCCCTGCTTGATCAGACGTTGCAGCAGGTAGCGGTGATTAATGACCCGACCTGTTTCCACGATTACGTTCCTCTCAGCCTG
Organism: uncultured Chloroflexia bacterium; assembly: GCA_963778375.1. Taxonomy (GTDB): domain Bacteria; phylum Chloroflexota; class Ktedonobacteria; order Ktedonobacterales; family Ktedonobacteraceae; genus CAVZTX01. The sequence continues at coordinate 103,237 of CAVZTX010000008.1, read as the reverse complement.
CTGAGTGCGAAGCACTAGACGCACAGCGTCGTTGCAGGCTGTCTTTCAATCTTCGCATAGCCTATTGGATTCTATATATCTTGAAGGGCGAGTGTTACCGCGCCCACACTATTTGCTTCTGACCCAAGCGAACTCTTGACGATACGTAAATTCTCGCCGGCTGCTGGCAAGCACAAGTCATGTATACGCGCCTGTAACGGCGAAATCAGCAGTTCTTCTGCCTGTGCAACCTGTCCGCCCAGAATAATTACACCCGGGTTTATTAATTGAACGATATTGGCCAGGGCTATTCCCAGGTAGGTACGTACATCATCAACGACTCGCTGAGCTATTTTGTCACCTTCTGCTGCCAATCGGAATACCTGTTCGGCAGTTATGCGCTCAGCCCTACCGCCTGTGACCCGGCGAATGGCCTCTTCCGTCTCGGGATACTCGACCGAAAGGCCAATCATGGTTCGCGAAATCGCCTGAGCTGATGCAATGGCCTCGAGATGTCCAAAACCACCACATGAGCATTTCGGCCCATTCTCTTTGACGAGCATATGCCCAATCTCGCCCGCGGTACACGTCATCCCGTGATAAATCTTGCCATTGACAACCAACCCACCGCCGATGCCGCGCCCCATCCCCACATACAAAGCAACCCGTTCACCTGTAGCTACACCATGTGCTACCTCTGCCAATGCTGCCGCGTTCGCATCGTTATCAATTATACAAGGCACATCAAGTTGTTGCTCAAAATGGTCCTGTAAAGGAAAATTGTCCCAGCCATGTGAGTGATGTAGGGTGTGTACAATGCCACGAGATGAGTCTACTAAGCCACCGACGGCCACACCAACACGCAAGATGCGCCCGTCATGAAGTTGCTCGGGATGCGTAACTTCGGCAAGCATATCATCAAGTAGATTCAGAACGGTGGTAGTATCGGGTATATATTCTAGTGGGCGACGCACTCGATGGAGTATTGTGCCATTCAGATCGGCAAGGCTCACGGACTGACGCGCGCCACTCCCGCTAATCTCGATGCCAAGTACGTATCCCTGTGTTGCCAGCAACTTGCCGGTAGTCCTCTGTATTTCTAATTGTGCTCCGGGAAATGTTCCTGATGTGTGTTGTGATGACACGTATTGAGCCTCCCTCTTTGCAATGTGGGTAGGATTACAGGAAGTCCTTCTTCGGGGACTGCCAGCGCATTGTGCTTTTTGTGCTGCTACGCGGACTGCTACAGAGACGTATACGAGTTTCAAAGCTTCATTGCGTTTTGAGACAGCGGGATAAGTATATCATATTGAGAGAGTGGCGCAAAGTGTGATAGGATGTTAGGGCATAGTTCGTTTTTCACAGGCATAGCACCCGCAAGGGGTGCCGCCTGTGTCATGCCCGGTTTAATTTGTTAACTTAGGAGCTAGCAATGGCGTCATCTACAGCGGCACACGGGCAGGTCTTTATTGGGCCGGGTCTCAGCACTTTCAAGCGTGTCATGACCTACATTGGCGTGCTGGGCATAACTGCCGTGGTACTAGTGATTGCCCTGCATGAAGGTGTCCCAGCGGTCGGTAGTACAATTGTTGCTATCGTTTTTATTCTAGGCTTTGTGGTCTATTTGCGTCTTATTGCTCCGGTCCCGTTTACCATCACATTGGAGCCGGAGGTGCTTGTGAAACGCAGTCGCAATGGCGAGGTGATCGAGGTACGTTGGGAGGAACTTACGCGTGTGAAAGAGGAGTTTTTTCCCAATGGGAAACGTATCGGCATTACCGTTTATCGTAAGCCGGCAACACAGCAGCAAAAACCAAAGGCCTGGGCAGTTTATCGAGATGATGTGACCGATATCGATAGTTTGGCCGAAGCCCTCAAGCAGGCAATCCCCGAAACGTGTGAATGGAAGAGCGAGACCGTTCACGAGTGAAACGATCTCACTCTCCTGAATCTAAAGCATAACCTGGTCGATGTAGCACCAGCGCCAATCTTCACCGGGCTGGAACGACTGGATAATTGGGTGGTTGGCAGCATGGAAGTGTTTAGTGGCGTGCTTGTTCTTGGATGAGTCGCAGCAGCCGACGTGCCCACATTCGAGGCAGAGGCGCAGATGCACCCAGCTATCACCAGTTTTCAGGCAATCTTCGCACCCATTTGCGCTGGGTGTAACGTCTTGTATCGTGTCAAGATGCGTACATTGTTGTGCCATATACATCTCCTTTAAAGGTTCAAGTAGAAGGGTGTAACGGATTACATCCTTATATTTCCATCAATTGGTTGGTTTTTACCCTCAATTAGGAACAAGGAACTGAGTGCGGCGGCGAGGGCCAGACCTGCCGCTGTCAGCATGGCTGCGCGGAAACCTGTAACAAACGATTCCTTGATGGCCTGTTTCAATAGCATACCAGTTTCCCCACCAACAGGGATGGGAATCCCGACCAGTAGTGATCGGTGGGCATTAATCGATTGAAGCACCGGGCCTGCTAGATTGAGCGCTGCAAGGTGGCTATCAAGGCTGCCATTGAAGAAGGCCAGAACAATGATGCCCAATACCGCGATGGCAAGCAAACCTGCTGTGCGGGAAACGGCATTATTGATGCCGGAGGCAGTACCGGCTCGGTGGGCGTCCACTGCACCCATCACTGCTGTAGTCAGTGGGGAGACGCTGATAGCCATGCCCAATCCCAGGACCACTGACGCCGGGAAAAAGGTTGTCCAATAACTTCCACCAATATCCGGGCGAGCAAATAGGGCGAAGCCGATAGCCGCGATCACCGGGCCGACAATCAGTGGCAGCTTTGCTCCGAAGCGGTTAATCAAACCACCAGACCAGCGCGAGAGCAAGAACAAAATCACAATTGTTGGCAGCATGGCTGCGCCAGCAGCGCTGGGAGGGTAGCCCTGCACTGAAATGAGGTTGAAGGGAAGAAAGAACAGTGATCCACCTAGAGCCGCGTATAAGAACAGGGTCAGTAGATTTGCACCACTGAAGGTTCGAGAGCGAAACAGGCTAAGCGGTACCATTGGTAAGCGGCTGCGGGCTTCTACTGCTACGAACGCGATAAGTGCAACGACACCGACCGACAGAGAGATGAGGACCAATGGAGCGCTGAGGCCAAGGCTATCCGACTGGATCAGCCCAAAGACGATACCGCCAAGCCCGAGTGTTGCCAGCAATGCCCCCAACCAGTCGATGTGGGGAGTATCTTCTGTATCACTACTTTCTGGAACACGCAAAAAGAGGACGGCCAGTACGATTGCCGCCAGGGGAACATTAATAAAAAAGACCCAGCGCCAGGAAGCATACTGGACCAGCCAGCCTCCCAGGACCGGACCTATGACCGAAGTAATGGCTGTGAAGCCTGACCATGTGCCAATCGCTCGCCCGCGTTCCTTGCTGTCGAACGAGGCGCTGATGATTGCCAGACTACCTGGCACAAGCAATGCTCCACCTATACCCTGAATTGCCCGTGCAATGATGAGCAGTGTTACATTCGGTGAAATGCCGCACAAGACTGAAGCTACCGTGAAAAGTGCAATACCTATAGCGAAAATGCGCTTTCGCCCAAAGGAATCACCCAGCGATCCGCCCACCAGAATCAAGGAGGCGAGAAAGAGCGAATAGGCTTCTACGACCCACTGAACGTCTCCAACTGTGGCTCCTAGCTCTTTTTGCAGGACCGGCAGCGCCACATTGACGACCGTGCCGTCGATAAAGGCCATGCTCGAACCGAGAATCGTGGCTACAAGCACCCATAACCCGATATTAGATGGGCGTATCGTGGTGGCAGATACTCCTACTGCGCCAGCGGAAGCAGGAACTGCTTGGGATGCGGCTGTACTTGTGGCATCGGTTAGAGGTGACTCTAGTGGGGAAGTGCTAGTAAGCTTGGTTGTAGTTTTAGATAAGATAACACCCTCGTCACATGGGGGCTTCAGAATATGAGACATCGTTTTTTTCCTTAAAGAGTAATCAATCCACGACGTACACCTCTGCTTACCGCGTCTGTACGGCTGGATGCACCGAGCTTGGTGTAGACCGAGGAGACATGGAATTTTACTGTGTGCTCACTAATTGATAGTCTGCGGGCGATCAGCTTGTTGGATAATCCCCGGCTTAACATCTCCAATACTTCGCGCTCACGTCCTGTAAGTGGTTCGTCGAGCGAATCAAGGTTCAAGGCCTCAATGGTTGAGCGCTGTGTCAGTGTTCGTTCGGCTGCCATTGAGGGCAAAGCAATCAATCCCTCAGCAGCCGCTACAACGGCGGCTTCAAGCTGGGAGGCAGGAGCATCCAGCGGGACAACACTCCAGCCTCTCAGCGGGGATGCACGCAGCATTGAAATCGGACGTTCATCACTGTCTGATAGTACCACAAGCGCTACTGCTCTGCTGCCTGTAACGATATGTCCAACTTCTTCCAACTGCCTCTCGTCTGCCACAATAATGACATCAACCGCTGAAAGTTCGTCAACGAATCCGTTTGGGGCGGTTGCTTCGCCCACTACCTCCAGATTGGCAGTTGTGAGCATCGCATGCAATCCCGCCCGCATCATTGGTGTCGGCGCTATGATGAACACCCGAATCATGATATATAAAAGCTTACCCTTCGTGAGTAACCGCGTTGATGCTCACGTCGACTGCTTGTAAGATGCCCCCACGTAACACATTGAACCTTACACTGCTCCTGGCATCAAGGCGAGCTAAGCTACCTAACAAGGAGTTTACATCATCAATTGATTTACTGTCCATATCTAGCAGCACATCGCCGATCAGTACGCCTGTGGAATTTTGATGCCCATTAAGCTCAGCACCAACTACGAGCAGACCTGTGGCTCGTTTTGCAAGGGCTGGTTCCTTACTGCGTAAGCTATCGGGTAGTTCAATAGGTTGCAGTTCTATGCTTAAGCTGATTTGTCGGCGAGGCAGTCCAGCGATCCAGTCGCTCACGACGTTGCTTGGAATGCATACGCCGAGGTCTCCACCAAAAACCATTGCGTTGATACCGACGACTGTACCGGATGCATCAAGTAGTGGCCCTCCTGAGAAGCCTGGGGCGAGATGCACATCTGACTTAATGTACTGGGTCGTCTGGTCGCTGTCTGCAAATTTGACTGTGCTGAGACCACTTATAATGCCTGCTGTGACTACTCCACGGTGACCCCAAGGATTACCAATAGCGAAGACTAATTCGCCGATACGCAACCGGGAGGAATTGCCCGTAGGGATAGCTGTCAGATTATCCGCCGTAATTTTCAGCATCGCAATATCCAGCTTTGGATTGCGGTCGATCACCTTTGCATCGAAGATGCGGTTATCTGTGAGGTGTACCTGGATGGTTGCCTCATTATTCGGGACGACGTGGTGATTCGTCACGATGGTGCCATCTGTACGCCAGATGATGCCTGTACCTGCTCCACGTCCTGAGTTTCGTACCTGCACGATGCTGGGCTGCACACGGTCGATTAGCTGTGTGAGTGCGGACGACAAGGCATCGGGCAGTAGGAAACGAGTGTTTTGTCGAAGAGAGCGTTGTTTGTGTCATCTAAGTTGTCCCTTATGAGCGCTGACCAACTGTCACCGAGAGGGTTTGGAGTGTGCCACCACGAATGACCTCAACTGCAATGGCTTTACCAACGCGGTTACTGGTCAACAATGCCTGGAGATCTTCTGTCTCGCTCACCGATTGTCCATTGAGAGTAACGAGGATATCGCCTAGCAGTAGGCCACCCTTTTGAGCGGGACTATCATCATCAACTCGTACGATGAGTAGGCCACGTTCCTGCGACTCTTTCGCTCGCTGATTGGGAGGGAGATGGACTTGCTGGCTGCTGATGCCAAGATAGCCTCGTTTGATGTAGCCCTGTTGAGCCAGCGTATCCGCGATGCTCCACGCGATATTCGACGGGATTGCAAGCGCAACACCGTTTACCAATCCTGTGGTTGTAATGCCAAGCACTGTTCCTTGGGTGTCAATCAGTGGCCCTCCTGAGAAGCCAGGGTAGGCAGTTGCGTCGGTTCGAATGTAGCGCTCGAGTGTAACACCTCTTCCAGAACGGAGCGGACCACCAATCGCACTAATAATACCGACACTTGCCATTGGTCCTTCACTCGAAGATCGCCCCACGACGAGCACAAGCTGACCGACTCGTGCTGGCTCAGATGCCACTTTAGCTATCTCGAGGCCGAGGTCGGCTACTCGCAGGACCGCCAGGTCGGTAGCCAGGTCACGACCTACAAATTGTGCTGGTAGCGTGCGTTTATCGTGCGTCAAGACGGTCAGGTCTTCCTCGCGTTCCAGCACATGATCAGCAGTCAATATCATATTTTGTGCGTAGACAACTCCGCTGCCGGGCTGTCTTGGACGACCGTTGACAAGTACCAGTGCTGAACTGGCTTGCTCAACTGCATCGGCCATTTGATTCGAAAGCGCTTTCAATACGTCTGTATCCGTTGTTGCTTGTTGCGTCATATTCTTCTCTTTCGGTTGGCTAAATGGATCAGGTCTCTCTGTGAATACCTTTCTGAACAATACTATACCTGATGCTTTGTTAACTGGCATCACCCATTTGGCTAGTTATCACCTGGGTAAAAGAGTAGGTTATTTGAGGACAATGTTGGATTTTTCGGTGGTAAGGAGGAGTATCTCAAACTTACGAAAAGTAAGTAGCATTCCTTGCGTTAGAGAAGCAAACATGGTATAGTATGGGTACACAATGAGTATTCTGTTCTGATCAGGATGCGATCAGAAAGAGCAGGCAAGGAATAATGGCAACGAAGCCGATAGACACAATTTCATCACAAGATAATCAGATGTGCCCGCGTTATGAGCACGCAATTCAGTTGTTGGGAAAACGCTGGACAGGGCTGATCCTGGATTTGCTTATGCAAGGCCCACGGCGTTTTTGCGAGCTTACTGCTACAGTAGAGGGACTTTCCGATCGCGTTCTCAGCGACCGCCTGCGTGAACTGGAGCATGAAGGCGTGATTGAGCGGGTAGTGTATCCGCAAATTCCTGTCCGCGTTGAGTACCGGCTCACCGATAAGGGACATGACCTCAAACCGGTGGTAGAGGCGATCCATCATTGGGCAGAGCAGTGGTTACCACTGCCAGATGCAGCCTCCGCGGAAGTATCCTCACAAGCATAATTACCCATAGCCAAATTTATGCTATACTAACAGCATGGAAAATTTATGGGCACCCTGGCGCATGGCTTTTATTGCGCCCAAAACACAGCAGCCGAAGGTTTGCATTTTTTGCGCCTACCCGGCTGATAATAATGATGCAGAGCACCACATCCTCTATCGTGGTGAGCGCTGTTTCATGATGCTGAACCTTTACCCCTACAATAATGGGCATCTTATGGTCGCTCCCTACCAACACGAGGGAACCATTGAGAATCTGAATGCTGAAACGCTTGCCGAGTTGATGGCGCAGGCGCAGTTAGCACTACGAGCATTGCGACTTGCGATGAATCCTGATGGTTTCAATATGGGCATCAACCAGGGCAAAGTGGCGGGAGCAGGCTTTGATGAGCACGTGCACTTCCACATTGTGCCGCGCTGGAATGGCGACACGAACTTTATGCCAGTGCTTGCGGATATTAAGGTTATTCCTGAGCATCTTGATAGCGTGTATGAAGAATTGAAGCAGGCACTAGAGCAGGTGAAAGAGGAGCAGTAGTAGATGTAATATGCATCTGGAAGTTGTTAGTCGTAAACCGGAAAGTAATCCTCGTCCGACACCCCTTCTTTTCGTACATGGAGCCTGGCATTGCGCATGGTGCTGGGAAGAGCATTTTCTTCCCTATTTCTCGCAACATGGCTATGCATCTTATGCTCTAGATTTACGAGGTCATGGTAAAAGTGAGGGGGTTGATCGATTGCGTTGGACGAGCATAGCGAATTATGTCTCGGATGTGTCGCAAGTCGTAAGTCTGCTTGAAAGACCTCCTGTGCTGATAGCCCATTCGCTTGGTGGCTTAGTTGTCCAGAAGTACCTGGAAACGCACCAGGTACCGGCGGCAGTCTTGATGGCATCCGTACCGCCCAACGGCACTCTGCGTACCACTCTGAATATAGCCGTTCATCATCCCTTACAATTTTCGAAGGTCAATCTTAGCTTGAAGCTCTACCCCATTATAGAGACGCCGCAGCTTACGCGCGAAATGTTCTTCTCACCAACTATGCCTGAAGAAAAGGTGAACACTTATTTCAAGCTGAATGCAAAATGAATCATACCGTGCCTTCGTCGATATGATTGTGAATTTGCCGCGACCTAAACGCGTAAAAACGCCGATGCTTGTTCTGGGTGGGGGTAGAGATACTATTTTCACGCGTAAGGAAGTTGAGGCGACGGGGCGTGCTTATTCTACTCAGGCTGAGATTTTTCCCAATATGGCGCATGATTTGATGTTGGATCATGGATGGGAAGATGTAGCGAAGAGGATTTTAGGGTGGTTGGAAGAACAGAAGATATGATGGCAATTTGGAAGTCGGTGTATCGTTCTAGGACGTGAATCGGATTGATTCATGGACGGGGTACACTTTCTACATATGATAGGTCGTGTAGCTCACTTTTTTATTTTCCATAATCCGATACCATTACTGCCTGGTACCATTTGAATGGTTATGGATTGGATACTTGATGAGCGCAGATACACTCTATTGATGCATAAGAGTATCTGCTGTCGCTCCCATTGCCGCTCCCCATACAACGTGGGCTGCAATCATCATGAGATTTCGCTGCGCCGGTTCCCTCTGGCCGGATTCCAACATGCCACTCATGGGTAATAAAGCGAGATAGCTGGCAGCCCATACCAGCACACCGAAGATTACGCCTTTCACGATACCAGGCAGAGGCAACTTCTTTCCAAGGGGGCTATAGAGAGCACCCATAGCTGTGCCGTAGCCAAAATGAGAGACCGTTGTTGCGGCTAAGACCAGTTGTTTGTTCATGTGATGCCTGACATGTGCGCGATGCGCCAACTCTTCTGTGATAATTTCGGGTGGGAGAGCGTAGCGCTGACCCTTTGGGAGGAAGCGTTGGGTGACCAGCATGAAAACGGTCATTGGGGCGGTGCCTATAAATCCGGCAATTGCACCACTTAACCAGGATAGGCCGGGTTGAGTTTTTGCAGTATTCAAATCGTTTCTCATGTATTGCTCCTACCTGGGTGCTCTGTTTTCAACAATATTGCAGTGGCTAATACAAATATAACGGTAGTATTCGGCAGAGAGTTTCGATCTCCCCTACCCAGGTCTGCCACTATTATGCTTTCTTTACGTAATAATATTAGAGGGCAGTTATTTACGCATCCATCTTGACATAATAGAAAGTAGTATACAAACTATGGTAGGGGTCGTATTACAGGATCAACAGCGAGACCTTTTACAGCAGGAGCGGCAGGTAGCCAACGAATTACAGGCATGCCTGGTCGGTTTTGAGGAAGCAGGTACGTATGCTACAACGTTAAGGCAAGTGACGACCGCGCTGGACGAACTTTTTTTGTTGGTTGTTGTGGGTGAGTTCAACGCGGGAAAATCCGCTTGTATCAATGCTCTACTCCATGCTAATGTGTTGGAGGAAGGGGTTGTTCCTACGACGAATCAAGTCACGATGCTGCGCTATGGAGAATCGAATTCGAAGCGACTGCGTGACGCCGCTATTCTCGAACTGAGTTACCCGGCTGATTTTCTGCAAGATATCACCATCGTCGATACCCCCGGTGTGAATGCCGTACTGCGCAAGCATGAACAACTCACTGAAGATTTTATCCCTCGCAGTGACATGATCCTGTTCGTGACTTCAGTAGATCGACCGTTTACGGAGAGTGAACGCGCATTTCTGGAGCGCATTCGCACGTGGGGGAAAAAGGTGGTGATTGTTCTCAACAAGATAGACTTGTTACGCACACCAGAGGCGCTTGCTGAGGTGATTGCCTTTGTACACGAGAATTGTAAAAACTTGCTGGGGTTTCAACCTGAGATTTTTCCTGTCTCTGCGCTAAGGGTGCAACAGGCGCATGCGGCGATGGGACACGAGGCGGTGAGATTGTGGGAGGGTAGCCGTTTTGGCGCGTTGGAGGAATATCTTTTCCGCACGTTGGACGAAGCGGAACGGGTGCGATTGAAGCTGCTCAGTCCGCTTGGAGTGATGCAGCGTCTACTTACAGATACACAGACGATAGTTGAGCAGCGCAGTAGCCTGCTGGCGGAAGATGCGCGTACGGTTAGTGCTATCGATGATCAACTGCGGCTGTATCGCGAGGATATGGAGCAGAACTTTTCGCACCGGCTCAGTGAAATCGAGAATATCGTGCTTGACATGGGAAGACGTGGCGATCGTTTTTTTGATGATACTATCCGGCTGGGGCGTATCTTCGACCTGATCCAGGCACAACGAGTGCGTGAAGAGTTTGAGAAGGATGTGATCGGCGATAGCTCGGCACGCATTGACGAGGCTGTGCAGCAATTAATTGACTGGCTGGTGGAGCATGAGCACCGACTCTGGCAAGATGTGATGGAGTACCTTGATCGACGGCGTCAGGTGAGCGCACGGCGAGATAGCGAGATGGTAGGAGTAGTAGGCCGACAGTTTGACTATAACCGCCGTACCTTGCTCCAGTCGGTGGCGCGAAGCGCTAATAATGTGGTGAAAACCTACAACCGCGAAGCAGAGGCACAGGAACTTTCGCAGGATTTGCGCAGCGCGGTTACGCAGGCAGCTATTACAGGGGCAGGAGGCATTGGGCTGGGTGCAGCGATTGTCGCATTTGTAGGAACTGCAGCAGCAGATGTGACGGGTATTCTGGCGGGTATCGTACTGATTGGACTTGGACTCTATATCATTCCAGCTCGTCGCGCTCGTGCCAAAGACAACTTTGATGAAAAGATGCGAGAGCTACGCATACGGCTGCACAACGCGATGGAGGAACAGTTCCGAAGAGAACTGCAGAACGCGATTAGCCGCGTGCAGGATGCGATTGCACCATACACGCGCTTTGTACGAGCCGAACAGGAAAAGACGGCAGCGATGAGCCAGCAGATACTAAATCTGAACGCTGAGGTAACCACGCTAAGGAACGCTATCGATAATATTCATGTAATGAAGTAGCTATCTAGCCACCGGCCATCAAATTGTCATTAGCACGACGACGTCTTGGCATATCAGCTTCGGTATTGGCATCATAAGCACTGGCATTCGCTGAATCTTCGTACGATTTTGCGCGTTGGAATAAGGCGTGTGCCGCTCGTTCAGCATCGAATGGAAAGTTGTTGTTGGCCTCGGGATTTCTCGCGATGTTCAAGAAGCGCTGGGCTAAGTCTCGAATAAGCACAGGATCAGTGATATTACCGACACGTATGCCCTCATATGCGTCGATTAAAGCCTCGTTTTTAGCTTCCGGTGATACTACTACAGTTTGATCTGCTGAGGAAGATGCAGGTGGAGGTGAAGGAGGATTTACCGGAGCTGCCGGAGGCGGAGCCGCGTAGGTGAACTGTCCTCTCTGTCCTGCTCCGTATTGCTGATGAGGTGCGAAGTTTGCATGAACTGTTGGAGTGGGTACCGAACCAGCACCGCGAGTTGCTCCCATGTTCATAGGGTGTACATTTCCCTGGGCGGCTGCGTCAGGTATACGCGGCAAAAGATTCATGTCTCGGATTTTCACCCAGTTAACCTGGACGCCCCAGGGTGCAACCTTATCTTGCATATCCCCCCAGAGGCGTGCGCTTACGTGATCCCAAAGTCTTGCTAAGGTGGAATCAGGTGCACCACCAGCATTTGATTTTCTGTGTGGCCCAGTAAAATCTTCTGGCGAGAGTTCATGGACATCGGAATGGATGGTTGTGATGAAGAGGTCGTGCAAGCTGCTTTCCCAGTTTTGAACATGCAAGACGGCGAGATAGGCATCCTCGGGCATCAGTTGATACGATATCTGGGCCGTTAGTTCGACCTCCTGGCCGTGCAAGATACTTACCAACTGTTTTGGACATACCCAGGGCGTTTCACGTACATTTAACTCGCTGCTTACATGTTCCCAGGGCCGAATTATGTTAAAGCCAGGGAAGAGGGTGCGTGTATATTTGCCGAATGACTGGACGATATCGACCCGCCCCTCCGGTACGAGACGAATGCATCTTTGTGCCAGGATGATACCGAGAACTAAGAGGATGATGAGCATGATACCACTGAAAGCAAGCCCAAATACGGCGTAACTGCCCAGGAGTACGAAAAGACAGAAGCCGATCGTGACGGAGAGTAACCAGAAATTATCATTAGGGCCTGCAAAATAGAGGGCTGCTCCCTGCGCTACAGCAAGTATAATAAGCAGGAAAACCATGGGCAGGAAGGATATATGACGCGTAGGAGTGTCGGGGAGTGTGAAAGGTAAAGTGATGACGCAGATCACCAGGGCGAACAGCAAGGGCACAATTACAAAGGAAAATTGGCGACCGATCTGCTGCAAGCCTTCCGAACTCAAAGGGGAGGGGTTTGCAAGCTCTTCGTCATCCTCAACTTGTGCATATGCCTGACTAGCGGTTTGTAACTGTTCCTGATCTTCTTCAGGAGGTGACATATCATAAGAATCAAATGACTGATCCCAGTTCATATTGCTATTTTGCCATATGGCACGAGAGTCCTCTTCTTCTTCCGATGACATTTGTGCCTCCCTTTCAAAACTTGAATAATTACCTCGCTTCTGAAGTGAGCGCCTTTCTTTTTATGCCACAAGAACCACATCCGCCAGTACCTTTAGCGGTATTGGAACTGCCAGTATTTTTACCACAACTGCAACCACCACCTGTACTACAACCTCCTCCACATGTACCGCAGCCACCACCAGTGGCGCTACAACTTCCGCAACCACCCTGACTCTTTTTTAGGTCCTCTAACTCTACTGGTGGCCTTACCGGTACCTGGATGATGACGCCGCTCTCTAGCATCACCTCAACCGATTCCTTCGGTACATTGATTGAAACAACCTTGCCCGGACCGCTGGGTGTGTTGAGCATGGTACCAATCTGGGGCATATCCTGTTTTGCCTGAATGTAGTTGTCGTTTTCATATGAAAGACAACATAACAGACGACCACATACACCTGAGATTTTGGAGGGATTGAGCGGTAAATCCTGCTCCTTTGCCATCTTGATAGAGACAACCCCAAAATCGGTAATCCATGAGCTGCAACACAAGGTTTTGCCGCATACCCCTACTCCGCCTTGCAGCTTGGCTTGATCGCGCGCCCCGATTTGTCGCAATTCGATACGCGTGCGGAAGGTTGCCGCCAGATCGCGCACCAGCGCTCGAAAATCAACGCGCTCATCAGCCGTGAAGTAAAAGGTCAATCGGCTGCCATCAAAGGTATATTCTGCCTCGACCAGTTTCATAGGCAGTTTGTGTTGTTCGACCTGTTGGGCGCAACGGACAAGTGCGTCTTTCTCTTTACTTTTGAATGAGAGCATCATCCGCAGTTCATCTTCGTTGGCCAGGCGAAGTACGGGCTTTAAAGGATCACTCAGTTCGCTTTCCGCTAACTTCTTCGAGGCAATGACGACGCGTCCAGCCTCTACACCTCGCACCGTTTCAACAATGACAAACTGACCGGTTGTATATGATTGCCCCTGTGGGTCAAAGTAATAGATGCGCCCTGCAGGACGAAAACGAATGCCGACGATGGTAACGACGTTCTGTACGTTCGTTGCTGCTAACATTGTTTCCAGGCCTTGCTAGACAAAGGAGCAATGCAACGCTGCATTACTCCTTATTTACATTTCATTTGTCAGCAGGATTGCCTCCGCCACTTCACGCATAGATTTACGATTGTTCATGCTGGCCTTCTGTATTTTACGGAAGGCTTCCTGCTCTGAGAGGCCTTGTTTTTCCATCAATAGGCCCTTGGCACGCTCGACGACTTTGCGAGTCTCTAATTGGTCGGTGAGGGTACGTGCCTTTTCTTCAAGGGCACGAAATTCGCTGTAGCGTGCGAGCGCGACTTCGATGGCAGGAGTCACTTCGCTCTCACGCAGCGGCTTCACGATGTAATTAACGACACCGGCTTCTTTTGCACGTTCGACCAAGGGCTGGTCGCCAAAGGCGGTGAGCAATAAGACAGGTGCAATCTTTTCCTGTGTAAGTGTCTCGGCGGCTGTGATGCCGTCCATGTCAGGCATGCGAATATCCATAATGACCAGGTCAGGACGTACTTCACGCGCCAGGTTGACGGCACTTGCACCATCACCCGCCTCACCTACCACGAGATAGCCCTGCTTCGTCAATACATCTTTTAGATCCATGCGCTGAATAGTTTCGTCGTCAGCGATAATGATACGTGTTGGCATATGTTGTGTCTCCCGATGCTGCATAGGGCTTGATTATGCAAATGAACAAATGAATCCGTGAATAGACTGTAAGCCCGATATGTCAGCCTCCCTCTTGTATCAGGAGTATACCATAAGGATACAGCTTCAGTCGAGAGGCAATTTCTATGCTACATATGACAGGTTTGCTCTTCCTTGTATTACGTCGGTAATAAGGCGCGTTTCGGTGACGATGGTCTGCAATTGTTCAGGTGTAATAGATTGACGGCCATCACAGAGGGCGCTATTAGGATCGGGATGGACTTCAAGGATAAGTCCTTGAGCACCAGCAGCGATGCCAGCACGAGACATGGCTTGCACCAGTTCGCGACGACCTGTTGCATGACTAGGGTCAACAATGACCGGTAGATGGGTCAATTCATGAAGTAGCGCTACGCAGGCGAGGTCGAGCAGGTTGCGTGTTTGTGAGTCGAAGCTACGGACCCCGCGTTCACACAATATCACATTGGGATTGCCTGCCGCAACGATGTACTCTGCCGCCAAGAGCCATTCATCGATGGTAGCGGCAAGTCCGCGCTTGAGCATTACCGGTCGCCCCCGGCTACTCTGACCAGCGGCAAGCAAGAGCGGGAAATTTTGCATGTTGCGGGTGCCAATTTGTAAAATGTCGGCGTATTCCGCGACCGTTTCGACCATGTCCGGCTCCATAACCTCGGTAATTACGGGCAGCCCGGTCTCCTCCCTGGCCTTTGCCAGCAGGTGAAGTCCCTCGATACCAAGCCCCTGGAACTGGTATGGCGAGGTGCGAGGTTTGAACGCTCCACCACGAAGAATGTGCGCTCCAGCAGCCTTGACAGCACTTGCGGTAGAAAGAAGCTGGTCCTTATTTTCTACGGCACATGGTCCGGCCATTATGACGGGAGTTGTATTTCCAATAGTTACAGGCTGACTCCATGCTGCATCACCTACCACAACGATACTATCTTCGGCTTTGAATGCTCTGCTTACCAGCTTATAGGGGGTGTTAATGGTCAAGATGCGCTCAACTGCACGCTGCTGGCTAATCATAGTATGTGCTTGCGCATCGAGCTGATTGCTGTCAAGTACGATGACTTCCCGTTCATCTAGCTTTGTTGTAGTAACAGGGCGTTGACTCCCCATTGTCTGCCAGAGCAATGCCATAAGTTGAGCACGCTCTTCGCTCGTTGCTTGTCTACGGATGATAATGACCATGATACCAATCCTCTCTTACATCTGATATGCACTCTGTCCGTACTGTCCCCCAAACGGCCTTGTTTGCTGGCCCGTGTGATCATTCACAAGCACGATGCCCAGGCGAAGTGAGTTGCAAGATTCAGAAAAACAAAAAAGCAGAGGAAAAGTCCTCTGCTTACTCCAGCATGCTGGTGGATTTTTTGCTCAGCCCAAAGGGCCCACCATCATGCTGGAGGGCTAAACCAATAATAAAAGCTAAATTGATGGTTCTTTTGGTTGCTGAACATTCGATTGTACCGCAGTAGGGGCGGATTTATCGCGCCCTTGCTACGCTTTTCTTGAAATTACCGATGTTAATCTCGGCTTTGTATAGACTAAGTATAAGGATGGTGAGCGAACCTGTCAAGGGCTTTGGGCATTATTACTTTCTGCGGTCACGTCGCTGCTGATAACGGCGCTGTTCCTGGTACTCCTGGTATAGATCGTCATCCGTGCCTTTGACTCCCTGTTTCATAGTAGGAGGCGTAGTCTTGACACTCTCTTCGGTCCGTGAAGGGGCAGGACCTGACTTACGTGCAGGCGTAGGCTGACCCATCATGGCACCAAGGTTGCGTGGAATAAAATCGAAACGTGCCAGGACAATCAACAGGATCACGAGTGTTGCCAGGAAAACGAGCGTTGAAGTCCTGATAGCAAACGACCCAATGGAGAAGATCACGCTATCCAGATGATTGGCATTTAAAAATGTCGCTTCATAAGCGCCGATTAACTGCGCACCAAGTAGATAAATAACCAGACCCAGGATGTAGCGCATTTTGAAGCCACTGCTGCGTGGGCGAGCGGGAGCAGAACGAGCAGCAACAGGGAAGCTAGCTTTTACCGGTTCGCTGACTTGAGACTTTTTGTCAGTCGAGGAGGCTTTCATAATAGGTGCAGCAGTCTTACCACGTGTGGCACGTGCCAATCTGGCCTGTGCAGCGTCTGGCTCGGATGTTTCTTCTTGCGTGCTTTTGCCTACTCGCGAGAAAAATCCCGAAAGTTTGCGGGTGCGAGGAGCAGTAAGCGGAGCGCTTTCTACAAGAGCGTCTTTCAATTCTTGCGCACTCTTGCCAGGTGAAGTTTGTTCAGTTGGTTGACTGATATCGCCTGGCATCTCAAGTGCATCCTCTATTACGTTGTCGGTTGGTGTAGAAGGAGTGACAAGCACCGGGCGGTTCCGAGCTGGGCGTGCTGTCCGTCTACTGCTGGATGATCTATGGTTCGATTCCTGGGTCATGATTGGCCTCCACGGTTTTCATTGGATGTATCAAATGACGAAGTTTCATCATTGTAAAAACTGTTTTCTTCAGGAGCAAGGTGAGATGTAGCGATTTGATTACTTTGCCAATTACTCAAGCTGGGGGATTGAGGCGGTTGGGATGGTGAGGACATGGATGATTGGCGCTGTGGTTGTTGTATGTCCTGTGCGGGACGGGATGTGGATACGCGGTTGATCCCGCCCTCAAGCTCGGCCATCCCAGTCAGGATTGCCAGTCCGGCACGTGCAATCTCATCGTCTCTTCCGGGACCGTTGCCGCCACTCACACCAATACCACCAACAGTGGCACCTCCAACGCGTATTGGCCAGCCTCCAGCTGCCATGATAAATTTTCCTTGCGTCATACCTGCCATACTGGATGCGAAGCCAGGAATACCTGATCCCCATTGTGCTACAGAATTGGTGGATTGGTTAAACATCACGGCTGTCGTTGCCTTGGCGATACTGATACTGGCCGTTGCCCAACCATAAGGAGACATCATGCGTTCAAAAAGCACAAGATGTCCTCCTGCATCAACAATTGCGATGCTCACCGGACTGCGCAACTCATTGGCACGGCGCTTACTAGCTTCCAGTATTCTACCAGCAATTTCTATCGATAAACTCACTTCACCTGCTCCTTCTCATGGCTGAAAGATACGATGGGCAGGCACAAGACCTCCCTCTCCACTCCTCACCATCCTCGCCTCTACAAGCCATGTTGTATTGCTGCAAGTATAGCGTATCTAGAGGGTGGGGGCAAGCCCTGTTAAAGTGATACGTTCTTTGCGCCATTCGAGTTTGCTGTATTTTTCTTCAACGAGCTGATGAGCCAGTTCCCACTCGGATGCACTCAACTCGCCTGATACAAAATTTGCATGTAGGGCTGTACCAAAGCCGCTGCGGAAAGCATTGGCTACATCGTCCCAGGATGCGCCAGGGACGAAGCTATGTAGTGGTGATGTTTTTTCGCGGTAAAGAGCCAGCGCCTCCTCGCGTGCGGCCTCGTTTGGGTAGCGTAACAGAGTGAAGAATTCAGTGGCCCGGTCATCGAGAGGCAACGAGCCCTGTTGAAGTAGTGCATCGTCCCGCCAGACCTGAGCACTGCCTACCAGCTTAAAGCCACCACTGGTGAGATCGGCCTGTGTCGAGGAGGCGAAGCAGGCGGCAGAAGGATGCTTGCTGACGCGTTCGTCGCTGAGTTCGGCCTGCACACCGAGCGTTTGGAGTGCGGCAAGTAGTCCCTGAGCAAGATAGGCATAGGCAGGAATAACGCCCGAAGGAACTCCATAGCCTTTACTGATCACAATGCTGTAGGTAAATTCATCGTGGTGATAGACTGCTCGCCCACCGGTAGGTCGGCGCACCAGCGCTATTCCTCGCTGCTGGCACACATCGCTTAGTATTTCTCGCTCAATACTCTGAAAACGTCCCAAAGAGATCGAAGGCTGAGACCAGCGAAATACGCGCAGCGTTGGAGGAACCTCACCTTTCAGGTGGTAAATCAGCACGGCTTCATCGATTGCCATGTTCATGGCTGCCGATTGTATGCCGGTATTGAGAAAGCGATAGGATTGGTGCATTACAGGTTCCTCACTTGGGATGAGAGCCTCTGAGCGGCCTGCCATTTTTCGTGAGCGACTTGCCATTTCTTGCGTTGGTCTATACGCACCAGTTCCGAAGCGGGAATATAGTGCGCTAGAAAGTCATCATGGAAGGCCGGGAAGGTTCCCGCTAGAATTGCAGCTCTCACGTCCCCGGCAAGGCGCAGCATAAAACGTAGATTGTGAATACTACCTAAACGATAATACAATTGTTCTTCGGTCCGTGAAAGATGATGTACGTAGGCAGCACTATAGTTTCGGCAGGTGTAGCAATCGCAACCCTCTTCAATTGGCCCTCGTTCGGCACGAAAACGTGCTGCTTTAATATTAATACGTCCAGCATGGGTAAATAGTCCACCGTGGCGTGCAACCCGCGTGGGGAGGACGCAATCAAACATATCCATGCCCAGGCCGACGCCAATCACCAGATCCTCGGGCGAGCCGACACCTAACAGGTGACGCGGTTTATTTACCGGCAGTTCAGGCGTAACATAGCGCAAGAGATCCCACATCTCGGCCTTGGGTTCGCCCACCGATAACCCGCCAATTGAAAACCCGGGGAAGGGCATGTTCCCAATCACATGAGCGCTCTCCTGACGCAGTTCTGGCTCGAAAGCGCCCTGTACGATACCAAAAAGCGCCTGTTCGGGTCGATAGTGCTCCTTGGCAATCAGAGCACGTTCTGCCCAGCGATGGGTACGCTCCATAGCTTCCTTCGCAGCTCTCGGAGCACAGGGGTAAGCGGCACAGATATCAAGCGGAAGAATGATGTCTGCGCCAAGTTCCGCCTCGATCTGCATCACTTTTTCCGGAGTCAGCAAATGTGGGGAACCATCGAGGTGCGATTTGAATGCGGCACCCTCCTCGCTGAGTTTACGTAGGTGTCCCAGGCTAAAGACCTGAAAGCCGCCGCTATCGGTGAGGATTGGGCCATCCCAATTCATGAAAGCATGCAGTCCACCAAACTCCGAGATGAGTTGAGAGCCAGGACGCAGCATCAGGTGATAGGTATTCGACAGAATGATCGAAGCGCCTGCCGTGCGCAACTCTTCAGGGGAAACGCTTTTGACGGTTGCTTGGGTGCCGACGGGCATAAAAATGGGTGTGTGGATGATGCCATGTGGCGTTGAGATCGTTCCTGCGCGTGCCCATGTTTCAGGACACGCCGCGTCAATTGTGAATGAAAATGGTGGCATTTGTTCCTCATATAGAATACAGGTCATTACCTAAATTTTCGCATGGGTGTCAAGGCGGAGGCTATTACGATAACCACATACTAATTACCTATAAATAAGTACCACTTAGTGTGAAAAGTACACATAAAAAATACGTTAAAATGAGAAGAATATGAACAATTACACAGAAAAACTCTTGCAAATCGCTAAAAGATAGTGTATGCTTGCATGCGGTATCCGATCTCGGTCTCGCATACAGTGCTCGTCCAGAATATTTGGGCCCACGCTGCTAGGGGTAACAGACAGGCTGGTGACACCGATGTTAGGAACGGGTCAAAAATCCGTGCCTACAAATCAGACACTCATAGGGGTGCCTGAATGATATGGACCCGAAGGAATACCAACATATCACAAGGAGGTCCCTAGTTGAGCTTCGTCGACAAAACCCTTAAGTGTCGCGAATGTGGAAATGATTTCACATTCACTGCAGGTGAACAAGAGTTCTACCAGCAAAAGGGGCTGATGAATCAGCCCAGTCGTTGCCCTTCCTGTCGTTCCGCACGGCGTAGTATGTCTGGCGGTTCGGGAGGTCGGTCTGAGCGTGCGCCCCGCGAAATGCACACGGTAATTTGCGCCGAGTGCGGTGCTGAGACTCAAGTGCCATTCTTACCCAAGAATGATCGCCCCGTCTATTGCAGCACTTGCTACGACAAGATTCGTGTGGCACGTAACTGAGCACTGGCAGTACTGGAATTATCTGCATGTTTTGCATCTAGTATCCAACTAGATGAAGGTTGCAACAAACAAACCAGGCGAAGAGACAAAGTCGAGGTATGTTCTCAACTTTGTCTTTTTATTTTTTGACAAATTTACGTTATATTAGTAACATGAAAGACAGTTCATAGGCGTGAAAGTAGGTTTTGAGAACTTGTATCAATTTAGCAGTTAATAAGTCTAAGATTTTTAGAAAAGAACAACCAACGGACTCAAATCCATGCCATTTGTTAGAAAGCTTGGCACGAAAGATTTCCAACACCCATCTGACCTTAAAATCTTCGTCGGTCGAACCAACGAATTGCACTTCTTTGTGGAAAACATCCTTAACCCTAAAGAACCTGTTCACAACATTGTTTCAGTTTCAGGTCAAGCAGGTGTAGGCAAATCGACCTTGCTAACACATTTTATAGATATGACCCTTTCCTCCGACTTCAAGGACTACTGTTTGATTTCCTTAGTTGATGAGAGGCAAGTTACCCCAGCTAGTATCATGCAGAAATTTGCCAACAATCTTCACATGACAGGTGAGTTTGAAAAAGCTCTAGTTCGTTACAAAGATGCCTTGCATTTGCAAAGCAAGCGGGAAACGAAAAGGGATACTCTACTACGTAAAGCACCAAAGCTAGCTGGTTCAGTTGTCGAGGATGTGCCAATCATGGGTGGAATTTTGAGAGAAGGAGCCAAAACGGCTACTGAGTTTTTTGTAAATCAACATCGTACAAATCAACTTCTTAAGGGCGCAGAGCGGCTGGAGGATCCAGTTGGTGATCTAACTAGGGCTTTTGTTGAAGAACTTAATCATTTGACCAATACCCAAGTTGCGCTCAGTTTTAATAGAGGAAAGCGCCTGCGCCGAGTAATACTTTTCTTCGATACTTTTGAACTGTCAGGTATTGAGGCAGCACCTTGGCTGCTGGATCATTTTCTACAAACTGAAATTAGCAATCAAGTGGTGTTAGTAATAGCTGGGCGTGACCCTATTGAGCGTTCTACACCTTACGACCCTAAGCGTTGGCTGCCATACCACGATGATAACACGATCTATTCGATATCCTTAGATAGCTTTACTGAGGAAGAAACTTACAATTATCTGGTTACACGGAGCATTACCTAATCAGACCGTATTGCCACAATCTGGCAACTTTCGCAAGGCCTACCTCTTTATCTAAGTTTATTGACATCCAATCCCGAGGGCAGAATTGACCCAACGAAAGATGGTGTAGGGAATTTTCTACGTTGTATTCCTGAAAAAGAACAAGTGAAACGAAGGCTGGCTCTGGATGCATCATTGTTATCCAACCCTTCAACCAAGATGACCTTGAGGCTTTCTCATACCTCCCTGAAGATGAACGATCATCCCTCTATCAATGGCTAGCTGAACAACCTTTCGTGGAAGCTAGTCTAGAAGATGGTCGTTACAGTTACCATGAACTAGCACAAACACTTTTTAGCCGTCATCTGCTCCAGCGATCCCGGAAGGAGTATTATATCACTCGAAAAGCTTTAGTTGACTTCTATCAAAGAATACTAGAGAAAACTCAGACAGAAGTCGATCAGATTGTACATCATACTACAGTACAGGGGAGAGAAGTGTTCTACTCTACTGAGTGGGTTGAATTGGCAATGGCAATCGCTTACCAATTGTTCTTGCTTCCCGATGAGGCTAGTCATAATAGGGCCATTGAACAGGTTCTAAATACTTACGAGCACACAGAGCATACAGAAGAAATAGTTAGGGGTCTGCGCAAACTATCTCAAAAACAACCCAATACCTTGGTAGGCCCTAATATACAGCAGGCTATCGAGTTGCTTCTGCGATACATTGAAGCTGATCAACAGAAAAACAAACAGGAGCTACTAGCAACGGCTGATAGTTTATTAAAATCGGTAATACATAAACCATCATTTTCATCAAAACTATTGTCCTATATTTACCGCAAACGGGGTTTCGCTTACAGAAGCCTCTCTGAATTTCAGCATGCTATTGCTGACTATAATCGTGCTATTGAACTTGACTCTAGCTATGCTCGGGCTTATGCCAGTGAGGCAGCGCTTATAGGATGCTTAAGGAATACGCACAAGCTCTGAAAGATTACAACCAAGCCCTTAAGTATCATCCCAAATATGTCTGGTCTATGCTGGTCGCAGTGAGACTTATCGCCTTCTTAAGGAGTATCAGCATACCATTGAAGATTTGAATAGCGCCATTGAGTTGGAGCCTACATATGCTCGGGCTTATGCGCGACGTGGCCTCATCTACTTATGGCTTGGAGATATCAATCTAGCCAAAGCTGATTATATCCGCAGTTGGGAGTTAAACGCAGCACTCATTAAGTCCGCTTGGATGGCTGAATGGTGTGAAACGTGTCAGAGAGGAATTGATCCTGAAATGGCGGAGCGCTTAGGTGCAATAGCAGCAATTAATCAGCATCATTATATTACATATGTCTGTCAAGGAGTAGAGTCGTGGCAACGAGGAGAATATACTACGGCAATGATAAAGTTAAAACAGGCATTAGAGTTAGAACCGGAAAATTGGGATACATATTTCTGGATGGGGATGGTCTATTTTTCGTTAAATCAGGGTGAGCAGGCGATGGCATCTTTAGAGAAATCACTAGAAATAGGATTGCCACCAGTACTTCTCGCTGCGTTGACCTGGCTAAAGCAAGTTATGCCTGAATTTTATGAAAAGTATGTGGTGACTTTACTAGATCGCTATTAATCTATATCCGTGTTATTTGAGAGTGCCTGTACAGTAAGTGACCGTATTTTACCCTCCCAAGTAACCTGATCGAGTCTATAGGTTAGCTCCGATGGACTAGTAGCTATGTTTCCTGCTTCAGCAATAAAGAATTCCTCACCTACCCTAGTGCGTAGCTCTGTAAGCATCTTTAATATAGTCGGAGTACCTGAAGGAACTACTAAAGAAAATCCGACTCCTGCGTTGTATAAGAGTTGTAATGCCTCCTTTAAATGGCCCTGCTCCACTGCTAGAACAGCTAAATCATATACTGTATGTGCCACATTACGTCGATCTCCCAGTTGTCGGAAGATACTTAGCGCATCAGTGCAAAGATGGTAAGCTTTCTCTACTTGTCCTTGATCATGCGCCAGGACACTCATGTCGCGTAGGGTACGAGCGATACCGCCCTGATCACCTAGTCGTCGCAGATCTTCTAACGCTTCCTGGTAGAGGCGGCGAGCCTCCTCTAACCGCTCTTGCTGATGGGCTAAGACACCCATATCACGTAAGGTACGAGCGATACCGCCCTGGTCGCTTAACCGACTAGAGATTTCTAGTGCCTCCTGATAAAAACGGCGAGCCTCCTCTACCTGTCCTTGATCACGTGCTAGACTACCAAGATTGCGTAATGTGCGAGCTATACCTTGTTGATCTTTCATTTCGCGTAAGGTTATTAAAGCTTCATAGTAGAGTTCTCTTGCCTTTTCTGCTGGCCTTGATCATGCCTAAATGCCAAGTTCTCGCTTTGTGTCGGCTATATTGCGCTTATCTTCTAGTTGATTGAAAATGCCAAGGATTATGATGATGGTAATGCCTCCTCGGGCCAACCTTGATCACGCGCTACGCTCCCTAGTTCATGTAAGATGGTGGCAAAGTTGCGCCAGTTCCCAACTGGCGAGAGATAGTTACAGCCTCCTCTAATAGTTGACGAGCCTCCTCTAGTTGCCCTTGCTCACGTGCTACTATAGTAATTCCCTTAGTGTGCGAGCAACACCTCCTGGATCAGTCAACTGTCTAAAGATATCTAACGCCTCTTTATGGATCTGTGTAGCCTTATCTAGTTGCCCTTGCTCTCTCTCTACGATGCCTGTTTCCCTTAGTGTGCGAGCAACACCTCCTAGATCAGTCAACTGACGAAAGATATCTAACGCCTCATGATAGAAGTCACGCGCTTTCTCTAGTTGGCCCTGCTCATGTGCTATAACGCCTAAATTGCGCTATGTACTAGCAGTGCCTCCTTTATCCCCCAACTCACTAGATATATTCTATGCTTCTTCATAGTTTCGGTGTTCCTCCTCAAGTTGCCCTTACCAGCGATCTAGAACACCCAAGTTGCGCAGTGTCCGAGCGATATCGCTCTTATCACCTAATTGCCTTGAGATGGCTAGTATCTCCTGGTAAAGAAGACAGGCCTCTTCAAGTTGCTCTTGCTCCCTTTTCAGATTTCCTGTTCCTCTGGATGCGAGCTTCATTGCGCAGTCCCCTAATTGGTGATAAATGTCTATCGCCTCTTTATAGAGTCGTTCTGCTTTCTCAGGTTGCCCTTTATTTTGCCAGACTACGCCTAAACCCCCTAGAGTATCAGCCACGTTGCGGTGTTCTTCTTATTGCTTATAGATAGTTAGAGCTTTGGTATGAATTGCGTGCCTTGTCCGGCTGTCCTTGTTCCCTGTCTATATTACCCTATTCTCGCAGCTTTCTAGCTTTATCTCTTTGTTCATCTAGTTGTCTTTAAATCTTCTTCTCCTTCTTTATATAGCCCTTTGCCTGATCTGTCTTACCTTTCTCTCTTTCTACTATGCCTATTTCTCGCAATGCCTCAGCCCTATTTCTCTATGCTTTCCTGTTCCGCTAATGTTAGGCCCTCTTGTAAATAGTTTTTAGCTCGCACTAGTTCCTCGTATCGTTCTGCTATCCTTCCCTAATTGATCTATGTTGTCACCAGACCCTTTGTGTCACCTATATATCTGGCAGCTTTTTGTTCTCTCAGATGTTTCTTGGCTAATGAGTACATTCCACGGGTTTCAAAAAGTGTGCAAATGCATCATCTTCTCGTACTAAATTCTCCTTTATCTGGCGTTCAAACGCCTCTCTAGTGCAGTCAGTGTATTGTTGCTTTCTTCGGTAAGCAGGTCGTAGTTAGCTTTTTGATTTACCACATTAGTTACGTAGAACTTTACCATCCTCTGATTAGCTTCCTCTTTTTTGAGAGCTGTCTTTGCATAGTCGGCAATAATTTGATAAGGGTGTAGCGATTTGATCCACTACTTTCCGCAAGCCGACATCGATCAGCTTGTGAGATTCCTCAGATACGGCGGTTACTGCTATAGCAGCTTCCTCTGAGTAGGTATTTGTCTTTGTAGAGTAGTCTGAGAGCGCATGGTAGTCTTGGCGCGCTGGTTCTTCCTTCGCTTTATCACTGATTTCTTTGACAGCTTTAGTGATAATGGTGTGCCTGTAGGTAGATTAGGATGGCTTTCCAACCCTCCTTGAAGCTCATTCAGTTGTAGCCTTTCCTCTGCCTTATGTAGAAGGTTAAGAGCTTTATGTATACGTTGCAGTTTCCTACTGTGGGTTTGAACTCGTATATAGTTTCCCTTAATTGTTAGTGCTATCTTCTTACCTCCTACAGCCTGTACTATCATACTATCTTCTTCAGTCTCTGCTTGTACTACCTCTGGAGCGAGTTTAGTCAACAATTTCTAACCATCTTCCTCATCTAACTCTTCTACTTGTGTTACTCTCAGTGTGAAGCGTGCAGCTACTTCGAGCATTCTCTAGTGACTAAATAAGCTCTGTTGTCACTTCCTAGCTTTAGAGCTATATCGTCATCTTCTTTCCATACATCATCTTCTACTAGTAGCATTTTCTTTTTTTCTATCTCATTGAAGGCGTTGTTGTCTCTCCTTTATATCTATCTTTTTCATCTCTATTTTTTATATTCCTTTTTTCTCTTCCCTTTTTTTTATTTTCTTCTTTTTTTTCTTTTTTCTTTTTTTTCTTTCTTTTTTTTCTTCTTCTTATTTTTTTTGCTTTATCTCTTTTTCTTTTTCTTTTTTTTTTTCTTTTTCTTTCTTTTTTTTTCTTTTTTTTTCTCTTATATTTTTATGGTTTATTTTCTAAAGAGACGTCTCTTCATATTATATAGCTATTCTCTTCGTCCATCTTATTTTTGATTTTGTTATAGTGTAGCTAGTATAGTACTGTATATTCGTCATCGTTTCGACGTTTTTTTTCTGATAAATTGCTCTTCCATTCACTTTGCTTCTATTTGCATAGTTGTTTCTTATATTTCTTGTAGTTGATACTCATCGTAGATAGACTTCTTAGATATCTTGTCCTATAAGATTACTTTCGTAGCTTCTGTTGCTCAATGTTGCGCTCTATCTTTCAATCAACGAACTATAACTTCTATCTCTTTAGAGGTTTCTTTCTATCTTCTCTCATCTTCATCCTATCTCTCTTTCCACAGTCATTGATTAGCTCTCCTAGCTCTAGTTCCTCTCTCATTTGTTCTTTTTAACTCTCTAAATATCTAAATTTCCTTTCTCTCACCTATCTCTTAGAAACAAAATCTATCAACTCATTCTCTTTTTCGTAGATATAGGTATTTAGTGCTGTTTTTATACTTATCAATGATTAAACTTTCTATAAAATGATCCTTAACCTGATCCTTTTGTACACAGCTAACCATCTGAGTATAGGCTGTTGAGATCTCTTAGTCTTCTTCTCGTAGTATCCGCAATGTTGTTGATGTCTGTTTAGCTTTTTCTATATTTTATGTAGGCGATAAGTAACTTTCTAGTCTGCTCTATTATCTGCTATCATCAAAGCTTGATGCATAACTTTGTATATTTCCATTCTAACACTTATCCCACACTCTAACCTTATTTTCTATTTTCCATTACTTCACTTCCTAAACCTAACTTCCTACACCATCATCACCTCACTAACATCTCTTACTACTACAACCAAACACTTAACCAACCTGGATTGGATGAATTTTACCGCTCGCATTTGTTATACGTTATATAAAGTATATAGCCCCCATGTTATTTACTCATGTAGCTCTCTTTGTCGCATCAAACATCCCTACATTACTTATGGGCCGTTACGATGCTTTCAGGTCATCCGTAACATAATAGACGGACAATCTGGCTACATGCTTATTGCAATGTATTCATTAGTGATCTAAACTATGTATTAGTTTGGAACGATACCAGCAAGATGAGAGGTATCCGAATGATGGCCGTGAACCCGGATGAGTCCATCGTAACCCCGCAGGAGGCTCTTGAGCATCTATTAGCGGAGACACGCCAATATCTGACTCTCCAGGACCTGGAGACGATTTCAACGCGCTTACGAGTTAGCAAATCGAGCGCATATGGGAGTCATGCGCCGTTCGGGGGAGCCATTCATTCAACATCCTTTGGAAGTTGCCTTGCTTTTGGCCGATATGCGTATTGATGCCGATAGCATTGTAGCTGCGTTACTGCACGATGTCGTTGAGGATACGCGCTATACATTGGATGATCTGCGCCAGCAATTTGGGGATGCGGTAGCTAATATTGTCGATGGCGTCACGAAATTCGATGCCCTGGCCGGGAAAGCTGGGCCGGAAGTCGCGATAAGCACGATTACACCACAAACACCAGAGCAGGTAGAGCAGCGTCAACGGCTGGCACGCGAGCTTAAACGCCGCCAGCGTTCTGAGACGGTACGTAAGATGTTGCTCGCTATGGCTGAAGACCCGCGTGTGGTGGTACTGAAATTAGCGGATCGTCTGCACAACATGCGTACGCTCAGTGTGATGAATCAGGCCCAACAGCAAAACAAAGCCCGTGAAACCAGCGAGATCTACGCTCCATTAGCGAGACGTCTTGGAATGGCACTCGTGCAGGCTGAACTGGAAGACCTCGCTTTCAGCTATCTTGAACCTGAGAGGTATGCAAAGCTTGCACGTGAAGTGGAAGAGGAACGGCGCAAACGCCAACCTTATATCGACCAGATCTGCCAGATGCTTTCAGAGGAGATGCAAGAGGCGGGTATCCATGCAGAAGTACACGATTGGCAAAAACACCTATCCAGTATCAATCGTAAGTTGCAGCAAAGCGGCGGAGAGCTGAGCCAGATACACGATCTGGTGTCTTTCCGTATCCTGGTCGATAGTGTGCATGATTGCTACCTGGCGCTGGGTCATATCCACGCGTTGTGGCGTCCGAAAGATGGGCGCATTAAGGACTTTATCGCAACACCTAAGGTGAATGGATACCAGTCGCTGCATACGACGGTCTTCTGCCTGGATAATCAGTTGGCAGAGATACAGATTCGTACGCAAGACATGCAGCGTACAGCAGATTATGGCATTGCCAGCTATTGGTATCTAAAGGAGCGGGGAGAGTCGCGGCTCTCTTCGAGAGAAATGGTGGCGTGGATCGAGCAACTGCGTGATTGGCAGCGTGAACTGCCTCAGAATGCAGACGAGTTTGTGGAAGCGGTCAAGGGCGACATTTTCCAGGAACAGATTTTTATGTTCACGCCCAAGGGCGAGGTAAAGGATCTGCCAAGAGGTTCAACAGCGTTGGACATTGCCTATCGTATTCATACGGATATTGGTGATCATTGTGCCGGGGCGCGTATCATCACGAATACAGATGATACCGGTCGATTGGTGACACGCATTGTGCCGCTTGACTACGAACTTAAGGGTGGTGAGATCGTAGATATCATTGTCGATCCGAAGGTGCACCCAACGCGTGATTGGCTCTCCTTTGCACGTACAACAACGGCTCGCGCCAAAATTCGCCGCTATCTGAAAACGTATGAGCGAGAAATTAATTTGCAACTGGGTCGTGAACGTTTGGATCTGGCACTCAAGACAGTGGGAGCATCGGGAGTGAGAGTGGTGCGTGATGAGGATCTCTCGCGGATTGATACGAACAAGAAGTATAACACATCGGATGATGTGTATGTGGCCCTGGGTCGCGAGGACCTACCTGTGGCAACGGTAATTGAACAACTCACACCGCTTTTGCAGAACCGTGGCGATATGAAGCAAGAGGAGGCCGATACATCGGCGACGGCCACGATAAATCAGGCCCTACGGGGGAAAGATGTAGAGAAAAATGGGCATACTTCCTCCGAGGAAGGGGTAGGTGAACTGCCGGTGGTGAAATTGGCGCATTGCTGCTGCCCTATCCCCGGTGATGCTATTGTAGGATTTCTCAATCCCAACAAGGGCATCATTGTTCATCGGACCGATTGCCGTACCTTGCGGAGACGGCGGGAATATCGTAGTGAGCGTTTTGTTGAGGTAAATTGGCTGCAGATAGAACCTCAGCATTACCTTGCTCCGATCATCATTATTGCACATGATCGAGCTGGGCTTTTGCGTGACGTAGCGGCGGTAGTGTCGGACGCGGGTATAAATATGACAGCGGTAGCTTCAACTACTAACGCTTCGCTGCAAAAGGCTGTGATTACTGCTACACTAGAGATAGAGACGATAGATCAGATCGAGCCAATTTTTAAACGCTTGCAGCAGATTAAAAATGTGGTGAGCGTGGCCCGCGATCTTGGTCGACGTATAGGATAGGATGCTATGAGAATGCAAGGGACCAATTTCATGAGTGGGTCTATAGATACAGTTCCTTGCACCTCTGTCAACCGTAAGCTACAAACTGGAAATTCGTATGATAGAAATGCCTATAGAGAATCAAACGTTAGCAAAAAACCTTACAGACGACCAGGCACAGCAATTACTTATCGTTGTACGTCAGTATATGCCGCCAACCGAAGTAGAACAGGTTGCGCGAGCCCTTGAGCTTGCTCAGCAGACGTGCCGGGGTGTATTTGGTGATCGTCCAATTCCCCCGTTAGAACATGCTTTAGCAGTGGCAAGCATTTTGGCCCAAAACCATATTGATGCGGTTGGGGTAGCTGCTGCCCTGGTCTTTGAAGCAATTGACGCAGACCTCTTGACGATCGAGCGTGTAGAGAGTACGCTTGGTTTCCCCATAACCCGTGTGGTAGGCAGCATGCTTCATATGAACATTCTAGAGCGCAAGAAACATGCAGGGGCACAACTCATTGTGCCTGATAGGCCGCAGAGCGAACCAGGAAATGGTCGCGAATCGAAGAAACAGCGTGTTCGTGATGCCTTACGCAGGCAGCAGGCGGAGACGGTGCGAAAAATGTTTTTCGCAATGGCCGAAGATCCACGGGTTGTGCTCCTTAAACTCGCTTATCGATTACATGCCATGCAATTAATATGCAAGCATGCCTATCCCGCAGACCGTCAAGAGATATTGACGATGGCGCAGGAGACCCGCGAGATTTATGCTCCATTGGCCGGACGACTGGGAATGTCGCGTGTAGAAAGCGATTTGGAAGATAGAGCTTTTGAAATTCTAGAGCCGGAGAAATATGCCTGGATTCAAAACCAGATTGAGGCAGAAAGCGAACAATGGCGTTCCTACGTTGATCGCGTCTGTGCAATTTTGGATCAGGAGATGGAAAAACTGGGGTTGAAGGCTCAAGTATCGGGTCGTGTCAAGCATGCATACAGCTTCTATAAGAAGCTTTTACGCAACATAAATGATTTCGAACGCCTGGAAGACCTGAAGGCTGCCGCAGATTTCAGCCAGATTCACGACTTGATCGCCTTCCGCATTCTCGTTGAATCAAAGCGTGATTGCTATGCTGTCCTGGGACATGTACATAGTCTATGGAAGCCTAAAGAGGGGCGTATCAAAGATTTTATCGCCAATCCCAAGCCAAATGGCTATAGTGCGCTGCATACGACGGTCTTTTGCCTGGATGAGCAGCTTGTAGAGATTCAAATCCGTACTTTTGCGATGCACGAAATGGCAGAGTATGGTGTGGCAATGCACTGGCATTACAAAGATATAGGCGATCATGCCTCAGCTTCGGCTAAAGAGTTATTGGCATGGTTGCGCCAGCTTACGGACTGGCAACGCGAACTGCGTTCAACGACTGCCAGTGACACCGAATTTGTTGAAGCTGTCAAAGACGACATTTTCCAGGAACAGATTTTTGTCTTCACGCCTAAAGGTGAGGTCAAAGAGTTGCCAGTTGGCTCAACTCCCCTTGATTTCGCTTATCGCGTGCACTCAAAGGTGGGCGATAGTTGTGCGGGTGCCCGCATTATCACTGAAACGGGGAGTGGCGAGAGTGAGCGGCTTGTGACGCGGATAGTGCCTCTGGATTATGAACTCAAAGGCGGAGAGATTGTGGATATTCTAACCAGTCGCTCGGCCCACCCAACACGTGACTGGTTGAATTTCGCACGAACTGCCGCTGCCCGCAGTAAAATTCGCCGCTACCTCAAAGTTTATGAACGGGATATCAACATTCAGATTGGGCGGGAGCGTTTGGATCGTGAAGTGAGAATGCGTGGGGGACGTGGTATTGATGGTCTGACCGAAGATGCGCAGCAATGGCTGGCAAATGAGCATAGCAAGGAGTCGTTTGAAGACCTGCTGGCCGCGATTGGCTCCGGTGAAATTCGCCAGCACGCTGCGGCTGTTCGACTGATAGAGTACTTGCAGCAGCGTGAAGGAAAAGAGCTGAAAGAAGAGCCTGAGCCGCCCACGCTTCCCGCGACCACGAAACCTGTCGCTACAGCCCGTTTGCAGGTTGCAGGTGTCAGTGGTCTGCTGACCAGCCTGGCAAATTGCTGTTGTCCGTTGCCAGGTGATGAGATTGTGGGCTTCATCAGTCGGGGGAAAGGTGCGATTGTTCATCGTGCCGATTGCAAGAATATCGGGCGATATCGCGAGCGCGACCGCGAACGACTCATTGATGTGAATTGGACGAGCATGGGGCAGCAACGCTACCTGGCTCCGGTTATAATTACAGCCCGTGATCGTGCTGGATTGATCCGTGACATTGCTGCTGTAGTGACCGAGGCAAGCGTCAATATGACATCGGTCAGTTCCAACGTAGGGGCTGGCAAAGAGTTGGCTAGCATCAATGCCACCTTGGAGATCGAGAGCTTAGAGCAGATGTATCGCGTCTTTACACGGCTTGAAAAGATTAAGGGTGTGATACACGTTGAGCGCGACCTGGGGCAAAAGAAGAAGAAATGAAGTGCAAAAAACCTGGCATCGCTAATGGTGCCAGGTTTTTTTATTGAGTGTTTAACTACGGAGTCGCTCTAATACAGGAGGTTGACGTAGTTTTGCCAAGGCTCCCGCTTCGATCTGGCGGACACGCTCTCGCGTGATGCCCAGTTCGCGTCCCACTTGTTCGAGTGGATGAGCCTGGCTATTACCTAAACCGAAGCGCAGTTGCAAGACGAGTCGCTCCCGTGGTGTGAGCACTGACTCGAGCACGCGCTGTACTTCGTCTTTGAGTGTCTGGGTTGTGGCAATATCCTCGGGCGAGGCCGATTCGGTATCTGCAAGCACGTCGCCCAGTTCCTGCTCTTCATCCTCGCCAACCGGCAATTCTAGAGAGACAGGTGCGCCAGGGGCTGCCTGCAATTCGACCATGCGAATAGGATCTAAGCCGGTTGCGTCAGCCAGTTCCTGCTCCGTTGGCTCGCGGCCCAGTTCCTGCAAGAGGCGTTGCCGCTCACGACGAATGCGATTAAGCGCGGTATTGACGTAGACGGGGAGACGAATTGTTCGCCCCTTGTCGGCAACTGCGCGGCTAATCGCCTGACGAATCCACCACGTTGCGTGGGTAGAGAAACGGTGTCCACGACGCCAGTCATAGCGCTGAACGGCGCGAATAAGCCCGATATTTCCCTCCTGAATCAGGTCCAGGAGTGTCAGGCCGCGCCCAACATAACGTTTGGCGATGCTTACGACCAAGCGAAGGTTTGCCAGAACAAACTGTTTTCTGGCTTCACGATCACCCATTTCAATGCGTTTGGCCAGCTCGATTTCACGCTCATGCGTGATCATCGGTACACGGCCAATTTCACGAAGATAGGTCATCACCGCATCTGATTCGCCTGCATCAGTAGAATTCACGGCATTTTCATCCGAGTCTTCTGAGCGGCGGCGACGCATCGCTGTTGGACGCCGAGCAGGTGGTGCATCCTCAGCAGCCAGTGCAGGCAAAATGAGGATTGAGGCAGCCTCCAGTTCAGGCGAGCTTGGTAGTTGAGTCAGGTCTTCATGCATATCAGACATTTCTTCCAACTCAAGAGGTGCTGGCTCCAAAACCGTGAGGTCCTCATCTAGCTCCTGCTCATCTTTGCCAGGTCCCTCTACGTCATCAGCATTTATATATTCACGATCGTTGGTGAGCAATCGCCCGACAATGTCGTCGTATTGCTTATCAAGATCGGTAGTTGTTTCTTTAGTATGATCCAGGGTAAGCGTTGCTCCTGTCATGGCACGCTCTAGTTCAAGCATTTTGCGCCCTCCATGAAAAGTAGTATCTTAAGCAGCAAGATAACGGTATCTTCCGTCGGTTCGGTCCTACACTCAGGGAAAGCAGTCCTTTGATCGTGACACCATGTCCGAATACCGAGTGGGATGAAGGAAGTTACAGACACACACTATTTCGTATCCTGTAATACAAAACAAATCAAGGCCAAGAAAAATTCCTTACATCACTCTTAATTATAACGCAAAGGCACCCTTTCGTTCTAGTCCCTACAGGCCCTATTTATGAAGAAACCTTAAAATTGTTCATATGTTTATTACGATTGAAGTTGCTTAAAGTGGCAACTGGTCCGAAGTTGTTGTATTACTCGTGATATCTGCCTTGCCAGGAGCATTCTTCTGGACTCTTACAAGCTCATTTTCTGGATGGCTTTCTGTCGCTTTTGGACCCTTCGTCATCTTTACGAGGCGATAGATCAAGAAAATGACGACTAATAGTGCCAGGGCCAGCAAGGAAATTGTGCCAACAATATCGCCTACAGCCTCCCAACTTGCGGCGAAAATGAAGCCGAGCGAAAGCGGAATAGTTACTCCAAGCGCCTCGCCTGGAACATCGGCGAATAGAAAGTGACGATATGGCAAGAGTTCTATTCCCGCAAGCAAATTGGTGACGCTGCCTAAGGCAGTGAAGAGGAAGCGAGTGAGAAACACCGCCCATCCTCCGCGTCGATTGAAGTATGCACGAGAGCGTTCAACTGTATGCGGTGAGATAAAACGCTGCCTTTTCGGATGAGCCAGCCAATTCAACAGTTTACTGCCCCAGCGCCTTCCAATGAAATAGCCGACGTTATCGCCACAAACGGATGCCATGAGAGCGAGTATGACCAACAACACGATATTAAAGTCGCCAAGTGCAGCGAATGCGCCCATAGCAAGCAGTGTTAGACTAATTGGAAGTGGTATGCCAATCGCTCCTACGAATACTGCGACCCACAGCACAGGATAGCCATATTGCTGCAATAAGTTGAGTAGAGCAGGAAGGAATGTACTCACCCGTTCTCCCTTCCTGCAATAAAAAGGCTGACAGTTCGGTAGTTGAGAGGTGGAGGGTGAAGTCCCTGTCTGGGATGCTGCCTGCGATAATCCAGAATAGCAACCTGGACCTCATGAATGAGTTCATTCACAGGTTGATGGTAGCGGCCTGCCAGTAGCGTGAGCGATAGTCTTTCTGTGGGAGACCTGGGAATCTTCAGGTTCTGATAGAGGTAGTTTTCAGGTACGTGATAGACGATGGAAATGTGGTGGATCGTCATCCAAGGTTGAATAGCCCGTACATCACCCGCCAGGATCAGTTGACGAGTTTGTTGAAAGCGCTGGAAAGCCTGAACGGTGGCTATTGTGGCAATAACGGCACCAATGACCGCAAGGCATAAAAGCACACCCATCAGGATCAACTTTACACGCGTACTCAACAGATAAAACTCCTCTGCTTGTCTCTTGACGTTATACGAACTCTCCTCTAGAATAACAGATATGGACAAGCCCTCTGAACTCTTGCAAGTTACTATCAAACGTATTGATACAGACCTACCACTGCCTACCTATGCTACGGACGGTTCAGTGGGTTTTGACCTGCTTTGCCGCGAAGATACTGAGATTGCGCCACGCACCCTGGGACTCGTTCCAAGCAATGTGATTGTACGAACGCCGCCTGGATACATGTTGCTATTGACGATGCGCAGCAGTACTCCACGTCGCAAAGGACTTCTCATCCCTAATGGTGTGGGCGTGATCGATCAAGATTACTGTGGAGAAGGTGATGAACTGATGGTGCTGGTCTACAATTTTCGTGAAGAGGCTGTTATGGTGAAGCGCGGCGAACGCATTGCTCAAGGCATATTTGTGCCAATTATGCGCATGGCCTGGGATGAAGTTGATGACATGGGCAAGGGACGAGGTGGATTTGGAAGTACAGGTGCTTAATGCCAGATTATTATACACTGCTCGAAGTTTCGCCCAAAGCAACGACGACCGAAATTAAACGCTCCTACCGTCGTCTTGCGCGTTTGCACCATCCCGACCTTAATCAGCAAGCGCGAGATAGCCATATTAAACGTCTCAATGAAGCCTACGAGGTGCTACGTGATCCCGAAAAGCGTGCTCGATATGACTCTCAGCGCCTCGAAGAAGAGCAGCGTGCAGTTGTTCAGGCAGCTCTACGTCGCCGACAGGAGCAAAAAAAACGCGAGGCCGAGATGACCTGGGTGCAAGGAGTCTTTGGCTTTGTCAAGGAACTAAAGAAGGGACTGAAGGAAGACACGTAACCTTCACGATCTCGTTACTCGCTACGGCAATACTCCTACCGTCGGGCGACCATGCTACGCTACGTATCCAACTGGTGTAATTCTCATCGACAAAGAAAGAGATTCCCGTCAAAGCGTTCCAGATCTGCACCGTCACATCATCTCCACCAGAGACGATGTACCTACTTTCAGGTGACCATGCCAGAGCTTTCACTGCATCCGTATGACCTTTGTACGTAAGGGCTGTATTCTTCGTCGTAGCATTCCAGACATGTACCGTCGTATCCTGTCCTGCCGAGGCAATATAAGTGCCATCGGATGACCATGCCGTTGCATAAATCGGGCCAGAATGACCTCGATAAACGAAGACGTTGTTCCCAGTTAAGGCATCCCATATTTGTACATTGGCATCAAAGCTGGCCGAGGCTATACGCTGACCATCTGGCGACCATGCCACAGCAAATACTCGATACTGATTCCTGTGGATATAACTATTGTTGCCAGTAGTCGCCTCCCAAACCTGTGCTGTGCTATCGCCATAGTCGCCTCCAGAGGCGATATATTTCCCATCTGGTGACCATGCTATGCTGCGCACAAAGCGGATGTGGCCACAATATGTAATAATGGTGCTACCGGTTAGAGCTTCCCAAACGTGCACGACTCCATCGGTGTCTCCAGAGGCGATGAGCCTGCCATCCGGTGACCATGCCACGCAAAGCAGGCAGTTTGTATGACCACGATAAGTAGTTCTAACTTCACCTGTGGCAGCGTTCCAGACCTGTACGGTATTATCGCGTGAGGCGGAAGCCAGATAAATGCTATCAGGTGACCATGCCACAGCGAACACCTTGTCGCTATGGCCATGATAGGTGAAGCTAGAGATTTCAATTGGCATGGACTAGTGCTCTCGAGGTCCCTCGGTCAGTAGATTAACAGCATGTGGCAAAACGGGCAGGATATATTCCAGGCATTCCTTCACCGCTTTGGGACTACCAGGAAGATTGATGATGAGTGTGCGTCCACGTGTTCCGACGACTCCACGTGAGAGCATGCCAAAGGGAGTGTGTTGAAGGCTGATAGCGCGCATTGCTTCTGCAATCCCAGGAGCTTCACGGTCGATTACCGCCCGGGTCGCTTCTGGTGTGACATCTCGCGGAGCCAGACCTGTCCCACCTGTGGTGAGAATGAGGTTAAGCTGCTTTGCATCGCTCCACTCGCATAGGGTGGCCTCTATTAACTCGCGTTCATCGGGAATGATCGCACCCGCTTCGATAACTGCATCAGGCAGTTGGGTGACAATAGCGCGAATGTTTTCGCCGCTGGTATCTTCCCGTACGCCCTTGGCACCGCTATCGCTGATCGTGAGCACTCCAATCGTAATCATTGCGCCTACCTATCTCGTGCGGCGAGTTCTCGCATAAGCGCTCCAATCTGGCGGCGAGAACCATACAGCCAGACGGTATACTCATCGGGTAGATCTTCCACTTCCACCTGGCATTGCATCTCCTGAGCTAGCTTACGTGAAATGTCCAGCATCTGCCCGCGTTCTGCATCATTGCGGCTGCGTGTATTTAATGCCAACTTTCCAAGGCGCTCATCCTGGCTCAATACGGCGTTGATAACTTCGTTCAGTTGATCTAATCCAAAGATGACTTGTAGCGGCGGTATCTCTGACTCTTCTGCCGAATAGATGTCTGAAGTTGCCGTCAGTCTGCCATTACCATTACCATTCATGCCATTCGTGTGGAAGTCAGCCTGTTCTTCATTCTCACCTGCGACGCTCATGTAGACATTGCGTAGCTTTTCGAGAATAAGCAGGCGTGCCTCTTCGGGTGCATCGTTACGTGGATGAACATAAGCTAGCAGGTTATGAGCCGGGTCGGAGTAGATGAATGGTCGCGAGATAGCTGCGCGACGCCCACAAGATGGGCAGGTAGATACGTTCAGCAGTCCTGCTAGGACGGTATATTGTAGCTGCGGATCTTTCGCAACGTTGACATATTCATAAATTGGGCTTGTAAACACTTGTCCGCAGGGACAGGTGAGGGTACATTGGGTTGAACGAGACATAAATTCTCTCTAGGATAAAAACAAAGGGTTACGTAAGAATTATCTGGGGATAAGTATATCACAATCACCTTCTCCTACTCTTACTCACCGACTTCGTCGAGAACGTAAACTTCAATCCCTGGCGCTCCATAAATTCCTGGAATTGCGCATAGAACTCAGCACGATCCTGCATCGTAATCACCGAAACGGCATCGGCTGTCTCGATTGCATAGGGATATCCTTGCCCTGCGATAACCTCGGCACGAACCACGTCCAGGACAGGCTCCAGGATGCCATCGTCGAGCATCCAGCGTGGAAATTCCAGACGGGCTGGAGGGCGTGTGGAAGTTGTTTGCAAGTAGCAGAAGGCTACACTTTCACGATAGTCTCCGTAGCCCTCCAGGATGTCACCACGGGCGCAAATCATGGCGGGTGTACGATCACCCCAGCGTAGATGCCCATGCCAGAGGAGTGCGTCATGAATCCTTTTTGTTTCGCGTAGGACGGGTTGGCGCTGCATGGCGTCTAGGCGGCGCAGCATCGTAATCATGTCACGTGCATAGCTGGTATCGATATAGCCGATGAGGGGCACACGCTGCTCCTCCGATGTTCGTAACAGGGAGACGGCTGAATCGATATAACGTTCGCGGTAAGGGCTGGGCATGGTTAGAGCAAAGGAGACGACGAGCGAACCGTCGAAGAAGACGACGGGACTGTGTGCCGGAGTATCAGTGCGATGAGCATAACGTGTGCGGCTATACTGCTCCATCTGGCTACAAATAGTCTCGATTTCCAGCAGATAGCGACGCAGCGTGACCTGCATGTCAGAGTAAGGGTAACTGTCGGGGTCTTTACGCTCGCTGCTGGACTCTTCCATGATCTCATCGGGGGAAAGTACCTCAATACGCACATCTTTGGTGTATGGCTGTCCCTGGACATGGGGATTGGCGAAGAAACCAACCTGAACCAGGGCTACCGGAATTGAGGCATCACGCCAGGGCTGCAATTGGCTGCCGTCGACGGCTAGCGTGGTTATACCCTCGATGCATTCGGCCCATTGGCGTGCCTGCTCGTGATTGGCGAACTCACGCCCAAAGGGGAAAATAGGCCCGGAATAGCTGTTCTCGGCAGCATTGACGAGCCAGCGATCAAATTCAATACTGGGACGTGCACCGGCTGATGGCATACCACTACCGTCGGGTGGGAGCAGATGCTCTAGATCCGTGCCGGATGAATATTGTTGGTAAAGCGTTTCGAGGGCGTGACGGTATGCCTTCAGTTGGTCGCTGAATGAACCATCGTATGCCGTGAACTGCCCGCGCTTGAAATTCAGCGCCGTGGCGAGTTTGCCTTTATGAAGCATGGACGCGTACCTGCTCTCGTTCGACTTCCGCTCCCTCATCTTCAATCATATGGCGTGTCTCGCCATCCACCTTGCGCAGGCGGATCAAGCTGTCAAGACCTTGCTCAAATGTGTCGTCGTGGCTGATAACGAGCAGTTGATCAAAGCCGCGCACACGGCGGATTTGCTCGGCAAGGTTCATACGGCGCAATTCATCCATATTTTGCGTTGGTTCGTCGAAAAAGGCGAGATTGAGCGTTGACAGCTTTTTGAGCAATGCCAGACGTACAGCGAGCGCAGCACTCATTTGCTCTCCTCCGCTTAACTGAGCAAACGTCCGATTGACTCCCTGGCGGCGCAAGACGATTTCATACTCATTTTGCCATGAAAGCTGTGCACCGCGATCACCCATGATTTCACCAAAGATGCGATTTGCCTCAGCCGAGATATCAGCCAGCATTGCTTTCAACACATGAGGTCCAGCCTCTTTTATCAGCTTGCGGAAATGCTCCATTGTTGTTTGGAGTTCCTCAAGCGTACGTTTTTCCTGCCGTGCTGCTTCTAGCTCGACGAGAAGTGCTTCAGCCTGCACAATATGCTGCTCGATCTTATTCATGTCACTCTGAAGGTTGCGCATTGATTCTGCCAGTCTCGTCAGTTCGTCTTGCAGCCGGTGAATCTCCTCGTCGAGGTTGGTAAGTTCTTCTGCGTTGAAAGCCATCTCTGCTTCCTTATATGCTTGTTCCGCATTTCGGAGCATTTGCTGTGCTTGTTCTGCCTTATGCAAGGCTTGCTGAAAGGCCTCCTCACGTTCGGGAAGACGGCGGGCAATCTGCTCATTTTGTAGATAGATCTGGTAGCGGGCTTCGCTTTGCTGGCGAATAGATTCCTGCTCGCTGATGCGCATGTCAAGGGTGGCATATACCATCAGTTCTGCTTCTAACACATGCAATTGGCGTTCGATGTCTTGCAGCTTTTCCTGCTCAGCATGCATTTGTTGCTGGTAGGCAGGCTCTCGTTTGACGATTTCCTGTTGGGCCTTACTGCGTGAGCGGGGATCGTTGAGCGCTTTCAGTTCTTGCTCAACATGTGACAGTTGGTCAGCACTCCCACGCAGTTCATTAGCCTGTGCGCGGCGCTCATTCAGGTCAGCTTCACACTGCTGTACCTGTGCCTGTAACTGCTGCACTTGCTTGCGGAAGCCTTCCAGTTCACGTACTCGGTGGTCGGCCTGTTCGCTTTCTTCACGCTCAGCCTTCGCTTTCACAATCTCCTGATCCACCTGCTTTAATGCCTCAAGGTCTTCTCCCAGGCTAGTCACTTCGCGGTCCAGCCGTGTAATATCCGTATTTAGGCGTTTCAAATGCTCAACCAGACCATCACGCCGCTCAATATATTGACCGAGTTTGTTTAGTGCATCTGCATATTTCTTGACGGAGTTGATTTGCTCATTTACCTCGAGCAACTGTTGATCAACAGCATCGAGCTGTGCATGCTCATCAACTAACAATCTGTCAAAATAGGATTCGAGGCTGGCAAGACCCGTTCGCTGAATGTTGAGGCAGGTTTCCTGAAGTAGGGGACATTGTCCACCTATTGATTGCTTACGAGATTTCTTATAGCCTGCAATGTTGCCTTCGAGTCGATGGTGCTGTGCGGAAAGTTGCTCAAGCTGCTCTTGAAGGTTAGGTAAGGCTTCCGCTTCCTGACGATGCTCTTCGATCTGAGTAATGATGTTCTCTGCTTTGCGTAACTGACCAGCGGTTTGCTCAAGCTCCTCGCGTTTTTCTTGCAACTGTTTGCGTTTCTCCTCAAACTGCTGCCTCTTGGAGGAGCGCTCATTTACCCGCGCCTGCAACTGCGCTAAGGTTTCAACGCGTTGGTTCAACAGTGCGGCTAAGGGTTGCAGCGGCTCGATCTTAGCAATACGCTGAGAAATCACTTCCTGCTCTGAAAGAAGGCTGGCGCGCTGCTGGTTCAGGCGTTTGCCTTCCTTCACCAATCCTTCATATTGTGTAACCTGACGCATCAGCTCTTCACGCTGTTTCTCTATTTCATACTGCTGCTCGATGAGAGGCAATAGCTCCACCACTCTTTGACGAGCAATTGCAACTTCATCTAATCTATCCTGCAAGTTTATGATATGCGCACGAATGGTTGCCAGCGTGCTATTGAGCTTGCTTTGTTGCTCACGCAAGCTATTACGTTGCCGTTCGTCCTGTCGTAGTTGCTTGAGGGCTTCATCAGCCTGTCGATAGCGTTGATAGTCGGTGCGACTGGCCTCGACCGCTTGTTGTGCGGCACGCGCGTCATTTAATTCTTGTTGTTTACTGTGCAAAACCTGTTGAGCGGCTTCGTGCGTCGTCTGGCTCTGTTCATAGTGCATCTGGCATTGTTTCAGCCGATCACGTTGCTGCTTCAAGACTTCAAATCGCTCTTTGTATCGTGCAAGTCGCTGTGTGCCCTGCACATTTTGCTCTTTCTGCTCTTGATCCTGTCGGCGCATGTCTTGAAGCGAATAACGCCAGGTTTCCAGATCGCGCGTTTCAAATTCGAGGTGCTGGATCTCATTTTGTTGGGTCTGCATCTGCTCTTTGTATTCTTTTTGCGCTTCGAGCAAATAATCGGCAGCGGTCTTGTAGTCTTCTATCTGGAGCAGGGCATCGAAGGTTTGTTTGCGCTTGCTAGCGGTTTCTAAGAAGATAGCGGTGAAGGTGCCCTGTGGAACGCCGAGGGCATCACGGAAGAGGGTTTCAAGTGGTCGCTCGCGATCAATGCCAAAAAGTTCGTGTAGTTTGTCCAGCACGTCGGTGCGCTGCTCAATACGATAGTCGGCCTCGCGGTCATACACCAGCCAGCGCGAGCCAGCACCGCAGCGCCGCTCAACTTCGTACTCGCGATCATCATTGCCGATGAAATGCACCACGACTTTCCCATATTTCTCACCTTCACGCACGAACTGGTTTTGATTATATGGGATGAAGTCGAAGAGGGCATAGCCAATGGCTTCGACGAGGGTTGTTTTGCCTGCCCCATTTGCCCCACTGATGGCAGTTGTGCCGCGCCGGAAATCTGCGCTGAAATGCCGGTAACTCTTGATGTTCTCCAACTCGATGCGTGTAATGAGCATAATAATACAGCCTTCCCAACAAACACGAAATACACGAGTCTCCCACTTTAGAACTTCTCTTCCATTAGTGGAAAAGTGGAAATTCTGAGGGGCATTATAACATGGATGAGAAGAGTCAGGAACTTATTTCTTCTACGCTCTCATCCCCATATATCTCCGCCTCTCTTGCCGACTGTTTTGCTTCCTGGGCCTGTATCCATCGGATGAACAGTATGCTCACAACGACGATGTAGGCAATGCTCACGGGAATCCACATGATGAGGCCACCTAATTGCTGGTCAGTTGCAGGGGAAATTCCCCATACGCGTGGTGCGCTCAGGTAGGGAGCGTAGAGCGGAGGGAGAAATGTCAGGCCAGCGCCAAGGGCAACAGTAGGCATGCCGTTAAAGAAGATATACAATATCTGTCCGCCCACGGGTAAACGAGGTAGATCTTTAGAGGGGCTGAGGATTGGCCACCAATTCAGGACTCCAAAGATGATGAAGGTGAGATGCTCTAGAATGTGGATGCTCTGATTCTCAAGGGTGGCGTCATACAGTGGAGGCGCGTGCCAGAGCCAGAAATCGACATTGAAGAGAGTGAAAGCAACGGCTGGCAGCGTCAATACCTTCGCTATGCTAAACACAATGCGATTTCGTAATAATGGCTTGATAAACCACTCAGGTGTTCCCAACAGTAACAACGGAGGCCCAACGATGGTAAGGATGAGATGCTGCACCATGTGTGCGCTGAACAGGTAGGAATCTCCTAACTCATCCAATGGTGAGACAAGCGACAGGAACATGAAGAACATACCGAGCAAAAAACAGATAATCTGGCCGCGTTTGACCGGCTCGTCAGGGAAATAACGCTTCTGCAGGGGTCCTATTGCATAGAGGTAGAAGCCTACGATAAGTGCTGTACCAATGACTATGGATGGCTCCCAGCCCCATTGAGTGAGCCAAAAATTGAGTCCTATATCTGCCATAATGATGACCTTGTTCTGTCAAAATAAACCTATATCTCCTGGAATACTATAGCAGCAAGCGCAAGCAGGGACAAGCCTATTCAGGTGATTGTAAGGAAGGTATTGTGCTCTGCAAGGAGGGTAACAGGAGTATCTATGACAATAGAAGTTGTCTAAGTATCTGCGAAAGGCCACCTTGAGAACCGGAGATCAATTATGAACTGGCGTCTGGCTTCCCGACTTTCCGTTATTACGCTGGCATTGCTGGTTGTGATAATTATAGCTATTCTGGGAGTACGAAACAGTGCAAGTAGTGCAAGCTCGTCTGGCTTGCAAGGAACCGATCTTGGTAGCTCTCCCACGCGAGATTTTCGACTGACTGATCAGTTCGGTAAGCAGGTAGCGCTTTCAGATTTCAAAGGCAAACCAGTTGTATTAACATTCCTCTACACACACTGTCCCGATGTATGCCCTCTGACTGCCGAGAAACTGCACACGGTAATGCAGAACCTCGGCTCGAATACACAAAAGGTGGCTGTGCTGGCTGTCAGCTTAGATCCCAAAGGGGATACATCTGCCTCCGTACTGAATTTCTCACAAGCTCACGGGATGC
Organism: uncultured Chloroflexia bacterium; assembly: GCA_963778375.1. GTDB lineage: Bacteria > Chloroflexota > Ktedonobacteria > Ktedonobacterales > Ktedonobacteraceae > CAVZTX01. The sequence continues at coordinate 59,378 of CAVZTX010000008.1, read as the reverse complement.
TCAATTACTGGCATTACTTGATGGGTACGCAGGCGCAACTATCGCCAGTTTGGACATTTTATGGCCTCTCCGCAATGCCTGTAACTCCAACTACCACAAGCTCGGGCACAATTTCACATAACACGGCCCTTTACGTGATCGATAAACAGGGGCATGAACGTGTTTTCCTGCCCGATAGTTTTACTCCGAATCAGTTGACGACGGATCTGAAGATTTTATTAGGAGAGTAGTTCAATCATCGTCTTCATCGTCTTCATCCACCTCCAGTAGGTGAATAACGGCTTCCTCTGCTGTCTGAGCGACGCTCAATTTGACGATCAAATCTCGTAAGATAGCAGAATCTTCAATGTCGGCGGTTTGTTTCTTAGCCAGGCGGACGGCCTGTGGAAAACGCGCGCGTACGATCTTCAAAAACGTTTGGCGAAACTCTTGCAGGACTTCTCTATGTGCTTGTTGCAGCCCTTGCAAAAACGCCTGTTGAAATCCTGACTGAAGACTCTCTTCACGACCTTCTTGCAGCATATCTGAATTGGTCCACGGCTCTCGAAGTACATCACGGAGCATACGAAACGAAATCTCCTTTTTAGTCTGTTGCAGTTAGATGAGTTTGTTGGTTGTATAGATATGTTGGCACTTTCCTACCTACGTATTCTTTGTAAGAGGTGAATTTTAGGAAATATGTTCTAGTTAATTATAGCATGAAGTGGAAAAGTTTGCATAATCGCTTGCAACAGGCGCGTATACCTGGTATTCTTAGTAATAGGACTACCGTATCAAATCGGAGTTAGGTTAGATCAACTCGAAGGAAAGTGAGAACTCATGAGTACTCCACTTCAAAGCACTAATCTCACTGCGGGCGAAGTGACCGCGCCAATAGTAACAGAACACGAAGCCGCACTTGCGGGAGGCGAAGAAGGCCATATCCACCTGCCGAATCCAAGTTTCTGGCCAATTCTTTTGACAATAGCAATAGCTCTCTTCATGGCTGGTCTGCTTTTCTGGTCGAAGGATTCGTTCCCTTGGCTTTCCCTGGTGGCTGCCCCTTTTATTCTGGTTGGTATCCTGGGCTTTGGCCTGGAAGACCCAATGGCTCCTCGCAAAGGAGAAGGCCCGGTTGAGGGTGTGGCAAGGAACTATGCAGAGGCTGCGGAGACGGGCAAACTCACTCCTCTTGCGGAGATGGTGCTTCAAAATGCTGAAGAGATCGTCGGAAGTTTGGGCTGGAGCGGCGAAGGTTCAGTGACTGCTTTCAATGGAGAGGGACAAGCTGGAGGTTTGTCATCCGACTATGCAGAGGCTGTAACTACTGGTAATCCCACTCCGCTTGCAGAGCTCGTCCTGAATAGCGCCAATGAGGTGCTTGAGCATCGAGTAACTATTAGCAGCACTGAGTGGAGTGCGCATCCCGTTAAGGTATTTGTTGAGCGTGAAGGAGTGGTCCTGTCCCTCTACGGTAGGGTTGAACGAGAGGAACAGAAGAAAAAGTTTGAGGATGAGTTACGCAGGTTGCCAGGAGTGATCGATGTCATGAATTTTATTGTCGCCGAAGAAGCGCATGATGGCATGGCAACCATGGGCAGCGCTGAGTGGAGTACGCAACCTGTCAAGGTATTTGTTGAGCGTGAAGGAGTGGTCCTGTCCCTCTATGGCAAGATTGAGTTGGAGGCGCAGAAGAAAGAGCTCGAAGATGAACTGCGCAGGTTGCCCGGGGTGATTGATGTCATGAACTTTGTTGTCGCCGAAGACGCCATCTTGAATGCTGTCAACGCACGCATCGCAAACTTAAGGGAGTCCGGTAAGCTCGAGGGCGCGAAGAATATTTCGGTGCTCGTCGAAAACTACATCATCAGCCTTTATGGTGAGGTTCCTAAGCCTGAGATGAAGTACATGCTTGAGAAGGAAATTATCGGTATTCCGGGCGTGCGTGTGGTTATCAATCACATCGGTCTGAACGAAGATATTCCAGGCAACCTAGGCAAAACCACAAATCGAGTTGGATCGTAACTCCGAATAAGCCATGACTCATCTTTACCTGATTCGCCATGGACAACATATCGGAGCGGTCAAGGATATCATAGGGGACACGGAGTTGTCCCCTCTTGGTGTTCGGCAGGCTGAGCGTTTACGCGATCGCCTGGCTGCAACGGGCGAAATTAAAGCCGATGTACTTATCGCCAGCACATTTAAGCGTGCAAAGCAAACCGCCGAAATTATTGCCCCAGCGCTAGGCTTGCCCATAATTTTTGATGACGAGGTGCAGGAGTGGCGTGATGGCGAAGCCGAAGGTATGACGATGGAGGAATATAGAGAAACCTTCGGCGAGGTTGATGTTGAGGAGCATCCCTTTCAACCGGTGGCACCAGGAGGTGAGAACTGGGGTCAGTTCTTTTTGCGTGTAGGTACTGCTCTTGATCGTATCGTACACGAATATGTCGGCAAGACCATCGTTATCGTTTGCCATGGAGGCATCGTCGATTCCTCGTTCCTCTACTTTTTTGGTATAGGCGCTTTGCAGATACCACGTATCGGCTTCGATACCCGCAATACCTCGATTACCCACTGGCACCAGCATCTCAATGAGATTTTTAGTCCGCGTCCCCGCTGGCATCTGGAGAAGTATAACGACTACACGCACCTGCGCGATATGAATTCGCCTGTACCCATCCCCTGGAAAGAATTAGCAAAGCCAGTTATAGGTACCGACCAACCGGCGGTACCGTTAGAGACGGAAGAGTAATAAGTTTCCCAACAGTGTCATAGATTCTTTTTATTAAGTGCAGATTTTGCCCTCTATGGCAGCAAATCTGCACTTAATTCAGGTATTACCTTTTCCGCAAGAATGCTGGAATATCAATCGCATCGCCGTGGGGCACGTTACGGCTGCCACGCGGAAGATCATACGCCTTGGGATCCATACGGCGGATAGGGCGTTGCTGAAGCTGATCTCCAGACGGACGCTGCGCGGGTTGCGCTTCCGGCTCTGGCATTGGGAATCGCCCATGCGGACTAGGTACCTCTAACACATCAGCCGAGTCGTTGTCCGTGCCATATCCGTTTTCAAGCGCGTCACGTGATACAGGGCTTGGAGCTGCTACGGGCATTGGCTCCCGCATTTGTACCGGTGGTTGTGGCATTGGACGTGCGGCGGGCTGCAGTGGACCTGTGGGATGCCTCGAAATGTTGACGGGCGGAGGCGTCACAGGCAGTGCACTGTATCCTTGCGAAACGCTCTGCAAGGGTTGGCGTGCTGGCACATTACCATTGCTACTGTTCGATGACGGCGCTACTGAGTAGAACATGCTGCGGTTATATTCGAGGCGTCCAGGTTGTGACGTGGCGGGATGCGTGCGACCATCGAAGCCAGTAGCAATGACTGTAATCTTGACCCTGCCGTCGAAGGCAGGATCTTGCACTGCACCGAAGATGATGTTGGCCTCTGGATGTGCAGCCTGGCTGATGATATCGGCTGCCTCGTTGACCTCGTACAGCGTCAGGTCTAAGCCACCAGTAATGTTGAACAGCACACCGCGAGCGCCGTTGATATCGATGTCGAGCAACGGGCTGGCAATAGCAAGCTGTGCAGCATCGACTGCACGGGTTTCGCCACTTGCCTCACCGATTGCCATGAGCGCGGAACCGGCCGTAGACATGATTGTCTTGACATCGGCAAAGTCCAGGTTGATGAGGCCGGGGACAGTAATCAGGTCACTAATGCCCTGAATGCCCTGTCGTAGTACATCATCGGCCAGCCGGAAGGCTTCCTTCAGAGGCATCTTCTTGTCGGCTACCTGGAGCAGGCGGTCATTTGGAACGGTGATAAGCGTGTCTACGTGCTGCTTCAGGTTGGCGATTCCTTCCTCAGCAGCCATACGGCGCTTGTTCCCCTCGAAGGTAAATGGCTTAGTGACTACACCAACGGTCAGCGCACCTAGTTCGCGTGCAATTTGCGCTACGACTGGACTTGCGCCGGTGCCGGTGCCCCCACCCATACCGGCAGTGATAAAGACCATGTCAGAGCCTTTGAGGGTTTCATACAGCTCTTCGGCGTTCTCTTCCGCTGCCTTGGCTCCGACGCTGGGGTTTCCGCCTGCACCGAGGCCACGAGTTAACTTGTCGCCAATTCGGATGCGGTGCGGAGACTCTGTCAGCAGTAGAGCCTGGGCATCGGTGTTGACAGCAATAAATTCAATCCCGACCATATTGGCCTGGATCATGCGGTTCACCGCATTGCTGCCACCACCTCCAACACCGATCACACGGATCTGGGCAAAGCTCTCTACTTGATGATTTCCCATTGGTACCATAAGTGGCCTCCTTTAAGTCTACGGAATAAACGCTCTTAACCAGCGTCCTAGTCGGGACGCCATACTCGTCGTCCCGAGTTCCTCTTGCTCCTCTTCATCGCTAAAGAATGAAGTATGGCGCAAGCCCCACAGCAATAAGCCAACTGCGGTAGCATAAGCTGGATGGCTGATCGAATCGGCCAGCCCATGCAGTCCCAGTGGAGAGCCAATGCGTGCGGGTAGGTCCAAGATTTGTCCTGCCATATCCAGGATACCTGGCAACTCGGCAGTTCCACCGGTCACCACCAGACCAGCCGGTAGCAATCCATCATAGCCAGATTTTTTAATCTCCTCGTGTACCATCTCAAATAGCTCTTCGACACGTGCCTGGATGATCTCGGCAAGCAGTTTGTGTGGTACGAGGTCGTTGCAGTCTGGCATGAAGTGTGAAAGGTCGATCATTTCATCGTCAGCGATAGTTGAGGGATCGCAGTGACCATAGGTGATCTTGAGCTCCTCAGCTACGCCAAAGGGCAGACGCAGGCCAATCGCGATGTCACTTGTGATCAGATTCCCTCCGATGGGCAACACCACCGACTGCCAGATAGCTCCATCGGAGAACACCGCGATATCGGTGGTGCCACCGCCGATATCAACCAGCGCTACTCCAAGGTCCGTCTCACCATCAGCTAGCACGGCCTCGCTAGAGGCTAATGGCTCCAGGACCAGGTCCTCGATCTCTACCCGCGCCTTTTGTACACACTTAATCAGGTTGTGAATCGATGACACCGCACCCGTAATTATGTGCGTCTCCACTTCCAGACGGAAGCCGGACATGCCTATAGGGTTCTTGATGCCCTCTTGCCCATCTACAACGTAGCCCCGTGGAATTACATGGATAACCTCGCGGTTCGTGGGGATTGCAATGGCACGCGCGACCTCGATGGCACGACTAATGTCGTTGTGTACAATATCTCGGTGGCTAGGCGAGATGGCGACAAAACCTTTGCTATTTTCCGAGTCGATGTGGCTGCCTGCGATTCCCACGTAGGCTGTAGTAATTTTCTTTCCTGAAAGGCGTTCTGCACGATCCAGCGCCGCTGCAATGGAAGTGACTGTCTCCTCAATATTCACCACCACCCCACGGCGCAAACCCTGTGAAGGGCAGGTGCCAACGCCAACAATATTCAGTTTCCCATCGCGATCAAGTTCGCCGACGAGAACGCAGATTTTTGTTGTTCCTACGTCGATCCCGACGATCACCTGCTCTTGCATGTTTCTCGCTCCTATGGGCGGTACAATTGAGACGCATTACGAATAGGATGTCTAACTTTTAAGTGTATAGACCGGGCGTAAGCCAAAGCGCAGATCAATAGTTGCCAGATTGAGCTGCTGTTGCTGCGCCAGGGTAAGGATCTGCTTGAGTTCAATCAGCCGGTTGTCCAGCGGGTTGGCATTATCCGCACCGCCCAGGTAGGCTATCCAACCATCTGAACTTTCGACTGTAAATGACCCATTTCCTTGCCCTACATTGTCATAGCGCAACTTAAAGCTGTTGATGCCGGTAAGTTGTGGGAGGTGTGCAAACACCTCTGTTGCAAATGCGATATCCGTTGCATTCAAGCGGACTCCAGGATGTACCGCAGGGCAGGCACAAGGCACAGCCCCTACAGCTTTCCCTCCGGAATTGCGCATATCCACAACCGTCATCAAGCCATCCGCGCTTGTTGTCTCGCTTGCAAGAGCTATAACCATGCCAGTCTTGTCTACGCTATATATCCCCTGCTTCGTCTGCCAGAGCAACACGGGAGTCCGCTCAACTACCGTGACTGTCAGCGAATTGGGCAACTGCTTTCCCAGGCTCACTGAGGCCACCAATGGTATCCCCGCGATAAGGGCGGTAAACGCTGCTGTATTCAGCAAAAAAACGTTCTGACCCTGTATCCCCATATGCTCGATCGTGTTTACCAGCGCCGTGTTGGATGTGCCCAAGACATTCACCTGCTGTACGCGGAAGGTCGAACTGGTCAGGGCAAAGGTTACCCCTACAATCCCAATGACCACTACGGCGAAGAACCCTAACAAGCGTCCCCAGAAGCCTCCACGCATCTTGCGCCCGCTACGTACAGGTACCGGTGAACTGATGCGCTGCTTTGGCAAAGGCTTGATAGTGCGCATTTGCCCACTTGCCGCAGGTGCCCCCGTCTGAGCAAGCGTACGTGGCTTCAATCTACTGTTGCTGTAGCTGGCATGCGGATTAGCATGGGCACGACGCTGGATCGCTTGTCGTTCTGCCCACGGCGTCGGCTCTACAACAGAGTCTGGCATCCTCACTACTCTACGTGGGCGTACTGTTTCTGCCCTTGCTGTACCTCGCGATGAAGGCAATCCTTCCCTTCTTGCTTTGCTGGCTTCCCCATACATGCCTGTTTCACCCGGTACCTGATGCTTATAGGTATGTATCGCAATTTGTTCTTTTGGTCGTCTGTATTCGGTCATAAAGCCTCCCACTCGCCGCGCAGTTCGACTTCCAACTCCAACTCCACCCCGAAGCGTTCACGTACGCGATTGCGAGCCTCTACAATCAGCGCTACGACATCGGCAGCGCTAGCTCCTCCTAAGTTGACAATAAAGTTAGCGTGGCGCTCAGAAATTTGCGCCTTGCCGTGGGCGACCCCTTTCATACCGGCCTGCTCAATCAGTCGACCGGCAAAGTCACCCGGTGGGTTTTTGAAGACGGATCCGGCGCTCTTTTGAGACGGCTGCGTCTCCTTACGATGTTGTTTATATTGTTGAATAACCTTGCGTAGTTGCTTTGGATCTTCACGATGAAGCGCCACTCCCAACTGCACAATAATTTCAGATGGCTCAATCAGGTCACGCGGTGGAATCACCGGGTAACCTTGTTCATTAAACTGAATGCGGCGCTCAGAACGGAAACGGCTATGCCGGTAGCTCAGATTCAGTTCATCGTGCGAATAGCGACGCAGGAATGGCACCCGTAGCTCGTCCGATTCTTCGGATCCACTACGTGCATCCAGCACCTCAATCCACTGCAACACCTGTCCCAAATCGCTGTTGTGTGCACCCGCGTTGCTGATGACACCGCCGCCAAGTGTGCCAGGAATGCCAGGCCCAAATTCCAGTCCACCCCAACCCAGCGGTGCAAGTTCGTTCAACAATCGCGGCCAACTGACGCCTGCTCCTGCAACCAGGAGAGCCGTACCATCACCATGATCTTCGATTGTGTAGGTGTCAAGTGCATTACGTGCGACAATACCTCGCGCCCCCGCGTCAGCGTACAGGACGTTTGTGCCGTTGCCAAGCAGCAGCAAGGGCCAGCGTCGTTCGACAGATAGCCGTACCAGGTTCACGAGTTCTTCCACCGAATTGAGTGTAACCCAGATGTCGGCTGGCCCACCGACACCAAAGGTGCCATGACGCGCTAACGGCTCGTTGCGACGTATCCGCTCCCGAAAGTGCGGACGTAGTTCGGTATAAACTGTGTCAGCATCGAATGTCATAACAGTTCCTCAAATTCGATAAATCGGCCCCTATGGGATCCAGTCTTGCAATAGCATTTCGGTCACGAGATAAATATCTCCTGCCCCCATTACGAGCACTACGTCACCAGAACGCAGCGTCCTGCGTAATAATTGCGTTGTTTCCTGCACGCTCCCGCCGTATATCACTTGCGCCCCTGACTGTGAGAAGTGGGGCTGGTTCGCCATCGCTTCCACCAGTTCCCGTGCAGAAATCAAACCTGTATCATGTTCACGTCCTGGAAAGATGTCTGTAATAACAGCTACATCTGCCAGGTCAAAGGCGTGTAAGAATTGCTCAAAAAAGGTCTTTGTGCGACTGAACATATGCGGCTGGTAGACCGCGACCAATCGCCTCGTCGGATAGCGTTTACGTGTCGCTTCCAGCGTAGCGGCGATTGCTGTCGGATGGTGCGCATAGTCATCTACCAGCACAACATCCGCTAGCTCTCCATTGATCTTGAGCGGTCCCGCGTGGCGAATTTCAAAGCGTCGACGGATGCCACCGAATGTTTCCAGGGTTTTTATGATAATCTCGTCATCGACACCGGTTAGATGTGCCGCTGTAAGGGCTGCCAGAGCGTTCTGCACATTATGTATGCCTGACAATTGTAAATGGATTGCTCTCCCGCTTAACAGTGCCTTCCCGTCCTGGTTGCGTATGCGGAAACTTGTTTCGCTGTCCAGCTTCACGTCATAAGCTGAGAAGCTAGCATTTGCTTCTACTGCGTACGTCACAATTCGTCCCGGCCAGTCACTGAGGCGATTGCGCAGCTCTAGGCAACCTGGGCTGTCGGCATTCAAGATCAATGTTGGCGGCAGTGCCCATTTGCCACCCGTATCCATACCGCGAATAAAATGCTCAAAGGCTGCCAGAAAGTCTTCGTAGTTGGCGAAGAACTCAGGATGCTCAAATTCGATCGAAGTCACAATCGCAAGACGTGGGTGATAGTGCCAGAAATTGTGATTGAACTCGTCAGCTTCATTCACGAAGTACTGGCTCTTACCTATGCGATAGTTGACGCCGAAACGCGGCACGATCGCCCCAACCTCGCAGGTTGGATCAAGTCCAGCATCAACAAGCATGAGCGCCAACATAGCGGTGGTGGTTCCCTTGCCGTGGACACCACTCACTGAGAGGACGCACTTGTCCTGCATTAGCTTACCCAGCATTTCCTGCCAGGTCATTACCTGCATACCGCTTGTTCGAGCCGCTATCAATTCAGGATTATTCGGATTCAAGGCTACAACTGCAGGGACGTAAATCAGGGCATCAGCGTCGGCCAGGTGTTCTGGACTATGACCAATCTGCACCAGTATGCCAAGCTGCTGCAGTGCCTTAGTGGTAGCCGACGCGTTTTGATCGCAGCCAGTTACTGTATCACCGGCTACGAGCGCCATCTGCGCCACCGCTGAAATGCCTTGACCGCCTATTCCCATGAAATGCAACCGTGAATGTTTCAACTTTTTACTTTCGCGATTTTAATGATTTCTGCCGCGATCTCTTGCGTCGCCTCCGGCTTGGCAAAAGATCGCGCTGCATTTGCCATTGACTCTAATAATGACTTCGACGACAGAATAGCTAGTACACGCTCTACAAGTAACTGCGGCTTCAGGTCGGCATTCCGAATGACCTGGGCTGCCGATTTACGACCAAACATATCGGCGTTGGCCTCTTGCGGCGAACTGCCTATTGCCGGTGGCAGTGGAACCAGGATGCTTGGCTTGCCTAGCACTGCCAATTCGCTCAGAGTGGCTGCACCGGAGCGGCACACTACCAGGTCTGCTGCCTGATATGCAAGTGGCATATCCGCGTCCATATATGGTTCCAGTCGATATCGCTGCTTCAGTGCCTCGTCGCGATCTGCCAGCGTTTGCCCGGCTAACTCACGAGTCTCGTTGTACAGCCCTTTGCCGCTAATTTGCAGCACTTGGCAATGTGGCAGCAGGTCTGACAAAGCTTGACATACTGTCTGGTTTATATACCGTGCTCCCTGGCTTCCACCTACCACGAGCAATAATGGCAACTCTGGATCGAAGCCGAGGGTGCTGCGTGCCTGTTGTCGCGATGTATTGCGCACATCCAGGATGGCCTGCCGCACCGGATTGCCTAGCTGTAAGGTCTTCCTTGCCGGAAAGTAAGCTAGTGAATCGGCAAATGCCACCGAGACGCGTGTTGCTAATGGAGCAACCAGCCGGTTCGATAGGTTGGGCGGCACGTCTTGCTGGTGCATCAGGAACGGTACGTTGTTGATGCGTGCTGCTAGACCTGCCGGAACCGCTACATAGCCTCCACTAGTAAATGCCACATCAGGTCGGAACTTCCGTACAATGCTTACCGCTTGCATCATGCCCATTGGCACGCGTGCTACACCGGTGATCGTCTGCCAGGAGACGTAGCGACGTAACTTGCCAGCTTTGACGATGGCGATGGGAAATCCCGTCGCCGGAACCAGTTCGGTTTCCAGTCCATCATCACTACCGAGATACAGAATCTCTGCCTGATGCTGTTTCCGTAACTGCGTTGCTACTGCGAGGGCCGGATAGATATGGCCTCCGGTGCCTCCGCCTGATACAAGCACTTTCATACAAGTCCTTTTGCGAATCTTTTCTTAAAACTCATAGCGATGGTGTTGCGTGAGAAGGCCGGCTTCTCTGGCTCCTGGATGTAGCGAGAGATGTTGAGTAGGACACCTATCGCGGCCATCGAGACGACGAGCGATGAACCACCAAAGCTGATAAATGGCAGTGGTACTCCCGTGTAGGGAATGGTACCGGTATTAGCTCCAATATTGACCATAGCCTGTAATACCAGCCAGGTGCTGATACCGGTTGCTAACAGCGATCCGTAGAGGTCCGGCGTGCGCCTGGCAAGCCGGAAGCCACGAAACGCTAAAAACAGAAACAGTATTACAATAACGGCGCAGCCAAGAAAGCCTAGCTCCTCACCAATAATAGGGAAGATCGAATCGGTATATGGGAATGGCAGATAGCCTGTCTTCTGACGACTAGCTCCCAATCCTAAGCCGAACCAACCGCCCGATCCAAAGGCCAGCAACGCCTGGTAAAGCTGCAAGTTGATACCCGTAACATCCTTAAACGGATTCAGAAATCCCAGCAGCCGGAAATAGCGGTAGCCATTAAAGGCTTCCTTCAAGAAAATCAGGATGCCACAGCCCATTGCCAGTAAAAACTGCGCGATATTGGCTCCCGCTGTAAAGAACATGACCGTTGCAAATCCGGCAATGATGATAGCGGTTCCCATATCGTTCTCTAACAGCACCAGTCCGAGCACAATCCCGACCAGGATCACAAATGGTGCCAGCCCGTAAAGAAAAGTGCCAACCTGGTTCCCCTTACGTGCCAACCAGTCCGCGATATAGAGCGCGAGCACTAATTTGACCAATTCGCTGGGCTGGAACGAGAAGAATGAGCCGAGCGATAGCCAGCGTGAAGCTCCATAAGCGGTCACGCCAAACTTCAGCACAATCACCAGTAATGGCAGGACAATTACCATGCCAATCAGCGAGAAACGCCGCCATATTCGATAATCTACGCGCATCGTTACCAGCAGGGCTACCATGCCCAGGATGACCCAGATCAATTCGCGCTGGAAGTAGTAGGAAGCATCACCCTCATAGTGTGCAGCCATAAATGAACTTGCACTGTAAACCATGACCATGCCAAGGCACAGCAAGATCAGCACGATGGTCAACAACCAGGAGTCGATCTTACCTGCCACACGTGGCAATCTCATCTCCAACGCGGCGAGTTTTTTCTGCTCCTCCTCGTTGATAACCTGCACCCCTGCTTCCTGCTCCTCAGGAGCCAACAACGATCGCAATCTACGGCCTACTTTTAAGCCTGTCCGTGTTTGCTGCGCCTCACGGCTATCCGTAGCCGCACTTGCTCTGCTCGCCCTTCTCATTTGCTCTGCCCTGCTGATCATCGGAGGCAGACTCTTCTTGCGTGACGCAATTGGACTTGCTAGCGATTCCTCCGCGGCATAGCGCATTACTCGACGAGAGGGCCTCTGAGGTTTTTTTGCAGCACCTAGTCGCTGTCGCGATTCGGCTCGTTGTTCTGCCTGTTGCTGCTCCAATGCCTCTAAAGCGGGAGAGCGCACGCTAACGGCAGGACGACTTTTGCCCTGATTTTGTTGCCTTTCTAACGCCAATTTATTCGCTTGTCTACGGATATCGCGTGGCATAGTCTCTCACGTTCTAATTGCTATCCGATTCTCTTGACATAGAACAAAATTTCTATTATACTTACTTTCAGATGACCGATTACCGGTACCTCACTTGAACAAGTTTGATAATGAACAACGGTTGCCATACCTGATGGACTTGGATAACCGAAAACGTTGTCACGTCCGTAGGTCACCTTGAACAAGATGGGGCAAGCCCTAACCCCGCTATGTACGATTATGTTTCTCCACTTTTCTGTGGAGAATGTGCATTTGATTATGTATAGTAGAGGCAATCCCTTGCGGCCATCTAGCTCACTACTATTTGATTGTCAAACTCCCTAGAAACGGTGAATTCCCCATTGCCGTTTTTAATTTTCAAAATTCACTCTACACGTATCGGTATTAGTCAGTTAGACATTGCCCTTCCTTATTCCTCATTTGTGTGTGCTATGGGTAGTTCTTGCATGAAATGCAGGGCTTGTTCCACATCGAGATCATTTAGAGGTGCATCTATGGTGTGTAGATGCACCTGTTGAAGATCAATGATCTCAATGCCTTGCGCATGCAGTAACTTGTTCCAGGGGTCGCTGGCGACAGGAGGAACTACTGTCGTAATATTAGGTACCGCCTCTACTCCTAATGAATGGATACCTAATAGTTCGTTCCAAGCATCGCTTAGCCCCACATATTGGTCGTTTTCTTCCTGGCTCACATTGCTATGTACGAGCCTGGCTTTATACCCCTGCAAAGGTTGCCGAAACTGATTTGGCTCTGTGTCATGCCTTTTATTTATTTTTTCATCATCGTGAAATTGCATTTTGACACCTTCATTGATTTATATTCATTTGGATGATTGTGACTGGTCTGGTGGGACATGGTAGTACCACATTAATTGCTGGGCGATATCCTTCCAAAGAGGAGCCGCCGCTGTATCGCCGTAAATTGTCGCCTGAGGGCGATCTATTTTTACCAGAATGACAAATTGTGGATTCGATGCAGGAAGAAAGCCTGCTACCGAAGCCTCAGTCTGATCGGCAGAGATACCTTGTGTAGTCGCCGTACCGGTTTTCGCTGCGACAGTGTAGCCGGGAACGAGTCCGGTAAAACTCAGGGCATGATTGGATGCTTGTATGAGCATGCCAGTTAACAACTGTGCCGCATGCGCACTGATTACGCGTCGCTCAACCTGCGGCTGGGTCGTCATAACGTTTCCGTTGTTGTCGATTTTAGACACGAGGTAGGGATGCATCATTACGCCATCGTTAGCGATGGTTTCGTAGACCATCGCCATCTGAAGCGGTGTTACCAGAATACTCTGCCCAAAGGCCTGACGGGTCAGATCGCTCACCGTCCAACCTTGAGAAGTAGGTGTGCGGTAATACCCAGAAATCTCTGGTCCATCGATACCAATTGGCTGACCCAGGCCAAACCGTGCTACATAGGGATAGAAACGGTCAGACCTGAGGATGTCATGCGCCACATATGCTGCCCCAACATTGGCAGAATGCTCGAGCACCTGCGTCATCGTCTCTGTACCGTAGCCCTGGTCATTCCAGTTCCATACGGTGAGTGCATCATTAAATTGGATGTACCCGGGATCATTCAATGTCGTATTCGGTGTAATCAGTCCTTGATCGAGGGCTGCTGCCATCGTGACAGACTTCATGGTCGAGCCAGGTTCGTATCCACAATACAGCGCCGGGTTGAAGTAGACCTCTTCACTGCCCAGGCATCCGCGTTGTGCCGCGTACTGGCCGTAGTTGTTCGGATCGAAAGTTGGTGCGCCCGCCATAGCTACAATTGCGCCTGTGTGTGCATTAATGACAACAACCGTTCCGCTTTGTGCCTCCATCTGCTCGAGAGTAGCCGCTAACATCGTTTCCACCATGTACTGGATGGAGCTGTCGATGGTGAGTGTTAAATTCGCTCCATTGACGGCAGGTTGTTCGTCGTTGGTTCCAACGACAAGTGGGTTGCCATTCAGGTCAGTCTCTGCTGTAAGGCTGCCAGGTTTTCCACTCAGGAGCGTATTATATTGGCCTTCGATTCCATAGACCCCTGTATTGTTGTTTTCATCCTGCGTCACATAGCCCAGAATTTGAGCTGCTAAGGTGCCACCTGGATATGTGCGCCACGTACGCGGCTGTAAAAAGACATCCGGTAGTTGCAGATTTCGTAGGCGCTGGCTTTGTGCCGGGTCGATATCTACAGCGATACGTACTGTCTGCAATCCGCTATTAAAAGCTGCATGCAGCTTGTCCAGCGAGACCTTTGGCAGCACCGAGTGCAATGAGTTGATTAGTGTATTTAAATAGCCCGCTGTATTGTCAGGATGATCTACCAAGAACTGAATTGGCTCAACATAAACATCATCACGTACAACGTTCGTTGCAAGAATATGTCCTTGATCGTCATAGATGAGTCCACGCGGGGCGTTCAAGACGAGATTTTGTGTATGCTCATCGTTCGCCTGCTGTGCCAGGTTGTGACCACTGTGAGATTGCAGCACCTGCCAGTAATACAACCGACCGAGAAGTACCAGCATGCCGGAGCCAATCAGCAAGAAAACAAGCATTTGCCGGTTTCTTGCCCGATGCAATTCTTTGCTCATTTGCTTGCCTCCTTTCTCAAATGCTGGTTGCTCAATGCTTTAAGGTTGATTATCCTGGTCACCATTCAGAAATGGTTTCAGATGCGGCACTACGATTACTTTCACAGTTTTTGGATCAGCCGGAATCAGGCCCAATAATTTGGCATGCTCTGCGATATAGGCAGGCGATTGCTCCTGGGCAATGGTATTCACTAAATCCTGGTTTTCACGTTGTAGCACTGTCTGCTGCCGGTTCATGTCCTGAATTTGCGAGTTGGCAGTTACTGCCTGGCCCAGTTGGGTAAGATATAGCGTAGCCATCAAACCGATCAGGAGTACGCTGCAAATGCTCAACGCGACAGGTCCCATACGGAAGAGAAATGGATGGAGTCGTCGGCGTCGCTTTGCAGCCAGAATCGGCTTTGGTGGCACTACATCGGGCGCACCTACTCGGTCCTTCAGGCTATACATATCTGCGTTCCTTTGTGTTGTACTGCGACGAGGGCGAGATAAATCTAGCCCCTACACTGGTTTAACGCACTACGAGCCAACAATCACTTCGGCGGCTCGCAATTTGGCGCTGCGAGCGCGTGGGTTAGCTATAACCTCCGAGTTGGTAGGAGTCACTGGTTTAGGAGTCAAAATATGCAGTCGCGCCTTGTGACCACATACACAAACTGGCAGGCCAGGTGGGCAAATGCAATCCCTTGCCTCACGCCGCATAAACTCTTTGACCAGTCGATCCTCCAACGAATGAAATGATATAATTACCATTCTTCCGCCACCTTTCCCGCTCATTCCTGTCGTATCTGTATTCCCCGCACTTAGCACATCCAATATTTGAGGGAGCACGCTCTCAAGGTGCTCCAATTCTGCATTCACCGCAATACGTAAGGCCTGAAACACTCGCGTCGCCGGATGAATCGTTCCTGCTTTATAAGGAACACCGGCGCTTGCCAATCGAGCTAACTGACTCGTACGTGTAATCTTGGCCCGTGCCCGCTCGTGTACGATGCGTCGAGCAATCGAACGTGAGCGCCTTTCTTCGCCGTAACGCCAGAAAATATCTGCCAGCTCCTGTTCGCTGGCACTATTTACCAACTCAGCGGCAGACATCCCCTGCGATGCATCCAGCCGCATATCCAGTGGACCATCGGCACTGAAGGAGAAGCCTCGCTCAGGATCATCCATCTGTAAGGATGAGAAGCCAAGATCGAGTAAAACTCCCTGTATAGACACAAAACCGGCCTCGTTCACGATACGGGCCAGTTCAGCGAAGTTTCCATGTACCAGCACCAATCGTCCATTGCTTACAAGGTTGGAGAGGCGCTGTTTCACCCTTTCCAGAGTCTGGGCATCGGCATCGATTCCCAGAACTCTGCCATCTGGTGCAGATCGCTCCAGAATGGCTTCGGTGTGACCGCCTCCACCTAATGTGCCGTCCACATAGTGGCCTTTCGGCTCCGGCTGAAGGAACTTCAGCACCTCTTCCAGCATCACTGGCACATGTTGTATTTGCATATTTCCTCAGAAGGAGATTTGAGTCCCCTCTGCATCAAGTCTTGCCTGATATTCGCGCCAATTTGCACGATCCCAGATTTCAAAGTGATCACGCACTCCAGCGACGGTAACTTCATTTTCCAGCCCGGCATAAGTACGCAATAGAGCCGGAATAACCAGTCGTCCTTGCCCATCAAGCTCTACCTCGCTTGCGCTTGGATAAATACGTCGTTCAAAGTCGCGCAGCTCCTCAATTGATTTGCCTTCCGCGAGTTCAGCCGACTTCTCTTCCCAGCGCTGCATAGTGTACACCGATAAGCAGGTACCCATGCCCTTGCTAATTACGGCACCACGATCCAACTGCACGCGAAACCGTGCAGGAACCGCCATCCGTCCTTTCGTATCGATAGTATGCTCATACTGGCCAAGAAACATTGCCGGGCTTTCTGTCGCCATGAGTTCAACCGACGGCTATAAGGAAGTCTTCTCGAATGTTCTCCCTCATTCGAGGAGACTTCCCCTGAGTTCCCCACTCGCCGTAATGAACTCACCACTGTTCTAAAAATCTTCACCATTGTTCCCCACTTTTCCCCACTACAATTATAGCATCAACCACTCGAAAGAAAAAAGGGTGTTATCCACAAAAATCTGGCCAAAGTGGTGGATAACTCGTGGATAAGTGGTGGATAACTCATTTTGAGTAGTAATTTGAGCGTGGATGGTATTCATAGGAATATGGTGATATGTAACGATATGGAGAGCTTAAAGAGGGAAGAAGCAAAACGAGGGCAGACAAATCGTCTAGTCCTCGTTTTGCTTCTTGTTTAGAACCTTCGCCATTTGCCCGGTTATGCAGGTCTTCATTTGATGAAACACATTACAAACGGGATGGTGATTAGCGAACGGCTCCGCTGTTTCGAATGCCCGCGTTTACGGGCACTAATGATTTATGTTGGTTGGATGGACTGTCGGCATCAAAGGGGATGTTGCATCTGGATCGGCAGGCACCTCTTCTAAGTTGGAAGAACTTACCTCGTCTGAACTAGGAACAGCTATTTCCACTGAGCTAGAGGACGCTGATGTTATTGCTGCTGAGGTGACGAATTGCACGTGCCAGGGGAACTGGAGCTTCCCGCCTGTTGAGAAAGGCAACTTCCATTGTGCAGGAAACAATTGCTTCTCAGGGTCTCCAAGTGCGTAACCTACCCAGATTAAGGCCAGGAAGAGCAAAGCCGCTGTGAACGTTTCGCCTCGGAAGGGCAGGAATTGGCAAATCAGATGGATGGCAGCTACTGCAATGAACATGTACGCCATCTGGTGCGACAACAGTTTTGTGCGCAGGAAGGTGAGTCCCAGCAGCAGACTTCCAAATGCGAGGGGGCCTGCCGATAGGAAGAATTGGCCCCATTGCGACAGGGCAGCGAGCGAAGGCAGGTGCAGTGCCGAGAGGATACCGTTGGCCCCATCAGGGCCACTGAAAGGGATGCTGACAGCAGGAACGGGTGGAATACTGGGGATCGGATCGTCAATGGCCCCAAGAGACGTTGCGGCAGTCAGATGAGACCCACTCAAGGGCATACTGGTACCAGTAATCGCGGCGTGGTGCATCTGGGTGAACAAACCAGGAATACCTGGATTGGGAATGCTGGGAATACCTGGTGTGGGAATATTTGGAGCTGGAATGTTTGGGATCGAACTGAGTCCATGCTTAATTGTATCGACAGCACTTGTTAGTGTTCCAACTGCATTGTTGAGTCCGCCGACCACTGTATTCAATCCATTAACTACGGTATTAAGGCCATTAGTTGTGCTATTGAGCGTTGTTTGTATTCCGCCAAACGTATGCTGTAGGCCCGAAACCGTTACTGAGAGGAAGGGCAACAATAGAACATTGATGGCAATTGCACCAACAATCGTGGCCAGTCCGCCTAGTAGGAAAAGCCCTATACCGGCTAAGCCAAGTATACCTGTATCGAGGGAGTATTGCTGATACATGCCCCGTATCGCAACCAGCAGTACTAACACACCTGCAACGACGATCCATAGAGGCGGAATCCAATTCAAAATCGGAGGAGGATTTTCTGAAAATCAACAAGAACTCTCCAACTGCGGCCAGTAGACCGCCAACAATAAAAAACTCTTTGCTGCTCAGGCGCAGCGGTTGCACTTGTGCGGACATTGTTGGAACCTCCTATTCACTCAGGGGACTATGCTGTTCTGCTGCATTCAGCTATCTGAACGTCTTTCTGTTCAGAGTCTACATGGCGGAAGGCCTTGTCGCATCTGTAGAACTACATATTGTGGTTACCTATTTGCAAGGGGAGTTGTTGAATGAGGAGGGATGTAGAAATCAATCTAGGTAGAAGTACGTATTCGTAAGGGTGGATGTGAGGGGTGAGTCTTTCAATCAAAGTCACGTATATTAGATGGGGGTGAGTAGCTTATTGTACTGCTTCGGCAAGGTCATATATTTACTGCTACCTGAAGGCATCCCCATTCTGTAAGCGCATCTCTATTACATTCAGTTATATTGCCTGCTCGTTAGTTTCTATGCCGCTGGTCAGATCGCTTCTATAATAAAATAAGGCTTGAGAAAAGAGGTTGGAATGGCTCGTTCACCAAAAACGGTATCACGCCGTGGGAGTCGTATACAGATGCCTTCAACCATTTTGTTAGCACTCTTACAGTTACGCAAAACGTGGCGAATGTTCTTGGTGATAGAGGTGGGTATCCTGGCAGCCGTCGTCATTGCCTGTATCGTGCCGCTCTATTCAAGCGTGACGATGAGCGTGGGGCTGCATGGCGCACTCACCGCCTCGGCACAAAACGGGGATATTGTTGTTAGTGGCGCTTCTGAAAAGATATCTTTCCCACTGATTGATTCTATCTCACACCATCTTCAACAAAAGTTTGATGGATATTTTGGCCCATACCTCGACCCGAGTGGACGCTCACTTCAAACACCAGATGAACCAGTCCTTACAGGTAAGCCTGGCAATCTTTCTGAGACACTCAACTTGATGCATGTTGTTGGCTTCCCAATGGATCAGGCAACCGCTCATCTCAAGCTGGTGAAAGGTCGGCTTCCTCAGACGAATAGTAACAATCTTGAGATTGCTGTTACCTCGGAAACGGCCAGTGCGATGAAAGTAAGCATTGGCTCCATCGTCTACACCCCCATCGCCTTTGTGCAGATTCCTGTAGCGCGGGTGGTACGCAACCTAGCACTGCATGTAGTGGGGATCTTTACCAACGCCTCGCCGAGTGATCCTTTCTGGCATGGGGATATCTTTGCCATTCAAGATAGAGGAGTAAATGCAAACATCTATACAGGTCTCGTCTCCTACGAGTCATTTCTCTCGTCGATTACACAGATCACCAATGATCCCACATTAAACACCGACGAGTTACCGAGATTAGTGCTTGAAGTTCCGTTTGCTCTCAACTGGTATTACCACCTTGACCCTGGGCGCATTACCATCGATGACTTGAACACCATCGCACAAAATCTGAACAATGTCTTGATCGATATCTCAGATGATCCCAACCTTTCGCAAGGGGCATTTCTACAGGGAGTCCAGGCATACGTTCCTTCCAGCATCTTTGAGCAGTATCGTAGCCGCATCGAAGTCGTCAGGATTCCTGTTTTCAGCCTTTTGTGCCTGGTGCTTGGTCTCGTCTTGTTCTTTGTGAGCGTGATGGCAAATCTGCTGATTGACCGCCACTCGGAGGCCATCGCCATTCTGCGCAGTCGCGGGGCGAGCCGTCATCAGATATTTGGCTCTCTGGTAACGCTGAGCGTTGTTTTGGGTCTTGTGGCTCTGATAGTTGGGCCGTTCATTGCGCTTTTGGCAGTGCGCTCCATTACCCGGAGTACTGTTTCCGCTGCTGATCAAAGCATTGTGAGCACCATTCTACGCAATCCACTCTCGGTGGTACTGGGGATGGGATGGTTTGCGCTCGGCGCGACAGCGGCTGCCATTCTTGCACTGATCATTGCTATCAGCCGGGCAGCACGCCTTGATGTTCTTGCCATGCGCCGTGAAACGGCTCGCTCAACGCGGCGTCCTCTTTGGGAGCGCCTCAACCTGGATATTGTAGCGGCCATTATCATGCTTGTCGGCTACGGCGTCGCCTACTATGTGACGAGCTCAGATGTCCTCGATGTGCAGGTACGCTTGCTGCTGTTGACACCGCTGCGAGTGGTGGGTGCGGCCTTCTTGTTCATTGCCTGTATGTTGCTCTTCCTGCGCTTTTTCCCGCTGCTGTTGCGCCTTGGAGCGAAGTTAGCGATGCGCAGCCGAGGGGCGTCTCCCATGCTGGCGTTAGCACAGATGGCACGCGCTCCGCGTCAATCGATACGCATGACCCTACTGCTGGCGTTCGCGACGGCCTTTGCCATCTTTAGCCTGATCTTTGCTGCCTCGCAAAACCAACATATTCTCGATGTCTCATTATATCAAGGCAGCGCTGATTTCAGTGGGACGATTGCAAGTGGACCTATTCCTGGGGTGGAGTTGCAAGAGCGGACTGCCTTGTACGATCGTATTCCCGGCGTCACCTCTGCCACACTTGGCTACGCAACTCCTGCCACGACCGAGGGAAGCGTGACTATCCCTATAGACCTGCGAGCGGTAGATGGCAACACCTATGCTCAGACCGCCATCTGGGCAACGCAGGACTCTTCTCAGTCGCTCTCAACGCTCATGCAGAAACTGGTGGCACAGCGCTCGGTAGCGATTCAACAAGGGGTTGTCCCTGCAATCGTCGATGCCGCAACGTGGGATTCCTTGCACCTGGATGCTAACCCAAACTTCACCTTGGATTTTTCCACCGGGACGCTTACTGGCTCTGCGAAATTCATCGCCGTTGCCAGAGTACAAAATATTCCCACCGTCAACGATAGTACGGTGACCACGAATACTAACGATTATGTCGCAGCAGGGGGTATGCTGGTTGACTTTCAGACGTATCGAACCGTCTTTGTGAATGATTATTTCCTTGACATCCCGTTGGACTTTGTTTGGTTGCGTACCCATAATGATGCGAAGTCGCTGGCAAGTGTACGCAGTGAATTGACCACTGGTGTAATGAGCCTGAATCCACTTTTTGATCGACGAGCCACTATCGCTGCCCTGTACACCGAACCACTGTATTTGACGCTGATCGGCTTGCTTGCCTTCGGGGCAACAACGGCTCTGTTACTGGCCTTAATGGGAAACTTGATCGCGTCCTGGCTGAGCGCGCGTAGTCGCCTGACGAGCTTCGCGGTCTTGCGGGCGCTGGGAACCTCGCCGCCCCAGATTGCCAGTGTGTTGACGTGGGAGCAGACCATCATCTATAGCACGGCGATAGTACTTGGTGTCATCTTTGGGCTTGTTCTTTCGCTGCTAGTTGTGCCGGTGCTCGTCTTCACGAGTGTTGCGCCGACCAGTAATGTCTCCAGCGGCCAGTTTCTTGTTATGCAGAGCATTCCACCGGTACAAATCGTGATCCCGCCGACAGTGGGTATTGCCCTGATAGTGTTGATTGCCATCTGCGTCATCGCGCTTGGGATAATGGTGCGTACCGTTTCACGGCCCTCGATTGGCCAGGCGATACGATTGAATGAGGATTAATGAAGTGCAGAATGCTCTATAATTACAACTACAATGATGGATTTAGATGAGGAAGAAAATGAAAGATACGAAGCGCTCTCCCCATTTTCTGCTCTACTTGTTCTGCTGTTGCATCTTGCTACTAGTGATGGCCTGTTCCTCTGGTCCTACTGGGGTCACTAATCCTACTCCTATTCCTGCGGCTACCCTCACTCCCACTGCACGCGTTTCCGATCTGTCAACTCCCCTGTTGACATATACCGGCCATGCTTATCTTGGGGTAATTGATGTGGCGTGGTCGCCTGATGGGAAACGGATTGCTTCGGCAGGCGACGATCACACGGTACAGATATGGGATGCAACAACAGGACATATCCTCTTGACCTATAAAGGTCATTCCAGCTTTGTATACACTCTAGCATGGTCACCCGATGGCAAACGGATTGCCTCGGCAGGTGACGATCATACAGTGCAGGTATGGGATGCAACAACAGGACATACCCTCTTGACTTATAAAGGGCATACTGACGCGGTGTTTGGAGTGGCATGGTCACCCGATGGCAAACGGATTGCCTCTGGAAGTGATGATGCGACAGTGCAGGTATGGGATGCAGCCACGGGGCATCTTTTCTTCACCTATAAAGGTCATTCGCAAGCGGTGAAAAGAATAGCATGGTCACCCGACGGAAAATACATTGCCTCTGCGAGTCAGGATGAAAGCGTACAGGTGTGGGATGCAGCCACCGGGCGTCCTCTTTTTACCTATCGTAAACAAATAAGCCCAGTATGGGCCCTGGCGTGGTCGCCTGATGGTAAGCGCATCGCCTCTGCGACTGGAAATATCATCCGCTATAAGGGGACGGAAACGGTGCAAGTCTGGGATGCTGCAACAGGTAACATGCTTATGACGTATGCTGTTGGGTCTGTAGATGATTTTGCTGATGGAGTGTTTGGGGTGACATGGTCTCCCGATGGCAAGCAAATTGCCTTTGGGGGTGCTGATCACAAGGTGCAAATTCTGGACGCAGCTACCGGGCAACTGCTTATTAACTATGTTGGCCACCACGGCGTCGTATGGTCAGTGGCATGGTCACCTGATGGTAAACGTATTGCCTCCGCTGCTCAGGATACCACTGTACAGGTGTGGCGGCCTGAGTAGAAGGTCAAATTTGACCTCTAGACATTCCCATCGAAATCTGGCATAATATATCCTAGTGCAACAGATGTACAAAAGCAACGATGGGAAGAGTACGCGAGTACAGGTGTGTGCAGGGAGAAAGGGCCAGCGACTGTAAGCCCTTTTACGCAGCTCATCGCCGAAGTTCACCCCAGAGCTGGCCGTTGAAGATGTAGAGATACCTGCATAGGTAGACGGCCCCGGTTGTTCCCGTTATCGGACAAGCCAAGAGGAATCCTGGCATAAGTGCTAAGTGCTGTTTCCCTTCTATAATAGTAAGGAATGGCAAAGGCTACTCCTGCCGGTTCAATATGGGTGGTACCACGGAGATTGCCGACAACTTCGTCCCTGAAGACGAACGTCTGTCGGTTTTTTGATTCTATGGAGGATACGAAAATTGATAAGTCAACTAGATAGTTTGCTAGACCAACTCGATCAACTGCAGGCACGCGCCATTGAGGAACTGAAGTCAATCGAAACCTCAGCAGAGCTAGATGAATGGGATACGCGCTACCTCGGCAGAAATCGTGGCGAACTCAAAAATCTCTCCTCGGTTATGCCCAAGCTCTCGAAGGAAGAGCGTCCAACGGTTGGGCAGAAGATCAATAGCGTGAAAGCCGAATTGGAGCAGCGTCTTGCAGCCAGACGCGAAGCCTTACGCCAGAGCGAATTGCTGCGCACATTGGAGCAGGAACGTATCGACGTGACCCTGCCTGGACGAGAGTTGCCGATTGGGCATATGCATCCTCTATCACGCATCACATGGGAAGTCACGCAGGTCTTCGCCAAGATGGGCTTCCATGTCGAGGAGGGGCCAGAGGTTGAGACGGATTACTACAACTTCCAGGCGCTCAACATCCCTTCCGACCACCCAGCGCGCGATATGCAGGATACCTTCTGGGTGGTGCCCGGACAAATCCTACTGCGCACGCAGACCTCGCCAATGCAGATTCGCGTCATGCAGAATACGCGCCCACCGGTGCGCGTGGTAGTGCCGGGCAAGGTCTTCCGCAACGAGGCGATTGATGCGTCACACGAGGCGATGTTCCACCAGATTGAGGGTCTGCTCATCGATGAATATTGTACGATGGCCGATCTCAAAGGCTGTTTGGAACGCTTCGCCCGCGAATTGTTCGGCGAAAATCGCCGCGTGCGCTTCCGTGGCAGCTACTTCCCGTTCACAGAGCCAAGCGCTGAGGTCGATATCGATTGCCCGCTTTGTAACGGCGAGGGATGCCGCGTCTGCAAGTACAGCGGCTGGCTGGAGGTACTTGGTTCAGGCATGGTTCATCCCAAAGTATTGCGGGAAGTTGGCTATGATCCCGCGAAGTATCGCGGTTTCGCCTTCGGCATGGGTGTTGAGCGTATCGCTATGCTGAAATATTCGATCAATGAGATACGGCTCTTCTCAGGCAATGACCTGCGTTTCTTGCGGCAATTCTAGTGGTACTGTCATTCTGAGCGAAGCGAAGAATCCCTCGGTGAGCAAGGCATAGATTCTGAGCGACGCTCAGAATGCAATAATATCGCTCAGAATGACAGTAATAAAAGGAGTAGTTTTCATGAAAGTGCCACTAAGCTGGCTGAAAGATTATGTTGACATAACGATGTCGCCGCAAGAACTGGCGCACGTGCTCACGATGGCAGGGCTAGAAGTTGAGGCTATTGAGTACGTTGGCGCGGATTGGGGCGATAAGATCATCACCGGCCAGATTATTCACCTGGAAAAGGTGCCGGGTTCCGATCACCTGAGCTATACCCGCGTGATCACAGGTAAAGAGGAATTAGGGGTGATCTGCGGTGCGCCAAATATAGCAGAGGGAGACAAGGTACCATTAGCCTTGCCCGGTGCGAGAATTGGCGATATCACCATTGGTCGAGCGCAGAAGATGGGCTATGTCTCGGAAGGCATGCTGTGCTCGCCACGCGAACTTGGGCTGGGTAACGACCACTCCGGCATCTACATTCTCGATCCAAATACTGAGGTAGGGCAGAAGCTGGTCGAGGTGCTCGGTGAGGTAGTGTTAGACTTTGCCATCAAAGCGCATCGTGGCGACCTCTCGTCGGTGATTGGCATTGCACGTGAGGTAGCGGCACTTACCGGAAAAACACTGCGTATTCCGCAGCCTGTCTTGCACGAATCAGGGCAAGCCTGCGACAGATATGGTGAAGGTGACAGTAGAAGATACCAAGCTTTGCCCACGCTACAGCGCCCGTGTCATCAGTAATATAAAGATTGGACCTTCACCGAACTGGATGGGAAGGCGCTTACTGGCGGCAGGTATGCGTCCGATCAACAACATCGTAGATATCACGAACTACGTCATGCTCGAGTTCGGTCAACCTCTGCACGCGTTCGACTATGACCTGGTGCCCCAGCATTCTATCATCGTGCGTCGCGCTCACGAGGGCGAGCAGATGACAACGCTTGACGATGTGAAACGAATGCTCACGAGCGACATGCTGCTTATTACCGATCCCGAGGGACCGACCGCAATAGCCGGCGTGATGGGTGGAGCAGTGAGCGAGGTCAGCGAGAAGACAACGACGGTGCTGCTTGAGGCAGCCAACTTTCAGGCTGCTAATGTCCGGCGTACTTCGGTTGCGCTGGGGCTACGTACCGATGCATCAAGCCGCTTCGAAAAAGGGCTTGATCCAGAACTGGTGCTTGCCGGATCGAACCGCGCTGCGCAATTAATGGAAGATCTTATAGGGGCGACGGTACATCCCGGGCATCGTCGATTGCTATCCAAATCCACCGAAGCCTCGTACCATCTCGTTCTCTACCGATGAAGTAGAGTGGCTGACAGCAGTCAAGGTGACGCAGCACGAGGCGGTGGAGGCGCTGCGAGCGCTCGGCTTCGGCGTCGTGCCGGATGAACATAGCAATCGGATGCTTGTTACCGTGCCGACCTATCGCTCAGATATCGTTGAGGGCGCTGACCTGGTGGAAGAGGTTGTGCGTATGATCGGCTATGACAAGATTCCAGGCACCATTCCGGTTGGCCCTTTACCGGAACCACAGGTGAACTCCTGGTTCGATCGGGAGCACGAAGTACGCACCCTGCTGATTGGGGCAGGTCTGAATGAGATTGTGACCTATGCCATGACCAGCCGGGCGCGTATGGTCAACTTGCTGGCACATGCCGATGCTTTATCGGCGCGTGCATTACTGGCATCACCAATCAGCGGGAAGCTGCCTGAGGAATCTGCTGCCAACGGGAATGGTGACCGAGAAAAACAAGGCATGTCGCTACAGAATATCTCAGGCACTGCTCTCGCCACGTTCGATCCACGTACCATCCCGACCGTGGCTTTGACCAATCCGCTGAGTACTGACCTGGAAAGCATGCGACTCACGCTCATGAGTGGCCTGTTGGAGACGGTGCAGGAGAATAGCAAGCGCAACAAAGCGGACCTGCGTTTCTTCGAGATTGGCAGAAGATACCTGCCATCCAGCGATGCGGAAGCCCTGCCGGATGAGCGGCGGAGTGTTGGCATCGCGCTATGCGGGCCAGTGGAAGTTTCGTGGGTGGGCGAGTTGATGCGACCCGCCGATTTTTATGATTTGAAGGGTGTGCTGGAGAGGCTGCTAGACGGCTTGCACATTTCAAGCTATCGTTTCACGCCTACGCAGCATCCAACCTTCCATCCTGGCAGATGCGCGTTACTAGAGCTGCCGCGTCGCTCTGCTGAAGGTGAGGAGACTTTCAGCCCAGTGGGGGTACTTGGTGAAGTGCATCCTCTGGTGCAGCAGCGCTACGATCTGCCATACCGGGCGTATCTGGCCGAGCTTGACCTGGAACTGCTCTACGCGGCTGTGCCAGAGAAGCTGACCTATCAGCCTATCTCACGTCACCAGGAACTGACGCGGGACCTGGCAGTGGTTGTAGATATGCAGGTACCTGCACAGGATGTCCAGGATACAATTGTGCAAAATGGCGGTGAACTCCTACGTTCTGTAGCACTCTTCGATGTCTACACGGGCGACCCTATCCCAGCGGGCAAGAAGAGCCTTACCTATTCCCTCGTCTACCAGGCGCAAGATCGCACGCTTACTGATGCCGAAGCGAATGTCCTCCAAGAGAGGATTATTCGCGCATTGAGTGAGCGCTATGGGGCGGTTTTGCGCTAATCAGGTCCTTCACTCCACTCAGGATGACAACTCCCGTCTTGTCGTCCTGAGCGGAGCGAAGGACCTTCATTGATATTATAGATGCGCTTCTTACCGTGCAAGATACTATCACTGCCTGCTTGATGTGACAATTACCCCTATCCCTACGTTCTACTGTATAGAATCCCTGCCATTTGAAGCATATACCTCCTGTACACATTCACAGACATGACTAGAAGAGGACAGGATGGCTATTCCTTTGCCAATAGCTGTATGCTCATGTTATAACTTAACAGAGGCAGGATGCTCTACAATCGTTCCTTTATAAGGGTGAGGGCTTCGTACCCATAGAGGCAAAGGGCGGAGTAGTGTAGAGTGGGGATCTTGTGCTTATGCAGGTTGCTCGTACTCGCCCGTAGGACAGAAAAAACGTAGATATGGATCAATGTTCGCGTTGTAATAAGCCTTGTGCTCCAGGTGCTCTCCTTTGTGACGAGTGTCAACACCAGTTGCGAGGACAGTTCAAACGTCTACCCCTACCATCTCTGTCTCATTCCCTGTCCGCCGGACAGGACTCCCAGAGGATGCCCGATAGCAACAGTACTGAGCCGTACATTGCTGTGTTGCCTGAACGGAGTGAAGAATATAGGGATCCATCTACGCGTATCACACGTCCTCAACCTGTCGCAAATGCACAAGTTCCTTCCGCCAATACTCCAGAACGAGTTATCGATAGGCTGAGCAAGGCGGCGCAGCGTATAGCGGAGGAAGAGCAGAGCGAATCAATTCTGCACAAACGATCTCGTGCCTCGCGCCTGGCCCCTATTCGGGATATCTCCGCCGACATTCGACGCGAAAGTACTCCGTCAATAAGGACGTGGGAGGTGAAGAATGGAGGGACGCAATTTATTGCACCCCTGGACCTTGTGCCAGCCTCCGAAGACTTCGTCATTGATGAAGATATACCTGTGTCAGGCCAGTTTCCCACTGTCGCCAATCCACCTGAGATACTCCCTATAGGAGCTGATGTATCGAGCCCGCCGTCAATGTATCGGCCTGAGTCCGCACAAGAATTCGATCAGGATCTGGGTCAACGCATGCCTGATCTGTGGCCCTGGTTCCTGGAGGCAGACTCGGAAGAGAATGAGACTGATACCTGGGCGAATCGTACTGACCCCCTCACGTTGCGGCATTTTCCCAGTAGTAACGAAGCCGCACGCATTGAAGAGGAAGATATCCGGCGAGCTCGGGCCGAGGGTGTACTGACTGCGCCTGTTCCTAAGAGACGCCGCAGGCGTTCATCACGTGTGCGCAGCATCTTTATTATTCTGGCCGTTCTGGCTGTCCTGGCCCTCATCGTCGATGGGGTTCTACTCAGCGCTGCCCTGCTACATCCTCATCGGACCCCCAATAATGCGAATGGCCCGGCCACTCTGACGGTTTCGCAACCTACAGCAAGTATTGGTAGCACCATAACGGCACGCATCAGTCATTTCTCTCCCTCAACCAGTGTGCTGTTGACCCACGATATCGAAGAACCGGTACAAACAACGACCGGCCACGCTCTGGTTAAGCTCGATTCCTATGGCAATGCCAGCGTGAAGATTCTTATAGATACGAGTTGGGGGGCTGGCTTCCATACGCTCCAAGCGGAAGATGTTACGACCCGCTATACCGCCAGTGCCCAACTCCATATCGTTTCTGCCGGCGAGACGCGGCCTTCCCATCTGTTCGTCGATCAGAATACCACGTCGCTCAACATGGGCACCGACTACCAGGACTCGAATACGATCAAGGTGCTTACCTTACGTAATTCCGGTGATGGAACTCCCATCTCGTGGGCCGCCAGCACCAACCAACCCTGGTTGATGATCTCACCTCCACAAGGCATCTTTAGCGCCAGCCAGACGCTTTCTGTCGCGGTTGATCGCGTCAATCTCAAACCAGACAATTACACTGGATTGATCGTCATCTCCTCCAATGTTGGCCCGCCTCTGTCCATTAAGGTTCAGATGAGTGTCAAGCCATTGCCTCCAAACCCTGGGCCTGTGTTGGCGGTGACTCCTGCCTTGTTGTCATTTACCGCTACTGATGGCGGATCAAATCCGCCTGCCCAGTCCTTAACCATTAGCAATCCAGGTTCACTGCCGTTACACTGGACAGTTACAGCCAACACCCTGCTCACGGCATCCAATGCCAATTCGTTGTTCCATGCCCTGGGTGCGAAGGCAAACTGGTTGAGTACTAATCTGACGCAGGAACGGTTTCCCAGAGCACCTCGGAACAGGTGCAAGTTACCGTCAACAGCCGCAATCTCTTGCCCGGCACCTATACTAGTATGCTCATATTCACTCCAAATGGAGGAGCGTACGACAAAACGCAAACAGTTAACGTCTCGCTCACCGTGCAGCCGCACTGTGGCATCTCGCCTAGCACCGGCAGCATGTCCTTCATCGCCGTTGCAGGTCAAAGTAATCCAGGCGATCAAACGCTCGGATTGAGTGCAACGGCCAGTTGCTCGACACCGATCATTTGGACCACCGTCAGTTCCCAGAGTTGGCTCAGTGTCACACCCAGCAGTGGACGCCTGAATGGCGCGGCCTCGGCCGTCACATCCGTGGCTGTCAATGCCAGCATCCTCGCTCCTGGAACGTATAACGGTGTGCTGGCCTTCTTAAGCCCCCAGACTACGCAGTCGGTGGCCGTGCAGTTGACTGTTCAGCCAAAACCCTCGGCAGCAGCTCCTATTATCGCCGTGTCTGGGCTCACCCTCAACTTTAGCAACACGCAGGGGCAGCCGAATCCGCCAAGTCAGGTAGTGACAATTACCAATAATGGAGGCAGTACGCTCTACTGGAATACGAACGCCCAACAGTACGGAACAAAATGGCTTGGCTATTCACCGACATTGGGCGAGATTCCCCCCGGAAAGACGGGTCAGCTCTCTGTCAACATCACGACGTCTGCATTGTCACCTGGTACCTATGTCGGTCAGATCGCCTTGAACGGCAAGGATGCCGCCGGGAATCCGGCCAGCGGGAGCCCACAAGCCATTACTGTCAATGTCCTGGTCCTTCCTCCCTGTGCCCTCGCACAGCCCTCGTCCAGCTCTCTTGTTTTCAATGCGACACCAGCAGGAGCCAACCCAACTCCGCAGACGGTGCAGTTCACCGCCACTGGCAATTGTGGCTGGCCACTCCACTGGCAAGCAAGTGTTTCTGGTGGTGCTCCCTGGTTACGTGTCTCACCATCTTCCAGTTCGATCTCAGTCAGTGGCCAGCCTGTGAGTATTACCATCGCTCCTAACATTGTTGGCTTGCAAGCCTCATCCTCACCCTATACTGCTAAGATCACCCTCACCGCCAGCGATAGCGCAGGCGTTCAGGCCCAGGGTAGCCCACCGTTCATCTCCGTCTCGCTGGATGTCGTACAACCAGTGCAACCCTGCCAGCTCTCCGTTTCAACGACAAGCCTTGCCTTCAGCGCCAACAACCCAGGGGCACAGACGGTCACCCTTGGCGAAACCGGCAATTGTGCTTTGCCCATCTCCTGGACCGCCACAGGTGACTCCAGCAGCACTTCCTGGCTGCAACTTTCTCCAACCTCTGGCTCAGACACTGGCACTACCAGTCCCTTGACTGTGAATGTCAACCCGGGGAATCTGGTACCTAATGCTTACACAGGTCAAATCACTATCTCTGCCAAGGACGCTGGCGGCAACCAGTTACAAGGCAGTGGTCAAACGGTCACCGTTACCTTGACCGTCCCAGGGTATACTGTCAGCGGCAGCGTGATCGCCTGCTCTGATAGCGGCTGCACCAGCCCTGCACCCCTTCCAGGCGCAACCCTCACCATCCTCAATAGCCTCAACACCACCGTCACAACCACTACCGCCGATCCCTCCGGCAACTATCAACTTCCTCCACTCGCTCCAGGTACCTACACCCTCACCGTCACAGGTACCAGTAGCAGTGGTACCGTCTATACCGCCACTGTTTCCCCTTTCACCGTCACCGGCGACCAGGCCAACTTCACCATCAAGACCTTTTGACCTAATCCCTTGCAAATTGCCTTGCATTGTGTCTTAATGTATCAGCATACATTGCAACATTTGCATACAAAACACCTTTTGGAATTATTTGCATACATTCCACTTCGTTTCGTTGGTGGATAGACGCTCCACCGCGTTGCGCTAGGGAGCCTTGCAACGTTCATGCAGTATGGGGAATCATGAATATCAAACGATGTGTCAAATGTGGAAAACCTCTACGAGCTGACGCGGAATATTGTAAGGGATGCGGACAACGTTTCTCGGTATCCAGGCCACGGAGCGCGATAAATCAGACCCCTACGGACTCACGGGCACGACTGGGCACAAGAGTCTCTGCACCGCGCCACACTACTTCCGCCCCGACAGTACGAAAGACGAGCGGAGAGGCACAGCGAACCTCTACACCTCAAAAGATAGGTGGAGAGGGCGCGATACATCGATCCCTACGGGAGCAACGCCCTACATCTCCAGTATCCACGCCGCCGGCATCACCACATCGCGCCGGACATTACTCAGGCCTGCATCCTGAAGATCAACCCTACCAATCCAGCTTCATGGCTGTGCTGCGCCCTCCTGTTCCTGTTGTGCTCTCTCCCTCGACCAGGGAGATAGACTCTAGTGAGGGTAGAGAAGAAGTCTCTTCAAACCCAAACGCAATCTGGGCACCAACACCGGAACAAGAGGCGGCAACGTTGCTGAGGCCCACGTCGGCAGGAGTCGCGTCATATACACCTCTACAAGAGGAAGAAGACGGCATAGACCGAGAAGAGCCGGACGAATTTGATCTGCCAATGTTGCCCTTACCTTTGCCATCTCAATCACCCTTGCCTGCGTCCTCACATTCAAATGCAATCTGGATGCCGACATCAGAACGAAGAACGAAAGTTTCCTCGGCTCGTGAGAAACAAAACCAGCCCGTGCAGTCACGTATCACTACATCGTCCGTTTCCCACCGTGAGGGAAAAGAGCCTGCACCGATAGCCTTGCCTGGGATGGGATCGAATGGTGGGGCACAACTGATTGCCCCCGCTGGATCACCCCCAGCGCCGGTTTCTCCTTCCTATGTACCACGCACATCTCGCATGCAGGAGCGAGCTATACCTATCCTCCTCACTATCTTTTGCCTGGTCTTCCTGGTAGCGGCAAGTTTGCTGGCATCCGTATTTCTCAGCAAAAGGCATCAACCGATTACAACGACACGGACATTCACTGCAACGCCGAACACAAACTTGAGTGTCGGCGATCACATTATACTGATGGGAACTGGTTTTGGCACCGACGATCCAATCAGCTTTCGTCGTGATAACAATCTCCTTCTCCTGGATAGAGATTCTCAGACCGATGCACTCGGCAGATTTACTGTGCAGATCACGGTCACTTCAAGTTGGGAACCGGGACTGCATACAATCTATGTGACCGATGACAATTTGCCACAACTGACTGAATCAACGCACGTAACGATTAAGGCACCAGCCGTTGGAGCCGCGACATTGCAACTACAGCAACCATCAAACCTAACCCTTGACTTCGGCCCAGGTGAGCCGGGAGCAATTTCAACGAAATTCGTCACCCTCACTAATGGCGGTGGTGGACAGGTCGCCTGGAAGGCCATCAGCGATGCAAGCTGGCTGACGGTCACTCCAGGTGAGAGCGCATTTGCTGGTAGCCAGGCGGTGTCACTGATGGTCAATCGGAGTGTGCAGCCTGCACGGGCATATAGTGGGCACGTCACCTTTACGCAACAGGGAGGTGCCGCGCGCGCCTTCACGATATCTGTCAGCATGAGTATTAGTGCACCGCCAGTACCAGCGGCTTTCCTGGTTCTTTCAGCCCCGTCCCTTTCGTACAGTGGAAGTACTGGTCAGAATCCTGCTTCCCAGACAATCACCTTGCAGAACAGCGGAGGGCGGCCACTGAATTGGAGTGGCACAGCCATAACCGGGGATGGTGCGCCCTGGCTCTCGATTGCACCCAGTTCAGGCTTCCTTGATGTGAATGGCAGCGCGACGGTCACAGTCAGCATACAATCGCAACAACTGCCGGTAGGGTCGTATACAGGAACAGTCACCTTTCAAGGTGGAGCAAATCCACAGCTTACACTTGCAGTCACCTTGAGCATCGTTGCACCAGCAAATCTAGCTGTATCGCCATCCGCGTTGACTCTGCAAGCTTCTCAAGGTCAGCAGTCGCTAGGACAGATAACGATCCAGGATACTGGCGGTCAACCACTGGATTGGATGCTGAATGCCAGCATAGGGAATGGAACAAACTGGCTCAAGGCATCTGCTACAAGTGGACACCTCAATCCTGCTGAGACGCAGATTATTAGGGTCACAGCAGACGCGGGGGCACTCGCGGCAAACTCCTACCGGGGAACCTTGAACTTTAGCTATGGCGCGTTTACGAAGCAGGTTACGATCGCGTTCAATGTAAGCCTGCCGCCGATGCCTGGTATCGCCTTACAGCCGTCGTCATTGGTGTTCAACGCAACGCAAGGTATCAACCCGCCTGCGCAAACCTTCACTATTACTAATATCGGCAATGCTTCCTTAAACTGGAGGAGTACAGAGGATGCCAACGGTACAACCTACGCGGCAACTTCGTCAAGTAGCAGTACGAGCAGCCTAGCACCTGGGAAAAGTATCACAATTACCGTCACACCCAAGGTATCAAGCGCTGGCCCTGGAACGATTACCGGGCTCATCAGCGTCTCTGACAGCGATCCAGGTTCCGCTGTACCTCAGCAGCAGGTCGCGCTCACGATCAACGTCAGCAGTGCTGCGATCATCAGTGCTTCACCAGGGAACATGGTCTTCAACCAGACGAGCACGCTTACAAGCTCGGAAGAATTTCTCACGCTTGGTAATACTGGGGGAGCAGCGCTCAACTGGTCGTTGGCGCAGGGCGGTCAAGCACCTGTATCCTGGCTTTCCATCGATAGCATCAGTGGCACTGTCGCTCCTGGGACCACTACTACCGTCAATGTGACCTGTGATAGTAGCCAGCTGGCTGTTGGTACCTATACAGCCACCTTAATCGTTAGTGACTCTGATCCCAATTCGCCAGTACTCTCGCAAACGATCACAGTGACTCTTGTAGTGACTTCTTGACCTGCTGTCCTAGCCGTCCGTAGAGGCTGATGTATCATATCCAGCGCTGGTATCGGCTAATGCTCGCCCTCACTTGTACTGAGTTCTTGACCGCCTGTGCTACACTTCTATTAGAAAATAAATATTTGCCTGGAGGAAGAATCGTGCCCATCATCACGTTTGTACGTCAGAATATACAAGTTGAGGTGCCTGAAGGCGATTCCGTGCGCTATCCCGCGTTGGAAAACGATGTTCCTGTCTACTGTGGCCTATGGAAGTTCGCAAATTGCCACGGTAATGGTCTGTGTGGTACTGATCGCGTAACCGTCTCCCCGTCATCCAATATCAATGGCCTCACCTTTATGGAGAAATTCTGGCTGCGCAAGGATCTGAGAAAGAACCCAAACACGCGCCTCGCCTGCCAGGTTCAGGTATTCGGCGATGTAAACGTCGATACGCGCTGCTGATATCAATTCGTCACGACAAAGTAGAGGCGAATCCCCAACTGGTTGTTCCAGTAAAGTTCTACCGAGCCTGTGAGCTGCTGTTGGAACTGCATCACTGTGTACCCATTCGTATCTTTCGCATTCGTAATCGCCATCGCGGGAGATGACTCATAGAACAGGCCATTGGTGTACCATTTGATGACTACCGTTCCCGGCGAGCGTGGATGCACGCTATAGGTCAGGAAAATGGTCTGACCGAGCGTAAATGTGGTTGACTCAATTAGAGGAACAGCCGTTTTGAGGTCAATGCTCGAAGCGGTGCTGGCTGAGGTGATAATGTTCGAGGCGGGACCAGGCTGGAATACTGTTTTGGGCGGTGGTAGTGATTGTACGGGTGTGGCAGCTTCACTCTTAGGACGGGTTTCTCCTCCATAGAGGACGCGTAGGAATGAGAGGCTGCCGCTGGCCTTCGCATACAGACCTACACCTGTACAGAGCAGAAGGGAAACGATCAATACGCTGAGCAGTCCGCTAATGGCACGATAGCGTGGAATGATTGGTCGCGGTTTGGTGTACATAGGGGCTACATAAATAGGCGCTTCCTCAGTTTGAGGCTGCAAGGGTGCAAGAGACGTGTCTGAGGAAGCCGGTGCAACTGCTGGTGACGCACCTTGAGGCAGAACAGCGAGTGACTGCTGTGGTGCTTGCTGCTGCTGATTTGGCCATCCTGCTCCTGGTTGATATGGCACAGGCAGCATTGAGTGCTGCTGTTGAAATGCTGGATCATAATTGGGGATTTGTGGAGGTACTTGTGCTGCCTGGGGGGCCATAACCTGTCCCCAGAGGGAATTGTCATTCCCTGCTCCCTGTGGTGGCGTATTTTGTGTCGTATTTGCATGCATGAAGCGCTGCAATAGCGACGCTGAATGATTGCCTTGAGCAGTGGGAGCAGGAGCGGGTGTCATAGGGGAGCCTGCCTGATAGGTAGGAAATCCCTGGGGAGTTGGGAATGCTGCTTGCTGTTGTTGCACCGGCCCATTGAATGCCTGCTGGTTGTCCATTGCTCCCCGAACAGGCGTCGAGGGTGCTCCACAAGAAGGGCAGGGTCCTTCATTCACCGGTCGAAAGTTATTGCAATATGGACAGAGCATTGGTATTCATCCCCTTTTACACATTTGCTGTGAGATATATCTCCCTAACAGTAGCACTGAGGCATCAAGCGGTCAAGTGCCGCCGCACGCTTGTAGGGCAAATTGGCTATGCCTCGTTTTATATAAACGTGTCTCATTACGTCTCTCGGGAAACTTACGCTATCCGTACCATCTTGAATTGATGATGATAGGCATGTTAGGATTCTTTATAGGATCTGGAAATGAATCTGGAACGGCTATTACCTCTAATGGAAACACAAGAACAGTGGTATAACAGGCAGGCAATTGAGCAACTGGCCCAACACATCCCGTTTGAACGGGATAGCGCCAGTAAGGCGGAGCAGATAGAAATGCTGCGCGGCCTCGTGATTCGACATGGCCGAGGAATAGATCCTGACTTATTTGGCTTTGAAGCACGTGAAGAACTGATTCGGCTTGGCCTGTGGAACCGCATTGGACCAGAAAGAACGTAGTTATCGTCAATGTACGCAGATCCTTCGCTCTGCTCAGGATGACAGCTTCGTGAGGTAGGAAAAACATCATGGTTAGTGCGCCTCAGCAGAAAACAATCCTGATTACGGGCTGCTCGAGTGGTTTTGGGTGGGTAACAGCACTGCACCTGGCTCAACGAGGTTGGCAGGTCTTTGCAACGGTGCGTAAGGAGGCCGATCAGGAGAGCCTCTTATCAGAAGCAGCAAGGCTGGGTGGCAAGGAACGACTTACTCCTGTGATATGTGATATCACGTCACAAGAGGATGTCGCTGCCCTTGCTCGAACGGTAAAGGTCTCTACATCCCGGTTAGATGCACTGCTCAACAACGCTGGTACCACCTATGCTGCTCCGCTGGAGGTAATTGCCCTGGACGATTTGCGTGCGCAGTTCGAGATCAATGTGATCGCCCAGGTAGCGGTTACCCAGGCTGTGCTACCTTTGCTCAAGGCTGCTAAGGGAACAATTATCAACGTCAGCAGTGTAGCGGGGCGGATCGCAACGCCGGTGCTTGCTCCTTATGCCGCGAGCAAGTTTGCCCTTGAAGCGATCAGCGATGCCTTGCGCGTCGAGTTAGCACCCTTCGGAGTGCAGGTGGTGGTAGTCGAACCGAATTCCTACACCACAAATATCTGGAAGACGAGTACTGACAGAGCAGTTGCACGTATGGAACAGCATAGGGGTGGACCTTACGAGCGGCTGTTTAGATCTGTCGAAAAATTCTCCAATCGCGCAGCCACACACGGTCATCCACCTCAGGAATTCGCCGATACGATAGAGAATATTCTGGTGAGCCGCCGTCCACGCACCCGGTATGTGCTTCCTCGCTCGGATATGTGGTCGATGCTGCTGCATCAACTTCTACCGGATAGGCTATGGGATCGTCTGATACGACGTATGTTGAAGTGGTGATATCAGAAGCAAGGTAGATTTGTATGTTTCGTGGAGAGTTGAGGCAACCCTTGCGGTCGCCCCATTGGCCCTTTTGTGCTATGATAAACATCAGAAGACAATTCAATGTTTTTCGATATTCATCTTTTATAAAGGGGGCAACGATGCTCAGGGATACATTGTTGTATCTGGCGCAGAATGACCAGTTGCGTAACTTTGTTATACACAACCGGGCAACACGGGGAATCTCGCACCGGTTTGTCGCGGGAGAGACGTTAGATGAAGCGCTTAACGTGACGCGGGCGATTAATGCACGCAAGATGCATGTCTCGCTGGATCATCTGGGCGAGAACGTCTCGGATGCACGGGAAGCTAACGCTGCCGCTCAGGACTTTATCACCGCCCTGGCTCGTATCAAGTTGGGTGGCCTGGATGCCAATATCTCCATTAAACTTACCGCGCTGGGATTGGATATTTCTCAGGATCTATGCGAACAAAATGTAGCACGTATCCTGGAGCACGCGCAGCAGTACCCTATCTTCGTCCGCATTGACATGGAAGGTTCAGCGTATACCGAGCAGACGGTTGATATCACGCTCCGCATGCATCAGAAGTTTGAGCATGTCGGGACGGTTATTCAATCGTGCATGATGCGCAGCAAGAAGGATATCGAGGAACTGATTGCGCAAGGCGTACGAGTGCGCCTGGTCAAGGGCGCCTATAAGGAACCCAAAACCCTGGCATTTCAGCAGAAGGAAGAGGTTGATCGGAACTATATCAGACTGATGATGTCGCTGCTCTTACATGGCAACTATCCCGCAATCGCTACACACGACGAGTCCATCATCAACGCGACCTGCAAATTTGCGCGTGATAATGGCATCAATAAGTCGGCTTTCGAGTTCCAGATGCTCTATGGTATTCGACGCGATTTGCAAGAAAAGTTGGTACAACAAGGATATAATATGCGCATCTACGTTCCTTATGGCTCTCAGTGGTATCCCTACCTCATGAGGCGGCTTGCGGAACGCCCCGCCAATCTCATGTTCGTTATGAGTAATGCGTTACGACGGTAGTGGATTATCGCAGTTGATGTGAAGGGCAAGGCCGGACAGGCACAAGGCGCTGTCCCTACATATGGGAAGGCCCTACCCCCATATGAACGTTGAGAAACCAATTTATCAGAAGCAATTAGTCCTTTACCCTCCATCTGGTGTGTTGTTCTTCCATCCACATTCCGCTGGGTTGGGAATAGTCCTGGCGGTAGGAAGCTTCGAGGCGCTCGCGCATTTGCTCAAAGGTCATGGCGTCGATTTCTCCACGTGCATAGCGCTGGCGTAGTATCTCCAGGGCGGAAGATTGCGCCGGTGGGGTGTCGTTCTGAAGCCACTCTTGAGGTAGGATTCTTGGTAGGAGCCAGTATATGAGTAGTCCGGCAAGTATGATGAGCAAAGCAATCCAAAACAGATTGCTCAGCATCATCAGTGGACCTCCTGATGCCCAAGCGTGTCCGTGATGTCCCCAGTCTTGTCCATATCTCCAGAAATGATCATGCCAGTGCATGTCCATGCTCTCTTTCTTGTTGCTGCGACAGTTGCGAGGTACCGAGCTAGCCGATACATTGGAGGTGGGCGCGATCAATCGGCCCCTACAGATTACTGTGTATTGTAGTAGAAGAGTTAGCTCCTTTCTGGAAGAGGGGAAACACTTCCTGGCTCATGATCCGGTAAATCAGTTAGGGTATTTTGAGCGAGTGGAAGTTGGAGTGTGATGGTGGTTCCCTGATCGGGTGTACTGATCATGGTGAGTGAGCCAGCGTGTAAAGCGGCGATGCTGTGGGCAATTGAGAGGCCGAGGCCCGTTCCTCCTGCCTCACGCGAGCGGGCTTTGTCAACGCGGTAAAAACGTTCACCTAGATGAGGGAGGTGCTCGGCAGGAATGCCGATGCCGGTATCGCTTACTTCCAACTGTGCCTTTCCATTGTTCGTCGAGGTACGTACTATTACCTGTCCATGTGGTCGATTGTATTTAATGGCGTTATCAAGCAGCACGAGCAGTGCCTGTTCCAACAATGCAGGGTCCCCGATCACAAATGTGCCGCTGCTGTTTTCCAGGTGGACGGTGACATCCTTCTGCTCGGCGAATGCTCCAACGCGCTGTACTCCTGTAAACGCAATTTCGTTGAGGTTCACCACCTCGTACTCGCGGTGCTGAGAACCAGCGTCCAGGCGAGCGAGTGTCAACATGCGATTTGCCATTGTTGCCATATGATTTGCTTCAGAAACGATATCCTCTAGCAGGGCTGCATCTTCTGTCTCCATGTGCGCACGACCACGCAGGAGCACCTCGGCATCCGCACGCATCAACGTTAGAGGCGTGCGGATTTCGTGGGCAGCGTCACCAATGAATTGCTGCTGGCGTGTAAAGGCCAGCCTTGCTGGAGCCAATGCGCGATCTGCCAGGAATAGTCCGCCCAATCCCGCACCAAGCAGCGATGCTCCGCCCAATGCGAACAAGAGAATAAGCAATACAGTCAGTGCGTTTTCCTGCCCGTTGATATATTCACCGATCACCACTACGCCAACATTCCCTGGTACCGCTTGGGCATAGCGGTAGATATACGTTCCTCCTGCATTGACGATATCGGTTGCGTGGTCTTGCTGTAAGGCGTTTTTCACCAAACTATTGTTGAGAAAAGTAGAAGGAAGTTGTGACGTACCATTCTCTTGCATCACGTTGCCATGTGGATCAAAACAAACGACCAGCTCGGGTATAGTATAACCTTGACCAGGAGGAAAGCCAGGCTGGTCGGATTGATCCTGCGAATTGAAGTAGGAACAAGCGCGATCGGGCGAGGACGAGAGCCATTGGCCTACATGAGCCTGAGCATGCATGGAGGCGTCGGTATCAACGCCAGCAAGGAGGAAGTGTTGAACTCCGAAGTAGAGGCCGATACCGAAAAGCACGAGTGCTGCACCCAACACTCCACAGTACCAGAGTGTCAGGCGAATGCGGATCCCTTGAAACAACTGCGCTCCAGGCTCGCTTCTGTGCCGCTGCCTGAGTGAGCGTAGCGACCACAGGAACGACCTTCGATTATCCATAGTAGTTTTCTGCTTGTTCATGGTTCACGCTTCGATCTTATAACCCATGCCGCGTACCGTTTTAATCAGCGGCTTCTCACGTCCGCTGTCGATCTTGTCACGCAGGTAATGAATGTAGATATCCACCACGTTCGAGAGCGCCTCCAGATCGTAACGCCAGACTGCATCAATAATCTGTGTACGCGTGAGCGCCTGGCCGGGATGGCGCATCAGATATTCCAAGAGCGCAAACTCTTTGGCCGTCAACTCGATTACACGCCCGGCGCGGCGCGCCTCGTGCCGTACCAGGTCAAGCGTCAGGTCGCCAACAGTAAGTTGAGGTGTGGCTTCAAAACTACGGTCGCGGCGGCGCAGAAGCGCGTTGATACGGGCAAGTAGTTCCTCCATCGCGAAGGGCTTGGTCAGGTAGTCGTCTGCCCCGACATTGAGACCAAGAACACGGTCCTCTAGCGCTCCCCGTGCCGTCAGCATGAGTACCGGCGACATCACGCCATCCTCACGCATTTGGCGGCAGATTTCAATTCCATCGATGCCGGGCAGCATCACGTCAAGCACCACAGCGTCATAGGTGCCGCTCTCAGCGAGGTCGAGACCGCTATGACCGTCATGAGCAAGATCGACCGTGTGACGTTCTTCCAGCAACACACGGCGCAGCAAAAATGCCAGGCGCTTCTCATCCTCCACCACCAGGATGTGCATAGAGTTCCTATCCTTTCTCCCTCTACTTTGGGTATCGGTTATTATCATAGATGTTATCTGTACTGTAACATAGGAAGATTGGAAAGAGATTGGAAAAATGAGGCATCTAGACCCCATGCACAAGAACAAATCTGGAGTTTGCAGAGTGATGGCGAATGCCCGCGATGGAGGAATATTCGGGCGATTCATACCAGGTTTTGGCTTGCTCAATGCTCGGAAACTCAAGGATGACGATGCGCTTGGTGTTCCAGTCACCTTCAAGCGTTTCAGGTTGGCCGCCGCGCACGAGGAATTTTCCACCATATTGCTGAAGGGTTGGTGGTACCTGTTTTGCGTATGTCTGATACTCCTCCGGGTCTGTGATTTCGATATCGGCTACGATATAAGCTGCCATGATTACCTCCTATTGGTTTGTCGACGTTCAGCGATGCCTGATAGACGTAAGGCCGCGATCCATATGCTTGGCGGGCCGTGACAGCCATCAGATCGCGATCCGACCACACGAGCATCAAGCCGGGCAGGCACGATTGGAGCGGATGGGAAAAAGCGCCTGATGATCTACTATTGGGTTGAGTGCTGCTGGTGTGCGGCATTCAAGTGATGGGCTGCTCTTAATATATTAATCTGCTCTACTGCGTTTTGCAAACGGTTGTCTCGTGAATTTATTCATAGGTTCGGTTCCTTGTTCTCGTCGTCGGGGACGTTTGGGACAGGCGGTGTAGTTTGTTGAGAGATG
The DNA here is from genome assembly GCA_963778375.1 of uncultured Chloroflexia bacterium. Classification (GTDB taxonomy): domain Bacteria; phylum Chloroflexota; class Ktedonobacteria; order Ktedonobacterales; family Ktedonobacteraceae; genus CAVZTX01. Next base: position 17,726 of record CAVZTX010000008.1, on the reverse strand, counting down.
GGTGGATTTGGGACATTGGAGTGAAAAAGTGTGGGCATGGGGAAGCCAGAGGCGGCTAAACGAGCCTGGAATTCGGCCAAGGCTTCCTCCCCGGTGGCGATCATGCGCTTGCATCCCTCGCTTTGGGTGCCGCTTGACCCGGCAGGAGGCTGAGCGTTTGAAGGAAGAGGGCAGTGCCACAGTTGGGCGAGCCGTCCAACAAGGTGAGTTTGCCCAAGGGGATGCGGCCGGGCCAGAGCTAGGTGAGCGATGGAGCAGGGTGGGCCGTGGGCGCTTGAGCGTTGGTGCGCTCAGATGCGGGTGAGGCGGGTTGCGTGAGTTGGTCGAGAGTCATGGGTGAAGGGCCTTTCTGTGAGAGGTCTGGTAGTGGAGTGACGGTACAATAGGGGACGATGAGATGCGAAGAGAGAGGCGAGGAAAGATTGCCTCTTTGCTTGCTTGGTGAGAGTATACCATAGATTTTCAAAACAAGCAAGGGGTGATTTGGGGGATTGGGCATCTACATGATAGAAATTTTGTGAACAATAAGCTATCCTGTAGGAAGGATACAATTTGCTCTTATACGTTGTTTCAATTTCATGATTGAGGGAGCAAAACTTATGGCGCTTAGCTTTCGAGATGTGGAAAGGCTTCAGAGGCTTTATCGCGATAATCAAATTGAGTTACGAGACGGAAAAATCATTATTACGGAGCCTTCAGATATTGTGTCCAGTGAAATTGGGGTGCGCTTCATTATGCTGCTTAGTAACTGGGTATACAACAGTAACGCAGGCCGTGTCTTAGGTGCGAGTGCGGGTTTCTGCCTGCCTAATGGTGACTTGCTTTCGCCCGATGTTTCTTTTGTTTCACGTGAGCGGCTGAAACGAAGTCCGCGCACCTTTACGTCGGTCGTGCCTGAACTGATCGTGGAGATAAAATCGAGCAAGTCCTATATCGCACCTGATATCCTAAGCAGTCCAGCGAACTTGCTAAAAGCATCTTCTCAAGCAAAGGAAGAACGCCATGAGAGAAGAGGAATCCAACAAATTCTGGATTGATCCACAAAACACTGGCGGGTCTCACCTCACATTGCTCCATACTCTTAAAGGACACAAAGGGACAATTTTCGGTGTAGCGTGGTCACCAGATGGACAGGTGCTCGCATCCGGCTCCGAGGATAAAATTGTCCGTCTGTGGGACGGACCAACAGGGAAGCTCCTGCAAACTCTCGAAGGCCATACAAATGATGTTAATTGTATTTCCCAAGTGATGGTAGTCTTCTCGCCTCAAATCTGATGATGATACGGTCCGCTTGCAATTCCTTGCGTGGAAGGATCGAGTATCGTGATATACTGATCTATAAATGAGCCTTAAGTAGTTTGGGGAAGATTAGCTCCTTCCTGATGAAGTTTTGCACGAAAGGAATACATCGATGTATGCTACGGTAAGACGTGCCTCGTTTCGTCCAGATTCGGTTGAGGAGGTGGTACGGCGGGTTCAAGAGTCGTTTGTGCCTGCTATGACTGGGTCGCAAAGTTTCGTGGATTTCTATATGGTAAATCTAGGGAATGGGGTTATTTCGACTATAAGCGTGTTTGAGACGGAGGTTGCCGCTGAGGAGGCTAACAAGTTCTTTTCGGAGTGGGCAAGGCGTGATCTGGTGTCGTTTCTTCAGGGGCCTCCTGATCTTGCTATTGGGGAGGTTGTGATTCATGCGACGAAGTAGGAGAGTTTTTCTCCTATTTCTATTGATGAGGTTGTTTGAGGGATTTGATTATGCCAGTTTTTCCTTTTAATAGCGTTTGGCCCACTATTGCTGAGGATGTCTTCATCGCCCCAGGCGCGATGATAATTGGTGACGTTACCATCCATGAAGGCGCAAGCATCTGGTACAATGCAGTGGTGCGGGGGGATACCGCGCCTATTGTGATTGGGCGGGGGACGAATATTCAGGATAATTGTACGTTGCACGCGGATGAGGATGCGCCTTTGACGATTGGGGAGGATTGTACGGTTGGGCATGGTGCGGTTGTGCATGGGGCGACGGTGGGGGATCGGGTGTTGATTGGGATGAATGCGGTTGTGCTCTCTCGTTCGAAGGTTGGGTCAAATACGATTGTAGGGGCGTGTGCGCTGGTTGCGGAGGGGAAGAGTGTTCCAGGGGGCGTTCTGGCTGTGGGAGTGCCGGCGAGAGTGGTAAGGGAGTTGAGTGCAGAGGAGGTGGAGGGTGTTGTGAGTAGTGCGGTGGGGTATGCGGAGAGAGCGCAAAAGCACAAGAAGGTAGTGGGAGGTAAGTGATATCGAAACAACAGGAATGCAGGGACGGTTCAAATTGTCGTTCTTAACCAAGAATCGCAATCTGCAGCAGATACCAAGCCAGGATGAGAGCGAACCACAAGCAGAATAGGAGTAACACTATGAGCGACCCAATACCCTTAGAATTTGAGAACGTCGGTATGGTCTCTTTTCCGGTGACAGGAATAGATGATCTGGCAGCGACCCGCATACAAGCGGATGGTGGGAGTGTGAACCGGCAAACTGATGCGTGTTTCATTAGCTTACCACCTGGCACACAGCGCAAGAGATTGGTAAGCGAGCCAGAGCCAGGCCACATTATACACAAACTAAGCAACCGGTCGTCACCTGGTATGCTGTATAAGTTGCCTTCGGGTTGTGTATTGCGGCTGAGTGAGCACTACCTCAGTTACGAAGGCGACGAAGAAAATGAGGAGTGATCCACGTGGCAGAATAACGACGAACCCCACCCGTATATAAGCAACTCTGTCTTCCAGATAGGATTATTCTTATAGTGGTAACGAGAAATAGAATGTGCTCCCCTGGCCGAGGGTGCTGTTGAGCCAGATTTTACCGCCTTGTTGGGTGATGATTTCGTGGGTGATGTAGAGGCCTAGTCCGAGGCCTTCGATGTGGGAGTTCTCGGGGGTTGGAGCGCGGAAGAAGCGGTCGAAGATATGCTTCTGTTGATCCGGACTGATGCCGGGGCCTTCGTCTCGGACCCAGACGACTACTTCGTGGGGGTGGGCGTTTTCTTGCTGCAGGTCTATGCCAACGACTACGGGTTTATCGGGCGGGCTGTATTTGAGGGCGTTGCTGATAAGGTTGGTTACTACTTGCTCTAGCCTGCTTTCGTCCCAGTTGCCGACGATTGTTTGCTGGTCGGTGCTGTTTTCCAAGGTGATGCTGCGATTGTTGGCGGCGCTCAGGCTTTCAACTATGCGCTGCACAAGCTCGACGATGTTGACGTTCTCCCGATTCTGCATCTCAAACAGTTCGGTGCGAATGCGTGTCAGGTCTAGCATCTCGTCGATGAGCCGAGACATACGGTTCACCTGGTGAATGACTGCATTTACCAGGTTCATTTCTTGTTCAGCGACTTCGCTGCTTGTAGTGCTCGTGTTGCCAGCCTGTCGCTTTAAGTGGCGCTGGAGGAGTTGGGTATTACCAAGGATAGATGTGAGAGGTGAGCGCAATTCGTGACTGGCGAGCGATAAAAAATCGTCTTTGAGATGATCCAGTTGTTCCACTTCTTGTCGGGCCTGCACCTGCTCAGTAACTTCAATCGCTGAGACAAGCATATAACGGATGGTGTCTTTTTTCTGATTATCCAGAATCGGGATGAGGCTCCAATCCCATGTCGCTTCCTGGCTGTCCTGGTTCAGTGTCAGGTGAACTTCGGGTATGCGCATGGGAGTGCGGCTCTCGATGACCGTATTCCAGATGTGAGCTGCTTCATCACCGGAGGCAACAAAGGTAAGTTCCTGCCATTTGCGACCTATTAACTCTTTTCGAGCAAGGTCATGCGTCTGCACTGTAATATCGAAGTAGCGAGGGCTAGCCATGATCAATTCAGCAGTGCGGGCGTCAAAGAGTGCCAGGGCGATCATATTGGTGTTGTCGAAGATGGAGCGAAGCTTCTCTCGCTCTTCCTCGGCCTCCCGTGCACGTTGCTCAGTTTCATCGACGGCATAAATAATGACGCCCGATACTTTACCATCGGCATCATGAGAAGGGACGATTGTATAGACAAAATAACTCTCTACAACTCCACCTTGCGCCTTTGGTAAGCGAGTAAGCATTCTGGATGTGGTACGCACAGTATCCTGTTGGTAAGCTTCGCGAGCTAAGCGCATAATCGGTACATCCCCGTCCCAAAGGAGTTCAGGGGTTACAGCGAGTGGCTGTCCTTGTATCAATTGGCCTTCGAGTAAGCGTGCATAGCGTGGGTTAAAGGCTTCGACAACTAGATGCGGGCCACGCAGTACCATAATGTAGAAAGGAGCCAGTTCAACCATCTCGGTCAGTTGTATGCGCTCACTTTCGAGCATATGCGTCAGTTCTTGCTGTTCGACTGTGCGTGCCCTCAACTCGTCATTGGTGGTCTCAAGTTCTTCGTTGGTGGCCTGCAGTTCTTCGTTGTTCGTTTCCAATTCTTCGTTGGTGGCTTGTAGTTCTTCGTTGGTAGTTTCGAACTCCTCGATAGTCGCCTGCAATTCCTCGTGGGTCAGCACCAGTTCTTCATTAGCGACCTGTAGTTCCTCGTTGGCGTCCAGCAGGTCTTTATTCACATCGTTCAAACGCTTGTTTGCAGTAGTCAGCTCATTCATGAGCTGAGCTTGCTCCGACTGAACCGCTTCCAATTGCCGCCGGATTTGCACCTGCTCGGTGACATCTGTGACGCTGATGGCAGCCAGGTCCGGTGCACCCGCTTCCACTTGCATCAGTCCGATTGCGAGCGAAACTACACGGCCACTGCCGCCCATTGTGATATCAAGCTCTACCTCGGGCAACGTGGCACTGTTCCGCTCTCGAAAGACGACATCGATGGCATTACGCACGTATGAGTATGGTATACCGCGTACGGCGTGTAAGAAGTCTTGCTCGTTGCCCATATCCCGCAGCCCCAGCAGTCTGCGGGCTGCACCATTTGCTGTCAAAACACGGTAGGAACGATCAATGACTACTACACCTATCGGTAAGAAGCGTAACAGCAATTCATTGAAGTGGCGTAGTTGTCTGAGTTCAAGTACAGGTTCCCCTGCCTCTCCATCGTTAGATGATTTCCCAGCTAACCGTGCGGAGCGATTTGTAGTGCGAGCTTCTAAACGTGGCAAACTCAATTCAGATTGACCCGGTCGACGCACTCCTATCAATGAGCTGTCAATGCAGTGGTAGATTTTCCAATGCTTGTTGACCATTTCATAATAAAACTGGTTGGGACGCACTGTTTCAGCTTTACCTAGAAACAGGTAGCCATGCGGAGAGAGCGAAAAGGCAAACTGGTTGAGCACATACTCCTGGAGTTCAGGGGTGAAGTAGATGAGCACGTTGCGGCAAAGCACGAGATCGAGATGTGGAAATGGTGCGCTGCGGCTCAAATCCTGCTGCCCAAATATGACCATTTGACGCAGCGTCTTTGAAATGCGATATCCAGAATCGGCACGTTCAAAGAAACGATTGTGGTACTCGATGGGTACGCCTTTCAAAAGGTTTTCGGTATATAATCCACGCCGGGCAAAGTTGATGGCTGCCTCGTCCAGATCGGTCGCAAAGATTTTGACGCTCCAATTAGAAAGCTCTGCGCCTAGCAGATCGGTCACCAACATGGCGAGCGAATATGGTTCTTCACCTGTAGAACAGCCTGCTGTCCAGAAGCGCAGAACATGGTCTCGTTCACGGGCCCTGGCTATCAATTTCGGCAAGACTTCACTTCTAAGGTAGACGAAGGCGTCGGGATCACGAAAGAATTGGGTGACATTGATGAGAAAGGCTTTCACGAGTTCGCCGATTTCCTCTGGATGCGCCTCCAGGTACTCCGAATAGTCACGCATTGTGCGGTTATGTGTGATAGCCATACGGCGACTAATGCGCCTCAAAATGGTCGTCGTCTTGTAAGGGCGGAAGTCAATGCTCGCCTGGCGACCAACCAACTCAAGGATATTGCGCAGGATATCTTCCGTTTTCTCTTCGGTTGATGGGAAGCGTACGCCCGTGAGCAGATCGTAGAGTAAAGGACCAATATCTTCTATTTTGATTTCAAAGTCTACCACCGTCGGAGGGAGCGACAAGGGCATCGATGGATAGCGAGCAGTCTGCGGGTCCTGAGCGATCACTGTTCCACCGGCGTTCTTCACATCCACTGCCCCTGCTGTCCCATCTGAGCCAGAGCCGGTCAGGATGACTGCAATCAAGCGGTCACCGTAGGCTTCGGCTGCAGTTGATAACAACATATCCACCGATGGACGAGGCCGGGTGCGTTTCAAGGGGTCTTCTTGCACTTCGACGTGACTATCATGAATGGAAACGTGCCGATTAGCCGGCACGACATAAATCTTCCCCGGTTCCAGCTTGGTGGTCGAAGTTACGGCTTCGACGGGCAAAGGAGTACGTTGCTTAAGAATGAGATCTAGGGTACTAGGTCGATTGGGATCGAGATGTTGGGCCAGCACAATTGGAGCGGGGAAGTCTTTGGGCAGGGTGCTCACGAAGACCGAGAGGGCTTCAACCCCTCCGGCTGAAGAGCCGACAACAACTAGCTCTCCAGTAGTAGAAACTGTCCCTTGTTCATCATTACTCATGACATTCATTCCTGTTCTATGAATAATGTAAGGTGTGATGGGCCACCGATGAATATGTATGCATTCATCCGTGGGCAAGGTATGATTTGGATATTAGTTGGCAAGCTAGACAAACAGATCAACCGACTCTCAGGTTAGTCAAATAACGTATGGGCACAACTCACCATGAAAATAACATAGGGGGGAACCCTATTTGCAGGAAAACTATATACCGTTCAGGCAAGTTTGTCAAGCTTGTCAGGCTGTCTCTTCGATGTTTTCAGCATATCCTTCATCATCGGCAGTTTGATTAGGAATGGTACTTGCTTTAACAGTGGTTTCGCCCGTCATGAGGATCTGCTTGATAGCTGCTGCATGGTGTTCTGCATCCTGTAGCTTCTCCTCGAAATTCCTCGCTAACCATTCCTGGCCATTTTGATGCGCCTTTTTCATCAATCGCTGTGATAGGCTCGCGCTTTCCTCCAATGTCTTCAGTGCCGCCCATAATGCCTCTTCAATCTGTTCAGTTTGCGCCGCTACGATACTATCGATTGAGAAGGCATGGCCTACGCGACAGCGGAAGCGCAACAACTTTCCATCGTGCAACTCCCATAGAACACCCCCACAATCAGGACACGAGAAAGCTGAAGGTGTGCCAGCACGATTGTCACTATTCAGCACATTCATGTCCATTGCGGCCAGTTTCGTTTCCATTTCCGTATCTTCTGACACGGGATATGCTCCTTCCTCTTCAGCTTGCTCGTGAGCCAATCGTTTTAAAAGACCCCCAATCTCGGCGAGGGGTACAGTATAGTCTACTTCAACATGTTCCAATGCACTATGCGGCATGCTCGGGTAAAGGGCAGTACGAGGGTCCTGGACAACAGCTATACCACCGCGCCGTTTCACTGCCAGTAGTCCGGCGGTTCCATCATCTAAAGCACCGGTGAGAACTGCCCCCACCACACGGGGACCATATACGTGAGCTGCTGAGCGAAATAAGGGGTCGACCGCCGGTCGATGGCGGTTTTCCTTGGGACCACGTATAATCCTCACATGTCCCCGTTCGACCAGCAAATGATGATCTGGCGGGGCTACGTAGATGTGCCCATGTTCTATCTTCTCGTTGTCCTCAGGATGGCTTGCGGGGAGTGGCCCTGACCGGTTTAGAATATCTGGCAAAAGGCTGGAACTATCAGCAGGTATATGGAGAACGATGAAGACAGCAGCCGGTAGGCCCATCGGCAGTTTGCGCACGACTGCCATGAGCGCTTCTACTCCGCCGGCGGAGGCGCCGACGACGATAATGTCATGTCCAGGCATTTTTCTTCCCTTCCACTGGAAGATTCTCAAACTCGCACCTGATTATAGAGAGTATTGGCAATGTTCCCCTGATTTATGTATCTTGTGGTTACTTAGTAATACACGTGCTATACAGTAGAGAAGTGACATGCTCTCAGCGGGTTAACGATTGTCTCTGTTTTGAAAGTGTGATACGTGGTATATCAGGAACGTATTTGCGTTCAATAAAAACTGAACGTTGTAGTGCCTGATCGAGAGTAGATGACGAAAGGAGATTATCAATGGCGATAACAAGCCCGCAGGAATTGTTTCTGCATGAACTGAGTGATATGTATGATGCGGAGCAGAGGATCTCAAAGATGCTGCCTGTGATGGCGAAGGAGTGCCAGGACCCACAGGTGAAAAGTGCCTTTGAGCACCATCTTGAGGAGACTCAACACCAGATACAGAATCTAGAGCAGTGTTTCCAGGCTCTCGGTGCGAAACCTGAGAAGGCATCATGTGATGCGGTTGCCGGGATGAAGAAGGAACATGATAGCTTCTTAAAGGAGGAGCCTTCGGCGGAAATCCTGACGATGTTCAATCTTGGTGGCGCTTCTAAGACTGAGCATTATGAGATGGCTTCTTACAAGGGTCTGATAGAGAAGGCGACACTGATGGGCCAACAGGCATGTGTGAGCCTGCTACAAGAGAACCTGCAGCAGGAGGAGGCGATGGCGAAGAAGGTTGAGAAGATTTCTAAGCAGCTTGGTCAGCAGATGGCTGCAAAGAAGTGATGTAGGGGGAACATTTCAGTTCAACATCACCTGGAATGTTCCCTGCACAGGCGCCACATTCGGCCGAACAATCTTCACCACAATATCCCATAAACCAGACATCGAAAAAGCCGTATCCTGCGCAAATGTAGCAATGTAGGTGGGATTGCCAGCCACGACGGTTGTATGGAAATCTCCCATGTTCATGATTTCCATGTTGGTGTTGAGTTCTACCTGGGCGTTGGTGACCGGGTTGCCGCTGCTATCATTCATGGTGAGGATCAGAGTGTTGGCGGAGTTTGCACGCGCAGGAAGTACGACCAGGGTGACCGCGAGGTCACCTATTTGTTTTATTTGCAAGTTCTGGCCGCTTGTTGAAGCGTCGGTTGAAGTGATGCTGAGCTTGTAGTTAACGGCGGGAAAGACGATGGGAGGCGCGAAGAATGTCATGAGAGCGGCGCAGAGGAGTATGCCTGCTGCCAGCCAGGATGAGAGTTTCATCGTTTGTTTGAGACTGCGCTCTGTCTGTAATAAGGCGGACTGACGCGTACGTTTGATAGGTAATTCGGTATCGACAACGGGTAAGAGCGCGGCTTGACGGGTGAGCTTTGGGCGCAAAAAGAATAGGGCGTAGCCGGTAAAGATGAGCATGCTGACGATGAGCAGGATTTTGACGAGCAGGGAACGGCCATAAGGATCGGTAAGCAGTTGTTGGGCACTGCTCAGGCTGGCCTCGCTGAGGAAGAGCAGGCTGACGAGTAGTATACCGAGGGCTGCCAGGGTCAGGGGAGTATAGCGTCGGAGCAATGTTGCTAGCTTCTCGCCATGATGGTCTGGCTCAATACCCGGCAACAGTGGAAGTAAGACGTATCCCAGGTAGGCTATTCCTCCGAACCATATACATTGTGCAGCAAGGTAGAGCCAGTTCAGGACGATGGCGGTGATGTGGGGCTGTGCTAACTGCGCTGCATCTCCTGATAGTGCGAGCGTGAGTAAGATTAGTCCCGCGATTATCAGCCACGATACGATGTATTTATATGAAGGTAAAGTGGTTGGTCTCGTGCTGATGGGGTTTCTTAGTGTATCTGTTGGGCGTTCTTTGGAGATGCTGCTCTCCGAGGGAAATTGCAGGTGCAACTGTCTATAGCTGTTGCCTGTCGATCGGGTCGGCGTTGAAGCGGTTGTCTTCGTGCTGGCTCTACGTCGACGCGTTGCCCAGTTGAGTAATGCGAGTGCAACCACGATCAAGGCAATGCGTATCAGCCAGAGATGCCCGTAGTTTGTATTGAGGATCAACGAACCGATTGTTAGGAGATTGATGCCGCTGTTGCCCTGGGCCGAGGTGAGCTGGGCGGCGCGTAGTATGAGGTTGATGAATTCTCCGACGAGCAGAGCCGCGAGGCAGAGCCATTGTAATGGGAGGGCTTGCTTTCTTGCACGGGCCAACCAGACTGGCATCTGTTCTGCTTCAGTTCTTCCCCCGTTTTGCTCTGTCCTCAAAATGAGACCTTCCATTACCAGTATGCCTATCCAGAAGGTTAACGCCAGCATTGTAAGCCAATCCCAGGCAATTGATAGTATGCCCTGTGCATTGAGTTGTGGCAGAATGTTGCTGGTGCTGGGTCCCAAGATGACTTGTCCTGATAATCCTGTGCTGGAATGGCCGATGTTGAAGCCAATGGTGCCATGTGTGGCGTGTCCATCGCCATCGGCAAGCGCTGACCAGTAGACCGTGTAGCTACCCTGCTGAAGGTGATCTGGCGGAAGAAGGGGTGTGTCTAGTTCACGAGGGTTGTCGCTGGGAATGACGCTGCGGCCAAGGTCTACTCGCTGCTCGTTCGGGTCGAGTACGTGGGCAACGCTAGCGGGACTGATGGCGTCGTCAAAGAAGATACGTACAACTGATGGGGCGGAGGCGACTGTGGAACCATCGACGGGGTCGGAACCAATGACGAAGGCGTGTGTAGGTGCACTAAGTGCAACCGGCGGGTGGGACGGAAGGAAGAGCCAGTTCAATGCTATAAGAACGCTCAGGCTCAATGCCGCTATAAGAAGCCTGAGAGAATGGTGCTGTCGCATATTGCCCCTTTAGATAGGTGTCTCACTACGAGGCTGATTGTACACCAGTTGTCCCGCGCTCGCAACACTTTGCAGTAAAAATCCCTTGACAATCAAATAAACTCATGCTACCTTTACCCTCGTCAATATAGTTGCTTAGATGCTTGCTTCTTTGAATGCTATCTGTTGCCTAGAAAGGACAGATTGTGCTGCGTTCTCGTACTTCGGCACAAATTTGTAGCAATGCAGTGAAGATGGCCATACGTAAAGCGAAAAGTGGATGTCACACGTGCGCTCAGAGGTATTTCGAGCTTGCCAAACAGCATGGAGCTACTGAGGAGGAGATTTCTCGTACAATTGAGGCGAGTGTTGAGGTTGATGGGGCAGGAATGAGCCGGCGCCAACTGCTCAAACTTGCGGCGGCTGTGATCGCAGGGGTAACGCTGAGTGGTAGTGAGTTGCTTGTCCAGCGAGCAGAGGCAGCGAGTTACTATTGGGGGACGGACTCGAACTCTGGCACCTGCCTGGAGATACCCCAAAACTTCTATGTTGGCCGCTTTGGCTATGGCACGACTGGTAGTACGTATTTCTTTAATACGCGGGCGGCTCAGACGGCAGGTAAGAGTGGTACATACATTTTTTGGGGGTTAGAAGGGCCAGGACTGGTACCCCCTGGTGTGACTTTCTACCAGTGGGGCTGGCAACAGGCTTCGGCTGCGCTTGATGCGTGGTCGGGCAATCCGAATGCTCCATTTGTTGGAGGACATACGTTGTTTGCTGATATTGAGTCTGGTTTTGGTGGATGGACGACAGGAAGTGCGGAGTACTTTGCTAATCAGCAGGTTATTGAGGGGTTTCTGGATAGAATAGCAGCGGCTTCTACTTCTACTTCTACTTCTGCTGCTCCTTTTCACCCCGGTATCTACATTACCCCGCTTGATTGGAGGGGTTACGTGGGAACGGCTTTTCGACCGAGCACGGCGTTCGTACTCTGGATTTCGGGCTGCTATTCGTGCAATAACGGTATCTGTCCGCCTTGCGATGACACCTGTTGGACTACAATGACGAATGTTGCTTCCTTGTTACCAACGGTTACGAGCACTATTCTCGGGGGCTCACAGGCTGTACTCTGGCAATACTGGCTTGATCCGCCTTGTGGTTGTGGCGATTTTGATGTAGCCGTACAAAATCCGGCACTTGGTTTCAGTCCGGTGAGTAGTTCGACGACGTATGCTTCCGTTTGTTAGGGAAGAGTATACATGAGCAAGGCGACCTATAGTCAATAGGGCAAGCGTAAACAGGTGACCATACACAGGCAAGGCAAACAGGCGACCCCACCCTGGACGAGGAATGGTGAGTGTTTTTCAGGGCGGGGTCGCCTGTTTGTGTTATTTGCCTGTAGAGTTTAATCGGCGGTCAGGCCGATAGCGCTGAATGGTAGGGTGAACTGGGTAGGGTCGATAACAGGAGTCAGGCTGCCGTCGTGGTTGATCGAGAAGCCACTGAGGGTGGCTGGACCGGGTGCTGGCTTCAATAGGAGTCGGGAGTCTAGGATGTACAGAAATTGGTTGTCACGGCTGAGATGCTCCTCTAGTGGGAAGGTGTCGGGAGGTGTTGAGCCTGTGACTCCGTCGGCGTTCAATAGGCTGATACTGCCGTTCCCGGCAATGCTGTAGCCGGAGATGGTGTGGCTATCGGCGTCGGAGGTGTAGGCGAAGCGCCCATTGCGAGTGATGACCATCCAGCAGGGTGCGATCTGATTGTCGTATACAGGACCGTTAATCAGTTTCACATTTCCGGTTGCCAGGTGATAGGAAGACACTCCACCAGTACTGTTGGGGCCGCCCATCCCATCGTCGACAAGTAAGTTCTCCTGTGAGCTGGCAGGGTTAAAGGCCATTCCAAATGGATAAACCCCTACTGATGGGTAGAAGGTTGGGATGCCTAGGCTGCCATCGCTATGGATGCGATAGACATCGATCAGGCCGGTAACCTTCTCGGTGACGAGCAAAAACCGACCGCGAGGATCTATCAGCACCTGAGCCGGATTGGGATGGGCACTACTTAGGGGTTGAGTGGCTCCGGCAATTGGGTGAAGTGTGCCATCGGCACTGACATGGAAGCCAGCTACGTTGGCTGTTCCTGACGGGTTTGCGTTGGCTGCATTCAGGACATAAAGCAAGCCATTCTGGTAGGTCAGGCTGATAGGGCCGAATCCCCCGGAGGAAAAGACTCCGGCCAGGGAGAGTTGCCCATTATGGACGTTGACGACGGAAATCTGGTCGCTGCCAGCGTCGACCGCAAACAGTCTCGACCTGTTGGATGCCAGGATTAGTGATCCCTGGGTGCCGTCTGCGAAGGCTGCCAGATTGCCCAGTCCACCGATAGATGTCGTGCCAGACAGGCTCAACGATCCATCTTCCTCCCGGCTGAACACAGTGATAGAGTTGGTGCCGCCCAGGTCGTTGTTCAAGACATAGACATGCCCATCAGTGGAATGGTTTGACATAGCGAGGGCATGGGGACCTGATCCAAGCAGCAAAACCAGGCCGGATAGCAGTAGTGCAAAGAAGCCAGATATGATGGGTGACCGAAGGTACGTGAGACGCATATAAATTTTCCCCCTCTCTGATGTAAGAGCTTAAAAAAGTTACCCAAGTTCCGCTAATGTGTTAGGGCTTTGAGTAAGAGTTTCTTACTCGTAAAAACTGTACGGAAAGGAGGCTTATATAGATCACTTTAGATGGTTGAAGAAAAAGACCTTTATGGTTCTACAGCATTGCTGTGTTTATTTAACATCCAATAGAAGATATCAGAAGACATAAATTGAAACATCATTGAGAATTAATAACCAATTATGTTGTTTAGCAACTCTATCTTAACTATCTCTCAACCCACCTTTTACTGCATCCCCCTAGACTGAGCACGTTGAGAATCAGGTAATCCTTTACAGTATTAGCGCTATGATTTGTAACAAATGGAGAAAGGCACGCAGTGAAACGCCATGAATAAGCAGACTAAACATATGACTCGCAGGCAGGCACTCACGGCTGGTATCGGAGTAGTCGGGGCAGCGACCGCTCTATCAGTCGGAGTGTATCCAGCGCTTGCGCAGCATCCTGAGGCATCTGCTGCCAGCAGTAGCAGTGTAGGTGACCTTCCGGTGAAACAGATCGAGGAGATCATGGAGGCCCCAGGAATGGTGATGAACGGGGTCCTCGGCATTGAGATCGAACGCGAGGACCTCCATGTTATCCAACGTGTCACCGTTGACGGCACGATCCCGTACAAGCCGGCCTGGGAGAATAACGGAACGTTCTACTTTCAGTCGCTAGGCAACGGCCAGGCGATAATGAATGGGGACTTCGGGGGCCTGCTCCCCACGGAGATCGACCCCTTCATCGACAAGCTCCTGGAGGGTGGCCTCATCTTCCAGGCCCTCCACCAGCACTTCTACGACCTCTTCCCTCAGGTATACTTCATCCACATGCGGGCCGTCGGCGATCCACTCAAAATTGCCCGGGCATTGATCGCAGCGGTGAAGGTTACCGGCACCCCGCTGCCTCAGACCGCTCCCTCCAATCCGACGACACCCTTGCCTGCTGAAGAGCTGGGTGACATCCTGGGCGAGACGCCCACCGTCGGTGCTTCCGGTGTGGTCACTGTGGATATCCCCCGCCGGAACACCGTCATCCTGGGCGGCATCCGGATCAACCCTTTCCTGAATATCGCCACCGATGTCGCATTCGAACCGCTGAGTAATGGGCAGACAGCCGTGGCCGCCGACTTTTCGATGGTCGCGTCCGAGGTCCAGAACGTAATCCGGGTTATGCGCCAGCAGGGGTGGGAGATTGGCTGCCTCTACAACCAGGAGACTGATGAGCAACCGCAGCTCTACTTCTCGCACACTGTGAAGGTCGGCAACGCCGTTGAGCTGGCCAAAGAGGTTCGCAGGGGTCTCAATCAGACGAATTCGAAGGGTTCTCCATCCTAGCCTAGCCTGTGTGAGTGAGTACTGCCTTCTGGTTTGCGCCGGGAGGCAGTTGCCATTTGTCAGGATATTTCATTTGTGAGTTGGCTTGCTTTCTATTCATTTATTGAGACGTGCAACACAACGTGAAGGTGGTACGTGCTAAGAATGATAGATTGAAAAAGTAGTGAATACCGTTCACCCTTAAGGAGAGCAAACATGCCGACTGAATATCCTTTAGATGATCCCACCAATCCGAGTCCGAATCCAGGAGGGCCGAGTCCTGAGCCGGGAGGGCCTGATCCGGTTCGGTAAAGTGGTCAGGGGAGATGTAACGGGATTCTGCTATCAGGCGATACCTATTCCGTGCAGCACCATCTCAATGGCAGCGACAACAATGACCACCAGGAAAATGATGCGCAGTATTTTGTTGCTTAAGTGAGCTAGCAGACGAGCGCCAAGCAGTGCCCCAATCAGGATGCCCAGCGCGACGGGAGCGGCAATTAGTGGGGGAATATCGCCGCGAGAGAAGTAAATACCGGCGCTGGCAGCCGCTGTCACGCCGATCATGAAGTTGCTGGTGGTGGTACTTACTTTGAGCGGGAGGCGCATTGCCTCATCGAGTGCCAGCACTTTGAAGGTGCCGCTGCCGATACCGAGTAGTCCAGAAACGAGTCCGGCGATATACATCATGACTAAGCCAAGCGGGGTGCGCGTGACCTGATAAGGCACTTCGCGGTGCAGGTGTTGGTCGGGATAGGAGCTGCTGAGGCGGAGCCAATTCGCCAGACGATCATTCTTGACTTCCTGTGGCAGTTCCTCACCGATCTTAAAGACTAACGGGGCAGCCGAGATGAGCAGGATGATGCCGAAAATAATAGAGAGTAACTCGGGTGCCAGCAGTCCTGCGAGGAAGGCACCACAAATAGCTCCTAGTGTGGTTGCCATTTCCAGGAACATGCCCACGCGCAGGTTCGTGATGCGGTCCTTCACATAGGCCGCGGCTGCGCCGCTAGAGGTGGCAATTACCGAAATGATACTTGCTCCGATGGCGAAGTAAATCGGAAATCTAAAGACAAGCGTTAGTAAGGGCACAATCAGTACTCCACCTCCAAGACCGACTAGCGAACCCAACAAGCCTGCCGCAATTGATCCAACAAAGATCATTATAGGGTAAATCCAGGAATACTCACCATGTTGAAAGCCCTGGTGTTGCCCGGCAACTACGATGTTGCCTACGTAGAAGATGCTGAACAGGAGAATTGCCAGCACAAGAAACGTAATCACGACAAAACGCCGGTCGCGCTCAATGGCGAAGGCGACAATAGAGGCTGCTACTCGTACCACCGGTGTAGCAATCAACAAGAGCAGTCCGAGCACAATTACAGCTTGGGGACGCAGTACCAGTAACCCTGACCAGACCTGAGCGAAGGTTTGCGGAAAATTTTGAAGCTTTTGCGGTGCAAATTTATTTGGCTGTAAAAGCTCCAGGAATAATCCAATGAGAATGACGACAGCGCTGAGTATGACCCCGGCTTCCAGGATCCATCCAATCATGATATTGGTGCTATTGGCAGTAGTAGTTTGTTGCACATCTGGTTGCTGCAAAGGAGGGTGTGTTGCTAACGTATCCCCTTTGCTTGGTCTGATGGAAGGAGGTTGTGCCTGCATCTTCTTTTCTTCCTTGCTAAAGAAAGGATTATCCTATGGTGTTACACGAATTTCATGCTGTTTCTGATACTCTGCAATCAGCCAGAGCTCCCTTAGTTTGTCGCTGCATCTCTGTGTCGCTATAATACAATCTGGTGACTATTCCGGCAGGGCGAGGGCAAGCTGCCATTGCCGTGATCTGAAGAGTTACAAGAAACAATATGAAAAGAGTGGAATAAATGAAAAGACATTTCTGGCCGCGCCTTCTCCTCTGGTCACACGTTGTGGGTGTGATTGGCTTTTACATAACGTTGTGGCTGCGCACCAACCCGCGTCATGGAATGCCTCGTGTGCAAGCACTTTCACAAACAAACCCTACGCTGGAATCTGCTGTCCCAGAGAAGCCGCTGGTCTCGATCATTGTTCCTGCGCGAAATGAGGAGCGCAATATTCGTCGCTGTGTTACTTCATTACTCGAACAAGACTATGAAAATTTTGAGGTCATCGTGGTTGATGATGGTTCGACGGATAATACCGAGTGCATTTTAGACGAGATTGCGCAGACTCATCCACGTGGCAATCGTTTGTGGGTACTCCAACTGAAGGATTTGCCGGAGGGTTGGGCGGGAAAGCCGCACGCGCTGCATGCTGGCGTGCAGGAGGCTCATGGCGATTGGCTGCTGTTTACCGATGCTGATACCTGGCATGCTCCGGGTGCTCTGCGTTCCAGCCTTACGAAGGCAATAGACGAGAGGATTGACGTATTTTCTTTGATGACAAGCCAGGAACTGCCGGGTTTCTGGAATAAAGTCATGATGCCTATGGCATTTACCGGTATCGGTATGATGTATCCCTTTGATGAAGTCAATGATCCGTCCAGTCCGGTAGCGATAGCAAATGGACAGTACATTTTGATGCGCCGCACGGTCTACGAGGTTACGGGCGGCTATGCGCGGCCCGATTTACGTCATTCGCTGGTTGATGATCGCGACCTTGCACGTATCGTGAAAGGGAATGGTTTTCGACTGCGGCTTGTCGATGGACGGGAACTTGTCAGTACACGCATGTATGAGAGCCTGGGCGAGATATGGAGCGGCTGGCGCAAGAACTCGTTTGTGGGAAGCCGAGGTGGGATACCGTTTGTGCTGCTGATGCTGCTCGGTTTGCCCATGATCTCTATTGTCCCGTTTTTGCTCCCATTGATAGCCCGGTCACGCGCAATGCGGCGAACGATGCATATTAGCGCCGGTGAAGCCAATCTGGCCGGGGTGCTGGAAGTGACGTCAATACTTGCGTATCGAACGTGGGTAGATAAGTGGTTAAAGGTGCCCTGGTATTATGCGTTCACTCATCCCCTGGCTGGTGCGTTGTTTGATACTATCCTGGCGCAATCGGCCTGGCGTGTGCTGACGCATAAGGGAGTGGATTGGCGAGGAA
>CAVZTX010000007.1:0-51671 GCA_963778375.1 uncultured Chloroflexia bacterium | reverse complement strand
TCCACTGCTTGACTTCTAAGTTTTCTGTGGGTGTATTGGTTTCAGTTCGCATCTTAGAACGTAACCCCCTTAAACATCAGTAAATGTTCGACGATTGGCCCCAGCGAATAGGCCGGGAAGTAGGTCAGTGCACCAACAATCAGGATCACGCCAATTAGCAAGCCAACGAAGAGTGGTTTGGTAGTAGGGAAAGTACCCAGTCCGGCGGGCACGACTCTCTTCTTTACCAGTACGCCGCCTAAAGCCAGCAGAGGAATGACCTCGGCAAAGCGACCGATCAACATAGCAAAGCCCAGCGTCCAGTTATAGAAAGGATTGTTGCCATTCAGTCCGGCGAAGGCCGAGCCGTTGTTACCATTGGTGGAGGTGAAGCCATACAGGATGTCCGAGAGCCCGTGGGGGCCCAAATTGCCAGCCCCTGTCGTGAGTCCCGCGTGACCCGCCGGTAACGCTACGGCGACGGCGGAAAATCCCAGGATCACCAGAGGCGAGACCAGCAGGGCCAACACCGCCATCATAATCTCCTTGCGCTCGATCTTCTTGCCCAGGTACTCCGGTGTTCTTCCGACCATCAGCCCCGCAATGAAGACCCCGATAATGGCAAACATCAACATGGAATAAAGCCCTGCGCCCACGCCCCCGAAGATGATCTCGCCAAGCGCGATGTTGCCCATCAGCACCATCCCACCGAGCGGAGTATAACTATCGTGGAAGCTCATGACAGTACCCGTTGAGGTTGCGGTCGTGGTCTCTTCCTGTAGTACCGATAGGGTGATACCGTAGCGCACCTCCTTCCCCTCCATATTGCCTCCCGCCTGGGCAGCACTGACTTGTTGGTTCGCTCCGACACTCGTCAGGATTGGATTTCCGGTCTGCTCGGCAGGGAGGATCACGGCCATGCCAACCACAAAGAGGATGGCTGAGACAATCCACAGTACCCAACCCTGCCATACATTACCAACCCACTTGCCAAACATATAGAACAGACCCGCGCCCAGGGAAATTTCACAGAGAATAATCAATATGGCGGTGAAGGCGTTGGGGTTCTCAAAGGGATGAGCTGCATTGACGTTGAAGAAGCCACCGCCGTTGGTGCCCAGGTCCTTGATAATCTCCATTGAAGCCACCGGCCCCTGGGCGATGGTCTGCGTCTGTCCGTTCAGCGTATGGACCAGTGTGTAGGCGCTGAAGTTCTGGATCATGCCCTGTGAGACGAAGACCAGCGCGCCCACTATGCAGATAGGCAGCAGGAGGTAGAGCGTGCAGCGCACAAGATCGACCCAGAAGTTGCCCAGTGTCTGTGCGCTGCGCCGCGCCAAGCCGCGTACGAGTGCGACCGCCAAAGCAATGCCAGCAGCAGCCGAGACAAACTGATGAAAGGCCAGTCCAGCCATCTGGGTCAGATAGCTCATGGTCTGTTCGCCGGTATAGTTCTGCCAGTTGGTATTGGTGGTAAAACTGGCAGCGGTATTGAAGGCCAGTTGCGGCTCCACATTCGGCAGGCCCTGTGGGTTGAAGAACGATCCCTGCCACTGTTGAGTGCGCTCGAATGCATACAGAAGCAACATGCCCACCACGCTGAAGATCAGCACTGAGATCATGTAGCCCGTCCACTTCTGCTCCTCCTCAGGATTGATGCCAGAGAGTCGGTAAAAGAAGCGCTCCACGGGAACGAGTACTGGCGATAGCCAGGTACGCTCTCCATTGAAGATCTTGTACATATACAGGCCCAGCGGCTTGGTCAAAAGCAGCACAACGACCAGGAAGATCGCTACCTGCAGGACACTATTGAGTGTTACAGGCATAGGTGTACCCTCACTTTTTTCTAGCAGACAGCATTAAAATTTCTCAGGCATAAGCAGCGCGAGAATGAGATAGACGAGCACACCCAGCGTGACGATACCGACCAGGATGTATTCTAGCGGCGTGTTCATACGTTTCTTCCTTCCTCCTCTACAGGCGTTCGCAGGCTTCGGTAAAGCCGATGAATGCCACAAACGTGATAATGGTCACAACCACGATAATCAAATCAAGAAGCATACAGATCCTCCTCTTCACCGGGCAAGGCACTAAAAGAACTTTCAGCGTCTTCCTGTTCAATGACAGCCTCGCCATTCCTACGTTGAGCAGCTTCAGCTGCCAGCCGTAGGAGCGCATCCATCGGGAATGGTTTAGGCAGGTAGGCCAGCGGATGAAATTCCAGCAAGCGCTGTGGGCTAATCCGCACAGCAGAAAGTACAGCAACAGGCAATTGTTTGCCTTTGCCATCCAACTCTGTGGAAGAAAGCCAGCCCTCCTTTTGCGCGATCCGCAGCACCTCCCACCCAGTCTCATCTGGCAAATTGATGTCCAGAATGATGAGATCAAACAGAGTAGTTCGCAGGTATTCAAGCGCTGTGCGCGCATCCTCCGCGATACGCACATCATGCCCGCGTACCTGCAAGTTGCGCAGTACAAGCTCGCAAAGCACTTCGTCATCTTCCACCACTAAGATTCGCGCTCCAGGCATGTCGATTTCCTCCTGAGAACAAAAGTGAACATCCTGGTGCACATCACTATGCACCACTTCTTATTCCCCATGCACAGTCTAATCCTAAATTTGTAAATGCGCGTTCTGGGTATGCTGATATCTCATATGGATGTTCTCAAGCTAATTAGAAGAATCCTCAAAACATTCTCAAGAAGGTAGGTCAGACTTCCGCATTGAAGCGATAACCGACGCCGGGGATGGTCAGGATAAACTGTGGCTGTTCGGAAGTTGGTTCAATCTTCTGGCGTAGTTGCGCCACATAGACGTGAAGGCTATGCGTCCTGGCATGTGCCTTGTCCCCCAGACTTCCTTCAGGAGCATCTGCCTTGTGAGAATCTTGCCTCGGTGAATAATGAAGACCTTGAGTAGATCGAATTCAGTAGGGGTTAAGGAGACATCCTGCCCATCAAGTTCGACCTGCCGACGGGCAAAGTCGACCGAAAGCAGGCCAGTGTGAAAACGCGGTTCGGCTCCGCTCTGTGGATGGAAAGTGCGGCGCAAGGCGACTCGTATACGAGCCAGCACTTCGTCCATTCCAAAAGGTTTGGCAACATAGAAAAAAAGGCAGGTGAAAGAAAATCTTGTGATGAAAATGAGGAGAATCACTTCTAGACCCGCAAAAGCGCGTCCCCTTGTTCGGTCTTTCCTGGTAGCCAGTGAGATAAACGCTCACGCAGCAACTGCCTTAAACTTCTGCCGTCATCTGAATGCAAGTGTTGAATATAGAGCTTACTAGAGATATGCTCCATCAGGTGTTTAATCTCACAAGTCGAGAGAAGAATACCATGCTTGCCTCCTACGAAAAGCAGGATGCCTTCGCACTCCATTTCGCTTGCAACTGCCCAAATGCTTTGCACAACATCACTCGTAAAGACCTCTAATCGTTCAAAAGGGACATCATAGCAAGCAGCCCTGCGTTTTACCGCTTCCAGGAAATCCTTTGACTGTTGTATATGTTCAAGGCGTGCGCCCTTAGCCTGTCCATCTTCTGGTACGTTTATCAACGCAAGAGGAACAAGTATCGCTTGACAGCCTTTAGCCATTCGTAGAGCGGAATCAATCGCACACGCATCTACCCCATGCGTAAATGGTAGTAACAGACGTAATGTCTTCATGATACCCTCCAGACACTCGAGATAATTTTTCGGAAAGCAAAGGGAAAAACTCTTTACTCACATCCACAGTGTAGCCAAAAATACATCAAAGAGGACTAAAAAGAAAAAGAGGATATCTAAAAATTTGCTCAAGATTCCGCAGATGGAGGCCATTTAGTCATCGGCATTGAAGCGGTAGCCAACTCCTGATATTGTGAGAATAAAGCGAGGATGAGCAGCGTCTGGTTCGATTTTTCTCCGTAACTGCCCCACATACACATGGAGGTAGTGCGCCTCAGCGCCATAGCCAGTTCCCCAAACCTGGGAGAGTAACATGTGCCGCGTCATGATCTTGCCCCTATTTTTGACCAAAGCTTTGAGAAGGTCATATTCAGTAGGGGTCAACTTCACTTCTTGCCCGTTTACTTCTACGCGGCGTTGCGCAAAATCAATTTTTAATGGCCCAGCCGTAAAGATTGGCTCCGTTCCAGATTCGACTTGAGCAGAATGGCGCAAGGCTACTCGTATGCGTGCCAGCACTTCATCCATACCGAAAGGTTTGGAAACATAATCGTCAGCGCCAAGATCAAGAGCCAACACCTTATCGCGCTCGGTATCCTTCACCGAAAGAACGATAATGGGTAGGTTTGATTCTGCTCGTACCTTTCTAGCAACCTCCAGGCCACTGATGCCCGGCAGGCCTAAATCAAGTACCATCAAGTCGGGCCGATAATGGGAAATAGCTTCTAACGCTTCCTCACCGCTGTTTGCCGTAAAAACTTCGTAGCCATGCGCTGCCAGACTGCGCTGCAAAGCACGCACAATCTCAATTTCATCATCAACAACCAGGATACGCGCTCCACTTTTACTCATACATTTATTCCTTCTGTTTTCCCTAACGGCAGCGTGAAACGAAAAATAGCTCCACCGTCCCCCCAATTCTCTGCCCAGATACGCCCACCGTGCGCTTCAACGAGTCCGCGACTCACAGCTAAACCCAAACCTGAACCTACTGGACGTGCAGCCCGAGATTGCGTGGGCATTACACGGTAAAACTTGTCGAAGACGCGCTCCAGGTCTACTTCTGGAATGCCAGGACCCTTATCAGCGACACTAATGAGCATGTTATCTCCGTCAACCCGTGCACTAATTTCAATAGGTGAGTTCTCAGGAGTATAGCGCACAGCATTCTCAATCAGATTGGTCAATACTTGATCTATTTGTAAGTAATCCAGTTTTACCGGCGGCAGATCATCAGGTAGATCGGTCTGCACTGTTCGCCCCTGCAACAAGGGTTGCATATGGCCCAGTACATCGTGGATCAGTTCATCGATAGGGTACCATTCTTTTTCAGGTTTGAGCGCGCCCCCTTCTATACGACTCATATCCAATAAGTTCCCCACAAGGCGATTGAGCCGGTCAGCTTCATGTTCAATCGCAAGGGCGAAACTCCGTCTAGCTTCCTCATCCCATTGTACATCTTCTTGGAGCAAGCTACTAGCGGCAGCCTTGATCGATGAAAGCGGTGTACGAAGATCATGCGAAACCGAGGAAAGCAACGCCGCACGTAGTTCATCTGTACGCCGCAATAGCTCGACTTGCAAGCTTTCGCGCCGGAGACGCGCACGTTCAATCACAGAAGTGGCCTGATCGAGAAACGTCCAGAAAAAAGCAGTTTGTGGATTTGGTCGATCTCGCTCCATACCGAGCTTTTCCTCCTCGGCAAATAGGCGTGGATCATCCTCTATCACCAGCCGCAGCACACCGATGATCTTTTGACCTACCTTTAAAGGGATCATACGCATATAACGGCGTACTGACTGCGCGGCTACAGTGCTACGTACAATTGCTCGCGGTGCATAGCCGACAGATTTTTGCTCGGAAAGAGAGACATCGTGTAATTCTACCGTCTGCCCTTGTGTCATCACCCATGCCGCTGTTGCCTGCTCGTCGGATGAAAGTTTCACCTTATCCAGCGGTTGTTGTGCATCTGCCTGCAATATTGGTTTTCCATTCGCACCCGGTAGAAAAATACCACAATCTCGTATCCCCCAGGAGGAAAACACATCGACGATAGCATTTGCAACAACAGTAAGCTGGCGGTCCAGGTCCTCCTCATTATTCGTCGCACGCACCAACTCGTAAAGAATACGTGTTTCACGCTCTTGACGTCTTGCTTGCTCCGCTCGCTGGCGCAACGCAGAAGCCAACTGACTGGTAATGATTGCCGTCACCAGAAAAACAAACAGCGCAAGCCATTCCTCAAATTTATCGATGGTAAAGGTAAAGTAGGGAGCAACCAGAAAGAAATCAAACGAGAAGAAAGCAACTATAGATGCCAGCACAGCAGCATATAGACTACGTGTGCTCGCTAATGCCAGAATGACCAACAAGTAAGCAATCGAAATATTCGGAATTTTCGGGTAGAGGTGCAATATATAGATGATGCCCGTTGTCAGAAGTGCCCCTGCTATCGCCAGGATGCTATCATACACATAGCCTCTCCAGCGTAGACTCGCAACGGCTTCTAGTGATGGCAAGTGTTCGATTTGTCTCATAGCCTAACCCTATGTGTCACTCGATGACTGATGAATATGATATAAGATTGCTACGGCTGCTGCAAGGATCGCCGGGTCAATTCAGACATTTGTAGATAAGGGGCGGAGGTGATAGACGAGAAGAGAAGTTCTAAAAGTCCCCTCTCTGCCGTGAGCACACCTGCTGCTCCGCAGGCTCCCACCTACTTCTTTCACTCGATTTGTCTGCTAGTAATAAGCGAAAACGGCCAAGAGAGAGGGAAACAGGCAATCATGCTGGATCTCTTTCAAACAGCTTTCAAAGTGAGCGAGAATTTTTTCGAGTAACCTCTTCCATGCTGAATGTCTTTCATATCGCTTTCAAAGTGAGCGAGAATTTTTTGGGGCCGCCTCTTGGTCTAGGGCACTAGCCCACGTTGTGCTTCGACCTCACTGCCGGACTTCTGCATTAGCTGCCTGGCCTTCTCACTACCTTTCTTCTCACGCGAGCTACAGGCCTCCATCTGCTCTTTACACTAGTATACTCTGCCAGTTCTAACCCAGGCACCGACATTTGGAGAGAAGTCCTCTCACCCCTTCTCCTTCTCCTTCGCCGGGCCAGGTCCTTCCCTTCGTTCCTGAGGGCTTCGGCTCACGTGCTCAAGGGCAGCGAAGGGATGACAGCCAGGACACCACTCAAGTCCTCTCACGGGGAGTCTTCTTTCCAAACGTCTGGCCGCCCGGTCTATTCTTGACTCCCCTCACACACAAAGCTATACTTTTCCATATGAGAGAACAGCGCATCGTCATATTTGTGCTGCTCCTGTTAGCTACCGGATTGGCCGCCTGCAGTCCGGGACATCTTGGGAGCAACGAAATCGCCTTTTTACGAGATGGACACCTCTGGACGATTGATCCAGATGGCGCAAACGCCTTCGACGTAACCCCGAATACTACGCCGGTGGTTGGCTATGGATGGTCACCCAACCATCAAATCCTTGCTTTCCGCAGCCTTGATCCAGGCTTCGCACGGTCATCTGCAAGCAACCATCTAGCCACCAATCCAATCACCCAATCGCCGGGAGACCTTCCTAGTAGCCTCAACACAGTGGGCATCGACGGAGGCGAACCTATCCCCATTATGTTCTCTAATACACTCGTACAACATAGCAATGCCTGGTGGAGTCCCACTGGCACCCGCTTAATCTATCGAGAAAAACCAGCAGGCCCCTTGGAGATTCCAGGCGCTGTCTCATGGTGGATATCTCAGAACGACCAACCCGGCGGCATTGCTCGTCGCTTCTTCCCAAGTTCTTTTTCCATCCCCTCGTTAACATCCGATAGTTCTTTGGCTATAGGAAATTTCCAGCAAGGTATCTTTACCACTACGATTGCCGCCACGAACTTGCACTACATTACGCAGAGTATACTTCCTGGACATCCACTGCCCGCTTCGCTCGAGCGCGTACTCTGGCAACCTGCTCACTCGCATCCGGCTATCCTCTATGCCACTACCTCCGTCACATCTAAGACATCTACTGCTTCATCCTCATTAATAACGCCAATACCCGTGCAACTTATGCTGCGAGATGCCAACGGTCAAACCACAACCATTACGAACTGCGCCTGCACCCAATTTGCATGGTCGCCCGATGGTAATTACGTGTTGTACAGTACAGGTAGCAGCTACACCATCTTGAATCTCAATGACATTTCCTCATTCACCATCTCTGCTGAAAACGGCAGCGTTCCCTACTGGTCACCGGATAGCCACTTCCTGCTGCTCGACGGTCTACATACCTTGCTACTCGTACAAGTCATAAACGGACGGCAGCAAGTGTTATTGAGCGACACTACTCCGTCGGATACAACATCATCCTCAGCTATGGAGCCTGGTATCGATGCTCTGCTTTCACCAATCTCAAATAACCTCTGGGCGGCAGACAGCCATCATTTTCTCTTTCTCACACGAGGACGTTTATTCTGGCAGGGGCAGCGTTTGAGTCGCGGGGCTGGACTCTATACCGTATCAATTAATGATTCCGGCCAGCCACAAAGTACGCCTACTGTTGTTGATACTGGAAACGATACGCAAGCAGGTTGGAGCTATCAGGATATGAATACCTCATTTTTGTTTTGAAGTATGACTCAGGGTTCTGCTGGGTTGTATCCCGTAATAACGTTGCACACGACAGTTGCAACAGCAGAGCTAAAAAGCATCACAAGTCCGATAATCCCTACAATATTGAGGCGGAATACGCAAGCCAGGACAAAGATCGCAAGCCCACAAAATCCCGTAGTTACCAGGAATTTCAAAGTTTTATTCATTATGTTTTCTTCTTATTGAGTTTACTATTTGATACTACTCGGTGATACACTTATCTATCCATATCAACGCACACAGGCTTAATTTTTCAAATGTGCACTTTCCGATCAAAGCATTCCAATAACAGATCACTCCCTTTTAGGACAGGAATACTCGTGAGGAGGATTTTGATGAACGAATCAACCAAGAAGATCGAGGTGGATGCCTCAACACTCCAACAGTATATTGAGACTCTTGGGTCTATTGGCTTACAAAGCCAGGGAGGAATTGTTCGTCCTGTCTATAGCCCTGCCTGGCTACAGGCTCGTGAACAACTGGCTACATTCATGCAAAATGCCGGTCTGGATGTACACGAGGACGCGGTAGGCAACCTTTTTGGACGATTCCGTGGAAGCGATGAGAACCGCACCATTCTTACCGGCTCCCACTTCGACACAGTCCCATTTGGCGGCAAATTCGATGGCGTACTCGGCATCCTGGCAGGGATTGTGGCCCTACAAGCGCTTCGTGAGAACTTGGGAACGCCTCGGTTCTCCCTGGAAGTCGTGGCTTTATGTGAAGAGGAAGGGAGCCGTTTTCCGGCACATTGTTGGGGGACCCGCGGCATCCTGGGATTGATCGAGCCGAGTGAACTTGAAGGGATACATGATGATGAAGACCTCACCATTGCTGAGGCGATGCGGATTGCTGGATTGACTCCCGAGCGATATCGAGAAGCTATTCGCACCGACATTGAGGCGTTCCTTGAACTTCACATTGAGCAGGGTCGTATCCTTTTCGATGAGGGTATCAATCTGGGTATCGTTACGGCTATTACTGGGTTGCAGCATATGTGGATCACAGTCAAAGGCCGAGCAGACCATGCTGGTACGACGCCCATGGACCTACGACATGATGCATTGCAAGGAGCGGCATATATGGCCATAGCAATTACTCATCTGGTTGAGCAAGCAGGACGGCCAGCCGTCGCAACTATGGGCAAATGGGATGTGAAACCAGGAGCGGTCAATGTCGTCCCTGGCGAAGTGAGCTTTTCTATCGACCTACGCCATCCCGAAGAGGAAACCTTGCAGAGCCTGGCTGCCGCAATCCGATCACAGTGCGAAGCTATCGCACAAGAACGTAACCTCTCGATCTCTATTGAGATTACAGGCAAAAGTCCACCCGTTAAAATGAACTCTGGATTGCAAGCGGAACTTATCAAAGCAGCAGAGGCATGCGGAGCCACCTGGAAATGGCTGCCAAGCGGTGCCGGACATGATAGCCAGATCATGGCGCGGCACTTGCCGACCGCAATGCTATTCGTTCCCAGCAT
Source organism: uncultured Chloroflexia bacterium (assembly GCA_963778375.1). GTDB lineage: Bacteria > Chloroflexota > Ktedonobacteria > Ktedonobacterales > Ktedonobacteraceae > CAVZTX01. The sequence continues at coordinate 41,890 of CAVZTX010000007.1, read as the reverse complement.
AGAGGGACGCTCCCATAGCGCCACTGAATACACAACAGCCGAGGAAGCCGCTCGTGGAGCTACCGTGCTTGCTACAACACTTTCCTTGTTAGCGTACTAACACCATCACTTTTACAGTCCATTGAAGCAGTCCAATACACGTCATTTTATATGATTATGCCAGGCCTGAAGCACCTGCTTCTCTTGCTCAGGCTTAATTCCAGCTCGCAGTTCTCCACTCGAAGGACGGCTAACATCCCACGCGTAGGTGTCACGAACAGTATCAACTAAAGGCCGAAACGTGAGGCCAGCACCGATTGCCTTATTGCAGTTAACGGTTGCCCCACCAATTTCTTGTTCAGGAACCCAGATTGGCGGCTCCACTTCATACTTCTCGAGAAACTCTTCTCTCACCCACACGAAACAAACATTGCTGTCTGTGACGGTTTTACATTCATCCAGAAACCTCTGCATCGTTAGCCTGTAGTCTGGACCGGTAGCATTGTAAGTGCCTACCTGCCGCTCTTCCACCATATGCACAATCCATTCTGCCAGGTCTCGCACATCAATGAATTGCACGGGTCGATCCGGTTTTCCAGGTGCCAGCATTTCCCCTCCCTGAGCTACTCGATGCGGCCAATACGTAAAGCGATCTGTGGGATCATAAGGGCCAACGATAAAACCTGGACGGATAATCAAAACCCGTCCTGGCATAGCCTGTTGAGCAGTCTTCTCACATAGAGCTTTCAATGGGCCATATGTTGTAGCTGTAATCTCTTCCACAGTTTCATCTGGCATTGTACCGATCGCAGCGCTTTCATCCATCCCTGGCTTACTAAAATCTGAGTAGACGGAGATACTTGAGATGAAAGTATAGCGATCGACAGCACCTGCCAACAATCTGGCGGATGCTCCTACAACACGCGGCACATAACCACTCGTATCAATGGCTGCATCCCAACGCCTCCCTTGCAGTGCCGCAAGGTCTCCATTGCGGTCGCCACGCAATTTCTCAACATTCGGAAACAAATCAGAGTTTCTCTGCCCCCTGTTAAAAAGCGTAATTTCATGACCACGTGCAAGCGCCGCTTCGACAATGTGCCGTCCAAGAAATACGGTCCCCCCAAGAAACAAGAGCTTCATATTTATACTCTCCTAGTTACAAGCCACGAAATAAGTTACAATACAGATAGTAACACAGAACAGCTTTCTGCGGCAGAAGTTTATTATGGATGGTAGCAAAACTATGGACAAATCGCGAAAAGGCCAGGACTATTCTCACAATCTGGATGATGATATGGCCGTTGAGGACGAATACGATGATATGGAGCTACTTGAGCGGCTGGAAACGCTGCGCGAGGATATGGAAGATCTGGGTGTTTCTACCCTGACAGAAGTGATTCAGCGTATTGAAGAGCTACATTGGCGCATGGACCGCAAATAACATCTATCCCCAGTTCGTGATTAACCAACTTCACTATGCTAGTGACACATCTGCGGATGCATAACCAACTCCGGTCACAAGGTATTTGCTATCTGGTGACCATGCCACGGCTGTGACACGAACAGTATGGCCGTGATACGTGTAGATGATACTTCCCAGGGGACGGGGGTAGCAATAGGAATAGGTCTCGAAGATGAACCAGACGAAGCACAGCCAAAGCCACCCATTGTCAATGTCAATCCAGCTAGACCTTTGAAACCGTACGACGTGAGATAAGCTCTTCAGGGAAGAATTCACGCTTAGACATGTAACCGTATGAACCTGCTCTAGACCTGGCTGTTACGCGTGTTTTTGAATCTGCTGCTTTCTCTATCACCCACCAAGGTAGGCCTGCCGTACGAGATCGTTTGTCAGCAGGTTGGGGGCAGTATCGCTCAAAACGATTTTTCCAGTCTGCAAGACGTAACCTCTATTAGCAAGGCTCAGGGCCATCGATGCATTTTGCTCCACAAGGAAGACCGTAACTCCTTCATCACGAATGCGAAGAATAGTGTTAAAGACAGTCTCAACGAGAATAGGTGAGAGACCCATCGATGGTTCATCCATGCACATCATACGTGGTCGTGACATCATAGCACGGCCCATTGCCAGCATCTGCTGCTCACCGCCAGACATCGTGCCCGCAATCTGCTTTAGCCGCTCTTTAACACGCGGAAAAATCTCGCAAACGTGATCTATGTCTTCCTTGATCTGTGACCGGTTAGTATGAATGAATGCCCCCATCTCTAAATTCTCTAACACTGTCATGCGCGGAAAAATGCGACGAGCTTCGGGCACCAGGGTCAAGCCGGAACGAACGATATCGCCAGGCAGCTTGTTCTGAATAGGCTTTCCTTCGAATTCAATTGTGCCGCGCCGAGGATGTACCAGGCCAAAGATGGTTTTCATTGTTGTCGTCTTACCAGCCGCATTTGCTCCCAGCAGACAAACTATCTCACCCTTGGTCACTTCAAGCGAAACCCTATGGAGAACCTGGCTCGGACCATAGAATGTATCTATATCAGTTAATCGTAACATCGTTGATTTTTTGGCCTCCGCTACATCCTGACCATAAGGAGTGGGAGAAATATCAGCACTTGTCATTTAGCGATTATCCTCCTGCGCCATCGGCTCCCTCCAGTTTGAGGGAACAAGAAGGCACGCAGAACTTGATGGACTCAATCCAATTAGGTCTGATCAGTAGCCGTTTGCTCTGTCCTTGTAGGTTTGCCAAGATAGGCAGCGATAACCTTCTCATCTCGACGTACATCCTCTGGTAAGCCTTCTGCAATTTTACGTCCATAGTCGAGTACAGAAATGCTATCTGACATACCCATCGTCACCGCCAGCTTATGCTCGATCAAAAGGATGGTCAGGCCCAATTCATCACGTAAACGACGCACGTACTTCACGGCCTCAAGTGTCTCTGCCTCGTTCATGCCTGCGGTGGGCTCATCTAACAACAACAACCTGGGTTTAGCCGCCAGCGCTCGCGCAATTTCGACACGTCGCTTATCCGCGTAGGAAAGATTTATTACATACTCTTCCTGTCGCTCCACCAACGTAGAACCAAAGAAGCTCAGTAGCTCAATAGCCCGTTTGCGCGCCTCCAACTCTTCATTTCTCACACCGGGTGTACGAAAAAGAGAACCTAATACACTCGCTTTGAGCTGCGTATGCTCTCCTACCAGCACGTTCTCCAGAACCGTCATATTGTTGAAAAGGCGAATATTCTGAAATGTACGAGTAATGCCCCGCTTGACTACCTCGTCAGGTTTCAAACCTGTCAACGACTGACCTGCAAGACGAATATCACCCGAAGTTGGTTGATAAATCCCGGTAATCAAGTTGAAAACCGTTGTTTTTCCGGCACCATTTGGACCAATCACGCTAACGATCTGTTTAGGCCAGATCCGTAGATCTACATCCTGCACGGCCGCAAGACCACCAAAGTGTTTTGTTACTTTACTCAATTCTAGGAGTGGAGCATCAGAATGTCCGTTGGCTTGTTCAATACTCATAGAAAACTCCCGCCTTGCTGTTACTCAACATGCACCTCCGCTTCGAAGCCTGGCGCACCCGGAACCACATCCAATGAACCTACTTCTACTTCCTCATCATTACCATGCTGCAATTCACGTCGTCTCCGCGCACTTGGAATAAGCCCTTCTGGTCGGAAGATCATGATCACGACAAGAATGACCCCAAAGAGCAGGTTGCGAATATTGCCGAAGGTAAAACCAGGAACGACATTGGCAATACTATTGTGAATAGCATAAAGTATATTGTGCGGGTCGGAAGCTAGGCTATCGAGATTTGCGAGGATGAACACGTTAATCGCATAGACTGCAATTGCTCCAACGATTACACCAGGGATACTGCCTATGCCACCAATAACTACCATAGCAAGGTAGATCACGGAATCGCCGAAGCTAAAGCTATCCGGCGAAATACTACCGAGTTTGGCAGCGTGAAAAGCTCCCGCGACACCTGAGAAGAATGCACCCGCTGCAAAGGCAAATAGTTTGGTACGCACGAGATTGACACCTGAAGAGGCCGCAGCAATTTCATCCTCACGGATAGCGATCCAGGCACGACCCAACCGCGAGTCGCGCAGGCGGATATTGGCAAAAATGGTGAGGACGATCAAGATGAGGATCAGATAGTAGTATGGTGTTGCCGAGGTCCAATCCACGCCGGGCAATATTGGCGAGTAGATACCAACAATGCCATTGACGCCGTTCGTATACTTATCTAGTTCTGTAAAGACAATCGGTACAATCTCACCGAAGCCAAGCGTCACAATAGCCAGGTAGTCGCCTCGTAAGCGCAGCGTTGGCGCACCAAGTAATACTCCGAAAAGAGCAGCAATTAGAGCAGCTCCAAGCAGCATTGGCCAGAAAAACCAGGGCCAGACCTGGGAATTCACATGAATACCTGTAAGAAAGCCGAACTGCGTTGAGCCAACCATAGCCCAGGCGTAAGAACCAATCGCAAAGAACGCTACGTATCCAAGATCGAGCAGTCCCGCGAAACCAACGACGATGTTTAGACCGAGCGCCAGAATCACATAGTAACCCGCGTCCCCAAACCCCGCAAGTCGACCATCTGTGCCGGAGCCGAATAAGAATGGGTCAAGTATGGGATAGAAAAGCACAAAGGCTATAAGTAGTATCAGGAAAAAACGCTGAGCACCGGTACTTCTGAGAGGTAAATCATTGGGTACCAAATCCTTCACTTCCTCACGAGCGCGAGTAGTAGAAAGTGCTTCCAATTGTTGTCGTCTTCGCAGGCGATTCCTATTTCCGTCCATACCGTTTCCACCATTGCTGTTTCCATAATTGGCATTTTCCTGTGAGGGAAGTGTGCGACTCAGCGCCATTGCACCGGCCAGACGTCCCAGAAAATAGCCTGCAACAGGGAGAAGAATTGTACGAACAATTGCCCAGACCAAAAGAATAGCCGGTAACGAGCCTGAGAAGAAATAGACGAGATCAACAATCAATGAAATAAGTGCGAACGCAAGCCCAAACCAGAAGCCTCCAAGTATGGCCCGGTTCATTAAGGCGGAGCGCTGTTCGGCATCCAGCGCTTTCAAGCTCTCTAGTGGCGGGGGAGGCATATAGTGGCGCACTTTGCGTAAGAAGTTACGCACAGCGAAGTACACCAGCCAGACAACAACAGACAGCGCAATGCCTAATATCAACCCTAGAGGGATCACAAGCGCGAGCGGAACCAGCGCGAAAACAATCACCTCAATCCAAAGATCAACCATGCTGCGACGCCCACTATCAGCCGCTACTAGATAGCCTACAAGCAGCAGGACGACAATGTAGAAAACAACAGTAAAAACAGTGGCCAGGATGAGCGATAAAGTATCAGTTGGAACACCGCCGCTAGCAGTTGAAGGCGAAATCACAGCATTAATGATAGACTCGCCACCCCAAAGTGTAAACACGACTACGGGAGCCAGCAGAGCAACAACCCATTTAATTAACAGCCTGCGCGTATTGGGTGTTGGGATCAGGGTACCAGAGCTTCTAGATAAAGACACAGCATCACCTCATTTCCGGCTTAGTATGTTCATAATATCGAAACATGCTCACGTCCTTTACACCTTTTCAGGGGTACGCTGACCAAGCAGGCCAGAGGGCCGGAAAACCAGGATTAGGATGAGTATGGCAAAAATAATAGCATTTTGCCAGGCATCGCCACCATGTGGTAATACAGAACTGGGTATGAGAGAAGAGAGGGCTCCAATGATACCAATCACCACACCACCGAGCATAGCACCAACAAGGTTACCAATACCCCCTAGTACTGCTGCTGTAAAGGCGATCAGACCAAGCTGGAAACCTATATAGAAAATAGAACTGCCATACTGCAAGCCATAAATGAAACCTGCCGCACCAGCAAGCCCCGCACCTATGAAGAAGGTAATCGCAATAATTCGATCCACGTTCACACCCATAAGCGCAGCCGCTTCACGATCCTGCGCCACTGCTCGCATTGCACGCCCTATACGCGTGCTGCTAACCATCCACTGCAACCCAACCATCAACACGAGTGCAACAACGAGTACGAGTATATTGACACTGTTAATAGTTACTGAACCTATATGATAGGTAATCTGGGGGAAAATCTGTGGAAAGGAGACGTAGGAGACACCCTTCCAGAGCGATCCAAAATTTTCCAGAATCAACGAGACCCCAATAGCGGAGATCAGAGGGGCGAGGCGTGGAGCATTCCGCAGGGGACGATATGCCACTCGCTCTATTACCACTCCTAGTGCAGCACATACTAGCATCGAAATCAGGCAAGTAACGACCAGTACGGCTACAAGCGTGAACCCTCCAGGATGCGATGAAGCAGTAATACCTAGCAGTCCAAAAATAGATATCGAAACAAAAGTGCCAATCATGAAGATATCGCCATGCGCAAAGTTAATTAATTCGATGATACCATAGACCATAGTGTATCCCAGAGCAATCAGCGCATAAATTGCTCCGGTGGTAAGCCCCACGATGAGTTCCTGCAAAAGCAGAGTCATAGCTTATCGCCTCCCCTCCTTCCAAAACATTCAAGAGACACAACACTACAAGATTGAAGAGAAAGTAAGGGGGGTAGTCTTACAGCACATACACCACATGCTGACTATCCCCCCACCTGATCTACAAGCTAGATGGTATGACGATTCAGTTCACTTCCACCCTAGCTACCTACAACCATCAGGAATTAACCCCCAACCTTCACTGCCGCTACCGGATTCCAACCAGGAGTGCTAAAAGGTACGTTTGGAGGATTAGCGCCAACCTGATAGACCGTGATGACCCGATTGGTGGTGTCCCCATTCTGATCGAAGGATTGCGGTCCCAGGACGCCAGTAAATTGAATGTTCTGGATCGCGTTAATCACAGCTTGGCGGAACGCCTTGGCCCCAGCAGAATCACTGGAGCTTGTAGGGGTTTTAGCGCCATTGGCTAACGCCGTCTTGATCGCCTGGATCAGAATATTGGCACAATCATAGCCTGCAGCACTGTATGCTCCAAGATTAGCAGCACCGTAGGTTGAGTTGTACTGGCTGAGGAAGGATTGAGCACCGGGAGCCTTGGCCACATCAACGGTCGCAACGGTACCAAAGATAGGGCCACCGCCACTGGTTCCAATGGTCTTGGAGAAGGTGCTTGTAACCAGACCATCACCACCACCAAATGGAAGGTTTTGCAATGCAGGAACCTGCTGCATCTGTTGGCGGATCAAGATACCACCGGTTGAGTCAAGACCACCAAAGTAGATCACATCAGGTTTCTTCGAAGCAATCTGAGTAAGTAGGGATACATAAGACGTGGTCGTAGGGGGTTCACTGCTCCGTCCCAGTATTGTACCACCATCAGTGGTCCATTCTTTGCTGAAGGCATCGGCGATACCCACTCCGTATGTCGTGGTATCGTCGATGACATACACACTGTGATAACCCTTTGTCTTGTTGAGGTAGTCTGCTCCGGCCGGACCCTGATGGCTGTCCGTGGTGGCAATACGGAAGTAGGTGACCTTGCCTGAAGGCCGCAGGGTTGGTACCAGGTCGTTAGCACCGCTACAACCGACAGCCGCCCCTTCCTGAGTGAGGCAGGTATTCGTGTTCGACGGGCTAATCTGGGCAAGAGGTGCGTTGTTGGTAATCGGCATCTCCGACTTGGCTACAGCACTGTTAAATGGACCAACGATTCCAGCAACCAGCGCATCACCAACGAGACCCCTCACGTTCGCTGCACCAACAACCGGATCATTCGTGCCACTAGGGCCAACATCATCTTTGGGGTCAAAAACCAGCGTATAACCGGGAATAGTGTGATTGGCATTGGCCTGATCTACCGCCAGATGCGCACCGTTCTCGGCAGGTTTGCCACTGCTCTCGTCCTTGCCGGATACTGGCAGTTCGGTTGCAATCTTGATAGTGGTAGAGCCGGTAGTCGTACCACCACCACCACTACCGCCACCGGTTCCAGAGGTAGTGCCTGAACCACAGGCGGCTAGGATGGCCAGCAACAGGGGAATACCCAGCGCCAACGCAAAAATACGAGACAATTTTCTCTGCATGTTGTCGTCAACCTCCTTGCAGCAATACAAAAATACAAGCGATGAGTCTTCTGAAGGGAACTATTGGCAGTAGCCAATCTCGTGAGAGAATCTCCCCCTCTACGAAGTTACTACGTTCAATATCAGCTAAATCTCACCAATTGGTGTAGATGAATGCTCAGTTTAGCTTCTGCTCCCGTGCATTTTAGTAAACTTATGGAAATAGGGTTAAAAGGGTAGAACAAGGTCAAGGTTATGGGCTTCGTTGTTGAGTAGATTATACGCATAAGAAGTTGGGCTGTCAATAGCTTGTGCATAAGAAAGCGGTTCTATAGGATAGTAACTATTATAACACTCGCAATTGCGTCTCTTTTTAATATCTACGTTAATAGTGATGTTACGCGGGAAATTGTCTGCAAAAACGCTCAAATGCGGCTATTACCTGGCGACGCGTCTCTTCTAAAGACCCACCATTATCAATAACCTCATCAACAAGCGCCAGTTTATTGGCAATGGGAGGCTGCGCTCGAATACGCGCCCATGTCTCCTCTTCACTGAGTTGATTGCGCGATCAGCAAACGAGCGAACTCCTGCTCCTCCTGGACAGATCACCAACCACTTACTCTGACAAAAAGCACCCGAATCACCTTCCAACAACTTGACCGCGTCGATGATCGCTATCCCTGAAGCGCTGATAGACGCTAACTCGTTCGCTATTGCTGTACTCACCGCCGGGTGAACGATGGCCTCTAGCCGTCGCATCTCCTCAGTATCTTGAAAGACGATCACCCCTAGCGCTTTTCGGTCAACACTCCCATCAGCTGCAACCACAGCAGGTCCAAACGTCTCCGCCACCTTCACGGCTATGGGTTGGCCGCTCAAGTAAAGCTTGTGCACTACCGCGTCCGCATCAATATAGCACTCAGCGCCAAGTTCAAGCAGCATATGCCCAACGGCAGTTTTACCACAGGCAATATTACCGGTAAGACCAATGATACGCGGCATCAGCAACACTCCCACGGAAAATGACTTCTATAAAGCTTTCAGTGAGTATACCACACATTACTTCTCTCCTTCATCCCGTCCTATCCCTCCAAAAGTACTTTTCTACGCCATTTATTTTCACTGTAAGGATGTGTTGTCGTACAATAGCCCTGCGTTACACGACGCAAACAAGACGCTAAGGAGACTGAGCATGGGTAGACGCCTGGGGCTTATCCTGGGTATCAATCAATATCAGGATGCAGCCTTTCGACCATTGCAATTTGCTGAGACGGATGCGAGGGGACTCGCTCAGTGGCTGGTCAATACCCGCGGAGGAAATTGGGCTCCGGGGGACTTGCAACTTGTGCTGGGCGCTCAGGCTACACGTGAACTGGCAGTATCACTTATTTCGCAAATTTGCCTCGATATGGCAGAATCTGGTGATCTCGTCTTTATTTACTTTGCCGGACATGCCTTCCTGGATGTGACAAGCGGAGAGGGATACCTTGCCTTAGCAAATACACACTACCAGAACCCAACAACGGGTCTGCATCTTGCGACAGCGATGAAACAGGCCATTGGTCGTTGTCGCGCTGATAACGTACTGCTCATACTCGATTGTTTCCAAACAGGTCCTATCTGGAACATGAAACGCACATTTCCCTACGACTTTAAACCTCTGCCCGGTCCAGCCCTTCTCAATAGTTTGCAACAAACGGAAGGCCAGGTACTTTTCTGTTCATGTCGTGGCAACGAGCAGGCACCCGAAGTGGGAGAGAAAAATCTAGGCATACTGGTTCATCGCATGCTTCTAGGCCTGTGTGGCCCCTGCATTGATCCTGCTACAGGACAGGTTACGATGCAGCGCCTATCGGCATTTCTCTCAAATTCGCTTGGTGAGCAACACCGACCACAAATTTTTGGACAAGCACGCGGGCGAAGTCCACTAATACTCGTTGGGGAGATTTCAGCACCGACAGTAAATCTTCACAATATCTCACCTCGCGCCAGCACTCCATCTCCTCTTTCTGCCACAGTCGCCAGTTCTGTCGATGTAAGACGACCGGCTACCGGTCCATTGGTCATGCAAGGCGCACAACAAGCAACAGCTCCTGTACGTGTACCTCCACAAGTCTCACCTCCAAATTCGGGACAACTTTCTCAACAAATATCACCTGCAACCTTTGAGCAATTATCCCCCATTATGTCACCCCCAAACTCTGGACAACTTTCTCAACAAATGTCACCTGCAACCTCCGGACATTTATCTCCCGCGATGTCATCCACTAACTCTGGACAACTTTCGCTCACAGTAATGCAGCAGCAACGCCTGCAACAGAGCATGACGCTCCTCAATGCAGCACGTCAGTTAGTTCAAGCGCAGAATCTACCAGAAGCTCTCAACGCTGTAGAGCAAGCGCTTCAAACTGTGCCAAGTAATATAGATGCGTTGATTCTCAAAGGTCAGATACTTGGTGCCATTGGCCGCTTTCAAGAGGCGATGGTCGTAGTCGATCAAGTGCTAGGGGTGGATACCAACAATGCTCTTGTCTGGAGTATGCGAGCAGCTCTGCTATTAAACATGGGAAGAGCCCAGGAAAGCCTTGCTGCCATCGAACGCTCACTAACACTCGATCCAAACAATCCAGAAACTCATCGCATGAAAGCAACCATTGAGGGAAATATCGTAAGCCAACAGTACATAAGCAGCCATCCAAACCAACGCTTCGGCACCGTCACACCTGCCAAAGGCGACACTCTCAAAGCCTTTCTCATTGGTAGCGGTATTCAGATACTTGGCCTAGTGACCGGTACGATAGGAGCAGTACTACTTATTCTCCAACCCCAATTGCCAATCGTCGTAGCATTTACGCTGGTAAGTCTAGCATTGGCAATTCTATGTGTGAATGCAGCACGAAGCTGCTATCTTTATGGTGCCACACGTTTGGTATCGACAATCGTCGTGTGCTTGGCTGCTGTAGGATTGGTTGGTGCAATCTACCTATTCGAATATCACTCGCTTGAAGCACGTGTGATAAGCAACCCACCACTCCTCGTATCTGTGCTGTTTCTTGCGCTCTGGTTGGCATTGGCCGCAATACTACCGCTATTGGCTGCACTTGGCGGCTTCATTGCAAGTATTGCTCGAGGAGTAAGAAAACCTGTCCAAACTCCATAGGGGCGGAGTGGAGAACTTTATGTGCACCTCTGGGGCGGAGGAGGGACTTATGGACTTTAAGTGACTACTAGCTCGCCTCAGTTGCCAACTGTTCCCATTCCGCCAATAACCCATCTACCTGCGCCCGCACTTGCTCATAATCGGCAGAAAGTTGTGTGAGTTGAGCAGCATCGGCGGAAAGCGCGGCCTCAGCTAAAGCCTCCTCTACAACCTTCAAACGCGCCTCAGCCTTCTCGATCTCGCGCTCAACATCCTCTACCGTGCGGACCTTGATCTTTCCACCCTTCTTGTTCTCAACCCTGGCAGGACGTGAAGTAGACTTATTGATCCCTGCAACTCTCGTCCCAGCATCTTTTCCCATAGCAGGAACATCAAGCACGATAGGTCGCTTCCGTGTGCGATACTCCGTGTAGTTGCCCAGATATGGGATCAACACGCCATCCTCAATAACCCAAACCTTTGTTGCTAGACTATCGATAAAGTAGCGATCGTGCGAGACAAAGAGCAATGTCCCTTCAAATTCACCCAGCACTTCTTCCAGAAACTGGCGCGATTGTAGATCAAGATGGTTCGTCGGTTCGTCCAGCACAAGCACATTGGAACCTTGTAGTGTCAACTTCGCCAATGCCACGCGACTGCGTTCTCCTCCGCTCAACGCACCAATTGGTTTAAACACATCATCACCCGAAAAGAGGAAGCGCCCGAGAAAACTGCGTACACCTTCTTCGCTCAATGTGCTCATTTGACGAATTTCATCAAGAATAGTTCGTTCAGAATCTAGTCCGGCATGCGTCTGCGAATAGTAACCAATGCGTACATTGTGACCGAGATAGACTTGCCCGCTCACCGGTGGAAGCTCACCGATAATAGTCCTCAGTAAGGTGGTCTTACCCGCACCATTCGGTCCCAGCAAGCCAACTCGATCACTCCGTAACAATTCCAGGTCAGCTACACGCACCAGCACATTTGGCTCACCATGATCGGGGAGATCATCCCTCGTACTGGCAGATGCATAACCAACCGCTAGCTTCTGTGTCGAAAGTACAATCTGCCCGCTATCAATTAGCGGACTAAACTCGAAATGCATCTCCGGAAAATCTTGCGGACGCTCAACACGTTCCAGCCGATCCAGCAATTTCTGCCGACCTCGTGCCTCACGACTGCGTTGCCCAGCTTTGTAACGGCGAATAAATTCTTCAGTATGCGCAATATGTGCCTGCTGCGCCTCATATTCTCGCAAACGGCGTTCCATCCGCTCCTCACGCAGGCGTAGGTATTTTGTATAGTTGCCAGGATACTCCTCAATGCGGCCAAAGGCCATTTCAATTGTGCGCGACACGATCTTGTCAAGGAAGTAGCGGTCGTGCGCAACGACAACCATAGCGCCCTTCCAGCTCGCCAGATAGGTCTCCAACCATTCCAGCGCAGCCAGATCCAGGTGGTTCGTTGGCTCGTCCAGCAGCAAGAGATCAGGCTCCTGCAAAAGCAACTTTCCGAGGGCAGCCCGCGTCTGTTGCCCACCGCTCAAATGCATAACGGGAGCCTCTTGCTGCTCACGTGTGAAACCAAGTCCATCGAGCACCTGCGCTACCCGATTCTCATAAGTATAGCCCCCGGCATGCTCAATCCGCGTCTGTAGATCGTCATAGCGCTGTAACAATTCTTCGTGTAGCGCACCATCAGTCTGTGCTGCCGATGCTTCTAGTTCCTGGGCAAGCTTACTCAATTCATGCTCCCAGCCTCGTACCTCGGCAAAGACTGAAAGCATCTCCTCTCGCAACGTATTTTCTGGCTGGAAATCTACCGTCTGTGTAAGGTAACCAATGCGCACATTGCGTGCCAGGGCAATAATTCCTTCATCCGGCTCCTCGCGTCCGGTCAGCAAATTAAGTAGCGTGGATTTGCCCGCACCATTAGGACCAACCAGCCCGATCCGATCATGTTCATCGATTTGAAAGCTAACACCGGTAAAGATAAGCTCAGCCCCAAACGATTTACCCACCTGTATAACACTTACAATCGGCATATGTTTTTCACCTGGATATAATTTATCTCGCCTTTAATGCTCATTCATTTGCTAAATCAGGGTATCATATCAGCGCTTCTGGTGCAAGGCATCACAATGCAAATAGCTCTTCCAATACAGCCAAACATGAAACAGCTAAGCAGAGCATCTCAGATGCAAAACATATTCATCCCAGCACAAGTATGATATACTAAGTAAGCAGTAAACCTACTTTAGTAGAGAAAGGACGATGAGGTGGCGAAAGAGCAATCCCTGGACAATCTCTGGTTAGCACAAACACTGTACGATCTTGGGGGGGTACAATTCGGTAACTTTACAGTGAGTGAATTGGCAGTAAGTTCTCCTGTTTTTGTCAATCCTAAAGTACTCATCAGCAACCCAACCGCATTACGTGTTGCAAGCAAACTCATGCAACAGGAAATTAATCTGGCCCAATCACTTCGACGCCCGCGAGTTCACCCATTTGCTGTGGTTGCAGGAGTTCCCGTGGGAGGGTTATTGCTTGCATCCGCCTACTCCCTGGAAACAAATATCCCTTTGATTTATGCACGCAGCCGTCCAGAAGGTACCGGTAAACGCGGCATAGAAGGACATTACACTCCCGGCGATAGCGCTCTCATTATCGATGATCTCATCACTCGTGGCAGCAGCATTCTTGAAACGGCAGCACTACTCGAAGAAAATGGCTTGAAAGTGAAGGATGTCATTGTCTTGATCGACCGCGAACATGGTGCCGTTGAGCGATTGCGCCGACACGGCTACAACCTCATAAGTATTTTGAAACTGGATGTCATGCTCAATCATTACATGTCCAGAGGTCTCATCTCAGAAGAAACCTACCAGACATGCGCTGAATACCTTCGCAGCAAACAAGGCGAGAATGTTTCTTTCTAACCAAATGCACTGATCGTACGCCCAAAGAGGGGGAGAGGCAGAGCGTTGGGTGAGAAACCTTATGTCCATCCATGATATGGTCTGAGGGCGGCTCAAAGATACCCTCAGACCTTCTCTACTTAAGACAATGGTGGAATTGTCGGTGTTGGACGAATTGCCGGTCCGTCACGAAATTCATGTGAGGCACCATTTTCTTTGCCCTCGTTACCCCGCACAAGATCCACAAAAGGTGCGATCAAGTCAATCGGCAGAGGGAAGACAATCGTTGAGTTTTTCTCAACGGCAATTTCTGTCAGCGTTTGCAGGTAACGCAGTTGCAACGTTGCAGGCTGCGAACCGATGACCTTGGCCGCTTCTGCCAGTTGTGCTGAAGCCTGCAATTCACCTTGAGCGTGAATAATTTTCGCACGTTTCTCGCGCTCCGCTTCCGCCTGTTTTGCCATCGCCCTCTGCATCGTTTGGGGCAGTTCGATATCTTTGATTTCCACCGCAGTCACCTTCACACCCCAGCGCTCCGTATGCTCATCGATAATCTCTTGCAGTTCTCGATTGATCTTGTTGCGCTGTGAGAGCAGTTCATCCAGTTCCGACTGGCCCAGCACGTTTCGCAGCGTTGTTTGCCCAATTTGCGTGGTCGCCTGCAGGAAGTTCATGACCTTCACAACCGCATCAGAGGGGTCTACTACGTAGAAGTAGATCACGGCAGTAACCTTGACCGTCACATTATCGCGTGTAATCACCTCCTGTGGTGGCACAGTAAGCGTAACAATACGCAGATCAACCTTAATCATGCGCGTAATGAACGGGGGTACGAGGAATATGCCGGGACCCTTCGCGCCGGTCAAACGCCCAAGCACGAAGATCACACCTCGCTCGTACTGCTGCACTACGCGCACAGCAGAGAAGAATAGCAGCAAAAGAATAAGAATAACGGCACCAAGTACAATAAGCCATACAGTTCCGTCCATGAAAGTCCTCCTTTTAGGATTGGAATCCCCGTATGTATTTCGGGGAAGAAGTTGAAAGTGTATCCACTACTGGCCGAACGTGCAAACGTAAGCCTTCAACGCCAACGATGCGCACCTCAGAGCCAGGATCTAAAGTTGTTATGGGAGGATCGAGTACAGCAGCCCAATCCTCACCGCCAAAACTCACGCGTCCTTCAGGTAGAAGTGGCGTCAACGCGATAGCCGTAGCGCCGATCATCCCCTCGATACCAGTATTCACCGGTTGTTTCCTCGTGCGTATAATGAAGGTGACAAGCGTGAAACCAAGGATACCGAGCAATCCGGCCATAGTATAGACAACAAGTGGGTTTACCTGCGGCCCTGAATAAGGACCACCACTATTAAAGAAGATCAATGCACCAATGACGAGCGAGACAACCGCCCCCAATGTCAACACCCCATGCGTTGGCACACGTACATCCAGAACCAGCATCACAAATGCCAATACCATTAAAGCCAGACCCACCCAGTTAGGAGCGAGCGATCCAATCGCCAACAGGAAGAGCAAGAGAGCGATGCTTCCCGTGACACCAGGGACGATAGCGCCCGGATGGGAAATTTCCAGGTAGATGCCTATCATCGCGACAATGAACAGCAAGAAGACAACATTCGGATCGATCAAGAAATTGTAGATCGCTACATAGGGACTCGGACTAATCGTCTGCACAGGAATTCCCGCTGTATTCAATCCCACTATGTAGGAATCAAGCTTGACATATTGTCCATTCACTTTAGTAAGAAGGTCGCTCAGATTGGTTGCGCCTAAATCAACGATGTGTTGGCTAAGTGCCACCGTATCATCGTACGAGGCGGCATCCGTGACCATCTTCACTGCCAGATCAACATTACGACCATATCGCTTCTGAATACCCGTGATCTGTGCCACAAGGTCATTCTGGATCTTTTTCTCAAGCGTACTGTCGAGATTGCTACCTGTGCTTGCTATGGGACTTGAAGCTCCAATACGAGTTGTTGGAGCCATCACCACAATCTGCGCAGCGAGCGCAACAAAAGCTCCTGCCGAGGCAGCACGGCCACCCGTAGGGGATACGTAAGCAATAACTGGTATCGTACTACTCAATTCTGCCTGGGTCATAGCCTTCATCGAATCGATATCACCACCTGGCGTATCGATTTCAATCACCAACGCCTGCGCCCCATCATTTTCAGCGGTATTCAGCGTATTTGTGAGAAATTGCTGCGATGCAGGGTTAATTTCCCCGTTCAGCACCATCATATCAACATGAGGGGATACGGCTGCGGCAGGGTGGGCAGTAAATGCTAAAGACAAAAAGACAAATGCCACAATGGCAACGCAGATTGGAAGATGCGACAGCTTGCGTGATGTGCGACGAGCATGGCGCGAATACATAGCGATAACCCTCTCTTTAGTAGTCAACGCGCCTACACGTAACATAAGTACCAAATTCTAGAGGTATCATAGCACAAACCTATTCAAAACACGATACTTGTATACGGCAATAGCTATTTGCTATAATGAATATAACATATTGCTATCCGCTTTGTCAAGAGCAAAACCTGACCTATTTTCATTGACAAGCCTACTGATGAGGATGATAATAGCCCCGGTCATCTAAGTGGGTAAATCAGGCCGTAACGATTTCGAGATGATGAGATACTACCATAACGTATATCAATGATGAATGCGTAAAAGTATCACCTTTCAGAAAGAAGCGTTAGAAGGAGAAAGTCATGATAGACCCCGCTTTTTATTCTCGATTGAGAAAGTATGTTAAACAGCGCAAATCCAGAGTGTTTGTATTTCCGAGGCCAATCCTGCGCATCTTTCTGCTTGGGTGTCTGACATTTTTACTTATTGCCTGTGGAGGGACGACTCCCACACCCACAACAAAGAATCCTACGTCTACGGCCACTCCCGTACCCCCCGGTCAAGTGCTCTTCCAGGCAGATTGGTCGCATGGATTGGCCGGTTGGCAAGCTACAGGAGCATGGAAAGTAGCCAATGGCGCACTACAAAGCGATGCAGGCCCTGCACTTTCAATCACTATTCCCTATCAACCAACAACACCCTACTACGCGGTTGAGTACAGCATCCAGATCATAAGCGTACCAAGGCAAGGAGGCTACTTCCAACTTGTTGCGGCCGGTGCTCCGGGAAAAGATGGTTATCAAGCCTTTATCAATGAATTACGGCCAATAACAAGCAAGATCTTTTCCATTCACCCCAGTGTAAGTGTCACCATTGAACCAGTCAATGACATGGATAGCAGCCAGCAGATCAAGGATTATGAACCCGGGACCCAATTGCATACCTACCGTGTCGAAGTCCGAGGAGGCTCTGTTTTATTTTTCATTGATGATGAGCGGACAAGTGCCGCCACCAGTTCAGTAACTCCCAAGCTATCGACTGGTCCCTTAGAGCTACAATGCAGTGGTGTCGTAATTCGTATCAGCAACTTGCGCATCACAACAGTATAGGCAAAAAGAAATATAGCTCTCAATCCTTCCGTATGACTCGTAGCGGCCGATTGATCGCGCCCATCGCCAATAAATCGGCCATCTCTCGTTAATCACTGCGAAGGAGAAATATTCTCTACTTTACAATTGAACAGAGAGGATGATCACACATGGCATCAGGATCACCATTTACACGCTTCTATTCACGCTTGACCGAAGCAGTCGACAAATCTATCGGATGGCATAGACTCCCGCTCCCTCTTGCACTCTTAACTTTAATTGGCCTGCGTTTCAGATTAAGAGCAAAGAATCTGTATGATACCTATATAGGGAAACGAGAGCCAGTCACTCCGAACGAAGATGACAAGCGCTACCTCACTGCACGCACCGCTGATGGCACCTTCAACGATTTGGAAAATCCCAAAATGGGCAGTGCTAGCACACGTTTCGGACGGAACGTCCCGCTGGAAGATGCCTTCCCCAACGAGCTAGCAGTCCTCACGCCAAACCCGCGCATCGTCAGCCAGGCATTGCTCACCCGTGACACCTTCAAGCCTGTTACAATCCTCAATCTGCTGGCAGCCGCTTGGGTCCAGTTTATGATCCATGATTGGTTCAGTCATGGAAAAAACCAGAAAGAGAATCCCTGGGAAATACCACTACAAGACAATGATCCCTGGTACGAACATCCAATGCGCATCCTACGTACCCACCAAGACCCAACGCACTCATCAGATTCCGATGACCTACCCCCCACCTATCTTAATGTTGCCACAGCCTGGTGGGATGGATCTCAGATTTACGGAAGCGATAAACAAACTCAGGATCAAGTGAGGTCAGGCGAGGATGGTAAGCTGAAAATTGGTCCCGATGGCCTGCTCCCTGCCGACCCTCAAAGCGGAGTCGAGATCACCGGTGTCAACGGCAACTGGTGGATCGGCTTGAGCTTGATGCATACGCTTTTCACGCGAGAGCACAACCTGATCTGCGACCAGCTCCGCGCCGCATATCCATCCTGGTCCGATGACGACCTGTTCGATCATGCACGGCTCGTCAACACAGCCCTCATGGCGAAAATTCATACCATCGATTGGACCCCCGCCATCCTTGACAACCCCACCCTCGAAGTCGGCATGAATGGCAACTGGTGGGGGATGGCAGGCGAGTGGATCTACCGTCACTTCGGGCGCATCAGCAAGAGTGAGATCATTAGTGGCATCCCCGGCTCTCCCAAGGACTTCTATGGAGTACCCTACTCCCTCACCGAAGAGTTCGTTTCCGTCTACCGCATGCATCCCCTCTTGCCCGACGAATTCAGCTTCCGTTCGGTCGCGAACGATCAAATCCTGCTGGAACGAACGCTTGGACAGGTAGTTGATCGTCAGGCGCGAGAGATCACTCAGCAAATCTCCATGACCGATCTCTTCTATTCCTTCGGTACCGTCAACCCCGGATCAATTACCCTGCACAATTATCCTCATTTACTTCAAAAACGTACAGAGCCGGATGGGAGCACCATCGACCTGGCGACAACAGAAATTCTGCGTGACCGCGAACGTGGAGTGCCTCGCTACAATGAGTTTCGCAAGCTGATTTATCGCCCTCCCGTCAAAACCTTCGAAGAGATTACCGACAACAAACAGTGGGTAGAGGAACTACGGCAAATTTACAACAACGACATCAATCAAGTCGATCTGATGATTGGCATGTTCGCGGAGAATCCACCCCAGGGATTTGGCTTCAGCGACACCGCCTTCCGCATCTTTATCCTCATGGCATCTCGCCGTCTGGAAAGCGATAAATTCTTCACAACGGATTACAATTCCAAGGTCTACTCGCAAGTTGGCTTCGACTGGGTCGTCAACAACAACATGACAACCATCTTGTTGAGGCATTTTCCTGATCTAAAACCGATACTTAGCAACGTCAAGAATCCCTTTGCGCCATGGCCAAGAGCAAAAGGATAAATGCATTCTTTAGACAGCTTTCATAAGTGCAGGCACTTGAGCCGCGTACATACGCCGCTGGAATTCCTATCCGGTTTCAGAATGTAAGGCTTGGGTTTTGGCAGCCATCGAGCTAGCCTATGGCTATAAGACATACTACTTGGTCCAATATATCCTGCCATAAGCTGGGAATAAATAGAACACGTTATTACTAAGGGCTTCTCATCGCAATAGACGACGAGAAGCCCTTAGTAGCAAGTTACCTACCATGCTCATATATACCGATATAACAAGGTTAAGGCCTCGTGTGAATTACTCCTGGGAAGCTTGCGCTTACTGGATGGAACACGAAGTCATTGCCTGGTCGTGGACTCAGGAAGCCTGCAGCCGCAACCACGGCTGGTACCTGCAAAAAGTTTTCGAGCGAGACAGGTCCGAACGCCCAGTTATCCCAGGGATCAGCATGCATGATGACACGCCCCACTACCCGGTGGCCACCTTCCACCTGCATGAGCTGCCCACCAATCTGCGCCAGCCGAGGCAATCCCATTTCTGCCATATCCAGAATCCATGCTAGGAGTGCCCCGTTCGTCAAATCCTCACTCAACTGCTGGGTTGCCAGGAAGAGCGAACGATTCGTAAAGGTCTCTGGACCATGAGGAAAACTGAAGTGCGTTGTAGCCGGTACACCTCCGTTGGCCACCGCAAAGTTATAGTGGATTTGCTCTTCCGTCCGAATGGCTTCGAGAGCGTCTAGCGCCTCTCCATTGATACCCAACTGCTCATGGTTCTCAACGCCATGAGTGTAAAAAGTAGTGAATAGCGCCTCTCCAGTTGCCAGGATACTAAAGAACTCTTTGAGTTTTGAACCGCCTGATGCCGCCTCAGCATGCACTGTGTGTGCATTCAAGATCGCACCAGCACCGACTCCCGCTACAGCTATCCCCACAGCTCCTGCCGCAGCTCTGAGCAACAGCCTACGGCGCGACACAGGGGTAGTGAACGATGCCATCAAATCGGTAGTCGCTGTGATTACCTCACTCGGTACTTCCTCTAAGGCCTTCCGAACCTCTGGAGTGTCCATTGTGTCCATGGTATCCATTGAATCCTTTCGATTTTATCGAAATAACAGTAAAAAAGAAGTTTCCATGAAAAACTATAGAAGATATGCATAGTATTAGCAAGCTGAAGAAGTTGTAATCGAGTTGAGATCGCGTTATATTTTCGCAACGAGGGTTACGATACAAGCAAGTTTATATTCATTCATCCTTCTTTAAAACCAGTCAAATGGTCATCAGCAAAGAGTTAATTAGAGTATAGATAAGGAAATAAGCGCACGTCAATGGATACTGATACACATTTCAACAAGGAGAAACTATCTCATGCTTTCATTCTTTTCTGCACGCAAAGCATTTTTACTGACTCTAATCAGCCTTGTAGGTATGATACTCGTACTGACAGCATGTGCAGGAGACACTTCTGCAACCGAACCGAGTAATCCGCCCGGTGCCAGTACCACCGCAACCGTTACTGCTTTAATCAAAGAGATGACAATTATCGGTACACCTACGGTGAAAGCGGCAACCGGAACGACCTTTGAGGTAGATGGGCAGGTGAAAAACGGTGATAGTCAGCAGCACGACATTTATGTGAAGGCGACGCTCTTAAACGCGGCAGGTAACGTTATTGGCTCCGCAACAATGAATGTTGACAATGTTGCAGGCAATGCAACGGAAGCATTTGCTATTCAAGTGACGGCAACAGAGCCAACATGGAAAAGTGTTCAGGTAAGTATCGCCACCGTCACTGAGAACATCAACGGCTCTGGCCAGGATTAGACGTTTGATTTGATGGCAATACTGCTCGCTTGTTGACTAGTTGCGCTTTGTCCTTTACAATTTGTAAAATGAACATGTGACTCACTGCATCTCGCAAATCTGGCGTACAGCATACACGAGAGCAAGATAAGGAAGCAACTATGGATGCAATCATTGGAAAGTACAGGGTTAGCATGGAGGAAACCGGGCTTATCATTAAACATCCAACCGGCCTCAGCTTCGAACTCCAACCCGAAGAGGTAATAGGACTCGGCAATTTTATCGAGTGTTACCGCAAATCACTCACCGAGGTACAGCGCGAAACAGAACCCCGACTACAGGCAATCGACACCGAAACCGTCCACGATCACAATCAGCGTTGGAGAGACATGCAGTCTTAAAGTACTGTCTGATAGCAGGAAATATTATCTGATTATGCGGCCTCTGAGCCTCCGCATAGGACCGCCTTGCTCGTCATCATTTTCTTCTTCATCATACGTGCATGATTGCTTCTGCTTCTAGTACAAGGAAGCGGTCTTAAGTTCTCGAATCTATTCAACCTCCGATAACTCGGGGTCATCTTCCTGTTCTTGCTCAACTAATTGCACAGCATCCTCCTGCTCTTGCCTCTCATTCACCCAATTGCCCGCAACGAAGAGCAGAATTGTCACGACTAACGCTATCGGAACCCAACTAAGATGAAAGATTAATTGAAGAAGACCTGCGAGCACATACGACGCCCCAAGTGCAATCAGGATAAAGATCCAAAGCTGCCGTTTACTTGGATACATCCCAGAACTAATCGTAATCAATGCATAGAGGAGAGCAATAACAGTAATCACACCCAGCGTCACTGCCAAATCGGAAAGGGACTTCAACATTGTCTTAGCTTTCTCTTCGCCAGGTGTATTTCTCCCGCTCAGTACGGCGCATTATCTCACACAAACATATTGCATGCAAGTTTGAAGGAAGCTTCACTACCTATTTTTCTACCTGCATAACAACCAATCAATCATGCTTGTTCATAACGATGCCCGCAATACGGACATGATACCGTACCTCACCCAGCAAGGGTGTTGCGCCGCCCACAATTTGAACAGAAACGTGAACCACTATTTTTACTGGAACGCGTCAGAAGTCGATCAAGCTAATAGCCACGGACAGCGTTACGTTTCCTGGAAGTTTATTTGCCATGCCAACCCCCGCCACCCAACAAACCTGATGTATAATACCTACTAAGCAATCACCAACACTCCAAACCAGCACCTCTACCGAGCACAAACAAGAGAGGCAAGAACGGACTAAAAATTGCCAATGCCTAGTAACTGTTGGAAAGCGCTTGATCTACAAGAAGAATAGAAAGAAGTCAAGCACATGGATTTGCATACTTCACCTGAGCTTCACAGACTGAATGCCCGCGAACAACTCGTCCTCAGCGTCTACTGGTTTTCGATCAACGCGCAGTCAGCAGCACTTTTCCCAATCATTATTCCGCTCCAGATACTGCTCTTTGTGCCTCACGGCCAGGTAGGCAACGTCCAACAGGCAGTCCTGCTTGGCTGGATCTCGACCGTAGGCGCTATCATCACATTGATTCTGCCTCCACTATTTGGCCTGATGTCTGATCGCACGGCCAGTATTCACGGCCGTCGTCGCCCTTACATTGTTGCAGGCACAATCTTGATGATAGGGAGTGCACTCTTATTGGCGATAGCTGGCAACATAGCAGTTTTCGTCATTGCCTTGATCATCAATCAGTTTGGCAACAACGCTGCCAGTGCCGCCTATCAAGCGCTCATGCCTGACATCGTGCCAAAGGAGCAACGCGGCGAGTCATCCGGTTATCTTGGACTGATGACCATCCTTGGTAACGTAGGAAGCCTGGGAGTAGCAGCATTCCTATTAGGCTCATTCACCTTAACCTCCAATGACAGCGCAATTATACGGCACGGTGCCACCCTCTTCTATATTTTGTCCGGCATTGCCCTACTCATAGGAATGCTCATTACAATCATCGGCGTGCACGAAATCCCCTTCCACCGCCCAGTAAACGAAGCTGCCCAGCTAAAAGAAAGTTCCATGCTCCGATTTCGTCGCTGGTTTGTAGTGAACTGGATCGCACCCTGGCGTGAGTATAATTTTCGGCTCATCTTCTTCACCCGCTTTGCCGTCATGATGGGACTTGCCCTATTTATGACCTTCATTGAGTACTACTTTGCTCAGGTGCAACACGCCTCCGATTTTGTGCAAGCAACAGCAGCAGTAGCATTACTCGCCCTGGTAGGTGCCCTTTGCAGCGCCTTCGTCCTTGGCGTTTGGTCCGATCGAGTCAAGAGGACTCCCCTTGTTTGCGCATCTACCATCTGTATGGCCTTCGCCTCTCTCACATTCGTCATCGCGCCCGGTAGCTTTCCCGCTCTGGACATTAGGCATTCTCTTCGGCATAGGCTATGGTGCCTATACCAGCGTCGATTGGGCCTTAGCCATCAATTCCATGCCTTCACTGAACAACATGGGCAAAGATTTAGGCTTATGGAGCGCTTCCGGCACCTTCCCGAATATCATGGCCCCTGCCCTGGGAGGCCTGCTCATCTACGTAGTCAGTATCTACACTGCGACTGCTCTTGGATACCGCTTGATCTTCGCGGCAGCAACAATCTTTCTCCTGCTCGGAGCCATATTTGTTCTAAAAATCCGGGTATAACATCCAGACGTATAGAGAAAATCCGAATTCCCTTGAAATCGCATCCACTTTGTTGCATACTTTACCCTATCAACAGATACGGCTGGCGAATCACAAGTATACCTTCTCGCGACGAAAGACAAACAAATATCGTGTCACAACCGTCACAACTGTCACAAGTGACACTTTCATCAGATCCATCACAAGATGGAAACGCTTCGCAAGCCATATCACCTCCAGCAGTCACAAAGGAGTTGTGCATATGCGAGTCGGAATTGGACTGCCAAACGGCGTCCCAGGCACGAACGGCCAACTTATCATCGAATGGGCCAAACGTGCCGACGAAGGACCATTTTCCAGCCTGGGAGTAATTGACCGGCTCGTCTACGATAGCTACGACCCTCTCATCGCCCTGACTGCCGCAGCAGCCGTCACTCATCGCGTACGACTCGCCACCACCATCATCATTAGCCTGCTGCACAACACTCCGGCACTCGCTAAAGCAGCAGCCTCTCTCGATGCCATCTCCGGCGGTCGACTTGTCCTTGGATTGGCCGTAGGCGCTCGCAAGGAAGATTATGCCGCCGCCGGAATAGACTACCGCTCAAGAGGAAAGCGACTATCCGAGCAAGTCACCACCCTCCGTTCCTTGTGGGAGGACGAACAAATCTCCCCGAAAGCAGCACGTTCCATAGGTCCTGAACTACTGATTGGTGGACTGAGCGATTCTGGATTTGCGCGTATGGCTCGCTATGCCGATGGCTACGTCCATGGTGGTGGACCACCCAAAGCATTTGCTCGCGCCGCCGACAAAGCACGTGCCGCCTGGAGCGATGCGGGACGCCCCGGCAAGCCCCAACTCTGGGCGCAAGGCTACTTCGCGCTCGGCAATGATGCAGTCGTCAAAGCCGGTACAGACTATATGAAGGATTACTATGCTTTCACGGGCCCTTTCGCTGAAAAGATCGCTGCAGGCCTTCTCACAAATCCACAAGCCATTGCACAATTCATTCGCGGCTACGAGGAGGCAGGTTGTGACGAACTGATTCTCTTCCCAACCGTACCCAACCTTGCCCAGCTACTTCAACTTGCCGACATTCTTAAAGGACTCGGCAGATACCGAACTGACAGTACCTCAGACGTACTTTCCACGCAAGCAATAACCCTACCCGGGAGTTCATCATGAAGATTACCATCCTCGGTGGCGGACCCGCCGGTCTCTATTGTGGGCTACTTATCAAGAAGGCGCATCCCACATACGACATTACTCTCATTGAGCGCAACCCGGCAGATGTAACCTACGGATGGGGCGTGGTCTTCTCTGATCGTACGCTTGCTTCGTTCCAGAGGGCAGACTATAAGACATACGAGCAGATCACCAATCATTTCGTCATCTGGGATGCCATCAATGTGCACTATCGCGGAGAGACCATTCGCTGTGGTGGCCATGTCATCGCCAGCATCTCACGTAAACGCCTGCTTAACATCCTTCAAACACGTTGTGAGGAACTCGGCATCACCATGAAATTTAACTGTGAGATCAACGACCTCGCCTCGCTTGGTGACTACGACTTGCTCATCGCGGCAGACGGACTAAATAGCCTTGTCCGCAAAACCTACGCATCCTGCTTCAAGCCAACTATGGAGATGGGAAAAGCCCGCTATATCTGGCTAGGTGCAAATAAGGTACTCGACTCCTTCACCTTTATCTTTCGCGAAAATGAGCATGGTCTCTTCCAGGTGCATGCCTATCCCTTCAACGGTACAACCAGCACTTTCATCGTTGAGTGCGACGAAACCTCCTGGCTCAACGCCGGTCTTGACAAAGCCGACGAAGCGCAAAGTCTCGCCTATTGCGAACACCTTCTCGCCGAAGAGATGGATGGAGCAACATTGCTCTCAAACAACTCAAAGTGGATCAGCTTCCCCACGCTCAAGACCGCAAGCTGGCACCATCAGCACATGGTGCTGCTTGGCGACTCCGCGCACACCGCCCATTTCTCTATCGGATCGGGAACAAAGCTCGCCATGGAGGATGCCATTGCCCTCTCCAGCGCCCTCGAACAGCACTCCAACCTTGAAATCGCACTTAACGACTACGAACTCGAAAGAAAACCCATCGTCGAAATCTTCCAGCGCGCCGCCCAGGAAAGCCAGGCATACTTCGAGACAATCAAACGCTACCTCGGCCTCGACCCCATGCAATTCACTTTCCAACTGCTCACTCGCAGCGGCAGAATTTCCTACGATGACCTTCGCTTACGCGATCCCCGCTTCGGCGATGCTGTAGACCGCTGGTGCACACACAAAGCCACCGGCCTTCCCGCCATCATTGCCCCCCCACCAATGTTCACCCCCCTCAAACTACGCGAACTTACCCTAACCAACCGCATCGCGTTACCACTCAATATCACAACCAATGAACCCATCAACATCCGTAGGGGCGAGGGCGACGGTGTTGCGGCTGGGTGCGCCTTTATGGTCGCCCGTGGGTGGGGTGGCAAATCTGCAATTCCTTACTGGTCCAGCCCTATTATTAACCGACCTTGTCGCCGTCTCCAACGATGGCCGCATCTCACCCAATAGTCCCGCAATATACGACGCACAGCATCTAACTGCCTGGACACAAATCGTCAAATCGCTTCACACCCAATTACCGGCAAAAATCGCAATTTCGTTAGGACACGCCGGGCGGCGCGGTTCAACACGCCCACGAGCAGAAGGCCTTGACAGGCCACTTCGCGAGGGCAATTGGCCATTACTCTCAGCCTCACCCCTTCCTTACACATCCCAAAGCCAGGTCCCCAAAGAAATGAATCGGACCGATATGGAGCAAGTATGTAACGACTTTATCCAGGCCACCCGCATGGCGCAAGAAGCAGATTTCGACCTGCTACAACTCCACTTTGCCCACGGCTACCTGCTGGCAAGCTTTCTTTCGCCCCTCACCAATCTTCGCACAGATGAATATGGAGGCGACCTGGAACACCGCATGCGCTTCCTCCTGGAACTATTCGATGCGGTACGTGCTACCTGGCCCCAAGACAAACCCATCTCAGTCGCCCTCTCAGTCACCGACTGCGTAAAGGGCGGCTTCGACGTTGAAGATGCCGTAATCGTTGCCAAGGCCTTGAAAGCGCACGGATGTGATATGCTTACGATTATGGCTGGTCAAACTACCATCGATAGTGAACCCTCCTATGGTCGTGGCTTCCTCACCCCCTTGAGCGACCGGGTCCGCAACGAGGCGGGTATTCCCACTATGGTAGGTGGCTACCTCACAACAAGCAACGAGATCAACACGATTCTAGCGGCTGGTAGAGCCGATTTGTGTATTATGGAGTTCTCCTCATGAATATATCTTTGCCAGCTCTTTTAGTAATCGGTGGGGCGTTGATTACCATCATCCTCGTCCTGTTCTGGCATCCTCAACCTTCCCGGTCAAAAGCTGACACATCCGCTACTCGTTACAGCACCGGCGCTATTTTCCGCGATGATGAACGGTACTGGTATGGAGGCATCTTTTACAACAATCCTGATGATCCTGCAATGTTTGTCCCCAAGCGCTTCGGGTTCGGGTGGACTATGAATTTTGGCCACCCGCAGGCTAAGCTCGTCCTGGTCGCAATACTGCTGGCGTTGCTGCTGTTCGGAGTCATCTTACCTGTACTTGTCTCTGGCACAGCCCCCAATGGCTGCCATATGTTGGGCTGCCACCCGTAAACAATGGACTGAGGAGCCTCAAGAGAAATCAAGGCCATTCCATTTACTACTCCTAATATCCAGTGCGGCCGAATGCTTACACTCTGCAACCCCTGTTATGAATATTGTGCGCTATAAGGATAGATAAGGAGTGCGCTATGGCTCAGCCAATTTCATTGATCATACTTCCATTGCTGATAACTCTACCGTTGATAATATTCTGGCTACGGATGGCCTGGGATCTAGGTGGAAATGACCGTTTGTCTAGTAACGAGAAATGGTACTGGATGTTGGCATTTCTGTTGATGAACGTCTTCGCCGCAGTTTTCTATTACGTCTATGAGTATAGAAAACGGCATTAACCACCCTGCTGCTCAGCTTATGGAGTCTGAAGTCCTGAGATTCTCTTGATCCAACTCCCAATCTCATTCACCACCTCTTCCGCCACATGACCGGCCACGCTGTACGTAGCAGGAGTCGCCTTCTGCCCGCCTTCTACCGGCATAAACATGTGACTGAAGCCCGGATATAGAATAAATTGCACATCGCTGCGACTGGCCAATGCGTTCTGCCATATCTGGAAATCCTCTTGTGTGACCTGATAGTCGCTCCCGCCCAGCAGGAAGAGCATCGGCTGTTTCAGCGTTTGCGCCACTTTCTCCGGGTGATAGATGTTCAAGTCGAGCCAGTAGGCTGCTGGAACGCTCAACGGCAAGTCGGAAGCTTTGGCCGTCGGCAAGCGCTTGGGATCTTTAACCAGTTCCACCTGCTGTTTGAGGGCCACAAGCTGCTGCTGTCGCACCACCGGGTCGGGCATAGTCAGCGAAAGCACATAGGTCATCTGATCCAGGATTACATCCTCAAATGGGCGTGCAGAACCGGCCAGGATAATCAAGCCGCGAATCCGCGGGTCGGCAGCGCCAATGCGTGGAGCCAAGTAGCCGCCCAGGCTATGTCCCAACACAAAGATCAGCTCCGCATCTATCTCTGGCCGCTCACGCAGGAGGGCCACAGCTTCCAGCGCATCATCAATGGTCTCTTCCTTGACAGTGAGTGTATTTCTCTCCCTGTTCATTTGAGCGGCATAGACTTTTGTGCGTTTATCGTAGCGCAACACGGCGATGCCTTGTGAAGCCAATCCCCAGGCTAGATCGCGGAACGGCTTGTTGGGCGGGATCGTCTCATCACGATCCTGCGGCCCCGATCCATGCACCAGAACCACTGCCGCAAATGGCCCATCGCCCTGCGGAAGACTTAATGTTCCTGGCAACACCCATTCTCCGCGTCCTACCTGCACCTCCTCTTCGGAAAAACGCTCGGGCTTCGCATATGGTGGAGGCTCATAGCTGACATTCGCCTGCTTTTCAACGGTCCCCACAGGCGTCACCGTTAAACCGATAATCTCACTCGCATCATTTAAGACAATGTTCACATCAAGACTTCCCCACTCAAAGATGCAGGTGACAACATGTACCAGACCCTGCTGCGTCTGCACCTCAGACGTTTTTCCCAGTTCCCGAAACGTTCCCACCTGCTGTTCAATCCCCTGCCAACTGGCCCGCAGTGCTTCAATAGGGAGCAAAGGTTTGATGCGTTCCGCAAGGCGCTGCTCCACTGCGGCAAAATCACCTTGGGCCACTTGTTTGACGATCTGTTGAGCTATATCCATCTTACCTCCTTTCGAACTATTGTATCATGGTTTCCTAACCCCACATATCTATGTGACTTGTGGGTATCTCAAGAAAGTCTCTATCTTCCACCTTCGTTTACTTGTCACCAGGACAATAAAATCATACAGATATGATATGATTACGATCATGGCGGACCAGACAACCATCGATATTTGAACACAGTTTGAAAGGCAGGAAACTATGTACGACTATGTAATTGTCGGCGCTGGCTCCGCAGGTTGCGTACTTGCCAATCGCTTAACCGAAGACCCCTCGACCTCCGTCCTTCTGCTCGAAGCCGGTGGCCCAGACGAGGAGCAGGCAATCCACATTCCAGCCGCGTTCTCCACTCTGTTTAAGTCTCCCCTCGATTGGGCATACGAGACAGAAGAACAGCCACATCTTCACAATCGTAAATTGTATTGGCCCCGTGGAAAAGTCCTGGGTGGCTCCAGTTCCATCAACGCGATGGTCTATATGCGAGGAAATCCCCGCGATTATGATCACTGGAGCGAATTGGGAAACGCGGGCTGGAGTTACTCTGACGTACTGCCCTATTTCAAGAAAGCCGAAAATGAGGAGCGCGAGGACCTTAAAAACTCAGAATATCACGGTACCTCTGGCCCTCTAAATGTGACAGATCTCCGTACGGTCAACCCTCTCACTCATGCTTTCGTTGAAGCAGGGGTAGAAGCAGGTCTTCCTCTCACGAACGACTTCAATGGAGCTGAGCAGGATGGTGTTGGCATTTACCAGGTGACGCAAAGGGAAGGACTACGTCATAGTGCTGCGGTTGGCTATGTCCATCCCATCCTGAGTCGCCCTAATCTCACCTTGCAAACGCATACACTTGTTATCAACATCATCTTCGATGGCACTCGCGCAGTCGGCGTCGCGTATATCCAGAACGGTGAGAAACAGCAAGTCAATGCCAACAAGGAAGTCATTCTCTCCGGTGGAACAATCAACTCTCCCCAACTACTGATGCTCTCCGGCATCGGACCTGCCAATCACCTGAATGCGCTGGATATACCCATAGTAGCTGATCTACCAGGGGTAGGACAGAATTTGCAAGATCATCCGGCAATTGTCGTACTCTATGCCTGCACTCAACCAATCTCGTTGATACATGGGCAGACGCCAGAGCATCTGCAAGATTTCATAGAGAACAAAATGGGGCCAATGACCTCAAATGTCGCAGAGGCTGGAGCCTTCATCCGAACGCAAACCAATCTACCTATGCCCGACGTACAATACCATTTCACGCCGGTCTACTACCTGAATCATGGCTTTACCATGCCAGAAGGTGATGGCTACACTATAGCGCCATGTGTGTTGCATCCACAAAGTCGTGGCTTCATTGCCTTGCGCTCAACCAATCCCGCTGAAGCACCGATCATCCAGCCAAACTACTTTGCCGAAGAGGCCGATATCCAAATATTAGTGGAGGGCGTCAAGATTGCACGTAAGCTGGGTGAAACGCAAGCCTTCGCTCCATTTCGTGACATTGAGACACATCCTGGTCCTCAGGTACAGAGCGACGAAGAAATCGCCGAGTATATCCGCAACTACGTCGAAACACTCTATCATCCCGTCGGCACCTGCAAGATGGGCAACGACCCATTGGCCGTAGTCGATGCAGACCTGCGCGTACGAGGCGTAGAAGGCCTGCGTGTGATCGACGCCTCTATCATGCCAACTCTAATAGGCGGCAACACCAACGCCCCCACCATCATGATCGCCGAGAAAGCAGCCGACGCAATCAAAGGCACCGCATCAGTCCTGCTCTCGACCTCCACCGCCAACGATTAGGTATGCAGGACTTCTCGCTGCGAGCACCGGCTCGCACATTCACTATATGAGTTGTGGAGTTTGCCCCTGTATGCGGGGCAAACTCCACAACTCATGTAAAACCCCTTGCGAACTGCCGCAAGCATGGCAATAGTACTCGTTGTCTCGCTCCGTTTTTCGGCTCATGACTCCTGTAGAGTTGAGCAGGACAATCCATGCAATCCCCGCTCAACTCGCTGGAGAGCGATTACGTAAAGAACGGTTCTGGCATGCTGCTAATGCAACTTGCGTCGGGTCTCTCTGTTGGGTTTGCCAGGAAGGCATACACGATGTCGTTTGGACATGTGTTGAAGGGAGAAGATACTCCGTGGCCTACTCCTGGAAACAGGAAGAAGTAACTCCTACTCAGCGTCTGTGCTGCCAGCATCCCGTTGGCTGGTGGCGTCACTGGATCATATTCGCCTTGCAAGATCAGCGTTGGGATGCTGCTCCTGACCGGCTCCTTCTGTATTGAAGGGACCGGTTTTACCCTCCACAACTGACAGACAGAGTATCTAAACAAGCCAAAGTCGAGCAGCGCAGGTTGGATCGGTGCCGGAAGTCCCTGAACGGATGTCTCCAAGTCGTGCTGCGTGGTGTATGCCATATCTTCACTACACATCACTGAGTAGAACAGTCCGATGCTTCCTGTGGTGTCGATGCTGTTACCATAGATCTGGGCAAGCTGGGTGTAGTCATGCTGGCGAATTTGGAAGAGCACTTGTGGCAATATTGGTATGAGTCGGGTGGTGTATAACGATTGTCGCAACCACAGCACAAGGTCGTTGCCTGTGAAGTGCACGGTGATACTGCCGCCTGTTTGGGGAGTTGCCTGGAAGCTGATCGGAGTGGTGTTCAGGTCAGCGATCAGTTGATAGAAGACGGACTGCAGGTGCGGGTAGGTCGCATTGCAGTAGCTGTCAGCCGCGCACCCCTGGAAGAGGACATTAAAGGCCCGTCCGGTTGCCTGTGGTATATTCGTGAAGGCATTCACTTGTGAAGGGAGAACCGAATTGAGGACCACGCTGCGCAGGTCTGTCGGATACAGGCGCATGACGGTGAGCGCCAGACGTGTGCCGTAGGAAACACTGCGCAAGTTCACTTGTTGATAGCCAAGTGCTCGGATGAGATCGTGCACATCGGCTGCATTTTCCAGCGTCGTAAAGGCGTTCAGGTTGATGCCCTCCTTTAGCAAGCGATTGTGGCACGCTTGCAAGGTCTCGTTGGCCTGACAGCTCAATGAGGGCTGTGAGTAGCCCTCACCCCGTTGGTCCAACAGGATGAAGTCCCGCCCCGACGCCACACTCGCCAGGTTCCTCGCGTTGATCAACGGCCCCGTGTTTACGAGTTGTGCATCACCAGGACCACCACCCAGAACGAGCACCGGATCAGGAGCCGGGTGAGGATCAGGTGTCTTGAAGATCGCCACCGCCAGCCGGATGGTGGGGCTCCCAGGCTGGCTACGATCTTCAGGTACCGTCAGGAAGCCACATCTGACGTCCTGTCCTTCGACCAGACTGGTACCGAGAGGAAAAGGACAGTGGGCCTGCTGGAAGGCAGAGGGTGCGTGATGAACAGGCTGTGAGACCGCACGAAAGATACCATACCCGCCAGCCAGAGCGACAAGCACAAGCACCACCATCCCCACTAGCAGAAGCCGCAGGTGACGACGCGGCGTAAGTCGCTGTTCTGTCTTAGGTGCATGAGTCAGTGGCGGTGCTTCTTGAGTCGCAGGGGAAGCTGGTGAGAGCGCACTATGGCCACCGTCACCACCACGTTCATGATCAGAAGCGACGGGAAATGGTCCATCGTGAGAGAAGAGATCTTCATCCTTCATCGCATGTGCTCCTTTCAGGAGATAGACGAACGGAAATACATACAACTCATCACAGCAGAGAGATCTCTCAGTGCCATTATGATAGACGTTGGAGACCACTATTTTTTATGTCTATCTCTATAAGTATTGGCTCCCTCGGCTAGTAGCAATCGATTTCCTTGTCTAGATGCATAGAAAATGAATGTGACGCGAAACCCTGTTGATATATCTCTCCTCAGGCTTCTCCCGAGCCTTTCACTGATATCAGTTCCGGACTATTAAACTACGAAATGCTGGATAGAATGCGAAAGCATAGCCCATATTGCCGCTCAGAACCATTTGGTGATAGGATATAGACTACTTATCAGTAGCATAGTGAGGTTACAATGGCATTGCTAGTACGCGTTCGGTACGCCGAACCAAAAAGGGACTTCATTGTAGATGTGCGTTTCACCGACGGTTCGCGGCGGGAAATCAACCTGGAGGCATATTTACACGGCCCCATCTTCGAGGCCATTCGGTGTGATCCCTTGATGTTCCGTTCCATGCAAGTCGAGGAAGGAACCATCACCTGGCCGAATGGCGCAGACATTGATCCCGATGTTCTCTACTATGGTCTTACACCCGCCTGGGCTAGTGCCCCCGAAGCGTCCCATTCTGACCAGCTTTTGTAGTTATCTAACAAAAGGATAACCATTTATGGCCACCAATCCTAATCTCACACTCGCAGGCCGGCGAGCAGTCGTCACCGGCGCAGGACGAGGCATAGGTCGCAGCATCGCCCTCGCACTCGCCGAAGCTGGAGCAAACGTAGCTGTGAGCGCCCGCACCGCAACTGAACTCGAAGAACTCGTGGCTGAGATTCAAGCACTGGACCGCCAGGCCTTGGCAATTTCATGTGACGTAACCGACCCCCAGCAGATACAATCGATGGCAGCAAAAGCTCTAGAGGCGCTTGGTGGGTTAGATATCCTGGTCAACAATGCAGGGAACGCGGGAAGCCACAAATTCCTCAACCACTCCGACGATCTCTGGCATCGTATGCTAGCCGTCAACCTCACCAGCGTATACTACGTAACCAAGGCCTTTGTACCTACCTTAGTAGAGCAGCGTTGGGGCCGCATCATCAACATTGCCTCGATTGCTTCAAGAGTCGGCGGCAGCTACATCGCCGCATACACAGCCGCAAAGCACGGCGTACTCGGCCTGACTCGTGCCCTGGCTACCGAACTGATGCCGTACAACATCACGGTCAACGCCATCTGTCCCGGCTATGTAAATACTCCCATGACCGATGCCAGCGTCAGAAACATCTCCTCTCGCACCGGAATGCCCGAGGCGCAGGCACGAGAAACCTTAGAAAAGACTAGCCCACAACGACGACTCATGGAGCCAGAAGAGATAGCAGCAATAGCCGTCTTCCTGGCCCAGGACATCAGCAAAGGTATCACAGGTCAGGCCATCAACATCGATGGCGGCGGAGTCATGTCATGAACTATGATTTCCTCTACGAAGTAAATGACGGCATTGCAACCCTTACCTTCAACCGTCCTGAAGTGATGAACGCCCTCACCTTTGAGGTATACGCCCAGCTTCGTGACCTGTTTGAAACGTTGCGCTACGACGAAACGGTTCGCGTGGTAGTTCTGACCGGTGCAGGAGATAACTTCTGTTCCGGCGGCGACGTACACGAGATCATCGGTGAACTGCTGAAACGTGATATGAAGGGTCACATCGAGTTCACCCGCATGACCGGAGCCGTCGTCCAGAACATGCGCCTGCTGGACAAACCAATTATTGCCGCCCTCAATGGCATGACCGCCGGAGCAGGAGCCGTAATCGCGCTAGCCTCCGACCTGCGTATCGCCTCCGAGAAGGCCCGTTTTGCCTTCCTTTTCACCAAAGTTGGCTTGACCGGAGCCGATATGGGAGCCGGCTACTTGCTGCCACGTGTCATCGGCATGGGACGCGCCTTCGAACTGCTCCTGCTTGGCGATACCATCGACGCCACTACCGCCGAGCGCTATGGCCTGGTAAATCGAGTGGTTTCCCACGCGGACTTGTTATCTACGGCCCATGAATGGGCTAGGCGTCTTGCTCAGGGTCCCACGCTCGCCATCTCGATGACCAAGCATATGCTTAACTCCGAACTCAACATGGATCTCGTCTCCGCCATCGAGGCGGAAGCTCAGGCGCAGGTGCTCATGTTAATGGGAGAAGATCATCGCCGCTTCTATGAAGCGTTCAAAGCCAAAGAAAAACCCAGATTCATCGGAAAGTAGGAAGTCATGGGAAAAACTATCGTCAATCCACCCGAGTTGGCACGTCCAAGAGGCTTCAGTCATGGTATCCTTGCAACGGGCGGAAGCCTGCTTTTCCTGTCAGGCCAAACCGGTAGCGATGCAGAGGGCCAAATTGTTGCCCCGGATAACCTTGTAGCCCAGTACGAGCAAGTGCTTCGCAATCTGAAAACTGTCGTAGAAGTTGTCGGTGGGAAGATGCAGGATATCGTGAAGATCAATATTTTCGTACGCGACCGCGACGACTACCTTGCTCACCTCAAACCCCTGGGCGCGGTACATAAATCCTTCTTTGGCGACTACTATCCGGCCACCGCCCTCTTCGAGATCTCGCGCTTTTTCCAGGACGAAGCATTAATCGAGATAGAAGGCATAGCCATCATTGGCATAGACGAGTAGAGGGAGCGAAGTTCTTCATGGATTTTGAGCTGACATCGGAACAAAAACGCATCCAGAACCTTGCCCGCCAATTTGCCGAACAAGAGGTAGCGCCTATCGCTCGCGAGGCAGATGAAAAGGGCCAATTTCCACTACCCCTGGTTCGGCGCATGGGAGAACTGGGCTTCCTGGCAGGGCCGGTTGACCCACAATACGGCGGCTCCGGCATGGACTACGTTAGCTATGCCTTGCTTTGTGAGGAACTGGGGCGTGCCGACTCCTCTGTGCGTGGTTTCCTGACCGTCCACGCCAGTCTGGTATCGCTCTGCATCCAGGAGTGGGGCAGCGAGGAACAGAAACGCCGCTATC
This sequence comes from uncultured Chloroflexia bacterium, assembly GCA_963778375.1. Taxonomy (GTDB): domain Bacteria; phylum Chloroflexota; class Ktedonobacteria; order Ktedonobacterales; family Ktedonobacteraceae; genus CAVZTX01. Next base: position 5,812 of record CAVZTX010000007.1, on the reverse strand, counting down.
TGCCAAAACTGGCAACAGGCGAAGAGATTGGCTGCTACGCCCTGACCGAGCCAAATGCCGGTTCCGATGTAGCCAGCATGCAAACCACCGCTCGTGAAGAAGGCGATAGCTACGTCCTCAACGGTGAGAAAATCTGGATCACGAACGGCATCAGCGCCCGTGTTGCTATCGTATTTGCGACACGAGACCGTTCAGCCCGCCATAAAGGTATCTGTGCCTTCATTGTCGAAACCGATACTCCTGGCTTCCACCGCGAACCCATGCCAGGTAAAGAGTTGGGCCATCGCGCATCGGAACACGCCCACATCACCTTCAAGGAGTGCCACATGCCCAAGAGTACCCTGCTTGGCTCCGCGGGCGAAGGCTTCAAAGTCGCGATGTCTGCCTTGATCGTGGTCGCTCTGGGAGTGGCTGCTGGTGCTGTCGGTGTTGCCCAGGCATGCCTTGACTCCTGCATCGCCTTTGCAAAGCATCGCCGCCAGTTCGGCCAGCGCATCGCTGAATTCCAGATGATCCAGGCAACGCTAGCGGACATGGCTGCCGACGTAGAAGCTGCTCGCCTGCTCGTCTATCGTGCCGCCTGGCTCAAAGACCAGAACCTGCCCGCCACCAAAGCAACATCTATCGCCAAGCTCTTCGCCACAGAAGCAGCAATGGAAGCAGCTTCGCAAGCAGTACTACTGCACGGCAATCGCGGCTATTCCAACGAGTACCCCGTCGAACGCTACTATCGAGATATCAAAGGCCTGCAAATTTACGAAGGAACCAGCCATATCCAACGCCTCATCATCGCCCGCGAACTCGTCGGGCGAGGCGAAAAATAAAGACAGTTATCAATAAGGAGATTTTCAAGGAGGAGAATACAATGAGTGCGTACTCAGCTCACGTCGATACCTTTGCACGCGACAATTTGCCCCCACGCGAACAGTGGCCCGACCTGATCTTTACCATCCCTGAAGTACAGTATCCCGACCGCCTGAATTGCGTCGTTGAACTGCTGGACAAGCACGTCCGCGATGGACATGGCGACCATCCAGCCATTATCGGCGCCGAAGGCGTCCTCACCTATGCCCAAATGCAGGAACAGGTGAACAAAGTTGCCCATGTTCTAACACATGACATGGGATTGGTCCCCGGCAACCGGGTGCTGCTGCGCAGTGCTAACAACGCCATGCTTGCCGTCTGCTGGTGCGCTGTTGCCAAAGCCGGGCTGATCGTAGTCGGAAGCATGCCTCTACTGCGTGAAAAAGAACTGGTACAGATGATCGAGAAAGCACAAATTAGCGCCGCCATTTGTGACCGTCGGTTAGACGCTGAACTGCAAGCGGCACAGCAGCATTGCCCCATGCTCCAGCAAATCATCTATTTCAACGATTCTTCTCCCGAAGGGCTTGAGGCACGCATGTCAGCGTGGAACGAGCCGTTTCATGCAGTAGACACTGCCGCTGACGATACAGTGTTGATTGCCTTCACCTCCGGTTCGACAGGCCAGCCAAAGGCAACCATGCATTTTCATCGTGATATTATCGCCGCCAGTGATTGTTTCCCCAAATCGATAACCCAGCTTCGTCCGGATGATATCTGTATGGGAACACCTCCGCTAGCCTTTACCTTTGGACTTGGCGGTCTGCTGATCTTCCCCATGCGCGTTGGTGCCGCAACGGTCCTGCTGGAGAAACTCACCCCCGAAAGCATGCTACAAGCAATTCAAGACTATCACGTCACCAGCATCTGGTCTTCGCCACTCTTCTATCGTCAGATGTCGGAGCTTGCCAGCAAGTTTGACCTCTCTACCATGCGGCAAAGTATCTCTGCCGGTGAGTCACTGCCGGTCTCGACACGCACAATGTGGCGCGAGGCAACCGGCATCGAGATCATTGATGGTATCGGCTCAACCGAGATGTTCCATATCTTCATCGCATCAACACCAGAAGAAGTCCGTCCCGGTGCAACCGGCAAGGCCATACCGGGCTATCAAGCGTGCATTCTCGATGATAATGGCAACCAACTCCCACCCAACACCGTTGGAAGACTGGCAGTGAAAGGGCCAACCGGGTGCCTCTATCTCGCTGACGAGCGCCAGCGCACCTATGTCCAACATGGTTGGAACCTCACCGGCGATGCCTATCTGTTGGACGAGGATGGTTACTACTGGTTCCAGGCTCGCACAGACGACATGATCATTACAGCAGGTTACAACGTCGCCGGGCCAGAGGTCGAAGGTGCCCTGCTCATGCATCCCTCCGTGGCGGAGTGTGCCGTAGTAGGGGCACCCGATCCCGAACGCGGCACGATCATCAAAGCATTCGTCGTACTCAAGCCCGGTTACGCCAGCGATGCCGCTATGGCCAAAACCTTACAGGACTTTGTCAAACAACACATCGCACCCTACAAGTATCCACGCGCCATTGAGTTCGTCGATGCCTTGCCACGCGCTGGCACAGGAAAGCTCCAACGCTATCGGCTGCGCCAGCAAGGTAGTGCACCAGCTTAACTATGCCGCTAGTATCATCCAGGGCCCTGATTTTTCTATGGGAAGTACGTAATCGCATGCACTCCATTGGGTGCCTTATTGTAGTTGCCATTCCGATCATAGACATCAAAACTGATTCTTATCGGACCGGCGACTGCACCCAATTGTGCAAGGTTCACATCGCAACTGAAGACATCTTTAGATGAATGAGCATGAATGGTACAGGCAATAACCCATCTTCGGGGATCGACCCCTTGCCACCACATCGTAAAGTTCACGTGGTCTATCGCGGGGTCACCGGGATTGGTGGGGTAAGCATATGCCGCGAAGTGAATAACGCCCGAGACCATCTGCCCATTCATAGGACTGATCCATGATCCCCCTGGCTTAATATGCGCATATGCAGGAGTAGCGAAGAACTTACTCAGCCCAAACAACCCAACAATCACTACAAGCAAGAACAGAATTGCCAGTGCAACGCGCCATGAAGTACGTTTGGGCAAGAAAGCTTCATGGAAAGGTCGTCCCCGCCCGGCAGAATCAGTATCAGGCTCTACCGGAAGCTGAAGCAGTGGATCCGCCTCGAGCAAGCCCAACTCCCAAGGGCTCACGCCAAAAACTTCGCATAGCCTCTGGCAATAGTAGGGGCTGGGAGACGTTTCACCACGTTCCCAGCGCCCCACATTTTTAGCCGAGGTTCCTAGCGCCTCTGCCAACTGCTCCTGCGTCCAACACCGTCGTTTACGCTGAGCTTTTATTATCTCGCTTGGAGGTAATCTGCTTGCATCTTTCATGGTAATGACCTCCATGGGTCATAATCCATTGCATTCTTTGAGCTTGATCTCCCTCCATACAAAACGCGCACGCTGCCTATTTTAGCAGTTGATTAACCAGCTCTGGTTCCTCCTGTGATTGCGAATTGCCCATCTTGCTTTGCTGGTACCAGTTCACGCCCTCCATAACGCCACGTATAACGTCATACTCCGGCGCATATCCAAGCTCTCGGCGTGCTCTATCAATTGAAAACTGTTGATCTCCGCCAAGCAACGTCACTCCATAGGTAGTCACCGGAGGCGGTGCAGCATTTCGCCGACCCATCGCCTGCCATAGCAACTCAGCAGTACGGCCAGCGGTATACAATGCGGCATAGGGGATATGACGCGAAAGTTGTGGCATATGCAATTCATCCGCAATCGTATTCATATATTCGGCCTGCGTCACACGCTGGTCGTCAGCAATCGTATAGGCGCGCCCAATCACCCCGTCACTCGCATCACCGGCTTTGATGAGTCCCTGTGCCACATCCCGCACGTAAACCACCGGAACGATATTCCTGCCGGAGCCAATCAAAAAGCCCTTGCCTGATTCGACCAGAGCCACAAATCGCCCAAAGCTAGCGTTATCACGCGGTCCATAAATCCAGGCCGGGCGTACGATCACCACTGGCGCGCCTCGATCCTTGACCAGATTTGCAATTAACTTCTCACCCGCAATCTTAGTGCGGCTATATGGATTGTCTTCGGCACGAAATGGAGCATCCTCGGTAATAGTACCATGCAGGTGATGTCCATAAACTGTAATCGAACTCGTATGCACTATACGCTGCACGCCAGCATCCATCGAAATATTTATCAGATTGGCCAGCCCTCGTACGTTGATAGCTTGGTAGACTTCTTCCAACCCCCACGGACCCGTCTTCGCGGCAACGTTATACACCCGCTGCACGCCTCGCACTGCTCGTTTGAGCGATTCCGGCTCGGTCAAATCGCCTTGCACGACTTCGACACCCGCCAGCTTCCGCAAGCGCCTCGCTTCCTCCACCGGACGCACCATTGCGCGTACTTCATCGCCACGTTCCACTAACATATCAACAAGATGACCGCCCAGAAAACCTGCGGCCCCTGTTACTAGCACTTTCACTTACAAAACTCCTTACTTCGCTTCTCATCCTTGTTTAGGCTCTTCCACTTCCTACTGCGAGTATAACAAGCAGGCCAAATGTTGGCAAGACGCTGATTACCATACACAAAAAATTAAAAAGCTTAGCAAACAGTTAGGAAGCGCTTAATCTTTCTATTGTAGACTTGTATTATCCCAATGAGTAGATTATTGTATAAATAACAAACAGGTACCTGATAAACCTTGAACACTTTCTCTGAGCGCTCTACCGCGTTGGACAGCGACGTAACATTGACAGATTTCAACTAGCAAAGATATAGAAGGAGAATGTAACAATGGCACTAGCAAGTTTGGTTTTAGCAGACCTCAGTCTCAGCACCATCGTATGGTGGTTGCTTGTCGGTTTGATCGCAGGCTTCCTCGCCAGCCTAGTAATGCGTGGCGGTGGCTACGGCGTCCTCGGTGATATCATCGTGGGTATCGTTGGTGCATTCCTCGGCGGCTTTCTCGCCAGTCTCGTTGGACTGGGTGCATCCGGTTTCATCGGAACCGTGATCATCGCCTTCATCGGCGCTTGCATCCTGATTGCCATCCTGCGTGCCGTCTCTGGAGGCTACAGACGCTCATACTAGTATCATAGTCGGGCATCCTTGGGATGTCTAGTTTCTAAAGATAAGTTCGGGCGGCTCACTTAGCGAGCCGCCCTTTTTCTTCAACCTACCCCTTCACAACAATCACAGGCTTCAACCGTGCCACCAACTTCGCCAACCCCGCATTATGCACCACATTCACTACCTGTTGCGCATCCTTATATGCCTGAGGAGCCTCCTCAGTCAGCAAATTCTTACTGTGTACGCGAATCGTTACACCTCTTGCATTCAACTGATCGAGTAGCTCACGCGCGCTCATCGACTTCTTAGCAGCGGTACGACTCTGGCGACGACCAGCTCCATGACAGCAAGTGCCGAATGTTTGCTCCATCGATCCTGGTGCGCCAACCAGGACGAACGAGTAGCGACCCATGTCACCCGGAATCAGCACCGGTTGCCCGACAGCACGATACCGTTCAGGAATAGCAGGATTCCCCGCCGGAAAGGCGCGGGTCGCCCCCTTGCGATGCACACATACGTGCTGCATTTGCCCATCTATCTCATACTCCTCCATCTTGGCAATGTTATGGCACACATCATAGACCAGCGGCATCTCCTTTGGCCGAGCCTTGCGCCCAAATACGCTCGCGAAGGCTTGCCGCACTCCATGCATCAACAACTGTCGGTTCGCCCAGGCAAAGTTCGCACCACAAGCCATCGCCGATAGATAGGCCTTCCCAGGCTCCGACAGCAAAGGCAAGCAGGCCAGTTGGCGATCTACCAGGTTGAAACCAAACTCCTTCTGCTTCGACTCGGCCAGCTTGATATAGTCCTCCGCAATCTGATGCCC